>NZ_LMWH01000244.1 GCF_001507435.1 Streptomyces sp. NRRL F-5122
GGCGGGTCAATGTCCTGTGGGCGCTGCTGCGTGACGGACGGTGCTACCAACTCACACCACCCCTGGCTGAGGCGGCTTGACATCTTCATTGGGAGTCATACGCCGAGGCTAACTCCATACCGCCCGATCGGAAACCGACCAGTTTACGGTCATGAACACGAGGGCTGCCCGGTCAGACGGCCCGATCGAGCGGGGCGGACGCGAAGGACTCCCAGCGGTCGAGCTCGGCGAGGCGGGAGCGCAGCGACTCCCGGATGCCCTCGACGGCGTCTGCGCCGACGGCCAGGCGCAGGGGCGGCTCCTCCAGCGCCACGACCGCCATGATCGCGTCCGCCACGGACTCGGCGTTGCCGAACGCCGAGGGAGGCAGCGCCGAGAAGTCCTCGAGGAACTTCCCCACGGTCGGTGCGTACACGTCGTGCGGGGCGACGACATCAACACGAGCGGCGAACTCGGTGGCGAAGACGCCGGGTTCGACGATCGTCACCTTCGCGCCCGTGGGGGCGAGTTCGTGCGCGAGTGCTTCGCCGGCCAGTTCCACGGCGGCCTTGGAGGCCGAGTACAGACCCGATGAGGCCCACGCGAACTGGCCGTTGAGCGAGGAGATCTGGACGATCCGGCCGCGGGATGCGCGCAGCGCCGGGAGCGTGGCGCGCAGGACGGCGAGGTTGGCCAGCACGTTGGTCTCGAAGATCGCGCGCGCCTTGTCCGCGTCGATCTGTTCCACCGGGCCGAACAACCCGTAGCCGGCATTGTTCACCAGGACGTCCAGCCCGCCCGCCGCCCGCACCGCGTCGGCCAGGACCTGTTCCGCGTCGGGCGCGATGATGTCCAGCGGCAGCTCGGTGACGTGCCCCTCGGTGGCACTGTCCGCCAGCTCGGCGAGCCGGTCGCGGCGGCGGCCGACGGCGATCACGTGTGCTCCGGCGGCGAGCGCACGCTCGGCGACCAGGCGACCGAAGCCCGAGGTCGCACCGGTGATGAGCCAGGTCGAAGTCATGAGGGGATCTCCTTGTGGAGGGCCGTGCGGTGCGCACGGCGAAGTGGGATGCGGGAGCGCGAGGTGGGCGTCCCGCATCCCAGCAAACCGCCGGCGGACATCCAAGACGGCCATGGAACCGGCCCGCCCCTTCCTGGGATCCGGAGGGCCACCTTCGCCGCCACATGCGCATCGGCGGGAGGGACCATGGGGACATGGAGCGGAACGAGGGGCTCGGCGAATTCCTGCGCGCCCGGCGCGCGGCGATGGATCCGGAGGAGCTCGGCCTGCACGACGTGGCGCCGCGACGGGTCCCCGGGCTGCGCCGGGAGGAACTGGCCGCGCTGGCCGGCGTGAGTGTGGACTACTACACGCGTCTCGAGCAGGGCAGGCCCATCAGTCCCTCGGACTCCGTCCTCGACGCCCTGGCGAACGCCCTGCAACTCGACCCGGCGGAACGCAGCTACCTCAACGCGGTGGCGCGCCCGCGTTCCGGTGGGCGCCACCGTGGTCACCGTGCCGTGCAGAAGGTGCGTCCCGGGGTCCACGCGCTCCTGGCTCGGCTCGAGGGCACCCCGGCCCTCGTGCTGGGACGTCGCACCGACATCCTGGTGACCAACCGGATGGCCCGTGCCCTGCTCCACGACTTCGACGCGATGCCCGTCCGGAACCGCAACGCCGCTCGCTGGATGGTCCTCGACGAGGCGGCGCGATCACTCTTCGCCGACGGCTGGGAGAAGGTCGCCTCCGAGTTCGTGGGGACGCTGCGCATGGATGCGGCCCGCCATCCCGACGACACCCGCACCGCCGAGCTGGTGGGCGAGCTGTCCATGAAGAGCGATCGCTTCCGCCGCTGGTGGGCCGCACAGAAGGTGATGCAGTTCAGCCATCACACCAAGCAGCTCCACCACCCGGTGGTGGGTCGTCTCACCCTCCACACCGAAACACTGGCCTTCCCCGGCGACCCGGACCTGACCCTGCTCACGTTCCTCGCCGACCCCGGCTCACCCTCCGACGAGGCCCTTACAGTGCTGTCCGCATGGGCCACCGACCACGGCAGCGCGGGGAGCCGCACAGCGGCCCGCACCTTGCCGCTCGAGTGAGCCGACGGCCCGCTCGCCGCGAGCCGGCCCCGGCCGCACGACGACACATGAAAGCGGTCGTCGAGACAGCACAGTACGTGCGGACCGGTACCTCTCACGTCGTCCCGTACTCGCCACCGCGCATCCCCCGTCGAGAACCGTGGTGGCGCCGACGTGCGGCCGGGTGCCTCCGGTGAGATGTCCCCCTGGAACCGGAGGCACCCGGCCTCGACCGGTCGCTACCAATCGATCCCGGCCAACCTGAACGGCTCGCTCTCGGGCGCCGCCTTGCGCGCCTTCAGGGAACGCTCGGCGGGCATTCCGGCGGGCACACGCAGGGGAGGCTCGGGCCGTTCGACCGTGTCGGCCACGACCGCGGCCACCTCCTCGGAGGTGATGACCTCGCCGCGCAGAGCCGCGAGTTGCCGATACAGCGGGGCGTAGGGGCTGTCCTCCTCGACGAACGTCCGAGCCTGCTCGGCGCCGTTCGTGGACACCGCGCCGGGCTGCACGATGCTCACCTTGACGCCGAAGTGGCCCGTCTCGATGGCGAGCGTCTCGGCGATCGCCTCCAGCGCCCACTTGCTGGCGCCGTACGGGCCGATCATCGGCAGCACCAGTCGCCCTTGGATGCTGGAGACGAAAACGAGGCGGCCGGATCCTCGTTCCCGCATCGCCGGCAGCACACCCTGCGCCACTCGCAGCGCGCCCAAGGTGTTGAGCTGGTAGAGCCGTTCGACCTCCGCGAGGGGAACGCTCTCCAGCGGCGCGCGCACCGTCGCACCGGCGTTGCTGATCAACACGTCGATCTCGCCGGCGTCCTTGATGGCCTGGTCGACGCTGCCCTGATCGGTCACGTCGAGGGGCAGACGCTGGTCCACGGGGAGATCCGCCAGAGCTTCCGGCCGGCGAGCGGTGGCGATCACCCGGTGACCACGATGTGCCAGTTCGACGGCGATGGCCCGGCCGATTCCTCTGGACGCGCCGGTGATGAGCACGGACGACATGGGACTTCTCCTCGTCGATCGATTCGGTGCTTGTGTGCCCGGATCCGCGGTGCACGCCGGAGCCGAATGTCGAGCCCGTCGGATCCCGGGGCACGGCAGGTGATCCAGCGTGAAACGCCGAAGCAGCAGCCGTCGGCGTGTGCGCTGAACGCGGAGGCGTCCGCATGGATCCCACGACCCCAGGGATACCGGTTCAGTCAGTGAACTGCGCCAGCCTAACACCGTCAGTTCAGTGAGTGAACTGCACGAGGTAAACTTCGGAGCATGACCCTCCCCAGCACCTATCCGGACCGCAACTGCTCGCTTGCGCGGACATTGGAGGTCATCGGAGAGCGATGGACACTCCTCATCGTCCGTGACGCGTTCTACGGGGTCCGCCGGTTCGGGGACCTCGCCACCCAGCTCGGGATCCCTCGTGCCGTCCTGACCAACCGGCTGAAGCTCCTCGTCCGGGAGGGCGTACTGACCCGGGACGACGACGGAGCGGGAACCGTCGAGTACCTGCTGACCGACAAGGGCACCGCGCTGTGGCCGATCGTGCGCGCCATGATGGCCTGGGGGGACGCGTTCTACTCCCCGGCCGGGGCGAAGCGCGACCTGCGCCACGACCGGGACGGGGGCCTGCTCGACCACGACGGACGCTGCGAGGAATGCGGGGCAGCCGCACCGGTCCCGGAGATCCGCATCGAACCGGGCCCCGGGTACCAGGCGGGGAACTCCCCGCTCGATCCCGTGTCCGCCATGCTCACCGGGCCGCGGCGGCTTCTCGAACCGATCGCGATCCCGAGTACGCGCCAGGCCGACGAACGTGACGGCAGCACCGATGCAGGTCGTTGAGCGCGGTCGGCGCACAGCCCCGTCATCTGCGCGCGGAGACGACCGCCGGGGCGCGATCCATACCTGTTGTCACACGTGAGGACGCCGAAGTAGTGCCTTCGCATCCGTTGGACAATTCGATCCACTCGGCGCTGAGCGGGCCGCACGCCCACTTCGCGCAGCGGCGCGGCAACGCACTGCGCTACCCGGCCGACATGTCACCGTTCACGGCGCTGCCCGACCGCCCCGATGAGGCCGACTGGACGGACCTGGCGGCGCTCTCCGGCCCCGGCGCGCGGGTCGTGCTGAGCGGCCCAGCCGTGCAGCCGCCGGACGGCTGGGAGGTCAAGGCGCTCGTCCCCCTGCTGCAGTTCGTCGACGACGGAATCGCCGCCGCACCGGACGAGGAGGCGGTCCGCCTTCGTCAGGCGGACGTTCCTGAGATGCTCGCTCTGGCCCGACGCACCGAGCCGGGCCCGTTTCTGGCACGGACGATCGAGATGGGTACCTATCTGGGAATCCGGCGCGACGGTCGACTGGTGGCCATGGCCGGCGAACGGCTGCACGTGCCGGGTTGGACCGAAATCAGCGGGGTCTGCACCGATGCGGGATGGCGAGGGCGGGGGCTCGGTACACGTCTTCTCCTGGCCGTCGCAGCCGGCATCCGGGAACGCGGCGAGACTCCGTTTCTCCATGTGCTGTCGTCGAATGTGAACGCCGTCCGCCTGTACGAGTCCCACGGGTTCCGGCTTCGCCTGCGCACCGCGAACCTCGTCCTCACCTCGCCCGCTTCACCGGAGCCGAGTGAGGTCGACGACGAGCCGTGAGCCGTGATCGGGCCATTGCGGCCATGGATCGAGCGCCGATCCGCTCGCGCCGGTCGCAGGCGTCGAAGGTGTCAGGGCCGGTACTCATCCGGCCCTCCCCCGCCGCCTGCGCCGGGCGGCAGGGGAGGCCTCGGGTCGGGCGGCCTCGGCGCGCGGACGGACCACGATTCCGCTGAGGACGGCCGGTCTCATACGCGATGGCGTCCGCCGCGGAGGACGCGGGGAGTTACGGGCCCCCGGCCGACACCGATCAGCAGATCCTCGGCAACTGCTCCCCGATCGGCATGTCCACCACCCGCGTACCGCCGAGGCCGGTGCGGGCCACCACCATGCCCGGATGAACCGCCACCGCCTCGCCGATGATCCTGGACTCCAGGCCCAGGGGATGGGCGCGCATGGCCTCCAGGACGGCGTCGGCGTGCTCGCGCGGGACGAACGCCACCAGTTTGCCCTCGTTGGCCACGTACATGGGGTCCAGGCCCAGCACGGCGCAGGCACCGGCCACCGCCTGCGGGACCGGGATCTCGCGTTCCGTGACGACCACCCCCGTGCCCGAGGCCGTGGCGATCTCGTTCAGTGCCGCCGCCAGGCCGCCCCGGGTGGGGTCGCGCAGCACGTGCAGGTCCGGGGTGACGGCGAGCATGGCCTCCACCAGTCCGCCGAGGGCCGCGCAGTCACTCTCGATCTCCACCCCGAACTCCAGGCCCTCGCGAACGCTCAGGATGGCCACACCGTGCACGCCGATCGGACCGCTGACGATCACCACGTCCCCCGGGACCACCCGCTGCGGGCGCAGGTCCACTCCGTCGGGGATGAGGCCGACACCGGCCGTGTTGATGAAGATCCCGTCGCCGTGGCCCGCCTCCACCACCTTCGTGTCGCCCGTCGCCACCTCGACCCCGGCCACCCGCGCGGCCCTGCCGAGCGCGTCGGCGACCCGGGCGACGCGTTCCATCTCGACGCCCTCCTCCAGAATGAACCCGCAGGAGAGGTAGGACGCGCGGGCACCGCTCATGGCGAGGTCGTTGACGGTGCCGTTCACGGCGAGATCGCCGATGCTGCCGCCGGGGAAGAACAGCGGTCGCACGACGAAGGAGTCGGTGGAGAACGCCAGCCGGACACCGCCGAGCGACAGGGCTGCGGAGTCACCGAGCTGGGCGAGCGCATCCCCGCCGAAGGCGGGCGCGAAGACATGCCGAACGAGCTCGGCGGAGAGCGTCCCGCCCCCGCCGTGGCCCATCACGATGCGGGACTGGTCGCGCAGCGGAGCCGGGCAGGTCCAGGCCGCCGGGTCCACGGACGATGTGGTCAGGTCGATCGTGTCAGACAACGGAGGTCGCCTCCCGGGGCGCTGGGGTGAGGTCCAGGCGCCGGTAGAGGTAGTACGCGGCGCAGGCGCCCTCGCTGGAGACCATGGTGGCTCCGAGCGGGGTGCGGGGTGTGCACAGGGTGCCGAACGCCTCGCACTCGTGCGGCTTGATCAGGCCCTGGAGGACCTCGCCGCTGCGACACGCGTCCGGTTCACGGGTCCTGATGTCCTCGACCGAGAAGCGGAACTCGGCGTCGAAGTCGCGGTACTCGGCGGACAGGCGCCAACCGCTCGCCGGGATCACGCCGATGCCCCGCCAGGAGCGGTCGGTGACTTCGAAGACGTCCGCCAGCATGGCCTTGGCGGCCGGATTCCCCTCGGGCCGCACGGCGCGCGGATAGGCGTTGGCGACGGTGTGCTCGCCGCGCTCCAGCTGGGCCACGGTGCGGCGTACGCCTTCGAGGATGTCCAGGGGCTCGAAACCGGTGACGACGATCGGGACGCGGTAACGCTCCGCCAGCTCCGGGTACTCGTCCACGCCCATCACGCTGCACACGTGGCCTGCCGCGAGGAACCCCTGTACCCGGCAGCTGGGGGACCGCATGATCGCCTCGATCGCGGGGGGCACCCGCACATGGGAGACCAGCAGGCTGAAGTTCGGGATGCCGAGCTTGCGTGCCTGGTACACCGTCATCGCATTGGGCGGCGCCGTCGTCTCGAAGCCGATGCCGAAAAACACCACCTGCCGGTCCGGGTTCTGCTGCGCGATCCTCAGCGCGTCGAGCGGCGAGTAGACGACGCGTACGTCACCGCCCTCGCCCCGGACCTGGAACAGGTCCCGTCCGGTGCCGGGTACACGGAGCATGTCCCCGAACGAGCAGAAGATCACGCCGGGCCGGGAGGCGATCTCCAGCGCCTTGTCGATGACCTCCAGCGGGGTCACGCACACCGGGCAGCCCGGCCCATGGATCAACTCGACCTGCTCAGGGAGCAGTTGGTCGATGCCGTGGCGGATGATGGAGTGCGTCTGCCCGCCGCAGACCTCCATCAGCGCCCAGGGTCTGGTCACCGTGGCATGGATCTCGTCGAGCAGTCGTCGGGCCAGTTCCGGGTCCTGGAATTCGTCGATGTACTTCACTTCCGCGCCTCCTCGTGCGAGGGCGGAGGCGTTCCCGCCGCCTCCGCGGCCATGTCCCAGGGATCGCCGAACTCCTCCTGCAGCATGCCGAGAGTCTCGAACAGTTCGAGCGTCTGCTTGGCCGACTCCTCGTCGAGGCGCTGCAGGGCGAAGCCGACATGGACGATGGCGTACTCGCCGACCTGCAGGTCGGGCAGGTACTCCAGGCACACCTCCTTGACCACGCCGCCGAAGTCGACGCTGGCCATCCGTGTGCCGTCGCGTTCCTGGATGTCCAGCACTCTGCCGGGTACCGCAAGGCACATGGGCCTCTCCTCGCTGATGGTGGTGGCGTAGCCCGGCACTGCCGGGGCGGTCGGTCAGTCGGATCCCGTCGCGGCGCGTGCGGCCACCACGAGCTGGCCGAGGGCCAGTCCGCCGTCGCCCGGTGGGACCTGGTGGTGGCGCAGCACCGTGAAGCCGTCCTCGTGCAGGACCTCGGCGCAGGCCGAGGAGAGCAGGGAGTTGAGGAACACACCGCCGGTCAGGGCGACGGTGTCCACACCGTGTCGCTCGCGCGCCAGGACGCACAGCTGGTGCACGAGGCCGGTGACGGCCCGGTGGAAGCGGGCGGCGACCGGAGCGGGGCCCACGCCGGAGCGCAGGTCCGCCGCGATCGCGGCCAGCAGGGGAGCCGGGTCTGCGAGCACCGGGCCACCGTCCGCCGCCGGTGGGCGAAGGGCGAACGGGTAGGCCGTGCGGTCCCCGTCCGGTGCGCGCAGCGCCGCCGCCTCCAGCTCCACGGCGGCCTGGGCCTCGTACCCCGCCCGATGGCACACGCCCGCCAGGGACGACACCGCGTCGAAGAGGCGGCCCATGCTCGAGGTGGGGACGCAGTTGAGGTCGCGCTCCAGCTGCCGTTCGAGAACGCGCAGTTCGCCCGGTGGACACGCGGCCACGCAGGCCAGTTCGGACGACCAGTCGATCCGGGCCGTGCGCAGATGGGCGAGCGCCATCCGGTAGGGCCGGTGCACCGCGGCGTCGCCGCCGGGCAGCGGCACGTAGGCCAGGTGCCCGAACCGGGTGAATCCGTCGTAGTCGGCGAGCAGGAACTCCCCGCCCCACACCGCCCCGTCGTCGCCGTAGCCCGTGCCGTCGAAGGCGACCCCGATCACCGGGCGGCCGCCGTCGAGACCGTTCTCGGCCATGGCCGCGGCGATGTGCGCGTGATGGTGCTGGACACGGACGAGGGGCCGGCCCGCCGCGTTGCGGGCGGCCCACCGGGCAGAGCGGTAGGCGGGATGCCGGTCCGCCGCCAGCAGCCGGGGCCGCACCGGGGTGATCGACTCCAGGTGGGCCACGGCGCCTTCGAAGGCCCGCTGGGTGGCGAGGTCGTCCATGTCACCGATGTGGGAGGACAGCCAGGCCCGTCGGCCCTCGCCGAGGCAGAAGACGTTCTTGAGGTCTCCCCCGACGGCGAGGGCGGGGCGCACGGGCACCGGAAGGGCGACCGGCAAGGGCGCATACCCCCGGGCGCGGCGTACGACCAGCGGCCGCCCGTCGCACACGCGCACCACGGAGTCGTCGCAGGGCACCTGGATCGGCCGGTCGTGGGTGAGCCAGGCGTCGGCCAGATGCGCCAGCCGTGTCAGTGCCTCGCCGTCGTCGGTGACGATGGGCTCGCCGGACACGTTGCCGCTGGTCATGACGAGCAGCCGGGGACCCGTGGGGTCGCCGGGCAGCCCGAACAGCAGTTGGTGCAACGGGGTGTAGGGCAGCATGACACCGAGGTCGGGGCTGCCGGGAGCCACCCCTTCGACCGGGTGGGGCCCCTGTGCCGGGAACGGCGGGTCCGTGCGGCGGCGCAGCAGCACGATGGGGCGGGTTCCGCCGGTGAGCAGGTCGCGCTCCTCGGGGCCGATCCGTACGACGTGCTCGATGTCGTCGGGGCTCCCGGCCATGAGCGCGAACGGCTTGTCCCCCCGGGCCTTGCGGTGGCGCAGCCGGGCGACCGCGGCGGGGTCGGTGGCGTCGCACGCCAGGTGGTAGCCGCCCAGGCCCTTGACCGCGAGGACCGCGCCG
Organism: Streptomyces sp. NRRL F-5122; assembly: GCF_001507435.1. Classification (GTDB taxonomy): domain Bacteria; phylum Actinomycetota; class Actinomycetes; order Streptomycetales; family Streptomycetaceae; genus Streptomyces; species Streptomyces lannensis. The sequence goes on from NZ_LMWH01000244.1 coordinate 9,220, forward strand.
CTCGCCAGGAGCGCGCGTGCCCCCGCGACGGGGTCCGTCTCCGCGGACGGCAGCGGTGGCTCGTCGCCCTGCGGCGGGGGGACCAGCAGCCGCAGCCGCGGCCCGCACGCGGGGCAGGCCACCGGTTGGGCGTGGAAACGGCGGTCCGCCGGATCGGCGTACTCGCGGGAACAGTCGGCGCACATCGGGAAACCGGCCATGGTGGTGTGCGCCCGGTCGTAGGGCAGGCCGGTGACGATCGTGAACCGCGGGCCGCAGTGGGTGCAGTTGACGAAGGGGTGACGGTGGCGACGGTCGGCGGGGTCGGCCAATTCACTCAGGCACGCGGCGCAGGTGGCGGTGTCCGGCGGGATCAGGGTGCCCCCGGGTCCGCCCGTGCGGGACGCCAGGATGGCGAACCCGGTGTCGCCGCCGACGACGGGCATCTCCTCGTGCTCCACGGCGTCCACGCGGGCCAGGGGCGGTACGTCCACGGCGATGCGTTCGCAGAACCGGGCGACCGCCTCCGACGGGCCCTCGACCTCCGCGACGACGCCCTCGGGCGTGTTGGTCACATGCCCGGACAGCTGGAGCGCGGTGGCGAGGGAGTAGACGTACGGCCGGAAGCCGACGCCCTGGACCACGCCCCGCACGGTGACCCGCCGGCGCTGCGGCACGCGGACGCCGACGGCCGTCGGCGGCACACCGCTCACGAGTGGGGCTGCGTCAGGACGCCGGCGCCGTCGGCGTGGTCGTGGGTGTGACCGTGGTCGTGGCCGTGTGGCTCACGGGCCATGACGGGCGTGTGCACGGGAGCGCCGTCCGCGGCGGCCAGCGCGCGGTCGAGCAGTGTCCCGAGCCCCAGGCCGCGACGGGCCGAGGTGAGCACCACCTCCACGCCGGGGTTGACCCGCTCGACGTTCGCCCGGAACTCCGGCTCGTCGAACTCGACGGCCTCGGCGATATCGGTCTTCGTCACCACCACCAGGTGGGCGAGGCCGAAGGCCGTCGGGTACTTGAGCGGCTTGTCCTCGCCCTCGGTCACGGAGGCGAGCACGACCCGCAGGGTCTCCCCCAGGTCGTACGAGGCCGGGCAGACGAGGTTGCCCACGTTCTCCACGAACAGAAGGCGGGCCGCGTCCGGCAGCCACCCCTCCAGATGCCGGGCCAGCATGCCCGCCTCCAGATGGCACAGCCCGTCGGTGAGGATCTGCTTGACCGGGACGCCCGAACGCGCCAGCCGCGCCGCGTCGTTCTCGGTGGCGAGGTCGGCGGTGAGCGCCGCGACCGGCACGGAGCGTTCCCGCGCCAGACCCAGTTCCCGTTCCAGGAGGGCGGTCTTGCCGCTCCCGGGGCTCGACAGCAGATTGACGACGGTCGTGCCGCGGGCGGCCAGGCCGGCCCGCAGGGTGTCCGCGGCCCGGTCGTTCTTGGCGAGCACGGCCTGCTTCAGGTCCACCACACGGCACATGGTTCAGCGCTCCTCTGGGATCGGTTGGGCGGCGGGAACGGGCGTGCGGCCGTCCTCCCACTGCACGCCGACGATCTGCAGTTCACGGCCCGACAACAGATCGGTGGCTCCGCCGTCGCACAGGGGGCAACTCAGCAAGGGCGGCATACCGACCGCCCATTCGTGCGCGCACGGAGTGCACCGGGCCCGTCCGGGCACGGTGTCGGTCACCAGCTCGGCGCCCTCCAGCACCGTCCCGGCACAGGCGAGTTCGAAGCAGAAGGACAGGGCATCGGGTACGACACCGGCCAGCTCGCCGACCTGGAGCCGCACCGAGCGCACCGCCGTGACGTCCCCGGCCCGCTCGGCCGCCTCTTCCACCTGGCCGATCACCGCCATCGCGATGGACATCTCGTGCATGGCTCTCCGTCCCGGCGAACCCGGGCTCCCGCCGTGTGGGGCGAGGCGTGCGTGCGCGGCCCGCCGGGCTCCATTAGAGGCGAGGCACCACGGTCCGCCGGACCGGCACGCCGTGGCCGCCCGGCCGCGTACGCCGTTCGCCGCAACCGCGACGCCCGGCCGTACGCCGGGTCATCTCATCCCTCCAGGGCCCCCGGCGCGGGCGCGTGGCGCGGCCTGGGCTCTTCGGAGCGCAGCAGTTCTTCGATGACCCGGACGGCCTCCGGCACCGCCCCGGACACCGAAGGGCTCAGGCCGATGCGCTCCTCCACAACGGCGGGTTCGCACCCCACCACCAGCGTGCGCCGTGGCGGGCGGGCACCGGTGCCGGCGCAGAGCGTGCCGAGCAGGCCGAGTACGGCGTCGGGCGTCATCCGGTGGCCGTCGAGCGGCATGGGCTGCGCAGCGTCCGTCTCCGCGACGTCGTGCTCGATGACGTACACCGTGCCGGGCTCCCCGCCGCGCCGGGTGGCGTCCACCAGGATCAGGGTGTCGTAGCCGTCGAGGAGCTGGTAGGCGAGGTGCACCCCACGCACCCCGATGTCCAGGAGCTCGACGCCCTCGGGCAGGTCGCGCTCCTTCAGTGCGCGCACGGTCTCCACGCCGAAGCCGTCGTCCCCGAGGAAGATGTTGCCGATACCGGCGACGAGGACCGGAACCTTGTGCGGGGAAACGCTCATGCGTCGTCCTCCAGTGGTGTGACCTCGTCGGGCCGGAAGTAGAGGAAGACCCCCTGTTCCCTGCGGATCTCGGCACCGGGGTCGTCCTCGACCGTCACCGCCAGGTGCACCGAGCCGTCGACGTCGTTCAGCACGGCCTCGACGGTGGCGGTGCGGCCCCGCAGGAAGAAGTCCTGGGCGTCGGTGCGCCGCAGGCCCGGGTTCAGCAGCACCCTGCACCCGGCCACCACGTGCCGGCCGTTGACCACAACCCGGTCGGGTGCCGGGGCGGGGCCGGAGCCGGTCGCCTCTCCCGGCTCCCGCCATTCGGGGGGCGCGGAGTCGGCCGGGGCGAGGACCGCGTCGAGGTCGGTGGCCTCGAGCGCCGTATGGCGGGTGTGCGGATCCACCACCGGGTGGTCCCCGAGAATGACCGGGGAGGACAGCATCACGTCCGCGCGGCCGGGTTCACCGGCGAGCACGGGCCAGGTGTGCAGATTGCGGCAGGCCGCGCTCACGCCTCGCGCCCACTCGGGCGGTTCGGTCATCGACAGGAACGACCCGGCGCTGAGCCCGATGAGCAGGTGGGTCGCCACCAAGGAGTGCCGCAGAGCCGCGTCGCGGTCGGTGTTGCCGTTCTCCTCGGGGGTCCAGGCGCTGGTGTTCTCGACGACCGCGGTCAGCCGCATCAGCCGGTAGGGCCCCTCGATGCGGCGTGCCGCGAGCCGCAGCACCCCGCCGATCTCCTCGTGCCGGAAGGTCCGGTGACCGACGACGCCGCCGTCCTCGTCCTGGATCGGCTCGCTCTCCTCGCCCGCGGGGCGGACGAAGGGGATCGTGATCCCGTCGCCCTCGGCGAGTCGGTCCACCGCCACGACCGCCTCGACGCGCTCCTCGGTGCCCCCGGCCGGGGCGGCCGGCGACTCGTCGCCCGGTCCGCGCCCGGGCGCGGTCTGCGAACCGCCCTCGGAACGGGTCGGTTGCACAACGGGACGCCGGGCACGCAGGAAGCGCAGCTCGACCGCCAGGGTGGCACCCGTTCCCGGCTCCATCAGGCATTCGGTGTGCTGGAAGTCGTACTCGTCGCCGTCGGCGTTCCAGGCCGGTGGCACAAGCACGCCGAACTGCCGGCGCAACCCGTTCCTGGCGGCGGAGGCGCGGTACGGGTGGAGCGGCGAGCCCTCGAAGAGCACGGCGTCGGCGACCTGCCGGGCGAGGGTGAAGCGCGCCTCGGTCTCGGGGGCGAACGAACTGACGCTCACGGCGTGGTCCTTCCGGTGGCCGCGCTCCCGGACCGGCACGGTTCCGCCGTCGTCCGGCCGCCCGTCGCGCGGGCGAGGTGCGGGGGTGTACACGTCGCCTTCTCCTTGTGGACGAAGGCGCGCCTCAGCTCGTGATAGGGGGCGGCGGGGTTGTGGAAGACCCGGTGCATCTCGGCGAGCTCCCGTTCCCGGAAGGCGGACAGCGGTTCGACGCTCTCCTGCCGCTCCAGCTCGGCCTTCTTCGCCGCGATACGCGTGCGGGTATCCGGCAGGGACACAAGTCGCGCCGCCAGCCGGCCCACCTCGGCCTGGAAGTCCTGCGGCCGGCAGTCGACCACCCGGTCGACGAGTCCCAGTCCGCAGGCGCCGGCGGCGCTCATCGGCAGTGCCTCGCGCAGGAGCCGGTCCGCCGCGGCGGCACCCACTCGGCGGGGAAGCGTGTAGGTCCAGTACTCCGAGCCGTGCAGGCCCATCAGCCGGTAGTGCGGGTTGAGGACGCAGCCGCCGCGGCACCAGACCTCGTCCGCGGCCAGGGCGAGCATCACCCCGCCTGCGGCCGCGTTGCCCGCGAGCGCGGAGACCACCAGCCGGTCCGTGGTCCTCAGAACGGCCTCGACCAGGTCGTCGATGGCGTTGATGTTCGCCCACGACTCGGCCGCGGGGTCCTCGGCGGCCTCGATGACACCGAGATGGATCCCGTTGCAGAAGAAGTCGCGTTGCCCGCCCAGCACAAGCACCGACGTCGGACGCGCACACGCCTCCCGGTACGCGTCCAGCAGGCGCCGGCACTGCGCGGTGCTCATCGCGCCGCCGGGAAAGGAGAACGACAGGAAGCCGACGCTGCCCTCCTCCCGGTAGCGGATGTCCGTCCAGGTGCGCCATCCCGGCTCCGGCAGAGCGGGCAGACGCGGCACGGGCGGCAGCAGGTCGCCGAGGGCGCTCACGGCGGGACGTCTGAACGTGGACGGCTGCCCCGGACGACGCCGTCGGCGCAGCTCGGGGATCCACACGGCCCCGTCCGTGGTCGCGCGGCAGATCGCCCCGACGCGGGTGGCCAGCAGTTCCCCCGGTGCACCGCGCAGGACGTCCTCGGGGTGGCCTCCGTGCAGGTACCACTCCTCGCCGAGGAGCGTGTCGAGCACACCGGGCTGCGAGTCGGCGGCGCGCAGCTTGCGCACCACGGTCTCCGTGGAGTCGGCGTGCCAGTCGATCCGGCGCACGCTCTGATCGAGGTACGGCCGGACCCGCGAGGTGTCCTGCCGGACCGGGGTGTGGGTACCCGAGGCGAAGCGCTCCACGGCGAGCAGGACGGCCGCCAGTGCCGCGTCGGCGATCTCGTTGCGGTACAGATCGCTCTTGGGCACCGGGGGGAGGGGACACGCGACGGACGCCCACACGTCACCGGCGTCCATCTCCTCCACCGCCTGCAGGACCGTCACGCCCCAGCGCTCCGCTCCCTCCTGGATCGCCCAGTCGAGGGAGGAGGGCCCCCGGTCCCCCACCGGGCCCGGATGGACCACGAAGCACGGATACCTCTCCCACACCTCGCGGGGGATCGCCGTCCTCAGCATCGGAGCGAGGACGAGCTGCGGCGCGTGCCGTCGTACGGCGTCCGCCAACGAGCCGTCAGGAAGGGCGAGTTCCACCGTCACGAGCTGGCCCCGGTCACGCAGTTCGGCATGGACGCGCTGGGTCAGGCTGTTGAACGCGCTGGCCACGAGCAGGATGTGCACGACAGACCCCCGACAGACGTGCGGCGAACGACGGTGCGGGCGCGGTGGTCCCGCCGAGTGCGATGGTGTAGCACACCCGCGCGCGCCGTTCGCAGAAAGGCTGCGGGTTCACCCGAAAGCGGGTTTCGAAGCGCCACTCGGGCCTGAGGCCCCGTGCGAGTGAGTAGGGGCCCGGTGGCGCACGGTCGAGGGGCCGCTCGCTCCCGGCCCGTGAACGCCGCACGGCCCCGGCGCCGTTCGTGGCCGCCGGAACCGGCCGACGGCGCATGTGACGCCCCTCGCCTCCCGGGGCCCGGCAGTGTAGACATGGCACATGGTCCGGCTCCTGCGTCGAACCGGGACTCGGTCGACCCGTCCCGGCGGTCCGCGTGCGCGCCGCCCCGCCCGAGCGCCCGAGAACGACGCCCGGCACACATCGCAGGGGGAACGCCCCGGCCCCGGGCGGCAGCCGCGCCCCCCGTGGTCGGACCCCCGCGCCGGACTGCAGACGGCACTGGGCGGACGCAGCGTCGCCGCGCAGGTCTTCTTCCTGCAAGTGGTCATCGTGCTGTTGCTGGTGGTGTCCGCGGTGCTGGCTCTCGTTCTGCAGGTGCGGCACGACACCACGCAGGAGGCCCGCAACCGTTCCCTCGCCGTTGCCCAGTCCTTCGCCAACGCGCCGGGCACACGGGAGGCGCTGAGCGGCCCGGACCCCACAGCGGTGCTGCAGCCACGGGCCGAGGCGGCCCGCGAGGGGTCGAGGGTCGATTTCATCGTCGTGATGGACACCGAGGGGATCCGCTACACGCACCCCAGGCCGGACCGAATCGGCAAGAAGTTCGTGGGCAACATCGCGCCCGCGCTGGCGGGTGGCACCGAGGTCGAGGAGATCGACGGCACCATCGGCCGGCTGGTGCAGGCCGTGGTACCGGTCAAGGCACCGGACGGCGACGTCGTGGGGCTGGTGTCGGCCGGAATCACCACCGAACACGTGGGCGGCGTCGCTGACCGGCAACTGCCGCTGGTGCTGGCCGCGGCCGCCGCGGGACTCGCACTCGCCACGGCGGGGACGGCGCTCGTCACCAGACGCCTGATGCGCCAGACGCACGGTCTGGGACCGCGCGAGATGACCCGGATGTACGAACACCACGACGCGGTGCTGCACTCCGTCCGGGAGGGGGTGATCATCGTGAGCGGTGACGGTGATCTGCTGCTGGCCAACGACGAGGCGCAGCGCCTGCTCGATCTGCCGTCGGACGCCGAGCGCCGGCAGGTGACCGAACTCGGCCTTCCCGCCGAGACCGCCGAGTTGCTGGCGTCCGGGCGGGTCGCCACGGACGAGGTGCACCTGGTCGGGGACCGGCTGCTGGCCGTGAACCAGCGGCCCACGGATCTGGAGGGCGGGCCGCCCGGCCATGTCGCCACCCTCCGCGACTCGACCGAACTGCGCGCCCTGTCCGGCAAGGCGGAGGAGGCACGGGAGCGCCTCACCCTGCTGTACGACGCCGGTGTGGGCGTGGGGACCAGCCTGGATGTGACGCGCACCGCCGAGGAGCTGGCCACGCTGGCCGTGCCCCGGTTCGCGGACTTCGCCACCGTGGACCTGTTCGAGGCGGTGCTGCACGGCGGGGAACCGGAGGCGGCCGGCGGGCTGCGTCGTGCGGCGTTCAGCGGGATCCGCGACGATCCTCCCCTGTATCCGGTGGGCGAGCGGATCCGCTACGTCGAGACCTCCCCCCAGGCCCAGGCCCTCGCCGGCGGCCCGGCCACCGTAGAGCCATGCCTCGCCGAGGCCCACGGATGGCTGGCTCAGGACCTCGAGCGCTCCGCACAGGTCGTGGAGTACGGCATCCACTCGATGATCACCGTGCCGGTGCGGGCCGGAGGGCTCCTGCTGGGGGTGGCCAACTTCTGGCGTTCCGAGAAGCCCGGCCCCTTCGACGAGGAGGAGCTGGCCCTGGCGGAGGAGCTGGTGGCCCGGGCCGCGGTCTCGATCGACAACGCGCGCCGGTACACGCGCGAGCACGGTCTCGCGGTGACCCTGCAGCGCAGTCTGCTGCCGCGGAAGCTGCCCGAACAGGGCGCCCTGGACATCGCCTACCGCTATCTTCCGGCGCGGGCCGCGGTGGGCGGTGACTGGTTCGACGTGCTGCCGCTGTCCGGCACCCGGGTGGCGCTGGTCGTCGGTGACGTGGTGGGCCACGGGCTGCACGCCGCGGCCACGATGGGGCGGCTGCGCACGGCGGTGCACAACTTCTCGGCACTCGACCTGCCGCCCGACGAACTCCTCGGCCTGCTGGACGAACTGGTGGGCAGGATCGACCAGGACGAGGCGGCCGAGGGCGGCGCCCCCGTCACGGGCGCGACCTGCCTGTACGCGGTCTACGACCCGGTGACCCGACGCTGCGTCATCGCCCGCGCCGGCCATCCGCCGCCCGCCGTGATCCGGCCCGACGGCCGGGTGGAGTTCCCCGAGGTGCCCGCCGGTCCGCCGCTCGGCCTCGGAGGGCTTCCCTTCGAGACGGCCGATCTGGAGCTGGAGGAGGGCAGCCGGATCGTCCTCTACACCGATGGGCTCATCGAGGGCCGTGGACAGGACATCGACGCCGGATTCGAGCTGCTGGGCGCCGCCCTGGCCGGGTCGGGACCCTCGCCCGAGGAGACCTGCCGGGCCGTGCTCGACGCCCGGCTGCCGCACCGTCCGAGCGACGACGTCGCGCTGCTCGTCGCACGCACCCGGGCCCTGCCGGCCTCCCACGTCGCCCAGTGGGAGGTGCCGCAGGATCCCGCGGCCGTCGGCGAGGTACGCGCGGCGGTGACACGGAAGCTGACGGAGTGGGGGCTCGAGGAGCTGTTGTTCACCACGGAGCTCGTGCTCAGCGAGCTGGTGACCAACGCGATCCGTTACGGAAGCTCGCCCGTCCGCGTACGTATGCTGCGCGACCGCGCTCTCGTCTGCGAGGTCTTCGACGCCAGCAGCACCTCGCCGCATCTGCGGTACGCGGCGATGACCGACGAGGGCGGGCGCGGGCTGTTCCTGGTCGCTCAGCTCGCCGAACGCTGGGGGACCCGCTACACGCCGACGGGCAAGGTCATCTGGGCCGAACAGCCGCTGCCCTGAGGCCGATCGTTCGGACCGGCGCCGCCACGAGAACCTGTTGCTTGACGGGTACCCAACGCTCCATGGATCTGATAGGAAACCTTCCTATCAGTACAACTCCCCACCCCCCGAACCCACTTGGAGTCCCAGTGGTGCATCCGTCCCCCGACGCGGCAGGCGCCCGCAGCGCCTCCCGCCGCACCGTACTCGCCTTGTTCGGTGCGTCTCTCGCGGCGATACCGCTGCTCGACACCGCGAACGCCGCGGCCGCCCCCACCGCCGCCCGCGCGACAGGACTCGACGACCCGGCGAAGAAGGAGATCGCCATGAAGCTGGTCTCGAGCGCGGAGAACTCCTCGCTCGACTGGAAGGCCCAGTACAAGTACATCGAGGACATCGGCGACGGGCGCGGTTACACCGCAGGCATCATCGGATTCTGCTCCGGCACCGGCGACATGCTCGACCTCGTCCAGCTCTACGCCGATCGCAAGCCCGGCAACGTCCTCGCCAAGTACCTGCCCGCGCTGCGCGATGTGAACGGCACCGACTCCCACGACGGACTCGACCCGAACTTCCCCAGGGACTGGCGCACGGCGGCGCAGGACACTGTGTTCCAGCAGGCACAGAACGACGAACGCGACCGTGTGTACTTCAACCCCGCCGTCCAGCAGGGCAAGGCCGACGGCCTGGGAGTGCTCGGGCAGTTCACCTACTACGACGCCATCGTGATGCACGGCGACGGTGACGACGCCACGAGCTTCCGCAACATCCGCAAGCGTGCGCTGCGTACGGCGAAGCCCCCGGCGCAGGGCGGCGCCGAGGTGGCGTACCTCAACGCCTTCCTCGACGCACGGGTGTGGGCGATGAAGCAGGAGGAGGCCCACAGCGACACCACCCGTGTCGACACCGAGCAGCGTGTCTTCCTGCGCAACGGCAACCTGAACCTGGACCCGCCGCTGGACTGGAAGGTGTACGGGGACAGCTACCACATCGGCTGACGGCCCGGCGTCCGGTCACAGCAGTGACACGCTCATCGGCCGGAACCGGACCACTGAGCGTGCCCCGTCGCCGGCCCACGTCACCTCGACGCCGTCGCCGTCGACCGCCACGGCGGCGACGGCGTCCACGAGCGGCGTGGGTTCGGCTTCGGCGGTCAGGGTGGCCAGGCACACGTGCACCGAGGTGCCGCCGGCCCGCCCGCCGAGACGGGGGACCTGGGCCCATCGGGTCCAGGCCGTGCCCTGGGGGGCGCGCAGCGGTTCGGGACCGTCGTCCCAGCCGTGCAGCCCGTGGAGGGCCGAGACCGCGGTGTCGTCGGGTCCCGTGGCCCAGCCGGTGAGACTCACCCGTGCTCCGTCCGGGGCGCCGACCACGCGGTGGACGCGCAGTTCGTACCGGCCCCGCGCCACCGTGACGCTCTCCACCCGAAGGCCCGGCGCCATCGGGGGGCCGGCGACGAAGACGGGCCGGTGCCAGGACGCTGCCCAGCCCCATCCCTCGCAGTGCCCTGCCCCCAGGGGGTGGATGCGGCGCCGGACGCTCGCCCGGCCGTTCACCTCCACCGAGAAGTGGTTGTCGGCGACGTTCCCGGGCGCCGTTGGCCCGGTGCGGGTGGAGTACGCGAGCCGCCCGTAGTGCGGATCGTTCCCGTCCGCCGACTCGCCCTCGTGATGGCGTACGTCGTCACTGCCGTGGTTGTGCAACCGTACGGCCCCGTCGGCACACGTCGACTGCACCAGAAGTCCCGGGGCGGGCAGAGCGAGGACCCGATCGGCCTCCTCGACCGGCCCCGGCTCCTCCCTTGCCGTCCACAGCGGATGGCCGCCCGGCGCCAGGAGGGACACGAACGCCTTCGACGCCCAGTACGGGGAGGCGGGACCGGAGTACGCCTGCAGCGTGGCCTCGTGCGGGCCGTGCCAGCCGAGGCCGAGCAGACCGTCCCCGGTCAGCGCTCCTCGGTCCAGGAAGTAGCGCAGGGTGCCGCTCGTCAGCCGGCGGGAGGTGCCCGCGGTCAGTGGGGTGTGTCCGGTGACCGCGCCCAGGGCGATGGCCGTCGAAGCGGCGAACCGGTACACGAGCGACCGGCCGAAGTGCAGCGGTGCGCCGTCGGCACCGAACATGAGCGAGAACCCTTCGAGGTACTCACTCAGCCGGGCACCGTAGTGGGCGGACCGCTCACTGTCCCCGGCGAGGTGGGCGTCGAGCATCGGATACAGGTGCAGGGCCCAGCCGTTGTAGTGGTCGAACGCCTGGTGGTCCCCGTCCGTGTACCAGCCGTCGCCGCGGTACCAGCCCTCCAGCAGGTCCACCGCACGCTGCCGGGCCGCCGCGGTCTCCGCGTCCCCGCGGCCCACCGATTCCAGGAACCCGGCGACGGTGAACGGGAACAGGTACCAGTTGTTCGGCGCGGGCGAATGGCGCAGCGCACCGCGCAGCCAGTGCTCCGCCCGGTCCTGGACGCCGGGATCGAGGTTCTTCCACAGCCAGGGCGCGGTCAGCCGCAGTCCGAGCGCGACCGAAGCCGACTCCACCATCGGCTGGCCCTGCACATCGTGGTCCAGGATCAGGGGCCAGGACTCGGTGTCGTCACGGCCCGGGGTGCAGGTACCGGAGGCGAGACCGCGGGCGTACCGCTCCAGCCATCCGTGCGGATCGTCCCCGTCCGCCCCCGCCACGCGGAACGCGGCGGCGAGGAACGTGCGGGCATAGCCTTCCAGACCGTCGGAGCGCACCCCCGAGCGCGATGGCCGTCCGGGCAGGTGGAGCAGTGCGTCACCGGGTGTGCTCCAGCGCCACGCGGACGCCAGCAGCCCGTCCGCCACGGCCTCCCAGTGAGCGCGGGTGTACCCGGTGTACGGGCTCGACCCGCGGTCCTCCGGCGGCAGTTCGAAGGGGGTGCTCATGCCTGGATCGCCGCCCTCTCGCGTCGTACGGGATGCATGAATCCGGCGCCCGAGGCCCATCGGGCGGTCTCGGCGAGGGCGAGATCGGCCAGCCGGCGCCACTCGTTGCCCTGGGAACCGGCCAGGTGGGGGGTGATGAGCACGTTGTCGCACTCCCACAACGGGTGCTGTGGAGGCAGTACTTCGGGGTCGGTGACGTCGAGGACGGCCCGGACGCGGCCCGCCGCGGCGGCCTCGGCGAGCGCGTCCTGGTCGACGATCGCTCCGCGTGCGGTGTTGATCAGAACGGCGCCGGGGCGCATCGACTCGATCAGTTCGCGGCCGACCAGACCGCGGGTCTCGGGGAGCAGCGGCGTGTGCACGCTGACCGTGTCGCTGCGCGCGAAGAGCTCGTCCAGCCCGACGGGGGTCACACCGAGTCCGGCCGCCTCGGTCGCGGAGACGTACGGATCGTGGAGGAGCACGTCGAGGTCGTGGGGGCGCAGCAGTTCGATGACACGGCGCCCGATGAGCGATGCCGACAGGATGCCCACCGTGCGGCGGAAGTTGCCGACGGTGCGCGGGGTGGCCAGCCAGTCGTCGCTGCTGCGGGACGTGCGGTAGTCACGGGCGCGTTCTAGGACGTGCTTGCCGGTGAGCAGGATCATCGCGAGGGTGTACTCGGCGACCGGCACGGCGTTGGCCGCGGCGGCGGAGGACACCTCGATGCCCCGCTCCCAGCAGGCTTCGGTGATGTGGTGCCGCACACTGCCCGCGGTGTGCACGACCGCTCGCAGCCGGGGTGCCAACCTGAGCACGGCCTCGTCCAGCGGAGGACAGCCCCAGCCGGTCACCAGCACGTCGACATCGGCGAGGACCGCGACGGCCGCGGGTGTGGTGAGGTCGTCGAGTACGGGGAGCGCCAGGTCGCAGACGGCGGTGAGGGCGTCCAGCGACTCGCGGTCGAGCACGGCCGCGGCGGCCTCCTGGGACATGGCGAGTGCGGCGCGGGGGCGCGGAGCGGGACCGGGCTGGGAGCGGGTCATCTGGGCGCGGCAACTCCTGACTCGGTGGTGCTGTGCACATGAGACAACTGTGTGTCCGTGCTGACACGGCCTGTGCGGGTCACGGGAATCCTCACGGCCCGCACGGGAAGCGGTCAAGACGGCGCCCAGTGGGAAGCGGAACAGCCGGGCGCTCTTCCGCGGACGTCCGCTCACCGGGCGGAGCCCCGGGCGTCGGGCGCCCGGACGTACCGGCCGCCCATGCCTGCGCACGTGTCGCCGTACAGACTGGTGGGAAGGCAGGTGCTCCGCCGGTGGCCCGACCCGGCGGGTACGCACCCGAAGTGCGTGGGGCCGGGGCTCGGGCGAGGCAGGCGACCCGGTACGAGCGGCTGGAGCTGGCGATGACCCGACCGGACCACCGCCGGCCGATCGTGGTCGGTGTCGATCCCGACCCGGCGAAACGGGTGGCGCTGGCCTGGGCCGCCGACGAGGCCGCACACCGTCGGGTGCCCCTGCGTCTGGTGCACGCCGCCACCGTGCCGACCACGGAGTTCCGCAGATGGGAACTTCCGCATTCCTGGCAGGTGCGTGATCGGGCGCTCCAGGAGGCCGGCCGTCATGTGCTGGAGGCGGCCGTGGCCTTCGCGGAGCGGCGGCAGCCCCGGATCCGGGTGTCGGGACTGCTGGCGAACGGTACCCCGGCGCCTGTCCTTCGCGAACAGAGCCGCGACGCCACGGCCGTCGTCCTGGGCTCGTGGCATCTGAGCCGGATGCGGGAGATGTTCGGCGCGGAATCCATCGCCCTGCCCGTCATCTCCCATGCGCACTGCCCGGTGGTCGTCGTGCCCGAGCCGGCACACCCCACCGAGGGGCCCGGGTACGTGGTCGTCGGCGTGGACGGCAGCGCACCTTCCGCGGCGGCCGTCGAATTCGCCTTCGAGGAGGCCGCACTGCGGGGCGTGGCCGTGCGGGCACTCCATGTGCGGCATCCCGGGCCGCTCGCGGGGGCCGACGCGGACACGGCGCAGCGGGAGGGCGACCGGCTGCTGTCCGGCACGATGGCCGGTCCCGGCGCCGCCCACCCGGATGTCGAGGTGCACCACGAGGTCGTCGACGGCCATCCCGTGACCGCACTGGCCGATGCCTCCGCCCACGCGTTGGCCCTGGTGGTGGGCACACGGGGCCACGGCGGTTTCACCGGCATGCTGCTCGGCTCGGTGAGCCAGGGCGTGCTGCGCCAGGCCCGTTGTCCCGTCGTCACCGTGCCGCTTCCGGTCACCTCGGCCGGCGGGCACCGGTCCTGAGGCGCGTCGCGGGGGCCGTCGGGTGTCCGTCCCGGCCCAGCCGCCGGAAGACGAACGCAGGCCCGTCCCCAACGACGTCCGCGTCCCGCGCCCCGGACCGGTGGCGTGCGTAATCTGGACACATGGTGTCGCGCACCACCCGGCGGCATGTCGTCCTGCCCGTGCTCAAGGCGCGGTGGCTCAGTCAGACCTTTGTCCACTGGCCCTACGAACCGCGGTTTGTGCAGGCGCTGCTGCCACCGGGTCTGACGGTCGACACGTACGACGACACGGCGTGGGTGGGATTCACGCCCTTCGTGATGGCGGCCCTGCGCCCGGGCGTTCTGCCGTCCGCTCCGTTGTCCTTCGCGGAGACCAACCTGCGCACCCATGTGCGCCGTCGCGACGGCCTCGACGGCGTGTGGTTCCTGTCCGTCGAGGTCACGACGCGGACCATGATGGCGGCGTGGCTGATCGGGGCACCCTGTCACCTCGGCGCTCTCCAGGTGCGCCACGAGGACGGTGCCGTGCACTATGCTGGCGTACGCTGCGGGGGCTTTCCGTCCTACCGCCTGACCGTTCGCCCGGGCGGACCCTTCACCCCGGACGCGAGGGATCTGTGGCTGACCTCTCGATGGCACGCCTTCACCCGTACCGGGCCCGTGCTGTGGCGGACCACCGTGGACCACGAGCCATGGACGCTGTGCCGCGCCGAGGTGGTGGACCTCCGCCAGACGCTGACGACGGCGGCCGGGCTTCCGCCACCGTCCGGGCCCGCCGTGGTGCATTTCTCGCCCCAGGTGCGCACGGTTCGTTTCGCGCTGCCCCGTCCGGCGCACAGTCGCTGAGCGGCGCCGGACCGGGATCGTTGCCGCGGGCTCGCCCGACGCGGACTACGGCGCGGCCTGGTCCAGCAGCCCGGGACCGTTGTGGTGGACGTCGTTGACGGCGGTGGACACCGGGCGCACGTCGAGACGGCCGTCTGCCGGAGGGGTCAGCAGGGCACGCAGCCGGTCCGGGTCCTGGTGCCCCGGATCGAGCCAGGCGTCGTGCCGGTCGGGCGCCACCGCGAGCGGCATCCGCGGGTGGATGCGCCCGGCGGCGTCGGTGGCCTCCGTGGTGATGATCGTGCAGGTCGTCCACCAGGCCTCAGGGTCGTCGTCCTCGGCCACGGAGGGGTCGCGCCAGAACTCGTACAGCCCCGCGAGGGCCATCACCTCACCATCCTCCTGGCTGATGAAGTAGGGCTGCTTGCGGGCCTTGGACCGGTCGCTCGCCCTGATCTGCTGCCACTCGTAGAAACCGTCGGCGGGCAGCAGACAGCGCCGCTTGACGAACGCACTGCGGAAGGCCGGTTTCTCGGCGACCGTCTCCACCCGCGCGTTGATCAACCTGGCGCCGGACTTTGCGTCCCGCGCCCAGGACGGCACCAGGCCCCACCGCAACGGCCGTAGTTGCCGCCGGACGGTGCCGCCGCCGCGGGGCGCGCGTTCCAGCACGGCCCACACCTCGTCGGTCGGCGCCACGTTCCAGCTCGGCTCCAGGACCTCCTCCCGGTTCCAGTCGGTGACGTGGAAGCGGCGGACCAGGTCCTCGGGGCTGCGGGTGGACACATAGCGACCGCACATGGGCTCACTGTGCCACGCACGGTGAGGCACCACCCGGCTCCCGGACGGGATCACGGATGGGCGCAACCGCCTCCCGGGGCGGGGTGCGGATGGCCCCCGGGCGGGGCGACGGAGGCGAAGGCCATGCGGAACAGGTCCCAGGCGCTTGCGTCACCGACGGCGGGGCTCCCGCCCTGCGCGGCTCGAACGCGCCGGTACGCCGACTCGGTGACCGTGCCGCCGGCACCGGCCGGATGGGCCGAGTCGATGGGGATCGTCTCCACGAGCACCCCTCCTTCCGTACGCGCTCCGAAGCGCCGACGGCCCCCGCGGCGCGCGAGCACGGTGCCGCCCGGCAAGGCCGTGGCCCGCCGGGGCGGCCGCGGTCCGCGCCCGCAGACTGCCACTGCGACGGCATTCACGCCTCCCGCGGCCCTCGTACGCGCCGCGACCAGCGCCTCGCGACCACCCGGTTGGCGCAACGGGCGGCGCGCCGGCGCGGCATGGTCGGCCGCTCGCGCGTCGCCGGAAGACGGTCCCGGCACCGGCGGCGGCGATCGGGCGGCTTATCCCGCCGACGGTGCGCCTACACCGGGCCGTCACCCCGGCGGGCCGGTCCCGGCTCGGCCTGCGTGGCAGCGCTGTCCGTCCGGTCGAGGGCGTCCGCCGGCCGCACCGGCACGGCGCACACGCGCTTGCGCGCGGCCTGGGCGAGAGCCAGGGCTCCCATGGCGTAGGTACTGCCGAGCACGGCGGATGCGCGAGCGCCCGGCAGGATCGGCTCCAGCGACCGCAGCAACGTCTCGTGCGCCGACCACAGCGCCAGGACACCGCACACCCCGGCGGCGCCCGACAGCGCTCCGCCCGCACCGATACGCCGCAGCGCGGCCCTGACCTCGCTCTCCACCGCGAGCAGCTCGTTCCGCGCCAACTGCGCGGTGTCCTGGGCCAGGCGGGCCGCCGCATCGCCCATCGGACTCCTGTGGTCCGGCGAGCCGTCGCCTTGCATGCCCATCACAGCCGCCTCCGTCTTCTCGCGCATCGCATTCCGTGCCTCTCGACGCCGAGGCCAAGGCCGGGGCCGACAGCCGGGAGTCCACTCCCGAAGTACCCCCTCACACCGCACCGACACGGCATCGATGGCCGGTCCCGCGACCCGCTCCGGCCCGGGCCCGACGCGTCCCTCACCCGTCCGCCGCCAATACGCGCCGCCGATGAAAAAAGGTGTGATCGTTGTAAACCACTGCAATATGGACATGCTGTGAGTGAGGAGCGACGGTGAGCGACCCTGACCGGACGTCCGGAGGCACGCGTGCGGCTGGTTCCGCGGTCGATGAGGCGTGCGCGGTCGCCGACGCCGTCCTCTACGAGGGCTACCTCCTCTATCCGTACCGGCGGTCGTCGGCCAAGAACCGGGTGCGCTGGCAGTTCGGCATCCTCGCTCCGCGCGCCTGGGCGGAGGCACACGGTCCGGTGGCGCCGAGCATCTCGGGCTCCGTGGAGGCCTGGCGGCAGCAGACCGAGTGCCTGCTGCGGGCGGAGCCCGGCGCAGTGGTCCGGGTACGCGTGCGCTACCTGCAGATGCAGCACAGGGCCGTGGAGCGCCGGGACCAGGAGGGCCACTACGTACCGGCGGACTCCGTGGAGGCCTCCGGGGCGGTGTATCTGGCCTTCGACGAAGCGGTGCCCCGCGAGCGGGACTTCGTCGTTCCGCTGGACGATCTCGTGGCCAAAGAAAGGGAGTTCGACTTCGACGCCCCCGCCGGCGAGGAGACCGAGGAGCTGCCGGGTGGTGCCGGACGTCTGGTGCGCCGGCGCCGGTCGGTCCGGGCCAGGACGACACTGCGCGCGGAGCGGCTCCCCGGCCCCGGAGCGCTGTACCGGCTGCGGGTGCGCACCGAGAACACCTGCCGCGGTGTGCCCGCCGAGTCCGGACGCGACGAGGCCCTGGCTCATGCCCTCATCGCCACGCACACCTTCATCGGCGGCGAACAAGTCGCCTTCTTCTCCTCCATCGATCCTCCGGAGGAGGTCGCGGGGCACACCCGTGACTGCGCCAATCTGCACACGTTCCCGGTGCTGGCGGGCGCGGAGGGGTCGGACGACCTCGTGCTGTCGTCCCCGATCATCCTGCCCGACCATCCCCAGGTGGCGCCCGAGAGCCCGGGCGACCTCCATGACGCCGCGGAGATCGACGAGATCCTGACCCTGCGGACGCTGGTGCTCACGGACGACGAGAAGCGCGAGGCACGCGCCACCGACCCCAGGGCCGCGCTGATCCTGGACCGGGTCGAGGCCATGCCGCCGGAGGTGATGGCCCGGCTGCACGGCGCCATCCGCTCGCTGACTCCCCCCGCCGACCGCACCGCCGGGCCGGCGGACGACCACCGTCCTGGACCGGGAAGGGTGTCATGGACGCCATCGAGCTGCTGAAGCACGACCACCGTGTGGTCGAGCAACTGTTCCGCGACTATCACGCCGCCGCCTCGGGGCCGCAGCGCCGCGCCGTGGTCGAGACCCTCGTACGGGAACTGTCCAGGCACACGACGGTCGAGGAACTGATGGTGTACCCGCTGGCCAGGGAGGTGCTCCCGGACGCGGAGCAGGTGATCGACGACCATCTGGCCGAGCACATCACGGCGGAGAAGACCCTTCTGGCCCTCGACCGTCTCGGCGAGGACGACACACGCGAGAGCGAACTCGTCGCGCGGCTGCGCCAGGAGATCGAGGAGCATCTGCGCGAGGAGGAGGGCGAGCTGATGCCCCGGCTCCGGGACGCGGTCTCCCAGAGAGAACTCGACGAACTGGGGCGGCTCCTCGCACGGGCCAAGCGGACCGCCCCGACCCGACCACACCCGAACGCGCCCGTCGAGCCCCCCGCCCTGGCGTTCGCCGGACCGGTGGCCGCGGCCTACGACCGACTCCGGGACCGACTGCAAGGGAGGCCGAGCACATGAGCGGGACCACGAAGGTCAGCCAACACCCCGACAGGGCCGATCAGAGAAGCGGCTTCGACGAAATCCATGTCCTGTGGATCTCCGAGGGCATGAGCTGCGACGGCGACACCATCTCGATGACGGCCGCCGGTCAGCCGGCCATCGAGGACATCGTCCTCGGACTCGTGCCAGGCCTGCCCAAGGTGAACCTGCACAACAAGGTGCTCTCACCCACCATGGGCGGAGAGGACTTCCTCGCACCCTTCCGCGCCGCGGCACGGGGCGAGTTGGAGCCGTTCATCCTGGTCATCGAGGGGTCGATCCCCAACCAGAAGATCATTCAGGGGGACGGCTACTGGACGTCGTTCGGCAACGACCCGGACACCGGCAAACCGCTCACCCTCAACTGGTGGATCGACCACCTCGCGCCTCGCGCGTGGGCCGTCGTCGCGGTCGGGACCTGTGCCACCTACGGCGGGATCCACGCGATGGCGGGCAACCCGACCGGCTCCATGGGCCTGGCCGACTACCTGGGCTGGGACTTCAGATCGCAGGGTGCCCTGCCGATCGTGAACATTCCGGGCTGTCCGATCCAGCCCGAGAACTTCATGGAGACACTGACGTGGCTCCTGTACCACGCGGCCGGGTCGGCACCGCCGCCCCCGCTGGACCACATGCTGCGCCCGCAGTGGCTGTTCGGGAAGACGGTGCACGAAGGCTGCGACCGCGCCGCGTACTACGAGCAGGCCGACTTCGCCAAGGACTACAACTCCCCCAAGTGCCAGGTCAAGGTGGGCTGCTGGGGTCCGGTCGTCAACTGCAACGTGCCCAAGCGCGGCTGGATGTCGGGCGTGGGCGGCTGCCCGAACGTGGGTGGGATCTGCATCGGCTGCACGATGCCCGGTTTCCCAGACGCCTTCATGCCGTTCATGGACGAACCGACTGGCGCCACTTTCTCCGCGGCGCTGATCAGGCCCTACGGGGCCGTCATCCGTCGACTGCGCGGCATCACCAACATGGCCGTCAACCGCGAACCCAAGTGGCGTCACCCCAAGGCCGAGCTGACGAGCGGTTACGACGCGCACTGGCGCCCCTGAGACACACCCAGCGAAAGAGAGCGAGGAAAGCACGGACATGACGGCAACCGAGGCGCGGGGCGCCAAGCGCAAACCCGCGCAGATCGTGGACATGTCCTGGGATCCGATCACGCGGATCGTCGGCAATCTCGGCATCTACACGAAGATCGACTTTGCGAACCGGGAGGTGGTGGAGTGCCACAGCACTTCGTCGCTCTTCCGCGGCTACTCCGTCTTCATGAGGGGAAAGGACCCGCGCGACGCGGGCTTCATCACGTCACGCATCTGCGGAATCTGCGGAGACAACCACACCACGTGTTCCAACTACGCCCAGCAGATGGCCTACGGCGTCAAGCCTCCGATGCTCGCCGACACCATCGTCAACCTGGGGGAGGCGGCCGAGTACATCTTCGACCACACGATCTTCCAGGACAACCTGGTCTTCGTCGACTTCTGCGAGGCCATGGTCAAGTCCACCAACCCGAGCGTGCTGGCCAAGGCCGAACGCACCGAGGCACGCAACGGCGCGATCCACGGCTACAAGACGATCGCCGACATCATGCGCGCCTTCAACCCCTTCGAGGGCGAGGTGTACAAGGAGGCGCTGAAGGTCAGCCGGATCACCAGGGAGATGTTCTGCCTGATGGAAGGGCGCCATGTGCACCCGTCCACCCTGTATCCGGGCGGCGTTGGCACCATGCCCGAGCCGACCACGTTCACCGACTACCTCTCCCGTCTGGTGCGGGTGATCGACTTCGTCAAGAAGGCCGTCGCGATGAACGACGACGTCTTCGACTTCTTCTACGACGCGCTGCCCGGTTACGAGGAGGTCGGCCGCCGCCGCATCCTGCTGGGCTGCTGGGGCGCCTGGCAGAACCCGGACGTGTGCGACTACCGCTACGAGACGATGAGCGAGTGGGGCAAGGCGATGTACGTCACCCCCGGCGTCGTCGTGGACGGCAAGCTCGTCACCAACGACCTCGTCGACATCAACCTGGGCATCCGGGTGCTGCTGGGCAGTTCCTACTACGAGGACTGGGTCAACGAGCAGGCGTTCGTCACCCACGATCCGCTGGGCAACGCCGTCGACATGCGCCACCCCTGGAACCAGACCACGGTCCCCATGCCGCAGAAGCGCGACTTCAGCGGCAACTACAGCTGGGTGATGAGCCCACGCTGGTACGACAAGAAGAGCGAGGAGCACCTCGCCCTCGACACCGGCGGCGGCCCGCTGGCCCGGCTGTGGTCGACGGCGCTGAACGGCCTGGTCGACACGCCGTACGTCAAGGCCACCGGTCACAGCGTGCAGATCTCGCTGCCCAAGAGCGAGCAACTGCCCGAGATGACGCTGGAGTGGAAGATCCCCCAGTGGAGCAACACGATCGAGCGCGACCGGGCCCGGCCGTACTTCGTCGCGTATGCCGCCGCCATGGCCTTCTACTTCCTGGAGAAGGCCATGGGCTTCGTCCGCGCCGGCGAGACCAAGGTCTTCGAGAACTACGAGGTGCCGGACGAGGCGATCGGCTGCGGCTTCCACGAGGCGGTGCGCGGTGTGCTGTCCCACCACCTGGTGATCAAGGACAAGAAGATCGCGAACTACCACCCCTACCCGCCGACACCGTGGAACGGCAGCCCGAGGGACATGTACGGCACCCCCGGCCCGTACGAGGACGCCGTCATGGGACAGCCGATCTTCGAGGAGAACGGTCCCGACGACTTCAAGGGCGTCGACATCATGCGCACCGTCCGCAGCTTCGACCCCTGTCTGCCCTGCGGCGTACACATGTACCTCGGCAAGAACCAAACGCTCACCAAATTGCACTCGCCCACGTACGGAGCGGCCCATGCCTGAGACCGCACGGCTCGACGAGGCGACGGTCGCGGAGCGACTGGCGCGGCTCGACCTACTGCTCGAACAGCTCGAAGGCGCTCCCGGCCCCATGACCGGCGCGGCGATCGAAGCGGTGCAGGTCCTCGCCGCGGTCTACGGCGAGGCCCTGGCCCGGGTCATGGACGGTGCGCACCCCCACCTGGTGGAGCGCATGGTCGGTGACGAGCTCATCGGTCACCTCCTCGTACTCCACGGGATCCACCCCGAACCGCCCGAGCGACGGGCCGAGCGCGCCGTCGCCGGTCTGCGTCCCTCGGTGCGCGAACGGGGCGGGGACGTCGAGCTGATGGGCGTGGAGGAGGGCGTCGCCCGGGTGCGGCTGGCTGCCAAGGGATGCGGGTCCTCCACGACCGAACTGGAGAGTGCGGTCCGCGAGGCCGTGCTCACCCTGGCCCCCGAGCTCTCCGGCGTCGAGCGTGCGCCGGGGGCCGAGGGCCGGCCGAGCACCTTCGTACCGGTCGAAGCGCTCACCCTGCGTACGGCGCCCGTCGGAGACCGGTCATGACCTCCGGCGCGCTCGCCCGTGTCATCCGCTCCGCCGCCGACGGGCGCACTGACGTGGAGCGCTGCGACCTGTGCGGCGCGGACGTCCCCTCCGCCCACCGCCATCTGCTCGACGGCGGCGGCGAGGAGGTGCTGTGCGCCTGCCGGCCCTGCTCCCTGCTCTTCACCGAGACGGGAGCGAGTGAGGGGCGGTACCGGCTGGTGCCGCAGCGGCGGGTACGCCTGCCTCCGGTGGGTACTCGGGCGTTGGGTGTCCCCGTGGGGCTCGCCTTCTTCGTGCGGCGCACGGACGGCACCGTGACCGCGCACTATCCGAGCCCGGCGGGCGCCACCCGCTGGGAGGCGGATCCGGAGGCATGGAGCGACGTCGTCGCGGACTGCCCGCCGCTGGCCACCCTGGAGCCCGACGTGGAGGCGCTGCTGGTGAACACGGCGTACTCCGCACGGGAGCACTGGATCACCCCGATCGACGACTGCTTCCGGGTGGTCGCGATCGTACGGCGGGAGTGGCGGGGCCTGTCCGGCGGCAGCCGGGTATGGCCGGCCGTCGACCAGTTCTTCGCGGAACTGACCGAACAACCGTAGACCGGCAAGGAGCGGACGATGGGAAGCATCCGAGTGGGCAAGCCGGACGTGCGGCCCGATACACCGACCCACGTCTCCGGACTGCACCAGGGCAACCTGGGCCCGTACAGCCGTCAGACCGGGCATCACAAGGACGGAACGGCCGACGCGCGGCGCTCGACCGGAGTCCATTGGAGGAAGCACAACGCGATCGCGAGGACCATGCCGAATCTCCCCCCGGGGTGACACGGCACCCCCACGACCGCGGACGACGACCTAGGAGTACGAACATGGCCAAGCGAGTACTGATCGCCGAGGCGCTGCTCGTGGCAGGCCTGGCGACCGCCGTGCTGCTCAGGGAGATGCCCGGGCTGGTGCGTGAAGTCAGGATCTGGCGGATGGTGGGACTGCCCGGCGTCACCCGGCGCCGCCGCTGACCCCCCGCCCTCGGGGCGCCTTCGGCCGGGCCGCGCAGCATCACTGCGCGGCCCGGCCTCGTTTCCGGTCGGTCACGCGGGCGGCGGTGGGCGCGCCGTCCCGTCGTCGGCGGCCGGACGCCCGTCCGCACGGCCGTGTGCGGGACGTCGATCGCGTATCCGGGCCCCTCCCCTGGCCCGAGTCGGCGATCGAGGGTGCGGCGGCCGGCGCTCAGCCGAGGCTCGCCAGGAGTTCGCGGTAGCGCTTGGCATGCAGGGCGAGCTCCTCGTCGCCGGTGCCGCGCGCGTCATGCAGGACCAGGGGTTCCGCGTACGCCAGGCCCATGCGGTGGGCGGTCTGTTCCAGCGGCCGCAGCAGCTCCCCCATGGTGAAGCAATGGAAGCCGCCGGGGCGGTAGGCCTCCTCCACACCTCCGGTGGAGGTGACCAGCTGGAGGGTCTTGCCCCCGAGCAGCGGCCCGGAGTCGTAGGCGAAGTCGCGCAGCATCACTTCGTCCAGCCACTGCTTGAGGAAGCCGGGGACGGAGTACCAGTGGAGGGGGAACTGGAAGACGATCACGTCGTGCTCGCGCACCAGCCGCTGCTCGGCGGTCACATCGATGACCCGGTCGGGGTAGGCGGCGTGGATGTCGTGCAGCGTCACATGGTCCAGGTCCCGTACGGCGTCGGCCAGCGCGGAGTTGATCCGGGACCGGCCCAGGTCGGGATGGGCGAGCAGGACCAGGGTGCGGGCTGTCATGGTCGGTTTTTCCTTTCGGACAGACAGGTCTGTCTTGTCGAGGGATCGGGCCGTCCCCCGGCGCCGGGCCGGGGGACGAGGTCTGGGGTCAGCGGCCGGCGGGTACGGCCAGGTCGACCAGGGCACGCGCCGCGGCCTTGGCGGCCGTCGGCATGGCGGGGTTCTGCTCGAGCTTGCCCGCCGCCAGCGTGCCGTCGATGAGCAGCGTGAGCTGAAGCGCCAGCTCGTCCGGGTCCTCGGCGCCGGCCTCCTCGGCCAGGGAGCGCACCCAGTCGCGGACGGACCGCTTGTGCTCGACCGTCACGGTGTACGGCGCGCTGCCGGGCTCGCTCTCGGCAGCCGCGTTGATGAACGGGCAGCCGTGGAATCCGTGGCGGCGGTAGGACTCGGCGACGGCGTCGAACATGCCGACCAGTCGCTCACGGGGGTCGCTCCCCGCGGCAAGTGCCGCCCGGCGCAACTTGCCGCGCCAGGAGTCGTCGGTACGGCGCAGATACGCCGCCGCCAACGCGTCCTTGGACGGGAAGTGCGCGTACAGGGTGGCCTTGGCGACGCCCGAGTCCGCGATGATGCGGTCCACGCCGACCCCGCGCAGCCCGTGCGCCGCGAACAGATCACCGGCCGTGCTCAGGATCCGCTCCCGGGCGGGAAGT
Organism: Streptomyces sp. NRRL F-5122; assembly: GCF_001507435.1. Taxonomy (GTDB): domain Bacteria; phylum Actinomycetota; class Actinomycetes; order Streptomycetales; family Streptomycetaceae; genus Streptomyces; species Streptomyces lannensis. The sequence continues at coordinate 33,420 of NZ_LMWH01000244.1, forward strand.
CGCTTCACTGTCGCGGGCATGACGGCCACCTCGTTCCGTGCGGGGCCCGACGGCTCGGGCACCTGCACAAACTAACAGACAGGTCTGTCTATTCCGGAAGCTCATGCCGCTCCGGCTCCGGTCTCGGGGCGCCGGCGAACAGGCCGCGGCCCCATCGGCTCGACATGGCCCGACCGAACTATTGTTTCGCACTACACCTAGATGCATAATGCGGTTATGCATAATCGGGTTATGGACCCTGAGACTCCCGCGGCATCACCTGAGGACCTGATGATCGCGGTGGAGCAGTTGGTGCGTTATGTACGCTCCAGCGCCACCACCGCGAGCCTGAGCATCGCGGCAGCGTCCGCCCTGGGCCGGCTGAGCCGCGAAGGTCCGTATCGGCTGACCGAACTGGCCCGGGCCGAACGGGTCTCCCAGCCGAACATGACCCAGCTCGTCACGCGTATGGAGCGTGCCGGTCTGGTGCGGCGCGTCGCCGACAGCAGCGACGGGCGAGGCGTACTGGTCCAGGCCACCGAGACCGGCCTCGAGGTCTTCCGGCAGCGCCGCACCGAGCACGCCGAGGCGCTGCAGGAGCTGGTCGAGGAACTGACCGGTCCCGAGCAGCGTGCGGTCAAGGCCGCACTTCCGGCTCTCGCCCGGGCGATCCAGCAGCGCCAAGCCCGCTTCTGACCCCTGCCTCCTTCACCCCCATCACGCGCACTCCCGACACCGCTCGAACTCAACGACTCCGCTCGAAAGAGAACACTGCAATGAGTGCATCGCACGGGACGGCCGCCAGCCCGTTCAAGCAACCCAAGGCCGTCTGGGCCGTCGCGTTCGCCTGCGTCATCTCGTTCATGGGCATCGGACTGGTCGACCCGATCCTGCCCGCCCTCGCCGAGAGCCTGCACGCCACGCCCAGCCAGGTCTCCCTGCTGTTCAGCAGCTACCTGATCGTCACCGCCGTGGCGATGCTGATAGTCGGCTGGGTCTCCAGCCGCTTCGGCGCCAAGCGCACCCTGGTCATAGGCCTGGTCATCATCGTCGTGTTCGCCGCACTGGCCGGCACCAGCGGCTCCATCAACGGCATAGTCGGCTTCCGCGCCGGATGGGGGCTCGGCAACGCGCTCTTCATCGCCACCTCGCTGGCCGTCATCGTCGCCTCGGCCAGCGGCGGCTTCGGCGGCGCGATCATCCTGTACGAAACGGCCCTGGGCCTCGGTATCGCCGTGGGCCCGCTGCTGGGCGGCGAGTTGGGCGCCATCAGCTGGCGCGGCCCCTTCTTCGGGGTCGCCGTCCTCATGGCGATCGCCCTGGCCGCGACCATCGCCTTCGTACCCTCCCTGCCCAAACCGCAACACCGGACATCGCCCCTGGCCCCGCTCAAGGCGTTGCGCCACCGCGGACTGCTGACCATGGGCATCATGGCCCTGCTGTACAACTGGGGCTTCTTCACCATGCTCGGCTACGCCCCCTACCCCATGGAGCTGGACGCGCATCAGCTCGGCCTGGTCTTCACCGGCTGGGGCCTGCTGGTGGCGGCCTTCAGCGTCTTCTTCGCGCCGCGCCTGCAGGCCCGTTACGGCACGGCCCCGGTCCTGTACGCCAACCTGCTCGGCCTCGGCATCGTGATGGCCGTCATCGCCGCCGGTGTCAGCACTCCGGGCGTGGTCATCGTGGCGGTCATCGTCAGCGGCGCCTTCATCGGCATCAACAACACCCTCACCACCCAGGCCGTCATGCTCGTCTCCCCCGTCGAGCGTCCCGTTGCCTCCTCGGCCTACGGCTTCCTGCGCTTCATCGGCGGCGGCCTCGCCCCCTACGTCGCCGGCAAGCTCGCCGACGCCACCGACCTGAGCGTCCCCTTCTACGTCGGCGCCGCGACGTTCGTGCTCGCCATCCCCGTCCTGGCCACCGGGCACCGCCTGCTCCGCCGGGCCGAACAGCAGACCGTGGACGGACCGCCCGTCACCGCGACGCTCACCCCGGTCGGCGCCGCGGCCGCGCCCGGCACACCTCCGCTCATCGTCGCCGTCGGCGCACACGACCGGGCCGCCGTCATCGTCGACGCCGCTGCACAACTCGCCCGTGACGCAGGCAGCCCCCTGGAGGTCGTCCATGTGCAGCAGACCGCCGTCGTCGAGGAACAGGCCGTCGACACCGAGGACACCGAGCAGGCGCGCGCCGCGGTGACCGTCCACCTCGACCGCCTCGCCGCACACGGCATCCCCGCCACCGGCCAGATCCTCACCAGCGTCGGGGACCACGCGGCCGCCGGTCGTGTGCTGGCCCAGCACGCCTCGGACGTCCACGCCCGCACCGTCGCCGTGGGCCGCTCCCCACGGGGCCCGCTCGCCCAGTTCGCCGACGGCAGCTTCACCACCGCCCTCACCCACGCGGCCGACTGCACCGTCGTCCTCGTCGACCCGGACCACAGCCCTCGACCGCTGACCGCGGCGACGCTGACGGAGCTGCGCAACAGCCCGGCCTGAGCCGGGCCCGCGAACGGGCCGGACGAAAGCCGCCGTCGGCAGTCGGGGATCCGGCTGCCGACGGCGGCTTCCCGTCTCCGTGGCACGACCGCTCCCGGACGACCGGTGGCCGGTCGTGCCCGAGCAGGCCTACGACAGGTCTGCGTCCGGGTCGGCCGACGGTCCGAGACCCGGTACCGACACACCCAAGCGGGACAACGCGCCGCCCAGCCAGGTCAGGGGCACCATGGCGAGGGCGGTCGCGGCCGACTGCGGCGGTACGGAGCCGCCGGCGTCGCTCTCCGTGGACTCCCGGTTCAGCAGGCCGATTCCGGCCAGGCGGCACGAGAGCGGCTTCAACGCCGAATGCAGCAGCATGGCGCCGGTGATGGCCGTCAGGGCGATGCCCCAGCCCACCGGGCCGAGCGGGGTGGATCCGAAGAACTGGCTGATCCCCGGGGTCTGGATGATCCCGACCAGGACCGCGGCGGAGCCGATGGTGGCGGCCAGCACCTGACGGTCCGTACCGCCGCTGATGAGGGTCTGTGCGAGCTGGGTGCCGACCACGGCGGCCAGTGCCACCGTGGCGGCGCGGCGCTGTGTGCCCGTGAAGCGCGCGGCCGTCCAGGCGAGCCCCGCGCCGAGGGCGGTGGTCAGCCCGCGCTGGAGCATCTCCTGGGTGAGCGCGGTGCCGAGCGACTGCTGGGGACCCTCCTCCAGCAGTTGCTCGCCTGCGCTCTCGGCCGGGGTGCGGACGGCGATGGACAGCGCGGGAGCGAGATCGGTCAGCAGGTTGACCAGCATGATCTGGCGTGCGCTCAGCGGTGAGCTGCCCGCGAGCGCTGATGTGAGCACTCCGAAGGTGACCTCGCCGAGGTTGCCGCCGATCAGGATGGCGAGCGCCGTCCTGACCGAGGCCCACATCGCCCTGCCCTCGGTGAGAGCGGTGACGATCGTCTCCAGACGGTCGTCACCGATGACCAGATCGGCCGCGGCGGTGGCCGCGGGCGTGCCCCGCCGCCCCAGGGCGATACCGACGTCGGCGAGACGGATGGCGGGGGCGTCGTTCGCACCGTCACCGGTCATCGCCACGACCCGTCCGAGACGCTGGAACGCCTGGACGATACGCACCTTGTGGCGCGGGGTGCACCGGGCGATCACATCCACCTTGGGCAGCAGCACGTCGAGCGCGTCGTCGTCCAGCTCGTCCAACTCCGGTCCGGTGCACACCGTCTGGTCCGGATCACCGGTGACCGCGGCCGCGATGGCCTCGGCGGTGGCGGCGTGGTCCCCGGTGAGCAGAACCGTGTGCACACCGGCGGCGCGCAGCCGGGCGGTGGCCGAGGCGGCACCGGGGCGCACCGGGTCGGCCAGCACCACGAATCCGAGGAAGACCAGGTCCTGTACCGCGTCGTCGGTGAGCTCCTCACCGGGTCGCATGGTGCGTTCGGCCACCGCGAGGACACGGCGTCCCGCACCCGCGAGTTCCTCGGTCGCCGCGGTGAGCGCGCCGCGTCCGGATCGGTCGAGCACCGTCTCGGCGCCGTCCAGGCGCCTGCGCCGGCAACGCTCGAGCACCGTCTCCGGGGCGCCCTTCACGCTGAGCAGGATGCCGTCCTCGGTGCGGCCCGCCGTGGCGTGGTAGGCGCGGGAGGGGTCGAAGGGAAGGGTGTCGGTGCGCCGCCAGCGGGGCGCCCCGCGGCCGGCCGGCACCCGTGCCCGGCGGGCGCCCGCGTCCACGGCCCGATCGGTCTGATGGGCCATCGGCTCGGACTGCCGGGCGGCGGGCGTGGCCCGTAGCGCGGCCGCCAGGATCGCCTTGTGCGGCGCGCCGAGCCGGTCGACGGGGAGCATACGGTCCCCGTCGCTGAGGGCCGCGAGCTGCAGATTCCCCTCGGTGAGCGTGCCTGTCTTGTCGAAGCACAGCACATCGGCCCGGCCCAGCGCCTCGATCGTGCGCGGATTGCGCACCAGCGCGCCGTGGTCGGCCAGCCGTCGGGCGGAGGCCAGCTGGGCGGCGTTGACGAGGAACGGCAGCCCCTCGGGGACGGATGCGACCGCCAGGTTCACCGCCGACGCCAGGCTCTGGGCCAGCGGGCGCCCGTGCAGCATCCCGGCTCCGGCCACCGCCAGCGCGGAGACCGTCGCCACCGGCAGACTCGCCTTGGTCAGCGACGACAGCCGTGCCTCGACCCCGGTAACCGGTGCCGCCTCCCGCGCCGTGGCCATGGTGCGCCCGACCTCGGTGGCGGCGCCCGTGGCCACGACCACCGCGAGCGCCTCCCCGGCGGAGACGGTGGTGCCCTCGTAGAGCATCGAACGGCGGTCGGTGAGTTGCGCGGCCACCACGGGAGCCGGGTCCTTGGGCACGGGCAGGGCCTCACCGGTCAGCGACGACTCGTCGACCTCGAGCCCGTCGGCCTCCAGCAGCCGGCAGTCGGCCGGCACGACGTCCTCGGGCCTGAGCAGGACGATGTCCCCGGGTACCAGGTCCTCGGCGGTGACCAGCCGCTCACGGCCCCCGCGCCGTACCCGCGCCCCGACCGCCGAGCGGGCGGTCAGCTCGGCGAGGGCGCGTTCGGTCCGGACTCGCTGGAACCCGCCGACCAGCGCCGATGTGGCGGTGATGGAGGCGACCAGCGCGGCGTCCGCCCGCGAGCCCACGGCAGCGGCCAGGGCGGCGCCGCCGGCCAGCACCGGTGTCAGCGGGTTGGCCAGCTCCTCGACGAACGCCGACAGCAGTGTGGTCCCGGGTGTCGTGGCGGACCCCGAACCGCCCTTGGCCCGTGTCGCGGCCTCTCCGTCCGACAGCCCCTCGCCGCTTGTGCGCAGCCGGTCGAGGACCCGGGAGGGCGGCATCAGATGCCAGGGCACGGTCTCCACGGACGGGGTGATGGGGTGGGAGCACAACTGCCTGGCCCGCCAGACTGCAAGGCCGAACGCGACGCCTCCGGCGGTGTTGCACGCAGCCTGACCGCGCGAGCACGCCTCGCCGACCGGTGCCCGCATCGCCGCCACCGCGCCGATTCCGCTGCCGCTCGCGGCCAGTACCGCGCTGTCCCGGTCGACCTGCCGGGCCGCACCGACGCCGCTCAGGACCAGCGCGACCGAGTCGAGGTCGGTGCCGACCAGCAGGTGTGCGCCCCAGGCGGGCGGCTCGCCCTCGCGGTGGACCCCGATGCCGCAGTCGGAGGCCCCGAGAGCCCGGCGGTTCCCGGACACCAGCAGCACCACCGCGCCGTCCGCCTGCAACGCGCGGACCGACGCCACCAGATCGTTCCCCCCGGGCACCATCGCGTCGACGAAGCCGAGCTCTGGGTAGGGCTGGTCGCCTGCGAGGACCACCCGGATCCCGGACCGACGGGCCGCCGCCGCCAGGGCCTGGGCACCCGGGAGCGTCTGCACCGCCACGCCGGCGACGGCCGTCAGGCGGCGCCGGAACGCCAGGCCCAGTACCAGTTCACCGCCCCGGCTCCGTATCCGGTCCGCGTGCCGCCGTCCGGTGCGGCCGGTGAGCTCGAGGTCCTCGAGCGGGCCGAGCGCCCAGCCGTCTTCGTCATGCTCGATCCGACCGGGTGCGGATGGATCGAACAGGCTGAAGAGCCGGTCGGAGACCTCCGCGGGCTCGGTGCCGCCGAGCAGCTCCAGCTCGGTCAGTTCGTGCCGGCCACCGCGCAGCACGTCCACGTCGAGAAGCACGGTGTCCACCTGCCCGAGCCGGCGCAGCGCACTGCGGTCCATGGCCACGACGCCGCGCAGCGCGAGATACCGGCCGAGGGTTGTGGCGAAGCCCTCACGCCCGGCCTCCGGTGCCTTCGGCAGGCCCGACAGCGCCACCGCGAGCGCCCGCCGGGGGCCCGCGTACGGCATGGCCAGGGCACCGACGGCCGCGGCGGCCCCCATGGCCCGTTCGGCGTAGCGTGCGGTCACGTCCTCGTGCACCGCCGGCCGTTCCACCACGATCGGCTCGGCCTGCGCGTCCTGCGGTCCCCGCACGAGACGGGGCTCCGCCTCCGCCCATGCCTCGAGTGCCGCGTTCGCCTCGCGCCACTGCGCCACGCGCTGCGCGACGTCGAGTACGAGGCCGCCGCCGCGCGTGGCCACACCCTGGACGAAGGCATTGAGCACCGGAACGACCGATCCGCGGCCGTCCTGCGCGTTCAAGCCCGGCAGCACCACACGGCGCAGCCAGGGATGCTGCTGCACGGCCGTGGCGAGCGCTCCCACCTCGGCGGGCAGAGGTGTCCACGGCGACAGCCGCGTGGCTGCCGTGAGGAGCAGACCCGCCACGTCCGCCGCGAGAACCGGGAGCGCCGGGCGCCTGCCGGGTGCCTCCGACGGGTGATGCGGCTCGGGGCACCACCCGTCGAACAGGCCCGATCCCCCGATGGCGGCGGCCCCGTGGGACTCCGCGTGGTCGATGATCTCGACGAGTTCCCGCAGCGGTGGTGGTGGCGAGGCCAGTTCGACGACGACCCGCTCGGCGGGCGCGTTCACCCGCGCCCACAGGACGCCGGGATGCTGCTCCAGCGCGTGCTCCACGACGCGGCCGACCCAGGTCCCGCTGGGTCCTCGTACACCGCGCGCCTCGATGTGGCAGCGCCCCGGACGGGACCACACGTCCCGCCGTTCGATCCCGAGCAGCGTCGCGGTCACGTCCGCGGCTCCGCGCACGCCGGCGGCCAGACCGCCGGCCAAACCCCAGGGCAGCGGTGGCACGGTCGGCAGCGGCAGCGGCAGACGCACTCCGGACAGCAGCGACATCGTGTCACCTCCCCGGACGGGCCGGTTCCTCGTCCAATTCCGCTCATCCTGACCCGCCCCCTGCGCCACCGCCCGGCGAGCTGAGCCGAATGGATTCCTGGCTCGCAGGCTCCCTGCCCCGCGGGTAGCTTGTGCCTCGTTGGGGGGCGAAGTCCCGGACCCACGAACGGATGTGAACCGTGACCACGCCGAAGACCGTCGAGAAGCGCCCGTCCGCACGCAGCAAGAGCCCGGCAACTCGCAGCAAGAGCCCGGCCACGCGGAGCAAGAGCACCTCACGCCCCGCACCCAGGGCGAAGACGCCGCAGCGGCCCGCCGCGGGGCCGCGGCCGACGTCGCCGAAGACAAGCCCCGGCGCTTCACACGGGGGGCGCAGCCTCACTCTCACCGTCCCGCCGCTCGGCGAGACGGCCACCCGGGCCGTGCAGCAGGTCGCCACCCTTCCCGTCACCGCCGTGCGCCGCGTTCTCCCCGCCAAGGGCGGCCTGCCGCTGTATGCCGGCCTCGGCGCGCTCGCGGTGGTCGGTGCCCTCGAGTGGCCGCTGGCGGTGGGCATCGGCGTCGGCTACGCCCTCCTGCGGCACCACGGACCGCTCGCTCCACCCTCCGACCCCGAGTGAGCCACATGCCACTTGGCCGCGACCGGGTGTATCCATGAAGTATGCGATCGCAGCGTCACAAGGGTGGCGGCTGGGCCTGGACGTCGTACCGAGGCCTCGTGGTGATTCCGCTCGCCCTGATCGTGGCGATCACGGTCGCGGACATCCTTGCGCCGCAGAACATTCACCTCGGGCCGCTGCTGGTGGTCGCACCGGCGCTCACCGCGTCGTTCGGCGGTTCCAGGCTCACGGCGGCCATCGGCGCCCTCTCGATCGTGGCTCTCGTGCTGCTCTCCGCGATACGCACCAGCGTCTTCACCTCGAACCACGAGAGCCAGCTCATCGCCCTGGTCGTGATCAGCGCGTTCACCGTGATCTTCTGCCGGCTACGGGAACGGCACACCGCGGAACTGAGACAGGTGCGGTCGGTGGCGGAGGCCGCACAGCAGGTCGTGCTGCAGCCGTTGCCCGAGCGGATGGGCACTCTGCGCATCGCCAGCGCCTACGCGGCGGCCACGGACCAGGCCCGCATCGGCGGTGATCTGTACGCGGCCGTGGCCACCCGGCGCGGCACGCGCCTGCTCATCGGAGACGTCCGAGGCAAAGGCCTGCCCGCCATCGAGGACGCGGCTCTCGTACTGGGCGCGTTCCGGACCGCGGCACATCGCGAGCCGGCCCTCACCGACCTGCGGAGCGAACTCGAGGCGACGGTGTGCTGGAGTCTGTCCCAGCCTGTCAAGGAGGGCACGGACGCGGAGGAGTCCTTCATCACGGCCGTGCTGATCGACATCCCGGACGACGCGCCCGAGGTGCACATCCTCAACTGCGGGCACCCGCCGCCGCTGCGGCTGCGCGACACGCAGGTCACCGTACTGGCCCCCCGGCGGTACTCGATCCCGATCGGCATGTGTCTCCCCCGGGCACCGCACGGCGCCGTCGACACCTTCGCCTTCCGCCCCGGGGACATGCTCGTGCTCTACACCGACGGCGTCTCCGAAGCCCGTGACGGGGGCGACGGCTTCTACCCTCTCACCGACCGCGTCGCCGCCTGTACGGACACGGGCACTCCGGCCGGACTCGTCGACCATGTCCGCCGCGACATCCTCGACTTCTGCGGTGGCACGTTCGGCGACGACGCCGCGCTCGTCGTGGTTCAGCGCAAGGCGGTCACGGCCAGCCACGCGGCGCCGCCCGCGGCCGGCCCGCCCGTCCGGCGCCCCGCCGTATCGCACCGGAACCTGCGATAGCCGCCGCTCGACGTCGCCCGGCTGCCCACGCTGCGTCGACTGATGGACACCGTGCGGTCACGCCCGCAGGGAAGGTTTCCGCCGTCCCCATGCCTCGCCTTGTATCCGTCCGCCGCGCATCACGCCGGTGCGACGCGGAAGGACGACGTGCGCCGTGTCCCTGCTGCCGCTCGAAGAAGTCCCCGGACCGCTCCCGGGCCCCCTCCGCTCCCCCTCGGTCGGTCGCCTCGCCCGCCGGGCCCTGAGTCTGCTCCCGCTCCTGCTGATCGGCGCGTGGGCGGCGACCGACTGGCGTGCGGTGCGCGACGGCGCGGCCCGGCTCGCCTCCGCCGACCCATGGTGGCTGCTGGTCGCGGTGGTCTTCACCTGCCTCGGCTGGGTGACCGCCGCGGTCGTCCGCCAGGGCGCCTTGCCCGAACGTCTTCCGCCGGGGCTGCTGCTCGCCTCGCAGTTCGCCGCGGGCGCCGCCAACCACGTACTGCCTGCGAGCATCGGGGCCCATGCCGTCACCCTGCGCTTCCTTCAGGGCCGTGGCATACCCCTCACCAGGGCCACCGCTTCACTCGCCCTGTACTCGCTGGTCAAGCCGATCGCGAAGACACTGGTGCTGCTGGTCTTCCTCGTGGCCTTCCCGGAGATGCTCAGGCTCGGTGAACTCGTCCCGGACGGACGGATGGTGCTGCTCGCCGTGGGGGTCACCGCGATCGTGCTCGTCGTCGCCGCCGTGCTTCTGACGGTCGTACGGCAGTTGCGCCGCCCGGCACTCGGCCTCGTGCAGACCGCCCTGACCGACGCGCGACTGCTGCACACCATGCCCAGCCGGGTCCTGGCCCTGTGGGGCGGGTCGGCCGCCGCACCGGTGTTCCAGGCGACCGTGATCGCCGCACTCGGGACGTCGCTCGGGATGACGCTGTCCTGGGCGCAGGTGGTCTTCGCCTTCCTCGCCGCCAGCACCGCGGTCGGGGCCGTGCCCGCACCCGGCGGAATCGGGCCCGTGGACGCGGCGATGGTGTTCACTCTGGTCGCCTACGGCACACCGATGGGCCTGGCCACGACCACCGTCATCGGCTATCGCGTCCTGACGGTCTGGCTGCCCCTGCTGCCGGGCGCACTCGTCCTCGCGGCACTCGTCCAGCGCAAGGTGCTGTAAGGGCGGATACCGGGTACGCCCGGCCGCCCGCACACCGCATCGGCCCGGCCGCCGCCACCGGACGTAGGCCGAACTACCGAGGCAGGCCGCGACCCGGGGCGGAGGCCGGACCCGGACCGGGTCGCTAGGGTCGACCCAGCCCAACGATCACATGTGCCGCTCCGGGCCGGGATTCCGCTCGATGCACCCCTGTGAACGGGATGTCGCGAATCAACTGCCATCGCCCGGCCGAGGTGACTCATGCCCAACAGCGGTTACACATACGTCTGCCCGTTCGACGAGTTGGAGGACGGCGTCCCCCGGCGGTTCGAGGTGGACGGCGTTCCCTTCGCCCTCGTCCATGCCGAGGAGGAGGTCTTCGCGATCCACGACGTGTGCTCGCACAGCGCGGTCGCGCTCTCCGAGGGCGAGGTCGACGGCTGCACGATCGAATGCTGGCTGCACGCCTCGCGCTTCGATCTGCGGACCGGCAAGCCCCTCGACCCGCCCGCGCGGATTGCCGTCCCGGTGTACCCGGTACGGATCGAGGACGCCGCGGTGTACGTGAGACTGGTCCCGGAGAGCGGACGATGACCGTCCCGTCACAGGGTCCGGCGACCGAGCGGGCCGATGCGGCACGCAATCGGGCCCGGCTGCTGGAGGCGGCTGCACGGCTGGTGGCCGAACGCGGCGCCGGGCAGGTGACGATGCAGGCGGTCGCGGAGGCGGCCGGCGTCGGAAAGGGCACACTCTTCCGGCGGTTCGGTGATCGGGACGGACTGCTGCTCGCCCTCCTGGACGAGGCCGAGGAGGCGTTCCAGGAGGCCTACACCTCGGGCCCTCCCCCGCTGGGACCGGGAGTGTCCGCGGCCGACCGGCTGGCGGCCTTCGGCTGCGCCCTGCTCGACCGCGCCACATGCACCTCGGACCGGGGCATGGCGCTGGTACGCCACGTGGACTGCGAGCGCCGTAGCGCCTCCCGGATCCACCACGCCTTCCACGGCCATGTCACGGCGCTGCTGCGGGAGGCGGGCGGCGGCGGGGACCCCGAGATGCTCGCCTTCGCCCTGCTCGCCTTCGCCGACATCGATCTGTGGGACCGTCTGATGCGCGACCGCGGGATTCCCGCCGACCGTATCCGGGCCACCTGGCTGGATCTCGTGGGGCGGATGACGGGCACGGAGGTCGGTGCACCCACCTGTTGAGACCGGGTCGCCCGCATCGGGGGTTCTTTCACGGCGCGCCCTCCCGCCCGGCGATCGCGGCGCCCGGCCACCGGCCCCCTGTGCCACCGGCCTCCTGGGCTACCTTCATGCCATGTGCGCAGCGGCTCCGCACGGGACGCCGCCCGCACAGCCATGTCTCTTCCAGCCCTGGACAGGAGCCCTCCGTGCGCTACGACATCACCGGCATCCGCGCGCAGTTCCCCGCCCTGGCCCCCGGCACCGCCCACTTCGACGGTCCCGGGGGCACCCAGACCCCTCAGCCCGTCATCCAGGCCATCACCGACGCACTCGCCCGGCCCCTGTCGAACCGTGGGCACGGAACCGCCGGAGAGCGCAACGCGGAGACCCTCGTCACGGAGTCCCGCCGCGCCATGGCGGACCTGCTCGGCGCGGAAGCGTCCGGGATCGTCTTCGGGCGCAGCGCCACCCAGCTGACCTACGACCTCTCGCGCAGCCTCGCCAAGGGGTGGCAGCCCGGGGACGAGGTCGTCGTCACCCGCCTCGACCACGACTCCAACATCCGTCCCTGGGTCCAGGCCGCGGAGCGGGCCGGAGCCGTCGTCCGCTGGGCCGACTTCGACCCCACGACCGGTGAACTGACCGTCGAAGACATCCGCGCCGTCCTGTCGGAGCGCACGCGGCTGGTCGCCCTCACCGCGGCCTCCAACCTCATCGGCACCCGTCCCCAGATCCCCGCCGTCTCCCGTCTGGTGCACGAGGCCGGGGCCCTGCTCCACGTCGACGGCGTGCACCACGCCGCACACTCGCTGGTGGACCTCGAACAGCTCGGTGCCGACTTCTTCGTCTGCTCGCCGTACAAGTTCCTCGGTCCCCACCTCGGCGTCCTCGCCGCCGGTCCGGAGTTGCTGGAGACCCTGCACCCGGACAAGCTGCTGCCCTCCGCCGACACCGTGCCGGAGCGCTTCGAACTGGGCACGCTGCCCTATGAGTTGCTCGCCGGCACCCGTGCCGCGGTGGACTTCCTCGCCGGGCTCGACCCCGACGCCGCCGGCACCCGGCGCGCACGCCTGACATCGTCCTTCGCACAACTCGAGGCACACGAGGCGACATTGAGGGCGCAGCTCGACAAGGGACTGTCCCAGCTCGGGCAGGTCACCGTGCACTCACGGGCAGCCGACCGTACTCCGACCCTGCTGATGACCTTCGAGGACCGCAGCACGGTGGACGCCTACCGCTTCCTGGCCGAACGCAGTGTCAGCGCGCCCTCCGGGTCCTTCTACGCTCTCGAGGCATCCCGCCGGCTGGGCCTCGGGGACACCGGCGGGCTCCGGGTCGGCCTCGCGCCGTACAACGACTCCACCGACGTCGACCGACTGCTGGAGGGCCTCGCCGACTTCCTGCGGTCCTGAGCGCCGACGAACTGCCGCCCGGCGTCCGCGCGATGCGATCCGCAGACGCCCGGCGTGCGGTGTCAGACGTGCTGCCGGTCTCCGGCGAGTGCGGGCAGCAGGCGCTGGGCGTTGTCGCGGTTGATGCTGCGACGCTGTTCCTCGTCCAGGGCGGGGTCGTTGTCGAGCGCGGGTGCGGTGACGCCCGTCACCAGGTGGGCCGGGGTGGGAGGCCAGTCACTGCCGTAGAGGATCCGCGAGGAGCCCACGACGGACAGCAGACTCGGCGTCGCCGACGGCGACATGGGACCTGCCGTGTCGTAGTAGAAGCGATGCAGATGGTCGCGCACGCGGGCGGCTTCCACCTTCGGTGTCAGATGACCCCCGAACACCTCGAGCCGGCTCGCGATGTACGGGAGGAAGCCGCCTCCGTGCGGCAGGATGAAGGTGATGTTCGGGAAGCGGTCCAGGGTCCCGTTCATGATGAGGCTGATCCCGGCACGCGTCGTGTCCATCAGGAAGTCGCACAGGTACGGCGGGACGCCCGGCAGGTCCCCGTCCCCGCCGGGGACCTCCATGGGGTGCGTACTGACCACGGCGGAGCGCTCGTTCAGCTCCGCCATGATCCTGTCCTGGGACGGATGCCCGAGGTACAGGCCCTTCATACTGGTCCGCACGCTGACCCCGACGGCCCCTCGGTCGTCCATCCCGTAGCCGAGCGACCACGTCGAGAGTTCGGGGCTGTCGAGGAAGACGGGGGTGTAGAACGCGAAGCGGCCTGCGTGGCTGTCGGCCAGGTCTCCGGCGGCTTGCAGGGCGATACGAGCGCTCTCCTTGCGCAGCTTCGGGTCCTGCAGGCGCCCGAGCATCGCGACGGTGAACACACTGGTCCGGATTCCCGCCCCGTCCATCAACGTCAGAGCCCGGTCGACGTCCCACTGCGTCCAGGGCGGCAGGTGCTTGCGATCGACGATGTCCTGCTTCTCCGCCCAGTCGATCCACTCCGGCGCGGTGTAGTGGTGGTGGACGTCCACCCGTGCGCGGCGCGCATCACCCTCCGCCGACCCACCCTGCCCGGCGCCGGCGGCCTGAGCCGCGCCGTCGGCCGTCTGCAGTGAAGTCATGGACAGGCCCCATTTCTGTGGTCGCACCGGAGGAATCGGGGTTCCCGGGCGTTGTTCGGTCAGCGCCCCAGGATCTGAAGGAGCGCCTCGGCCAGTTCCTTTTCCTTGTCCCGCGGCTCGCCCTCGGCCCGCCAGGCCACGAAGCCGTCAGGCCGCACGAGCACCGCGCCCGCGGGGGTCGTACCGTGCGCCGACGCCCAGTCCGGGCCGTCCCCGGTGTCCAGGTCGAACTCCTCGCCCGCGCCGATCGTGCAGGACTCCAGCGGCACGTTGAGTTTGGCGGCCACGTTCTCGCCGGCTGTGCGCCAGGCCGCGTTCCCGCCGAGCAGGACGAAGGAGCGCTCGTACATGTCGACGGTCGACAGGGTGACACCCTGGCGGGTGACCCACAGATGGGGTGCACGCGTCCCGGGGTCCGCGCACAGCGACAGTTCGTCCGGGATGATGGGCTCCTCCGCCTTGGCGCCGACGACCGCCGCGGAGGCGTAGCGGTAGCCGAGCGCCACCGTCATCAGATCCGTCGAGTTGCTGGTCGCCGTCCTGGCGGTGTAACCGGGGTGCTGCTCACGGGCCGCCTGCAGCGTCGCGCGTGCGCTTGTGGCCTGCGCCACGGGGCGGCGCTCGGCCTCGTAGCTGTCCAGCAGCTTGGGGTCCGCCCAGCCGCGCAGCACCGCCGCGATCTTCCAGGCGAGGTTGTGCGCGTCCTGGATACCGGTGTTGGAGCCGAACGCGCCGGTGGGAGGCATCTCGTGCACCGAGTCGCCCATGAGGAACACCCGCCCGTCCCGGTAGCTGTTCGCCACCCGGTCCGCCGCGTGCCAGGGGGCCTTTCCGGTGATCTCGACGTCCAGATCGCGCACTCCGACCGCCGCCCGGATGTGCTCGGTGATGCGGTTGTCGGTGAAGTATTCGAGCGTCTGCCCGCGCTCGGGGAACCACGGGACGTGGAAGACCCACTGCTCCTCGTTGTCCACGGGCAGCAGCACGCCGTCACCCGAGGGCTCGGTGACGTAGCAGACGACGAAGTGCTCGTCGCCCGCCACCTCGCGAAGGAGCTTGCTGCGGAAGGTGACGCTGACGTTGTGGAACAGGTCTCCCGAACCGGAGTGCTCGATGCCGAGTCGCTGGCGCACGGGGCTGCGGGGACCGTCGGCGGCGAGGAGGTAGTCGGCACGCACGGTGTGGGTCTCACCGGAGTCCCGGGCCTGCAGGACGGCGTTCACCCCGTCGTCGTCCTGGGTGAAGGACAGCAGCTCGGTGCTGAAGCGCACGTCTCCGCCGAGGCTGCGGGCGCCCTGGAGCAGTACCGGCTCCAGGTCGTTCTGGCTGCACGCGCACCGGAGGGTCGAGCACACGCCGTCCTCCGGCGGCCTGCCGGTCAGCCGTGCGGACAGCCAGCGGCGGTTGCCGCTGTTCAGGGTGTCCACCTGGAGGATGCCGTGGTTCCTCGACAGCGTCGCCGCGGCCTGCCGGATCGCGGGCTCGAGGCCCGCGGTGCGGAACAGCTCCATCGTGCGCATGTTGTTGCCCCGGCCCCGGGGATGTGCCGAAGTGGCCGTATGGCGCTCGACGACGCGGTGCTGCACCCCGAGTCTGCCGAGGAAAACGGATGCGGAGAGGCCCACGAGTGAGCCCCCCACGACCAGGACTGGCACGTAGTCGTTGCCGCGATCGTTCATCGCGTGTTCTCCTCCGGAGTCAGCGTCTGCGATTGAGACGGCCGTTGTCACCGGCCCGCTTCTAGTTCTTTGCCATGCGCTGCCGAGCGATATTCAGCGATCACCCGCACAGCGGCACAAATGCCCCCGCCAAAGGTGGTGCGGTGCGTATCCGCAGGCAGGGGTCGTGCGATCGGGCGAATGGCGTTTACGGTCCATATCGCACCGGGCAATGCTGGGTCGAACGTCATATGTCCGCTGTCCCGTGGGCGAGCGGGAACATTCAGAAAGGCCGTGGGAATGACTCAGCTCGACGAACGGGACATGACAGAGGCGACCGAGAGAGCGGCAGCGGCGGCATCACGTGGCGAGGCCTCGTACCGCGCCGACCCCTACCCGGTGTACGGGTGCCTGCGCGACACGGCGCCGGTGTGCCGGCTGTCCCCTCCGCACGGCGTGGAGACCTATCTGATCACGCGGTACGACGACGCGAAGGCCGCGCTGACGGATCCGCGCATCAGCAAGGACATGTACGCGGCCATGGACGCGTACCACACCATTTTCGGGGACTCGTCCGTCGCGCTCGACGACAACATGCTCTTCTCGGACCCGCCCAAGCACACCCGGCTGCGGCGCATCGTGAACAGCGCGTTCAGCCCGCGCCGTATCGAGTCCCTGCGTCCCCGGATTCAGCAGGTCACCGACGAACTGCTGTCGCGGTGTTCCGGATCCGCGCCGATCGATCTGCTGTCGTCCTTCGCATTTCCGCTGCCGCTCATCGTCATCTGCGAACTCATCGGTATTCCCGAGGAGGAGCGTGACGACGCGCAGAAGCGATGTGCGACGGTGGCACGTACCGGTTTCAGCAAGGCGGACAAAGAGAAACTCGCGGTGGCCGAGGGGGCTTTGCGGGACTATTTCGTCGAACTCATCGCGCGTAAGCGGAAGAACGCCACCGACGACCTGCTCAGCGATCTGATCCGGACGCAGGACGAGCAGGGCGCCATGAACGACGGCGAGTTGCTCTCGACCCTCTGGGTGCTGCTCTTCGCCGGCCACAAGACCACGGCGTACCTCATCGGCAACGCCGTGTACAACCTGCTGACCCACCGCGACCAGCTGCGGGACGTCATGGCGGACCCCGAGCTCCTGCCGAACGCGATCGAGGAGATCATCCGCTTCGAGGGCTCGGTGGAGAACGCGACGTTCCGTCACGCGCTCGAGGACATCACCATCAGGGACACCGTCATCCCCAAGGGTTCGCTCGTCCAGGTCGCCGTGGCCTCCGCCAACCGTGACCCGGAGAAGTTCGAGTCGCCGGACACCTTCGACATCAGGCGGAAGGGCCTGCAGAGCGCCCATCTCGGCTTCGGCAGCGGAGCGCACTACTGCCTCGGCGCGCCGCTGGCCCGTATGGAGATGCGGATCGCTTTGACCTCGCTCTTCGAGCGGTTCCCGAACATCGAACTGGCCGATCCCGCCGCGGAGACGGCGTGGCTCAAGGTGCCCTTCCCGGCGTTCCGGGGACTCGAGAAGCTTCCGGTGGTCCTCGAACCCGCGCGGACGCGCGGAGTCTGACCCCGCCCGTCCGGTCGAGGGGGGTGGAAGCCGTCGCCCGTCGGGCGGCGGCTTCCTGTCGTCCGGGCCTGCTCGCCCGTTCGGCGGGGCGTGCGCGCGGTCGTGCCGCCCGTCGCCGTCAGCCGGGCTGGAGGACGAAGTCGTACTCGGCGTGCAGATACGGCTGTTCGATGTGGCTGCCGTCGGGAGCGGTGCCCGCCGGCTTCTCGGTGAACCGCACGATGAGCGCGTCCTTCGTGCCGAAGACCACGTCGCTGTCCAGGTACTCGCTGCCCTCCTGGAACAGGTGGGTGATGAGCTTGCGGTACCCGGGCTCGTCGATGAGGAAGTGGACGTGCGCGGGCCGGAAGTAGCTGATGTCCGTCGCGCCGATCAGTTCGCCGACCGGTCCGTCCATGGGGATGGCGTAGCCCCGGGGCGCGATGGTGCGGATGCAGTAGGTGCCGTCCTCCCGGGCCTGGTACTTGGCCCGCAGCCGGGCTTCGTCGATCTCCGGGATCTGCGCCTCGTAGGCGCCGTCGGCGTCGGCCTGCCATGCGTCGAGGACGGCAGCGGGGACGGGCTTGCCGTCGACGTCGACGACCTTGCCGGTGACGAACAGAGGTGTTCCTGGGATGCCGTCCGACATGTCGAAGCCGTACGGGGCGGCGGGCGACCCGTCGATGTGGAACGGGCCGAGCACGGTTGCGGGCGTCGCCTGCTCCGAGAACCGGTTGTTCAACTGCACGACGAGCATGCTCAGTCCGAGGACGTCGGAGGTGAGGATCAGTTCCTGGCGCTTGTCGTCGCTGATCCGGCCGGCTTCGGTCAGCCACTGGATCGCGGCCATCCACTCGTCCTCGGTCAGCTGCACCTCACGGGCGAAGGCGTGCAGATGGCGGATCAGGGCGGTCATGAGCTCCGCCTGCCGGGGCGAGTGGGCGGTCGCCCAGCGCCGGGCGGCGAGGTCGGTGATGTTGTCCTCGTCGACGTACACGATTGCGGCTCCTTTTCGGCGTTGCGGGTGCGGTGACGACGGTCCACGGCCCGACGGCCCGTAGGTGGCGCGGTCAGCCGTCGCGCCGGCCTTCGGCGAACGGTTGCGGGAGGTAGGGATCCGGCGGGACTGAGGTGTTGTTGAGGTCGACGGACAGGAAGACGTCCCGCGCGACCGGGTGGCGGAGTTCCTCGGCGAGTTGGCCGATCAGTCCGGCCGTCCGGGCCAGCAGGGCGAAGCCGCGCAGCAGAGGAAGCGGAAGGCCCAGGTCGGCGAGGGCGGCGCCGCAGACTCCGGCTCCGTTCAGGGGGAGCGTCTTGCCGAGCACGGTCGGATGGACCCGGCCGATGGCGGCGAACAGCGACAGGTGCGGGCCGAACAGGCCTTCCTCCGTCGCGATCCGCATCAGCCTGGGCGTGCGGGGGTCGCCCTCCTTGTGCACATGGTGGCCGAGTCCGGGAACCAACGTGCCGGACGCACGCCGCTCCCGCAGCGTGTGCAGGGCCACCGCGTCCCAGCCCGCCTCGTCGGCCGGCAGTGTCCCGTCCTGCGAGTCCAGCACCTCGTGCAGGAACCTGCCGGTGTCCTCGGTGACTCCGAGGAAACGCGAGCCGCCTCCGAGCAGACCGGCGGCGAGTGCGCCCTGGACGGAGTCCGGCGCGGACAGGTAGGTCAGCCGGGTGACGATGGCGGTGGGGGTGAACCCGTGGTCGGCCAGCGCGGCGAGCACGGCCTCGAATACGCGCGTCTCCCCGGCGCTGGGGCGCCGCTGCACGGCCAGCCAGAACGCCAGCTCGCCGAAGCCCACCGAGCCCATGATGTCGTCGGCGAGGTCATGGCCGAGGAGGGTGATGTTCTTCAGGTCGGACGCGCCGAGCGCGGTGGGGTACGCGGCGTCTGCGGTCGGCTCAGACACGGCCCTGCTCCTCGGGTTCGGACAGCCACTTGCGCAGTTCGTCGCCGTGCTCGTCCAGTTGCGGCGGTGGCAGCCGATAGGTGGCGGGTGTCGCGGAGAAGCGGATCGGATGCCGGGTGGTGGGTACGGCGCGCTCCCCCTCCCCCACGCTGACGACCGGTTCGAGACCGAACCGTTCGGCCATGGCGAAGCCGCCGTCGATGGTGTTGATCGGCCCGCTCGGGACGCCCGCCTCGACCAGAAGGTCGAACCATTCCTCGGCTCCGCGCTTCCTCAACTGCTCGACCAGAAGGGGGCGAAGCTCCTCTCGGTTGGCCGTGCGGTCGGCGTTGCGGGCGAAGCGCGGATCGTCGGCGATCGCCGGAATGCCCAGTACTTCGCACAGTTTGCGGAACTGGCCGTCGTTGGCCGCCGTGACGATGAGGTCGTTGTCGGCCGTGGGCAGCGGTTCGTAGGGGAACACGCTGGGGTGGGCGTTGCCCATCCGGTAGGGCACGGTATCGCCCGCGACGTACGCGGAACTGTGGTTGACCAGACCGGTCAGGGCCGAGGACAGCAGGTTCACCTCGATCAACTGGCCCTCGCCGGTGGCATCCCGATGGCGCAGCGCCGTCAGGATGCCGATCGTGGCGTGGTTGCCCGCCATGACGTCGAACACGGAGATCCCGGCCCGGTAGGGCGGCCCGTCCGGGTCGCCCGTAAGGCTCATCAGGCCCGAGATGGCCTGCACCATCAGGTCGTATCCGGGCACATGACGGCCGGCACCGGAGCCGAAGCCCGTGATCGAGGTGTAGATCACGCCGGGGTTGTCGCGGCGCACCGTGTCGAAGTCCAGACCGTACTTGGCGAGCCCGTCGGGTTTGAAGTTCTCGATCACAACGTCCGCGCGGCGGGCGAGTTCGCGCGCGATGGTGACGTCGGACTCCTGCCTCAGGTCCAGCGCGACGGAGCGCTTCCCGCGGTTGATCCCGAGGTAGTAGGTCGAGACCTCGCCCCGCACCGGGGGCATCCAGGACCGGGTGTCGTCGCCGTGCGGTCCCTCGACCTTGACGACGTCGGCGCCGAGATCGGCGAGCAGCATCGTGGCGTACGGACCGGCCAGGATGCGCGAGAAGTCCGCCACCAGAACCCCGGAGAGCGGCCCCGCGCCGGACGGACGATCGGGCGTCGAGCTTTCTGACATCGACCGACCTTGCCTCTCTGTCCGCCAAGCGGACGCCTGTCCGTAGTTTGCGATTCTGGGCCTCGGACTGTCAAGGCGTCAAGGTTTCACCGCCACACCTGTCGGACGGGTCAGGTGCGGCGCGGAGTCGAGCCGGGCGAAGTCCACGCTGATCTCGCCCGCGGCCTGCAGAAGGAGCGGCAGGTGGTCGTGGAGCAGTGTCTCCACCGAGGTCTCGGCGGCGTGCGCGTTGACGTTGACGCTCGCGACGACACGGCCCGACCCGTCGCGCAGCGGTGCGGCCACCGACCGGATGCCCCGCGCCAACTGCTCGTCGGTCATCGCCCAGCCGCGGGCGCGCACCTCTCGCAGCTCGGCCTCCCACTCCGCACGGTCCGGCCGCCACACGGGGACCAGGCCCGACCGGGTCGGCTCGGCGAGGACCCGGGTCACTTCGTCGGGCGGCAGCGCCGCCAGCAGCACCTTGCCCAACGATGTCTGCAGCGCCGGGAACCTGGTGCCGATCTGCACGGCGAGCGTGACGATCTTGGGTACGGAGGCCCGGGCGACGTAGACGATGTCCGAGCCGTCGAGCTGGGCGATCGAGCACGACTCGTTCGTGCGCTCGACCAGACGCTCCAGGTGCGGCCTCGCCACGTCCCACAGCCCCATCGAGCGCACGTAGGCCATGCCCAGGTCGAGCACCCGAGGGGTGAGGGCGAACCCGCCGTCCTGCTGCCGTACGTATCCCAACTCGGCCAGGGTCAGCAGGATCCGGCGCGCGGTGGGCCTCGCCAGCCCCGTCGCCTGGGCCATGTCCGTCAGCGACATCACCGGCCGGCGGGGCTCGAAGGCGGTGATCACCTCGAGCCCTCGGGCCAGCGCTTCGATGAAGTCGGGCCCGGTTCCTTCGCGGGGCATGGGAACTCCTCCTGCCGATGACAACGGTCGTCCGCCTCGCGGACAGCCTGACATAGGCACTTTATGCAGCCACGTGGGCTTCGGCACACACAGCAGCGCACCACGGCACCCGCGCCGTCCGCACATCGGACACAGGGCAGGTGTTCTGACCACCGAGGATTCGCCTGCGTCCGGTATTGACATCGCCCTGACGCGGACCCACGATCCTCGACAACACTTGACCGTCATGCGGACGTTCGTCCGAAAGGGAGACAGTGATGAGCCAACCCCTCGAATTCCAGCCGGGACGGGCCGTCGTCTTCCGCAACGGCACTGTGCTTCCCATGGACCGGGGCCGTTCTGTGCTCACCGGCACCGACGTGCTCCTGGCCGGCGACCGCATCGCCGCCGTCGGCCCGCGGCTCGCCGTGCCGGACGGGACGGCCGAGATCGACGCCGAAGGCGGCATCGTCATGCCGGGCATGATCGACACGCACCGGCACATGTGGCAGACGGCGATGCGCGGCTACGGGGCCGACTGGACGCTCACCCAGTACTTCGTCTGGTACTACCTCGAGCACGGCAGGGCCTTCCGGCCCGAGGACGTGTACGCCGGGAACCGGCTGGCCGCCGTGGAGGCGCTCGATGCCGGTGTGACCACCGTCGTGGACTGGTCGCACGGGCTCCAGACAGCCGATCACGCCGACGCGGCGGTCGACGCGCTCCAGTCGGTCCCCGGACGGTTCGTCCTCGCCTACGGCAACATCCAGCAGGCTCCGGCGGAATGGACCCGGGCGCCGGAGTTCCGGGACTTCGTGCGCCGTCGCATCACGGACGACGACATGCTCGGCTTCCAGCTCGCCTTCGATGTGACGGGCGATCCGGAGTTCCCCGAGAAGCCGGCCTTCGAGGCAGCGCGCGAACTGGGCCTGGCCGTGACCACCCATGCCGGGGTCTGGGGCGCCACCAACGACGACGGCATCCGGCTGATGCACGAGCACGGGTTCATGACACCCGAGACGGTCTATGTGCACGCCTCGACGCTGTCGGCCGACTCCTACCACCGCATCGCCGCGACGGGCGGCTCGGTCTCGGTGTCCACGGAGAGCGAGCAGAGCGCCGGGCAGGGCTACCCGACCACCTGGGCGATACGGTCCCACGGCATCCCCGTCTCGCTGTCGATGGACACCAGTGTGTGGTGGAGCGGCGATCTGTTCTCCGCCATGCGCACCACCCTGGGTGCCGACCGGGCCCGCCAGCATCTGGATGCGCACGGCAGGAACGAGACCGTCACCCACTCGGCGCTGCGCGCGGACCAGGTGGTGGAGTGGGCCACGCTCGGCGGCGCCAGGGCCCTGGGCCGCGAGAAGGACCTCGGCAGTCTCGAGGTGGGCAGGAAGGCCGACGTCGTCCTGCTGAAGAACGACCACTCCCCGGTCTCGTTCCCCCTGCTCAACCCCTATGGCCACGTGGCGTTCCAGGCGCAGCGCGGCGACGTCCACACCGTGGTGGTCAACGGGAAGGTGGTCAAGCATGAACACCGCCTGCTCGGCGTCGACCTCGGCGCGGTACGGCACGAGGTCGAGCAGACCGTGGAGCACCTGCGGTCGACGATCGGCGAGGAGGAGTGGCACAAGGGCATGAACCCCGACATCCCCGAGACGAAGGTCCTCGACAACCCGTACACCTACACCGACTACCGCAGCTCCACGACGCACCGGCGCTGAGTCGCGCGCGGACCGGATCGGGACACGGGAGGTCACCGCGATGAGCGTCGGACTGCTGCTGCTGCGCGTGTTGCTCGCCGCCCTGCTGTTCGGGCACGCGACCCAGAAGCTGCGTGGCTGGTTCGGCGGTTCGGGACGTGCCGCCACCGGCGCGATCTTCGAACAGTGGGGGTTCGTGCCCGGTGCCCGGATGGTGCTGGTGGCCGGACTGGCGGAGCTCCTGGGCGCCGCCTCGCTCGCGGCGGGCCTGCTGACGCCCGGGGGCTGTGCGCTCGTCGTCGGCACGATGACGGTGGCCGCGGTGGCGACGTCGGTCAACGGATTCTGGGCCCAACGGGGCGGCTGCGAGGTCCCGTTCTGGTACGGCGCCGCGGCGGTGGTACTCGCGTTCACCGGCCCGGGTCCCTGGTCGCTCGATGCCGGCCTGGGGCTGCGCTGGTCTCCCGGCTACGCCTGGGGCATCGCCGCATCGGCGCTCGGACTGCTCGCCTCCGCAGTCCCCCTCGCCTCGCGTGCGCGGGTCCCGCGCGAGAGGAGGCCGACCGCACCGCAGGGCGAGGACCCGGCAGACGTCTGATCGCCTGAGCGGCCCCCGTCCCTCCCCTCCGGGGCGGGGGCCGCCGCTCCTGGCGTCAGTACTTCGCCGCCCCGGCCACGATCGCCTCCCGGATGCGGTGATACGTCCCGCAGCGGCAGATGTTGCGGATCTCGTCGAGTTCGGCCTCGCCGATCTCACGCCCCTCCTCGCGAGCCTGACGCACCTTCGCGACGGCGGCCATGATCTGGCCGGGCTGGCAGTAGCCGCACTGGGCGACGTCGTGCTCGAGCCACGCCTCCTGCATCGGGTGCAGCTCCCTGCCGACGGTGGCGGGCAGGCCCTCGATGGTGGTGATCTCGTCGTCCGGCCCGATGTCCTTCACCGGCACCGAACAGGGGTTGAACGCCTTGCCGTTGATATGGCTCGTGCAGGCCTGGCACACGCCGAGCCCGCAGCCGTACTTCGGCCCGGTGACGCCCAGGACGTCCCGGAGCACCCACAGCAGTCGCACGTCGTCCTCGATGTCCACGGTGACGGGTTTGCCGTTGAGGATGAAGGTGTGTCGGGGCACGTGGACTCCTAGAAGGCGCGGCTCAGACCGTCGGTGGGCGACGCGGGGACGGGCGGCGTGGTCGGCAGCGGCTCGAAGCCGAGCGGTTCGCCGTGGTTGATCGGGAAGGTCGTCGGCATCGTGCCGGTGGCGCGGCCGTAGGCGCAGGCCACGGCTGCCATCGCGCCCGCGACGGCCAGTTCACCCGCTCCGCCGGGGTGCCCCGTCGTCGGCGGCATGACGACGATCTCCAGCTCCGGCGGCGTGTTCCACTGACGGGTGTAGAAGTAGTTGTCCCAACTGCCCTCCAGGAAATACCCGTTGTCGAGGTGCAGGCCGGAACTGAGCGTGAGCGCGATACCGTCCATGATGCCGCCCATCATCTGGGCCTCGAGGCCACGCGGGTTGACGGCAAGACCCACGTCCACCGCGCAGACGACCCTGGTGACACGGGGTCCAGTGTAGGCGTCGCGAATCTTCCGGCCGGTGGTCTGCGGTCGGCAGTCGATCTCGGCGAGGACGGCGACGTACGCGTGGTACTCGGGGTGGATCGCGATGCCCTGTGCCGTACCGGAGGGCATGCTGCGTCCCCAGCCTCCCACTTCGGCGGCCTTGTCCAGAACGGCCCGCGCCCGGGCGTCCTTGAGGAAGGCGCGGCGTACGGCGTAGGGGTCCTTGCCCAGCCGTTTCGCCAGCTCGTCCACCACGAGCTCCTGCGCGCAGCGCACGTTGGGCGAGTAGATGTTGCGCATGGAACCGGTGTTGAACCCTTGGTCGGTCTCGCTGAGCAGCTGGGTGACGACACCGAAGTTGTAGGGGGTCTGCTGGGTGAGAGTGAAGATCGTCTCCGAGAAGGCGAGGCCGCCGACGGGCAGCCTTGCGGCCTCGGAGGTGATGATCTCGCCCACGCCATGACCGAAGTCGGTGGACACGGACGTGTGGCGCTGGTCGTAGGTGAGCACCTGGCCGAGCGCGTAGGTGGCCCGGACCCGCGAGGTGGACATGGGGTGGGTGCGGCCCTGGCGGAAGTCGTCGGTGCGGTGCCACATAAGCTTGACCGGTTTGCCCATGGCCCTGGAGATCTCGGCGGCCTCGGCGGCGGCGTCGTGGAACAGCTTGCGCCCGAAGGATCCACCGCCCTCGGTGACATGGACCTTGACCGCGGTGACCGGAAGACCGAGTTCCAGCGCGATCTGCTCCTGCGCGGTGATCGGCGATTTCAGGCTGGCCCAGATCTCGGCGGAGTCCTTCCGCACGTCGGCCACCGCGCAGTTGGTCTCCAGCGCGCTGTTGCTGGCGAAGTGGAAGGTGAAGCGGGCATCGACGGACCTGGTGAGCAGATCGAGGGCGGGCAGCGGGAGTTCGGCCCTGCGCAACTCGCCGCGCACGGTGTCGTCGGACTTGCCCTCCGCGGTGCCCGGCCCCCAGTCGACCTCCAGGGCGCGGACCGCGTCGATGCACTGCCCGAAGGTGCGGCCGCGCACGGCGACACCGGTGGAGACCGTGACGACGTCCGTGATGCCCGGCAGTGCCCGTACCTCCGCCAGGTTCGCCACGGAGCGGACCGTACCGTTGACGGTCGGTGGGCGGCACACCATCGTGGGCAGCGCGCCCGGCACCTGGAGGTCCATCGCGAACCGCTTGCGTCCGGTGATCGCTTCGAGTGCGTCGAGGCGTCGCTGCGGGGTCCCGATGACCTTGAAGTCCGACGGTTCCTTGAGGGCCACCGAGACCTGACCGGTGGTCACCGATGCCGCCTTGGCGGCCAGCTCGCCGTAGCCGAGGCTTCTGCCGGTCAGCGCGGAGGTGATGACCCCGGCCTTCGCGGTCAGGGTGTCGATCGCCTCGCCCAGTTCGAGGGCCGCCGCCTTCAGCAGCCGCCCGCGGGCGACGGCGGCCGCGACGCGGATCGGTGTGAAGGTGGAGATCGTGGTGTTCGACCCGCCGGTGAGCTGGTTGAACAGCAGCTCCGGCCGGGCGTCGGCGAGCGACACCCGGATCCGGTCCACGGGGAGGTCCAGTTCCTCCGCGATGAGCATGGCACTGGAGGTGGTGATGCCCTGTCCGACCTCGGCCCGCGGCAGCGCGAACGATGCCGTGCCGTCGGCGTCGATCCGAATCGTGATCAGGTTCGCTGTGGGCAGGGTGGCATGGGTGAGCATGTCGTTGAGGTCGTAGATCTCGGCCGGCCCCGGCAGGGAGGGCACCGCCGCGGCGGCCTCCGTGGGAGCCAGGACGCCCTCACCCAGCTGGGCCGCCACGGTCAGGGTCGAGGCGGCCACCACATATCCCAGGAACCTTCGGCGTCCGATGCCGTCCGGCTCGACGTCGGTCCCGCGCTGCTGCGGGCGGCGGTGAGATTCCATCGGCTGTACTCCCGACCACGAAGTGGAGTGTGCCCGGACATGTCGCAAGGCAGGCACGGAGGCGCCCGTCGGCACGGGAGCTACCGTTCCGTTCACGGCGGCTCTTGACTGTGCACGGCCGACGTGCGCTCCGGAAGATCCCGGCAGCGCATCTCCACGTAAACCTCACGTCACATCACAGGGAAAGCGACGGGCGCAGGGGCAGGCCGGGCCCGTCCTCCCGGTTCGGTCCGCCCCGGAGACGGGACGCGTGCGTTCGGTACCGTCGGCTCGAGGCCCATGACGAGGACGGTTTCACCGGCCTGGTCACGCGGGTTCCCTACTGTCACCCCGCCGCCATGCTCGACGCGTTGGACCACCGGTGGCCATGCGGCTTCGGCCGCTTCGAGACCACCAACCGGAAGCCCGCCATCATCCGGTTCACCGAACAGCAGGCCGACCGATGCCCTGGGGCATCCGGCAGAAGATCCGGCGAGGACCAGGCCGCGGAGGACGGCGGCAGCCGGCTCGGGGACGTTCGTGGATCAGAGCCCGCATCCGACTACCCGCACTGCCGGTCGGCGACGGCAGCGCCTCCGCCGGCAGTGCGAGTTCGCCCTCAATGACGGGCAGCGCGAGCCCATTCGCCGAGGACGGGGACACAGGACTCGGCGAAGTACTCGTAGTCGGCGGGGGTGTTGTAGACATGGGCGGACACCCGCAGATAACCGATGCCGTCGAAGCTGGTGAAGGCCGCCTCCACGCCCAGTTCCCCGGCCGCGCGGTCGCGCAGCGCGTCGGCTGCGATGCGGGTGGGACCCAGGCCGTCCGGCAGCCGTACCAGCCGCATTCCGGGAACCGGCATGCCCACGTCGACGGCATCACCGGAGGTGCCGGTCAGATCGGCGATCGCAGCGCCGATCACGTACGCGGCATAGTCGGCCAGCTCGTCCATGTAACGGCGTGCGTTCTCCCAACCCCAGGTGCGTTCGACGAAGTCGAGGCTCGTAGGTGCGGAGAGGTAGGCGGTCGCGTCGAGCGTGCCCTGCTGGTCGAAGCGGTCGGGATACGGGTCGGCCGCCCCCCACGAGTCGATCAGGGGGTACAACTGGTCGCGCAGCGGGCCGCGGGCGACCAGCGCAGCCGTGCCGCGCGGCGCGCAACCCCACTTGTGCAGATTGCCGACCCAGAAGTCGCAGGTCGCCTGCGAGAGCGGTGAGGCGAGCAGACCGGGGGCGTGCGCGCCGTCCACGAGCAGTGGGATGCCGCGGCTCCGGGCCGCCTCGCCGATCCGCTCCACCGGCATACGGCGCGCGGTGGCCGAGGTGATGTGGTCGACCACGACCAGGTCGGTGCCCTCCCCCATCTCGGCGATCACGGCCGCGGCCGCCTGCTCCTCGTCCGCGTCCAGCGGCACCCGAGCGGTGCGGACCCGGCCGCCCCAACGGCGCGCCAGCCGCTCCGCGCCCATGGTGACGGCCCCGTAGCCGTGGTCGGTGACGACGATCTCTCCACCACGACGGCGGGCAAGGGCGGCGAACACGACGCTGGCGCCAGCGCTCGCGTTCGGGACCAGCGCGAGGTCGTCGGCGTCGGCCCCGAGGTAAGCGGCGAGCTCGACCCGGGTGGCGGCGATCCGCTGCGGCAGTGTCGGGAACCACACCACGGGCGCGCGTTCCATCTCCGCACGCAGCTCCTCCTGGCGCCGCTGGGCCACCAGGGGGACCGCGCCGAAGGAACCGTGGTTCAGGTGCTTCAGGCCGGGGTCCAGTGACCAGGCCTGCGCGGCGGGCGCTCCGTCGGCCAGCAGCAGGGGGTGAGGTGCGGTGATGACCTCGGACTCGCTCACGTGACTCCCTATCCACCGGGCCGGAACAGTCAGAGGACAGCACCCGGAGACATATGATGACTCCGCATGTTGACATGACAACTTCTCCGGATGCAAGGGATCACAAGGACGGAGTCATCAGATGACTTTCGTCGACAGCGCAGGGCGTCCAGCGGCCCACCGCACCGCGCCGACGGGCTTGCGCGCCCATCGCCTCAGCCCGTCCGGGGAGAACTGAGGGGGTCGGATGTCCGCAGTCGAGAAGGCTTTCCACGGTCTACGGCACATGATCGCCACGGGCCGTCTCGGGCCGGGTGAGCGCATCCCGCCGGAAGGCGAGCTGTGCGAGGAGCTGGGTGTCTCACGCGGATCGCTGCGCGAGGCCGTACGGATGCTCGCCGCCCTGGGAGTGATCGAGCCGCGGCACGGCTCGGGCACCTATGTCTCCCGGCTCAGGCCCGAGGACGTCATCGGCAGTCTCTCGCTGACCCTCGAACTCCTGCCCCTCTCGGGTCTGCTGGAGGTGTACGAGATCCGGCGTGTGCTGGAGGCCCACGTCGCGGCCCAGGCCGCGGCGCGCTCGACGCCTGAGACCGTACGCACGCTCTTCTCGCTCATCGAGGAGATGGAGAACACCGACGACCCCGCCCTGGCCTCCGAACTCGACCATCGCTTCCACGCGGAGATCGCGCGGGTCGGCGGCAACCCCACCCTGGCCTCCCTTCTGTCGGTTTTCCGCGCCCGCTCCCGCAAGTACCAGGTCTTCACGCTGCCCGAGGGCTCCGCACTGCGCGCCAAGAGCGACGAGGACCACCGTGTCCTGGCCGGCGCCATCGCCGACCGCGACCCCGCGGCGGCCGCCGGGGCCGCCCAGGCCCACGTGGCGCAGACGGAGCGGTGGCTGCGTACTTTCACTCCTCCCGTGGAGTACAACGAGGACACGCCCGGCTGACGCCCGTGCCCCGAAGCGCTCTCCGGAGCGTCCATCCGCCGCGCGACGTCCCACGCCGTCGATCCGCCCGCTCCTCCGCGCGCGCCGGTAGGCGTCCGCCGGAAATTGGGACAACCGACCCTTCCCGGTCATGAGACCGTCGGCGAACACGGCGGTCGCCCGGTGAGGATCGAGACGAGCTGGACGATCCGCCCCGGGCCCGGACGTCACATCCGATGTGACTTTTTTCCGATCATGAAGGAACAGCAGGCCACCCTGCGCGGTTTCATCCATCGAAGACGCGATGTCCCAGCGTCCGCCCGCTTTTGCGCACCTCTCGGAAAGGTCAACACGTTCATGTTCCACCACATCCTGGTCGCCATCGATCCGAGCCCCGCACGCCACACCGCGCTGCGTCTGGCCGGTGACATGGCCCAGCTGACCCAGGCCAAGGTCAGCGTTCTGCACATCGCCGCCTCCGCCGCCTCGGCCTCGCTCGGCGCCGTCGTCCCCCTGGAGGACGACTCCGAGGCCAAGGCCGTACTGGACGAGGCAGTCGCAGAACTGCGCGAGAAGGGCATCGCGGCGGACGGCACCGTCACCCAGGCCCTGACCACCATGATCGCGCCGACCATCTCCGACACCGCCGAGGAAGTGGGTGCCGATCTCATCGTGGTCAGCCCCCACCACCGTGGGTCCGTCGAGGCGTTCTTCCACCCGCGGGTCAGCGACGCGGTCGCCCACGCCAGCCGTGTGGCCGTGCTCCTCGCCCCCGAAGAGCCCGAGGCGCAGGAGAAGTGATCCGCGAGCGCCCTGTGCCCCGGCACAGGGCGCCGCAAGCTGTCACACGGCGAGCGCGAGGGATACGCCCGCCCCCGGCGTCGGCCTCCGCTACCGACGCCGGACACCCCCGCGCGACCGGCGCGCGGCACCGCTGTGCGCCCGCTGGGCCACGGAGCCGCGCGTCGGACCGAGACGCGCCGCCGCCGGAGGCCGGCCCACCCTTGACGAGGTCGTGTCCGCCCCGGAGCCAACGGACGGCGCTCCAGGTGCGGGGACAAAGCGGACATCGGCCGTGATGCACGCGCCACCCCCAGCGCCCCCGGAACCGGCCGACGGGCACCACGCATCGACGACCGACACCGCCGAATGGCACATCCCGCCCCCTCCCGGCACGGCGGGGACGCCCTGCCGGGAGGGTGAGAACCCTGCTCAGCCTGTTCGGGGCCCCGCCTTCCCGGAATCCGGTCCAGCGGATGCGCGCAGGCTGCCCACCGTCTTCAGCAACCGGTCGGCCGGTCCCCTCAGCTGGGGATGGGCCAGAACCGTGTTGCGCAGACCGCGCACCGGCCGGCGCCACAGCCGATGGGCCGTCGCGACCGGGTGAGGCCTGCTCGCGAACCCTTCACCGACCCGCAGTTCCCGGGTCTTGAGCCAGTCCTTGTACTCCTTGTCGCCGCGCCCCATGTCCACGAGCGTCACGCCGTGCCGGGCCGCCGCCTCCGCCAGCCGCAGATGCATCATCAACCCGGGTGAGTAGTAGCGGAGCTCGGGGTCGTACGCGGTGAACCAGGCTGCGAGCACCGTGCTCGATCGCGGCCCGAAGTGCGCCGCCACGGGCAGGTCACCGGCGTACAGCACGGACAGCACCCCGGTGAAGTGCTCCTCGCGGACGCGGGAGAGATAGTCCACCAGGTCCACGATCCAGGGTCGGGAGAACCGGTCCATCCGACCGGTCCTGCGGTACTGGGCGGACTTCCACTGCATGAGTGTGCGCAG
Organism: Streptomyces sp. NRRL F-5122; assembly: GCF_001507435.1. Lineage (GTDB taxonomy): Bacteria > Actinomycetota > Actinomycetes > Streptomycetales > Streptomycetaceae > Streptomyces > Streptomyces lannensis. Next base: position 64,202 of record NZ_LMWH01000244.1, read on the forward strand.
CGCCCCCGGATCGCGCTCGTCGAAGATGAAGCGCACGTCCCCCTTGTCGCGCCCCAGACGACGTTCCTTCTTCAGCACCGTCTTGGCCAGCCCCGGGTACGCGCTGCGCAGCCACTGGGCGTAGTCGCCGTCACCCGGCTTCACATCGAGGACCGGTGAGGCGAACGTCCCCGTGACGTACGCGCCGAACGGCTTCTGCTCCTGGACGAGGTGGTCGAACTCGAAGATGGACAGTCCGCAGGCCCGCAGGAGGTCCCGGGTGTCCCAGGAGACTCCGGGCCGGTGCACAAGGGCCTGGCAGTCGGACAGGCCGAGACCGATGGCCCGGCCGACGCCGAAGGCGTTGCGCTCGTACGGCAGGAAGCCGACCGGCTCCCCGTTCTCACGCAGGACCGCCACACGTGCCCCGGCTCGGTACCTGCCGATCCCTATCGCGAACTCCGGGGCCAGGAACGGGTTGGCGTATTCGGGCGACGCGTCCATGGCCTGGTGCCAGGCGTCGCGCAGTGAGTCGGTCAGTTCGTCGAATCTGTGAACGGTGATGTCCACCTCACATCAACCGCCCTTCCACAGGCGCCGCGAGAAGCGTGCCGATGACGGCACGGAACGACAGGACGTGTTGGCGACTACTCATGGATCGCATGGACGACCGCTCCCCCCTATGACGCGCTGTCCGCGTCCTCCCACTGCTGTGGGCATCTGATGACCCGCGCCGTGCACACACGCGGTCCCCGAACGGCGGTGACCGACACGCGTATCCGGCAATGCTCAAACGTCGCGAAACAGTACGCACGCTGTCAAGGGTGCCTGAGGTAACGAAAGAGTGCGGGTCGGACGCCACGGTCGGGCCACCGGCGTCCCGTCACCCTTCCTGAGCTGGTCCGGCCGCCGTGACGTCGCACTTCCCGCCCGCCGTCCCCTTTGGCCGGGCCGGACCCGATTACCGCGTCCAAACGGGACTCGGGTTCGACCCGCACGTGCGGCTCGGCGTCGGGGGCGGCGCCATCAACAGGGCCGGCTGGGGCACCCCGACCGTCGTGCACGATTGTGGTCCGCTCCGGCTCCCGCCCACACCGGCACCCATCGAGACCGACTCCTCGCCCCTCGCCCTCCGGCGGAACTCCATCTGCCGGCACCTCGTGCGCCGAGTCCCTGCCGGCGCCGCACGGGACGAGTCGAATGCGTCCGGCTCTCAGAGTCCGGGCTGCCGTACGGATGAATAGAGCCACTGGTTCTTGGCGAGGGGCTGCTCCGGGACATTGCCCAACCAGAGCACAACCCCATGACGGCGCTCCCAGTAGGTCCCGAACACGGCCTTGGCGAGCCGATCCGGAACGAACACCAGGGGCCAGAGCCCTGCCGGCGATCCCCACAGCAGCGCACCGATCACGCCCGACGTCGCGAGGAGGACCGGAAAACCCACGTCGAAACTGCGCCGTAGCGACTCACGCGGCGCAGGCAGGACCCTGTCGGGATCGGCCAGGGGCACCGGTGTCTCGAAGTCCCTCCTCTCACCGCCCAGCCACGCCAGCGGCGTGCAGGCGAGCGCCACGAACACCAAGGTGAGTACGGTGAGCAGGACCAAGGCCCACCACGCCACGTGAACATCGGGAACGCCACCCAGAGCGAACGCAACGGGTGCGCTGACGAACGCGGCGCCCACCGCCTCGACGACGGCCGACAGTTGATGGTGCACATACCTGCGCACGACACTCCCCCTCCGCCCACCCGACTCCCCCACGATCGGGTGCCCGCGCACCACTATGCACGCGGTGCGCGGCCGTGCAAGGGGACTTGCCGACGACGAGGGCCCACCCGGCGGAGCGCGATGGGCAACACATGAGACAGTTCCACCGATGCTCACCGATCGTCACCAAGGAGAAGACTCCGTGAGAGTGTTGCCCGCCGTCACCGGTCGTGACGAGTTCGATGCGTTGGTCGTGAGAACCGATTACCACGACGACGCGGCATGGCAGGACGTGGCGACGGCGCTGATGCAGTCCTGGGGCGACGGCCTGTACGAGGCACGCATCCACTTCGTCAACGATCCGGTGTGGGCGGACGCGACCGCCGACGATGTGCTGAACGTGGTCCGCGCCGACGAGAACCTGGCCGTCGTCTTCCTCGCCGACCGGATGTCCATGCAGGCCGGAACCCGCCCTCTGCTGGCAGTGACGACGCTGACGCGGGAGGACTGCGAGGACGACGAGGACTACGACGAACTGACCGAGTTCGGCCGCGAGTTCCGCACCGCTCCGGCGGGCGTCCACGACATCCACGCGAACCTGAGCATCGGCAACATGGGCTTCGAGGAGTACGCGGCATGGGCCCACGATGATCCCGAGGGGATCTACCGGTCCTTCTGAGGGATCGCCCGCCGCAGACGGAGTGACGGGCACACGCACCTCGCCTCACGACCGCCAGCGCCTTCGCGGTCGGCTTGCTCCAAGTCGCCCTCACCGGGAAGCGGACGGCACAGTGCGGCCGGCGAAGACTCCGCGGGATCCGCCATGTCACCGCGGCTACATCGGGAGGGGCATGGGCGAGCGGTGCGCCGTGCCTGTGGGGCCCTGGCGCACCGTGGGGTGGTGGGCGCCAGTGGCCGACCGTGACGGGGTCGGTCAGCGCCCGTTTGCTAAGTGAGGCGTTTGACAGCGAACCCAGTCGTTCAGTCCTGGTCGCTCTTTGGCCCGATGCCTTTGATCCTGTTCGGAGTTCCGTCCGGGGCGAATGAGTGGTGGAAGGTGAAGGCGTGCGGCACGAAGCCGTGGTCGTGGAGGTGCTCCAGCCTGGAAACCCCGTCCCGCCAGGTGGGTATCACGCCGTCGGAGACCCACCAGCACACGTAATTCGGTTGCCCTGTCGTCTCGAACCAGTCGTAACGCCTGTTCAGTGCGTCACGGTGCAGACCGGTGTAGACGGCGTCGAAGGCGGGGCGCAGGTCAGTCCAGAGTGAGAGTGTCGCGGCCAGGGCGGTGGTTTCGGCCGTACGGCCCTTGCCGTACCAGGCCGGTACGGCGAACTCTCCCCATGCACCCCAGTCCGCCTCGAAGAGCATGCCCCGGTCACCGTCTGCCGATTCAGCACGAGCGAGGTACCCGGGGTGCTGACTGATCTTCCGGTAGACGGCCTCACCACTGTCGTAGAACTCGCGTGTGAGAGGTGCGGGATCGGCGAGAGGCGACTTCAGGATGCCGAATGTGTACAGCGCAAGATGGGGCATGCGTCTCTCCTTGGTCGGGGGTGCCTGGTGTGGACCCGGTTCGGTGGCTTACGCGTGGGGACGGGGATTCGTGAGGGGTGACCAACCCATCCCGTCGCGGGTGGCTCAGCCTGAAGGAACTCCTGTGCGACCGTGGGCGATCGCCGAGGACCAGGTGAAGGTAGCTGTCTCTGCGGGCCATGTCGAAGTTGCGTTTTCCCTGTCCAAGTGGCCTCTTCACCAGTCATTGCGCGGGCTGGGGCGGGGCAGGCCGCGAGGTACCAGTGATCCACGTCGGCCGATCGGTTCGCCCGCCATGCCCCTCCGCGCCCCTGTGCGACAGCCTCGAGTGCCGCCGAACGCGTGCGGTTGAAGAAGACGGCCTACGGTCACAGGACCGAGCACCGGCTGCGAGTGCGTGCACAGGTGGCGCTGCATGCCGTGCGTGGACGCTCCAACGCATGCATCGCCCGGCAGACGGGGCTGCACTTGGGCACCGTGCGTCACCGGCCTATCCGGTTCGCCAAGACGGGCCTGCCCGGGCTCGAAGACCGTCAACGCCGCGGCCGTCCCCCTCGATCACCGCTGCATGCCGCCGAGGTCAGGACCGGCTCCTGGCCTTCGACGACACAACGCCACGGCTCAGCCGTTCCAGTGGAGGTTCACCACCTCCGACCTGGACGATCTGCTGGCCAGGCTCGACCAGCACAGCGCCGATCACCACGAAGAATCCTCTGTCGCACCGGCAGCGTGAACAACCCTCGAAGGATTTACGGCGCCGCCCACTAAGCGGACTCCGTACGGGACCCTCTCATCGACTCGTGGCCGCCGGCCACGTCGGCGTCGCCCTGCGTCCGCGCCTGCGCGCCGTTTGCCGTGGCGAGCGGACCCAGATGCTGCGCGGCGCTGTCCAGCAGTCCGAGGTCGGCCTTGGTGTGCGCGATGGCGGCGTCGATCAGTACGGCGACCAATGGTTCGTCGGCGTGGGCCCGGCGCTGCTGTGCCAGGCCGGCTAGCTCGGACAGGTATGTCTGCCGCTGCGATTCGATCAGCGCGGTCAGGGCCTGCGGGCCGAGGGCGACGGCGCCGAGGAGCTTGAGGAACAGCTCGTCGCGGAAGCCGCCGGTGCGCACCCAGGCGGTGGTCGCCCACTCGCGCAGCTCGGCCTCGCCGGCCTCGGTGAGCGTGTAGAGGTTCTTGTCGGGTCGGTCGGTCTGGGTGACCTGCGAGCGTGAGACATAGCTGTCACGGACCAACCGTTCGAGGATCTGGTAGAGGTGACCGATGTTCAGGCCACCCCATTGCGGGCCGATGGCCTCCTCGAACCGGGCCTTTAGTTCGTATCCGTGGTTAGGTCGCCGGTTCAGCAGCGCGAGCACGGCGTGGTGGAGCGGCATATACGTCCCTTCTGCATTGTGACAACATACCCCTGAATTGCGACAATGCATGAGGGGCGAAGGCGCATCTATGGCTGTGAGCGTGGCGTTGTGCGGGGTGAGCCGGCGGTATCCCGGGCTGACGGCTCTGGACGGGGTCGACCTGGAGGTCGCAGCCGGCGAGGTGGTGATGCTGACCGGGCCTTCCGGTGCCGGGAAGTCCACCGTGCTGCATGTGACGGGCGGCATGGACCGGGCCGACGAGGGGCACGTCGAGATCGACGGCACAGAACTGGTGCCCCGGAACCTGGACCGCCACCGTCGGCGTATCGGCTTCGTCTTCCAGCGCTTCCATCTGCTGCCCGCCCTCACCGTGCTGGACAACGTGCTCGCACCCGTCCTGCCGCGCAGAGTGGGCTTCGACCGGCGTGAACGCGGCATGGAACTGCTCGAAGCGGTCGGCCTTGACGACCGGGCCGACGCCCTGCCCTCGCAGTTGTCGGGCGGCCAGCAGCAACGCGTCGCCGTCGCACGCGCGTTGATCAACCGGCCGGGGCTGCTGCTGGCCGACGAGCCGACGGGCAACCTGGACAGCGTCATCGGGCGGGAGATCATCGACCTGCTGATGTCACTGCGCGAGTTGTACGGGATGACGATGCTCATCGCCACCCACGACGCGGAGGTCGCCGCCAACGGCGACCGGGTGGTGCGTCTGCAGGACGGCAGGATCACCTCGGACCAGCGGCTCACGCCGTCCGGCGACGTGCTGAACCGGCTGGGGAGCCTGCGCCCGTGATAGCGATGATCCTCGAGCAGCTCCGGCGGCGGCGCGGGCGCGCGCTGGCCCTGGCCGCCGGGATCCTGGTGGCGTCGACCAGCTTCACCCTGCTGACCGCGACGGTGGACACGAGCAAGGCGACCACCGTGGGCACGGTACGGAAGAACGCGCGGTCCGCGTACGACGTCCTGGTGCGCCCGCCGAACTCGCAGACGGACGTGGAGCGGCGGAGCGGACTGGTCGCACCGAACTTCCTGTCCGGCACGTTCGGCGGTATCACCATGAGCCAATACCGGCGTATCGGAGGCATGGCCGGGATCGACGTGGCCGCGCCGGTCGCCAACCTCGGCTACCTCATGGTGACGAGCACCGTCACCGTGGACGTGTCCCGCTTCCTGGACAGCAAGGCCTCCCGGCAGATCCTGCGCATCAACCCGACGCTCACATCCGGACTGGGCACCTACCGCACCTCCGACGAGTACGTCTACCTCACCCGCCACCCTCTGACGTCGGCGGCGTCGTCGGACCATCTCTTCGAGTCCGACACCCTGGAGCAGGGCACGGTCGACAAGGCCACCCGGCGGTACCAGTTGAAGGGGAAGTACGACGTCTGCTTCTACTTCAACGGGGACAAGACCGAGCGGACGCAGTTCAACATGGAACTGCCGATGAAGCCGAACATCATTGCCGAGGACTTCAGCGAGAGGTCCCCGTTCGACCCGGACCTGAGTTCGCGGATGAACTGTCAGTCCGGTCGGAGCAAGGCCACCATCGATGTTCCGGTCGGTTACCCCGTACTGCTGTCCGCCGTCGACCCTGCGGCCGAGAACCGGCTGGTGGGCCTGGGCAGCACGATCACCTCGGGCCGGATGCTCACCGAGCAGGACAAGCCGTGGACACTGCCGAGCTCGAAGAGCATCCACGGGCAGCACGACTCCTACATCCCGGCGTTGCTCAGCAACAACCCGCTGACCGCCGGAACGCTCAGCGCCACCGTGGAACGGCTCGACATCGGTGACCCGGCCAAGCTGCCTTCCGAACTGGGCAACCCGACAGCCGGCAGATTCGTCCGCGGCCTGCACGGCACCCGCGTGGGCCAGGTCGGCGTCGACCTGAGCAAGGGCTACCAGAAGGCGCTGGACGAGGACGCGTTCACCACCGATGCCTACTGGACGGTCGGCCCGGTCACCTACCGCCGCACCCCGGGTGGCGACCTCACCGTGCAGGCGCAGCCGCCGCAGAAGCCCGGCCTGTGGGTCAACCAGAACAACCAGCCGTTCCCCAACGTCCCCGAGGAGAACCAGGGCAGGCAGTACCGGAAGGTGACCAGCCACATCTCCACGGAGTGCGTCGGAATGGGCTACTGCGGCAACATCGACTCCGGGCGCCTGCCCAGTCCCTTCGTCCGCCTCGTCGGCCGCTACGACACCAGCAAGCTGCCCGGCTTCTCACCGCTGTCCCAGGCCCCGTTGGAGACCTACCAGCCGCCGCAGGTCACCGCCGCGGACAGCGCCACCCGCGCGGCACTCCACGACAAGCCGCTGCGGCCCGACCGCAACCTGGGTGGCTATGTCAGCCCGCCGCCCACCATGCTGACGACGATGAAGTCCATCACCGCGCTGACCAAGAGCCGCCGGTTCCCGAGCCCGCAGGACACGGCCCCGGTCAGCGCGATCAGGATCCGGGTGGCCGGAGTGACCGGCGTCGACGCCGCCTCCCGAGCACGGGTCAACGCCGTGGCCGGGCAGATCCGGGCCGCCTACCCCCGGCTCCAGGTCGACGTCACCATCGGCAGCTCGCCCGCCCCGCAGACGGTGACGCTCAATGCCTCGGCGCATGTAACCGAGCCCTGGGTCGCCAAGGGCGTGGCACTGCGGATCCTCAGGGCGGTGGACACCAAGAGCGCGGTGCTCTTCGTGCTGGTCCTCGTCGTGTGCGCGCTCTTCCTCGGACAGGCCGCGCTGGCCTCGGTGCGCTCACGCCGCACCGAGATCGGCACGCTCCGCTGCCTGGGCTGGAGCGGCGGCGAAGTACTCCGCCTGGTCCTCGGCGAACTGGCGGCGATCGGCCTGGCCGCCGGCGCCGCCGGGGCGATCCTCGCGTACGTGCTGGGCCGGTTGCTGGGACAGCCCGACGCCGGCACCAAGTCGCTGCTCGTGCTCCCGGTGGCGCTCCTCCTGGCCACCGTGGCAGGCATGGTCCCCGCCTGGCTCGCCACCCGGCTGGGACCGATGGAAGCCGTCCGGCCCCCCGTGACAGCGGTCCGACGCGCCCGCCCGGTGCGTTCGGTGGCCGGTCTCGCCATGCTCAACCTGCTGCGGATGCGGGGCCGCACGCTGCTCGGTGCGGCAGGGCTCGCACTGGGCGTGGCCGCCTTCACGGTACTGCTCGCCCTGACCCTGGCCTTCCAGGGCGAGGTCGCCGGATCACTGCTCGGCAACGCCGTAGTGGCACAGGCACGCGGCGCCGACTACGTCAGCGTCGCCCTGTCCCTGCTGCTGGGCTCCGCCGGCGCCGTCGACGTCCTGATCATCTCGCAACGCGAGCGCGCCACCGATCTCGCGGTGCTGCGGGCAACCGGCTGGACCAACCGCGAACTGGCCATGCTGACCCTCTACGAGGGCATCGGACTGGCTCTGCTGGGCGGCCTCTCCGGTGCAGTGGCCGGTCTGGCCGGGGTGCTGTCACTCGGTCAGGGCGTGCTGCACGGTCACCTCCTCGCGGTCGCCGGCGCCCCGCTGCTGGCGACGCTCGCCGCAACCGTCCTGGTGGGGGCGGCTCTGACGGTGCCGATCCGGGGGCTGTCCCGGATCGCCCCCGCCCACCTGCTCGCCGCGGACTGAACCAATCACCGTCATCGGGGGCTTCGCCGGGCGAAGGACCCCCGCCCGCCCCGGCCCTGTTCCTGGGCCGGGGCCTGCCGCCGCATCATCAAGTCGGCGAGGAGTCTGCGGCCACAGCACCGACCCCGGATGTCCACCAGTGCTGATCACCCAGGGCTCGATCACGGGCACGACGATCTCATGGACGGATCTGAGAGACGGTCACTGTCACAGCGGCAGCTCGCCCACCGTCTGTCCTCCGATCGTTTCGCCTGTCGGCCGGAATCCGAGTCCCACATAGAATGCTTCGGGGCCATCTGCCCCTGGATGCCAGGTGGTGGTCAGCCGGTTGCCGCCGCGACGGCGGATTTCAACTGCCACGGACTCGACGGCGAAGCGACCGTAACCTCGACCCTGCTCAGCTGCTGCGATGTTGAGACGCCACAGACCCGAACGAATGTCGGCGCCCGTGCCGTCTCCCAGCCAGTCGATGTGTCGAAGAAGCCCATGAGGAAGCCGACGGGGGTGTCACCGTCAAGGATGAGACGGGGCCAAGCCGTGCCGGGATGGACGTATGCCTCGGCCAGAGACTTCACGACTCGCGCGACCAGGTGTTCTTGTTCCGGATGGACCCGCAGACCGATCGCAGCGTCGAGGTTCTCCGGAGTGATCTTCTCCAGACGGAGTGTGCTCGTCATGCGCAAACCATAGGCTGGTCGATCAAGTCGACTGAGGTACGTGGCGTCAGGGACCACAGCACGCTGATCCAGGACTCGACAACCCGGGTATCAGGGCCTGTCCGATGGGTCAACTAGCGAGTGCCGGCAGCTGTCGCCCCTTGGCACAGGTTGTAATCGACTTGCTGCCCGCCCCGGCGGCCGGGCAGGGTCTCGATCATGCTTGAACTACGGACTTTGGATTCAGACGACTGGCCCCTTTGGCGGGAGTTGCGACTGGCCGCGCTTGCTGAAGCGCCCTACGCGTTCGGATCGACACTGGCCCAGTGGCAGGGCTCCGGCGACCGCGAGGAACGTTGGCGTGCCCGTCTGTCGATTCCTGGCGCGCACGATCTCGTCGCGCTCCTCGACGGCCTTCCGGTGGGCATGGCCAGCGGAGTGCCTGGCGAGGGAGCAGAGAACGTGGAGTTGATCTCGATGTGGGTCAACCCCAAGGCTCGGGGCAAGGGCGTGGGTGACCACCTGATCCAGGCGGTCGAGCGGTGGGGCGCGGAGCGGGGTGCCACAACGCTGCGGTTGTCCGTCATGCCGGACAACCGCAAGGCGACCGCGCTCTATGAGCGGCACGGTTTCACGGACACGGGTGAGCCCGGCGATCTTCTGCCCGATGGCGTCGGCAGGGAGCGGGTCATGGCGAAGAGCCTGGCCACTGTCTGATCTCCACATCCGAGCCCGACGGATCATGCGTACCGACCCGGCGCACCTACGCGGTCACAGCACCGGTGGGCGATCCGAAGTCATGAAGCGGTGCACCGTGCTTGTGGGGCCCGGCGCACCGTGGGGTGGCGGTGACCGGCCCCGGGTGGGGTCGGTCACCGGTGGGTGGGGTCAGCGGTGGGTGGGGTCAGCGGTGGTTGCGGTAGCCCCAGGAGGCGGTGTCGATGACGCGGCCGCGGTCGTTGCGCAGGGTGGCGGTGTCGATGTGGTTGTC
>NZ_LMWH01000245.1 GCF_001507435.1 Streptomyces sp. NRRL F-5122
GACGGATCAACGTCCCCAGATCATCACTCGACCCACGCGAATCCTTCATCAGCGTCGACAGGGTCTGCGCCCCCATATCGAACTTCATCTTGCCTCCCCGTTCCCGACCTGCCGGCGTGCGGCCTGCGCGCATCCATCTCTATCAACTCCGCGATTGCCCGTGCAATCAGAGCGGACGGGACTGCCACAAAGGTGTGACCAACCCGTCGCCGAGTCCGGGACATTCACCCCGAACCGCACGTGGGAGCGGCCCGGCAGGGGCAGTTGAGGCGGCCGAGGGCCGCCGTGGGGTGCGGACACGACGATCACCGTCGCGAACGGGTGTCCGGAGCGAAGCCGCGAAGCAGGTGCCCGGGGCACCGGACTCAGCGCATCGCCTGGGCCGTAGGGCCTTCCCGGCAGATCAGCAGCAGCGCCCGGTCGTCGTTCACGTCCTTGGCCACCGCCTCGATGAGGTGCCAGGCCGCACCGTGGAAGCCGCCGGCCACATAGCGGTCGGCCTCGCCCGTGAGGCGGTCCATGCCCTCGACGATGTCCCGGTCGGACGTCTCCACCAGACCGTCGGTGAACAGCATGAGGACGTCTCCGGGGCGCAGCGTGCCCTTCACGGGGTCGAACTGGGCGCCGTCGTAGACCCCGAGGAGCGGGCCTTCCGACGCCTTCTCCTCCCAGCGGCCGGTGCCCGCGCTGAGCTGGAGGCCCGGCGGGTGTCCGGCCGAGTACAGCTCGTAGTCGCCGGACTCCAGGTCGAGGACCAGGTGGATGGAGGTCGCGAAGCCCTCGTCCCAGTCCTGACGGAGGAGGTAGCCGTTGGCGGCGGGGAGGAAGGCGTGCGGGGGGAGCGATCCCAGCAGGCCGCCGAACGCCCCGGAGAGCAGCAGGGCGCGCGAGCCCGCGTCCATCCCCTTGCCCGAGACGTCCGTCAGGACGACCTCGAGGGTGCGGCCGCCGTTCGTTCGCGCCGCCACCACGAAGTCGCCGGAGAAGGACTGCCCGCCCGCCGGTCTGAGCGACATCTCCCGATGCCAGCCCGTGGGCAGCTTGGGCAGCTTGCTCTGCACCCGAATGCGTTCGCGCAGGTCGAAGAGCATGGTTCCACCGCGGCGCCACGGCACTCCGACCCGGCTGCGGAACTGCGCGATCAGCAGACCGAAGAATCCGCAGGCGGCGACCACGAGCACGATGCCGGGGGTGACGCGCGACGGCCCTTCCGTGTACGGGCCGAGCTTGACGGACTCGATGATCAGCGCGGTGGCGGCGGCGGCGTACAGGCCGAGCAGGCTGGAGGGCCGCAGCAGCAGGCCGCCCGCCACGATCGGCAGCACGAGCACGGCGGGCGAGCACCACACGGGGTCGATCAGGGTGGTCGCGGCTATCAGCGGGACCGTGAGCAGCAGACCGGCCAGCGCGACCCAGTCCGAGCCGTCCCCGCGGAAGTAGTCCACGGCGGATCTGCGCAGGCCGGTGCGGGCCCGGTGCCATTGCTTCTTCAACCGGGCCGCGAACGTCTCGGCTTCCGCGCGCCGCTCTCGTCCTGCTGCCATTGTTCGGGACCCTATCCATCCGACCAGCCGCTTGGCACGGGAGGTCCCACTTGTCCCCCGTCCGAGCGCTGAACTTCACAGGTTCCGGGCTTCGGCGGCCGGGGGAAATCCCCTCGCTCGCCCCGCATTGCCCTGGTAGGTATGACCCATGACGACCGAGCTGCGGGTGCTGCGGCAGACCGAGTGGGACGACTGGTACGGCAACCTCCTCCGGGCCTTCGGCGGCATGGAGGAATCAACCGAAGAGCGGGAACTCTGGAAAGAACTCACAGAATTCGATCGATCCATAGGCATATGGGACGAAGGTTCCTGTGTGGGCACGGCAGGCGCGTTCAGTTTCCGCCTCACCGTCCCCGGCGGTGCCTCGGTCCCCGCCGCCGGTGTGACGATGGTGAGCGTCGCGGGCACGCACCGCCGGCGCGGTGTGCTGACGTCGATGATGCGCAGGCAGCTGGACGACGTCCGCTCCTGGGGGGAGCCGCTCGCGGTGCTGACGGCGTCGGAGCCGGCGATCTACTCCCGGTTCGGATACGGCGCGGCCACCTTCCAGCTCGGCGCCGAGATCGACACGAGCCGTGTGGAGCTGGCCGTTCCGGACGGTACAGACGACGTTCGGGTGCGGTACGCGACACCTGCCGACGTACTCGACGCCTGCGAGGCCGTGTACGCGCGACTGGTCCCCGGCCGGCCCGGCATGCTGGCGCGGAGGCCGGGCTGGGAGCGGGTGGGGCTGCTCGACCCGGCGAGCGAGCGGAACGGCGCCTCCGCGCTGCAGTGCGTGATCGCCGAGCGCGGCGGCGAGATCACGGGTTATGCGAGGTTCCGCGCCAAGCCCGGCTGGGGGGTCGGCGGGCACGACGGCACGGTGACCGTGTCGGCACTCGCCGCGCTGGATCCGGCGACGGACGCCGCTCTGTGGCGCTTCCTGTTCGGCATCGACCTGATGACCACGCTGGCCGTGCACGGGCGGCCGGTCGACGAGGGGTGGCAGCATCTGGTGTCCGACATCCGGCGCTGCCGGCCCCGACTGCGGGACGCCCTGCATGTGCGCCTCGTCGACGCCGCGGCGGCGCTGGAGGTGCGGACCTACCAGACCCCGGTGGATGTGGTGTTCGAGGTCGAGGACGCCTTCTGCCCCTGGAACGAGGGGCGTTGGCGGCTCACGGGCGACGCGAAGGGCGCGGCGTGCGCGCGTACCGCGGATGCCGCCGATCTTGCGCTGTCCGTACGGGAGTTGGGGGCGGCGTACCTCGGGGGTGTGTCGCTCGCGTCGCTGGCTGCGGCCGGGCGGGTGCGCGAGCTGCGGCAGGGCGCGCTGGCGGAGGCGTCACTCGCGTTCGGTTCGGCCGTGGCGCCGTGGCTGCCGCACGGGTTCTAGTTCCCCGGGCCGTTCTGGCAGCCCGGGCACCAGAACAGATTACGGGCGGCGAGATCGGCGGTGCGGATCTCGCTGCCACAGATGTGGCAGCGTTGCGTCGCCCTGCGGTACACGTACACCTCGCCGCCGTGATCGTCGACGCGCGGCGGGCGGCCCATGGCCTCGGGGGTGTGTTCGGGGCGGACGGTGTCGATGCGGTTGTTCCGTACACCTTCGCGCATCAGGTCGACGAGGTCGGCCCAGATCGCGTCCCACTCCGCGGAGGTGACGTCCTTGCCGGCCCGGTAGGGGTCGATGCCGTGCCGGAAGAGCACCTCGGCGCGGTAGACGTTGCCGACGCCGGCGATGACCTTCTGGTCCATCAGCAGGGCCGCGAGGGACGTACGGCTGCGGGAGAGACGGCGGTACGCGGCGGCGGGGTCGGCGTCGTCGCGGAGCGGGTCGGGGCCGAGCCGGCGGTGTATGGCGGCCTTCTCGTCGTCGGTGATCAGCGCACAGGTGGTGGGGCCGACGAGGTCCACGTAAAAGGCCTCGTTCGTGAGGCGGAGACGGACCGTGTCACCGGGCGGGGGCGCGGGTGCGTCCCCGAACGCCACCTTCCCGAAGAGGCCCAGGTGGATGTGCACCCAGTCGCCGTCGCGGAAGCCGAGGAAGAGGTGCTTGCCGTGGGCATCGGCCGTCCGCAGCCCTGACCCGTCGAGTAGGGCGGCGGCGTCGGCGAACTTGCCCTGCGGGCTGCGAACACCGACCACACCGCCGGCGAACCGTGCGGCGTAGTCCTCGGCCAGCCGATGGATGGTGTGCCCTTCCGGCACGGTCGCCCTACCTCCGGTGGTCGTCACAGGGTCGCGGGAGCGATTGCGCCCCCTCCGGCGGTCACGGATCGGGTCCCGCCCCGCCGGTGAGGGCTCCGGGAGCCGGAGCCCCGGGCGGCGGGCTCAGCCCTGCGGGTGGTGCGGGGGGATCGGCGGGAGCTCGCCCTTGGTCTCGTACGCCGACAGCATCTCGATGCGCCGTGCATGGCGCTCCTCGCCCGTGAAGGGCGTGTTCAGGAAGGTCTCGACGAACGTGGTCGCATCCTCCTGCGAGTGCATGCGCGCACCGACGGCGACGACGTTCGCGTTGTTGTGCTGCCGGCCGAGCGTCGCGGTCTCCTCGCTCCATGCGAGGACCGCCCGTACGCCCTTCACCTTGTTCGCGGCGATCTGCTCACCGTTGCCGGAGCCGCCGATCACGATGCCGAGGGAGCCGGGGTCGGCGACCGTCCGCTCCGCCGCGCGAAGGCAGAACGGAGGGTAGTCGTCCTGGGCGTCGTAGATGTGGGGCCCGCAGTCGACGGGCTCATGGCCGGCCGCCTTGAGCCACTCGACGAGGTGGTTCTTCAGTTCGAAACCGGCATGGTCTGAGCCGAGGTACACGCGCATGGTCCGAGTGTGTCACGGCTGTCGCCGATCGGCTGCGCGGGGTACTTGCCCCGAAAAATGTGAGCCAGGCTATAGAACCTCAAGGAAACCTCAAGTAACAATCCGGATTCAAAGGTTTCTGAATTCCTTCGCCTCGGATTCACTGGACCGACTCGTACACCGCTCGGACGAGCATCCCTTCCGCTCGTTCGGGACGTACTACGTGTGTCCCCCACATTCCCCACACCCGGCTCAAAGGAAATCCCCTACATGACCTCGAAGCCGACCCCCACAGAGGCCGGACACGTCCCCGGCGGCCCCGGAGAACCCGGCGGCGGCCTCCAGGCCGGACTCAAGAACCGTCACCTGACGATGATCGCCATCGGCGGCGTCATCGGTGCCGGGCTGTTCGTCGGTTCCAGCGCGGGCATCGCCACCGCCGGTCCCGGCATCCTTCTCTCCTACGCCCTCGTCGGCACGCTCGTGGTGCTGGTGATGCGCATGCTGGGCGAGATGTCCGCCGCGAACCCCACTTCCGGCTCCTTCTCCGCACACGCGGACCGCGCACTCGGCCGCTGGGCCGGTTTCTCCATCGGCTGGCTGTACTGGTTCTTCTGGGTGGTCGTGCTCGCGGTGGAGGCGACAGCGGGGGCCAAGATCCTCGAGGGCTGGATACCGGCCGTGCCCCAGTGGGGCTGGGCCCTGATCGTCATGATCGTGCTGACCGCCACCAACCTTGTCTCCGTCGGCTCCTACGGCGAGTTCGAGTTCTGGTTCGCCGGGATCAAGGTCGTCGCCATCGGCGCCTTCATCGTCGTCGGCGCACTCGCCGTCTTCGGGGTGCTGCCCGGCGTCCACAGCGACAAGGCCGGCTTGGACAACCTCACCGGTCACGGCGGGTTCCTGCCGCACGGACCGGGCGCCATCCTCACCGGTGTGCTCCTGGTCGTCTTCTCCTTCATGGGCAGTGAGATCGCCACGCTGGCGGCCGGCGAGTCCGAGGACCCGCGGCGGGCGGTGACCAAGTCCACCAACAGCATCATCTGGCGTATCGCCGTCTTCTACCTGGGCTCGATCCTCGTGGTCGTCTCCCTGCTGCCGTGGGACGACGCATCGATCGCGGAGAAGGGCTCCTACGTCGCCGCCCTGGACTCCCTCGGCATCGCGCACGCCGGTCAGATCATGAACTTCATCGTGCTGACCTCGGTGCTGTCCTGCCTGAACTCCGGGCTCTACACGGCCTCCCGTATGGCCTTCTCGCTCGGCGTGCGGGGCGACGCGCCCAGGGCCTTCGCCCGGACCACCGGTCGTGGTGTGCCGATGACGGCGATCGTCGTCTCCGTGCTCTTCGGCTTCCTCGCCGTCTTCTTCAACTACAAGTACCCGGACTCGGTCTTCCTCTTCCTGGTCAACTCCAGCGGTGCGGTCGCCCTGTTCGTCTGGCTGGTGATCTGCTTCTCGCAGCTGCGGATGCGGAAGATCATCCAGCGCGAGGCGCCGGAGAAGCTGATCGTGAAGATGTGGCTGTACCCCTATCTGACCTGGGCCACGGCCGCACTGATCGTGTTCGTCCTCGGCTACATGCTGACCGACACCGAGCACGACGGACGTGAGACGGTCCTGCTGTCGCTGCTCGTCGCCGCCGTGGTGCTCGTCATCGCCGTGGTCAGGCAGAAGATGGGCTCCCGGACCGCCGGGGCCGCCCGGGACCCGGAGACGGAACGGGCCGAGGTCGGCGTCTGACCGCCGTCCGCACATGAGCACGGGCGAGGGCCCCGCGGTGACTCCGCGGGGCCCTCGCTCTGCCCGGCCGTCACGGCTCAGAGCGGTGTGAACCCCTCCTTGACCTCGTCGTAGACCCTGGTCGCGCGGTCCTCGACGTCCGGGTGGTACCAGGTGCTGACCTCGTACGACGTCCCGTGCTCGCGAAAGCCCAGCAGCCGTACGTGCCAGGGGCGGCCCTTGGCCATGACGGTGTACTCCCAGACGACCGCGGGCCCGCCCCGGAAGGTGCCCCGGTCCAGGCGGATCCGCCGGTAGCCGAGACCCTTCCTGCGCTCCTGTTCCGCCTGCTCCCACTGCTCCAGCAGATCGCCCCGGGCCGGGGTCGCGTTGGCCACCATCTCCTGGGAGCGGTCGGGAGACGAGTAGTGCACCTCCGCCCCGCTCTCCGCCACCCGCTGCCAGCCCGGCGGCGGGACCCAGGCGTACAGTCCCGCCTCCGTGCGGGCGCCCGACGGCAGGCTCGCCGGACGCGAGGTTCCCGCGACGGTGGGTGTGCCGCCCGTGCCGCTCCGGCCGCCGGAGGAGACGGACGGGTGGTCGGACCCGGCCGATGTGCCCTGCGTCCGGCCGTTCGATCCGGCCTCGGCGGCGATCACGGCCCCGGCCACCGCACCGGCCACCACGGCCCCCACGACGGCGGCCACCGCGGCCCGGCGCCGGCTGCGCCGAGGGGCGGAAGGGTGCGCGGGGCCCGGAAGCCCGGTGTCGGGCGAGGGACCGGGGGCGGTCCGGCCGCCGCCGGATCGCGCGGTGCCGGCCGACGCCGTGCTCAGCGGCAGCGTGAGAGCGCTGTGCGGGGACGCCGAGGAGACCGACGGCGGGTCTGCGCGGCCGAACGGCGGCGCGACCGGCCCGGCCGAGGCGCCCGGCCGGGGTTCGGCCCGGCGGGCCGCGGCCCCCGGCGCCGACGAGGTGCCTCCGAGGGCGCCCTGCGGACGGCTCCGGATGGCGGGACCGGCTCCGGCCGTGGGGACGCCGGAGGGCTCCGCCGGGGTGGGGTGCACCCGGGTCGGTGCCGTGGGCGGGACCGCGGGGACCGGTTCGGCGGAGGTCTCGGTGGAGGCGTTGCGGCTCGCTTCGCCCGGCTCCGCATCCGGGCCGCCGCACTCGGCCGCGCTCTTCGCGGGGGAATCCGAACGGACCGTGGCCGCCCGCCCGTTCGGCGCGCCTGCAGTCGCGGACCGGTCGGGCGCCGCCGGTGTACGCGGTACGGGCACGGAATCCTCGACGACGGGTTCCTCCGGCACGCCGTCCGCCGGAAAGGCCCCGTCATACGGACTCACGGCGCTCTCCTCGCCGCCCCACGGGCGCCGCGCCGCCCGGATCAGAGCCGGGTCGAGGTACGCAGGGGTGGCGCTCTCCCCGGCCTCCGGCGCGACCGCGGTCGTCGACGCGCCTCCGGGCTCCGGTGCTTGCGCCCCACCCGGCGCCGGCGCGACGCCCTCCCCTTCCCCTCCGTGCTCCTCGCCGCCGGCCCAGGTCCCGGGCCCTCCTCCCGCCCATGCACCGGTGGCGTCCCCGACGACCCGCCCCAGTTCCTCCGCGACCTCCTCGAGGCCCGGCCGCACCGCCGGCTCCTTGTCCAGGAGGACGGCCAGGATCCCTGTCAACCCCGCTGCGGAGGCGGGCAGTTGCGGTTCCTCGTACAGCACGGCGTGCAGTGTCGCCAGGGTCGTCGAGCGGGAGAACGGCGAGTGCCCGCCGAGGGCCGCGCAGAGCGTCGCGCCGAGGGACCACACGTCCGACGGCGGACCCTGCGGGCGGCCCGAGATCCGCTCCGGGGCCATGTAGTCCGGAGAGCCCACCAGCATCCCGACCATGGTGAGCGCCTTGGCGTCCTGGATCGCGGCGATGCCGAAGTCCGTGAGGACCACGCGCCGCCCCCGGCGTTCCACAAGCACGTTCCCCGGCTTGATGTCCCGGTGCAGGACGCCTCCCGCGTGCACCTGCCGTAGCGCCGCCACCAGTTCGAGACCGATCCGCGCCGTCTCGCGGACTGCGAGCGGTCCCTCCTCCACCAGGATTCGTTCCAGCGAGCGGCCGTCCACGAGTTCCATGACGATCCACAAGCGGTCGCTCTCGTCCACGACGTCGTAGATGCGTACGACGTTGGGGTGGTCGATCCGGGCGGTGGCCCTGGCCTCGCGCAGGGTGCGTTCGCGGCGGGTCCGGACGTCCTCCGTGTCGAGTCCGTCCATCCGTATTTCCTTGACGGCCACCTGACGGTCGAGCATTTCGTCGGCGGCACGCCACACGCGCCCCATTCCCCCCTGACCTATGCTCTCGACCAGGCGATATCGGCCCGTCACCAATAAACCAGGAATACCGCCGCTCGCATTTCCCGGCAATCCCCTGCACCCCCTCAACACCCGCCTCAGCGGAAACACAATGGTCACACTTCGGGCCGTACCAGCATAGTGCGGAGAAATCTTGTGGTACCTCTTCAAGTACTGCGGAATCAGGCGCAGCCAAGGGGGACGAACATGGGTTCTCGGTACACGACTGCCATCACGGGATCGCTGGTCACTGCATCTTTTTCGGCGGTTCTGATCTTTGCGTGCGCCGCCACGGCGGATGACCAGGGAGGGATGAGCAGCAAAGGGGGAAAGGCCGTCGACAAGGCTCCGGCGGGGGTGGAGTTGACCACACTGCTGCCCGAGAAGATCTCGGTCGACAACGGATCGCACAAAACGGCGATTACCGCTGTGGTGAAGAACGGGGGAACCAAGGAAAGCGGAAAGATCCGGCTTTTGGTCGCCGGATTCGACGGCCTCGCGGTCACCAACGTCAAGGGCTGTTCGGAAATCGCCGAAAAGGATCTCCCGCGCGGTTCGAACAGTGCCTTCAGCTGTGCCGTCGACAATCTGGCGGCGGGCTCCTCGAAGACCTACGCCGTCGACGCCACCTTCGACACGGGCAAGACGGGCAGGATCTGCCTGCCGGTCCAGACGAGCGACGGGAAGAAGACGTACTGGCAGCAGGGTCCGGTCCCGTTCGGCGCGTCGAAGCCGACGCCGAACGCCCCGGCGACCCCGCTGCTGCTCGGCACCGACAACACACCGGTGGGTCCGGGCGGTGATGAGTTGCCCAGGACCGGTACGGACGAGCGGGTCCTTCCGCTCGGCGCGGCCGGCGCGACGCTGATCGCCGCGGGTGGGGCGGGCCTGTGGGTCACACGCCGCAGGCCACGGCCCAAGCGGTGAGGGAACGGCCGGGGGGAGAGGTGTTGGCGAAACCCTACAGGCGCCGCCGGAATCGGCCCCGTGATGCCGACGGCCCCACCTCAGTGACCCGTATCACGCCGCGTCAGCCAGGGCCGCCTTCAGGGCGTCACCGACGAGGAAGGGGGTGAGCCCGGCGGCGATCGCCGCGTTCGCGGACATGCCGGTGGCCAGGGCCAGGTACGGGACGCCGACCGCGTATATGAGCGCCTCACCCAGCAGCATCGCGGCCGCCGTGCGCAGCACCGAGCGGTCGGCGCCGCGGCGGGCGAGGGCACCCACGACGGTGGAGGCGAGCAGCATGCCGAGGATGTAGCCGAAGGACGGGGCGGCGGCACCCGAGGCACCACCGGCGAACCACGGGACACCGGCGACACCGGCGAGCGCGTACAGGGCGAGCGACAGGAAACCGCGGCGCGCTCCGAGGGCCGTGCCGACCAGCAGCGCGGCGAAGGTCTGGCCGGTCACCGGCACCGGGGAGCCCGGCACGGGCACCGCGATCTGCGCGGCGAGACCGGTGAGCACGGCGCCGCCGGCCACGAGGGCGATGTCACGGACGCGGGACGCGGGCAGCAGGTCGGCGAGGACCTCGCCGGGGCGTGTGATGGCGGTGGCGGTGCTCATGAGGACTCACTCCGGCGCTGAGGACGGTTCGGGACACGGTGACGCTATCCCAGGGGCCATGAGCCGATCACCGTCACCGCTCGACAAAGCGAGGATCCGGGGCTTGGTGGGCTGTCGACAAAAGCTGCGAGTTACACCTGACGCGGCGTGATACGGGTCACTGAGGTGGGGCCGTCGGCATCACGGGGCCGATTCCGGCGGCGCCTGTAGGGTTTCGCCAACACCTCTCCCCCCGGCGTCCACCCGCCGCCCGACCAGGGGAACGCCTCGCACCGCGTCCGGCCGCTGCGTGACGGGGCCCTCACGGTCCGTGCGACGCATGTCCGGATGGTGGGCGGCCTGCCCATGTGAGCGGCGAACCCACCCAGACTGTGGGGCGTTTTTGCCCCCCACAGCACCGAACGAGCCGCTCCATGCCCCGCACCACGTCCGAGCCGTCAGCCCCCTCCCCCAGCCCGGCCTCGCCCGAGCGGGTGGATCTCCCGGAGCAGGGGGGATCCCCTGACGTCCCCCTCTCCCACGGCCTCAAGCAGCGCCATCTGTCGATGATCGCCCTCGGCGGTGTCATCGGCGCCGGCCTGTTCGTCGGCTCCGGCGCCGGCATCGCCGCCGCCGGTCCCTCGATCGTCCTCGCCTACACGGTCTCCGGTCTCCTCGTGATGCTGGTGATGCGGATGCTCGGCGAGATGTCGGCCGCCCACCCCTCGTCGGGTTCCTTCTCCGCGCATGCCGAGCGCGCGATCGGGCCGTGGGCGGGCTTCACCGCCGGCTGGTCGTTCTGGGTGCTGCTGTGCACGGCCG
This sequence comes from Streptomyces sp. NRRL F-5122, assembly GCF_001507435.1. Classification (GTDB taxonomy): domain Bacteria; phylum Actinomycetota; class Actinomycetes; order Streptomycetales; family Streptomycetaceae; genus Streptomyces; species Streptomyces lannensis. Next base: position 10,757 of record NZ_LMWH01000245.1, read on the forward strand.
TCGGGTTGGAGGGCATCGGCGCCGCGAAGATCGTCACCGGCTGGCTCCCCGGCACGCCCGAGTGGGCCTGGGTGGCGCTCTTCATGGTCGTCTTCTGCGGGACGAACCTGGCCGCGGTGAAGAACTTCGGGGAGTTCGAGTTCTGGTTCGCGGCGCTCAAGGTCGGCGCCATCAGCCTGTTCCTGCTGCTCGGCGTGCTGGCGATCGCGGGCGTCCTGCCCGGCACGGACTCCCCCGGCGCCTCGAACCTCACCCATTTCCTGCCGCACGGCGGCGAGGGCCTCGTCATCGGCCTGCTCGCGTCGGTCTTCGCGTACGGCGGTCTGGAGACCGTGACCATCGCGGCGGCCGAGTCGGAGGATCCGGTCAAGGGAGTGGCGAGCGCGGTCCGTACGGCGATGTGGCGCATCGCGGTCTTCTACATCGGCTCGATGGCGGTCATCGTCACCCTGGTCCCGTGGGACTCGAAGGAGGTCGTCGAGAAGGGCCCCTACGTCGCGGCACTCGACCGCCTCGGCATCCCCGGCGCGGGCCCGCTGATGAACGTCGTGGTGCTGGTGGCGCTGCTGAGCGCGATGAACGCCAACGTCTACGGCGCCTCACGCATCGCGTACTCGCTGGTGCAGCGCGGTCAGGGACCCCGGGCGCTGGCCCGTGTCCCCGGCGGGGTCCCGCGTGTCGCCGTGCTCGTTTCCTGCGTGTTCGGGTTCGCCTGCGTGGTGCTCAGCTACTGGCGCCCGAACGACGTCTTCCCGTGGCTGCTGAACATGATCGGCGCGGTCATCCTGGTCGTCTGGTTCTTCGTCGCGATCTCGCAGCTGCGTCTGCGCCGCCGGCTGGAGCGCGAGACGCCCGAGAAGCTGGTGGTGCGGATGTGGGCGTTCCCGGCGCTGACCTGGGTGGCACTGGCCGGTATGGCGGGGATCTTCGTCCTCATGGCACGGCAGCCGGACACCCGTGTGCAGCTGTACTCGACCGGCGCGATGACGCTGATCCTGGCGGCCGTGGGCTACACCTGGCAGCGGGTCCGCACACCCCGTTAGCCGCTTTTGCCGCTGCCCGCCGAGGGGCGCGAGGTCGGCGAGCGGCCCGGGAGCGGACCGCAACGCCGACGGGCTCCCGCGGCCGAGGGCCGGCGGGAGCCCGTGGAAGGGTTCAGGTCAGAGGTTGCTGAAGTCCGGGCCCTTGGTCCGGGTGCGCTTGATCTCGTAGAAGCCCGGCACGGAAGCGACCGCCAGGGTGCCGTCCCACAGCTTCGCGGCGTCCTCGCCCTTGGGAGCGGGGGTGACCACCGGTCCGAAGAAGGCGATCTGCTCGCCGTCGGAGCCCGGCACCGCTATCACCGGCGTGCCCACTTCCTGGCCGACCTTCTCGATGCCCTCCTTGTGCGAGGAGCGCAGCTCGGCGTCGAACTCGAAGTCCTCCTGCTCCGCGTAGTCGATCAGGTCCGCGGGCAGGCCCACGTCCGCGAGCGCACCGGCGATCGCCTCGAGCGTCGGGCCCTCGCCCTGGTTGTGGATACGCGTGCCGAGCGCCGTGTACAGCGGGCCGAGGACGTCGTCGCCGTGCTTCTGCCAGGCCGCGGTGACCACGCGCACCGGCTTCCACGCCTTGGTCGCGAGCATCTCCCGGTACTCGTCGGGCAGCTGGTCCAGCTTGTCCTCGTTGAGGACGGCGAGGCTCATGATGTGCCAGCGGACCTCGATGTCCCGCACCTTCTCCACTTCCAGGACCCAGCGGGAGGTCATCCAGGCCCAGGGGCACAGCGGGTCGAACCAGAAGTCGACGGGGGTCTTGCCGGAAGCGGTCACGGTCTCGGACATGACTCTCCTAGGGAAGCGGTTGTTCATCGTGCAACATCCGAGGTCGCACCGGGCATTCCCGCGTTTCTCACGAGGTGGTGCGCCCCTCTGCCCGGCGTCAGGTGCACATGGGAGGATCGGTCCTGTTCGCCCCACCCAGCCGATCCTGAGGGAGTGCCGCCCGTGCCCGGTGAGAACCTGTCCCGCGACGAGGCCCGCGAGCGGGCCGCCCTGCTGTCCGTCGACGGGTACGACGTGTCGCTCGACCTCCGCTCCGCCGTGGGCGAGGCACCCGGCGACGCGGACGCCGGACCGCGCACGTTCCGCTCCGTCACCACGATCCGTTTCCGCTGCGCCGAGCCGGGCGCCGCGAGCTTCGCCGACCTGATCGCCCCGAGCGTCACCGCGGTCTCGCTGAACGGCAAGGACCTCGATCCGGGCGAGGTCTTCGACGGCACCCGCATCCAGCTGGAGGACCTGGCCGCCGAGAACGAGCTGGTCGTCGACGCGCAGTGCGCCTACTCCCGCACCGGCGAGGGCATGCACCGCTTCGTCGATCCGGAGGACGGCGAGGTGTATCTGTACACCCAGTACGAGCCCGCCGACGCGCGCCGCGTCTTCGCCGACTTCGAGCAGCCCGACCTCAAGGCGCCCTTCCGCTTCGAGGTGCGCGCCCCCGAGGGCTGGACGGTGTGGAGCAACGGGGCGGGCGAACCGCACGACGGGGTCTGGCGGTTCGCCGAGACGAAGCCGATCTCGACGTACATCACCACGGTGCTGGCGGGTCCGTACCACTACGTCACGGACACCTACTCCCGCACCTTCGAGGACGGAACGACGCTGGAGATCCCGCTCGGCGCGATGTGCCGCAGGGGCCTGGCGAAGCACTTCGACGCGGACGACGTCTTCCTGGTCACCAAGCAGGGCCTGGACTTCTTCCACGACCACTTCGACTACCCGTACCCGTTCGGGAAGTACGACCAGGCCTTCGTGCCCGAGTACAACCTCGGCGCGATGGAGAACCCCGGCCTGGTCACCTTCCGCGAGGAGTACATCTTCCGCGGAAAGGTCACGCAGGCGTCGTACGAGCGCCGTGCCAATGTGATCCTGCACGAGATGGCGCACATGTGGTTCGGCGACCTGGTGACCATGGCGTGGTGGGACGACCTGTGGCTGAAGGAGTCGTTCGCCGACTTCATGGGCTCGTTCTCGCTGGTGGAGGCGACCCGCTTCACCGACGGCTGGATCACGTTCGCCAACAACCGCAAGGCGTGGGCGTACCGTGCCGACCAGCTGCCGTCCACGCACCCCGTCACCGCGGACATCCGCGACCTGGAGGACGCGAAGCTCAACTTCGACGGCATCACCTACGCCAAGGGCGCCTCGGTGCTGAAGCAGCTGGTGGCGTACGTGGGCCGGGACGCCTTCCTGGAGGGCGCCCGGCGCTACTTCAAGCGGAACGCCTATGGCAACACGCGCCTCGGCGACCTGCTGTCGGTCCTCGAGGAGACGAGCGGCCGGGACATGGCGGCGTGGTCGCGGTCCTGGCTGCAGACCGCGGGGGTCAACTCGCTGACCCCGCAGGTGCTGCTCGCAGCGGACGGCCGGATCGCGGAGCTGAGTGTGCTCCAGGAGGCCGCCGAGTCGCATCCCACGCTGCGGCCGCACCGGGTTGCGGTGGGCCTGTACCGCAGCGAGGGGGGCGCACTCGTCCGGTACGCGCGCGCCGAACTGGACGTCCACGGTCCGCGCACGGTGGTCGACGAACTGTCGGGGGTGGAGGCGCCGGACCTGGTCCTGGTCAACGACGACGACCTCACGTACTGCAAGATCCGCTTCGACGACACGTCCCTCGCGACCCTGAAGGACCGGCTCGGCGAGATCACCGACCCGCTCGCCCGCGCCCTGTGCTGGTCCGCGCTGTGGAACCTGACCCGCGACGCACTGCTGCCGGCGCGGGACTTCATCGCACTGGTGCTCCGGTTCGCCGGTCGCGAGTCCGACATCGGCGTTCTGCAGATGCTGCACGCCTGGGCGGACTCGGCGCTGACCCACTACGCCGCGCCCGGGTGGCGGGAGACCGGCGGGCGGCTGCTCGCGGAGGGTGCGCAACGCGAGCTCCGGCAGGCGGAGCCGGGCAGCCAGCACCAGTTGACGTGGGCGCGGTTCTTCGCGGCGGTGGCGTCCGACGAGGGCGATCTGCAACAGCTGCGGGGCCTGCTGGAGGGCACTGAGAAGATCGACGGTCTGGACGTGGACCAGGAGCTGCGCTGGGCGTTCCTGGAGCCGCTCGCCGCGCACGGAGCCGCGGACGAGTCGGTGCTCGCCGCGGAACTGACGCGCGACGACACGGCATCCGGCAAGCGCCACCAGGTCCGCTGCCTGGCAGCGCGCCCCTCGGCCGCGGTCAAGGCGCAGGCCTGGGCCCAGGTCGTGGAGTCGGACGCCCTGTCGAACGCGCTGGTCGAGGCGACCATCGCGGGATTCGTGCAGCCGTCGCAGCGGGAACTGCTCGCGCCGTACGCCGAGAAGTACTTCGCGGCCATCGACCGTGTCTGGGCCGAGCGTTCCATCCAGATCGGGATGGACGTGGTGAGGGGCCTGTTCCCCTCGCTCCAGGACTTCCCCGGGACGCTGGACGCCACCGACGCCTGGCTCACCACCCGTGAGGACGCGCCGCCGGCGCTGCGCAGGCTGGTGCTCGAGGCACGCGACGACCTGGCACGCACCCTGCGCGGCCAGGTGTGCGACGCGCAGGCGACCCGCTAGACAACCTCGGGCCACGGGTTCCTTCGGGGGACGAGTTCCCGCCGAAGGAACCCGGTCGGTGGATACGCAGGGACGACAGTTACGAAATACGAGAATCTGAACCCGTAACCCGCCCCTTCCCCCACTCGGACCAGCCTCTTTCGGCAGTCGAACGTGCGTACTTTAGAGCCGTGTTGTCCGTATTTGCCGACAGCCGTGTAACAGCGGTTAGGAGACGGACCGGGCGCGGGAACTCCGGGGTCATGACCTACAACACCCCGCTCTCCCCCCGCCCCCTCCGTCACCTGACGGAGGTTCAGCGCCGGGTGCTGACCACGGCACAACTGCGCGCCCACGGTGTGACCGCCGCCGAGACCACCGGGCACTGCCGGCCCGGCGGCCCCTGGCAGCAGTTCCTGCCGGGCGTGTACCTGCTGCACCCCGGCCCGCCGACCTCGGAGGAGCGCCTGCACGCGGTGCTCCTCTACGCGTCGCGCTCGTCGCTCGAGGACCCGGCGCCCGGGGTCCCGCCCCAGCCCGGCTCCGCCGGCGCACACCCCTCGGTGCGCCAGACGGACGCGATGATCACGGGCTTGGCCGCCCTGGCGCTCTACGGCTTCGGCTGCACGCCCCCGCTGACGTCGCTGGAGAAGATCGACCTCCTGGTCCCCCGTATGCGGCGGCTGCGCAGCTCCGGCTGCGCCCGGGTGGTGCGCACAGCGGCGCTGCCGGCCGCCCGGCTGGTGACCGGACTGCCCGTGGCGCCGGTGCCACGCGCCGTGGCCGACGCGGTGGCGCAGTTGCCGGACGCGGCCGCCGTACGCCGGTTACTGGCCGAGGCGGTGCACGCCGGCCACTGCGAACCGACCGCGATCGTGCGGGAGTTGAACCAGGCGAAACTACTGAGCCGCCCGCACGTGGTGGACGCCGTGGAATCCCTCCTGGCGGAGGGCCGGGCGAGGGCAGAGGACCGCCTGTACCGCATGGTGCGTGAGTACGGGCTCCCGGACCCGGTGTGGAACGTGGACCTGAGGCTCCCGGGCGGCCCCTACCTCGGCGGCCTGGACGCGTACTGGCCCGAGCAGGCGGTGGCCCTGGAACTCGACGCCCGAACCCCGCGCCAGGACGTCGGCCAGGAGAACGACACCGTGTGGTCGGAGTACACCCGCAAGCGCGAACACCTGGAGCGGCTCGGCATCACGGTCGTCCACATCACGCCGAAGAAGCTGCGCGAGGGGCTGGAGCAGCAGGCGACCGTGGTCCGCACGGCCCTGATGGCGTCGGCCGACCGGGAGCCGGCTGCCCATGTCGTGGTGCTGCCCCGTTAGGCGTCACCCGCCGGTCGGGGGGAGAGGAGGGGCCGCCGAGACGTCGGCCGCCCCTCCTCCACGGCCGGCGCGCACCGTCCGGCCCCACGCCCCGGGACCCACGACGGCCGACGCCGTCCCGGTCAGAGCGGTTCAGGCAGGGGCGGCTCGGGCAGCGACGGCCTGATCGGCTCCGTATGAACCCGGTCGAGGAGCGCGCCGTACGACGCGATCATGCGTGTACGGCTGAAGCGCTCGCGACTGCGGGCGAGGACGGGCTCGAGGCCGGGCCGGGCGGCGACCGCGTCGCTCCAGGCCCGCGCGATCGCGACGGGGTCCGGCGGGGTGACAAAACCGTGCCCGGCCACGATCGCCGCGCTGTCGCCCACATCGGTGGACACCGGGACGGCACCGCACATCATGCCCTCGATCAGGCACAGCGGGGCCGCCTCGCCCCAGGCCGAGGTGAGCGCCACCACGTCGGCGGCCGCGTAGAGGCTCTCCATGTCGCGCCGCACCCCGAGCCGGTGCAGCCGCTCGGTGAGCCGCAGGTCGTCCCCGAACGCGATGCCGATGTCGGCGCACAGCCCGGGCTGGTCCTCGCTCATGCCGGCGCCGCACATCAGCACGTGCCCGTCGGGCTCGTGCCGCAGCCACTCCCGGGCGGCGCGCAGGAACAGCGGGACGTTCTTCATCGCGTCGTACCGGGCCGCGAACACGACGACCGGCGCCGTGTCCGGGATGCCGAGCGCGGCACGCAGCTGGACCCGGCGGGCCGGGTCGGGCCGGAAGCGGAGCAGATCGACGCCGTTGGGGATGACGTGCAGCAGTTCGGGCGGGACACCGGCGGCCTCGTAGGCGGACCGGGTCGACTCGGCGCAGCAGACGCAGGCCGCCACGGTTCCGTCGGCGATGGCCGCCTTCAGTTCGCCGAGCGCCGCGCCCTGGTTCTCCGGATCCGAGCGGTGCAGCCCGACCACCACCGGCCGGCGCGGCAGGCCCGCCTGGTTGAGCAGACCGAGCGGCTGCTCCTTGAGCGACAGGATGACATCGGCGCCCGCCATCGCCCTCGCCGTCGTCGCCAGCTCCGGACCGGTGAACCGGGTGGGATCGGACGCGAGGGCGCCGGGCAGACCGAACGTGCGGCCGAGAGTGCCGACCTCCACGCCGGCCGCGGTCAGCGACCGGTAGGAGGCGTCGTCCTCCATCCGCTGCCGGGTGGCCTCACGGAGCACTTCCCCGTGGACACTCAGCACACGGTGATGCTGACCGCCTTCCTGCAGACCCAGGACGACATCGGTGTGGAGGATCCGGGCGCCACCGGAGAAGAAGCCCTCGTAGACCGAGAGCACGCGCAGACCGTGCCTCGTCAGCACACGACCACCCGCCTTGCACAACTATCGAACCATCCCCGTGAACAGCGGGTTGTCCGATATGAGGCGGCATAGATGTTTCAGACAAATGAACGGCGCGTCTCATGTCCGGGTCGGATCGATTTACACCGGAATCCCGGGGGCCGGGGAATGCGCTGGTCCCGCCGGTATTCCCGGTGTGACCGTGATCGGGGTCGGCGGCGCGCGGCCCCGCCGACCGCTCGACGGGCGCCGGTGCCCTGCCGTGGGGCAGGCGGAGCCGGTCCCGACCCGGGAGGACCGGCCCCGGGGTGCCTCAGCCTTCGCAGAACTCCGCCTCGAGCACCGCGTCGCCGTCCCCCGACCAGTCGCCGTTGACGTTGAAGGCGAGGGAGTGGCGGCCGTCCTCCGTGGTGACCGCCGAGGACGACGAGCCCTGGATGCCTCCGTCGTGGCCCCAGACATGCACTCCGCAGCTCAGTTCCCGTTCGATCAGTCCGAGCCCGTAGCCCGCGTCCGGGATGCCCTCGGCCTTGATCGTCGTCTTCATCTCCTTCAGCTGCCGGGGCGGCAGCAGCCCGCCCCTGAGCAGGGCCGAGTAGAAGCGGATCAGATCGGCGGAGTCGGAGACCATCTCGCCCGCCGAGGAGGCGAGGGAGGGGTTGAGCGTGGTGACGTCGTACGTCGGGCCGGTCGCCGTCTCGGCCGGCTTGCCGTAGGCACGGCTGCTCGGCCGCGGGACCGTGGCCCTCGTGCCGGGGAGCGACGTGGCGCGCAGACCCAGGGGTTCGACGATGCGGGTGCGGATCTCGCGCGCGTAGGCGTGGCCCGTGACCCTCTCGATCACCATCCCGGCCAGCACGTAGTTGGTGTTCGAGTAGTTCCAGCCGGCTCCCGGGGCGAAGTCCGGCTCGTGGGAGGTCGCGATGCGCACCAGAGCTTCCGGCCGCAGCGTGTCGTAGCGGTGCCGCAGGAAGCCGTCCTTGAGGAAGTACGTACGGCCGAAGGTGTCGTCGGCCGTGTAGTTGTAGATGCCGCTCGTACGGTTCAGAAGCTGCCGGACCGTGATCCGGCGCCCGTCGTGGCCGTGGCCGTGGACCAGGCCGGGCAGCCACTTCTCCACGGTGTCGTCGAGCGACAGCCGCCCCTCGGCCTCCAGTTGGAGGAGCACCGTCGACACGAACGTCTTGGTGATGCTGCCGACGCGACTAGCGGTCCCGCGCCGAACGCTGCGCCCCCGTGCGCAGGTCGCCTACCCCCGAGACCGCGCTCCACGTGCCGTGTACGTCCCTGGCCGTGGCGGTCGCGCCCGGGACCCCGTCCTTGACGGCCGCGTCGATCGCCTGCCGGGTCGCGGTGTGGTCCAGCGCTCCCGGAGCGGCGATGGCCGGCGTGGTGAGAGCCAACGCCGTCACGGCCGCCGTCGCCCCGGCTCCCAGCAGTCCCCTGCGTACGGACATGTCATCCCCCTCGTCACCGATGAGCACCGGTCGGCGGGAGGGACCGCGCCCGGGGCGGCGGGGTTGCCCGTGGTGCGCGAGTTGAGCGGGTTTCAGCCCTTCTTCAGCACGAGCTCCGTGTTGCGGTCCACCGCGTTGCCGGCCAGGGTCATGTTGGCTCCGGGGGCGTTGTAGGCCAGCTCACGGTAGAGGGCGGCCAGACCCGTCTGGCTGAGGTCCGCGAAATCCGTGCGGTGCGGGGCGGCGGACTCGATGAGCGTCGTGAAGATCGAGAGTGTGCCGTCCTTGTTGTCCACCAGCTCGATGACGCGGGCGAGTTGGGGGTGGTCCACGTGCGAGGCGGTCGAGATCTCCCAGAAGGAGTTGCCGTCGGACCCGGAGTGCGGCGTGATCACGTTCTTGTGGATATGGCCGTTGACCCAGGCCAGGACGTTGGGGTGCCGGCCCAGCAGGGCCACGACCTCCGCACCGCTGTGCCGCCCCTCGTACGGGCGGGCCGGGTCGGGGTGGGTGTTGTCCATCGACTGGCTGGTGTGGTGGCTGAAGACGACGGCGTGTGCGTCCTTGTTGTCCTGGAGCGTCTTGTCCAGCCACTTCAACTGGGCGGTGCCGATGGAGCCTTCGTAGTGACCGCCCGCGTCCGTGGTGTCGAGGCTGATTCCGATGACGTCGTCGGCGATGCGGAAGGAGTAGTACTGCGTGCCGGCGTCCACGTTCGCCGACGAGTACCCGTGCCCCACCGGACCGCGACCCGTGTACTGGGGGTCGAGATGGGTCTTGAGGTACTCGGCGGGGGTGTAGGGGGCCCGCTTCTCGTCCGGGGTGACCGAGCGCAGGTCGCGCGTGTGCGCCTTGAGCAGATCGCGGAACTGCAGGCCCATGGGGTCCGTGGCGTTCTTGATCGCGTCCTGGAGCTTCTTCGCCTCGTCGGCGGACAGGCTCATCAGCTTGCTTCCGCCGATCGCGTACTCGGCGAGGTAGGGGTCGCCGTGCGCGTAGCAGCCGAGCGGCAGAGCGTCGTGGTTGCCGACCGTGGAGTACCAGGGCAGGTTCAGGCCGGGGCTGCGCACCTCGCGGATCGCGGCGTCCAGGAACCCCTGGATCTGCGGGAATCCGAGCTGCTTGTCGGCGTCACGCACGGTCGATTCGGGCTGCCAGTACAGCGCGAGCCCGCTGTTCTGCACACCCTCGTAGTGGCGGGGGTCGCCCGAGTTGGGGGTGATCCGGCCGCCGCTCATGATCTTCATGAACCACTCGAGCTCGGACTTCGCGTTGTTGTCCGTGTTGTCGCCCGTGGTCATCACGAAGTGCAGCGGCGTTCCGGTGACGGGTGCCCCGCGCAGCGAGTTGACGCGCTCGACCAGCGAGACGGCACCGGGCACGGTCAGCGCCTCGTGGGGCCGCCAGGCGTGCCGGTCGTTGGAGCGCAGGAACTCCAGGCGCAGCGGGTGCTGGCTGTCCATCAGGTGCAGATCGGTGAACTGCACGAACGCGGCGAGCGCGGTGCGCCGCTCGGCGCGGCCCGACCGGGGTGCCGCCAGCTCGCCGCGCACGACGCGGCTCCAGCCGGGACCGTCACCGAGGCGGCGGTACCCCGAAGAGGTGCGGGGCGCCGCGACACCGGCGAGTGTGGTGCCCGCCGTGTAGGGGGCGAGGGCCGCGGACACCGCCTGCCGGGAGACGGCGGCGGGGGTTTCGCCGGCGGCGGGGTGGGCCGAAGCGCCGGAGGCGCGGCGAGCCGAGGCTCCGGCGGCGAGGCTGTCCTCGGGGCGCAGCGCGAGCCCGAGGCCCGCCGTGAGGGACACCGCCCCGGCGGCGGCAAGCAGGTTGCGACGATTCAGAGCAGCCGCTGTGGCGACAGAGCGTATGCGCGACATGGCGCGTCTCCCCGAGTGCGAACGCGTCGGCAGTGGTCGCGGGTCGGTCGCAGTCGCGAACTTCCCGCTCACTCTGGATCGTTCGCACCGGGGATGACCTGGACGTTAACGAGGCGGCAACGCACAGCGCCGATCGCCGTACGTGGATCTTGGACCGACCGGCGCGTCGGCGACACCTCTCCGACCGGCCGGAAGACCGTCACTCAGCGTTCATCTTCCGGGGTATCCGAAGCTATTCCCCGGGGAATGCGGACCGGCCCGCGGCGGGGCGCTGCCGCCACAGCGCGAGCCCGGCGTCGACGAGCCCGATGCGTCGCAGCCCGGACACGGCGGTGAGGTCGTGCCAGGCGGCCATGTCCGTGGAGCCTCCGACCTCGTGGCGCAGCTCGCCCGCGATGACACGGCCCTCGTAGACGAGGCGTACGCCGTGATGGTCGACGGTGCGGCCGAAGCGGCCCCTGAGGCTGCGGCGGATCGAGTCCACCCCGAGCAGCCCGACGAGCTCGACGCGGTAGCCGGTCTCCTCCTCCACTTCGCGCAGGGCCGTGTCGTAGGGGTCCTCGCCGTGCTCCATGCCACCGCCGGGCAGGGTCCACTCGGATGTGCCGTCGGCTCCGGTCATGCGGGCCAGCAGCAGGCGGTCGTCACGCACACAGACGGCGTAGGCCGCCACCCTCAAGTTCTTGCGCACTCGGGGACGTTAACGCGCCGCGCCGGAATCGGCAGGCGGGTATTCGGCCGGGGACCGCGCGCCACCACGGCAGCCACCGTCCCTTCTGCGGCCCGCCCCGGAACGGCGCCGTCCGGCCTCCCGCGGCCACCCGCGGTCGCATGGAGCCGTCCGTCACCATGTGCTCACACACAGCGGCAGAACCCGCGCACTACACGCGTAACAGGGACAGCCGGCTCACAGGAATGTCATGGCCTGCACCGCTAAGTCCCCGATGGCGTATGGCGGAATCACGCCATGACTCCATCCCGTCTCGGTCAACTCTCCACAAACATCCATCCCTTGGGTAAACCAGAGCGATCGTCCGGACCCGAAATCCGGACGTCCGCGGTCAGGACTTGATCACCTTCGGGCTCCGGCCGCGCCGTTCTCGTTCCTTTACCTACAAGGGATGCTGATGACCACCGAGCCTCACCGCGCCCCGATATCGGGCGCGAGACGCGTGGCCCGCATAGCCGTCGCCACGGGTCTCGTGGCCGCGCTCTCGGCGGCCGGGCCGATACCCCTGGCCTTCTCCGCCGACCATCCGCCCGCCTCCACCGACCCGGCCGCCAAGTCCGCCGGCGCGAAGCTCGGCTCGGACGACGCGGACCTTCTCGCCGAGGCGAAGGCCGACGGCGCCAAGAACGTCACGATGATGATCGCGACCGCGCCCGGGCAGACCGAGCAGGTCACCGAGAAGCTGGACGCGGTGAGCGGCGCCTCCGTGGGCCGCACGTACGACAAGCTCGGCTACGTCCGCGCCACCGTGCCGACGGGCCGGGCCGACTCGGCCATCGCCACCGCCGAGAAGCTGTCCTCCGTGCACGCCATCGACCTGCGGCAGGAGATCGCGCTCGACGACCCGACGCCGAGCGCGGACATGGCCAAGGGGGCGGCCGGCAGGGGCACGGGCGCGGCCGGCCACTCCGGTCCCGACCGGCACACCCCCGCCAAGAACCCCTACAACCCGTCGTTCGAGACCGGTGCCGTCGACTTCGTCCAGGACCACCCGAAGGCGGACGGCCGGGGCATCACCATCGGCATCCTCGACTCGGGCGTGGACCTCGGGCATCCGGCGCTGCAGAAGACCACCACCGGCGAGCGGAAGATCGTCGACTGGGTCACCGCGACCGACCCGATCGTCGACAACGACGCGACCTGGCGTCCGATGGTCGCCGCGGTCTCCGGGCCCACCTTCACCTACAACGGCCAGACCTGGACGGCGCCGTCGGGCTCGTACGGGATCAGCACCTTCAAGGAGTCGTACACCACCGGCGGCGACGCGGCGGGCGACGCGAACCGCGACGGCGACACCACCGACTCCTGGGGTGTCCTCTACGACGCCGCTGCCGGCACGGTCCGCGTCGACCTGAACAACAACGGCGACTTCACCGACGACCAGCCGATGAAGCCGTACAGGGACGGCTACCAGATCGGCTACTTCGGCACCGACGACCCGAAGACCGACGTCGTCGAGCGCCAGCCGTTCGTCGTGCAGATCCGCAAGGACGTGCCGATGGACCCCTACGGCGGGACGTGGGTCGGCAAGAAGGCCGACTTCGTCAACATCGGCGTCATCCAGTCCGAGCACGGCACGCACGTCGCGGGCATCACCGCGGCGAACGGCCTGTTCGGCGGCAAGATGAACGGCGCGGCCCCGGGCGCGAAGATCGTCTCCTCCCGCGCCTGCACCTGGACCGGTGGCTGCACCAACGTCGCGCTCACCGAGGGCATGATGGACCTCGTCGTCAACCGCGGCGTCGACATCGTCAACATGTCGATCGGCGGCCTCCCGGCGCTGAACGACGGCAACAACGCGCGCGCCCTGCTGTACACCCGGCTCATCGACACCTACGGCGTCCAGCTGGTGATCTCCGCAGGCAACGAGGGCCCCGGCGCCAACACCATCGGCGACCCCGGCCTCGCGGACAAGGTGATCTCGGTCGGCGCGGCCATCTCCAAGGAGACCTGGGCCGCCGACTACGGCTCGCGGGTGGAGAAGGACTACGCGCTGATGCCCTTCTCCTCGCGTGGTCCGCGTGAGGACGGCGGCTTCACGCCGACACTCGTCGCGCCCGGTGCCGCGATCAACAGCACCCAGACGTGGCTGCCGGGCGCCCCGGTCCCCGAGGCGGGTTACTCTCTGCCGGCCGGCTACTCGATGCTCCAGGGCACCTCGATGGCGTCCCCGCAGGCCGCGGGCGCCTCGGCGCTGCTGCTGTCGGCCGCCAAGCAGAGGGGTATCGACCTGACGCCCGCGAAGCTGCGCACGGCCCTCACCTCGACCGCCCACCACATCAAGGGTGTGCAGGCCTACGAGGAGGGCGCGGGCCGTATCGACATCGAGGACGCCTGGGACGCAGTCGAGGACGACGCCACCGCCCACGGCTACACGGTCAAGGCCCCGGTCGACACCGCGATCGACTTCGCCCTGAAGACCCCGGGCTTCGGCACCGGCCTGTACGACCGCGAGGGCGGACTCAAGGCCGGCGAGCGGAAGACGTACGAGATCACCGTCACCCGTACGTCCGGCCCGGACCGCGCGGTGCGCCACGAGCTGCACTTCGCCAACAACTACGACGACACCTTCAGGGTCATCGGCTCCGACGAGGTGAGCCTGCCGCTCGGCCGGCCGGTGACCGTCAAGGTCCAGGCCTCGCCGCGGTCGGCCGGCATCAAGAGCGCGATCCTGGAGGTCGACGACCCGAGGACCGGGGGGCTCGACGAGCAGATCCTGACGACGGTCGTGGTGTCGACCCCGGTCAAGTACACGTACTCGGCCTCGGGTTCGGTGCAGCGCAACAGCACCCGCTCGTACTTCCTGAGCGTGCCGGAGGGCGCGAAGTCGCTCGAGGTCGCGATCGGCGGGCTGAAGGACAAGAGCCAGACCCGGTTCATCGCGATCCACCCGTACGGTGTTCCGGTCGACGACACGTCCACCCCGGTCTGCTACAACAACTACCTCGACGGCAACGGCTGCAAGCCCGACGTCCGCTCGTACGCCGACCCGCAGGCCGGTGTCTGGGAGATCGAGGTCGAGTCGCGCCGTACGTCGCCGCTGCTCGACAACCCCTACAAGCTGGACGTCACCGTGCTCGGCGCGGCCTTCGACCCGGAGACCGTGACCGTGCCCGAGGCCAAGGTCGGCACCCCGGCCGCCGTCTCCTGGAAGGTGACCAACAAGTACGCGGCCCTCTCCGGTGGTCTCAAGGGCGGCCCGCTCGGCTCCTCGAAGTCGGAGCGGCCGACCATCAAGGGCGGCGAGACGCAGACCGGCACGGTCGAGGTGCCCGCGGGCGCCACATCGCTGGACGTCGCCATCGGCAACGTCTCCGACACCGCCGCCGACCTGGACCTGACGGTCTACGACGCGAGCGGCAACCAGGTCGCGCAGTCCGCGGACGGCGACTCCGAGGAATCGGTGCACATCCCCTCGCCGGCCGCCGGCACGTACACCGTCGAGATCGTGGGCTTCTCGGTCCCGTCCGGCTCGACGGCGTACGACTACCGTGATGTGTTCTTCTCCCCCGCTCTCGGCCAGGTGACGGTCGACGAGTCCGCCCCGGTCAAGCTCGGCACGGGTGGCTCCGCGACGGTGTCCGGCACGGTCACGGCGACCGCGGCGGCTCCCGAGGGCCGGGAGTTCTTCGGCCAGGTCCGTCTCGTCAACGCGCGCGGGACCACCGCGGGGCTGGGCAGCGTGAAGATCGAGAAGGTCACTCCGTAGCGATCGCGGCCATGGGGGCGGGCGTCCGTGACGGGCGCCCGCCCTTCGCCGTCCCGGACGGTGTCCGGCCCCGCGCGGTCGGCACCGCCCGTCCGGCTCAGGTCGACCCGTCCGAAGGACACGCGGTGTGACGGGAGCCGGACAGGGCCTTGACGATCCACGCCCGGTTCGCCGCCACGCGGTCCTCGCCCACGGCCCACCGGCTCGCGTCGTCGGTGCCCCGCGCCACCTCGACCAGCACATGCTGACCCCGGCGGGGCCCCGGATGCGCACCCTCGGCGAGGAGGAAGGCGACCTGGGCCGGGCCCCGGTCGGGCTTGTACCGGCGGGTGACGGTCAGCACGATCCGGCTGCCCTGCCCGCCTTTCGGTTCCACCCGGGCCACGGTGCCCTCGACTACGAGCCGGTCGCAGGCCAGGGTCAGTTCCGGATCGGACGGCGGGGGCCCGTCGCCCGACCGCCGGTCCGCCTCACCGGGGCCGCCCTTGGCGTCCGCCGCGCCGGCGCTCTTGGCCGCCTGGGCGTCGCTGCCGCTGTTCTCCGTGACGAGCCGGGCCAGCCCGGCGACGGCCGACAGGGCCACCACGGCCGCCAGGGACCCGAGGGCGATGCGCAGGGCGCGGCCGCGGCGCACGGGCCTCGCGGGCCGCGGGGCGCGCGGACGGCTCGGGGCCGTCACCGGGGAGTGAGCCCCGGCCAGCGGAGCCGCCAGCATGTCCCCGATGGCCGACAGTTGCTCGCGCAGCAGCGCCACGTCGGCCACTGCCGCCCGGTGCCCGGCCATGAACTCGGCGTCGGCCCGTGCGGCCTCCGGCAGCGGCTCGCCGGTGATCGCGGCCATCAGCGCATCGGCGCCGTCGTACTCGGCGGCCACGTCACACCACCTCGTCCTCGTGCAGACGGTCGCGCAGCGCGCGCACCGCCGAGTGGAGCCTGCTCTTGACCGTGCCCTCGGGGATGCCGAGTTCCTCGGCGATCCCCCGGACGGGCAGGTCGGCGTAGAAGCGCAGGACGAGGACCTGGCGGTGGGCGTCCGGCAACTCGTCCAGGCCCTGGGCCACGGCGAGCTGGAGCAGGCGGGAGTCCTCGCCCGAAGCGTGCTCCGGCTCCCGGAGGGAGGCCAGCCGTTCACCCAGGCGTTCCTGGCGGCGCTTGGCACGGTGCCAGTCCATCGCCAGGTTCGAGGCGACGACGGCCACCCAGGCGGACACGTCCCGCGGCGCCTCGCGCCCGCTCGCGGCCCGTTCCAGCAGCCGCAGGCGGACCTGCTGCACCCCGTCCGGCAGGTCCGCCTGCGGCACCCCGCCGAGTGCGAGCACCGCCCTCACCCGACGTTCCTGGGCCGCGTCCAGGGGGTCGTCCACCGCGTGGTCGGCCCCCCGCCCGCGGCGGGCGTTTCTGCGCAGCACAGCCACCCCTCCCCTTGCGCGTTACCTCTACGACGCCGCGGCGGCCGGAAACGTTCGGGTCTCTCGTGCGAGTCGCCGCAGAGGCGTACGTCACACCTTGCGTGCACCCGGGGCCCGCGGGCAGGCACGGGACAGCAGAGCTTGCGGCGGAGGGTGCCCGCCGAACGAATTTCTCCAGCTCAGTGCGGGTGGACACCGAATGTCCGCAACCGTCGTCCGGGCCGTCGCGTCCCATACCCCGGGCGTACGGCGCAAAGAATTGGACAGGCGGCCCGGGGCCGGCCGCATGATGGAAAAGCCTCGGCCGAGCAACACACACGTAAAGACACGCAGAGGGAGTCACCGTGAGGGTCGGAATCGTCGGAGCCACCGGTCAGGTCGGCACGGTCATGCGCAGGATCCTCACCGAGCGGAACTTCCCGGTCACGGAGCTGCGCCTGTTCGCCTCGGCGCGTTCGGCGGGGACGATTCTCGACGGGGTGACGGTGGAGGACGCGGCGTCCGCCGACTACACCGGCCTGGACATCGTGCTGTTCTCCGCGGGTGGCGCGACCTCCAGGGCGCTGGCCGAGAAGGTCGCCTCGCAGGGCGCCGTGGTGATCGACAACTCCTCCGCGTGGCGCCGGGACCCGGACGTGCCCCTGGTGGTCTCCGAGGTGAACCCGCACGCGGTCGTGAACCGCCCGAAGGGCATCATCGCCAACCCGAACTGCACCACGATGGCCGCGATGCCGGTGCTGAAGCCGCTGCACGACGAGGCGGGCCTCGAGGCACTGGTCGCCACCACCTACCAGGCGGTGTCCGGTTCGGGCCTCGCGGGCGTCGCGGAGCTGCACAACCAGGCCCAGAAGGTGGTCGCGGACGCCGACAGGCTGACGCACGACGGCGCGGCGGTCGACTTCCCCGAGCCGCAGGTCTACAAGCGCCCGATCGCCTTCAACGTGGTCCCCTTCGCGGGCAATCTCGTGGACGACGGGCTGAACGAGACGGACGAGGAGCAGAAGCTCCGCAACGAGTCCCGCAAGATCCTCGAGATCCCCGGTCTGAAGGTCTCCGGCACCTGCGTGCGCGTCCCGGTCTTCTCCGGCCACTCCCTCCAGGTCAACGCCCGCTTCGCGCGTCCGCTGTCCGTGGAGCGTGCGACGGAGCTGCTGGCCGGCGCCCCCGGTGTCGTCCTCTCCGACATCCCGACCCCGCTCGAGGCGGCCGGACAGGACCCCTCGTACGTGGGCCGCGTCCGCACGGACGAGACCGTGGAGAACGGCCTCGCCCTGTTCGTCTCCAGCGACAACCTGCGCAAGGGCGCGGCCCTGAACGCGGTGCAGATCGCGGAGCTGGTGGCGGCCGAACTCAACCGGTAGGGGACGCCGCGCGGGGGCGCCCACCACTTCGGTGGGCGCCCCCGCGCCGTGCTCACCGACCCCTGCGGACCTCGTACAGGAAGCACCCGTACTCCACGGCCCGCACATGGACGAGCGCCACGTCCGGATCCGCGAACGCCTCCTCGATCGCCGGCCCGACGCCGTCCTCGACCAGGCGGCCGCCGAGGATACGGCCGTCCCGCCCATAGCGGCGGACCGTGCGGTGGGCGCCCGTGAACGGATACCCGTCGAGGTCGGGGCCTTCGCACGGGTCCGCGTGGAGGAACACCGGTCCCTGTTCGTCGTAGGCCCCGGGATCCACGCCCGTCTCCCCCGCCCAGCGCCGCAGGGGTGCGTACGAGACCAGGGCGATCCGCTCGCCCGGCGTGCTGCGTCGCAGACAGCAGCGCAGCGGGGCGCCGCCCTCCTCCTCGTCCACGAAGGGGCCCATGGGGCGGCCCGCGTCGTCCGCGGTGCGCAGTTCCTTCAGGGTCGCCGGGCCGATGGGCCGTGCCGTGTACGTCGTCATGGCTCCAGGCTCCCGTTCGTCCGCCCCGTCCACCGGCGGCAAACGGACATCGCGTTCCCCGGCCGGGCCGGGCCGGGGGCCGAGCGGGCCCCGGTCATCGCCCGAGACGCAGGTGACATGGAAGGATGGCGCAACCCACACATAACGAGGAGATGACCGCGTGCCTGGCACAAACCTGACTCGCGAAGAGGCGCAGCAGCGGGCGAAGCTGCTCACCGTTGACTCGTACGAGATCGATCTCGACCTCTCCGGCGCGCAGGAGGGCGGCACCTACCGGTCCGTGACCACGGTGCGCTTCGACTCCACCGAGAACGGCTCGGAGTCCTTCATCGACCTGGTGGCACCGACCGTCCACGAGGTCACTCTGAACGGCGACGCCCTCGACCCCGCCGAGGTCTTCAAGGACTCCAGGATCGCGCTGCCCGGCCTTCTGGAGGGCCGCAACGTGCTCCGCGTGGTCGCCGACTGCGCGTACACCAACACCGGTGAGGGTCTGCACCGCTTCGTCGACCCCGTGGACGACCAGGCCTACCTGTACACCCAGTTCGAGGTGCCGGACGCCCGTCGCGTCTTCGCGTCCTTCGAGCAGCCGGACCTCAAGGCGACCTTCCAGTTCACGGTGAAGGCGCCCAGCGGCTGGACCGTCATCTCCAACTCGCCCACGCCCGAGCCCAAGGACGACGTCTGGGTCTTCGAGCCGACGCCGCGCATCTCGAGCTACATCACCGCGCTGATCGTGGGCCCGTACCACTCCGTGCACAGCGTGTACGAGAAGGACGGCCGGAGTGTCCCGCTCGGCGTGTACTGCCGGCCCTCCCTCGCCGAGTTCCTCGACTCGGACGCGATCTTCGACGTGACCCGCCAGGGCTTCGACTGGTTCCAGGAGAAGTTCGACTACGCGTACCCCTTCAAGAAGTACGACCAGCTCTTCGTGCCGGAGTTCAACGCGGGCGCGATGGAGAACGCCGGTGCGGTCACGATCCGCGACCAGTACGTCTTCCGCTCCAAGGTGACGGACGCCGCGTACGAGGTGCGGGCGGAGACCATTCTGCACGAGCTGGCCCACATGTGGTTCGGCGACCTCGTGACCATGGAGTGGTGGAACGACCTGTGGCTGAACGAGTCGTTCGCCACCTACACGTCCATCGCCTGCCAGGCGCACCACCCCGGGTCCCGCTGGCCGCACTCCTGGACCACGTTCGCCAACTCCATGAAAACGTGGGCGTACCGGCAGGACCAGCTGCCGTCGACGCACCCGATCATGGCCGAGATCAACGACCTGGACGATGTGCTCGTCAACTTCGACGGCATCACGTACGCCAAGGGCGCCTCGGTCCTCAAGCAGCTCGTCGCCTATGTCGGCATGGACGAGTTCTTCCGTGGCGTGCAGGCGTACTTCAAGCAGCACGCCTACGGCAACACGCGCCTGTCCGACCTGCTGGGCGCCCTGGAGGAGACCTCCGGCCGCGACCTGAAGACCTGGTCGGGGAAGTGGCTGGAGACCGCGGGCATCAACGTCCTCCGCCCGGAGATCGAGACCGACGGGAACGGCGTCATCACCTCCTTCGCCATCCGCCAGGAGGCCCCGGCCCTCCCGGCCGGCGCGAAGGGCGAGCCCACCCTGCGTCCGCACCGCATCGCCGTCGGCCTGTACGACCTCGACGGCGACAGCGGCAAACTGCTGCGCGCCGAGGACGGCCGGATCGAGCTGGACGTCGACGGCGAGCTCACCGCCGTGCCGCAGCTGACCGGCCGGCGCCGTCCCGACGTCATCCTGCTCAACGACGACGATCTGTCGTACGCGAAGGTCCGTCTGGACGAGCAGTCCCTCGCCTTCGTCACCGAGCACCTGGGGGACTTCGACTCGTCGCTGCCGCGCGCCCTCTGCTGGGCCTCGGCCTGGGACATGACGCGGGACGCGGAGCTGGCGACCCGCGACTACCTGTCCCTGGTCCTGTCCGGCATCGGCAAGGAGTCGGACATCGGTGTCGTGCAGTCGCTGCACCGCCAGGTGAAGCTGGCCGTCGACCTGTACGCGGACCCGTCCGCGCGGGAGGCGCTGCTGACCCGCTGGACGGACGCGACCCTGGCCCATCTGCGCTCGGCCGAGCCGGGAAGCGACCACCAGCTGGCGTGGGCCCGCGCCTTCGCGGCCACGGCCCGTACGCCGGAGCAGCTGGACCTGCTGGAAGCGCTGCTCGACGGCTCGCAGACCGTGGAGGGCCTCGTCGTCGACACCGAGCTGCGCTGGGCGTTCGTGCAACGGCTCGCGGCCGTCGGCCGCTTCGACGAGACCGAGATCGCGGGAGAGCTGGAGCGGGACAAGACCGCCGCCGGAGAGCGGCACGCGGCGATCGCGCGGGCCGCGCGCCCCACGCCGGAGGCCAAGGCGGAGGCCTGGGCTTCGGTCGTCGAGTCCGACAAGCTGCCCAACGCCGTGCAGGAGGCGGTGATCACGGGCTTCGTCCAGACCGACCAGCGCGAACTGCTCGCCCCCTACACGGAGAAGTACTTCGAGGTGGTCAAGGACATCTGGGACTCCCGCTCCCACGAGATGGCCCAGCAGATCGTGGTCGGGCTCTACCCGTCGATCCAGGTCTCCGCTGAGACGTCGGCGAAGGCGGACTCCTGGCTGGCCTCGGCCGAGCCGTCCCCGGCGCTGCGTCGCCTGATCATGGAGTCGAGCGCCGGCGTCGAACGCGCGCTGAAGGCACAGGCCGCGGACGCGGCCGCCTCCTAGTCGTACCCCGAACACCAAGGGCGCCCGGCCGTGTGCCGGGCGCCCTTCGCGCGATACGGCGTCGCCCCCGGCCACGCGCTTTTGTCCGGCCGTGCATCGGCCGACGGGCAGCAGCCGGCATGGCTCCAAGCCACTTACCGTCAAGTCGCTTTCTCCCATGCGACCTGATCGGAGCGGATACTGTCCCCATGGCCAGGGACAACAACGACGAAGGACACCGGGCGCCCAGGGATCCCGTCGACGCGATCATCGAGCAGTGGGCCACCGAGCGGCCCGACCTCGACACGGCCGCGATGGAGGTCTTCGGGCGCGTCTTCCGGCTCTCACGGGAGATGGGCGACCGGATGGAGAAGGCCTACGGGCGGTTCGGGCTCGGGCGCAGCGACTTCGACGTGCTGGCGGCCCTGCGCCGTTCCGGTGCGCCGTACACACTCTCCCCGCGCCTGCTCTCGTCGACCCTGATGCTCACCACGGGCGGGATGACCGGCCGCCTCGACAAGCTGGAGCGTACGGGGCTGGTGCGCCGCTCGCCCGATCCGCACGACCGGCGCGGACTCCAGGTGACCCTCACGGACGAGGGCCTCCGGCTGATCGACGAGGCGGTGGGCGCCGGTCTGGCCGTCCAGACCGAGGCGCTCGGCGCCCTGGACCCGCAGCAGGCCGGGCACCTCGCCGACCTGCTGCGCCGATTGCTCGCCGGTACGGTCGGCGCCGGCCCGGCCGACTGACCGCCGCCCGTTCGGCACGTGCCCGGGTTTCCCGTCGAGGAGAACGCGGCCCGGACGGGGGCTTACGGAACGACGGGCGAGCGCACGCCGGAAACCCACGCGGGTTACGTCCGTACGGGTGAAAGGCATCGAGGGAGTCCGCGCCCCGTACAGGTGCGCGGACTCCCTCGCGGAAGGGGAAGGAGGCGGCTGCCCCGCGGGCCTGGCCCGGGCCCACGGCGCGGCGGGGCGTCAGCCCTGCTTCGCCTGCTTGCGGGTCTTGTCGGTGACCATGACGAGACCGGCGATGATCGCGAACAGCACGATCGGCGCGGCCACGAAGAGCCCCAGCGTCTCCGCCACGCTCAGGCCCGTGCCGGGGTCGTCACCGTCGTCGCGGGTCAGCGCGAGCGCGGGGGACGACATGAGCAGCATCATCAGCGTCGTACCGGCGGCCAGGGCGCCGGCGCGCAGGGCGTTCTTCTTGTCCACGGTGCAAAAGTAGCGAACGCCGGAACGGCCCGCGCGCCCGGGGGTGCGCTACGGCTCACGCCGGCCGTCACCCGGCCCTGCCCCGCAACACTCCCATCAGCGCGTGCAGCCGCGGTGAGGCCGCCAGATCCTCCAGGGTCACGGGTTGTCCCTCCGCATCCGCTATCGGCAGTCGCCAGTTCGGGTACTCGTCCCATGTGCCCGGCAGGTTCTGCGGGCGGCGGTCGCCCACCGCGTCCGGAAGCCAGACGCCGATCAACCGGGCCGGGGTGCGCAGCAGAAAGCGATGGACCGCCTGGATCTCCATCTCCTCCGACACCACCGAGACCCCGCCGCTCCCTCCCTTCAGCAGTCCCAGCCGGGACAGCAGGGCGAGCCACTCACCGGTGTCGGTGGCCGCGGCGGCCCGCTCCTGGTCGAGCGGGCGGGTCAGCAGACCGAGCCGGTCGCGCAGTTCGACGTGTTCGCCGGTGAGCCGGGCGGCCGTCGAGGGCAGATCGTGGGTGGTGGCGGTGGCCAGGCAGTCCGCGCGCCAGCGCTCGGGCGGCAGCGGCTTCCCGGTGCCCTCCCAGTCGCGCTCGAACCACAGCACGGATGTGCCGAGCACACCGCGCTCGTGCAGCGTCCCACGCACCCCGGGCTCCACGGTCCCGAGGTCCTCACCGATGACGAGCGACCCGGCCCGCGAGGCCTCCAGCACCAGGACGGCGAGCATGGCCTCGGCGTCGTACCGGACGTAGGTCCCCTCCGTGGGCGGCTGCCCCTGCGGTACCCACCACAGCCGGAACAGGCCCATCACATGGTCGATGCGCAGGGCGCCGGCGTGCCGCAGCAGGGCGCGCAGCAGCCGGCGGAAAGGGGCGTAGCCGGACGCCGCCAGGCGGTCGGGGCGCCAGGGCGGCAGGCCCCAGTCCTGGCCGCGCGCGTTGAAGGCGTCCGGCGGAGCGCCCACCGACATTCCGGCCGCGAGGTGCTCCTGCTGCGCCCAGGCGTCGGCGCCGCCGGGGTGCACGCCGACCGCGAGATCGTGGATCAGGCCGACCGCCATCCCGGCGTCCCTCGCGGTGCGCTGGGCGGTGCCGAGTTGGGCGTCGGTCAGCCAGGCGAGATGGCTGTGGAAGTCGACGCGCTCCATCAACTCGGCGCGGGCCCGGGCGGTCTCGGGCGAACGCGGATCGCGCAGCCCGGGGGGCCAGGAGTGCCAGTCGGCGCCGTACGCCTCCGCGAGCGCGCACCACGTCGCGTAGTCCTCCAGGACCTCGCCCTCCTGGGCGAGGAAGTCCGCGTAGGCGGCGCGCCGTCCGGGGCCGAGCGGCACCGCGTGCACAAGTTCGAGCGCCTCGCGCTTGAGCTCCCACACCGCGTCCCGGTCGATCAACTCGCCCTTCTCGACGACGGATTCACGCAGTCGCGCGGCGCGCTCCAGCAGCGTACGCAGGCGGGTCCGGTCCTCGACGTACGGGAACTCGGGAACGTCCTCGACACGCAGATGCACGGGGTCGGGGAAACGGCGGGAGGAGGGGCGGTACGGAGAGGGATCGGTGGGTACGCCGGGCACGGCCGCGTGCAACGGGTTCACCTGGACGAAGCCGGCGCCGAGGGCCCGTCCGGCCCAGGCCGTCACCTCGGCGAGGTCACCGAGGTCTCCCATGCCCCAGGACCTCTGGGACAGCAGGGAGTAGAGCTGGACGAGCAGTCCGTAGGAGCGGGCCGGAGGTACGGGCAGCCGGGCGGGCGCGGCGATCAGATGGGCCCGGGCGGTGCGTCCGTCGGGCGCGGTGACGTGCAGGGCGTGGACCCCGGGCGGGAGTTGCTCGGCCGACGCGCGCGTCTCGCCCTGTTCGGTCTCGACCGTGACGCGGCTGCCGTCCGGGAGTGCGGCGAGCGCCGCGGGCGCGCGTCCGCCCCAGCACACCACGGTCGGCGGCAGCAGGCGTTCACGCAGCTCGGTCTCGCGGGCGGCCAGGGCCTGCCGCACGGCGTCCGGGGTGCCCGCGTCCACGCCGAGCGCGGCCAGAACGGCGGTGACGGCGGTGTCCGACGCCGCGACCGTACGGTCCGCTGACGGGCGGTAGGAGGTGGCGACGCCGTGCAGCGCGGCGAGCCGGGCCAGCGGCGTCCCGTCGCGCGCGGGGTCGGCCGACGTCATCTAGTACCCCGTGGGGTCCGCACCGGCGGCCGAGGGCTCGCTGGTCAGCGGCGTGAGATCGGTGTGGGGCGGTTCACTGGTGAGGGGCTCGGCGTCGGGCAGCGGCGGCTCGCTGGTCAGCGGCGCCTCCGCGCAGGCGCCCTCGGCGCTGAGCACGCACAGCAGGGCGTCGGCGTCGGCGGACGGCACCGCGTCGGGTTTGTACTGCGCCGGGAGCAAGGGGTGTACCGGTGCGGCCACGGGGGCCTCCTCGTCGTCGTACGACAGATGCGGGTGAGAGCAGCCCTACCCAGTGGGCGCGTTCGCAGACGTACGAGGACGAACAACGTGTGTCTGGTCACATTTCGTTCCCGTGCACCTCCACCCAAGGGGCAAAACGCGACACATCGACCACTCCCGTCGACACTCTAGTCAGGAGGGCGGCGTCTTCGACGTCGCCGGGCGCCACCGGAGGAGGCCGCCTGCGAACCGGCGGTCCCCACCGGAGCGATAGACGGGGTGTGAGACTGTTCCGCCCCATGGGGGGCCACCGGGAGAAGGACACGGACGCGGCCCTGCTGCGCGCGGTCGCGGACGGCGATTCGACGGCGATGGCCGCCCTGTACGACCGGCACGCGGGATGGCTGCACATGCGGCTCGCGCGGCGCTGCGGCGACGCCGAAGCGGTGCGGGAGGTCCTGCAGGACACCTTTGTGACGGTGTGGCGGTCGGCGGCGGCACACCGCGGCGAGGAGGTCGGCGGCTGGCTGTGGACGATCGCCGCACGGCGTCTGGTCGACGCGCGCCGCGCACAGGAGCGCACCGCACGGATCGAGACGTCACCGATGGACGCGATACGGGTCGAGCACGAATCGTCGGTGGCGGCGCCGTCCACGGAGGAACGGGTGCTCGCGAGGCTGGAGTTCGGCGACGTGGGCACCGCTCTCGACCGGATCTCCCCCGAGTTGCGGGACGTGTTGCGCGCGACGGTCGTCGACGGGCTGACCACCCGTGAGACCGCCCGTCTGCTCGGGATACCCGAAGGCACGGTCAAGAGCCGCGCCATGCGCGCCCGCGCCGAACTCCGCTCGGCCCTTGCCCATTTGAGCCCGACACCGCTGGGAGGCCCGGCATGACCGGCTGGCACGCGCCCGACGACCTGGTCACCCGCTATGCAGACGACGCGCTGCCGGAGCCGGACGCGTGGTCGCTGGAGAAGCATCTGGAGGAGTGCGGCAGTTGCGCGACACGCGTGTCGCGGGCGGTACGGGAAACGGCGGCGGGCGCTGTCCTGGTGGACGTGCGGACGGCGGTACTGGCAGCGGCTCCCGTCCCGGCCCCCGCAAGGCGCGTGTCGAACGCCCGGCTGTGGTCGCCGCGCGTCTTCCTCCCCTCCTCCCGCCCCCGTCTGGCCCGCGTCCTGTGGGCCGCCGGCCCCGCCGTCCGCGGAGCCTGGCCGGCGGCCGTGCTGCTCGTGGCCCTCGGAGCTGTCGCGCTGGCACATGCGGGCGGTTTCGACGGGACTCGGCCGCTGCTGCTCGCCGTCGCGCCGGTCGTGCCCGTCGCAGGGGTCGCCCTCTCCTACGGGGCGCACGCCGACCCGCTGCACGAGATCGTGACGGCCACCCCCTCCGGAGGCCTGCGACTGGTGCTGACGCGCACGGCCGCCGTGCTGGCCGTGAGCTTGCCGCTGCTGACCCTTGCCGGGCTGCTGCTGCCCGCATCCGGCGCGCCGGGCGCGGCCGCCTGGCTGCTGCCCGGGCTCGCACTGACATCGGCCTCGCTGGCCCTCGGCTCCTACGTCGGTTGCCGCACCGCGACGGCCGTGATCGCGGGCGGCTGGCTCTGCGCCGTGCCTGCCCGGGCACTCGCCGCCCACGGCGGCCACCCGACGGCCCGCCTCGCCGAGCAACTCTCCCGCTGCCTCGACGGGGCCCCGGCGCAGGGCGCCTGGGCGGCCGCGGCCACGCTCTGCGTCGCCCTGCTGGTCGCCCGCCGGGCCACCTTCGACCACGGGGAGCAGCGTTGACGACCCGAGAGCCCCTGTACGAGCCCACCGGCGCGCGTCGCCGCCCCCCTCTGGAGAAGCGTTGAGCACGATACGAGTGACCGGTCTGCGTGTGCGGCACCGCAGGACCACCGCCCTCGACGGGGTCGACCTCGCGTTCGGCCCGGGCGTGCACGGACTGCTGGGCCCCAATGCCGCGGGCAAGACATCCCTGATCCGCGTCCTCGCCACGGTGGCCGCACCGAGCGACGGCCGGGTGGAGATCCTCGGAGAGGATGTCGGCGACCACCGCCGTCGTGGCAGGGTGCGCGGTCGTCTGGGCTATCTGCCCCAGGAGTTCGGCTACTACCCGGGGTTCACGGTGCGCGAGTTCGTCTCGTACGTGGCCTGGCTGAAGGAGATGCCGGCCACCGCCACCCCGGCAGCCGTGGAACGGGCCGTGGCCCGGGTCGGGCTGACCGACCGCATCGACGCGAAGATCAGGACACTGTCCGGCGGCATGATCCGCCGCGTCGGTATCGCCCAGGCCGTCGTCAACGAACCGCACATCCTGCTGTTCGACGAGCCGACGGCCGGACTCGACCCCGAGCAGCGGGTGGAGTTCCGTGCATTGCTGCGCCGGCTGGGCGCCGACGCCACGGTGATCGTCTCCACCCATCTGGTGGAGGACGTGGCCGCCGCCTGCACGGAGGTCACCCTTGTGGACGCGGGGCAGATCGCCTACCGCGGCACCCCCGGGTCGCTGGCCGCGCTCGGCGGATCGGAAGACGGCAGTGGTGACAGCGCGATCGAACGTGGGTTCATGGCGGCGTTGCGGGCGCACCGCGCACCGTCGGCCGCCCGGGAGGTCTCGCCATGACTCTCACGGCCGATGGCAGGAAGCCGCCCGCGCGCCCGCTTCACCCCCTGCGCGCCGAAGTCGTCCGCGGCTTCGCCCCCTGGACCGGAGCCGTCGTGCTGCTGACGCTCGGCGTGCTGCTGACCGGCACTTCCGCGCGGTGGCAGGGCGGCTGGGCCGAGACCCGCTCCCAGCTGCACGACTCGATGCTCGTGATCGCCCCCCTCACGGCAGCCGCGGGCTGCCTGCAGGGCGGGCGGGAACGCCGGCGCCGTACCGACGAGCTGTGGGAGACCGCCGTACGCGGGCGACTCGCACGGTTCCTCGCGTCGGCCATGCCGGTCGCGCTGTGGGCTGCCGCCGGGTTCGCGGCTGCAGCGGCCCTGGCCCTGCTCGCCACCTGGCCCTACGCCCAGGGCGATCGTCCGCACCTCGGCCTGCTGCCGGGGGACGCGGTGCTGCTGGCGGCCTGTGCGGTGGCGGGTCATGTCGTGGGGCGGCTCGTGGCCTGGCGGCCGGCGGCCCCTGTGCTCGCGATGGCGGGGTACCTCGTTCTGGCCGTTCCGGCGATGGCCTCCCCTGGGGCCGGCCGCCATCTGGACGCGGCCTTTCCGGCGCCGGTCGGTTCGGACCCGGTCTGGTGGCAGCCGGTGGTGATGGCGGTGTGGACCGGCGGTCTGGCGTCGGCAGCGGTACTGGCGTACGCCGCCCGGCGCCGGTACACGGCGCTGGTACCACTCGCCGCGGCGATCGCCGCCGGCGCCCTTCTGGTACGGACCGGGGACGGTCTGTGGCACGACGACCCGCTCGCGAGCCGTCAGGTCTGCGACACGTCGACCACACCCC
This sequence comes from Streptomyces sp. NRRL F-5122, assembly GCF_001507435.1. Classification (GTDB taxonomy): domain Bacteria; phylum Actinomycetota; class Actinomycetes; order Streptomycetales; family Streptomycetaceae; genus Streptomyces; species Streptomyces lannensis. The sequence goes on from NZ_LMWH01000245.1 coordinate 38,800, forward strand.
AGATCTGTGTGAACGCCCGCTACGAGGGCCTGTTGCCCCAAATACGTGGGGCCCTGTCAGAAGTCGTCGGTCGACTGGAGGGCGTGCAGAACCTTCCGGTCCGGTTCGAGGACCGTCCGGGCGCGCCGCGACACGGCGAAGCGCAGTTGCCGATGCTGGCGCCGTTCGGCTGGTCCGTCGTCCGGGGGCGGTTGACCGATCCGAAGCAGTACGCGTGGGAGGCGGTGGTGGAGCTGGAGGGCCGCGGCGACTGCGAGAGCACAGTGGACCCGCGCGTGCGCAGGGCGGACGACGCGGTCGAGCACTATCTGGCCCCCGGCCCTCACCAGGAATACTTCGACAAACTGGCAGCCGAGGGCAGTGCCGCCGAGCGCGCCGAGCTGACGGCCAGGCAACGGGCCAGGGCCCGGCTGGCGTCCATGGGCGAGGAGGAGCGCCGCATCTGGCTGTCGGCGTACTTCGCGACGGCAGGCAGCTGCGGTGCGCGGGGGGTGCCGGCCCTGTGACGGCCATCGGTCCCCGGCTGTACGCCCGCTCCCGCGCGCTGTGGCCCACCCTCGCGGCGCTCGTCGGGACCACCGGATTCGCCCTGTGGGCCGCACACCTCATGGACGCCTACCTGGACCCGTCCCGGCGGGTGCCGGTCGTGGCACTGGCCCCGCTCATGGCCGCCGCCGTGATCGGTACGAGCCTGTACACGGCGTCCGACGAACTGGACCGCACCGCCGTCCGCCCGTGGTGGCCGCGGCGACTGGTGCAGTTGCTGGGCCTGAGCGCTGTGGCGGCCGCGCTGCTGCCGACGGCCGTGCTCGGTGACACGCTCGTCTTCGGGCCGCCTGCCATGATCCGCAACACGCTGGGCAGCACGGGCGTCACGGCGGCCGCGGCCGTGCTGTTCGGCGCACGGCTGAGCTGGCTGCCGGCTTTCGGCTATGTGAGTGCGGTGTACCTGGCCTCCGGCGGCGCGCGCGGACCTGCGGTCACGGTGTGGGCCTGGCCGATGCAGCCGGGCCCACAGACGGGCGCCTGGGCGGCCGCCCTCGCCGCCTTCGCCGCGGGCGGAGCCCTGTACGTGGCACGCGGAGCGCGCCCCGAGGGGGCCCGCGTCTGAGACGCGGGCCTCCTCTCCGGGTATGCAAAAGCCCGGATCGTCAGGCGGAAATGCCGTCGATCCGGGCCAAGGCGTCGTCCGCGCCGAACGGCTGCAGGTATGGCAGCCAGCGCGGGTCCCTATGCCCGGTGCCGATGATGCGCCAGGCCAGCCCTGTGGGTGGAGCGGGTTTGTGGCGCAGGCGCCAGCCCAGCTCGAACAGGTGCCGGTCGGCTTTGACGTGATTGCAGCGGCGACAGGACGCCACCACGTTGTCCCAGACGTGCTGACCACCGCGGCTGCGCGGAATGACGTGGTCGACGCTGGTTGCGACGCCACCGCAGTACATGCACCGGCCGCCGTCGCGCGCGAACAGCGCGCGCCGGGTAAGAGGAACGGGCCCCCGATAGGGAACCCGCACGAATCGCTTCAGCCGGACCACGCTGGGTGCGGGGACAGTAACGGTTGCGCTGTGCATAAAGGCGCCGGACTCCTCGAGGCAGATGGCCTTGTTCTCGAGGACGAGGACGAGCGCGCGGCGGAGCGGTACGACGCCGAGTGGCTCGTACGACGCGTTGAGGACCAGGACGTGCGGCACGGATGCCTCCTTGTACGCCGGCGGCGCGTGGCTCGCGCCGGGACGATCTGCAGCCAGTTTCCCCTCATGCCTGGTGGAAGCGCCACCATGTCCCGGTAACGGGCTGGGAGTGTTTTCGACCACACCTCAAGCATTCCCCGAGATGCGCCCCGTGACTTCTCCGGGTGAGCACCGTCTCTCCTCGCCACTTCGGCATGATCCTCACACGATGCCCCGTTAGTGTGGTGGGGCTGCCCATCCGGTGACCTCTCCGTGACCTCGCCGACCCTGACGACCGTGCCCGCTCGTGCCGGAGGCAGACGCTGCACCAGGAGGTACCTGCCGTGTCCCTGACCGCGCTGTCGTTCGCCGGCGCTGCCAGTCCTTCGCCGTCGCCGTCGCAGTCGACGCCTCCGGCGGTCCCCACCCTCCAGGACGCCCAGGAGAGTGCGACGAACGCCGCGAGCTGGGTCCAGCAGAACTGGTCCACGTGGCTCGCGATCGGTCTCAGGGTCCTGCTGATCCTGGTGGTCGCGGCGGTACTGAGAGTGATGGTGCGGCGGGCGATCACCAAGCTGATCGACCGTATGACCCGCACCGTCCAGGCGGTGGACGGCACGGCGCTCGGCGGCCTGCTGGTGAACGCGGAGCGCCGCAGGCAGCGCTCGCAGGCGATCGGCTCGGTGCTCCGCTCGGTGGCGTCGTTCCTCATCCTGGGCACCGCGGCACTGATGGTCCTGTCGACCTTCCAGATCAATCTGGCGCCGCTGCTCGCGTCCGCCGGTGTCGCGGGTGTGGCCATCGGTTTCGGCGCGCGCAACCTGGTGACGGACTTCCTGTCCGGCGTGTTCATGATCCTGGAGGACCAGTACGGCGTCGGCGACAGCATCGACGCGGGCGTGGCCTCCGGCGAGGTGATAGAGGTGGGCCTGCGGGTGACCAAGCTGCGCGGCGACAACGGCGAGATCTGGTACGTCCGCAACGGCGAGGTCAAGCGCATCGGCAACCTCTCGCAGGGCTGGGCGACCGCCGGAGTGGATGTGACCGTCCGCCCCAGTGAGGACCTGGACCGGGTGAAGGCGATCCTCGAGGCGGTGGCCGAGCAGATGAGCAAGGACGAGCCCTGGAACGAGCGCCTGTGGGGGCCGATCGAGGTACTCGGCCTGGACAGCGTGCTGCTGGAATCGATGGTGGTCCGCCTCACGGCGAAGACGATGCCGGGCAAGGCCCTGTCGGTGGAGCGCGAGTTGCGCTGGCGCATCAAGCGGGCCTTCGACGAGGCGGGCATCCGCATAGTGGGCGGCCTGCCGACGGTCGAGGCGCTGGAGGCCGCTCCCGACCCGGCGGCCACGGTGGCGGCCCCCTCGGTCTACTCCAACACTGCCTCGCCCCAGGCGGAGGCGGCGGCGCCGATCGCGTCACCGCGGCCGGCGGCGCGGTAGCGGTCCGACGACAAGGAGGCGGCGCCCGGTGTCCACCGGGCGCCGCCTTTTTCGTGCCCGAAGGCCGTCGCCCCCGGGTCGGGCCATGGCGGTCCGCCGGACGAACCGTGCGCGCCATCGGCCCCTGGGCACCGGCTCCAGCCGTCCGACCGGCCGGGCCAGGCGCCCGCCTTCAAGGCCGTCAGGTAACGAGTTGGTTGCCGCCAGTGGCCGGTATTGACGCCTTCGTAGCGGCGGGCCTACCTTCCTGTCACCAATAGGAAACTTTCCTAACAGTGATCTCCAGGGGCCGCCCCGAACACGGGAAATCCCCCGAACGATCACCCGGTGGACTTCCCGGCGGCCCCGCTGAGAAGCTGGGCCGTTGAAAGGCAGGTGGCGACACACATGGCAGGATCCGCCGGCACACCGGGCACCCCGCGTGTGTTGCGCGCCATGAACGACCGCGCCGCCCTGGACCTCCTCCTGGAGCACGGTCCGCTCAGCCGCACCCGCATCGGCAAGCTCACCGGACTGTCCAAGCCCACCGCCTCCCAGCTCCTCGCACGCCTCGAGGCGGCCGGTCTCGTCCTGATGACCGGCACGAGCGAGGGCCGGCCGGGCCCGAGCGCACAGCTGTACGTCGTCAACCCGGCCGCCGCGCATGTCGCCGCCCTCGACGTCACCCCCGAACGCATCCTCGCCGCCGTCGCCGACATCACCGGCAGAACGGTGGGCGAGCACAGACTGTCCACCCCGGGCCGCCGCCCCTCCCAACCCGTCGTACGCCAGGTCACCGACGCGCTCGAGGGCGCCGTGAAGGCCGCCGGGCTCGCCGTCTCCGACGTGCACCGGGTGGTCATCGGCACCCCGGGCGCCTTCGACCCCAACACCGGCCGGCTGCGCTACGCCTCCCACCTGCCCGGCTGGCACACCCCCGCGCTGCTCGACGAACTCGCGGCCGGCCTCCCGATGCCCGTCGAGTACGAGAACGACGTCAACCTCGTCGCCCTGGCCGAACAGCGGCTCGGCGCGGCCAAGGGCCACGCGGACTTCGTCCTGCTGTGGAACGAAGGCGGTCTCGGTGCCGCACTCGTCCTCGGTGGCCGGCTGCACCGCGGCTGGACCGGCGGCGCCGGCGAGGTCGGATTCCTGCCGGTCCCCGGGGCTCCCCTGGTCCGCCAGGTGACGAAGGCCAACAGCGGCGGCTACCAGGAACTGGCGGGCTCCCAGGCCATCCCCCGGCTCGCCCGCGAACTCGGTGTCACGGACGTGCCCTCCGGTCCGTACACCGAGGTCGCCGCCACCCTCGTCGCCCTGGGCGCCGACAGCACCACCGGCCCCCACCGACGGCTCCTGGAGACGTACGCGACCCGGCTGGCCACCGGCCTCGCCGCGCTCGTCTCCGTGCTCGACCCCGAACTCGTCGTCCTCAGCGGCGCCTCGCTCACCGCCGGAGGCGAGCCGCTGCGCACCCTGCTCCAGGCCGAACTGGAGGAGCTGGCCGCGTCCCGGCCGCGCCTCGTCGTCGGCGATGTACGCGAACACCCCGTACTGCGAGGCGCGTTGGAGAGCGCCCTCGCAACCACCCGCGACGAGGTCTTCGACACCTCGCGCTGAGCCATGGGCGCCGGCCCCGGCACCCGCTCCGGTCGAATCACACCCAGCCCGTCCCAGGGAGACCCCGTCATGCCCGAAGTCATGCCCAAAGTGATCCGAAAGACGGCTTTCGCCCTCACCGCGTCCCTCGCACTCCTCACCACCGCCTGTACCGGTCAGTCCTCCTCCGGCGCGAACGACGACGCCTCCAAGGACACCACCATCAACTTCTGGCACGCCTGGAGCGCGCCCTCCGAGACGAAGGCCGTGAAGGACCTGATCGCGGGCTTCGAGAAGGCGCACCCGAACATCCACGTCAATGTCGTCGCCAACATGACCGACGACAAGATGAACCAGGCCCTGCGCACCGGCGGCGACAAGGCCCCCGACGTCATCTCCTCCTTCACCACCAATAACGTCGGCAAGTTCTGCTCCTCCGACGCCCTGATCGACCTCAACCCGTTCTTCAAGGAGTCCGGCGTCGACCCGGACGCCACCTTCCCGAAGGCGATGAACGAGTACACCCAGTACGACGGCAACCGCTGCACGGTGCCGCTGCTCGGTGACGCCTACGGGCTCTACTACAACAAGACGGCCTTCGAGAAGGCGGGCATCACGAACCCGCCCAAGACCTGGAGCGAGTTCGAGGCCGACGCCAAGAAGCTGACGATCCCCGCCGGGGACGGCTACAAGCAGCTCGGATTCATGCCGGACTACCACGGCTGGGAGACCACCACCGAGCACTACTTCGCGCAGTTCTCCCCGACGTACTTCGACACGAGCGGCAAGTCCGGCCTCGCCAAGGACCCGGCGTTCAAGGCCGGATTCACGCTCCAGAAGAAGCTGGTCGACGAACTGGGCGGATTCCAGAAGCTGGAGAAGTACCGCTCCAAGCTCGGCGACGAGTGGGGTCCCAAGCACCCCTTCCACACCGGCCAGGTCGCCATGCAGCTGGACGGCGAGTGGCGCCTGGGCATGGCCCTGGACGCGAAGCCGAAGTTCGACATCGGCGTGGCCCCGCTGCCCGTGCCCGACGACCAGGCCGACCAGTACGGCAAGGGCTACATCACCGGCACCATCGCCGGCATCGCAGCCACCAGCAAGAAGCAGAACGCGGCCTGGGAACTGGTGAAGTACATGACCACGGACACGGACGCGGTCGTCGGCTTCTCCAACGCCATCCACAACGTGCCCTCCACGCTGGAGGCGCTGAAGTCCCCGAAGCTGAAGTACGACCCGCGCTTCAAGACGTTCCTGGACATCGCGGCGAACCCGAACTCGACCACGACGCCCGCCTCCATCAACGGCGGCCAGTACCTCGTGACCATCCAGCAGTTCGGCTACGACTACGAGAGCGGCAAGGTCACGGACCTCGACGCGGGCCTCGCCGGCGCGGCCAAGCAGATCGACACGGACATCGCGCAGGCGAAGTAGCGATGAGCACGATCACCCTCGCGTCGAAGCGCCGCCGGGCGGCGCTTCGCACGCTCGCCTTCATGTCGCCCTGGCTGATCGGTTTCGCGGTCTTCTTCGCGTACCCGCTGATCTCGACGGTCTACTTCTCGTTCATGCACTACGACGGCTTCAGGCCTCCGTCGTGGAGCGGGACGAAGAACTGGACGTACGTCTTCAACGACTATCCGTACTTCTGGCCCGCCCTGCGCAACACCCTGTGGCTGGTGCTCGTCATGGTCAGCCTCCGGGTCGTCTTCGGACTCGGCGTCGGCATGCTCATCACCAAGATCAGGACGGGCACGGGCGTCTTCCGCACCCTCTTCTACCTGCCCTACCTCGCCCCGCCCGTCGCCGCGACGATGGCCTTCGCCTTCCTCCTCAACCCCGGTACGGGCCCGGTCAACGCGATCCTCGACAAGATCGGGATACCGGCGCCGGGCTGGTTCAACGACCCCACCTGGTCCAAGCCCGCGCTCACCCTGCTGGCCCTGTGGGGCGTCGGCGACCTGATGGTCATCTTCATGGCGGCGCTGCTCGACGTGCCCAGGGAGCAGTACGAGGCGGCCGAGCTGGACGGGGCGTCGGCCTGGCAGCGCTTCCGGTACGTCACCCTGCCGAACATCTCGCCGATCGTGATGTTCGCCGTGGTCACCGGCGTGATCCAGACCATGCAGTACTACACGCAGCCACTCATCGCCGGAAAGGTCGCCTCGGGCGTCATCCAGGGCGCCGGGACGCAGTTCGAGCCGGGCTATCCGGAGAAGTCCACGCTCACCCTGCCCCAGCTCGTCTACAACCTCGGCTTCCAGCGCTTCGACTACGGCTCGGCCTGTGTGGTCGCACTCGTGCTCTTCGCCCTGTCGATGGTGTTCACCGCGTTCCTGATGCGGCGCCGGGGCGGCCTCAATCTGGCAGGTGACTGACCATGACCCAAGTACTCGACAAGCCGGTGGAGTCGAGGACGCCCGTCTCGCCGGCCGAACGCACCGCACGCCGCAAGGCCCTCCTCGAGTGGATAGGCGTCCATTCCCTCGGCGTGGCCGCCGCGCTCTTCTTCACCCTGCCTTTCGTGTTCGTGTTCCTGACCTCGCTGATGAGCGACACCCAGGCGCTCAGCCGCGATCTGATCCCGCACACCTGGGAATGGGGCAACTACAAGAAGGTCTTCGACACACCCGGCTTCCTCACCTGGTGGAAGAACACGCTGATCTACGCGGGCCTCGGCACCGTCCTGACCGTCGTGTCCTCGATCCCGGTGGCCTACGCACTCGCCAAGTTCCGCTTCCCGGGGCGCAATCTTTCCCTCATGCTGGTGATCTCGATGATGATGCTGCCGCCTCAGGTGATCATCATCCCGATGTACCTGTTCTGGGCGAAGCAGCTGGGCCTGTCCGGCACCCTGTGGCCGCTGATCATCCCCATGGCGTTCGGCGACGCGTTCTCCATCTTCCTGCTCCGCCAGTTCCTGATGACCATCCCCAACGAGTACCTGGACGCCGCGAGGGTCGACGGCTGCGGTGACCTGCGCACGCTGCTCAAGGTCGTCCTGCCGATGGCCAGGCCGGGCATCGCCGCCGTAGCGCTCTTCCAGTTCTTCTACGCCTGGAACGACTACTTCGGCCCGCAGATCTACGCCTCGGAGAACCCGGGTGCGTGGACGCTCAGTTACGGCCTGGAGTCGTTCAAGGGCGCACACCACACCGACTGGAACCTCACCATGGCCGCGACCGTGCTGGTCATGGCCCCCGTGATCCTCGTGTTCTTCTTCGCCCAGAAGGCGTTCGTCGAAGGTGTCACGCTCACCGGAGTGAAGGGCTAGCAACGCAATGAAACTCACCGTGGTCGGCGGAGGCTCGACCTACACACCCGAACTCGTCGACGGGTTCGCACGGCTGAGGGACACCCTGCCCGTCGAGGAGCTCGTCCTCGTCGACCCGGCCGCCGAACGCCTCGAGCTGGTCGGCGGACTGGCCCGGCGCATCTTCGCCAAGCAGGGTCATCCCGGGCGCGTCGTGACGACGAGCGACCTGGACCAGGGGGTCGAGGGCGCCGACGCCGTGCTGCTCCAGCTGAGGGTCGGCGGCCAGGCCGCGCGGGAGCAGGACGAGACCTGGCCGCTGGAGTGCGGCTGCATCGGCCAGGAGACGACCGGCGCGGGCGGTCTCGCCAAGTCCCTGCGCACGGTGCCCGTGGTCCTCGACATCGCCGAACGGGTCCGCAACGCCAACCCGAAGGCCTGGATCATCGACTTCACCAATCCGGTCGGCATCGTCACCCGCGCCTTGCTCCAGGCAGGCCACCGCTCGGTCGGTCTGTGCAACGTGGCGATCGGCTTCCAACGGTCCTTCGCCCGCCTCCTCGGGGTCACCCCCGCCGACGTCCACCTCGACCATGTGGGCCTCAACCACCTCACCTGGGAGACCGGTGTGCGCCTGGGCGGCCCCGAGGGCGAGAACGTGTTGCCCAAGCTGATCGCCGAGCACGGCGACTCGATCATCGGGGGCATGGGGCTGCCGCGCGCCCTCCTCGACCGGCTCGGCGCGGTCCCCTCCTACTACCTGCGCTACTACTACGCGCACGACGAGGTCGTACGGGAACTGAGGACGAAGCCGTCGCGCGCCGCCGAGGTCGCCGCCATGGAGCGGCAGTTGCTGGAGATGTACGGCGACCCGGCGCTCGACGAGAAGCCCGCGCTGCTGGCCAAGCGCGGCGGTGCCTACTACTCGGAGGCCGCGGTCGACCTCGCCGCGTCCCTGCTGGGCGGAGGGGGTTCGCCCTACCAGGTGGTGAACGCGTACAACAAGGGCACGCTGCCCTTCCTGCCGGACGACGCGGTGATCGAGGTGCAGGCGGCGGTGGGGCCCCAGGGCCCGGCCCCCCTGCCCGTGGCGGAGGTGGACCCGCTGTACGCGGGCCTGATGGCGAACGTGACGGCCTACGAGGAGCTGGCCCTGGAGGCGGCCCTGCACGGCGGCCGTGACCGCGTCTTCCGGGCGCTGCTCGCCCACCCCCTAGTCGGTCAGTACGCGTACGCCGACGCCCTCACCGATCTGCTGATCGCGCACAACCGGGAGCACCTCGCGTGGGCCTGACCGCAAGTGTCCTCGCCATCGACGCGGGCAACAGCAAGACCGACGTCGCCGTCGTGGCAGGCGACGGCGAGGTCCTCGGCACCGCGCGGGGCGGGGGCTTCAGGCCACCGGTCGTGGGTGTCGAGGCGGCCGTGGACGCCCTGGGCGAGGTCATCGGGGAGGCCTTCGCCCGGGCCGGGGTCACCGCGGCCGACCATGTCTCGGCCTGTCTCGCCAACGCCGATCTTCCGGTGGAGGAGAAGCAGTTGGCTGCCGCGCTGCGGGCACGCGGGTGGGGCACGACCGTGGAGGTGCGCAACGACACCTTCGCCATCCTCCGGGCCGGTGTCTCCGCGCCCCGGGGGGTGGCGGTCGTGTGCGGGGCCGGCATCAACTGCGTCGGTATGCGTCCCGACGGCCGCACCGCCCGCTTCCCGGCACTCGGCCGTATCTCCGGTGACTGGGGCGGTGGTTGGGGTCTGGCGGACGAGGCCCTGTGGTGGGCGGCCCGCGCGGAGGACGGCCGGGGCGGGCCCACAGAACTGGCGCGCACCCTTCCCGCGCACTTCGGGCTCGACTCCATGTACGCGCTCATCGAGGCGCTCCATCTGGAGCACATCGAGCACAACCGGCGGCACGAGCTGACGCCGGTGCTGTTCGCCACCGCCGGGCAGGGGGATCCGGTGGCGCGCGCGATCGTCGACCGGCTCGCCGAGGAGGTGGTGGTCATGGCGACGGTCGCACTGACCCGCCTCGACCTGCTCGACGAGGAGACACCCGTCCTGCTCGGCGGCAGCATCCTCGCCGCCCGCCACCCCCAACTCGACGACCGCGTCCGGGAGCTGCTGACCGTCCGCGCGCCCAAGGCGGTCCCCCAGGTGGTCTCGGCCCGACCGGTCCTGGGCGCCGCCCTTCTGGGCCTGGACCACGAACGCGCGGCGGGGCGGGCGCACGCGCGGGTGCGGGCCCACTTCGAGCGCTAGCGACCCCCGGCTCGAGGCCCGGCGCCACCCCTGGGAACCGAACACAGGCACGTCGCGTATTCATGAGCGGGGGTGGTGCGCGGCAACGGCGTGAAGGGGCATCCGCACAAACGCTGCGATCCGGAAACAAGATCGTATAAAGGCCTGTGCGGATACCCGTCCCGGCGGCGATACTTGCCGCCGTACACCTGTGTCCGCTCCCACGCTCCGGGCGGAGGCGACCGACGGATGACCATGGGGGAGGTCGAGTGACACACCCGCAGCAGAGCGGCGCGCCACCCGCGACGCCCACGATGCCCGATGCACCGGCGCGGGCCACGGCGGGGTCCGGGGGGCGCCGTGCCGCCGTGCCACAGGACCCGCCGGGCCCGCCGAGTCGCACCGCCTTCGCCGAGGGCGCCGACCGACTGCGCTCGGCCGCCACCACCGAGCCGGGCCGGCTGCGCGTCATCGGTGCCGTCCTCGCCCTGCTCGTCATCGCGTTCGGGGCCGTCACCGCCTGGCAGATGACCGACCGCTCGAACGCCGCCGACGACGTGCTGCACAGCAGCCAGCCGCTCAGCGCGGGAGCCGCGGACATCTACCGCTCGCTCGCGGACGCCAACACCACCGCCTCCAGCGGCTTCCTGGCCGGCGGCCAGGAGCCCAGGGCGACCACCGAGCGGTACGACCGGGACATCCGAACGGCTGCCGCGGGGCTCGTCACGGCGGCCGCCAGCACCGAGCCGGGCTCACCCTCGGCAGCCACCATCACCAAGCTCAACAAGCTGCTTCCGGAGTACAAGGGCCTGATCGAGCGGGCCCGTGCCAACAACCGGCAGGGCTTCCCGGTGGGCGGCGCCTATCTGCGGACGGCGAACGAGGTGATGCAGAAGCAGATGCTGCCGGCCGCACAGGACCTGTACACCAAGGAGAACGAGCGGCTGCGCTCGGACTACGCCGACGCGACCCCCTACCCATGGTTCGCCATCGCCCTCGGTGTGCTGGCGCTCGCGGCCCTCGGCTGGACGCAGCGGCGCAACTACCGGCGCACGAACCGCCTGCTGAACCGCGGACTGGTCGCCGCAACGGCCGCCTCGGCGATCGTCCTGCTGTGGACGGTCGTCGGCCACAGCGTCGCCCGCGCCGGGCTCAACGCCTCCTACGACCACGGCGTCCGCTCGCTGAACGTGCTGCACGACGCGCGCATCGCCTCCCTGAACGCCCGCGGCAACGAGAACCTGACCCTCGTCAGCCGGGGCGCCGAGACCAAGCAACTGCCCGACGGGACGGTCGAGGACGCGTACGACTACGCGTTCCAGCAGGACATGAAGACACTCTCCGCGGGGCTGGCCAAGGCCGTGACACTCGCCGACGACCAGACGGGCAGGGCGCCTGTGACGGCTGCCACCGGCAATATGAAGGTCTGGCAGCAGCGGCACAAGCAGGCCCGCACCGCCGACGACGACGGCAACTACCAGGCCGCCCTGAACAAGATCATCGGCTCCGCGGCCGACCAGCCGACGGGTGAGTGCTTCGACAGCGTCGACGAGAACCTGGCGAAGGCGCTGGGCCACGAGGAGAGCGAGTTCCAGCACCGGGCGGGCGACGGCCGGAACGCCATCGCCGGACTGCCGGTCGGCGCGGCGGTCCTCGCGGTGCTGGCCGCGTCCGGCGCGCTGCTGGGCATCGGACGCAGGCTTTCGGAGTACCGGTGAGAGGGGGACGGGCGATGATCGCTCGACGCCTGAGGGCGAGCCTGAAGGGCTGGGGCGGTGTAGGAGCGATGCTGAGCGTCTGTGTCCTCGCCGTGGCCTTCGCCCTGCTGCTGCCGCTGACCCACGCGCCCGTGGACTCCGCGCCCGGCTCCGGGAGCACAAGGCTCGCCGAGGCGACCCAGGCCAAGGCCGACACCTGCGGCAAGCACCCCGAGCAGCTGAGCCCGCAGCCGTCCGGCGACGAGAGCGGCCCCGCGGTCACGGCCGTCAAGCAGCGCGGTTATCTTTCGGTCGGCGTCGACCAGAACAGCTACCGCTGGGGCTACCGCGACCCCAACAGCTCGGGCGGCGACCTCGAGGGCTTCGACATCGACCTCGCCCACGAGATCGCGCGGCAGCTCCTCGGCGACCCGAACGCCGTCCGCTTCCACGCGATCCCCACCAACCAGCGCATCCCGGCGATCAAGAGCGGCCAGCTGGACATGGTGGTGCGGACCATGACGATCACCTGCGACCGGCTGAAGGAAGTCGCCTTCTCCGACCCGTACTTCGCGACCGGGCAGCAGGTCCTCGCCCCCAAGGCGTCCGGCATCACGGGCTACGACTCGTCGCTGGCCGGCAAGAAGATCTGCACCGCCGAGGGGTCGACGGCCAACACCGCGCTGACGCAGGACAAGAAGAACCACAAGCTGGCGGCCTCCACGGACATCTCCACCACCGTGCCCAATCAGCTCGACTGCCTGGTCAAACTGCAGCTGGGCGAGGTCGACGCGATCGTCACCGACGGCGCGCTCGCCGCGAGCCAGGCGGCCCAGGACCCGACCGTGGAGCTCAAGGGGAAGCCCTTCACGACCGAGTACTACGGCGTGGCGATGAACAAGGGTGCCGGGGATCTGGTACGCCGGGTCAACCAGGTGCTCGTGGACTACCGCAAGGACGGCTGGCAGACCTCGTACGACAAATGGCTGTCCCCGACGCTGGGCACGGACTCGGCGGCGTCACGGCCGCCTTCCTCCTGACCGAAGCAACCGACCTGATACCACTGGAGAGTTACCCCCGGCGCACCGGACACGCGCACTGGGCACGACAGGACGAGAGGTGATCGATGGGCGTCACGGGACCCACCGGGCCGGTGCTGGACCGGGACGAGGTGGACCGTGCGCTGGCGCGGCTCGGCGCGGAGCACGAGGCCATAGAGACCTCGCTCCTCGCCCTGCAGGACCACGCGGGCCGCAGACTCCTCGAGGGCGCCGAGCTGACGGGCGTCACCAAGGAGCGCTGGACCTCGGCGGAGGCATCGATCACCCTGCTGTGGACGTACTTCGACGCCTACACGGGCGCTCTGCGACGCGCGCGCGAGATCCGCACCCGGCGGCGCTGGTCCAGCCGTGAGGACCTGGTCGAGCTGACCGAGCTGCTGCGCGGCACCGGCGTCACCGTCGCCGGCGGCGGGGCGAACACGTCGGCGGGCGCCGCGCGGCTCAGCGAGCAGTTCACGCTGGCACAGCTCGTGGAGCGGATGAACGACCTGTACGCCTCCTCGCTCGACATGGTCGTCGCCGCGGACGCGGTGTGGTCGGCCCTGCCCGCCCGGATCGATTTACTGGCCGCCGAGTTGCAGCGCACCCGGCAGCTCGCGCACTCCGTGGGTGTGCGTCCCGGTGAGCATCCGGCGGGCGACGACCTGGAGCGCATCACCCGCACGCTGACCCACCTGCGCGAGCAGGTGATCTCCGACCCCCTCGCCTACTGGGTCCCCTCGCAGGGGAGTTCGGCGCCCGGCGGCGGCAGGCCGGACACATCGACGTACGACCGCGAGGCGCGCTCCCTGGAGGACGTGCGCCGGGAGATCGACGCCGTCCTCGCCGTCCGCCAGGACGCGGAGACCCGGCTGGTCAAGCTGCGCGACCTGCTCAGCCGTGCCGATCGCACACTGGCCGAGGCCCGCAACGCACGCGGTGAGGTGCTCGCGAAGATCGCCGCCTCGGAGGTGCCCGCGGTCAGCGGTCCGCCGACCGCGCTGCAGGAGCAACTGGCGACGGCGGCCGAGTACCGCCGACACGCGCAGTGGCACCGTCTGTCGCCGCTCCTGGAATCGCTGGAGCAGGACGCCGAGGAGGAACTGCTGCGCGCCCGCGAGTCGCTGACGGCGGTCACCGCTCCCCTCGCGGTCCGTGCCGAGTTGCGCGGACGGCTGGACGCGTACAAGGCGAAGGTCGCCCGGCACGGACTCGCGGAGGACCCGCTGCTGGTCGAGCGGTACGACGCGGCGCGCCGCATGCTGTGGAGCGCGCCGTGCGACCTCAGGGTCGCCGAAGAGGCTGTGCTGCGCTACCAGCGGGCTGCCGCGGAACTGCTCGGACCGCGCGTGCCCCGGCAGGGCGAGCCGGCCGATCGTAGGGGGGAAGCATGAGTCAGGCTGGGCAGAAGTGCCAGCGCCCCGGGTGCGACGGGTCGTACGAGGACGTGGGCGGCGGCGAGCTGTACTGCGACACGTGCGGCCTCGCGCCGGTCGTCTCGGCGAACGGCGCGGTCGGCTCCCCGGCCACCGGGGTCACGGCCAGCGGCAAGGGGTCCGACGGTGACAGTTCGCGCTCCAGTTCCCGTACGTCGTCACGGTCGTCCCAGTCCCGGCGCTCGGTGTCGGGGCGGCTGACGGGCAGTTCCACCGGCCGCTCGGTGTCGGTGCGCAGCTCCGGCACCGCGAGCGGGAGTTCGGGCCGTGCCCGGCTCGGCCTCGGCCTGGTGCAGGTCCCGGACGTACCGCGGCCCGACCCCCGGGCGATGGTCCTCGAGAACCCCGAGGTGCCGGAGCGCAAGCGGTTCTGTTCACGCTCCGACTGCGGTGCCCCGGTGGGGCGTTCGCGCGGCGAGCGGGCCGGTCGCACGGAGGGCTTCTGCACCAAGTGCGGCCACCCGTACTCGTTCGTGCCCAAGCTGCACGCCGGCGACGTGGTGCACGGCCAGTACGAGGTCGTGGGCTGCCTCGCGCACGGCGGGCTCGGCTGGATCTATCTGGCGGTGGACCGCGCGGTCTCCGACCGGTGGGTCGTCATGAAGGGCCTGCTGGACACAGGTGACCAGGACGCGATGGCCGCGGCGATCTCCGAGCGGCGGTTCCTCGCCGAGATCGAGCACGCCAACATCGTGCGCATCTACAACTTCGTGGAGCACCTCGACCAGCGCACCGGCTCCCTCGACGGCTACATCGTCATGGAGTACGTCGGCGGCAAGTCGCTGAAGGAGATCGCCAACGAGCGCCGCACACCCGACGGAAGACGCGATCCGCTCCCCGTCGAGCAGGCGTGCGCGTACGGCATCGAGGCGCTCGAGGCCCTCGGCCACCTGCACAGCCGCAATCTCCTGTACTGCGACTTCAAGGTCGACAACGCGATCCAGACCGAGAACCAGCTTAAGCTGATCGACATGGGCGCCGTGCGCAGGATGGACGACGACGAGTCGGCGATCTACGGCACGGTGGGCTACCAGGCGCCCGAGGTCGCGGACGTCGGTCCGTCGGTGGCGAGCGACCTCTACACGGTCGCGCGCACCCTGGCGGTGCTCACCTTCGACTTCCAGGGCTACACGACCGTCTTCGCTGACTCCCTGCCCGACCCGGACACCATCGAGGTGTTCCGCCGGTACGAGTCCTTCTACCGTCTGCTCGTCCGGGCCACCGACCCGGACCCGGCCCGCAGGTTCGCCTCGGCGCAGGAGATGTCGGAGCAGCTGACGGGAGTGCTCCGGGAGGTCGTCGCCGTCCAGACCGGTCGCCCGCGGCCCGCTCTGTCGACGCTGTTCGGGCCCGAGGTCAAGGTCACGGACAGTGAGATGTTCCCGAAGCTGGACGAGGACGTGTCACGGCTGGGCGCACGAGTGGTGCCCTCGCGGCGCAGGCCCGCGGCATCCCCGGCCGGCTCCCTTGCGTCCGCGGCCCGGGCGGGCGTCATGGTGCCCGCCCCCCGCTCCGGCGGGGCCTCGGACGCCGGAGCCACCGGCGCTCCTGCCGCGCCGGCCCTCGTCAAGCCGGTCGACACGTCGGCCGCCGCCCTCGCGCTGCCCGTCCCGCTGGTCGATCCGGGTGATCCCAACGCCGGTTTCCTCGCGGGTCTCATGACGTCCGCACCGGGCGAGCTGATCGCGGCGCTGCGCGCGGCACCCGGCAGCTCCCTGGAACTGCGGCTGCGCGAGCTGCGGGCCCGGCTGGAGATGGGCGAGACGGCGAGTGCGGGGCGCGCCCTGGAGACCCTGGAGGCGGACCACCCCGACGACTGGCGGGTCGTCTGGTACCGCGGTGTCACCGCGCTCGTCACCGGCGACCACGAGGCCGCCGCCGTCTCCTTCGACGCGATCTACGACGCCTTCCCCGGCGAGCCCGCTCCGAAGCTGGCCCTTGCCCTGTGCGCGGAGGTCCTCGGCCAGCTCGACAACGCCGCCGAGTACTACCGCCTCGTGTGGAGTACCGACCCCAGCTACGTCAGCTCGGCGTTCGGCCTGGCCCGCGTCCAGTTCGCCGCCGGCGACCGCAACGACGCCGTGCGCACACTGGAGTCCGTGCCGGAGGCGTCCATCCACTACACCGCCGCACGCGTCGCCGCCGTACGGGCGCGGCTGCGGCAGCGTGCGGGCCGGGTGCCCGACCCGGCCTTCCTGGACGACCTCGTCGCCGCCGCGGGACAGATCCAGGCGCTCGAGGGGTACGGTCTGGACGCCGTACGACGCGAGCAGTTGTCCACAGAGGTCCTCGGCTGCGCCCTGGACTGGGTACTCTCCGGTAGCCAGGGCCCGGAGCCGTCCGCCGAGGGCGGGCGGGCACTGCTCGGCAGTGATCTGGACGAGCGTGGCCTGCGCTTCGGCCTGGAGCGCTCGTACCGCACGCTGGCCCGGCTCGCACAGGGCAGCGATGAGAGGATCGACCTGGTGGAACGTGCCAACCGTTACCGCCCCCGGACGTGGGTGTGATCGATGTCGCAGATGCCCCAGTCGACGGCGCTGTCCAGGTGCCCCAGTTGCGAGGAGCCCCTCGAGTCGGGTGACCGCTTCTGCGGCGCCTGCGGGTACGACCTCTCGGTGGTGCCGGCCCCTCCGCCGGACACCCCGACCCTGACCATGAACGGCATGGCCCCGCACCCCCGTTCGGAGACGGCCGCCGTCGACTGGCCGACCGCTCCCGAGGCGGGCGGCGTGAACACGCCGGCCGCGGTGCATCTGCCCTCCGACATCCAGGGCACGGACTCGGGCGGCTCCCAACTGCCCGCCACGACCCCGGCCAAGGGCGTGTCCAAGGGCGTACGGTTCGACCGCCCGTCGGACGCCGACGACTACCACCTCGCGGCACCGCAGCCCGTCGACCCGCGCACCTCGGTCCCCTCGACTCCCCCCGCCGGCACGAAGGTCTGCGTGGCCTGCCGCAGCGGCCGGGTGGACAGCGACGGCTACTGCGAGAACTGCGGCCACGCACAGCCGCGCGAACGCGACCATGTCGAGCAGGAGCTGGACGCGGTCGCCGCGGTCAGCGACCGGGGCCTGCGTCACCACCGCAACGAGGACGCGTTCACCGTCTCCTCGACCGCGCTGCCCGACGGCTCGCCCGCCGTCGTCGCGGTCGTCTGCGACGGCGTCTCCTCGGCGACCCGGCCCGACGAGGCGTCGATCGCCGCCGCCGGGGCCGCGAACGAGGCGCTGCTCGCGGCGCTGCCGCTCGGCACGCACCCCCAGCAGGCCATGCACGACGCGATCATCGCGGCGTCCCACGCAGTCAACGCGCTCGCCACCGAGCCGGAGACGGCCCAGGAGCACTCACCACACCAGAACGCCCCCGCGTGCACGTTCGTCGGCGCCGTCGTCACCACCAGCCTGCTCGTCGTGGGCTGGGTCGGCGACAGCCGCGTCTACTGGATCCCCGTCGACCGCGGCGCGTCCCCGGGCCGCCTCACCGAGGACGACTCGTGGGCCGCTCAGATGGTCGCCGCAGGCCTGATGAGTGAGACGGAGGCATACGCCGACGAGCGCGCCCACGCGATCACCGGCTGGCTCGGCGCTGACGCGTACGAACTGGAGCCGCACACCGCTTCCTTCAAGCCGGACCGGCCCGGTGTGGTGGTGGTGTGCACGGACGGCCTGTGGAACTACGCCGAGGCCGCCGAGGAGATGGCCGAGGCGGTGCCGTCCGATGCCGAACGGCGTCCGCTGCACGCCGCCCAGGTCCTGGTGGGCCACGCCCTGGACGGCGGGGGCCACGACAACGTAACAGTGGCGGTCCTGCCGTTCCCGGCCCCGCTCCAGGGGGCAGGATCCGCCTGAGGCGTGTCCCGGGGGACACACCCGGAGCCGGCGGGACCGGCCACGGGACCGGAGGGGACCGGTCCGCAACCAGTCATCACCCCACAGCGCTGGGGTTCTCGAGGGGGCTCGAAGAGGGCATGGCCAATTTCTCGAAGTCGAACGTGCCGCAGTTCTCGGTGGACGTCTACCAGAACGAATACCTGCCGGAGGGCGGCCGCGAGGTCAATGCCATCGTGACGGTGACGGCCACCGGGGGCGGCACGATCGGAAGCGCGTCCGCCGCGCCCCACCTCTACTCGCCGGGACGTGGCCCCAGCGCCGCCGTGGCCGTGATGGTCGACTGCTCGGGATCGATGGACTACCCGCCGACCAAGATGCGCAACGCCCGCGACGCCACGGCCGCCGCCATCGACACCCTGCGCGACGGTGTGCACTTCGCGGTCATCGGCGGCACCCATGTCGCCAAGGAGGTCTACCCGGGCGGCGGCCGGGTCGCCGTCGCCGACGCGACCACCCGCGACCAGGCCAAGCAGGCGCTGCGCAGGATCAGCGCGGGCGGCGGGACCGCGATCGGCACCTGGCTGCGTCTGGCGGACCGGTTGCTGTCCTCGGCGGACGTCTCCATACGCCACGGCATCCTGCTCACCGACGGCCGCAACGAACACGAGTCGCCCGAGGACCTGAAGGCGACGCTGGACGCCTGCGCCGGCCGTTTCACATGCGACGCGCGTGGAGTGGGCACCGACTGGGAGGTCAAGGAGGTCACCGGGATCGCCTCGGCGCTGCTCGGCACCGCGGACATCGTCGCCGATCCGGCCGGACTGGCCGCCGACTTCACCCGGATGATGGAGACGGCCATGGGCAAGGAAGTGGCCGATGTCTCACTGCGGCTGTGGACCCCCGTCGGTACGGAGATCAAGTTCGTCAAGCAGGTGGCCCCCACGGTCGAGGAACTGACCGACCGTCGCACCGAGGCCGGTCCGCGCGCCGGGGACTACCCCACGGGCTCGTGGGGCGACGAGTCCCGCGACTACCACGTGTGCGTCCAGGTCCCGACCGCCGGGCTCGGCCAGGAGATGCTGGCCGCCCGGGTCTCGCTGGTGATACCGCAGGCCGGGGGCACCGCCCAGAACCTCGGGGCCCAGGGGCTCGTACGGGCCGTGTGGACCGACGACATGGTGGCGTCCACGTCGATCAACCCCCAGGTCGCCCACTACACAGGGCAGGCCGAACTGGCCCAGGTCATCCAGCAGGGTCTGGATCTGCGCAAAGTGGGCGATTTTGATGGCGCAACGGCCAAACTGGGCCGCGCCGTTCAGCTCGCGAGCGTCTCGGGGAACGCAGATACTGCGAAACTGCTTGCGAAGGTGGTGGACGTGGTCGACGCCGCGACAGGTACTGTGCGACTTAAGGCAAAGGTCACGGAAGCCGACGAGATGACTCTCGAGACACGGTCCACAAAGACTGTTCGTGTAAAGAAGTGACCTGAGAGTTCCGACAGCAACGAGCCCGGCCCCCGGTGGGTCGGAGAACCACGCCGGTCGTAGCGACCGGAGACGGAGAGGGGGAAGCGCCGACATGCCGACCTGCCCGAACGGACACCAGTCGGGTTCCGACGACTGGTGCGAGGTCTGCGGTCACCGTATGGCCGGTGCCGTACCCCCGCCGCCTCCACCGCCGCCCACCGCCGGCTACGGCTTTCCGCCGCCCGGTTCGGCCCCGCCCCCTCCGGGGCCCGGCGGCCGGCCCGGAGGCCGCCCGCAGTCCGCGATGCCGAACCTCGAGCCGGAACTCTGCCCGCAGTGCCGCACGCCCCGCGAGGGCGGCGCCCCGTTCTGCGAGGAGTGCCGCTGGAACTTCCTGACCAACACGGCGACCTCCTACACCCCGGCCGCCCCGCGCCCGCCCGCGCCCAACCCGGCGCTGCGCTTCCAGCAGGGCGGACAGACGATGCCGGGTCCCGACTCGTTCGACTACGAGCGGTCCAGGCCGTCGCAGGTGAACCGGCCCGCTGAACCGATTCCGCCGGGCCCGCCCTTCGGCGACGAGCCCTCCGGTCCCACGGGCTTCGGCGGTGCCTCCTCGCGTCCGTCCGTGTTCGGGAACGAGCCCCCGCGTCCGCCCGCCTTCGGCGGCGACACCTCGCCCCAGCCTCCCTACGGTACGGATCCCACGCGTCCGGGGCCGCCGCCCGGACCCGCCGCCGGCGGCCCCGGCGGTCAGCAGGGCGGTGCCCCGGGTGCACCGTCGGCCTTCCAGGGCGGTGCCCCGTCCGTGTTCCGGCGGCCGACCCCGCCCTCCTCGTCCTCGTCCCAGGGCTTCCCACCCTCCGCCCCGCCGCAGCAGGGCGGTCCGTCCTTCGGCGGCGGTGACGAAGACTGGGTGATCTCTCCGCCGTCGAACTCCCCCGCGCCCGGTGCCCCCGGGGCCGGCGGCCAGGGCGGTGACTACGGCTTCCCGCAGCCCGGCGCCGCCCAGGCACCGCCGTCGCCCTACGAGCAGCAGCCGGCGACCTGGACCGCGACCATCGGTCCGGACCGCGAGTACTTCATGGCGATGATGCAGCGCTCCGGTCCCGAGGCCGCCGGCCTGAACCTGCCCGCCTACTCCCCGGAGCAGCAGCGCACGCTCACCGGCAACCAGATCACCATCGGGCGCCGCCGCCACTCCACCGGTGACACCCCGGACATCGACCTGTCCGTGCCGCCGGAGGACCCGGGCGTCTCGCACCAGCACGCGCTCCTGGTCCAGCAGCCGGACGGCTCGTGGGCGGTCGTCGACCAGAACTCCACGAACGGCACCACGGTCAACGGCGGTGAGGAGCCCATCCAGCCCTTCGTGCCCGTGCCCCTGCAGGACGGGGACCGGGTGCACGTGGGCGCGTGGACGACGATCACGATCCGTCGCGGCTGAGTACGGCGGCTGCTCTGCGCGTGCGAGGGCCCTCATGGGCTCTCGTACGCGCAATCGGCGGGATCCGCTCACCGTGGCCGGCTGTCTCGGCGTTCGCGGCCCGCGTTCCCTGCGGCCGTGGCGCGGCCGTCACGGCAGCGCCCAGCGGTTCGGCCCCTCCGGGTCGTCCAGCCAGGCCCAGGAGCGGTCTCCGCTGACGGTGATCCCGAACCGCTCGCGTGCGGGCCGCCCCTCCCGCTCCCACAAGACGTACGCCTCGTACGGGTCCAGGCTGCGCTGCGTCAGGGCCAGCAGGAACCTGAACAGCTCGTGACCGCGGGCCCGGGACGGCAGCCCGTCCAGGTACAGCGCCTCGGGCTCGACCCGCGTTCCGCCGCGCAGCGGCACGAAGTAGGCGGGCGTGCGCAGGAAGCGCCCCTCGGCGTGCCCGGCGCTCCCCACCCGCAGCGAGATGAGGCCGGTCGCGAACGGCGCGAGGATCCGCGCACCGGGGCGGCACTGCGCCGGCCACGCCGCCGGCACCGTGGTCGGCGCGCAGGTCGCGATGATCCGGTCGAAGGGTGCCCGCTCCGGCACACCGCGAGCGCCGTCGCCCGTGACCACGGCCGGGTGGTGTCCCGCGGCGGCCAGATGCTGCCGGGCCGACTCGGTGATCTCCGGATCGAGGTCGACGGTGGTGACCAGATCGTCACCGAGCCGGTGCGCGAGGAGCGCCGCGTTGTACCCGCTGCCGGCTCCGATCTCCAGGACGGTGTTCCCCTCCTCGACCTCGAGCTCGGTCAGCATCTGCGCCATCAGCGAGGGCTGGCTGCTGGAGGAGACGAGTTCGTCGCCCCGTACGAGAGTGGCCAGCGGGGCGTCCTCATAGGCGCCGCGCAGCCACTGCTCCCTGCGCCAGGGGTCGGGGTCGTCGCCCGATCTGCGCTCGTAACCGTCGGCGGCGCCCACGTAGTAGTACGGCACGAAGAGATGGCGCGGCACCGTCTCGAACACCTCCCGCCAGCCCGGATCGGTCTCCCAGACGCCGCTCGCATCGATCTCGCGCACGAGTTCCGCCCGCGCCGAGGCCGCGAGGGCCTCCAGCTCACGTTCAAGAGAGTGCGTGGCCATACCTCCACTGTGCTGCGGGAGACGGCCCGGGGGCGAGCCCCCCTCCCCGCGCCGGAATCGCGTATCCGCCCGTGGGACCGGTTGCCGTCGAGAGGGCGGGTCCCACGGGAGGGCGGGTCCTAAGCCTCGGGTCCTCGGTCTCCGCGTCTGAGACCATGGAGCATGTGACAGAGATTCGGCGCGGCACGCTTCAGGAGCAGACCTTCTACGACCAGGTCGGCGGTGAGGAGACCTTCCGCCGCCTGGTGCACCGGTTCTACGAGGGAGTCGCCGAGGACCCGCTGCTGCGGGCCATGTACCCGGAGGAGGATCTGGGCCCGGCCGAGGAGCGCTTCACCCTGTTCCTGATGCAGTACTGGGGCGGTCCGACGACGTACAGCCAGAACCGGGGCCATCCCCGTCTGCGGATGCGTCACGCCCCCTTCGCCGTGAACCAGGCCGCGCACGACGCCTGGCTCCGGCACATGCGCGTCGCCGTCGACGAACTGGGCCTGTCCGAAGAGCACAGGACCACGCTCTGGAACTACCTGACGTACGCCGCTGCCTCGATGGTGAACACCCCGGAGTGAGCCGGCGGCCGTCCGGCCCGCGGGCCGCCGGTGCACCGGATTCCGGCCCGTCGTCAGCCCGGCCCCCGACAGGAGAGGTCAGCGGACGCTGACATCCAGGGCGCCGAGTCCCGCCCGGCGCACGGCGATCGAACCGAACGGTGTGCGCAGCCTCAGCCAGGTGCCCGACGACAACAACGCCGGCGGCTCGCTGTCGGAGGCCTGCGGGACGGGCCGCAGAAAGCCGAGCGACTGCGCGGCATGCACCGCCCGCACCGGAAGCTCGGTGTCCCCCAGCGTGCGGGACCAGATCTCCCGGCCTATGCGGTCCAGGGCGACACGGGTCCGCTGCTCGGGCGCCAACTCCTCCGTGCGCGAACGGAATTCACCGACGGCCGCGGCCACGGTGGCCCGCAGGACGTCCGTGGCAGGCAGTCCCGGCCGGGGACGCCAGCCGCCGCGCGGCGGAAGGACCCCCGCCCACGGGGGCCCGGTGACGGCCGCCGGCACCTCGGCCGTCGCCGCCGCCTCGTCTACGGACTCCAGGAGTTCGCCCGCCGAGACGGTCACATCGAGCCGGGCCTCCAGCCCGTTCTCGTACGGCTTGGCGAGCCGCACAGCACGGATGGCGAGCACCTCGAACGACGGCGGGCGCCCGAACACCGCCAGCGTCTTCCCGGTCGCCTGCAGACGCACGGCGGCGCCGCGGTCGTAGTGGATCAGACGCGCCAGGAAGGCGGCGAAGTCCGCCGCCTCCCCCTCGTCGGCGAGATGGAGCACCGTCATGCGGCGACGGCCTCCCCCTCGTCATCCCGGTACTCCGTGAGGAACTCCCGTTCCTCGGCCGTGATCCTGCGCGGCCGTTGCGCCTCGAAGTCGAAGGGCACGATCACCGTCGAGGCCCGGACGTAGATCTGGTCCGGGTCCTTGACCTCGTAGGTGAGCGTGAAGGACGCGGCCTTGATGTCCGTGACCCACAGCTCGATGTCCACCGGCGCGTGCCGGTGGACCAGCTGCCGCTTGTAGTCGATCTCATGGCGCGCCACCACGGACCCCTGCTTGAACTGCTTGTCCGGGCGGAACAGGAAGTCGATACGCGCTTCCTCCAGATAACGGAGGAACACCACGTTGTTGACGTGGCCGTATGCGTCCATGTCCGCCCAGCGCAGCGGGCAGCGGTAGATGTGCCGCAAGATCAGCCCCGGGTCAGCTTCTTGTAGGTGGCACGGTGCGGACGGGCCGCGTCCGGGCCGAGCCGCTCGATCTTGTTCTTCTCGTACGACTCGAAGTTGCCCTCGAACCAGAACCACTTGGAGTCGCCCTCGTAGGCCAGGATGTGCGTGGCCACACGGTCGAGGAACCAGCGGTCGTGGGAGACGACCACGGCGCAGCCCGGGAACTCGAGAAGGGCGTTCTCGAGCGAGGACAGGGTCTCGACGTCCAGGTCGTTGGTCGGCTCGTCGAGGAGCAGCAGGTTGCCGCCCTGCTTCAGGGTGAGCGCGAGGTTGAGGCGGTTGCGCTCACCGCCGGAGAGCACACCGGCCGGCTTCTGCTGGTCCGGGCCCTT
This sequence comes from Streptomyces sp. NRRL F-5122, assembly GCF_001507435.1. GTDB lineage: Bacteria > Actinomycetota > Actinomycetes > Streptomycetales > Streptomycetaceae > Streptomyces > Streptomyces lannensis. Next base: position 63,116 of record NZ_LMWH01000245.1, read on the forward strand.
GAAGCCGAAAGCGGAGACATACGCCCGCGACGGCATCTCGACCTGACCGACGTTGATGTAGTCGAGACCGTCGGAGACGACCTCCCACAGCGTCTTCTTCGGGTCGATGTTCTCGCGGCTCTGGTCGACGTACGAGATCTTGACGGTCTCGCCCACCTTGATCGAGCCGGCGTCGGGCTCCTCGAGGCCCTGGATCATCTTGAACAGCGTGGTCTTGCCCGCGCCGTTCGGACCGATGACACCGACGATGCCGTTGCGCGGCAGGGTGAAGCTGAGGCCGTCGACGAGGACCTTCTCGCCGAAAGCCTTGTTGAGCTTGTCGACCTCGACCACGACGCTGCCCAGACGCGGGCCCGGCGGAATCTGGATCTCCTCGAAGTCCAGCTTCCGCATCTTGTCGGCCTCGGCCGCCATCTCCTCGTAGCGGGCCAGACGCGCCTTGGACTTGGCCTGCCGCCCCTTGGCGTTGGAGCGGACCCACTCGAGCTCTTCCTTCAGACGCTTCTGCCGCTTGGCGTCCTTCTGGCCCTCGACCTTGAGACGCGTGGCCTTGGTCTCCAGGTACTTGGAGTAGTTGCCCTCGTAGCCGTGCAGACGGCCGCGGTCGACCTCGCAGATCCACCCGGCGACGTTGTCCAGGAAGTACCGGTCGTGGGTGACCGCCACGACGGTGCCCTCGTACTTGGCCAGGTGCTGCTCCAGCCAGTTCACGGACTCGGCGTCGAGGTGGTTGGTGGGCTCGTCGAGCAGCAGCAGGTCGGGCTGCTCGAGCAGGAGCTTGCAGAGCGCGACGCGGCGGCGCTCACCACCGGAGAGCTTGGTCACGGCCCAGTCGCCGGGCGGGCAGCCCAGGGCGTCCATGGCCTGCTCCAGCTGTGCGTCCAGGTCCCAGGCGTTGGCGTGGTCGAGCTGCTCCTGGAGCTTGCCCATCTCGTCCATGAGCTCGTCGGTGTACTCGACCGCCATCTGCTCGGCGATCTCGTTGAACCGGTCGAGCTTGCCCTTGATCTCGGCGACGCCCTCCTGGACGTTCTCCAGGACCGTCTTCTCCTCGTTCAGCGGCGGCTCCTGGAGAAGGATGCCGACGCTGTAACCGGGCGTGAGGAAGGCGTCACCGTTCGACGGCTGCTCAAGACCGGCCATGATCTTGAGGACGGTGGACTTACCGGCGCCGTTCGGGCCGACGACGCCGATCTTCGCACCCGGAAGGAAGCTCAGGGTGACGTCGTCGAGAATCACCTTGTCGCCGTGCGCCTTGCGCGCCTTGCGCATGGTGTAAATGAACTCAGCCAAGAGAAACCGTCCGGCAGCTTGAAATCTGGCAGTGGGCAGATACACCCCATCTTGCCTGACCGCCACCCCTGGACGGAAACCCGTTAGACGCGGGGGCGCTGACCTGGGGTTTCACCGCTGGCGACTATGGCTTCCTGTCACTGCCGGTTGCCGTCGAGCGCCCTCGGGCGACCTCGCCCGGCCCAGCGACGGCCCGGGAGCGATCAACAGGCAGTCGAATCTTCACCTGACGGTTGCGGTGAGCATGATCAACCACCTCACCCTCCGCGTGGCGCCCACGGGGGCAACTCCATCCCGCGCGGCATGGCGGTGATCTCGGCCGGCCGGGTCGTCAGATCGTGTGGGCCGCCACCTGGATGGATGACGCGAACGAGGCGGTCGCCCCATACATCGGACTGCCAAGGCTGCCCGTCGTGGAGTGGCCGGACGCCCTGGCCGACGACAGCCCGCGCGGCCTTCGCTGGACGACCGGTCATCCTGTCGAGTGGGCCAATCGCCGCCCATTCATCCGGGTCGGTGACGAGACAACTCTATGGACGGCCTCTGGGGCGCTGCCCAACATTCCGGTCCGTCGCTCCTCCATCGCGTCGACCCGACCAAAGGGCTCAAAAACGCTGACTTCTCCACGCTCGCCAACCGACTCCGCATCCGTGCAGCGAGCTCATGGGCGGTCGTGGCCGATACCGTCGGTTTGAACCATGGGGGTGGAAGCCTGTGTTGTACGCACACGAGGTGATCCTGAACGAACTCGCGCAGGGGCTCAGACCGACGGCTGAGGGTGTCGAATGGTTCGAGGACCTTCCGGAGGATGGGCAACGCAAGGTCTTGCACGCGCTGGTGCTGTTCTGCGGGCAGGCACGTGCCCGGCAGGATGATGTGCCGGAGAGCATCGCGCGTTCTGGCGTTCGCCCGACTCACACGCCGGCAGTGATGCTTGCCGAGTGGCGCTTCGGGATGGAGCAGCTTCCGGCCTATGAACTCGCGAAGTTATTTCGCCTGCTCGTCAGCCTCTTCACCATCGCAGACACCCGCAGGCGGACGCATTGCGCCAAGAGGTGTGGTCACGAGTGGCACAATCTGCCAGATCCGCCACTGGATGCAGACTTGGGATAATTATTGCCCTGAGCCTTCCTCGAGATCTCGGCCATCTGCGTCTTCGCCCCTCAGGAGCGATGGCGCTGAGCTAGCAGTGAGCCCTGACGGCTCATTGATCGAGCGCGACTTCCTTCACCTCACGACCTCTTCATCCCAAAACAACTCAGATGTCCGCTCGACCTTGACGTGGTACGCGCCTGAGCTGCTCCGATCACTCGCAGGCGTGCGGCTCTGCTCGCAGTTGTCCGCCGGCGTTGAGACGGACACTCGTGACTGCAGGTTTCCTCCGCTGGAAAACCCGATGCAGACGCCGGCTGCCGGTACGGTCATCGCGTCATCAATATGCAGGTACGCGGAGATCCGGGAAAGTCCATCACTCGTGCCCAGGTCGGACCGGAGTGGACGGACCTCTTTCCTGCGCTGGACCCGATGAACTTCCCGATGCTGTGGGCCTTGAATCCGTATGGGGACGCCGCCTTCAATGAGCGGCAGGTTCCTTTGCTGCTGGCAGAGCTTGATCGGCTTCCTGAAACCTACGGCGGTACGGGGCTGGAGCAAGCTCGGGAGTTGTGCCAGATTGTTCAGGCTGGTACACACCGATACCTCTGGTTCGTCGGTGATTGATCGATCTTGAAAAACCGTCGTGGCACGAGTCACCGTGGGTGCAAATCCCCCGCCCACCACGCAGGTTGAAGGCCCCTGACCAGGAACATCGGCCGGAGGTTCGTCATCCGCGTTGCCCGTTGGTAACCGTGGATCTCCGCGAGTTCCCCGTCTGTCGGGCATGGATGCGGCACGCCGTCAGGGCGTGATCCAGTCCGCCCAGCCAAAGGTGAACCTGTAGGCGGCGCGTGCCGCATCCCAACCTTGGCTGCCTGCCAGGAGCCCACAGCCAGGGCGATCACGAACAGCCCGGCAAAGGCTCCGGCGATGATTGCGCCCGTCCTGGGCGACCAGACCACTGCTGCGACGATGGTCGCAATGATCGCTATCGCCAAGCCCAGGTGGGCAACGGGCATTTCCACGCGAAGCAGCTCCCGCAACGCTCCCCGCGATGCCTGCATGTCTGCCTTGTAGCGCTCTCTTGCCGCATCAGGATCTGCGTTCGGCCCCTCCGGCCACTGCTGCTGCACGAGCGTCCGCCCCCTCTTAACCCTGGCGGGAGCTTAAACCGCGGCCTTGTCCCCATCACCTCAACCCGTCACCGTCCAAGCTCCCACCCCGTCCACCGTCGAGGCACACATCGTGGAGCGGACGTGGTTCATGGCGTCCGGGAAAAGCGCGTCACTGTACGAACGGCCTGGCAGCCAAAAGGGCTCCGATGCCGAAGTCACTCGCCGTCTCCGCTCCTTGGCCAGTCGACGGCGGATCCCTCAAAGACGCGCGCCCGCTCCCTGCCGCGGTCAGACCAGGCAGAACTCGTTTCCTTCCGGGTCGGCCATCACCATGTGGTCGGGCCTGCCCCGCAAGGTTTCCTCACGGACCACGGTCGCCCCCGCAGCAGTGAGCCGCTCCACCGCCTCGGCCACTCGCGGCCACCGAACCTCCCATGGGGTTTCGCGACCGCCCCCGACCTGCACGTCCAAGTGCAGCCGGTTCTTCACCACCTTCGACTCCGGCACCCGCAGGAAGGACAGATTGGGGCCCAGGCCGTCCGGATCAGCGAGATACGCGCCGTCGTCCCACTCCTCTTCCGGAACCCCGTGACGGGAGAACCACTCCTCCCAGCTCCCGAACCCCGAGGGTGCGGGCCTCTCCGCATAGCCCAATGCCAGCGCCCAGAACTCGGCCAGCCTCCTCGGACGCGCGCAGTCGATCGTCAAACTCCATGCGGTCGCCATGGGACCCTCCTGTCGTTCGACCGGACCGTACAGCGCACCTACGACACCTGCGGCCGGCGCAAACGCACCCGCGGGCCCGCGGAGTCTCAACAACCGTCCGACGAGCGCACACGCCGACTCCCGACGGTTCGCTGATCCAGTGCCACAACACCTGGTTCACGCTGTTGGCGAGGGCATCGGAGCCGCTGCGAGTAGTTGTTGGCGCCCCCCTGCTTCAACCGCAGCCTCTACCGCAGAGGGTGCACGCCGGTGATGTAATCACTCGATGGTGGAGTTGTGAAGAAACGGTGTTGTAGATTGTCGGTCCTGCCGCGCGCCAGGGTGTGCGCGGCTTGATCATTGGGGGGAACCGATGACTCGCATCCGTACAGTCCTGCCTGCCCTCGTGGCGGCAGGGTGCGCCACTGTGCTGCTCATGCCGTCCCAGGCACAGGCCGCAAGCTCCATTCAGATCTACAAGATCTACTACGACAGCCCCGGCTCCGACCGCGGCGGCAACGCCTCGCTCAACGCCGAGTACGTCGAGCTGAAGAACACCGGCCGTTCGGCGATCGAACTGCGGGGCTACCGGGTCAAGGACGCGTCCGGGCACTGGTACACGTTCCCGTCGTACAAGATCGGCGCGGGGAAGACCGTGAAGGTCCACACCGGCAAGGGCACCAAGAGCGGCGGCCACGTGTACCAGGGCCGTGGCTGGTACGTGTGGAACAACGACAAGGACACCGCCACCCTGTACAAGGGCAGCAGCCGGATCGACTCCTGCTCGTACAACTCCACTCGGGTCGACTACAAGATGTGCTGACCGGCCGTCCTTGCTGAAAGCGCCCCCGCGGCCGGCTGCGTGCAGGTGGCGGGTTGCGCGTTTCCCAGTTGGATCTCTGCACCCGGGACGCATCTTTTGCGGCCCGGACGTCCGGCTGCCTTTTGAACCGGATGTCTTGGGAGGGTCCCCTGGGCGTTCATACGGCGGACCAGGGGCCCAGGTGAGCTGAATGCAGCGCACGGGTCTTCTCAGCCGCGACGGTGACGTCTGTCGCGGTCCACAGGGTGTGTATGGCGGCCCCGGGCCCGGTGACATGCCGGGCCCGGGGCCGTGCCCGTCAGTCGCGGGTGGGCTGCTGCTTGTCGCGGAGCAGGAGGAGCGTCGCACCGCCGATCAGGACCAGGCCGATGGCCGTGCCGGCGATGATCGGGGTCATGCTCGAGGCGCCCGTCTCGGCCAGGTTGGTGTCCGTCGCCGCCGTGCCGCCCACGGTCGCCGGGCTGGGCTCACTGAAGGTCTGCGCCCTCAGACCGCCCGTGCTGCTCTCCGTCTTGCAGTCGAGAACACCCTTGAACCACTTCTCGTAGCCGTCCGAGCCCTTGATCGTGAAGTCGTACGCCTGATCCTCCTGAAGAGGGATCGTGACGATCTGCGTCCTGCCCGCCGGGATGGTGTGGGAGACGCCCATCAGCTCGAAGGTGAACGCCTCGTCCCCCTTGTTCACCGCGGTGATGTCCACGCCCCCCTTGGCGCAGTTCTTCTCCGCCGAGAGCGCCGGTATCGCTCCGGTGGCAGCCCAGTTGGCTGTGGCCGTCGCTGCGACGGTCGACTCGCTGGAGCCGGCGAGTATCTGCGTCTGGCTGCGGGTCTCGGAGGCGAAGGCCCGGCCGACCGGCACGGTGGTCGACGCCTGCACGGTCACCTCGGCCGAACCGTTCTGCGCTTTCTCCGGCACCTCGAAGTAGACGCGCTCACCGTTGGTCGCGGACGTGATCTCCGTGCCGTCCTTGTCGACGATCTTGACGCCCGAGGTCGTGGCGTCCACCGGCGGGGTCACCGTGACGCTGTCGGCGTCGGTGTGGACCGTGACCGGGCCGAGCAGCTCGCCGGGGTGGCCCGAGACGGCGGCCGGTTCAAGAGTCAGGGACGCCGCGGGCTCCGGGATGTTCTGTGCGTGCTTCTGCAGATAGTCCGCGAGCTTCTCCGCCTGGGAGTCGACGGCATCCACGTCGGCGTCGTCCGAGTACCGCCATATCGCCACCTGCGTACCGGCCGCGGCGTCCTGCTCGGTCAGGCCCTTGGCGCCGGCCTCGGCGGCCAGTGCCGCGAGATCGTTCACCTGAGGGTACGAGTGGCTCAGGATCCAGCGGATCTTCCCGGCGTTCCTGTTGCCGCTCAGAGACGTACCGCTCCAGGGCGTCTCCTGGTACCTGGAATCCTTCTGCGCCGGGTTGTGGATGTCGATGCAGTAGGTCTGCAGGGTGCCGCCGCCGTCGACGGACATCTCGAACAGACCAGCAGACACCTGCTCGTCGGTGCCACCGTCGTGGATGACGGCGGCACCGTACGTCTTGAGGCCGCCCATGGTCGCGGTCGCCCCGCCCTCGCTCTGCGGTGTCGTGTCGGCGGCCGCCATCCCCGCGGAACCCAGCAGAGCCGCCACGGCGAGTCCGGACACCAGCGTCGCGGCGGTGATAGCCCCTCGCCTGAACGCGGACGACGCAGACAACGAAGAAAACACAGAATTCCCCTTCGAGCAGGACCCGTTGACATGGGGGGACGGTCCCACCAGCAGAATCAGAAGCCACAAGAGCTATGCCTGGCATCCTAGGGAGCGCGGCACACCCCTCTCCCCAGCCAGATCGTCAGATAACCGATCCGAATCGGAATCGTTATCGCACACACAGCATGTGAGCTGCGCTTACCGCTCGAATACATGTGGACCGTTCGGACGCCGACCGATGTAGTGGTGGATAAGCGGCAGTTGGGGCAGCGCGCTAGAATCCGGCCGGCCGCCGCGGAGGTCCCTGCCCCTGACCGCCACTGCTCGGCGCGCCCACCGCAGCCGTCGTCCCGCGCCGGCCCTCAGGTCGCCCCGGCCGGCTCCAACTGCGGTTGGGGAGCGCTCTCGGTCTGTTCCGCCTCCTGTGACCGACCGGCCGCCTCTGTCTCCGGTTCGGTTTCCCAACTGGGCTCCGATTGGGGTGGCGCACCCGTCTGCACGTCGGGCCTGGCCGACCGCCGGAAGGCCGACGTGCCGCGCGACAGATCATGGCCGATCGCCGCCGCATCGAGATCCGCGGACAACCAGCCCTGCCCGTCCCGCTGTTCGGTCCGCACCTTCAGGCGCCCCTGGACCACCAGCGGATCGCCCACCGCCACGGACGCCGCGACGTTCGTGGCCAGGGTGCGGCGAGTCCAGACCGTGAAGAAGTTGGTGTGTCCGTCCGTCCACGCGTTCTTCTCGCGGTCCAGATAACGTGCGGTCACGGCCAGCCGGAAGCGTGCCGTGGGACCCGTCGGCGACTCCCGGTACACCGGCTGCGTAGCGACGTTGCCGACCACGCACACCATCGTCTCGTTCATACGGAACCCCTCCCTCACCCCGGCCTGCGGGCCGGGCAGAAACGCGTACGGGCCCGTCCCGTACGGCTGCGTCTGATGCGGCGGTGACCTGTCACGTGTCGCCGCCCCCCGCGCCGATCGCCTTCGCTGCGATCGCCGCGAGATCAGACTGCCTCCGCCGGGCCGGGCCCGCTGAGCGCTGTGGGCCACTGGCCGGTTGTGGACAACTCCGCCACCCGAACGAGTACTTCTGCCCCCTGTCCTCCTTGCCGACCGGACGCGGCTCACCTCGCGCGGACGCGGCTCACGTCGCCCGGACGCAACTCACCCCACACGCGCGCCCGCCGTAGCTCCCGTGACCTTGGCGTACTCCTCCCGCACCTCCCCGAACCGGAGCAGCTCCGCCGCCAGTGGGTCCAGCACCCGGGCCCGCCCGCACCCGGCCGCCGCCTCCCTCAGCCGACGTTCCGCCTCGAGCCCGTAACGTCGCGCCGGACCACGCGCGGCAAGCCTGCAGGTCCACTCGATGACCGGGCCTCCGACAAGACCGGCCAGCAGGAACAGCGCCGGCACACCGAAGTTCGACGGCAGGAATCCGACGACCTGCCCCGACATCCACAGCACCCCCAGGACCTGGAAGAGCGTCATCGTGGCCTGGGCGAGGACGGCAGCGGGCCACCAGCCGGGCCGGGGCGGCCGACCCTGCGGCACCGCGGAACCGGCGGCCAACTCGTCCAGCGCCTCCGGCAGCCCCTGCGCGCCGCGCACCGCGGCCTCCCGCACCGCCAGGGCCCAGGGCGCGGGCAGCCCGAGCGCGGCCCGGTCCGCCACCGTCCGGACGGCCTGCTCCACCCGCTGCCGGGCGGTGGCCTCCTCGTCCGCGGGCGCCTGCGCCGGGAGCCGTCCGGTGGAGGGCTCGCGCCGCTCCCGGTACCACCGCCACAGCCGCAACCAGGGAGTGCCGCAGGCACGGTTGGCATGGCGCAGCCACACACGTTCGGCGGCCTCCCCCGCCGCGGTGGCACCCACCGCGTCCGCCAGCCGTCCGGTGAAGTCCTCACGTGCCTCCTCGCTGAGCCCGCCGCGCCCACCGGTCGCGTAAACGGGCCGCAGCCGGACGGCGGCCGCGTCGATGTCGGCTGAGATGCGCCGCGCGGCCGCGCCACGCTCGCCCACGAACTGGCCCAGCACCTCCTCGAGTTCGTCCACCCCCTCTCCGGTGAGGGCGGACACCGCGAGCACGGTCGCGCCCGGCTCGCCGTACTCGCCGAGGGCGATCCCGTCCCCGTCGAGCAGCCGCCGCAGATCGTCCAGCACCTGCTCGGCGGCCTCCCCCGGCAGCCGGTCCACCTGGTTCAGGACCACGAACATGACCTCGGCGTGCCCGGCCAGCGGCCGCAGATAGCGCTCGTGGAGGACGGCATCGGCGTACTTCTCGGGATCGACGACCCAGATCACCGCGTCCACGAGCGCCAGGATGCGGTCGACCTGCTCCCGGTGCTGCACCACCGCGGAATCGTGGTCGGGCAGATCGACCAGGACAAGCCCCTGTAGTTGCGTCTTGCCGTCCGGGGTCTGCAAGGGGCGCCGGCGCAGCCGCCCGGGGATGCCGAGTCTGTCGATGAGTGGCGCCGCGCCGTCGCTCCAACTGCACACCATGGGTGCTGCCGTGGTCGGCCGCCGCACCCCCGTCTCCGAAAGAGCGACCCCGGCCAGCGCGTTGAAGAGCGTCGACTTGCCGCTGCCGGTGGCGCCCGCGATGGCGACCACCGTGTGCTCCCCGGAGAGTCTGCGGCGCGCGGCCGCCTCGTCCAGGACCCGGCCGGCCTCGGCGAGCGTGTTGCTGTCCAGCCGGGTGCGCGACAGTCCCACGAGCTCGCGCAACGCGTCCAGACGCGATCGCAGGGGCCCTTCGTAGGCGAGCTGCGCGGGCTGTCGCGCGCTGGGCGAACGGGGCTCGACGATCGTGATCTCCTGCTGGGCCACGGCCGGTTCGGGCAGCCGCCGGGCGATCAGCCCGTCGTCCCACTCGCCCGCCGCCTCGCCGCGGTCCGCCTGATCGTCGCCCTCCACACGCGCGTGCCCGGTGCCGTGCTCCACGCGCGCGTGGAGGGCACTCTCCCCGTCGTCCGCCTGCGGAGTCCCGTCCTCCGACCGAGCCTCCCGGGACGTGTCGTGCGTGTCCCTGTCCGCCTCGTCCTCCGCCGCGCCCGCGCCCCGGTCCCGCCGCGCCCGGCCGGATCCGCGCTGCACGCGTGCGTGTCCGCCTTGGTGGCCCGACTCGCGGAGAGCCGGACCACGCCCCTCGCCCTCTGGTCGCTCCTCGGCCGCCGCGGCCCCTGCCTTCGATGGTTCGCCCTCGGGGCCCTCGACGTGATCCGTGCGGTCAGTGACGGCAGCCACCGTGGTCACCTCTCCTTCTGCAGTACGGACAGCGCGGCGATGAGTTCGGCCTGGGGCTCGGCGTGCACACCGAGGGCGTCGAGGGGGGCGAGGCGGCGCTCACGCTCCGTGCGCAGCGCACGGTCGAGATACTCGGACAGCAGTCGTGATCCACGGTCACGCAGCCGCAAGGCACCCTGGGCACCGATCCGTTCGGCGAGTTCCTCGCCCGCCGCCCCCGCCCGGCGTCCGCCGAGAAGTGCGGTGGCGACAAGGGCGGACACCACCTCGGTGTCCGGAGCGACGCTCTTGTCGATGTCGCGGACCGCTTCCTCGGCGTACTCCTCGAGGACGCGGCGCCAGCGCCGTACGCCCATCCCGATGCGGTGCTCGGCGTTCTCCAGGGCCGGATCCCGATTGGTCAGCTCGGCTGCCTCGGCGGCCGGTTCACGCCGCCAGGCCTCGTCGACGCGCTCGTCGGCCGCCGTGACGGCGCACAGCAGCAGGGAGCCCAGGCTCTCCACGAGGGCGTCCAGCAGCTCGCCCGCGGTGCAGTCCAGCGGGTAGCTGTGCCACCTCTTCAGGGCGTCGCCGGCGAGCACGGCCCCCGAGTCCAGACGACTCCGCACGCGCGCGTACTCGCCGTCGTAGGCCGTGTCGACGGCCGCGGTGAGCCTCAATGCTGCCGCGTACTGCGCGGCGGTCGCGCCGGCCAGCTCGGGCAGTCGCGACTTCAGCGAGTTCAGCACGCCGTGCGCCGTACGCGCCACGGCCGTCTCCCGGGCGGCGGGATCGCTCACCTGGAGGGTGAGCCAGGCCCGCAGGGGCGCGACGGCGGTGGCGGGCAGCAGCCCGCCGCCACAGGCGGACTCGGGCAGTTCGGGCACGGTGAAGCGGGGCACGGCGCCGAGTCCCGCCTTGGTGAGCAGGGCCCCGTACTGCCGCGACACCTCGGACACGACCTGGTGCGGCACCCGGTCGAGCACCGTGATGAACGTCGCCCGGTGTTCTTTGGCGGTTCGCAGCAGATGCCACGGGACGGCGTCGGCGTACCGGGCGGCTGTGGTGACCAGGACCCAGATGTCGGCGGCGGTGATCAGCTCCGCGGCGAGCATCCGGTTGTCGGCGACCAGGGAATCGATGTCGGGCGCGTCCAGAAGGGCGAGTCCGCGCGGGAGCGTGTCGGCGGTCTCGATACGCAGCAGCCGCTCCTCGCGCCCGCCGACCCCCTCGAGATCGTCGCCGGTCTCCTGATGCGGCACCCAGACGCGGGTGAGATCGGGCAGTACGCGCATGCCGCTGAACCAGTGGTGATCTGCGGGATGGCAGACGAGCACGGGAGTACGCGTCGTGGGCCGCAGTACGCCCGCCTCACTCACCTTGCGCCCCACGAGGGAGTTGACGAGGGTCGACTTGCCCGCTCCGGTGGAGCCCCCGACCACGGCCAGCAAAGGCGCTTCAGGCTCTCTCAGCCGGGGCACCAAATAGTCGTCGAGTTGCGCGAGGAGCTCGTCGCGGTTCGCACGCGCGCGTGGAGCCCCCATCAGGGGCAGCGGGAAGCGTGCGGCGGCGACACGCTCACGCAGAGCGGAGAGTGCGTCGAGCAGCTGAGGCCGTACGTCCAAGGTCACCACATGCGAAGAATGCCCGCTTTTGTTGGCTTTATGAAGCATATGTGCGTTCCTGCGCGCCGACAGGACACAAGGGACGGAAGGCGCGACTGGGACGCAGGCATAACGAGTGCACAACACCCGGGGCGCCAGGCGTCAAAAGCGATGCAGGATTCGCACCTGCCTGCGATTATCGGACCGCTTCACTGAACCTCCACATCGAGCCACGGAGGTGAAGCACCAGGGACGAGGAGCGGAGAGCCCTATCCTTGTCCCCGGCAAGGTCACGGAACGGCCCACACCCGGGCACCACGACAGGCCACCACACCGGCCCCCGTAGCTCAGTGGATAGAGCAGGCGCCTTCTAAGCGCTTGGCCGCAGGTTCGAGTCCTGCCGGGGGCGCCACTGAGAGCCCTCCCTCCGGGAGGGCCTTTTTGCTGGTCAGAGCGGATGCAGCTCGACACGGTGAAGCCCCGGGCGCTCCCCCGATGATCAAGGGAACGTCCCGGGGCTGTCCGGCTGTCACCGGGTTTTCGCGGGTGGCCGTGTCGAATACGTGTCGAAGTTCCCGGCCGGAGGTCAGCCGGCGCCCGGCACCTCAGGGAGGTCGCCCGCAGCTTCGAGCCGCCGTTTCAGGTCCGGCAGCTGCCCGTCGATGCAGCGGGCACAAGTGGACAGGAGCACGGCGACGCTGTTCCCGGCCCACTCCGCCACCCGGGCGGGCGGGATGCCGTCGTTGAGCCACTTCGTGAGGCGCGTGTTCCGGTTGTCGTACACGCACCGCCCGGTGGGCGAGTCGAACATGTGCGGGGCAGCACGACCCTACGCGCGCTGCGCCACGCCCGACGGATGACGGAACCGGCGAGGATGCCGCCGTTCTCATCTTGAAAGAGCAGATCACCCGGCCTGACCTGTTCGTCCGCGATGTGCTGCCGCAGGATGCGTGTCAGGGCGGGATGCCCCGGCACCGTGCGTGTTTCACCCTCCGCACGACCTTTCAGCTCGCGTGGTTCGTGGATCTCCCCCGGGTCGGTGCACTGCTTGCCGACCGCCGGGGTCGCCGTGTGGATCAGCACCTCGCACCACTGGTCGTCGGCGTCGGGCTCGGGCAGGGTCACGTCATCCACCCGCATGGCCACGGCTTCCTCGGGTCGTGGGCCGCAGGCCGTTCGGGAGCTTGATGCAGCGCGGCGCGCGGCGTCCGGCCCGCCAGTCGTAGAAGGTCGAGCGGGAGACGGCCAGTTCCTCGCAGACCTCCGCGAGAGTGAGCATGGTCCGTCGCGGCCGCCTGAGCCGGTCGATCGCCCGCTCGATGGTGTCGTGTTCCTGGTACCGGTCTTCGTCGAAGCCGGGTGGCCGTCCACCCCGTGAGCGGCCCAGCGTGGGCGGACCACGTAGCGGCGGAGGCTGAGCAGTCGCGCGGCCGGTGAGCCGGTCCCGTGCGGATGCCTGCGGTTCGCCTCGGTCTGCTGGGCATCCGGCCCGCCAGGCAGTGAGTGACGCTGAATACAAAGTCACCGTTCGTCATCTTTATAGCGCCCTGACCAGGGGAAACAGAAACGGGGCCGGTCGCCGGCCGGGCGCGCTGAGCGCCTGCTTCGCGCCAACTCCGCGCCGCGCGGACGCTGCCCCAGCGCGTTCCAGCCACTCGCCAAGGCTTCTGGCTCTCGCCTGAACGCGACGATCCGTCAACCGCAAGGTGACCGAAAAATGATCTAGCCGGGGGGGCGACGATCTTGAATCATCTGCATGGCCATGTCATCCATTGACTTCCACATGACGACTTGAGGGTTGACTATGAAGATCAAGAGTGGTCTGAAGGCTAGCCTGGCAGCTGGCGCCTTGGTCATCGCGGCTGCCACCCCGGCGCTGGCGACCATCACCTACCCGGCGGAGGGCGGCACCTGGGACCACGGAGCCGGAACGGCGATCGTGTGGTCGGACTACTACCACGGGAGCAAGTGCCACGGCTCGACCGCCGTCGGTAAGTACATCGACAGTGACGAGGCAGCCAGCGGCAGCTGGTCCTTCGCGCAGGCCGACGTGGCGCTGTCGGGGAACAAGGCCTACTACAACACCTCTTGCTGATGCGGGCGGGCCTGCCCGCCCGCTGACCACAGGGTGAGCGGGTCGCCCGCGGACGCAGACGCCAGGTCTCGCGCGGACGGCCCGTCACCTGTCTGACTCTGCCCTTCCGGAGCCGCGCTCCCCGATCCCGGGTCGTTCATGCTGCACCGAAGTATCAAGTTCGTTCACGCCGCTGTGCTGGTGTTCTCCGCAGTACTCGCCTTTCTGTTCATCCGAGACCTCGATGGGCGTTGGGCCATGGGGCATTCAGCTGTCGTATGGGTGACGGATTCGCACGGTGCGACCAGCGGTGCACAGGTCACCCACGTGCTGACGGAGTTCGCCGATACCCACCGGGCGACAATCGCCCGTGAGACCCCCGATCTCAAGGCGCCGTACAGCCGTCGACACCTCTATCTCACCGCCGGCGGGCCCCGCTCCGACTGGCTGCGCGATGGCTACCCCGCGTTCGACCGCGACTACAGCACCGAGGTGCACCCCATCGCCGAACTCGGCAATCGCGATCCCCGCGGCTACTACTACGTGTTCGGACCGGACCAAGCCGCCGGCGGACTCGTCCAGGTCCTGGCAGGCCTCGGATTCGAGGCCGCGGTATACCACCCCTACTCCATCGACCAGTTGACTCCGGTCTACAGCGGCAGCGCTCTTCTCCGCTCCTTCTTCGTCGTCGCCCTGGCCGTCGTGACGATGACAGGTGCCGGCGTCATGCTCAGCGCCAAGGCGTACGGGGTCCAACGGCTGCAGGGCAGAAGTTTCGGGCGGATACTCCTGCGGGACCTCCGTCAGCTGGCCGTCTTCTGGATGGCCGCACTCCTGGTCGTGACCGCCCTGGTCCTCCTTCTGCTGGCCTGGTACAACGGGCTGGCCTGGATCGGGACCTTCGCTCTCGTGGCCTTGGGGTTCGCCGCCGCGCTGGGCCTCGTCGCCCTGACGGCCCACTCGATCGTCCTCCAGCTGACCTTCCGGGCCGAGCTGCTGCGCGCCCTCAAGGGTGAACTGCCCACCCGTACCGCTTCGGTGAGCACCTACCTCGTACGGATTCCCGCCCTGTTGCTCGCGGTGGGCATCACGGGTGACGTCGTCCTGGCTGGCCAGAACATCATGGCCCGTGAATCAAGCATCCAAACCTACCGCGAGATCGGGGACACGACGGCGCTCGCTCTCAACGGCAGTGTCGCAAGCGAGAGCGGCTTGAAGGCGCTCACCGATCAGGTAGGGGGGTGGCTGCGCCAGGCGGACAAAAACGGACAGGTTCTTGTCGTCGGACACCGGCATTTCCGGGATTCCGCCAACCGGGCCGCACTCCCCGACCGTGATCTTCTTCTGGTCAACGAGTCCTATCTCGCCGCGCAGCCGGTCCTCGACGCGGGCGGTCGGCGCCTTCCCGAGACAACAGCCGACCGCACCCGGATACGGCTGCTGGTGCCCAAGGGTCTGAGCCGTTACACCGACCGGCTCGCCGCCATGGTCCCGGAGACATTGAACCCGAACGAACCGGGCAAGGTCCCCGGCAAGCGGGTATCCGCTGTCTCCATCGAAGACGGTCAACGTCTCTTCACCTACAACCCCCGAGGTCGGCTGCAGCGGAGAACCAACCCGGATGCGGACGAGTCCTTCGTACAAGATCCCGTTCTCATCGTCTTTCCCGACGGGTCTCCCTACATGAGTGACCGTGGGTACATGTCCTACGCCTCGCAGCAGAGTCTCGTCTTCAAGGACCCGGACGATGTCACGGCCGGAATCGCGAAGTACCACCTGGAGACCTACGTCACCGGCATGAGCCCGGTCGGCCAGAACGCCGCCCTCAACCTCCGGGACCTCGTCGCCGACTTCAGGCTTCAGCTCTTCAACCTGGCGGTAGCGATATCGGTCCTGCTCATTACTGGCGTGGGAGCGTGCATCGTCCATGCCCGGAAGAACGCACAGACCATCTTCGCCCGGCACATCAGCGGCTGGCGGTTCCCCGTCACCCACCGCTCTCTCCTGGCCTTGGAGGGTGTCCTGGCCGTTCTTCTCGCTGTCTGGATGCCGTTCCAGATATGGCGGGAGAACCAGCAGAACCTTGAGCGGGCCGCCCTGGGAGCGGCGCGGCCCACTGCCCTCATTGAGATCACCGGCCTCGATCTCACCGCCAACGCCCTGCTCGTCGCCGTCGAGGTCACGGCGGTTGTCGTGGCACTGGCGGTCTTCCACCGCCGGATCGTCAAGGAAGGGGCGGCAGAAGCATGACATCGCACCGTTCTCCCGGAGCCAGCGCATGATCAAGATCGAAAAACTCGGCAAGTCCTACGGCCCCCGAACCCTCTGGTCCGGCCTGGACTTCACCGTCCAGCGCGGTCAGTTGCTTGCGCTGGTCGGCCCGAGTGGGTCCGGCAAATCGACCCTGCTCAATTGTCTCGGGCTTCTTGACAGCCCCAGTACAGGAGCGATCCACCACGAGGGCAAGGACATCACGGGCTTCGGACCGGGCGCGGCCCGGCGCTACCGGCGCGATGTCCTCGGCTATCTCTTCCAGAACTACGCCCTCATCGAGAACGCGACGGTCGCCGCCAACCTCGAAGTAGCCATGAAGCCGCGCAGGAAGCGAGGAGGCTCCCCGACCGTCGCCGACGCCCTCAAACGTGTCGGGCTCGACGGCCGTGAGAAGGAGCAGGTCCATAGGCTCAGCGGCGGCGAACAGCAGCGCGTTGCGCTCGCTCGCCTCATCGTCAAGGAACCGGCCCTCGTGCTGGCCGACGAACCTACCGGCGCCCTCGATCACGAGAACACCACCCTGGTGGTGGATATTCTCCGCACGATGAGTGACGACGGCTGCGCCGTGGTCATCGCCACCCACAACGACGCCGTCCGAGACCGCTGCGACACCGTACTGGCTGTCGGAAGTGCGACGGAGCCGGGGCCCGTCAAGAACAAGGAGCACGCATGAAGATTCGTCTCGGCTGGGCTGTCCCGCTCGGGCTGATCGTCCTCGCCGCCATCGCGGTCTTCGCCGTCTACGGCACACACGCATTCACCCTCGCGGGTCGGATCGCAGAGACGGTCTTCTGACGGCACAGGGCCCGGGTGCGTGGTGCGAAGTGATCCAGGGCCGCCGCAGTCCTACACGCACCTGCGGAGCCGGGGTGGGCACGGGGCTGCCGCCGCCCACCCCGGCTGGTAGCGATGCCGGGGCGGATGATCTGGACGGTGTCCAACACGCTGAAGCCGCCTCGCCGTACGGACTGACGGGGCGGCTTCGTAGCAGGGGGCGGCACGGCTACTGCGCCGGTTCGGGGCGGACCGCGCAGACCACCTCGCCCGTCAACGACACCCTCAAAGGCCGGCTCGGCCTGGAACGGCACGGCGGCCGCTCACCCGGTGACCGGGCAGTCCGCATCCTCCAGCGACTCCTCGCCCTGACCGCCGCGACATGGCACAACCACCACACCGGCCGGCCCGTCCCGCGGTCCCTGACCGACTACGACCACTAACCCTTGGAATCAGTCATCTAGTCACGTCGACAGCTGAGAAGACCTGGCCGCCTTCGTTCGTTGCGTCGCAGTCACTCCGAGGGCGGAAGCTTGTGGGAGAACGCGGGCCTTGCGAGCTTTCTGGAAGCCCTGGCAGGCTGGATCGACGACGCAGACGGCTGGTACACCAACAGCGGCCTGGAGATGCCGCCCGGCGGTGACTGGAAGTTCTTCGCACGAGCTCTGCAAGCGGCGACCGTGTACGAGTAGACCGAGCCGGGTCGAATGCGTGTCGAAGACCAGTCGACGGGACATCAAGTTCAGCAGAAGACCCGGGTCAGCGGAGGTGTGGTATCCGTCCCGCCAGGCGCCTTCTAAGCGCTTGGCCGCAGGTTCGAGTCCTGCCGGGGGCGCCACTGAGAGCCCTCCCTCCGGGAGGGCCTTTTTGCTGGTCGGAGCAGGTGCGACGCGGCACGGCGAAGCCCCGGGCACTCCCCCGAAGAACAAGGGAAGGCGCCGGGCTGTCCGGCTGTCACCGGGTTATTGCGGGTGGCTGCGGCAAATACGCGGCGAAGTTCTCCGCCGGGAGAGTCAGCCGACCTCGGGCGAACGGGACCGGTCTCCGGCGGCTTCGAGTCGTTTCTTCAGACCGGGAGCCGCCGTGGGGACCAGCCAGGCACTTGCCCTGCAAGATCCAGTAACAGGTCGTGCCGTAGACCCGCTTCGGCTCCTGCGCCATCCGGCAGGTACACCTCATGCATTCTCACGGCTGTCGGCCGGTCGTGGCGAGCCGAGAAAGAGTCGGCTGACATCGGCGAGCCAGGTTAGGTTGCAGAGCGAGGGCTACTCGCCAAGAGCGGGGTCAGGAAGCGTGCCCCGTCGCAAGGGCTCTCCGTTCACCGTTAGCGGAGAGCCCTCGCGTGTGCGGCGTGAAGGGTTCCCAGGTCGCAGGTAAAGGTTGCGTGCGGGAAACTATCCCCATGCAAGCGGGGTAGCTGTACAGGGTCCCGCCCCCTTTGACCGGGTGGTCTCATGGCGTTCTTCGCAGTCTCCAAGCACCGCTCCCCAGAGATGTCCGCCACCGACCTCGCGACGGAGAACGAGCGTCTCCAGGCGGAAAACGAGCAGCTTCAACACGCCGTGACCTCCCACGCCATCATCGATCAGGCCATGGGCGCCCTGGTGGTTCTCGGGCAGATTCCACCCGACGAAGCGTGGCGAACGCTTCGGGCCGTCTCGCAGCACACCAACACGAAGCTGCGTGTCGTCGCCGAGGATGTGCTGAAATTCGCCCGCGGCGGCAGCTTGCCGGACGCCGAACGGAATGAGTTGCAGCGAGCGTTGACCCGGTTCAAGGACTCGCCCGTCCGTGCAGACCAGCCGGCGATGGGTGAACGCCGCGGCGCCTGATATTCGTGCAGCCTCGTGTGTCGGTGAAACCCCACCGCGTGTGAGCGTGCGCCCGTTTCAGCGGTCAGCCGAACTGCGGCCGGATGGGGGTACGGACGGCGATGAGGGTGATGTCGTCGCGGGTGTCACCGGAATCGTGGGCGAGTTCGGCGCACAGCCGGTGCAGAGGTAGGTGGCGGTGGGTGGTGGCGTGCTGACGTAGGCGAGTCACGCCGTCGTCGAGGGAACGGGTTCGCGATTCGACCAGGCCGTCCGTGTAGCGCAGGAGCGTGGCGCCGTCAGGCAGAGAGCTCTGAGTGGTGGGGCGCTCGGTGGGGCGGAGCCCCTGGAGCATGGCGTGTCCCCCGGTGAGGTAGCTCGCGTTACCGTCGGCGGTGATCAGCAGGGGCGGGGGGACCTGCAACGGACCAGGACGCCTGCCAGGCCCCGTCAGCGGTTCGGTGCAGGCGGGCGAGGATCGCGGTGGCGCAGTCCGCGAGGGTCAGGCGGGCCTGGGCAGTGTCCAGGCGACGCAGGATCTGGCCCGGGGACTCGTCGGGGCGGTCGACCGCCAAGGCCCGGAGCATGTTGCGCAGTTCGCTCATGCGGGAGGCGGCTTGGATGTCGTGGCCGGCGACATCACCCATGACCATGGCCGGAGGGTCGATTGCAGGTGCGTTGCCGGGCGGGCTGCCGGCCGGAGTGTTCTCCGAGACGGTGCCCATCCCCGTGCCAGCCGTGATCCTGCTCTTTCCCTCGGTCAAGCTCGCTCGCCACCACTGAACCTGCACCGACGGTGCTCGACGTGAGGCAGTGGCGCTCCTGCGGTCAGTTGCAGCAAGCGCATCCGGGGCTGCATCCACACGAGTCCTCGACACTGTTGCTCGCAGGCGTTGCAGGTGGCGTAGCGCAACAGCCCTTGCCCTGCCAGGCGTCGCGGCCTTCCTTGGCGGCGATGGCGGCAATGACGAGGGCGGCGATCGGGTCGGCCCAGGACCAGCCGACGGTGGCGTTCAGGACCAGGCCGACCAGGAGCACGGCTGACAGGTAGGTGCACAGCAGGGTCTGCTTGGAGTCGGCGACGGCGGAGGCCGAGCCGAGTTCGCGTCCGGCCTTACGTTGGGCCGCGGAGAGGAACGGCATGATCGCCAGCGACAGGGCGGCGAGGGCGATGCCAGGGATGGAACGGTCGGCCTCACCGGAGCCGACCAGAGCGCGCACTGCATCGACGATGACGTAGGCCGCGAGCGCGAAGAACGAGACGGCGACGATCCGCAGCGTGGTTTTCTCGCGGGCTTCCCGCACGGCGTGCACTCGGGCGGAAAACTGCCAGGCGACGGCGATCGCAGAGGACACTTCGATGATCGAGTCGAGACCGAAGCCGACCAGCGCGGTGGAGGACGCCATGGTGCCGGCCGAGATGGCCACGACCGCCTCGATGACGTTATAGGTGATGGTCGCGGCAACCAGCAGACGTATTCGGCGGGCAAGCCCATCGCGTCGGGAGGGCGATGGGCCAAGGGATATCGCGGTCATCGGCAGCAGCCCTTTTCGTCGGCGTCGGGGCACGTACGGTCGCTTTCCACGGCCACCACGGTGGTCCGCAGGTCATCCAGTGCGTGGCCGAGGCGTTCGTCGGCGAGTTCGTAGCGGGTGCGTCGACCGTCCGGCACTGTCACGACCAGGCCGCAGTCCCGCAGGCAGGCCAGATGGTTGGACAGGCGCGTGCGTGAAATGCCGAGCGCATCAGCAAGATCGGCGGGGTAGGCCGGGGCTTGTCGCAGGGTGAGCAGAATGCGGCAGCGGATCGGATCGGCGAGCGCGCGGCCGAAGCGGGCCAGCACCTCGATGTCGGGAGCTACGGTGAGCACACCAAGACAGTACATGGAATCCTGAACTCAGGGAATCGTGAATCGTGATGATGTGTACGGCAGCGGAGTGCCGCAACCACGGCAGCCGTCGACGAACCGAGTCGCCTTTCTCTGCCCCAGGCAGCGCCGATATGACCACCAGCGACCGTTCTGCATAGAGCTGTGGATCAGAAGGTGCCCGCGCCCCATCCGTGCCCGATCGCTCGGGGAACCGTGGGGAATCACGGTGTCGAGCGGGCACCGCACAACGCGGCAGCCCTGACCGTAACGCCTGGTCAGCGGCTGTTCGCTTGCGCGGTGGATGTGTGATTTGAACCCACGGCGACTCGCGCCACGACGGTGTCAGGATCGTCGGTCGAGGTTCGGTGAAGCGGCTGCCGAGGTGCTCACGGCCCGGGCCAGTCCAGGCACAGGACGGTGGCATCGTCGCGTGGGTCGTGA
>NZ_LMWH01000246.1 GCF_001507435.1 Streptomyces sp. NRRL F-5122
GATCAGCACGTTCGGAACACCGCTCAACCCGAACCCGCCGACCGCCAGCGACGCACCGTCCGGCACATCGGCCACCGCCTCCAAGGCCGTGGCGACCACCTTGTCCATCCGCGAAGCCTCATCTCTTCCTGGCGTTCCGACCCGCAATTAATCAGCACACGGAGCATTTCTGCGAGATGGCTCTCACGCTGCCACCGTCGGCAGAGAGGCGTCAAGGCCCTTGATGAGACACAAGGTACTGCGCCACCCCGAGATGGGACCACCGTCGAATCACCGGCTATCGTTCAGTGCACGAATCAAAACGACCAGGGGAGCGCACATGGCCGCGGTGGATCTCTCCACCCATCCGGGGCACCTGGCCCGGCGGTTGCAGCAGGCGCACTACCTGCTGTGGAACACGATGGTCTCCGAGGAGATCACCTCGCCGCAGTTCGCGGTCCTCAACGCGCTCGTCGCCGAGCCCGGCCTCGATCAGCGCACCGTGGGGGAGCGCGTGGGTCTGGACCGGTCGACCGTCGCCGAGGTGATCAGCCGGCTGAGCCGCCGGGACCTCCTGGACAAGGTCCGCGACCCGCAGGACGGCCGTCGTTTCCTGTTGCGGCTCACGGACGAGGGGGTGCGGACGCACCGCCGGCTGATCGTGCGCACGGCACGGATGAACCAGGTCTTCCTCGCCCCTCTCTCCGCCGACGAGCAGTCCGTGTTCTTCGATCTCATCCGGCGCGTCTCGGAGGCCGCCGAGGGGCTGCGCAACCCTGCGACACCCCTCACGGCGGCGGAAGCCTGACGAAGTCCGCCGGGCAGTACCGTGCAGGTGCAAGGGGGTCCAGCCGGGCCGTGGCGCGGTTCCCGGATCGAGAGGATCAGCGATGGCGGTCGAGTCGGAACGCGTCGGGATGAGAAGCGTGCAGCGGGCGATCGACATCCTCCAGCTCTTCGACGAAGGCCGTCCCGCCCTGTCGATCCGTGAGATCGCCACCGAGTCGGGGCTGCCCAAGACCACCGTGCTCCGCCTGCTGGGGACGCTTCGGCTCAACGGGCTGCTCTGGCTCGACGAACACGGCCGCCATCTGGCGGGCCCCGCTCTGCTGCGCTGGTCGCGGCTGGCCGAGCAGGCCTGGCGGCTCCCGCCCGCGGCCGGGGTGATCCTGCGGGAGCTGGCCGCCGAGCACGGCGAGACGGTGCACCTGCACGTGCGCCGCGACATCCGCCGCATCTGCATCGCCCAGGAGGAGGGGCCGCAGTCGCTGCGCCAGGTCGTCCGGATCGGGGACGAACTTCCGCTGTGGGCGGGCGGCGTCTCCAGGGCGCTGCTGCTGGACGCCCCGGAGGCCCTGCTGTGCCGTGTCGCCGGGACCTCACCGTACGGGGCGGCCCATCTGGAGACGCTGCGCGCCCGGATCGAGGAGGCACGGGCCCTCGGCTACGCCACGAGCCACGGCGAGTACGAAGAGGGCCTCTCAGCGGTGGCCGTGCCGGTGCGCGGCCGCGACGGGGCGCCGGACGCGGCTCTTTCCTTCGGGGGCCCCAGCACCCGTTTCACCGACGAGCGTGTACGGCGCTTCGCGGACGGACTCCGGGTGGCGGCGCGTGAGCTGTCACTGGTGGGGCTGCCGTTCGAGGAGTGAGCCCGCGGAGGTGGTCCGTTCAGCGGACCGGGAGCGCCGCAGTCCGGAACGTCGGATTAGACTGCACCTGTCCGCAGCGCCCTGTATGCGTACCCGTAAGGAAGGCGGCACCACCGTGGACCGCACCGTCGTCACCCCAGCCTCGCGCACCTCCGCCGACTGGTGGGTCACCGCCGACCAGGCGCGGCACGTGGCGCAGAGCGGACTCGCGGGGGCCGCGACGGCACCGGAACTGCTCCGCACGCTCACCGAACTGGACCGGGCCCGCCGGGCGGCGGTGGTCGCCGTCGGTGCCGCCGTGGAGGCGCTGCTCGAAGGAGGCGTCGCCTGGGAGGCGATCGCGGCGGCCCTGGGATTCGAGTCCGTCGAGGAGGGCCGCCGGGCGCTGGCCCCCGCACGCGAGGACGCGGCCGCCGCGATCGAGCGACGGCTCGGCCGCCGGGCGTAGGGCGCCGGCCTCGTGCGGCCGGGTCAGGCCGTCGCGAGCACGACCCACACCTGCCCCTTCGCGAAGTTCAAGGGCGCGCCGTCGGCCGTCGTGAACCGGGTGCCCCCCGTCGCGGACGACCGCTGCCAGCGGGCGTCGAATGCCTTTCCGTCGCGCAGCACTTGGGCCCTGCCGGAACCGACGCTCTCCGAGTAGGGCGAGTTGTTGCCGAGGACGTCGTGGAAGCGTGAGGCGCGCACCCGTACGTACTGCACCACCACGGTGGCCGGGGCCACCCGCGTGCCGTCCGCCGTCACGGTCGCCGTGCCGTCCATCGACACGAGCCAGCGGTGCCGTTGTGCGGACCAGTTGAACGTGAAGCGGGCCGAGGGGAAGCGGACCGTGCGTGTGTTCTCGGGAGTACCGCCGGACGGCGCGGAACCGAACCGGAACCCGGTCGTCAGAGCCGCGGTTCCGGGCGCGGACCGGAGCAGCCGCCGCGGCCGCAGAAAGAGGTTGTGCGGCGCGACCTTGCCGTCGCCGCGGAAGTAGGCGCCCGAGTTCTTCTCGGGCGGCACCGGGGTGAGCGGCGCCTTGTTGATGAGGGGTAGCAGTTTGTGCTGGGCGCCGGAGAACGCGAGCGTCGGATCGTGGAACTGGCGCAGCAGTTCCAGATCCGACTCGCGGGCACTGCGCACCGGTCCCACCACGGGCGGCAGCTTGGTCGCGAACACCGCCATCAGCCGGCTCAGACCGCCCTCGACCTGCTCCGCGTAGACGATGTCGGCCTGGTCCAGGCCCGTCTGGGGGCGGGCCGCCGACACGTTGTCGATCTTCACGGCGAGCAGCGGGCCGGCAGGTGCGGCGGACGTGGCCGAGGCGGCGGGGGCCTTGGTGCTGTTCTGCGGGGGCTGCCCCGACCGCCCGCCCCGGGCGTCGGACCTGTCGGCCTGCGATGTGCAGCCCGCCAGCAGGGAGCCCGTCAGGGCGACGGTCAGAAGCACCGCCGTCGCCGCAGCCCGCCGCATTCGCGCAATCTGTCCCATGCCCACCGTTCCATCACGCCTGTGCCATCGATTGTGCACTTATAAGTTCATCGATGCCCATACCCGTTCTCTTCCGTTCGCGTGCCTTGTGGGGACGATCGTTTTGAGAAGGGGCAAGGATGGGGGGGCGTTGGCAGGCTCGGCGTCGGTGCGGGTCAGTCCGTGGTGCCGAGGATCTCCGCGAGGTCGTAGCGCACCGGTTCCTCCAACTGCGCGTATGTGCAGCTCTCGGGGGTGCGGTCCGGGCGCCAGCGACGAAAGCGCGCGGTGTGCCGGAAGCGCGCTCCGTTCTCCATGTGGTCGTAGGCCACCTCGGCCACCCGTTCGGGGCGCAGCGGCACCCAGGACAGGTCCTTCTTGCCCGACCAGCGGCTCGGCGCGCCGGGCAGCCTCGCCGTCTCGTGCGCCACCTCGTCCGACCACGCGGCCCATGGATGCCCCGCGACCTCGTCCATCCGCAACGGCTCCAGCTCCTGCACCAGCTCGGCGCGCCGCTTCATCGTGAACGCGGCGGCCACCCCCACGTGCTGGAGGGCGCCCCGGTCGTCGTACAGCCCGAGCAGCAGCGAGCCCACGACCGGACCGCTCTTGTGGAAGCGGTACCCGGCCACCACGACGTCCGCGGTGCGCTCGTGCTTGACCTTGAACATCACACGTTCGTCCGGCCGGTAGGGAAGCGTGAGGGGCTTGGCGATCACTCCGTCCAGGCCCGCGCCCTCGTACTGCCGGAACCACTGCTCCGCCACGGCCCGGTCCGTCGTCGCCGGCGCGAGGTGCACGGGCGGCGTCAGCCCGGACATCGCCCTCTCCAGCAGGGCGCGCCGGTCGCTCAGCGGAACCTCGAGCAGGGAGGAGTCGTCCAGCGCCAGCAGATCGAACGCCACGAACGAGGCCGGGGTCTTCTGCGCGAGCATCCGCACCCGGGAGTCGGCCGGATGGATCCGCTCCGTCAGCGCGTCGAAGTCGAGATGCCCCTCCCGGGCGATCACGATCTCGCCGTCCAGTACGCACCGCTCGGGCAGCCGCTCCCGCAGTGCCTCGACCAGTTCGGGAAAGTACCTGGTCAGAGGCTTTCCCGTGCGGCTGCCCAGTTCGACCTCGGCGCCGTCGCGGAAGACGATCGCCCGGAACCCGTCCCACTTGGCCTCGTACTGCATGCCCGGCGGAATCACGGCCACGGCCTTGGCGAGCATCGGCTTCACGGGCGGCATCACCGGCAGATCCATGTCTTCGATTCTCCTGCCATGTGATGCGGTTCGCCCGGTGTGCGGGGGCCGGTCCCCGGGCCTACCGTGGCACGCATGGGCAATGCGGTGGAGTTGGAGGTGGCAGGCAGGACGGTACGGCTGTCCAGCCCGGACAAGGTCTTCTTCCCGGAACGCGGCTTCACCAAGCTCGACCTCGCGCAGTACTACATGGCCGTGGGTCCGGGGATCCTGCGGGCCCTGCGCAACCGGCCCACCACACTCGAGCGCTACCCGGACGGCGTGTCGGGCGAGTCCTTCTTCCAGAAGAGGGCGCCCAAGAACATGCCCGACTGGATCCCCACCGCCCACATCACCTTTCCCAGCGGCCGCTCGGCCGACGAGATGTGCCCCACCGAGGCGGCCGCCGTCGTCTGGGCCGCGCAGTACGGGACGCTGACCTTCCACCCGTGGCCGGTGCGCCGCGACGACGTCGACCACCCCGACGAACTGCGCATCGACCTCGACCCGCAGCCCGGCACCGACTTCACGGACGCGGTGCGGGCCGCCCACGAACTGCGTGCCGTCCTGGACGAGTTCGGCGGGCTGCGAGGCTGGCCCAAGACCTCCGGCGGCCGGGGACTGCATGTGTTCGTACCCATCGAACCGCGCTGGACCTTCACCCAGGTGCGCCGCGCAGCCATCGCCGTCGGGCGCGAGCTCGAACGGCGGATGCCGGAGCGTGTGACCATCGCCTGGTGGAAGGAGGAGCGGGGCGAGAGGATCTTCGTCGACTACAACCAGACCGCCCGCGACCGCACCGTCGCCTCGGCCTACTCGGTGCGACCGAGCCCCGGCGCCCCGGTGTCCGCGCCGCTGCGCTGGGAGGAGGTCGACGACGTGGCGCCCCGCGACTTCGACCTGGAGACCATGCCCCGGCGGTTCGCCGAACTCGGCGACGTCCACGCCGACATGGACGACCACGCCTACTCCCTCGAGGCGCTCCTGGAACTCGCCCGCCGTGACGAGCACGACCACGGCCTGGGCGACCTGCCCTATCCGCCCGAGTATCCGAAGATGCCGGGTGAGCCCAAACGGGTGCAGCCGAGCCGCGCGCGGCGGGAGGGAAAGCCGGTGAGCACCGAGGGTCGGGGCGGACCGGGGAAGAAGCCCGGGAAGTCCGACGCGCCGGCCGGCCCAGGCGGGTCCGACGGACCGGGGGACGCGGCGCCTCCCGAGGGCTCCGCCTCCCCCTGAGCGGCGGACTGCTCCGCAACGGGACTCGCCACGACTCGGCCAGAGGTATGACCGAAATACTACGAATTTGGCCAGTCGTGAGCATAAAATCACGCTGTGCCGCTACTGTCGCTTTTTCTATCCGGCGGCCCGTCTCCGTGAATTCCCGTACAGGATGGGGGAACCCGCCATGGACAGACGCAGCTTCCACCGGAGCATGCTGCTGGGCGGTACAGCCGTCGCGACATCGATGACACTGGGCCCGGAGTCCGTCGGTGTCGACAAGCGCGTGCGAACAGCGCCCGCAGGCGGCCAGGTCAGACGCATCACGATGTACGCCGAGAAGCTGAGAGACGGGCGGATGGGCTACGGCTTCGCCCGGGGCAAGGCGACCGTCCCCGGCCCGTTGATCGAGATCAACGAAGGCGACACGCTGCACATCGAGTTCGTGAACACCATGGACGTCGCGGCCAGTCTCCATGTGCACGGACTCGACTACGCGATCAACGACGACGGCACGAAGACGTCCCGGAGCAGTGTGGCGCCTGGTGGCAGACGCGTCTACACCTGGCGCACGCACACCCCCGGACGCCGCGAGGACGGGACCTGGCGTGAGGGCAGCGCGGGCTACTGGCACTACCACGACCATGTCGTGGGCACGGAACACGGCACGGGCGGCATCCACAAGGGCTTGTACGGGCCGGTGATCGTGCGCCGCGCGGGCGATCTGCTCCCCGACAGGACCTTCACGATCGTCTTCAACGAGACGATGATCAACCAGCAGAAGCACGAAGGCCCCGAACTGCCGGCGATCGTCGGGGAGCGGGTCGAGTTCGTGATGATCACGCACGGCGACCTGTACCACACGTTCCATCTGCACGGTCATCGCTGGGCCCACAACCGTACGGGGCTGCTCACCGGGCCCGACGACCCGAGCCAGATCATCGACAACAGGATCGTGGGTCCCGGGGACTCCTTCGGCTTCCAGGTGCTCGCGGGCGAGCACGTCGGACCCGGAGCCTGGATGTACCACTGCCATGTGCAACACCACGCCGACCACGGGATGGTGGGCCTCTTCATCGTGAAGAGGGCGGACGGGACGATTCCCACGTACGTGGCGCACGAGCACTAGCGTCTGTCGTTCGCGCTCGAGAAGGCCCGTTGTGTCGGCGAATCCTCACCGGTCCCGAGTCCGGGCATCCTCAGGTCCGTCCAGCCCGATCGTGTGACGCCGCCGAGCCGTGCCGGACGCGATGAGTTTCGAGGAGAAGCCGGGTCTACGAGGCGAGGGAGAAGCCCGACGAGAGGATCGACCATGGACGCCTCGAGGACCCCGCGGCGCACCGGCCCTGCGGTGCGCCGCTCGCCTGCGGACACGGAACGGCAGACCGCCGGAGCGAAGGTGCTGTGGCATTTCACCATGTCGCTGGACGGGTTCGTGGCGGGGCCGAATCACTCGATGGACTGGATGACGGGCTTCTCGGTCCGGCCCGGTCTCGTCGAGGAGTACACCGGGACGACCGGTGCCGTCCTCGGCGGCCGGAACGGTTGGGACGCCCGCCCCGACGCCGCCGCCGTCTACGGTGGCGCGTGGAAGGGGCCGCTCTTCGTCCTGACGCACCATCCCGAGGACGCGCGGCCCGTCGACGGTGTGACGTTCCTGAACTGCGATGTGGCGGAGGCGGTCCGGATCGGGCTGGAGGCCGCCGGCGGGAAGAACCTCGAGGTCTTCTCGCCCACGATCGGCCGTCAGCTTCTCGAGCGCGGACTGATCGACGAGGTCGACCTGCACATCGTGCCGGTACTGCTCGGCGAGGGGATCCGGCTGTTCGACAACCCCGGCGGCGTCCCGGTCCGGCTCGAACTGCTCAACGGCGAGGACCGCTCCGCGGCCGTGAACCTGCGCTACCACCCGGTGGCGATCGGCTGAAGTCGCCTGCTCCGCGGGCGCTGCCGCACCCGTCACCCATCGGCGTGCGACGGCGGAGGCGTGATCGGGCGCCCGCGCCGGAAAGCGCTCTCAGCGCCATGGGCCTTGCGGGCTATCCTGATCGGCAGCCGCCGAGGAGGAGTCCCGCAGTGACCGAGACCGCGCCCCGCCCCACGCTCGAGGCCGTGGCCGCGCGTGCCGGTGTCTCGCGGGCCACCGTGTCCCGGGTCGTGAACGGTGGTGAGGGGGTGCGCGAGCCGCTCGTCGAGCGGGTCCGCCGCGCCGTCGAGGAACTCGGTTATGTGCCGAACCAGGCGGCCCGCAGCCTGGTGACCAAACGGCACGACGCGGTCGCCGTGGTGATCGCCGAACCGGAGACCCGGGTCTTCGCCGACCCGTTCTTCGCCCTGCAACTGCGCGGGATCAGCAAGGAACTGACCGCGCACGACTCCCAGTTGGTGCTGCTGCTCACGGAGGGCCGCGCCGACCACGCAAGGGTCGGCCGCTATCTCGCGGGCGGTCATGTCGACGGCGCCCTCGTCTTCTCACTGCACCTGGACGACCCCCTGCCGGAGCTGGTGCAGCGCGCCGGGGTGCCGACGGTGTTCGGCGGGCGGCCCGACTGGGGCGAGGGCAACCGCAGTGTGTACGTGGACAGCGACAACCGGGGCGGGGCCCGCGAGGCCGTGCGGCATCTCGTGGGACTCGGCCGCCGCCGCGTCGCGCACATCACGGGCGCTCTGGACCAGACCTCCGCGGTGGACCGGCTCGACGGCTTCCGGGACGTCGTGGTCGACGCCGATCCGCGTCTGATCGCCGAAGGGGACTTCACCCCGGCCGGCGGCGAACGCGCCATGCGGCTGCTGCTGGAGCGCTGCCCGGATCTCGACGCCGTCTTCGCCGCCAACGACCTGGCCGCCTCCGGCGCCCTGCGCGTACTGCGTGCGCAGGGACGCCGGGTGCCCGAGGACGTCGCCGTCGTCGGCTTCGACGACATGCTTCCGGTCGCCGAGCAGACAGACCCGCCCCTGACGACGATCCGTCAGGACATCGAGGAAATGGGCCGGTTGATGGCCGGACTGCTGTTGCGCGCCCTCGACCGACGCGGTACGCCCCTGGACGACGGGCCGGGTGCGGACGGTGGGTCCGGCGTCGTGCTGCCGACGACGCTGGTGCGGCGGGCGTCCGCCTGAACCACCGGTCGGTGCGTCATGAGCCGACGGTCACCGTGAAGCGCCGCGGGTTCCCGTCGTTCGCGGTGCCCGACACGTCCGGCTGACCGTCAGGGCGGACGTCGTCGTAGGGGAACGCATAACCGATCGGTGAGTTGGCGTGCACCACCCGCGCCCACTGGTTGGTCACCGAGCCCTGGTAGTAGTCGGCGCTGCCGGCACCGTTCGGCTGGTCGGGGTGGGTGAGCATCAGTGAGCGGTTGAAACCGGCGGCGAGTCGGGCGAGGAGGCCCTTCTTGTCGTCGGGGTCACCCGGGTTGTTGGCGAACGGGCCGTGGTTGCAGGTGAAGACGTCCTTCGAGGTGGGCTTGGCGAAGGAGTGCCCCCCGGTGAAGGTGAGCGTGTCACCGCTGACCCGGCCGGTGAACACACCGCGTCCGCCCTGCAGATCGATCCTGAGGTCGGCCGCACGGTACTTCTGCCAGACCTCGTCGATGTAGGAGCTCCACAGGTCGCGGAACGGCATCCTGTCGGGCTGGTCGAAGTAGGGCGCCATGAGGTTCTGCGGAGAGATGACGCGCAGGACCTCTCCGCCCGTGCCGCGGACCACGAGCCGGTCCCACGGCTGCCCGTCCCGCGCGGCCTGCGCCGTGAGGTCGGCGGCGATCCTGCCCACCGCGCCGTCGGGCAGGGGAGCGACGGTGTGCGTGGCGTCGCCTTCCAGGGTGAGCCCGATCGGGAGCGCGGTCACCAGGTCGACATAGCTGATGTTCGCGTACAGCTGGGCGGAGTTGAAGGTGAACTCACAGAACGACCAGGTCTTGCCGTAGTTGGCGTCGGCGGGTGTCGCGAAGGCCGGCTCGACCAGGGCGGGGCCCGGGTTGAGGAAGAAGGCGAGGGTGTCGTCGCGCACGAAGTAGATCCGGGCGCCGTACATCTGAGGAAGAGTCAGCACCGTGGCCGGGGAACCCGCCGGTCCGAGCGGGATGGAGCAGTCGACGGGCAGCGGGGTCTGCGGGGCGGGCGGGGAGGTCGGCCGGTAGACGCTGCCGTCGGCCCGCAGCAGCATCCAGGCGCCGGTCGACTGCTCGTGCCCGGTGACGTACGCCCGGACCGTGCCCGGTAACGAGGCGTTGTGCAGGGCGAGTTGGCAGGTCGCGGGAGCCGCTTGGGCGATGCCGGAGGCGAGTGCGCCGATCCCCGTCGAGGCGGCGGCGGCTCCGGTCAGAAACACACGACGCGATATCACGAGGCGTCTCCTGGGGGTGTGGGGGGAGCGCAGGGGCGGCCGTGGGGGGCGTGTCCCTGCGGAGCTCCACTGTTCCCAGGGGCGGTTGAGGCGTCAAGAGTTATGACTGAGAGCGCTCTCGAAAATTGTCCGCCTTCAAGAACCGACGGTGCTCGCCGATGGGCGCGGGCGGCAGGACGGCGTCGAATGCCGAACGGGCAGAGATGCGCGAGGCGGGGGTTCCCGGCCTGCGCACCTGGACGACCGGGACTTCGTCAGCCCTGGCCGGGCTCCTGCGGTGCGCTCGTGATGACCGCGAACCGAGCTCCGTACGGATCGGAGAGTCGCGCGATGCGGCCCACTCCCTGCACATCCGTCGGGGGCATCAGGACGGTGCCGCCGCGCTCCTGAGTCGCGCGTGCGACGGCGTCGGTGTCGGTGGCCTCGAAGTACGGCAGCAGGTATGCGCCCGACTCCGGATCCACGGGATCGTCGGCCTGCGGTACGAGTCCGCCGAACCCGGTCTCCGGGCTGCCGCCGTCCGGGTTGATGCAGGTGTACGTACCGCCGGGGAAGGGCACGCCCTCGGTCTCCCAGCCCAGCACCTTCCGGTAGAACGCGGCGGCGCGGGCGATGTCCGGTGTGAACAGCTCGATCCAGCACAGTGAGCCCGGCTCCCCGGCCACGTCGACCCCCTGGGTCCGCCCCGGCTGCCAGATGCCGAAGGGCACACCGGCGGTGTCGGCGAGGATGGCCATGCGGCCCTCGCCCAACACGTCCATGGGCCGGAGCAGCACGCTGCCGCCCGCCTGCTCGGCGGCCTTGGCGGTGGCCTCGGCGTCGGTGCTCCGGAAGTAGACGGTCCAGGACGGCGCGCCCTGTTCGGAGGTGGTCTGCATACCGCCGGCGACGGTCCTTCCGTCGAGCTGGAAGAAGCCGTAGCCCCCGGAGCCGGGTCCCGCCGACCGGAACTGCCAGCCGAAGAGATCACGGTAGAAGGAGATGGCCCCGTCGATGTCGGAGGTGCCGACATCCAGCCAGTTCGGGGCGCCGTTGACAAAACGGGTCGTGAGCATGACTGCATCCTTCGAGGTTCCCGTTGCCTGCACTGCCGAGTCTTGCACTGCGCACCGGCGTGCGCTGCCGGGACGGCGCGAAAGTCCACGTACGCGGGGGCCGACGCACGCCGCCGGTGTCCGGCGAAGTTTCTCCGCGCGCCGCCGTGCGCGGGCCGGCCGGCACGGGACATCATCGGGTGCTGCGGGAACCCCGGACGGGCCGTTGATCACGCGTTGATCGAACGTTTGTCGCCGAGCGACACGATTTCGCCATGCACATCGAAGCGATCACCGCGTCCGACATCGCCTGGCAGGAGCAGGCGCTGTGCGCGCAGACGGGGGCAGACTTCTTCTTCCCCGAGCCCGGCAGCTCGGTGCGGGAGGCGAAGCGCATCTGCGCGCTGTGCGACAGCCGCTCCGCGTGCCTGGAGTACGCGCTCGCCAACGACGAACGGTTCGGGGTCTGGGGCGGGCTGTCCGAGAAGGAGCGGCTGCGTCTGCGGCGGTCGGAGGAGAACGGATGAGATCCACCGGTCCGGCGATGGGTACGGGGGTGCCGTCGAGGGTCGGTGAGCGCGGCGGCGAGGCCCGCGCGGGCCTCGCCGCCGGACCCGGCGGGCGTCCCTGAAGACCGCCGGGTACGAAGCCGGGTCGTGGCCCGCGCCGTCCGTCCGGATGCGCAGCGGGGCGCCCGGGACGATCCTGGAGGTATGTCCGGAAGGGCCCCTGTCATCGTTCATCCGCCGTCCGGCACCGGTGGCCGTCGGGTGACCACGCGCGGGGAGAGCCTGGGGATGGCCTTCTCCGACGAGGACCTGATCGAGTTCCTCGGCCGCGCCGGGCTGCCCGATGCCGAGGACGTGCTCGACGATCCGTCGTGGGTCAAGTGGCGCGGCGCGGACGCACACCACTACGAGGCGGCGTAGCGGCCGACCGCAATGAGGCGGCCGCAGGAGACGCGCATCGTCGGGGCGCGCCGTGGTGACGGCGTGCGCCGGCCGACCCGCGTGCGCAGGAGCGTGCCCGGGGGTGCGCCGCCCCCGCGTCGGCGCGGATCGGGCCGACCGGGGACCTTTGCGCTCAGTCCGTGCTGACGGGGGCCAGTACGGCGAGCGTCTCATTGGCCTGGCGCAGCGCGAGCTCCAGGGTGAGAGGCGGATGCAGGGTGCCGCTTCCGTCGGGCGGCACGATCCACTCCACCGAGCCCGCCGACCGGTACGGCGGGGGCGTCGCGACCCATGAACCCTTGCTCGCGTGGCGGACGTCGGCCCCGGTCCAGTGGCCGGCGGGGTCCGGCGGCACGAAGAAGCCCACCCGGTGCGCCGCCGAGTCCACCAGGGTCGGTCCGGGGGTCTGCAACGGGGCGTACCACAGGATGTCCAGCGCGAGCAGACCCAGTTGCCGGGGGACGCTCACCACGTCCCAGTGGCGCCCGGCCTCCAGGAGCACGGTGCCCTCACCGCGTTCCCACT
This sequence comes from Streptomyces sp. NRRL F-5122, assembly GCF_001507435.1. GTDB lineage: Bacteria > Actinomycetota > Actinomycetes > Streptomycetales > Streptomycetaceae > Streptomyces > Streptomyces lannensis. The sequence goes on from NZ_LMWH01000246.1 coordinate 12,382, forward strand.
CCCGCTTGCACGCCTGCGGGTCCGGCGCGGCGGCGGCCAGCCACTCCACGCCCTGCATCCACATCGCATTCCTCATGACCCGCTCCAGGGGCGCCACCCGGCGACCAGGCGTCCGACAGGGACAGCGCCGGTCGCGGGTCCGGGAGGGGACGCGCAACCGGCATATTCATGCTGATAGATAATTCCACCCCGAGGAAAGGGTGGCGCGGCCTGGCGATTAGTGCTGAAACGTTCTGCCTCTGCATTGACGTTCCTGCCGTCGGCCACCAACCGTGCCGGGGCCGACGGCACTTGCGCGGCGCTGCGCCGCGCACGGGGTCACGCCCGGCCCCGCCCCGCCATCCGTGCCTTGCGGGCCGCGAGCTTCTCGTCGAACTTCGCCGCCTCGGCGTCCAGTCCGCCCATGAACATGCCCAGTTCCTCCTGGGCGCGGCACCCCTCGGGGCCGAGGCCGTCGATCTCCATGACCTTCAGGAAGCGCAGTACGGGCTGGAGCACGTCGTCGTGGTGGATGCGCAGGTTGTAGACCTCGCCGATCGCCATCTGCGCCGCGGCGCGCTCGAAGCCGGGAATGCCGTGGCCCGGCATCCGGAAGTTCACGACGACGTCCCGGACCGCCTCCATGGTCATGTCGGGGGCGATCTCGAACGCGGCCTTGAGGAGATTCCGGTAGAAGACCATGTGGAGGTTCTCGTCGGTCGCGATACGGGCCAGCATCCGGTCGCAGACCGGGTCGCCGGACTGGTGGCCGGTGTTGCGGTGCGAGATGCGGGTCGCCAGCTCCTGGAACGCGACATACGCGACGGAGTGCAGCATCGAGTGACGGTTGTCCGACTCGAAGCCCTCGCTCATGTGCGACATGCGGAACTGTTCCAGCTTGTCGGGGTCGACCGCGCGGGACGCGAGCAGGTAGTCGCGCATGACGATGCCGTGCCGCCCTTCCTCGGCGGTCCAGCGGTGCACCCAGGTGCCCCAGGCGCCGTCGCGGCCGAAGAGCGTGGCGATCTCGTGGTGGTAGCTGGGGAGGTTGTCCTCCGTCAGAAGGTTCACCACCAGGGCGATCCGGCCGATTTCGGTCACCTTGGACTGGTCCTTCTCCCAGGCCGCGCCGTCCTCGAAGAAGCCGGGGAAGTTGCGGCCGTCGGTCCAGGGCACGTACTCGTGCGGCATCCAGTCCTTGGCCGCCTTCAGATGGCGGTTCAGTTCCCTTTCGACCACTTCCTCCAGTGCGTACAGCAGCCGGGCGTCGGTCCAGACGGAGGCGCTGTCGAGGCGGGAAGAAGTGATCGTCATAGGAACTCCAGGGGGACACTGAGGTAAACCGGCGTACCGGAACCTACGGGATCGTAGGCTACGAAGCCGTAGGTTACGAACCCGTAGGTTAAGCGCGCTGTAAGGCCAGTTGCTCCACCGGTGCCCGTGCGGGTCTCCGCCACCGGTTCCGGCCCCGTTTTCGGGCATGGCGAACTCCCGTGCGGCGTAGGCCCCACGGGTGTGACGGACGCGGAGACAGCGGTCAGACGTACAGCTCCCGCATGCGCACCGAGAGGCATGTCACGCAGCCCTCGAGCTTCTCGAACTCGCTGATGTCCACGACCACCGGCTCGTGGCCGAGGTCGGCGAGCAGTTCCGCCGTCTTGGGGGCGCTGGCCGCCATCAGCAGTCTGCCCCCGCCGAGGACCACGACGTGCGAACCGGACTCCTCCGGGACCGGCAGGAAACGCGGGAAGAGCGCGGGTTTGTCCACCAGCGGCACATGACCGATGACGGTGCCGTCGGGCAGCGCGGTGACCGCCGACTTCAGATGCAGCACCCGGGTGACCGGTACCGAGACGACCCGGGCGCCCAGTGGTTCGAACACGGCGCGCACCTGCTGGACGGCGGCCGCGTTGGTGCGTTCGCTGCGGCCGACGTAGAGGGTGTCGTCGACCTTCAGCACGTCACCGCCGTCGAGAGTGCCCGGCTCCCAGATCCAGTTCACCGAGCAGCCGAGGCGGGCCACCGCCTCCTCGACCCCGTCGGTCTCGTCGCGTCGTGACTCAGCCCCGGGCCGGGCGATCAGGGCGACGTTCCTGTACATCACGACCGTGTCCTCGACGAACACCGAGTCGGGGCAGTCGTCGGCGGGATCCACCTCGATCGTCTCCCAGCCGTGCGTACGCAGCGCCTCGCCGTACGCCTCCCACTGCTCGAGCGCGAGATCGGGATCGACCTTCTCCCGCTCGATGTGGGTCACCAGTCCATCGGCGAGGCGTGGGCTGGGTCGGCGGATGAGGGCCTTCTTGCTGGGCACGTGGGACTCCGTCTCGGCTGAAAGTTTGCCCGCCATCATGCAGGCCGGGAACCCGGGGACAAAGCCCCGGGTTCCGGCTGTCGCCTGCCCGATACACGGGCCGCCAATCGTGTTCACGGGCGACGGTCGGGATCTCCGAGTGCCTCGGGAGAGGTCTCCTTGAGCTCTCCGTCGAGCAGCACCATACGGGTGATCCCGATCGACTCCAGGAACGGGATGTCGTGGCCGGCCACGATCAGCGCTCCCTCGTAGGACTCCAGGGCCGTGGTGAGCTGCCGCACGCTCGCCATGTCGAGGTTGTTCGTCGGTTCGTCGAGGATCAGCAGTTGCGGCGCGGGCTCGGCGAGCATCAGTGCGGCCAGGGCGGCGCGGAAGCGCTCGCCGCCCGAGAGCGTCCCGGCCGGCTGGTCGGCCCGCGCGCCACGGAACAGGAAGCGGGCCAGCCGGGCCCGGATCCGGTTGTTGGTGGCCCCCGGGGCGAACCGCGCCACGTTCTGCGCCACCGTCAGCGTGTCGTCGAGGACGTCCAGCCGTTGCGGCAGCAGACGCATCGGGACGTGCGCGGTGGCCTCGCCCGCAAGCGGTGCCAGCTCGCCCGCGATCGTGCGCAGCAGGGTGGTCTTGCCCGCCCCGTTGCGCCCCACCAGACCGATCCGCTCGGGACCTCGCAGCTCGAAGGTGCCCTCCACGCGCGCTCCGTAGGTCAGCTCCAGATCCCTGAGCGTCAGCACGGACCGCCCCAAGGGCACCGCCGTGTACGGCAGATCGATCCGGATCTCGTCGTCGTCCCGTACCGCCTCGACGGCTTCGTCGAGGCGTTCCCTGGCGTCGGCGAGCCTCTCCTCGTGCATGATGCGGTGCTTGCCGGCGGATTCCTGCGCCGCCCGCTTGCGCGCCCCCATGACGATCTTCGGTTCACGCTTCTGGTCCCACATCTTCTGGCCGTACTTCTTGCGGCGGGCCAGCTTGACCTGGGCGTCGACCAGTTCGCGCTTCTGCTTGCGGAAGTCGGCCTCGGCCGCGCGCACCGTGCGCTCCGCCGCCTCCTGCTCCACGGCCAGCGCCTGTTCGTACGCCGAGAAGTTGCCGCCGAACCAGGTGACCTCCCCGGAGCGCAGATCCGCGATCTGGTCGACCCGGTCCAGAAGCTCCCGGTCGTGACTGACCACGACCATGACCCCCGACCACGCCTCGACCGCCGCGTACAGACGCCGGCGCGCGTACAGATCGAGGTTGTTGGTGGGCTCGTCCAGCAGCAGCACGTCGGGCCGTCGCAGCAGCAGAGCGGCCAGCCGCAACAGGACGGACTCGCCCCCGGAGACCTCGCCGATGGTGCGGTCGAGACCGATGTGGCCGAGGCCGAGTTCGCCGAGCGTCGCCTCGGCGCGCTCCTCCACGTCCCAGTCGTCGCCGATGGCGGTGAAGTGCTCCTCGGACACGTCGCCCGCCTCGACGGCGTGCAGTGCCCGGCGTGTCGCGGCGATGCCGAGCGCCTCGTCGACCCTCAGGGAGGTGTCGAGGGTGACGTTCTGCGGGAGAAGGCCGACGTCGCCGGTGACGCGCACCGCTCCGGCGGACGGCACGAGTTCGCCGGCGATCAGTTTCAGCAGGGTGGACTTGCCCGATCCGTTGACGCCGACGAGTCCCGTCCTGCCGCCGTTGAACGCGATCTGGAGGTCGTCGAAGACGGACGTCCCGTCGGGCCAGGAGAAGGACAGGGACGTGCAGGTGAGTGAGGGGGTCTGTGACATACGGGCCTCGCGGTTGCTGGGAGTGGACAAAGGCAACGCGTGTGAGACACCGCAAAGGGGCGACGGTCCGGGAACGGGAAACGGCCCCGAACCGGAGGACGGACGGCTCGAACGCCGAGGTCGCACACGACGCACACAGGCGCGGACAGCGCTGTGTGACGCGGTGTCTCATGACCTCAGACGAGCAACGTCCTTCTCCTATCGACGGCAACAGGACCGCTGAACACCGTAGGAACGGGTACGAGGAGTGTCAACGGATTAAAACCCGCATCACGACCCCTGTCCGGCCCCGCGGCCACTGTGTGCGCGGACCGGACGGCTCCCCCCGAACCGTGCGCCAGGAGGCCTCGTGTCCCACGGCTCCACCTCGCTGCCCGCCCAGCTGTATCTGCTGGCCTGGGACATCTCCGGGCCCTGCCTCACCGGTGCGGCCGGTATCGGAAACCTCGTCCGGGCAGGTGCCCTCACCGAACTGGCGCAGCGGGGTCTGCTGGTCGACGTGGAGGGCGTCGCCACCCCCGCCGACCTCGACGCCGAGACGGGCGACCCCGTCCTCGACGGGCTCCTCGAACTCGTCGAGGAGTCGATGCCCCGTCTCTGGAGCACCTGGGTGACCCTGCACACCGGGATCACCCTGGACGCCGTGCGCGCGGGGCTCGTCACGCAAGGCCTGCTGCGCGCCGGGAAGAAGAGGGCGCTCGGGCTGCTGCCGCCCGCGGACCACGAACTGCGGGACGTGCGGGCCGTGGAAGCACTGCAGCAGGAGGCGCGCCGGGTGCTCGCGGGCGGGGCACCCGTCACGGAGGTCTCCGACCGTGACGCCGCCCTCGTGCCGCTGGCCGCCGCGGCCGGACTGCGCACGGTGGCGACCGAGGCGGAGCGGGAACGCCACCGGGAGCGCATCGAGGCGCTGGCGGACCGCGCCGGTGCCGCCTCGCCCGCGTTGCACAGGGTCGTCCACGAGGTGCGTTCGGCCCTGGTCGCGGCGGGTGCGGCGGGCTGATCCCCCTCGCGGCGGCACGTACCTGTCGGAAACCTGCCGGACTCCGACCGGTGGTCCTGGTTGGCTCGTCCCCATGACCTCCGAGACTCTTCCCGGCGGGCAGGCTCTCGCCTTCCGTGCCCTCCATGTGCCCGGCCGTCCGCTCGTCCTGCCCAACGCCTGGGACACGGCCAGCGCGCGGCTCGTCGAGGAGGCCGGCGCGGCGGCCGTCGCCACCACCAGTGCCGGTGTCGCCTGGGAGCTCGGCGCCGCCGACGGCGACCGGCTGACCCGGGCCGACGCCCTCGCCGCGGTCGCCCGCATCGCGGACACGGTGGCCGTGCCCGTCACCGCGGACATCGAGACCGGGTACGCGAACGACCCCGCGGGCGTCGGGGACACGATCAGGGAGGTGCTCGCGGCGGGCGCCGTCGGTGTGAACATCGAGGACGGCCTGTACGGCCCGGGCGCGCCGCTGCGCCCGGTGGACGAGCAGGTCGAACGCATCGCCGCGGCGCGTGCGGCCGCCGACGCGGCGGGGGTACCGCTGTTCGTCAACGCCCGCGTCGACACGTATCTGCGCGGTGCCGGGGGACTGGGCGACACCCTCGAGCGAGCGGCCGCCTTCCTCGCGGCCGGGGCGGACGGCGTCTTCGTGCCGGGGACCGTCGACCCGGTGACCGTGAAGGCGCTCGCCGAGGGCATCGAGGGTCCGCTGAACGTGCTGGTCGGCGCCAGCACGCCCCCCGTCGCCGAACTGGCGGCCCTCGGCGTCGCCCGGATCAGCGCCGGATCGGCCCTCGCCGAGGCGGTCCACGGTCTGGTCCTGCGCGCCGCACGGGAGCTGCTCGGCGCGGGGACGTACGGGGCCCTCGCGGGCGGAGCCGACTACACGAGCCTCAACGGGCTGCTGGGCGGCGGTCGTTAGCCCTCCAGGACGCTGTCCGGCCGTGCGCGCCCTGCCCCAAGGGGGGTGCGGCCGCCCGACGGCCGGACCCTCCGGAGGCGGCCCCGATCAGGCGTCCCGCATCAGCTCCGCCAGGTCGTGGTCCAGGTCCATCTGCAGATGCTCCAGGCCCGTCGGCACCAGTTCCGCGGTCCGCTGCAGGAATTGCCGGACGTCGGCCGAGTGGATGTGCACCACGGCGGTGCCCTCCGGGGCGTGGAACTCCACCACGGTGCGGTCGTAGCCGTACGGCCGCACCCGGACGTCTCCGTGGCCCTCGGATCCCTCCAGACCCGCGCGCAGTAGTTCACGTGCGAAGGTCCAGCAGACCTCCACACCCTCAAGGGTGGCCGGGGCGGGGAAGGTCATGCGGACGGCGAAGGGGTCGCGCCGGTCGTAGTGGAGCGTGGCAGGAATGCTCTGCATGCGCGGCGCAGCGGCGACGAGCCGGGCCTCCACTGGCTGCTCGATCAGGGTGGACAACGCCTTGCTCCCTTGTGACGGCTGAACGGACTTCGGGCGGATGTGACACGGCACTTGAAGAGACGATGGAAGCGGCGATTCCGTGCACATGAACGGCGAGTGACCTCTGTCACCGAGTCCATGCCAGTGAGGTGATCCACAGGAGCTCGACGGCTTCGGCCCGTGGTTCGCGGGTCACTCAGGAGGACTCCGTGCGCATCGGTGCGGTTCCCGGGTACGGCCATCTGGACGGGGCCGTGGCGGTGGGCTAGCTTCGCGCGCCATGACGGGCATGGGGAACACGAAGCGTTCGGGCCGGATGATGGCCGTGGGAGTGTGTGCCGCCGCGCTGGCCGCGCTGTCGGTCGCACCGGCGCAGGCGCACGGGGCGTCGCGGCCGGCGCCGCACTGGGAGCTCAAGGACAGCGGCACCGCGGCGCGTTTTCGCGGGCTGGCCGCGGTCGATCGGGACACCGCGTGGCTGGCCGGGTCCGGAGGCACCGTGCTGCGCACCGCCGACGGCGGCGCGCACTGGCGGAACGTCTCCCCGCCGGGCGCCGGGGACCTGGAGTTCCGCGACGTCCAGGCGTTCGACGCGCGGCGCGCGGTGGTCCTCGCCATCGGCGAGGGCGAGGCCTCCCGGGTCCTGCGCACCGAGGACGGGGGCGCGACCTGGACCGAGACCTTCCGCAACACCGACACCAAGGCCTTCTACGACTGCCTCGCCTTCTTCGACCGGCGTCACGGCCTGGCCATGAGCGATCCCGTCGACGGAAGGTTCCGCATCCTGTCCACCAGCGACGGCGGCCGTTCCTGGAAGGTCCTGCCGAGCGCCGGGATGCCCGATGCCCAGGAGGGGGAGGCCGGGTTCGCGGCCGGCGGCCAGTGCCTGGTCACCTCGGGGCCGCGCGACGTGTGGATCGCCACGGGCGGCGGTGCACATGCGCGCGTACTGCACTCCGCCGACCGCGGGCTGACCTGGAAGGCCGCCGGCACACCCGTCCCTGCGGGCGATCCCGCCCGCGGCGTGTTCGCACTCGCCTTCCGCGACCGCACCCACGGCATCGCGGTCGGCGGAGACTACCGCGCGGACCAGGCCTCGCCGATGGCGGCGGCGGTGAGCGGGGACGGCGGCCGCACCTGGACGCCGGCGGCCCAGCCGCCGCCCGCCTACCGTTCCGGCGTCACCTGGCTCCCGCACAGCCGCACCACGGCGCTCGCCGTGGGCCCGACCGGTACCGATCTCACCACGGACGGCGGGCGCACCTGGCGAACCGTCGACCCGGGCTCCTTCGACACCGTCGACTGCGCCGCCGATCTGGGCTGCTGGGCCTCCGGCGAGCAGGGTCGGGTGGCCCGGCTGGAGCCCTGACGCCGGCCTCGGCGGAACTCTGGGCGACGCGTGACGGCGGAGCGGGGGGATGCGTACGCTCGACACCATCATGACGACCGTACGCATCCCCGAGGACTGGCCCACTACAGAAGCGCAAGCACGCGCCGTACAGGACGAGTTGCGCGACCGGGTCGTCCTCGACGAGCCGGGGCCGCCGCCCGGGACCGGCCGGGTGACGGGGGTCGACGTGGCCTACGACGACGAGCGGGGCGCGGTCGCGGCGGCGGCCGTGGTCCTGGACGCGGCCACGCTCGCCGTGGTCGCGCAGGCCACCGCCGTCGGCAGGGTCTCCTTCCCGTACGTCCCCGGACTGCTGGCGTTCCGTGAGATCCCCACGGTCCTGGCGGCGCTTGAGGCTCTGCACCAGGACCCCGGGTTGGTCGTCTGCGACGGCTACGGCCTCGCTCATCCGCGCCGCTTCGGCCTGGCCAGCCACCTCGGTGTGCTCACCGGGCTGCCCACTGTCGGCGTGGCCAAGAACCCGTTCACCTTCGCCTACGTGGAGCCGGCCGCCCCGCGCGGCAGCACGGCCCCTCTGCTCGCGGGTGCCGACGAGGTCGGCCGGGCGGTGCGCACCCAGGCGGGCGTCAAGCCGGTGTTCGTCTCCGTGGGACACCGGGTGAGCCTCGACACCGCCTGCGCCCACACCCTCGCGCTCGCGCCGAAGTACCGCGTACCCGAATCGACCCGACGTGCCGACGCCCTGTGCCGGGAGGCGCTCAAGGAGGCGGTCGCCCGGCCCGGCGGCCGGTCGCCCGAGTACGGGAACTGAGTATCCGTACGGATGCGGCCGGGTCGTCCCGGCCCGGAGGCTGGGCGCATGACGACACATCGCGCCCCCGAGAGCACGAACGAACCCGCCGCGCCCGTCGAGCGCGGCGTGCGGGTCGCGTTGCTCCTCGCCGTCTTCACCGGGCTCGCCTGGACGGGCGGGATGATCTACACCGTCCTCACCTGGCCTCTGTAGGGCACCGGGGCCTGTCGTTCGGATCACGCCGGCGTCGCGGGGCGTGGCACACGCGTCCGCCACGACGGGTCCTAGCGGCGGTCCGCCGTTCGGAAGGTGATGCCCGCCGCGCAGAGCCGGTCGATCAGCGCTTCACCCATCGCCTGGGCGGTCGTGACCTGGCCGGACGTGGACGGCAGGTCGTCCAGGGCCAGAGACAGAGCCGACTCGGCGAACATCTTGGCCGTCTCGTCGTACCCCGGGTCGCCGCCCGCGACCTCCGTGAACACGCGCCGCCCGCCGCCCTCACCCACGAACCGCACCGAGAACCAGCTCCTGGCCCGCCGCTCGGTACTCGGGCCGTCTCCGGGGCGCAGCCGCCCGGACAGCCAACGCCGGGCGGGCGGCAGCTGGGCGGCCGCGAACAGGGCGCCCGCGGTCCCGACGCCGCCCAGCGCATAGGGCAGGGTCTCGACGGCCGCGTAGTGCCGGTAGCGGAAGTCGGGCCCGTACTGCTCGAGCGCCCGTGCCGACCGGCGCACCACCTGGGCGTCGATGGTGGGCAGCGGCAGCGCCCACGCCCCGACCTCCTTGGCGAAGCGCGGTGCGCCGAGCGGCGCCTGCGCCCGGCGGCCCAGCAGGCGCGGCTCGTGGCGTCCGCGATCCCGGGCCGCGGCCAGCATCTGCGGTCCCCGCGCGAGCTGGCCGAGCGCGGAGGCGAAGGTGCCGCCCGAGAACATGGCCTGCGCCCGGACGTACCCGTCGACCGTCAGCGGCACCCCTTCGGGGAGCTGCCGCACGGTGAAGTACGCCCCGAGGTCGTGCGGGACGGAGTCGAACCCGCAGGAGTGCACGATCCGAGCCCCGGTCTCCCGCGCGCGTGCGTCGTGCCGCACGTACATGAGGTCGACGAATTCCGCCTCACCGGACAGGTCCAGATAGTCGGTGCCCGCGTCGGCGCAGGCGGCCACGAGTTCCTCGCCGTACTCCAGATAGGGGCCGACGGTGGTGGCCAGCACCCGCGCGCGGCGGGCGAGAGCGCGCAGCGATTCCGGATCGGAGACATCCGCCTGGAGTACACCCGGGTCACTGCCGCCGGGCAGCCGTTCCCGCAGCCGCTCGAGCTTCTCGGCGCTGCGGCCCGCGATCGCCCAGCGCACTCCCTCGGGGGTGTGCGCGGCAAGATACTCCGCGGTCAGCGCGCCGACGAAGCCCGTGGCTCCGAACAGCACGATGTCGTACGCGCGATCCGTTTTCAGCCTGCTCATGACACCTCTCCGCCCGCGCCGTTGTCGGTGGCCGAGGCTAGCGTGAGCGGTGAGCGGTCGGACGAGGAGGTGGGTGCGCGGGCGAGCCGGCGGTCTCTGTGACGCACTTGACTAAGCGCTTGCTCGTGAGGGTATTGCCCCTCCCGCCGCCCGTTCATAACATCATCGATGTCACATCAGTTGTGTCACGTACCTGGGGGCCAGATGGCAGTGACAGGGACGCCGGGGCACGGCCCCCTCGCCGGCGTGCGCGTCGTGGAGCTCGCGGGCATCGGGCCCGGCCCGTTCGCGGCCATGCTCCTGGCCGACCTCGGCGCCGACGTCGTCCGTGTGGACCGTCCGAACGGAACAGGGCTCGCGATCGATCCCGCGTACGACGTCACCAACCGGAACAAGCGGTCCGTGATCGTCGACCTGAAGACCGCGGACGGCGCGGCCACGGTGCTCGAGCTGGTGGAACGCGCCGACATCGTCATCGAGGGCTACCGGCCCGGCGTGGCCGAACGCCTCGGTGTCGGCCCCGGGACCTGCCACGCCCGCAACCCACGCCTCGTCTACGGCCGTATGACCGGCTGGGGTCAGGAAGGGCCGCTCGCCCCGCGCGCCGGACACGACATCGCCTACATCGCCCTCACCGGCACCCTCGGCATGATCGGGGACCCCGACGCGCCACCCGCAGTCCCCGCGAACCTCGTCGGCGACTACGCGGGCGGTTCCCTCTATCTGGTCGTCGGCCTGCTCGCCGCGCTCCACCACGCGCGTGCGACGGGCACCGGCCAGGTCGTGGACGCGGCCATCGTCGACGGCACGGCACATCTGTCCTCGATGATCCACGGAATGCTCGCCGCCGGCGGCTGGCAGGACCGTCGCCGCGCCAACCTGCTGGACGGCGGCTGCCCGTTCTACGGCACCTACGAGACGGCCGACGGGCAGTACATGGCGGTCGGTGCCCTGGAGCGGCAGTTCTACGAGGAGTTCGTCGCCCTGCTCGGCATCGGGGACAGGGCTCCGGACCGCGAGGACGTCACCCGCTGGGACGAGTTGCGGGAGCAGGTCGCGGCATGTTTCAAGACCCGCACCCGCGACGAGTGGACGGCGGTCTTCGAAGGCTCCGACGCATGCGTGGCCCCCGTCCTTTCGCTGCGCGAAGCCCCCGGGCATCCCCATCTCGCCGCCCGCGGCACCTTCACCGAGCACGGCGGAATCACCCAGCCGGCCCCCGCACCGCGCTTCTCCGCCACCCCCGCGTCGGTGCGCAGCGGACCCGCGCGGCCCGGAGCCGGCACCGCGGACGTGGCGCGCGAGTGGGACGTGCCCAGACTGCTCCGGGACGGCGGCTGATGGCGTCCACGACCCTTCTCGGCCGCACGGCGGCCCCTCGGCAGTCCGTCGACAAGGTCCGCCGGCTCGAAGAGACCGTGCGAACCGGCCTCGCCGTCCCTGCCGACCTCCTCCGCGAGCCGGGAAGCTGTGTCCAGGCGCGTGTCGAGGGCCCTGCGCGCCACCGGGATCGAGATGCTGAACATCGCGCCGCCGGGCCGGGATCCGGCCCGGCCGGCCGAAACCGCCGGGAACCGGCTGCGAGGAGGACGTGCACCCCATGAAGCGGCAGATCTACACCGCGGAGCACGAGGCGTTCCGCGAGACCGTGCGCGTGTTCCTCGCCAAGGAGGTGCTGCCGCACTACGAGCGGTGGGAGAGGGACGGCGTCGTCTCCCGCGCCGTCTGGCGGGCGGCCGGGAAGCAGGGGCTGCTCGGACTCGCCGTACCGGAGGAGTACGGAGGCGGCGGCACCCCGGACTTCCGCTACAGCGCCGTCCTGGTGGAGGAGTTCACGCGCGCCGGCGCCTCGGGGCTCGCGATCGGGCTGCACAACGACATCATCGGCCCGTATCTGACGGGCCTGGCCACCGAGGAGCAGAAGCGCCGCTGGCTGCCCGGCTTCTGCGACGGCTCGATCATCACGGCAATCGCCATGACCGAGCCAGGGGCCGGTTCCGACCTCCAGGGCATAAGGACCCGGGCCGAGGACAAGGGCGACCACTGGCTGCTCAACGGCTCCAAGACCTTCATCTCCAACGGGATCCTCGCCGACCTGGTGATCGTCGTGGCGAAGACGACTCCCGAGGGCGGGGCGCACGGGCTGTCGCTGCTCGTCGTCGAGCGTGGGGCGGAGGGCTTCGAACGCGGCCGCAACCTCGACAAGATCGGCCAGAAGGCGCAGGACACGGCCGAGTTGTTCTTCCACGACGTGCGGGTGCCCAAGGACAACCTGCTCGGCGACCTGCACGGCGCCTTCAGGCACCTGATGACGAACCTGGCGCAGGAGCGGCTGAACATCGCCGTCGCCGGTATCGCCGCTGCCGAGCACCTGCTGGAGATCACCACCGAGTACGTGAAGGAACGCGAGGCCTTCGGGCGGCCGCTCGCCAGACTTCAGCACATCCGCTTCGAGGTGGCGGAGATGGCGACCGAGTGCGCCGTCACCCGCGCCTTCCTCGATCGCTGCATCGCCGACCACGCGGACGGCGGACTCGACGCCGTGCACGCCTCCATGGCCAAGTGGTGGGCGACCGAACTGCAGAAGCGGGTCGCGGACCGCTGTCTCCAGCTGCACGGCGGCTACGGCTACATGACGGAGCACCGCGTGGCCAGGGCCTTCACCGACGGCCGCATCCAGACCATCTACGGCGGGACCACCGAGATCATGAAGGAGATCATCGGACGTTCCCTGCTCGGCTGACCCTCCCCGAAAGGCTTACCAGTGAGCACCGAAGCGTATGTGTACGACGCGATCCGCACCCCGCGCGGTCGCGGCAAGGCCAACGGCGCCCTGCACGGCACCAAGCCCATCGACCTGGTGACCGGACTCATCCACGAGGTCCGGCGGCGGTTCCCCGACCTCGATCCGGCCGCCGTCGACGACATCGTGCTCGGTGTCGTGGGCCCGGTCGGCGACCAGGGCTCCGACATCGCCCGTATCGCAGCCATCGCCGCCGGACTGCCCGACTCCGTGGCGGGCGTCCAGGAGAACCGCTTCTGTGCGTCCGGTCTCGAGGCCGTCAACATGGCCGCCGCCAAGATCCGCTCGGGCTGGGAGGACCTCGTCCTGGCGGGCGGCGTGGAGTCGATGTCACGGGTGCCCATGGCCTCCGACGGCGGCGCCTGGTTCGCCGACCCGATGACCAACATGGCCACCAACTTCGTGCCGCAGGGCATCGGCGCCGACCTCATCGCCACCATCGAGGGCTTCTCCCGGCGGGACGTCGACGAGTACGCGGCCCTGTCACAGGAGCGTGCCGCGGCCGCCTGGAAGGACGGCCGCTTCGAGAAGTCCGTGGTACCGGTCACGGACCGCAGCGGCCTTGTCGTCCTCGACCACGACGAGCACATGCGGCCGGGTACGACGGCCGACTCCCTGGCCAAGCTGAAGCCGTCCTTCGCGGACATCGGCGAACTCGGCGGATTCGACGCCGTGGCGCTCCAGAAGTACCACTGGGTCGAGCAGATCGACCACGTCCACCACGCGGGCAACTCCTCGGGCATCGTGGACGGCGCGGCACTGGTCGCCATCGGTTCCAAGGAGGTCGGCGAGCGGTACGGGCTGCGGCCGCGGGCACGGATCGTCTCCGCCGCGGTGTCCGGCTCCGAGCCGACGATCATGCTGACCGGCCCCGCGCCCGCCACCCGTAAGGCGCTCGCCAAGGCGGGGCTGACGATCGACGACATCGACCTCGTCGAGATCAACGAGGCGTTCGCCGCGGTCGTGCTGCGCTTCGTCAAGGACATGGGGATCTCGCTGGACAAGGTCAACGTCAACGGCGGTGCCATCGCCCTCGGCCACCCGCTCGGTGCGACCGGCGCCATGATCCTCGGCACGCTGGTGGACGAACTGGAGCGGCAGGACAAGCGGTACGGCCTCGCCACGCTGTGCGTGGGTGGCGGGATGGGCATCGCCACCGTCGTCGAACGCGTCTGACTTTCCCCAACGGATCCTACGGAGCACCCTGATGAGCACTGAGTCCACCACCATCCGCTGGGAGCAGGACGACAGCGGGATCGTCACCCTCGTCCTGGACGACCCCAACCAGTCCGCGAACACCATGAACCAGGCGTTCAAGGACTCGATCGCGGCGATCGCCGAGCGTGCCGAGGCCGAGAAGGACTCCATCCGCGGCATCATCTACACCTCCGCCAAGAAGACCTTCTTCGCGGGCGGCGACCTGAAGGACATGATGAAGGTCGGGCCGGCCGAGGCCCGGCAGGCGTTCGACACCGGCACCGCGATCAAGAGTTCCCTGCGACGCATCGAGACCCTCGGCAAGCCGGTCGTCGCGGCCATCAACGGCGCGGCCCTCGGCGGCGGTTACGAGATCGCCCTCGCCTCCCACCACCGCATCGCCCTGGACGCTCCCGGCTCCAAGATCGGCCTGCCCGAGGTCACCCTCGGTCTGCTGCCGGCCGGCGGCGGTGTCACCCGCACCGTACGCCTCATGGGCATCGCCGACGCCCTGTTGAAGGTGCTCCTCCAGGGCACCCAGTACGCGCCGCGGCGCGCCCTGGAGAACGGCCTGGTGCACGAGGTGGCCACCACCGTCGAGGAGATGCTCGAGAGGGCCCGCGCCTTCATCGACGCCCACCCCGAGTCCCGGCAGCCCTGGGATCAGCCGGGCTACAAGATCCCGGGCGGTACGCCGTCCAACCCGAAGTTCGCGGCCAACCTGCCCGCGTTCCCGGCCAATCTGAAGAAGCAGCTGAACGGCGCTCCCTACCCCGCCCCGCGCAACATCCTCGCGGCCGCGGTGGAGGGCTCCCAGGTCGACTTCGAGACCGCCCTGACCATCGAGGCGCGCTACTTCACCGAGCTGGTCACCGGGCAGACCGCGAAGAACATGATCCAGGCGTTCTTCTTCGACCTCCAGGCAGTCAACTCCGGCGCCAACCGGCCGAAGGGCGTCGAGCCCCGGCAGGTCCGCAAGGTCGCCGTGCTGGGCGCCGGGATGATGGGCGCGGGCATCGCCTACTCGTGCGCCCGCGCGGGCATCGAGGTCGTCCTGAAGGACGTGTCGCTGGAAGCGGCCGTCAAGGGCAAGGAGTACTCCGAGAAGCTGTGCGCCAAGGCGGTCGGCAGGGGGCGTACGACCCAGGAGAAGGCGAACGCCCTGCTCGCCCGCATCACGCCCACCGCCGAGGCGGCCGACCTCGCGGGCTGTGACGCCGTCATCGAGGCGGTGTTCGAGGACTCTACGCTCAAGCACAAGGTGTTCCAGGAGATCGAGAACGTCGTCGAGCCGGACGCGCTGCTGTGCTCCAACACTTCGACGCTGCCGATCACCGCGCTGGCCGAGGGTGTGCAGCGGCAGTCCGACTTCATCGGGCTGCACTTCTTCTCGCCCGTCGACAAGATGCCGCTCGTCGAGATCATCAAGGGGAAGCGGACCGGCGAGGAGGCACTGGCCCGTGCCTTCGACCTGGTCCGCCAGATCAACAAGACGCCGATCGTCGTCAACGACTCGCGCGGCTTCTTCACCTCCCGGGTGATCGGGCACTTCATCAACGAGGGCGTCGCCATGGTCGGAGAGGGCATCGAGCCCGCGTCCGTCGAGCAGGCGGCGGCCCAGGCCGGCTACCCGGCCAAGGTCCTCTCCCTGATGGACGAGCTGACGCTGACCCTGCCGCGGAAGATCCGCAACGAGTCCAGGCGGGCCGTCGAGGAGTCGGGCGGCACCTGGACCCCGCACCCGGCCGAGGCCGTCATCGACCGCATGGTCGACGAGTTCGGCCGGCCCGGCCGCAGCGGGGGCGCCGGCTTCTACGAGTACGGCGAGGACGGCAAGCGCGGGCGGCTGTGGCCGGGCCTGCGGGAGCACTTCACCGAGCCGGGCCGCACGATCCCGTTCGAGGACATGCAGGAGCGCATGCTGTTCTCCGAGGCGCTGGACACCGTCCGGCTCCTGGAGGAGGGCGTGCTGACGTCCGTCGCCGACGCCAACATCGGCTCGATCTTCGGCATCGGCTTCCCCGGCTGGACCGGTGGTGTCCTGCAGTACATCAACGGCTACGCCGACGGCGCCGGTCTCCCCGCCTTCGTGGCCCGTGCCCGGGAGCTCGCCGAGCGGTACGGCGAGCGGTTCACCCCGCCCGCGCTGCTGGTGGAGAAGGCGGACAAGGGCGAGCGGTTCACCGACGCGGGCTGACACGGGCCGGGGCGCACGGGGTCACAGGTCCCCGTGCGGTCCCGTCTCCGGGAGCCATTTGCGCAGCTCCTCCCTCAGGGAGCGCTGGAAGGTGGTGAGCAGGGCCTGCACCACCAGCGGATGCATATGGGCGGACAGTGACTTCACGGCCGTGGAGTCACTGTCCGCGACCGCGTCGCGGAACAGGCACGACAGCTCGTGCGCCGCCGCCCGCGAATGTTCGATGAGCACGCCGCGGGCCGCGAGGATCGTCTCGAGGCCGAAGGGCACGTCGAGGAGCTGGACGCCGAGCCGGAGGAGCCCCGGGTCCACGAGGTACGCGCCGTCGCGCGGCACGGCCACGTTCATCGCCGTGAGCCGCTCCAGTTCCTCCTCGCCGAGCGGCCGTCCCGCCCGGCGTTCGAGCTCCTCGCGGGTCATCGTCTCCGTCGCGTCCGGCGCCCAGGACGCGACGACGGCGCGGTGGATGGCCAGGTCCCTGGGGGACAGGTCTCCCGGAAGCTGCTGCATATAGCGCTCGATGGCCGCCAGCGTCATGCCCTGGCGCTGCAACTCCTCGATGAGCGCAAGCCGGGCCAGGTGCCCGGAACCGTAGTGCCCCACCCGCCGCGGGCCGATCACGGGCGGCGGCAGCAGGCCCTTGGCGCTGTAGAAGCGAACGGTGCGGACCGTGACCCCGGCCCGTGCGGCCAGCTCGTCGACGGTGAGTGCCGGCTCCTCGGTCTCGGTCGTCATGTGCAGCAGTATCGCTGTCCCACCACTGCTGTGACACCTGAGCGGGTGCTGCATGGCAACGTGACCGCCAGGTGACGCCAAGATGGACTTCGTGTGAGAAGTGCCCCCATGTGACGTGCACCATCGCATGCCCGGCGATCTTCGGGGGAAGGTGGCGCCTTGGTCTGCGCCACGTCAGGGGTGGCCCGGGCCGAGCCCCATCCGGACACCCGCAGCAGCTGAGCGACGGGCGCACCAGAGAGTAGATCCACTCGTGAGCAAGGACGCCGTGAACACGGCCGCGGTCCCATCCCAGCGCGATGCGGCCCGGACGCCCGCGGACGCCGGCGACGCCGGTTACAGCAAGGACCTCAAGGCCCGCCACGTCAACATGATCGCGATCGGCGGCGCCATCGGGACCGGACTCTTCCTTGGCGCCGGCGGACGACTGCACAGCGCGGGTCCGGCCCTCGCCCTGGCCTATCTGGTCTGCGGTGTCTTCGCCTTCTTCGTGGTCCGCGCCCTCGGTGAGCTGGTCCTGTACCGGCCGTCGTCCGGGTCCTTCGTGTCGTACGCCCGCGAGTTCCTCGGCGAGAAGGGCGCGTACGTCGCCGGCTGGATGTACTTCCTCAACTGGTCGACGACCGGCATCGCGGACATCACCGCCATCGCGCTCTACACGCACTACTGGAGCTTCTTCACCTCCGTCCCGCAGTGGGTGCTCGCCCTCATCGCGCTCGCGGTGGTGCTGGCGGTGAACCTGATCTCGGTGAAGATCTTCGGTGAGATGGAGTTCTGGTTCGCGATCATCAAGGTCGCCACGCTGGTGTGCTTCATGTTCGTCGGCATCTTCCTGCTGTCCACGCAGCACGACGTGGACGGCACCAAGCCGGGTCTGAGCGTGATCACCGGCCACGGCGGGATCCTTCCGCACGGGGTCATGCCCGTCGTCATCGTCATGCAGGGCGTGATCTTCGCCTACGCGGCCCTGGAACTGGTCGGCGTCGCCGCCGGCGAGACCGACCGGCCGGAGAAGGTCGTACCGCGCGCCGTGAACTCGATCATGTGGCGCGTGGGCCTCTTCTACGTCGGCTCGGTGGTGCTGCTCGCGCTGCTGCTGCCCGGCTCGGTGTACTCGGCGGACCAGAGCCCGTTCGTCACCGTGCTGTCGAAGATCGGCGTCCAGGGCGCGGGAGACGTGATGAACCTGGTCGTGCTGACCGCCGCGATGTCCTCGCTGAACTCGGGCCTGTACTCCACCGGCCGCATCCTGCGCTCCATGGCCGTGGCGGGCTCGGCGCCGAGGTTCACGGCACGGATGAACCGCAGCCAGGTGCCCTACGGCGGCATCCTGCTCACCTGCGCGGTGTGCGTCCTCGGCGTCGCCCTGAACTACTTCGTGCCGAGCCGGGCCTTCGAGATCGTGCTGAACGTGGCCTCGCTCGGTGTCATCAGCACCTGGGTGATCATCATGGTCTGCCACCTGGCCTTCGTGCGCCGCGCCCGGGAGGGCCGGCTCACCCGGCCGTCCTTCCGGCTGCCCGGCAGCCCGGTCACCGAGATCGTCACCATCGCCTTCCTGCTGGCCGTGCTCGGCCTGATGTGGAACGACCCCGACGTCGGCCGCAAGACGCTGATGCTCGTCCCCGTGATCGCCGTCATGCTCGTCGGCGGCTGGTTCGCACTGCGCCGGCGCATCGCGAAGGCGGCGGACAGGGAGCTGACCGGGTTCACGCAGTAGCAGCTCACCGGCCGCTGTCAGTGGTGGTCCCTACGGTGGCGTCATGTCGGAGATCCTGTATGTCCGGGGTGACGCCACCATGCCGTCGGGCGAGGGCGCGAAGGTGGTCGCCCATGTGTGCAACGACGTCGGGCGCTGGGGGCGCGGCTTCGTGACGGCGGTCTCGGAGCGCTGGCCGGAGCCGGAAGCGGCGTACCGCGCCTGGTACCGGGCCCGGGAGACGAACGACTTCGGTCTGGGCGCCGTCCAGGTCGTCCGGGTCGAGACCGACGTGTGGGTGGCCAATCTGATCGGGCAGCGGGGGATACGCAGGCGCGGCCGCGGGACCGTACCCGTGCGGTACGAGGCGATCGACACGGCACTGGCGGCGCTGGCCCCTCGGGCGCTGGACCTCGGCGCCCGCGTCCATATGCCGCGCATAGGGTGTGGGCTCGCCGGGGGCACATGGTCCCGCGTGGAGCCGTTGATCAGCCAGCGGCTCCTGAAGCGTGGCGTGCACGTGACCGTGTACGACCCGGGGGAGGAGCCGGAGTGAGCCGGGACACCGATGTGCTCGTCGTGGGCGGGGCCGGGGTGGACACCATCGTGTACGTGCCGGAACTGCCGCTCCCGTATGCGGACAGTTACATGATCCGGTCCGGGATCGAGACCAGGGCCGGGCAGACCGGGGACTTCGTGGCGCTGGGGCTGAGCGCCCTCGGGCTTCGCACCCATCACCTCGACATGCTCGGCGACGACCCCGAGGGCGAACTGGTCCGTGCCCTGCACCGCGACCGGGGCGTCGGGCTCACCGTGATACCCCAGCCCGCCGGCACGAAGCGCGCCGTCAACCTCGTCGGCCCGGACGGGCGGCGGCTGTCCCTGTACGACGCGAGCCGTTCGCACGGAGAGGACCGGTTCCCCGAGCCGGTGCTCCGGGCGCTGGCGGACGGCAGCCGGCACGTCCATGTCGCGATCACCCATCCGGCCGCCCACGCATTGCCCGTGCTCCGGGAGGCGGGGGTGACCCTGTCCACCGATCTGCACGACTGGGACGGCGAGGATGCGTATCACGAGCCATTCGCCCGCGCCGCGGACGTCGTCTTCGTGTCCACCGCCCGTCTCACCGATCCGGAGCGGACCATGCGGCACCTCGTGGAGCGCGGCCGGGCGCGGATCGTCGTCGCCACGGCCGGAGCCGAGGGGGCGTACCTCCTGGCCGACGACGAGGTGACCCATGTCCCTGCCGTGGCCCCGCCCGCCCCGGTGGTGGACTCCAACGGCGCGGGCGACTCCTTCGCGGCCGGCTTCCTCTTCGGCCTTCTCAGCGGGGAGCCGCCCCGGCGGTGCGCGCTCTACGGCGCGGTGGCCGGGGCTCACGCCTGTACGGTGCCGGCGACGCGGACGGCGGCGGCGGGCCGGGAAGAACTGCTGACCCGGGCGGCGGAGGCGGAGTCGGCCCTGCGGTGAGGCGGCGCGGGCGCCCGGCCCACGCCGCCCGGGTCGGCATCAGCCTCCGTGCACGTCGTTCGTCGCCTCGATCCTCTTCCACGACTTCGGCGGTATGGGGGCGGTGGCGCGCTGCGCGACTGCCGCGCCCTGTGCCGCGGGTGCGGCGGGCTTCGTCGGCTGGAACAGCCAGGTGTCGAAGAGTTCGCCCAACGGCTTCCCCGACACCTTCTGCGCGTACGCCCGGAAGTCCGCGACCGAGGCGTTGCCGTACGCGTGCTTCTTCGGCCAGCCCTTCAGGACGGCGAAGAACGCGTCGTCCCCGATCTCGTTCCGCAGTGCCTGCACGGCGAGCGCGCCCCGGTCGTACACCGCGATGTCGAACTGGTTGTCCGGCCCCGGGTCACCCGGCGCGACGGTCCAGAAGGCGTCGTCGGCCGGATGCGAGGCGTACACGTAGTCCGCCAGCTCCTGCGCGGTGCCCTCGCCCTCGTGCTCGGACCACAGCCACTGGGCGTAGCGTGCGAACCCCTCGTTGATCCAGATGTCCTTCCAGCCCTTCAGCGACACGTCGTCGCCGAACCACTGGTGCGCCAGTTCGTGCACGACCACGGACGTGTTCGAGCCGCCTGCGAACTGCCGGGGGCTGTAGTACACACGGGTCTGTGTCTCCAGCGCGTATCCGGTGGTCGTGTCGGGGACGTACCCGCCGACCGAGTTGAAGGGATACGGCCCGAAGTAGCCGGTCAGCCAGTCGACGATCTCGCCGGTCCGCTCCACGCTCGCCCGGGCGGCGCCGTCGTCGGCACCGAGGTCCTTGCTGTAGGCGTTGACGACCGGGACGCCGTTGGACGTCTTCCCCGTCGTGATGTCGAACCTGCCGATCGCCAGCGTGGTGAGATAGGTCGCCTGCGGCTTGTCGGAGCGCCAGTTGTACCGGGTCGTACCGGGCCCGGAGACGGTCGACTGCAGCGTGCCGTTCGAGATCGCCTGTGTGCCCTGCGGCACCGCCACCGACACGTCGTAGGTCGCCTTGTCGAGCGGATGATCGTTGCTGGGGAACCACCACCACGCGGACTCGGGCTCGTCGGCCGCGACCGCGCCGTCCGGGGTGCGGTGCCAGGTGGAGAAGCCGTACGCGCTCTTCGTGGACGGCACCCCGCTGTACCGCACCACGACGGTGATCGCGGTGCCCTTCGGCAGTGCACGGGCCGGGGTGATCTCCAGTTCGTGCTGTCCGGACGTGGTGAACGCCGCCTTCGCGCCGTTCACCCGGACCTCGCTCACATCGAGCAGGAAGTCCAGGTCGAACCGGGACAGGTTCTGCGTGGTGGTGGCGAGGAGGGTCGTCGTGCCCTCCAGTTCGTCCGTCTGCGGCCGATAGGTGAGCCGGATGTCGTAGTGGGAGACGTCGTAGCCGCCGTTGCCGTAGTACGGGTAGTAGGAGTCGCCGATACCCGGTGCGCCGGGCCGGTCGTCGGCGGCCGATGCCGGGATCGCCAGCAACAAGGAAGCCGCCGCGAGCGCGCCCGGGGCGATGAGTCTGCGGTGCACGAGAGCTCCAAGTCATAGGGGCACGAGATCGGTTCGGACCCTATTCAGTCCCCGCCCGCCTGAGCATGTCCATGGCGCCCCCTGTCACACGATCGCCATTCGGCCGTCATGGGCCACGGCGTCCCTCGGGACTCTCCCGGCCGTTGCAGCCGCTGCCGTCCGGCAGGTCGTCAGTTGCCCTCTTCTGCACGGGAGTTGACCCATGTACCGTCCCGCGCATGCCGAAACGTACGCGCTTCACGATCTGGAGACCACTCGCGACGGCGGCCACGGCCGCCCTGCTGGCCGCCTTCCTCACGCCGTCGGCCGCCCACGGCGCGCCACGGGAGAGCCGGCCCGTGTACTCGTACGAGAACGCCATCCGTGAGTCCGTCTGGGTGGACACCGGCCTGGACGGCGACGGCGACGGCCGGACCGACCGGGTCGCCGTCGACATCGTCCGGCCGCGCGAACCCGCAGCCCAGGGGCGCCGAATCCCCGTGATCATGGATGCCAGCCCGTACTACTCCTGCTGCGGGCGCGGCAACGAGAGCCAGACGAAGACCTACGACGCCGCGGGCCATGTCGTCCAGATGCCGCTCTTCTACGACAACTACTTCGTGCCGCGCGGCTACGCCTTCGTCGGGGTCGACCTGGCCGGAACCAACCGCTCCGACGGCTGTGTCGACGTCGGCGGCCGCTCCGACATCCAGTCCGCCAAGGCGGTCGTCGACTGGCTGAACGGCCGCGCCAAGGGTTACACCACCCGCACCGGTGCGACCACGGCGAAGGCGACCTGGACCGACGGCAGCACCGGCATGATCGGCAAGAGCTGGGACGGCACCATCGCCAACGGCGTCGCGGCCACCGGCGTCAAGGGCCTGAAGACCATCGTGCCGATCAGCGCCATCTCCTCCTGGTACGACTACTACTTCGCCAAGGGCGCACCCCTGTACGACTCAGGCCCCGACTGGCTCGCCGACTACGTCGACAGCCCCGACGCCCGCGCCCGGTGCGCCGCCGTGCAGCAGAAGCTCGTCGAGGGAGCACCGCGCACCGGTGACTGGACGCCGCAGTGGACCGAGCGCGACTACGTGAAGGACGCCGCCAAGGTCCGGGCCAGCGTCTTCCTCGTGCACGGCATGCAGGACCTCAACGTCCGCACCAAGCACCTCGGTCAGTGGTGGAACGCGCTGGCGAAGAACGGCGTCGAGCGCAAGATCTGGCTCTCCCAGACCGGGCACGTCGACCCCTTCGACTACCGGCGCACGGAGTGGGTGGACACCCTGCACCGCTGGTTCGACCACGAGCTCCTCGGCTACGACAACGGCATCGACCGCGAGCCCATGGCCGACATCGAACGCCACCCCGACCAGTGGTCCACCTCGGCCGTCTGGCCGCCGCGGGACACGGCGACCACCACCCTGCGGCCGGGCCGGGGCACCACGGCGGGCGTCGGCACCCTCGGGCTGCGGACCGGCAAGGGCACCGAGACGTTCACCGACGATCCGAAGCTGAGCGAGACCGACTGGGCCGCACACATCGACGAGTCCACCCCGGGCAAGGCCGGCTTCCTCACCGCGCCCCTGTCGAGGGACCTGCGGGTCTCCGGCTCCTCCACGGTCACCGTCACCGTGACACCGACCACCCCCACCGCCCATCTCTCCGCGGTGCTGGTCGATCTCGGGCCCGACACCATCCGGGACTACGCCGACTCCGGCGAGGGCATCACAACGCTCACCGACCGCACCTGCTGGGGTGCGAGCACGACGGGCGACAGCGCCTGTTTCAGGGCCACCCAGGCCAAGAGGACCGACGTGGGCTCCACGGTGTTCAGCCGCGGCTGGGCCGACCTCGGCAACTACGCCTCGGACCGCAAGGGCGTCCCGCTCACCCCGGGCAGGGCGTACACGATCACACTCGACCTGGCCGCAACCGACCACGTCGTCCCGAAGGGCCACCGGCTCGCGCTGATCGTCGCGGGCACCGACCGGGATCTCATCGACCCACCGGCCGACACCCCCACCCTGACCGTGGACCTGTCCCGTACGAGCGCCCGTGTTCCGCTGGTCGGTGGGGCGGCGGCCTTCGACCGCGCCGCCTCGGGCTCCCCCGCGTCCGCGCCCGGGTCCGCCGCCCGGGACGGTGTACGGACCCCGCACACCGCCCACCGGGTTCCGGGGGACGTCCGGTGACCATGCCGCGCACGCCGGCGATGCACCGCTGACGGTACGTCAGGCGGCCGGGCCCGCCAGCCCGGCCGCCCGACGCGCACACCCCCACGCCACCGTGACGCCCGCACCCCCGTGCCCGTAGTTGTGCACCACCGTCCCGCCGCCGGGCAGCACCTCGCGTTCCAGCCGGACGGTGTCGCGGGCCGGTCGCAGCCCCACCCGGTGCTGGAGGACGCGGGCTCCCGCGATCTCGGGCCGTACCGCCGAGCACCGCGCCACGATCTCCGCTGCCGTACGCGGATCGGGTGTCAGCGACCAGTCGTCCTCCTCGGCGGTGCCGCCCAGGATCAGCCCGCCCGGCTGGGGGAGGATGTACGTGCTGGCCTTAGCCGAGTGGTCCACCGAGGTGAGCCAGGTCGTGATCCCGGGGTTCTCCACCACGACGAGCTGCCCGCGTACCGGATGCACCAGGGGATCCCCGGCCAGCTCGCGAGCCCCCAGGCCGGTGCAGTTGACCACGACCGGTGCCTCGGCGGCCGGCTCCGCCAGATCCGTGACGGCCCGTTCCTCGGCCCTACCGCCGGCCCGCAGCAACTGCTCACGCAACCAGGGAAGATGAGTCGACATGTCGATCAGGGGGAGCTGTCCCCACAGCCCGGTTCCCGGGTACTCGGCGTCCGTGGCGGCCCGCAGACCGTCGATGCCCGCGGCCCACGCCCCGAGCCCGTCCAGGCGTGTCTCACCGTGTACGCCCTCGACCAGGCGTACGCCCGTCTCCTCGGGCCGCTCCGCCAGTTCCCGGTACACGGCGAGTGATTCCAGAGCCCAGTCGCCGACGAGGGACTCGGGCCGGATCCGGTAGGGCCACCACAGTGCTCCGGCGACCGCCGAGGTGGCCCGCTCGGCGGGTTCCCTCGCCCACACCCGTACCCGCCGGCCGCTCCTGGCCAGGACGATCGCCGTCGTCAAACCGATGACGCCGCCGCCGACCACGATCACATCACCGCTCTGGTCTCTCGTCACGCGGGGACGCTAGCCGAATGTGCGCTGCCGCGCTCACTGCACCGCGAGTGCGGGGATACTCACCACATGTCTGCCGAGTACGCGACCTTCGGCCTGGCGCCGGCGATGCGCGCCGGTGGCGTCCTCGCCAACGGTGACCGTCAAGTGCACCGGGACTTCATGGACTTCGTCGTGGACGGACGTCCGCTGCTGTTCCGGCTCCCCGACCTGGACGCCGTCTCCCCGCTCGCCTCCGACCTACCGCCCGCCGTCCTCACCGCCCAGGTGCGCGCCCTGCTGCTGGAGACCGGCGCACCTCTCGCCGGCGGTCGCCACATCATCTACGGCTGCCCGGAGTGCGCGGAGCTGGCCTGCGGCGCCGTCACCGCGGTGATCGAGAACGACGGTGACGACGTCGTCTGGCGGGACTTCGTCCGGCAGAGCGACGAGCGGGTGGACCTGGAGCTGAACGGCTACCCGGGAACAGGGCCGTTCCGCTTCCACGGCGAGGAGTACCGCCGTGCCCTGCGTGCCCTGCTCGACGGCGGTGCGGCCGAACGGAGCCGGGTGCTGCTGATCGGCCCGCGCGTCGCCGGCCCGGCCCGGCTCGCCGCCGCGCTGCGGACCATCGGCATCGGTGCGGACATCACGCAGGACGCCACGGACGTGCCCGCCGAGGAACTCCGCGGGTACGACGCGGTCGTCTTCGGGGACGCGGTCGGCGAACGGGAACGCGCCGGCGTCCGGGACTCGTTCGAGCGCGCAGGGGTCGAGGTGGCGTACGTCGACGGACCGGCCCCCGTCGTTCCGCTCCTCGTCGCCCAGGTCGAGCAGGCGCTGGACCGCAACCCGCCGCAGCGGCGCCGGCTCGTCCGCCTGACGGCCGCCGACGGCACGGCGGACCTCGAGGTCGGTGCCACCTGCCGGGTCGGCCTCACCACGTACCGCCAGGACCGACTGCACCGCGTCCACATCCGTGAGGTCTTCGACGGAATGCTGGCGACGGGCCGCCATCGCATCGCCCTCGGCCCGAGGGCCACCAAGGGGGAGGCCTACGTGGTGGCCAGGACGTCCGCCGGAGTGCTGGTGGCGGCGGTGGCGAGCTGAGCGGCCCGGAGCGGCGCCCTGCGGTCCGGCCCGAGGCTCCTGCCGTTGGGACCGCCGTCCCGCGCTCGTTAGGATCGGCGGTCTGATGACTGCCACTCTTGTCGCCAAGGACCTCACCGCCGGGCACGGTGATCGTTCGCTCTTCTCCGGGCTCGACCTCGTCGTCGCGCCCGGGGACGTGATCGGGCTCGTCGGTGCCAACGGGGCCGGCAAGTCCACCCTGCTGCGGATGCTCGCCGGAGTGCTCGCCCCGGAGCGGGGGGAACTGCGCCTGTCCCCGCCGACCGCGACGGTCGGCCACCTCCCGCAGGAGCCGGACCGCAGGCCGGGCGAGACGGTACGCGCGTTTCTGGCGCGCCGCACCGGTGTGGCCGAGGCGCAGCGTCTGATGGACGAGGCGACACAGGGGCTCGTCGACGGGACGCCCGGGGCCGACGACGCGTACGCCGAGAACCTGGAGCGCTGGCTCGGCCTCGGCGGTGCGGACCTGGACGAACGTGCCGAGGAGGTCGCAGACTCCCTCGGCCTGGGCGTCGGTCTCGACCAGCGGATGACCGCCCTGTCCGGCGGCCAGGCGGCCCGTGCCGGCCTCGCCTCGCTGCTGCTGTCCCGCTACGACGTGTTCCTGCTGGACGAGCCCACGAACGACCTCGATCTCGACGGTCTGGAGCGCCTGGAGCACTTCGTCGCGGGGCTGCGGGCCGGCACGGTGGTCGTCAGCCACGACCGCGAGTTCCTCACCCGCACGGCCACCAAGGTCCTCGAGCTGGACCTCGCGCAGCGGCAGATCAATCTGTACGGCGGTGGCTACGAGGCCTACCTGGAGGAGCGGGAGACGGCGCGCAGGCACGCGCGCGAGGACTACGAGGAGTACGCCGACAAGAAGTCCGCCCTCCAGGACCGGGCCCAGATGCAGCGGTCCTGGATGGACAAGGGGGTCAGGAACGCGCGGCGCAAGTCGGGCAACGACAACGACAAGATCGGCCGCAAGTTCCGCAGCGAGGCCAGCGAGAAGCAGGCCGCGAAAGCCCGGCAGACGCAGCGCATGATCGAGCGCCTCGAAGTCGTCGAGGAACCCCGCAAGGAGTGGGAGCTGCGCATGGAGATCGCGGCGGCTCCCCGTTCGGGTTCCGTCGTGGCCACGCTGCGGGACGCGCAGGTGCGGCACGGCGACTTCACGTTCGGTCCGGTGTCGCTGCAGCTCGACTGGGCGGACCGGGTGGCGGTGACCGGTGCCAACGGCTCGGGCAAGTCGACGCTGCTCGGCGCGCTGCTCGGCCGTGTCCCGCTGGACTCGGGCCATGCCGCCCTCGGTTCGGGGGTCCTGGTCGGCGAGGTCGACCAGGCGCGCGGGCTCTTCCACGGCCCCGAGACCCTGCTGGACGCGTTCAGTGCCGCCGTCCCCGACACGGAGCCGGTCGAGGTGCGTACGCTGCTCGCCAAGTTCGGCCTGAAGACGGAACACGTCCTGCGCCCGGCCTCGACCCTTTCCCCGGGCGAGCGCACGCGGGCCGCACTGGCCCTTCTCCAGGGCAGGGGCGTGAACCTCCTCGTCCTCGACGAGCCGACGAACCACCTCGATCTCCCGGCCATCGAGCAGCTGGAATCGGCCCTGGACTCCTACGGGGGCACTCTGCTCCTGGTCACCCACGACCGCCGGATGCTGGATGCCGTCCAGGTGAACCGCCGCCTGGAGGTGGCGGACGGCAAGGTGACGGAACACCGGTGACCGCGCGGCCGTAATCGGCTTGTTCCGCCGGAGGCGTGCGCCCTACGGTGAGTCCACTTCGACGAGACGCTCCCCCGGAGTACGCCGCAGAGCGGGAACGTCCCACCTCGGTGAGGTGCCGGAGGGGCGGCAGCAGTCTTTGCCGACCCTTCCTCCCGGAGGTCTCCTCATGCACATCGGTATCGGCCTGCCCATCGGCGACCCGACCGCATTGATCGACTGGGCGCGGCGCGCCGACGCAGGGCCCTTCAGCACCCTCGGCCTGCTCGACCGGCTCGTCTACGACAACCCCGAACCGCTGGTGGCGCTCGCCGTACTCGCCGGAGCCACCTCGCGCATCCGGGTGCAGACCGAGGTACTGCTCGCTCCGCTGCGCGACACCGCCCTGCTCGCCAAGCAGGCCGCCACCGTGGACCGGATGACCGATGGCCGTCTGGTTCTCGGTCTCGGCATCGGCGGCCGGCACGACGACCACAGGGCCACGGGCGTCGACATCCGGACCCGGGGCCGGCGCCTCGACGAACAGATGAGGGTGCTGCGCCGGCTGTGGGCCGGCGAGCCGCACGGCCAGGGCGTCGGCCCCATCGGTCCCCTGCCGGCCCGTCCCGGTGGACCGGAGGTGCTCTTCGGCGGCTTCAAGCCCGTCGCGCTCGAACGCGTCGCGCGGTGGGGCGACGGGTTCCTCGCCGCCGCTCCGCCCTCCTGGGCGGGCGGCCTGTTCGACACGGTCCGCCGCTTCTGGCACGAGTACGGCCGTGAGGGGGAGCCCCGCATCGTCGCGCAGATCAACGTCGCCCTCGGACCGGAAGAGCTGATCGACGAGGCCCGGGCGGCGATGCGGGCCTATTACGCCTTCACCGGCATGGCCGACCGGATGGCCGCCGGCATGCTCACCACACGGGTGGAGATCCGCGACGCGATCACCGGATTCGCCGACCTCGGCGCCGACGAGGTCATGCTCTACTGCTACGGCCTCGACCCGGCCCAGGTGGACCGGCTCGCCGACGTCCTGTGAGGCCCCCTGACACACCGACGGACGCCGCGCGCGGACAGCTCCGGGCCCGCCCTGTCACCGGGGGCGCGGACCTCGGTGCCGCCGCGTTCGTCGAGCCGCTCCGCCCGGCTTCCGCCGCCGCGCGCCCGGGCCGGTTTCGACCGTCCTCCCACCGCGTCGCGCCGCCCGGGAACAGGCAGTCGCCGGCGACCCGCAGTCCGGTGGTCCGGCCGACGAGTACCCGGGCGGTGACGACGTGTCCAGTGTGCAGGCGGCGTCCGTGTGATCCGGCCCGGTCATGGGTCGGGCCGTGACGAACGCGCCGACGGCACGCACGTCTTCGACCGTGCGAAGGCGCAACGAGGGCCCCGCCCCCCGCGGTTCGCGGGAGGTCGGGGCCCAGTGCCTCAGCGGCGGCCGTTCTTCGGGTCGAGGAGACCCGCGCGACGCAAGGCGTCGGCCATCGCACTGTTGGCCGGCGGGGGCGCCTGCCGGGAACCGCCGCCCTGGCGGGAACCACCGCCCTGGCGGGGCTGCCGCTGCTGCGGCGCCCGCCCGCCGCGCTGCTGGCGACCGCCGCCACCGCCGTTCTGCTGCGGGACGGCCTCGTCGTCCAGACGCAGCGTCAGCGAGATCCGCTTCCGCGGGATGTCGACGTCCAGGACCTTCACCTTGACGATGTCGCCCGGCTTCACCACGTCCCGCGGGTCCTTGACGAACGTCTTCGACATCGCCGAGACGTGCACGAGGCCGTCCTGGTGAACGCCGATGTCCACGAAGGCGCCGAAGGCCGCGACATTCGTGACGACACCCTCCAGGACCATCCCGGAGGACAGGTCGGAGATCTTCTCGACGCCGTCCTTGAAGGTGGCCGTCTTGAAGGCGGGCCGCGGGTCGCGTCCCGGCTTCTCCAACTCCTTGAGGATGTCGGTGACGGTGGGCAGACCGAACGTCTCGTCCACGAACTCGGACGGCTTCAGCGAGCGCAGCACACCCGTGTTGCCGATCAGCGAGGCCACTTCCCGGCCCGCCGTCTTCACCATGCGGCGGACGACCGGATAGGCCTCCGGGTGCACGCTGGAGGCGTCCAGCGGATCGTCACCGCCGCGGATCCGCAGGAAGCCCGCGCACTGCTCGTACGCCTTGGGGCCGAGCCGCGCCACGCCCTTCAGCTGCGAGCGCGAGCTGAACGGCCCGTTGGAGTCGCGGTGGGCCACGATGTTCTCCGCGAGTCCGGAGGAGATGCCGGACACCCGGGCGAGCAGGGGAGCCGAGGCCGTGTTGACGTCCACGCCCACGCCGTTCACACAGTCCTCGACCACCGCGTCCAGCGAACGCGACAGCTTCACCTCGGACAGGTCGTGCTGGTACTGGCCGACGCCGATGGACTTCGGGTCGATCTTCACCAGTTCGGCCAGCGGGTCCTGGAGGCGGCGGGCGATGGAGACCGCACCGCGCAGCGACACGTCCATGTCCGGCAGTTCCTGGGAGGCGAAGGCGGAGGCCGAGTACACCGACGCGCCCGCCTCGGACACCATGACCTTGGTGAGCTTCAGCTCCGTGTGCTTGGCGATGAGTTCGCCGGCGAGCTTGTCCGTCTCACGGGACGCGGTGCCGTTGCCGATCGCGACCAGTTCGACCGCGTGCTCCTTGGCCAGGCGTGCCAGCTTGGCGATCGCCTCGTCCCACTTGTTGGCCGGTACGTGCGGGTAGATGACGTCCGTCGCGACGACCTTGCCCGTCGCGTCCACCACGGCCACCTTCACACCCGTACGGAATCCGGGGTCCAGGCCCAGCGTCGCGCGCGTGCCGGCCGGGGCGGCGAGCAGCAGATCGCGCAGGTTCGCTGCGAAGACCGCCACCGCCTCGTCCTCGGCGGCCGTGCGCAGCCTGAGGCGCAGGTCGATGCCCAGGTGCACGAGGACACGGGTGCGCCAGGCCCAGCGGACGGTGTCCGTCAGCCACTTGTCGGCGGGCCGGCCGCGGTCGGCGATCCCGAACCGGTTCGCCATGATCCCCTCGTACGAGGACGGCCCCTCCGTCGCCTCCTCCGGCTCCAGGACGAGGTCGAGGACTTCCTCCTTCTCGCCGCGGAGCATCGCGAGGATGCGGTGCGAGGGCAGCTCGGTGAACGGCTCCGCGAAGTCGAAGTAGTCGGCGAACTTGGCGCCCGCCTCCTCCTTGCCCTCCCGTACCTTGGCGGCCAGGCGCCCGCGTACCCACATCCGCTCGCGCAGTTCGCCGATCAGGTCGGCGTCCTCGGAGAACCGCTCGGTGAGGATCGCCCGCGCGCCGTCGAGCGCGGCCTGGGCATCGGCCACTCCCTTGTCGGCGTCGACGAAGGCGGCGGCCGCGGCGAACGGCTCGACCGCCGGGTCGCCCAGCAGCCCCTCGGCCAGCGGTTCCAGGCCCGCCTCACGCGCGATCTGCGCCTTGGTGCGCCGCTTCGGCTTGAACGGCAGGTAGATGTCCTCCAAGCGCGCCTTCGTCTCGGCGCCCCGGATCTGGGCCTCCAGCTCTTCGGTGAGCTTGCCCTGCTCGCGCACCGACTCCAGGATCGCCGTGCGCCGCTCCTCCAGCTCCCGCAGATAGCGCAGCCGCTCCTCGAGCGTGCGCAGCTGCGCGTCGTCGAGCATCTCGGTCGCTTCCTTGCGGTAGCGGGCGATGAAGGGCACCGTCGAGCCGCCGTCGAGCAGCTCGACCGCGGCCTTCACCTGCCGCTCCCGTACGCCGAGCTCCTCGGCGATCCTGCCTTCGATGGACCCTACGAGGGGTGTCGTCACGATCCCGTACCGCCTTCTCCACTGAGGTTGCGCGGCAATTGTGGCAGGTCGCACGGGCAACAGGGGATCAGGGCGGGGGCCCTGGCGGTTCCGGGTCGCGCAAGGCGGCCGCCGTGGCCCCGCCGCCGCGTGCGACCGGCCGCTCAGGCCCGGCGGGCGCCGCCTCCCCCCGAGCCCGACGCCGCGCCGAAGAGCCTGGCCAGAGCCCTGAAGGGCAGGGCCACCAGAGTGCCGACCGCGCCGCCGATCCGGCGCAGTGCTTCCGCGATCGCATGGAACACGTCGTTCCCCTTTCCTCGTCCCGGCGTGTCCGCCGGGACGAGGTCCGGGTACCTCATCCCTTGCCGATCATGTCCGGGGGAAAGGCTCCGGCCGCGAACGCCCTGGCGAGGAAATCCCCGGCCAGCCCCGTGAGGCGTTCGACGCCCGCGGCGCCGAGGTGCTCGTAGGGACCGCGGTCCAGACGGTCGGTCTCCACCTCGATCTCCTTGCGCAGCGCGGTGCCCTTCGCGGTCAACCCGCCGTCCGCGTCGAGCAGCCCGCGCTCGCGCAGCCGGCCGGCTGCGGCAGCCCAGTCCTCCCTGCTCCAGCCCCGAGTGGCCAGCGCCCACTTCGGCGCCATGCCCTTGCCCGTGGCGGTGTGCGTCACCAACGCCTCAAGCGGGCCGAGTCCGGCGTCCAGCAGTACCGCGAGATGACCGTCGCCACGGTGTTCGCGCAGCAGTGTGGCCGCGTGCCAGAAAGCCAGATGGGGTGCGTCGGGCACGGGAAGTGCGGCGTGCGCGGCGTACAGCGGGCGTGCCTGCGGGGTGCACGCCTGTGCCGCGCGCAGCGCGAGCTCCGCGGCCTCGGCCATCTCCTCGGAGGCGACGGCCTCCTCGCCGAGCAGCCGCCGCAGCGTCGTGTCGACGGCACGCGTGCGTGCCGCGAGGACCACAGGGGCGGGCGCGGTCTCCCAGACGGCGGGCACATGCCGTGCCACCGTCTCGGGCCGGAAGTTGTAGAACGTCGCCGTCACCACGCCCGCGCCGACCGGTCCCATCGCGGCGGCCCGCACCGCGAAGTAGGCGGCCCTGCGGTCCTCGATCCCCACTGCGGTCAGTTCGCGTTCCAGATCCGGTGAGAAGTAGTGCGTCGAGTGCAGCGGATTGATCAGGTTGTGGCAGCGCCGCCCAGCGCGCTCGGGCAGGGGAATCGTCATGGCCCGTACGTTACCGACTGGTCGGTACGCAAGGAACGGCCGCGCAGACGATGGCAGGAAAGGTGGGTTGCTCGTCGTTGCGGCCATCCCGCCGTCCGCCAAGAATCGATGCCATGCGCACCCTGCTTGTCGTCCTCTTCGACGAGGTGCAGAGCCTCGACGTCACCGGGCCGGTGGAGGTCTTCGCGGGAGCAGAGGCCTGCTGCCCCGGGACCTACCGCCTGGTCACCGCCTCCCTGGACGGTGCCCCCGTCCGTTCCTCCAGCGGCCTGACGCTCGTTCCCGACCTCGCACTCGCCGACGCGCCCGCTCTGGACATCCTGCTCGTCCCCGGCGGCCGGGGCACCCGGAGCCCCGACTCGCGCCTGGTGGACTGGCTGGGCCGGCACGGCCGGGTCGTCGGCCGCCTGGTCTCCGTCTGCACCGGGGCGATCCTCCTCGCCCGCGCGGGCCTTCTGGACGGCCGCCGTGCGACCACCCACTGGGCGTACTGCGACACCCTGGCGCGCCATCACCCGGAGATCGACATCGACCCCGACCCCATCTATGTGCGCGACGGGCATGTGGCAACCTCGGCCGGCGTCACGTCGGGCATCGACCTCGCTCTCGCGCTCGTCGAGGAGGACCTGGGGCGCGAGACCGCACTGAACATCGCCCGCCACCTCGTCGTCTTCCTGCGCCGCCCCGGAAACCAGTCGCAGTTCAGCGCCCAGCTCGCCGCCCAGACCGCCCGGCGCGAACCGCTGCGCGAGGTCCAGCAGTGGATCACCGAGCACCCGGGGGACGACCTCTGCGTCGAGTCGCTCGCCGCCCGCGCCCGGCTCTCGCCCCGCCACTTCGCTCGTGCCTTCCGGGCCGAGACCGGTACGACACCGGGCCGCTTCGTCGACCGGGTCCGCCTGGAGCACGCCCGACGGCTCCTGGAGGACACCGCGGACGGCGTCGAGGAGATCTCCCGGGCCAGCGGCTACGGCACCCCCGAGGCCATGCGCCGTGCCTTTGTGAAGGCTCTCGGCTCCGCCCCGGCGGAGTACCGGCGCCGCTTCCGTCCGGCGCCGGCCCTCTGACCGCCGCCGACCGCACGACCACCCATCGAGACCGAATGGATGCACATGCAGATCGCCATCGTCCTTTACGACCGGTTCACCGCCCTCGACGCCGTGGGCCCGTACGAGACCCTCGGCAGGCTCCCCGACGCGGAGACCGTCTTCGTCGCCGAGCGGACCGGGCCCGTGCGCAGCGACACCGGAGCGCTCGCTCTCACCGCCGACAGGACCCTGGAGGAGGTGCCCGCCCCGGACGTCGTGGTCGTCCCGGGCGGACCCGGCCAGACCGCGCAGATGGAGAACGAGGCACTGCTCGACTGGTTGCGCTCCGCCGATGCCACCAGCACCTGGACGACGTCCGTGTGCACCGGCTCGCTGCTGCTCGCCGCCGCCGGGCTCCTCCAAGGGCGCCGCGCCACCTCTCACTGGCTGGCCCTGGACGCCCTCGGGGGGCTCGGTGCACAGCCCACGGGGGAGCGTGTCGTGTTCGACGGCAAGTACGTCACTGCCGCCGGCGTCTCCTCCGGCATCGACATGGGGCTCACCCTGCTCGGCCGTATCGCGGGTGACGAGCACGCCCAGGCCGTGCAGCTGCTGACCGAGTACGACCCGCAGCCGCCCTACGACGCGGGGTCCCCGCACAAGGCGCCCGCGCACCTCGTCGAGAAGTTCCGCGCGGAGAGCCGCTTCATCCTGACGTAGTCCAGGTGAACCGCGGCACTCTGCGCTCCAGGAACGCGGCGACGCCCTCCGCGGTGTCGCCGCTGCCGCGTGCCTGGTCGGCCCAGTGGGCGTCCCGGTCCGTGCGGCCGTTCGCGAACTCCTTGGCCGCGGCCTGCGTCAACTGCGAGCGGGACGCCAGCACCCGGGCGAACTCGGCGACGCGCTTGCCGAGTTCGCCCTCGGCCTGCACCTCGTCCAGCAGGCCCGTGCGCAACGCCCGCGCCGCGTCGATCAACTCGCCGGAGAACAGGAGGTACTTGGCCGTGCCGGGTCCGACCAGCGACACCAGCCGGCGGGTGGAGGAGGCCGGATAGACGATCCCCAGCTTCGCCGGCGTCACACCGAACAGCGCGCCCTCCTCGGCGAACCGCAGATCGCAGGCCGCCGCGAGCTGCGACCCGCCGCCCACGCAGTGCCCGCGGATCGCCGCGAGGGTCGGCTTCGGGAACGCGGCCAGCGACTCCTCGGCCAGCACGGCCAGCGTCTGCGCCTGCTGCGGCGAGCCCCGCAGCGTCGAGATGTCGGCGCCGGCGCAAAACGTCCCGCCCTCGCCGGTGAGCACCAGCACCCGGACGGCCGGATCGGCGGCCATCGCGTCGAGGAGCGGTGGCAGCGCCTCCCACATACCGGCCGTCATGGCGTTCCGCTTGGCCGGGTGATGGATGACGACGGTCGCGACCCCGTCGCTGACGCGGTGCAGCAGCTGCGGCTCCATACGCCGGATGCTATCCGCAGCTGCCCGACGCGCGATCAGGAAGGCCTCGCACACCGACGGGAGGGCGGCGTGGAACCCGTACAACCCGAAGAGTTCGGAAGTCGGCGGCAACCAGGACAGGATCGGTCACTCGGTCGACCGTGTCATACGGCAACGGTCATATGTCGTCGATAACCGCTGACTTCTGTTCAGTCATTCGGGACGGACCAGCGCATTCCCAACACTCGACGTGTGGTGACAATCGAGCGCAAGGGTGGCGACCGGACGATGGAGAACCGAGGGCGAGGGTCTGGCCCGCGCCCTGAAGGCGGGGGAATTGCGCCGGACGGTCGCGCAGCACCGGGACCGCTGCCGTACGAGGGGGTGTGGCGGTTCACCGCAGCCGCGGTGGACGCCTCGGTGCCGCAGGCGCGGCACGCCGTTCGAGATCTGCTCGCCCGTCAGGGAGTGCCCGCGTCGGACGACACGGTGCAGGCGTTGTTGTTGATCGTGTCCGAACTGGTCACCAACGCGGTACGGCATGCGGCGCTGCTGTCGCCGACGCTCGCCGTGGAGGTCGCCGTCGGCCCCGAGTGGGTGCGGGTGTCGGTGGAGGACGAGCATCCCTACCGGCCGAGTGCCCTGGAGGCCGATCACGGCCGTACGGGCGGCCGGGGGTTGCTCCTGGTCCGGGAGATCACCAGGGAGTCGGGCGGGGTGTGCGACGTCGAGCACACGGCGAGCGGCGGCAAGGTGATCTGGGCCGCCCTGCCGCTCAAGCACCCGGGATTCGTGTGAGGACGCGCCGCAGGGCGCGGACCGGATGAGTCCGTCCGGCGACCGGCGCTGCCGGACGGACCGGTGCGGTCACCAGCCGGCGGACGGCTGCGTCAGCTCCCTGATCGCCGGACGCGCCGCATCCAGGACCGTCATGAACCACGACGAGAACGTGTCTTTGGCGTGCCGCTCCGCCAGTTCCCCGGCGGTGACGAACGCCGTCGCCCCCACCTCTTCCGGGTCCGGGTCCAGGGGGGACTGCACCAGACCGACGAACAGGTGGTTGTATTCCTGCTCCACCAGGCCCGAGTCCGGGTCCGGGTGGTTGTAGCGGACCGTGCCCGCCTGCGCCATCAGGGACGGGGAGACGCCGAGCTCCTCGAAGGTCCGCCGGGCGGCTGCCGCGAAAGGCGCCTCGCCGGGGTAGGGGTGACCGCAGCAGGTGTTCGACCAGACACCGGGGGAGTGGTACTTGCCCAGCGCCCGCTGCTGGAGCAGCAGCCGCCCCTGCTCGTCGAAGAGGAACACCGAGAAGGCCCGGTGGAGCCGACCCGGCGGTTGGTGGGCGGCGAGCTTCTCCGCCGTGCCGATCGTGGTGCCGTTCTCGTCGACGAGCTCCAGCAAGATGGCCTCGGCGGTGCCGTTCGAGGAACGGTGCGTCGCGCTGGCAGGTGTGATCGGCATACCCATCCTTCGCATTCGTTGTCCAGCCCCAAGTCTGCCGTACGAATCCGGCACTCCCGGCACTTTGTGACCCCCCGCATGTCCCGCCGCAGCCGTCCGCACGGGGCCGTATGACGCCCCTCGGAACGGACGCCGTGAGCGGCAGGACACCTGATCGTGTCCGCTCCCCGGACGGACACCGTCCGGATGCGGGCGTGCTCGGGCCCGCCCCCCGCATCACCCGCACGGGTCGTGCCGCGCCCCCGCGGACGGGAGCGCACCGGCACGGCGCGCACTGTGCGTGTGCCCCGCTCAGTCGCGGCGCGCCTCCGGGTGGTGCAGCCGCCAGCCGCGCCACGCCGACTCCACCATCTCGCGCACCCCGCGCCGGGCGGTCCAGCCCAGCTCCCGCTCGGCCAGCGCGGCCGAGGCGACCGCACGGGGGGCGTCACCGGGACGGCGCTGCTCGACGACCGCGGGCGTCAGGTCCCCGGTCACCTCGCCGATGACGTCCACGAGTTCACGCACCGACACGCCCTCGCCGCGCCCGATGTTCACGGTCAGATCACCGGTCGCACCGGCGGCGAGCCGCTTGGCCGCGGTGAGGTGCGCGTCGGCGAGGTCCGCGACGTGGATGTAGTCGCGTACACACGTGCCGTCAGGCGTCGGGTAGTCGTCGCCGAAGATCCGCGGGGCCTCGCCCCGGGTGAGCCGGTCGAAGACCATCGGCACCACGTTGAAGACACCGGTGTCGGCCAGTTCGGGGTCGGCGGCGCCCGCCACGTTGAAGTACCGCAGGCACACGGTCGCGATGCCGTGCGCCCGGCCCGCGGCCCGCACCAGCCACTCGCCGGCGAGCTTCGTCTCGCCGTACGGGCTCATCGGGGCACAGGGGGTGTCCTCCGAGATGAGGTTCACATCGGGGTTGCCGTAGACGGCGGCGGACGAGGAGAACAGGAACCGCTCGATCCCCGCCCCGGCCACCGCGCCCAGCAGCGTCGCCAGACCGCCCACGTTCTCCTGGTAGTAGCGGACCGGGTCGGCCACGGACTCGCCGACCTGCTTGTGCGCGGCGAGATGGACCACACCGGTCACCGCGTGCTCGGCGAGGACGCGCTTCAGCAGCTCACCGTCCAGCGCGGAGCCCTGGACCAGGGGAATGTCCTCCGGGAGACGCGCCGGCACGCCAGCCGAGAGGTCGTCCAGGACGAGCACACGCTCACCGTCCGCGGCCATCGCCCGTGCCACATGCGCCCCGATGTATCCGGCCCCGCCGGTGATCAGCCATGTCATGGCCCCTCACCCTATGCCCGTCGGACGAACGGGCTCCCGGTAGGGACCGCGGTGGAGGGCTTCTCTCCAGTGGAGGGCTTCTCTCCAGAGGAGTGGAAGCTCCCGTTTCGTGTGCAATGGGGCGAATATCGCAGGGCCCGGCGAGCGGGATGCCGGGATTGCGTGGTTCTGGGGTCATGGTTTGTGACGCGTGCGCCCGATCCCTGATGATGATCGCGGTGGTGGCGATGCAGACCGGGTTGATCGGCCCATGAACGGCCGGTGAACACCGGCTTCCAGGCATCCGATAGCCTCTGCCGACATGCCGCCCGGCCTCTGCCCCGGGTGTCCCACACCACACACATATCCGACGCCCGCGGGTGCCGGACCCCAGGGAGTGAGTTCGTCTGTCGACCGCCATCCTCACCGGTCAGCCGGTCCCCGGATCGTCGCTCGAGGGCGATCTGCGGTCCCTCGGCTTCGACGTGCGGGTCGCCGCCGACGCCGGTGACGCCGAGACACTCCTCGCCGCCGTACCGGCGAACCAGCGGGTCGCCATCGTCGACGCCCGGTTCGTGGGCCATGTGCACGCGCTGCGCCTCGGACTCACCGACCCCCGCTTCCCGGCCGCCGCGGTGCCCGGCGCGGTCACGGTCCAGCCCGCCGCCCGCCAGGCGCTGACGCGCGCCCTGGCCCGAGAGAACTCCGCCGAGATAGGCAGGGTGTCCGCCCGGCCGCCGGCCGCGTCCGAACGGGCGGATGTCCCGACCCTCACCGGCAGCCTCGCGGAGCACATCACCTCGGCCCTCGGCGCCGACGACGTCACCGTCCACCGCCCCGAGCTCGGCACGCTGGTCGCCGCGGTCCCGGCCGACCCCCAGTCCCGCAACGAGGCCCGCCAGGCGGTCGCCGCGGTCGACGACGAGGCCGTACGCCTGCGCAGCGCCGTCAAGGCCCGCGACGGCTTCTTCACCACGCACTTCATCAGCCCGTACTCGCGTTACATCGCCCGCTGGTGCGCCCAGCGCGGTCTCACCCCGAACCAGGTCACGACCGCCTCCCTGCTGACCGCTCTGATCGCGGCGGGCTGCGCGGCCACCGGGACGCGCGGCGGTTTCGTCGCCGCGGGCGTCCTGCTGATCTTCTCCTTCGTGCTCGACTGCACCGACGGCCAGCTCGCCCGCTACTCGCTGCAGTACTCCACGCTCGGCGCCTGGCTGGACGCCACCTTCGACCGTGCGAAGGAGTACGCCTACTACGCGGGACTCGCCCTCGGTGCCGCCCGTGGCGGCGACGACGTCTGGGCGCTCGCCCTCGGGGCGATGATCCTGCAGACGTGCCGGCACGTCGTCGACTTCGCGTTCAACGAGGCCAACCACGACGCGACCGCCAACACGAGCCCCACCGCGGCCCTCTCCGACCGGCTCGACAGCGTCGGCTGGACCGTCTGGGTGCGCCGGATGATCGTCCTGCCGATCGGTGAACGCTGGGCCATGATCGCCGTCCTCACGGCCGCGACCACGCCCCGCATCACGTTCTACGCCCTGCTCGTCGGCTGCGCCTTCGCCGCCACCTACACCACGGCGGGCCGTGTGCTGCGCTCCCTGACGCGCAGGGCCCGGCGCACCGACCGGGCGGCACGGGCGCTCGCCGACCTGGCGGACAACGGTCCGCTCGCCGGGGCCGTGGCCGGGTGGCGCGACAGGAACCCGCGGATCCGCCTCGGTCCGCCCGTGCTGCTCGCCGCGATCGGGCTCGTGGCCCTCGCGGCGGCCCTCCTCACGGGCAACCACTGGGCCGCCGTCGCCGGGGCCGTCGTCTACGCCGCGACCTCCGGTCCGGCCCTGTCCAAGCCGCTCAAGGGCGCCCTGGACTGGCTGATCCCGCCCCTCTTCCGCGCCGCCGAATACATCACCGTGCTGGTGCTGGCCGCCGAATCCAAGGTGAACGGAGCGCTTCCGGCAGCTTTCGGACTGGTGGCGGCGGTCGCCTACCATCACTACGACACGGTGTACCGCATCCGCGGCGACGCCGGCGCGCCGCCGCACTGGTTGGTGCGCGCGATCGGGGGGCACGAAGGGCGGACGCTGCTGGTCACGGTCCTGGCCGCGGTACTCGCCGCGGACGGGTTCACGCTCGCGCTCACGGCTCTCGCCGGCTACGTGGCCCTGCTGGTGCTCGTCGAGAGCATCCGCTTCTGGGTGTCCGCTCACAAGGGCGGCGCGCCCGCCGTACACGATGAAGGAGAACCCGCATGATCGGCCTCGTGCTGGCGGCCGGCGCCGGACGGCGTCTGCGCCCCTACACCGACAGCCTGCCCAAGGCTCTGGTGCCGGTGGGGCCCGCGGGCATAGAGGACGGACCCACGGTCCTCGACCTCACCCTCGCCAACTTCGCCGAGATCGGTCTGACCGAGGCCGCGATCATCGTCGGGTACCGCAAGGAGGCCGTGTACGAGCGCAAGGAGGCCCTCGAGCGCCGTTACGGCCTCAAGCTCACCCTCATCGACAACGACCGGGCCGAGGACTGGAACAACGCCTACTCCCTGTGGTGCGGCCGTGACGCCCTCCGGGACGGCGTGATCCTCGCCAACGGCGACACCGTGCACCCGGTCTCCGTCGAGCGTACGCTGCTGGCCGCCCGCGGGGACGGCAAGAAGATCATCCTCGCCGTCGACACGGTGAAGAAGCTCGCCGACGAGGAGATGAAGGTCGTCGTGGACCCCGGCAAGGGCGTCCAGAAGATCACCAAGCTCATGGAGCCCGCCGAGGCGACCGGCGAGTACATCGGTGTCACGCTCATCGAGGGCGAGGCCGCCCCGGAGCTGGCCGACGCGCTGAGGACGGTGTGGGAGAGCGATCCCCAGCAGTTCTACGAGCACGGCTACCAGGAGCTCGTGAACCGCGGCTTCCGGATCGACGTCGCGCCGATCGGGGACGTGCCGTGGGTCGAGATCGACAACCACGACGACCTGGCCAGGGGACGGGAGATCGCGTGCCGGTACTGACGAGGCTCATTCCCTCGCCGGTCGTCGTCGACATCCGCCCCGGTGCCCTGGACGACCTGGCGAACGTGCTCGCGGACGAGCGCATCTCACACTCGGGCAAGCTGGCCGTGGCGGTGAGCGACGGCTCGGGCGCGCGGCTGCGCGAGAGGCTGGCCCCCAGCCTGCCCGGTGCCACCTGGTACGAGGTCGACGGCGGCACGCTCGACGACGCCGTCAGGCTGGCCGGCGACATGAAGGCCGGCCACTACGACGCGCTGGTGGGCCTGGGCGGCGGCAAGATCATCGACTGCGCCAAGTTCGCCGCCGCGCGGGTCGGCCTGCCGCTGGTCGCCGTCCCCACGAACCTCGCACACGACGGACTGTGCTCCCCGGTGGCGACCCTCGACAACGACGCGGGCCGCGGCTCGTACGGCGTGCCGAACCCGATCGCCGTCGTCATCGACCTGGACGTCATCCGCGAGGCCCCGGCGCGCTTCGTGCGCGCGGGCATCGGCGACGCCGTGTCCAACATCTCGGCGATCGCGGACTGGGAGCTGGCCAACCGCGTCAACGGCGAGAAGATCGACGGCCTGGCCGCGGCGATGGCCCGGCAGGCCGGTGAGGCGGTGCTGCGCCATCCGGGCGGCATCGGCGACAACGACTTCCTGCAGGTGCTGGCCGAGGCGCTGGTCCTCAGCGGTATCGCCATGTCCGTCTCCGGCGACTCCCGGCCGTCCTCCGGCGCGTGCCACGAGATCAACCACGCATTCGACCTGCTGTTCCCCAAGCGCGCGGCCGCGCACGGCGAGCAGTGCGGGCTGGGCGCCGCCTTCGCGATGTACCTGCGCGGAGCCCACGAGCAATCGGCCTATATGGCCCGGGTGCTCCGCCGGCACGGTCTGCCCGTGCTGCCGGAGGAGATCGGCTTCACGGTGGACGAGTTCGTCCAGGCCGTGGAGTTCGCCCCGCAGACCAGGCCCGGCCGCTACACGATCCTCGAACACCTCGACCTGAAGACCGACCAGATCAAGGACACCTACGCCGACTATGTCAAGGCCATCGGTAGCTGAACTCCGCCCCGTCGTCCACCCGGCTGGGGTGAAGGACCGGCGCAGCGGTGAGCACTGGGCGGGACGCCTCTACATGCGGGAGATCTCGCTGCGCGTCGACCGCTACCTGGTGAACACCAGGGTCACGCCCAACCAGCTGACGTACCTGATGACGGTCTTCGGCGTCCTCGCCGCCCCGGCCCTGCTGGTGCCGGGCGTGGCGGGGGCGGTGCTCGGTGTGGTGATGGTCCAGCTCTACCTGCTCCTCGACTGCGTCGACGGTGAGATCGCGCGCTGGAAGAAGCAGTTCTCGCTCGGCGGGGTGTACCTGGACCGGGTCGGTGCGTATCTGTGCGACGCCGCCGTGCTGGTCGGTTTCGGCCTGCGCGCCGCCGATCTGTTCGGCTCCGGCCGGATCGACTGGCTGTGGGCCTTCCTGGGAACGCTCGCCGCGCTCGGCGCCGTCCTGATCAAGGCCGAGACCGACCTGGTCGGGGTCGCCCGGCACCAGGGCGGTCTGCCGCCGGTCAAGGAGGCGGCGTCCGAGCTCCGCTCGTCCGGCATGGCGCTGGCCCGCAGGGCGGCCGGGGCGCTGAAGTTCCACCGCCTGGTCCTCGGCATCGAGGCGTCCTTGCTGATCCTGGTCCTGGCCGTGGTGGACGAGGTCAGGGGCGACCTGTTCTTCTCCCGGCTCGGCGTGGCGGTGCTGGCGGGCATCGCGCTGCTGCAGACGGTCCTGCACCTGGTGTCCATCCTCGCCTCCAGCAGGCTGAAGTGAGCGGCGCCATAAGGGTCGGGGCCGTCATCATCACGATGGGCAACCGGCCGGCCGAGCTCCGGGCCCTCCTGGACTCGGTGGCCAAACAGGACGGCGACCCCGTCGAGGTCGTCGTGGTCGGCAACGGCTCGCCCGTGCCGGACGTCCCCGACGGCGTCCGCACGGTGGAGCTGCCCGAGAACCTCGGCATCCCCGGCGGCCGCAACGTGGGCATCGAGGCCTTCGGGCCCGGCGGCAGCGACGTGGACGTGCTGCTCTTCCTGGACGACGACGGCCTGCTCGCCTCGAACGACACCGCCGAGCTGTGCCGGCTGGCCTTCGCGGCGGACCCCCGGCTCGGGATCGTCAGCTTCCGCATCGCCGACCCCGACACCGGCGAGACCCAGCGGCGGCACGTACCGCGACTGCGTGCCTCGGACCCGATGCGCTCCTCCCGGGTCACCACCTTCCTGGGCGGGGCCAACGCCGTCCGTACGAAGGTGTTCACCGAGGTGGGCGGTCTGCCGGACGCGTTCTTCTACGCCCACGAGGAGACGGACCTGGCCTGGCGGGCCCTGGACGCGGGCTGGATGATCGACTACCGGTCGGACATGGTGCTGTACCACCCCACGACCGCCCCCTCCCGGCACGCGATCTACCACCGCATGGTCGCCCGCAACCGGGTCTGGCTGGCCCGTCGCAATCTGCCCGTCGTCCTCATCCCCGCCTATCTGGGCGTCTGGTTGCTCCTGACGCTGCTGCGGCGCCCCTCGCGGGCGGCCCTCCAGGCCTGGTTCGGCGGGTTCAGGGAGGGCTGGACGACTCCGTGCGGTCCCCGGCGGCGCATCAAGTGGCGCACCGTGTGGCTCCTCACACGACTGGGCCGGCCCCCGGTGATCTGACAAGCTCGAGGGAAGGAATGCAGCGGGCGGGTACCTGACCCCGGTTCCCACCCGTGC
The DNA here is from genome assembly GCF_001507435.1 of Streptomyces sp. NRRL F-5122. GTDB lineage: Bacteria > Actinomycetota > Actinomycetes > Streptomycetales > Streptomycetaceae > Streptomyces > Streptomyces lannensis. The sequence goes on from NZ_LMWH01000246.1 coordinate 55,952, forward strand.
GCGGCACGGCCGCGCATCCCTCGAACGAGAGTTTGCCGATCTGTGAGTGAGACAACGCGTGACGGCGACGTGGCGGTGGGTGCCCACCAGTCGTCCGACGACGGGCTGACCGCGACCGAGCTGGCCGCCGAGTACGGACTCTCGGTCAGCGGGGCCCGGCCCGGACTCGTCGAGTACGTCCGCCGGCTGTGGGGGCGGCGTCACTTCATCCTCGCCTTCTCCCAGGCGAAGCTCACCGCCCAGTACAGCCAGGCCAGGCTGGGGCAGTTGTGGCAGGTCGCCACCCCGCTGCTGAACGCCTGCGTGTACTACCTGATCTTCGGCCTGATCCTGAAGGCCAGCCGCGGCATGCCGCACGGCACCTACATCCCGTTCCTGGTGACCGGCGTGTTCGTCTTCACCTTCACCCAGAGCTCGATCATGGCCGGGGTCCGGGCGATCTCCGGCAACCTGGGGCTGGTGCGCGCCCTGCACTTCCCCAGAGCCGCGCTGCCCGTCTCGTTCGCGTTGCAGCAGCTCCAGCAGCTGCTGTTCTCGATGATCGTGATGTTCCTGGTGGTGGTCGGGTTCGGCAGCTATCCGCGGCTGCCCTGGCTGCTGATCGTCCCGGTGCTGGTGCTGCAGTTCCTCTTCAACACCGGCCTCGCGCTGATCGTGGCCCGGCTGGGTGCCGGGACCCCGGACCTGGCGCAGCTGATGCCGTTCGTCCTGCGTACCTGGATGTACACCTCCGGGGTCATGTTCTCCCTGCACCACATGCTGGCCGGCCGCCCCGAATGGGTCATCCGGGTGCTCCAGGTGAACCCGGCCGCCGTCTACATGGACCTGATGCGTTTCGCGCTCATCGAGGACTACGGCTCGGAGAACCTTCCACCGCACGTCTGGGCCGTCGCGCTGTTCTGGGCCGTGGTCGTCTTCGGGGGCGGGTTCGTGTACTTCTGGAAGGCGGAGGAGAGGTACGGCCGTGGCTGAGCAGAACACCGGGGCCAGGGTGCCCACCGTCATCGCGGACGAGCTGCACATCGTCTACCGCGTCAGCGGCGCCAAGACCGGCAGGGGCAGTGCGACCGCCGCGCTGAGCCGGATCCTCAAGCGCGGCGAGGAGCGCGGTGTGCGCAAGGTGCACGCGGTCAAGGGCGTCTCGTTCGTCGCCTACCGGGGCGAGGCCATCGGGCTGATCGGTTCGAACGGGTCGGGCAAGTCCACCCTGCTGCGGGCCATCGCCGGTCTGCTGCCCGCCGAGCGGGGCAGGGTCTACACCGACGGCCAGCCCTCGCTGCTCGGCGTGAACGCGGCGCTGATGAACGACCTGACGGGCGAGCGGAACGTCATCCTGGGCGGCCTCGCGATGGGGATGACCCGCGAGGAGATCAAGTCCCGCTACCAGGAGATCGTCGACTTCTCCGGGATCAACGAGAAGGGCGACTTCATCACGCTGCCGATGCGCACCTACTCCTCCGGCATGGCGGCGCGGCTGCGCTTCGCCATCGCGGCCGCCAAGGACCATGACGTCCTCATGATCGACGAGGCGCTCGCCACCGGTGACCGCAAGTTCCAGATGCGCTCGGAGGAGCGCATCAGGGAGCTGCGCAAGGAGGCGGGCACGGTGTTTCTGGTCAGTCACAACAACAAGTCCATCCGGGACACCTGTGACCGCGTCCTGTGGCTCGAACGCGGTGAGCTGAGGCTGGACGGTCCGACCGAGGACGTCCTCAAGGAGTACGAGAAGTTCACCGGCAAGTGACCCGTTCTGCCCAGGGCCCCGTCGGAACGTTCCGGCGGGGCCCTGCGTCTGCAAAGGATGTGCCAAGTCTGTTTGCGCTTAGGAATCTTGGTGCCAATCGGTGTGTTGTTGTGATGTGCAGGACACCCCGACGAACCCCGCTGAGTTGTACAACGTAAGCTGTACGGGTGCTGATTCGCGGCAAGTGGGGCCATAATGCCTGCGCCCGCACACCTGCTGCGCTGCACGGACGGCCGGGCGGCGTGTCCGAAATAGGATGTATTGGGTCGGCAGTGTAGAACGGGAGATGTGACGGCAATGGCTACGGAAAGTCTCCGGCTCCGCGGGGCATGTGCCGTCTCCACGTCGGGCGGCGAGCGGTGACCCAAGCCGGGACGGCGCGCGCCGGTGACCCGGTGCGCGGCACCCTCGAGAAAGCCGCGGACGAGAACTTCCCCGTGGCCCCCTTCTTCCTGCCCAGGGCCTGGCGTGCCGATCTGATGGCCGTCTACGGTTTCGCCCGGCTCGTCGACGACATCGGCGACGGCGATCTGGCCCCCGGCGGGGCGGACGCCCGTCTGCTCGGCGTGTCGCCCGAGGAGGCCGGGGACCGTCTCGTTCTGCTGGACGCCTTCGAGGCCGATCTGCACCGGGTGTTCGACTCGACGCCGCGTCACCCGATCCTGGTCCGCCTCCAGCCCACGGTCCGGCGGGCCGGACTCGATCCCGAGCCCTTTCTCGGTCTGATCGCCGCCAACCGCCAGGACCAGGTGGTCAGCCGGTACGAGACCTATGACGACCTCCTCGCGTACTGCGAACTTTCCGCCAACCCGGTCGGCCGGCTCGTCCTCGGCGTCACCGGCACCGCCACCCCCGAGCGCATCCGGCGCTCCGACGCGATCTGCACCGCCCTGCAGATCGTCGAACACCTCCAGGACGTCGCCGAGGACCTCGGCCGCGACCGCATCTATCTGCCCGCCGAGGACATGAAGCGGTTCCATGTCCAGGAGGGGGATCTCGCCACGACCACAGCGGGCGCATCGGTGCGCGCACTGGTTGCGTACGAAGCAGAACGCGCCCGCGATCTCCTGAATGAAGGCGCCCCCCTTGTGGGTAGCGTCCACGGCAGGCTGAGGCTGCTGCTCGCAGGCTTCGTGGCGGGAGGGAGGGCGGCGATCCACGCGATCGCCGCCGCCGAATACGACGTACTTCCCGGCCCGCCCAAGCCCGGCAAGCTCCGGTTGCTGCGCGAGGTGGGCGTGACTCTGCGAGGAGAGGGGTGATCCGGACCGTGGAGTCGGAACAGCATGTGTCCCCACCGGTACTTGCCGCCTACAGCTACTGCGAGACCGTGACCGGTCAGCAGGCCCGTAACTTCGCCTACGGCATCAGGCTCCTGCCGACGGCCAAGCGTCGGGCGATGTCCGCGCTCTACGCGTTCTCGCGGCGGGTCGACGACATCGGGGACGGCGAGCTGCCGACGGACGTCAAGGCCGAGCGGCTGGAGGAGACCAGGGCGCTGCTGGGACGGATCCGTGCCGACGAGGTGGCCGAGGACGACACCGATCCGGTCGGGGTCGCCCTGACGCACGCCGCCCGGCAGTTCCCGATCCCGCTCGGCGGTCTCGACGAGCTCATCGACGGCGTCCTCAAGGACGTGCGCGGCGAGACCTACGAGACCTGGGACGACCTGAAGGTCTACTGCCGTTGTGTGGCCGGGGCCATCGGACGGCTCTCCCTGGGTGTGTTCGGCACCGAGCCGGGGGCGCGCGGCGCTGAGCGCGCGCCGGAATACGCCGACACGCTCGGGCTCGCGCTGCAACTCACCAACATCCTCCGGGACGTCCGCGAGGACGCGGAGGGCGGGCGGGTGTATCTGCCGGCCGACGACCTGGCCAAGTTCGGCTGCTCAGCCGGATTCCACGGGCCGACCCCGCCCGAGGGGTCCGATTTCGCGGGCCTCGTGCACTTCGAGGTACGCCGGGCCCGTGCCCTGTTCGCCGAGGGCTACCGGCTGCTGCCGATGCTGGACCGGCGCAGCGGAGCCTGCGTCGCCGCCATGGCAGGCATCTACCGCCGGCTTCTGGACCGTATCGAGCGCGAGCCCGAGGCCGTGCTGCGCGGGCGGGTCTCGCTGCCCGGCCGTGAGAAGGCGTATGTCGCCGTGCGCGGCCTGTCGGGTCTTGACGCGAGGAACGTTTCCCGGCGGACCGTCAGGAGGCGCGCCTGATGGACAGTCCGCTCCAGGATGATGCCGGTGCCGAAAAACGGCAGGCAACCCTCCGGCGCGGCGCGGCGTCCCTGACTGCGACGGCCTGCCGTGCATGGTTCAAGCACCACGGCGGACCGGCAGGGGAGGATGCACGATGAGCGACGGCACACTGCCGGAGGGCCCGGTTCAGGACGCCTCCGGGCGCCCCGGAACCTCCGCCGTGGTGGTCGGAGGAGGACTCGCCGGGATCACTGCCGCGCTTGCGCTCGCCGACGCGGGCGTGCAGGTCACGCTGCTGGAGGGACGCCCCCGCCTCGGCGGCCTCGCCTTCTCCTTCGAGCGCGGGAACCTCACCGTCGACAACGGCCAGCACGTCTATCTGCGCTGCTGCACCGCATACCGGTGGTTCCTCGACCGTATCGACGCCGCCGCGCTCGCCCCGCTGCAGGATCGTCTCGACGTGCCCGTTCTCGACGCGGACGCCGCACCGGGACGACGGCTGGGCAGACTCCGGCGCGACGCGCTGCCCGTGCCCCTGCACCTCGGGCGCAGCCTGGCCATCTACCCGCACCTCTCCCTCGCGGAGCGCGCCAGAGTAGGGCGCGCCGCATTGGCGCTCCGCACACTGGACCTCGCGGATCCCGCGCTCGACGCGCAGGACTTCGGCAGCTGGCTGGCCGCGCACGGTCAGTCGGCGCGTGCCATCGAGGCACTGTGGGACCTGGTCGGGGTCGCCACCCTCAACGCGGTGGCCGAAGACGCCTCGCTCGGGCTCGCCGCGATGGTGTTCAAGACGGGTCTGCTGTCCGACCCGGGTGCGGCCGACATCGGATGGGCTCGCGTCCCGCTGGGCGAACTGCACGACCGGCTGGCCCGCAAGGCGCTCGACTCCGCGGGCGTGCGTACCGAGGTCCGTACACGCGTCACCTCCATCTCCCATGACGAAAACGGGAACTGGAGCGTTCAGGTTCCCGGCGAACGCATCGACACCGACGCGGTCGTCCTCGCCGTCCCCCAGCGCGAGGCGCACGGCCTGCTGCCGGCCGGAGCCCTCGACGCCCCCGAACGGCTGCTCGAGATCGGCACGGCACCGATCCTCAACATCCATGTCGTCTACGGCCGCAAGGTCCTCGGACGGCCGTTCTTCGCCGCTCTGGGCTCCCCGGTCCAGTGGGTCTTCGACCGCACCGAGGCCTCGGGACTGCGCGAGGGCCAGTACCTGGCACTGTCGCAGTCGGCGGCACAGGACGAGATCGACGAACCGGTCGCCGTGCTGCGCGAGCGTTATCTGCCCGAGCTGGAGCGGTTGTTGCCGGGTGCCCGCGACGCCGAGGTCAAGGACTTCTTCGTTACCCGGGAGCGCACGGCGACGTTCGCCCCCACCCCGGGCGTCGGGCGGTTGCGGCCCGGCGCCCGCACCAAGGCCCCCGGCCTCTACCTGGCCGGAGCGTGGACCGCCACCGGGTGGCCCGCGACCATGGAAAGTGCGGTCCGCAGCGGAGTCAGCGCGGCGGGTGCCGCTCTGGGCGCCCTGGGCCGGTCCGGCGCGCACCTGTCCGGCCTCTTCGAGGAGGCGGCGTGAGCGTCCGATCGTACGGGGCAGACCCCCGCACCCCCGGTATCGCGACAAGAGGAGAGACTGTGCCCACTGTGCCCCCGGCCGAGACGGCTGCCGACGCGGTGGCCGTGTCCGCGCTTCTGGAGCGCGGCCGGACCCTGGCCACCCCGGTGCTGCGGGAGGCAGTGGACCGGCTGGCGCCGCCCATGGACACCGTCGCCGCCTACCACTTCGGCTGGATCGACGCCGAGGGCAAGCCCGCGGACGGCGACGGCGGCAAGGCGGTGCGCCCCGCTCTCGCCCTGCTGTCCGCGCAGGCCGCGGGCCGGGCGCCGGAGGTGGGGGTACCGGGCGCGGTCGCGGTCGAGCTGGTGCACAACTTCTCGCTGCTGCACGACGACCTGATGGACGGCGACGAACAGCGCCGACACCGGGACACCGTCTGGAAGGTGCACGGTCCCGCGCAGGCCATCCTCGTCGGCGACGCCCTGTTCGCCCTGGCCAACGAGGTTCTGCTGGAGCTCGGCACCGTCGAGGCCGGCCGCGCGACCCGTCGTCTGACCAGGGCCACCCGCGCCCTGATCGACGGTCAGGCCCAGGACATCTCCTACGAGCACCGCGACCGCGTCAGTGTCGAGGAGTGCCTGGAGATGGAAGGCAACAAGACGGGCGCCCTGCTCGCCTGCGCCTCCTCCATCGGCGCGGTCCTCGGCGGCGCCGACGACGCCACCGCCGACACCCTGGAGAAGTACGGCTACCACCTCGGCCTCGCGTTCCAGGCCGTCGACGACCTCCTCGGCATCTGGGGCGACCCGGAGGCCACCGGAAAGCAGACCTGGAGCGACCTGCGCCAGCGCAAGAAGTCCCTGCCGGTGGTGGCCGCGCTGGCGGCGGGCGGTCCCGCCTCCGAGCGCCTAGGGGAGATGCTCGCCGAGGACGCCAAGAGCAGCGACTTCGAGAACTTCTCCGAGGAGGAGTTCGCCGCGCGGGCCGCCCTCATCGAGGAGGCGGGCGGCCGCGAGTGGACCACTCAGGAGGCGCGTCGCCAGCACACCATCGCCGTCGAGGCCCTTGAATCGGTCCGGATGCCCCAAGAGGTGCGCGCACGGTTCACGGCGCTCGCCGACTTCGTCGTCGTACGAAAGAGATGATCACTATCGGTCGAACACACCTCGCGTAGTCGCCGGCCGGTGCCTTCCCCGCTCTCGACTCCTCCCTCAAGTCCCGGCATCACTCGGGCGGGGGACTCCTGGGAGTGAGGGGACCCGCATCGGGCAAGCACAGCGGCCGACGGCGGACCCACAGCAGCACTACTTGTATGACTGCACGAAGGGGAAGCCATGACAGCGACGACCGACGGAAGCACAGGGGCGCTACCGCCCCGCGCCGACTCGGCCACCGAAACAGACGAACCGCTCCCGGAGGCGGCCGGGACGGTCGGCATTCGACACGCCGCCGAACGCGCCATGCGGCGCGCGACAGATTTCCTGCTCGCGGAGCAGGACGCCCAGGGCTGGTGGAAGGGCGACCTCGAGACGAACGTCACGATGGACGCAGAGGACCTGCTGCTCCGCCAGTTCCTGGGGATCCGCGACGAGAGGACCACGCAGGCCGCCGCGCTCTTCATCCGCGGCGAGCAGCGCGAGGACGGCACCTGGGCCACGTTCTACGGCGGGCCGGGCGAACTGTCCACCACCATCGAGGCGTACGTGGCGCTGCGCCTGGCCGGCGACACGCCGGACGAGCCCCACATGGCACGGGCGTCCGCATGGGTCCGCGAACAGGGCGGCGTCGCCGCCTCCCGTGTCTTCACCCGGATCTGGCTCGCGCTGTTCGGCTGGTGGAAATGGGAGGACCTGCCCGAACTGCCGCCGGAACTCATCTACTTCCCGAAGTGGATGCCGCTGAACATCTACGACTTCGGCTGCTGGGCGCGTCAGACCATCGTGCCGCTCACCGTCGTCTCGGCGAAGCGCCCGGTGCGTCCCGCCCCGTTCCCGCTGGACGAGCTGCACACCGACGCGGACAACCCCAACCCGGCCAAGGACCTGGCCCCGGTGGCCAGTTGGGACGGAGCCTTCCAGCGTCTGGACAAGGCCCTGCACCAGTTCCGCAAGGTCGCCCCGCGCCGGCTGCGCGCCGCCGCGATGAAGGCCGCATCGCGCTGGATCATCGAGCGTCAGGAGAACGACGGCTGCTGGGGAGGCATCCAGCCGCCCGCGGTGTACTCGGTCATCGCCCTGCACCTGCTCGGCTACGACCTCGAACACCCCGTGCTGCGCGAGGGCATCGCGTCGCTCGACCGCTTCGCGGTGTGGCGCGAGGACGGTGCCCGCATGATCGAGGCGTGTCAGTCCCCGGTGTGGGACACCTGCCTCGCGACCATCGCGCTCGCCGACGCGGGAGTGCCGGCCGACCACCCGCAGTTGGTGAAGGCCGCGGACTGGATGCTCGGCGAGGAGATCACCCGGCCCGGCGACTGGTCGGTGAAACGCCCCCAACTGCCGCCGGGCGGCTGGGCGTTCGAGTTCCACAACGACAACTACCCCGACATCGACGACACCGCCGAGGTGGTGCTCGCCCTGCGCCGCGTGAAGCACCAGGATCGGGAGCGCCTCGAGCAGGCCATCGGGCGCGGGGTGCGCTGGAACCTCGGCATGCAGTCCAAGAACGGCGCATGGGGCGCTTTCGACGTCGACAACACCAGCGCGTTCCCCAACCGGCTGCCGTTCTGCGACTTCGGTGAGGTCATCGACCCGCCGTCGGCCGACGTCACCGCGCACGTCGTGGAGATGCTCGCGGTCGAAGGGCTCTCCCACGACCCCCGCACCCGGCGGGGGATCGAGTGGCTGCTGGCCGAACAGGAGCCGGACGGTTCATGGTTCGGCCGCTGGGGCGTCAATTACGTGTATGGCACAGGTTCGGTGGTGCCGGCACTGGTGGCCGCGGGCATCCCCGGTTCGCACCCCGCGATCCGCCGGGCCGTCGCCTGGCTGGAGAGCGTGCAGAACGACGACGGCGGCTGGGGCGAGGACCTGCGCTCCTACAAGTACGTCCAGGAATGGAGCGGCCGGGGCGCCTCCACCGCCTCGCAGACGGCGTGGGCGCTGCTCGCGCTGCTCGCGGCGGGGGAGAGCGAGAGCAAGGCCGTGGAGCGGGGAGTCGACTTCCTCGCCCGGACCCAGCGCGAGGACGGGTCCTGGGACGAGCCCCACTTCACCGGCACGGGCTTCCCGTGGGACTTCTCCATCAACTACCACCTGTACCGGCAGGTCTTCCCGCTCACGGCCCTCGGCCGCTACGTCAACGGCGAGCCGTTCGCCGGGGCCAAGGGGAGCTGATGAGTCACAAGCCCGAACAGCTCCCGTTGCTGATCGCCTGCGCGCTCGGCATCGAGCACCTCGCCCTGCGCAGTGGCGGTCACGCGGGTGCCGACGGGCCCGTCACCCTGCTCCGTACGGGTATGGGCCCCCGGGCGGCCGAACGCTCGGTCATCCGGGTGCTCGACGACCCCGCCCTCGCCGGGGCGGCCGTCGTCGCCACCGGTTTCTGCGCCGGCCTGGCACCGGGGATGCACCCCGGTGACCTGGTCGTCGCCGAGGAGACCCGGGACCCACGCGGCACCACCGCGTGCGTGGGCACCGATCTGCTCGTCAAGGAACTCGCACGCGCCCTTCCCGGGCGCACCGTCCACACCGGGCCGCTCACCGGCTCGGACCATGTCGTCCGAGGTCAGGAGCGGTCGGAGCTGCTCGCGACCGGAGCGATCGCGGTCGACATGGAGTCCGCGGCCACGATCCACGGCGCCGTACGCACGGGCGAGCGCCCGGTTGCGGCCGTCCGGGTGGTCGTGGACGCTCCAGAACATGAACTTGTTCGTATCGGCACGTTGCGCGGTGGAATATCAGCTTTCCGCGTCCTGCGTGCCGTCCTTCCCGCTTTCTTCGAATGGCACCGTTCTTTGCTGCTCCCTCGGAGGTGAGCCAGATGGCCATGCCGCTGCGCCAGTCCATCAAGGTCGCTACATACCTGTTTGAACAGAAAATCAAGAGGCGGGACAAGTTCGCGCTGCTGGTCGAGCTGGAACCACTCTTCGCCTGCAACCTCAAGTGCGAGGGCTGCGGAAAGATCCAGCATCCGGCCGGCGTGCTCAAGCAGCGCATGCCTGTCGCCCAGGCTGTGGGAGCGGTCCTCGAGTCCGGCGCCCCGATGGTGTCCATCGCGGGCGGCGAACCGTTGATGCATCCGCAGATCGACGAGATCGTGCGGCAGTTGGTGGCCAAGAAGAAGTTCGTCTTCCTGTGCACCAACGCACTGCTGATGCGAAAGAAGATGGACAAGTTCAAGCCCTCGCCGTACTTCGCCTGGGCCGTGCACATCGACGGGCTGCGCGAGCGGCACGACGCGTCGGTGGCCAAGGAGGGCACCTTCGACGAGGCGGTGGAGGCCATCAAGGAGGCCAAGCGGCGCGGCTTCCGGGTGACCACCAACTCGACCTTCTTCAACACGGACACCCCGCAGACCATCGTCGAGGTGCTGAACTTCCTCAACGACGATCTGGAGGTGGACGAGATGATGCTCTCGCCCGCCTACGCCTACGAGAAGGCGCCCGACCAGGAGCACTTCCTCGGTGTGCAGCAGACCCGGGAGCTGTTCAAGAAGGCCTTCTCCGGCGGCAACCGCAGGCGGTGGCGGCTCAACCAGAGCCCGCTCTTCCTGGACTTCCTCGAGGGCAAGGTCGACTTCCCGTGCACCGCGTGGGCGATCCCGAGCTACTCCCTCTTCGGCTGGCAGAAGCCCTGCTACCTGATGAGCGACGGGTACGTGGCCACGTACAAGCAACTGCTCGAGGAGACCGACTGGGACCAGTACGGCCGCGGCAAGGACCCGCGCTGCGCCAACTGCATGGCGCACTGCGGCTACGAGCCGACCGCCGTGCTCGCCACCATGGGCTCCTTGAAGGAGTCCCTGCGGGCCGCACGCGAGACCATGACCACCGGAAAGCAGCGGTGATGTCATGACCGCCGTTTCCTTGGGTGTCCCCGAGGTGCCGGCTCGGCCCGTCGCGCAGCGACGTATGTCGCGGCAGATCCAGGTCGGGCCGGTGGCGGTCGGGGGCGGCGCTCCGGTGTCGGTGCAGTCGATGACGACGACGCGTACGTCGGACATCGGTGCGACGTTGCAGCAGATCGCGGAGTTGACGGCGTCGGGTTGCCAGAT
>NZ_LMWH01000247.1 GCF_001507435.1 Streptomyces sp. NRRL F-5122
CCAGGCCGTCCAGCTCTTCGCCGGCCCCGACCGCGACCGGCTGCGCCCCTGCCTGGCACCCAACTGCCTGCTCTTCTTCGTCAAGAACCACGCACGCAGTCGGTCAGCGCTGCACGAGCGTCGCGACGGCATCACCTGTCCGCCGTGCCGAAACGTACAGATCCCTGATCCTCCCTCGCCGACTTCACCAACGTGTCCGGATGTCCCAACGAGACACCCGGCTCAACGACGTCAGCGTTCGCCCGCCCGGTCGGCTACGGGCCTTCGAAATCTCGACGGAAGACAGCAAACGCGCTGCGGCAGCCAGTTCTTCCGGCGGAAGGCAGAAGCAAGCCGCCTCACGGTTCACCGGTCGGGATCGGGCCGTCCCAGCTCGTACGGGGCGAGGACGTCGGCGATCGTACGGTTCCGTGGTACGGGGACCCCGAGTTCGCGGCCGAGATCGACGACGCTGCCGCTGAGCCAGGGCACTTCGAGGCGGTTGCCCTGCATCAGGTCGTGGTACATCGAGGAGGTCATCCCGGGCGGCAGGGTGTCGCAGAACTCCAGCCGCTCTTCGGCGAACCGGGGGTCGAGATGCACCCCGGCGGCGCGGCCCACGTTCACGGCCTCCGCCATCACGTCGTGCAGGAGTTCCCGGGAGTGGGCATCGGAACGGATGACGCCGATGGGCTGACGCACGGCAGCGGTGGTCGCCGAGAGCCCCACCAGAAACACGAACTTCTCCCAGATGACCCGTTCGATGTCGGCGCTGAGTTCCGCATCGATTCCGGAGGAGACACAAGCCTCCAGGAAGTCCTCGGCGCGCTGGGTGTCGGCGTCGTCGTAAGGACCGAAGACGACCTTCTGCATCTCCCCGCGGTGGGAGACCACGCCCGGCTCCTCGATGACGGCCGAGATGTAACAGACTCCTCCCCACACGTTCTGCGCGGGCAGATGCTGCCGCAGTACCGAGTCCTTGCGCACACCGTTCTGCAGGGAGATCACACGGGTCCCCTCGTTCACGACCGTACTCAGCTGAGCACCGACATCCTCGCTGTCCCACAGCTTCACGGCGACGAGCACCACGTCGACGGGGTCCAGTTCAGCAATGGTCGCCACCACCGAGGTCGCCGGGACCTTCAGGTCACCCAGCGGACTGCGTACCAGCAGTCCATGTTCCCGTATGGCCTCGAGATGCCGGCCTCGGGCGACGAAGGTGACCTCGTGCCCCCCTGCGGCGAGCCGGGCACCGAAGTAGCCTCCGACACCGCCCGCTCCCACGACGGCTATGCGCATGACGTTTTCCTTTCCCATGCGGGATCTGGGTGTGATTCGCGCCGGACAGTCGGCGTCCCGGCAGGACCTTCGGTTCCGCGCCGAACCGACCGGCCACGCCCCGCAGAGGGGCCACTGCCGGAATCCGGCGCGCGGACCAGCGCTGTGGCCGGGATCAGCGCGGCGACAACGCAGGCGGCACAGATCAGGGGTACGGCCGGTGGCACCCAGTGCCCGACCGCGGTCACTAGGTAGGGGGCCGCGAACCCCAGATAGCTCAGACAGTAGAAGACAGCCGCAGCACCGGCGAGTTCGTTCGGCGCGGCCAGCGCCTCCACGCGGCTCAGTCCGGCCACCATCAGCAGGCCGTAGCACGCGCCGAGGGTGATCGCCGCCGGGATGAGGACAACCGGATCGTGCAGCCGGATGGTCACGGCGCCGAGCAGGAACCCCACGGTCCCCGCCGCCAGGCCCCAGTGGCGGATCGCGTGATGACTGCGCTTCGACATCCGTCTGGCCAGCGGTTGCGCTGCGGCACCGCTGGCCAGCGTCAGACCGGCGAGACCGCCGCTGGCAGCGACGCTGGGGCCGTGCGGTGGTACCAGAGCGGGCAGCACAGCGAGACTCGTGGTCGCGGCCCCGAACACCAGCGGAGCCGTCGGTGCGACCTGGAAACGGAATCCCCTGTGTCCGAAGATCGCGCCCAGCCCACGCAGTCCCGCTTCGTCGTAGCCCGTTGCCGATGTGACGCCGGTGGGAGCGTTCCACACCAGTGGCGCCACGCAGGCCGTCAGGCCGATGTGGACGAGGTAGGGCACCACTTCCGGTGCCGACAGCCATTGAGCGAGCGCCCCCGCCACCAGCGGGCCGCCCCCGAATCCCACGGAGAGGGCCATCGCGGCGCGGCGCGCACCGGCACCGGGAGCGTCGCCGTCCGACAGTTCCTTGACCCAGGCCGTACCCGGCCCGAACGCGGCGCCCGAGGCGACGCCGGCGAGCAGCCTTCCGAGCACAAGGGCCCAGATCCGCTCGCCTCCGACCACAAGGATCAGCGACGCGACGGCGGACAGAGCGAGTACCGCCCGCATCGTTCTTACCTGCCCGCAGCGGCGAGCGATGGGGACGGCCAGCAGTGCCGGGATGAGACCGAGCGCGTACGCCCCGAACGCCATGGTCACCGCGGACTCCGAGACCGCTCCGCCGCGCCGGTAGACCAGGAGAAGAGGGGAGAACTGGTTGGCTCCCCAACCCACGGCGAACATCGCGAGGGCGACGCGCATCCATGGTTTCATGTCTGGCCCCTTAGTAACCCTATACAGGGTTACTATAACGGAGTGACCGAAGGAACCCACGACGGCCGCCGCACGCGGATCACGGCACGGCAGCGTGAACTGCGCTTCGACGCCGGATCCCTTTCGCTGAACCTCATCGCGACGGTCGGGCGCCGCCCGACCACACCGATCGAGCGCATGGGCGACATCGAACGGCTCACGGCCTGGATTGCGGGGGTGGGGCTCGCCGTGCACCCGGAGGAGGATCTGGGGAGTCTGCTCGCCGCCCTCCACGATGTGCGGGCTTGCGCGTACGACGTCACGTCCGGGTATCTACGTGGCCAAGCTCCCCGAAGCGAGTCGGTGCGGCTCCTGAACCGGCTGGCCCAAGTGAATCCGCCCGTCCCCCAACTGGAAGTGGGAGCCGACGGGCTTCCCGCTGCGGCGACCGACACCGCCCTTTCGGCCCCGGCCCTGCTCTCCACGATCGCGCGGGACCTCATCACACTGCTCTCGGATCCTGTGCGCCGGCAGAACCTGCGCGCGTGCGACGCCGAGATCTGCCGGATGATCTACCTCGACACCGGTCAAGGGAGGCCCCGAAAGTGGTGCTCGATGCAGCGCTGCGGCAACATCACCAAGGCGGCGCGACACCGACGGCAGCGCGAGGCGGCAGTCGAAACATGACCGTTGCGGATTGAGCGCTCGCCAAATGCCCCACACCATGCTCTGGCAGTGGATCCTGCCGGAATCGAGCAGCGCGGCGCTCGGAATGCGCTCGCCGTCCGGGCTCCCGCCATGGCGTGGCGGCCCAGGCCGCGCTCGGCATCGTGAAGTGCGACTGGGACGACGAGCCGATGAGCTGGTGGCCGCCGTGCAAACGCCACCGGCATCGGAAGTCCGGTAGAGGCGACGGTCGCCCTAATCATGAACGCCCGCTGCGCGAACCGACCTAATCACGACCGGTGAAGCGCGCCCTCCAGAGGTCGCGGAGCAGCGCGATCTCCGCCATGTGGTGGATGAATTCGAGGTTGGCCCCCCACAGCACGGCGATGAAAGGGTCGTCGGGGTCGGAGCCGTACGGATACTGCGAGAAGCCGATCGTGTCGAGCTGCTCCTCGGTCACGGTGGCGATGCTCTCACGCCAGCGGTCCATCACCGCCCAGAACCGCTCCACGGCCAAGCCTGCGTCGGGGGTGAAGTCGACCAACTCCTTCGGCTCCTGCCGTCGTTCGCCGAAGGCCCACTCCCATCCGCCCGCGAAACAGAAGTGCAGGTGCCCCAGCCGCCACGCGATGGTGGTCACGGGTGACTCGTCCGCCTCCGGCGGGCCGACGTGTCCAAGGATCTGCTCCACCCGTTCGACACTCACACTCCAGTCGTCGGCGATCTTGACGACCGACATCCCATCGGCAGCCTGGCGGGCGACCTCGGCGTACTCGCTCGCCGGGATCTCCGGGGCGCCTTGGTCGAGGAGCCAGTCGCCCGGTCCGAATGCCCTGGGCGTCGTCGCCTCGCCTCGGCGGCGGATCGACCAGCAACCGGGTACCGGCTCCCACAGATACTCCTCGTCGCTGAGCCCGGTAAGCCGTACCTGCGCCTTCTCCCTGACGGAGTCGAACTGGTCGAGCAACACGCCCAGACGATCGGTCCGCACGCCCTCGGTCACCATGGCCGGCCCCTCTCGCGGTCACGTACCTCGCCCCGCTCAGGCGGAGGCTAACGGCTGCGCCTCACGGGGCGCGACCGATTTCCGGGCTCAACCCGGCCTGTCCAGACTGCCATCGGAAGGGACTCGAGGCTTGTAGCAGGGCGCTTCACGAGCCGCTGGCCGTCGCCTCGTGACCTCGCTCCTGGACAAGCCACTGGTTCCCGTCGGGATCCGTGAAGTCGAAGAAGCTGGCATAGTCGCGACGGTCGGGATCGATCCCGGCTTCGAAGCCGCCACGCCAATCGGGAAGTCGGGACTTGTGCCGGATCCCACTCGCACGCACGCCACGTTCCACCAGCGCATCCCGGGCGACTTCGATGTCGGTCACGACGAGGTAGGTGCCCCGGGTACTGCCGGGCTCGGCTTCGGTGAGCCCCACGCCGAACTGGATCGAGACGCCTGACCCGGGCGGGGTGAGTTGCACCACCCGGAACTCGTCGTCGGGCGCGTAGTCCACATCGAGGTGAAACCCGACCTGCTCAGTGTAGAAGGCCAAGGCTCGGTCGACGTCCAAAACGGCCAGCGTGACGACTTCGAAAGTTTCATTTCTCCAGTGTTGACTAACCCCGAGTTCATGAGGAAAGCGGGAACCATGAATTTTCTGGATGGCGCGGCGAGAATGTGCGCATGCCGCACGCGGTTCCGAGCGCTGTGTTCGTCGATTTTGTCGATTGGCGGCGTAGTTTCACGTACCAAGGGTCCGCATGCCTGAACAGGCCAGCGTCGGACCTCGTCGCAGGCGTCCGGGGGCTCAGGCGGCGCGGGGCGTCGTCACGGCTGGGTTGTACGGCGAGAAGCTCAACAGGTCGCCGTGGAGCGGGATTTCACCGCTGCGGATCCAACGCGGTGTGAACCGTACGCGTCGGCCGGTCCCGCCTTCGTCCGCCGAGGGGTCGAGCCACTCGACCCGTGCCTCACCCGAGAGTTGCAGCGTGCGCCCCGTGGCGAAGTCGATGAACAGCAAAGCCGCAGCAGGATCGACGGCGATATTACCCAGGCTCTTGAACATGTTGTTTCCCGCGTAGTCCGGCCACCAGATCTCCCCGTCCTCGACCCGCACGAAGCCCGGCCTGCCGCCCTTGTGCGAGGCATCGGCACCTCGCGTGGGGTGGGTCGTGCCGAGGAAGAAGGTGTCGGCGTTGCGGATCAGTTCCATGTGGTCCTGCCGAAGCGTCCCTGCGTCTGACGTGTCCTGCGGGTGCCCGGCGTCGGCCCCGTGAGCGGGCGTCCGTGTCACCGTGAGGTCGCGCTGCTGGATGTAGGAAGGGCAGTTCCCGAAGGCCTCGTCAGCGAGGATGGTCAGCGTGTCCGCCGAGCTGTCGGTCAGTTCTCCGTTGACACGGATCCTGCGGCGGATGCCGAAATCGATCGCGAGCAGTCCGACCTGCTGAGGGACGGGCGCGTCGTGCAGTGGGTCACCCGCGGGTGGCGAAGTGTGCACGGTCACGGTGGTCCCGTCGGCGACGAGAAACCCCGGCTCCCCATGGACGGGCGAGGTCCACAGCGTGCCGTCATGATCTCGACCGGTGAGGACGGCGAAGGAGCGCGCCGCGAGTACTGCGCCCAGCCCTCCGCCGGGGCGCGGGGGCTGAAGCATGCCCTGGAGCCGGTCAGCCTCGTCGACCACTCCGGCCAGGCGCTGGATGGTCCGTTCGCCTTCGTGAAAGCCTGCAGTGCTCATCGGCGTTCCTGTCGATCGCTCATGTCGGATGAGGGGTTGGCGAGGGCACGGTCACGCGTCTGCGGACCGCTCCTGGTGAATGCGTTCGTAGTGACGGGCGACGCGTGCCCGGTTGCCGCAGAGGTTGCCGGTACACCACTTGCGCCGCTTGTTCTCGGCCAGGAAGAGCATGGAGCACGCCGGGTTGGCGCAGCGCCGCAATGTGCTCAATCGCTGCGGGTCGGCCAAGAGCGTGATCGCTTCCCCTGCGATGGCGGCCAGTGCGGCGTTCCCTCCGAGCTCGGTGTGCCAACGGCGTTCACCCTGGAGCCCTTTGGGTGTCATCACCAGTCGGGGGCTCGTCGGTGCGCCGGCGGCTGCGGCGTTCAGGTCCTCCAGGGCGGTCGAGTCGGCTTCCCTGCCTTCGAGCTGAGCGTCCAGAAGGTCCCTGACGGCCGTGCGCAGTCGGCGAAGGGCCGATGGGTCGGGCATCGGTCCGGCAGGCAGCCCGGATGCCTCGAGCTGCCACCACTTCTCCGCCGCCTCTGCGGAGGCGATGAGGTCCTCGGTGGGTCGCACGGCCGTCATCACCGTGTCGGCCAAATCCACCGCAACCAGCGGCTCGCCCCCCATGGGGAATCCCGCCCCCTGCATCGCCTCGACGCTGACTCTAACGCCCATACATCCACTATACCCATTAGCATTGACGATGGAAGGGCCCTCGCAGTGCTGATGAGCCGCGTATATCCGACCCCCCTCGCTGCTCCGGCGCCCAGTATCTCTAACGCATGATCGACCACTATGAGCATTAGACCCACCCGCACAGCACAAGGCCAGCGGCGGGCCACCCAATTGGTCCGCACCGTCCGAGAGCGGCTCCCCTGGTGCCGGGCCGGACAACCGCCCCCCACTGGATCCATCGGAGCTCTCGACAGGTGAAGTGCTGCCGCACTCCACGGGCCGCCCGGCGCGTCCGGACCGACGCGACTACCGAGGCACCGAGGCACCGAGGCACCGAGGCACCGAACGCCAAGCACCGCCCGTCGATACCGTCCGAGGCCCTCTGTCCGCGATGGTCACATGCCGGGCCGCCGAGGACCGTCCACGCGGCGCGAGGACTGCTCAAGCGGAAGCGCTCGGACCCGGCAGGCCACGCCGTCGCAAGTCGCGCAGAAACAGCGAGACCAGCGCGTCGGAGGGCGCGGCCGCGACGGCGACCACTCCGCGGTACACCCGCGGCTCCAGTGGGCGCACCACGCCCGCGGGCTGCGCGGTCAGCGCCGACGTGGGGACGATGGAGACACCCATGCCCGCCCCCGCCAACTGCGCCGCAGTGCGCGGGCTGCGGGTACGCAGGACGGGCATGAGAGACACCTGGTGGGCGAAAACGAACTGATCGAGCCAAGCGGCATTGCCGTTGTCCGGCGTGTAGTGGACAAACGGCTCGTCGATGAGCTCCTTGACCGCAACGGACGCCATACTTGCGAATCGGTGGTCGCTCGAGGCGACGACGACCATTTCCTCGTCCCCGAGGTGCTCCACATGGGCCGTGGTGCCGCTGGGTTCCGGCCCGACGACCAGGTCCGCCTCGCCCGCCATGAGCAGTTCAACCATCCTGTCGCTGCTGGTGAACTCCATGAGTTCCAGCTGCACATCGGGCCGGTCGGAACGCCATCGCCTCAGGATGGGAACGAGAAGCCACACCGTCATCGTCTCCGCGGCACGCCAACCGCAATCGGCCCGCACCTCCGGCGGCCACATCCCGCCCGGCCTGCACGGCCCTCTCGGCCGCCCTCAGCGCCACGCGTCCCTCCGCCGCGGCGGCCAGGCCGGCCGCGGTGACCCGCACCCCTCGGGACAGGCGTTCCACGACGGGGGTGCCGAGTTCCCTTTCGAGGGACGCGATCTGGTGGGAGAGGGCGGGCTGGGACATGTGCAGCGCTACCGCCGCCTTCGTCACGGATCCCGTGTCGACGAGTGCCACCAGGCACTCCAACGCTCGCAAAGTTGCCATTCGTAGAATCTAAGCCAGACCAATAAAAGATTCATGACTCGAAAGCCGCTGAGCGTCGAGCGTAACACTATGATGGGTTTCCTCAAACCGCCGAAATCCGGCAGGAGCGGTTGGAATCCTTACGCTCGACTAGAGCCGCGCTCACTGAGCGGGGCGATCCCGGCACGTATGCCGACGCCACCCGCGTTCCGACCCTCAATGTCCGACGGTCGCGCTGTCCACTCCTGACGCCACTATCGATACACGGACTCGGGAAGAATCCATGAAAGGGCCGTTGCAACCTGGCCCTGCTTCGCCATTGAGGTCGCCGTAACGGAACTCACGAGGCTCCGGATCCGAATTCTGCAATTGCCTCGAAGAAATACAGCGACTGCTGGACTACGTCCTCGCGAGAGGTGTGGAGAATTCCGTCGGCCCAGTTCAGAAGTATCTGGTTCACACCACCGACGACGGCCATCGCCATCGCGGTGGTATCGATGCGCGGATCGTGCCGGTCCGCAAGGAGCAGGGACTCGACCTGGCCGGCGATGTGCCGCAATCCCCGTCGGCGTTCCCTTGCCGCCAGGGGGCCTGCAGAGAGGGACTCGATCAGTTTGACACGCCCTTTCCGTGGATCATCGGTCACTGCATGGGTCAGCACATCGAGCATGCGACGTGCTCGCTCGCGACGCGTTCCACCTTCGTCCAGAGCTCTCCGGCATCTCACGGCCTCATCCTCCTGGATTTCCCTGAGGACCGCGGCCATCAGTGCGTCGAGGGACGGGAAGCTCTCCGTGAAATACCTCTCCTGCACGCCACTGTGACGAAGAACCGAACGGATCGACGTATGGGGATATCCCTGGGTGGCGAAAAGCTCGAGGGCCGAATCCATGATGCGTCGACGCCGTGCCGACCGGCGCTCTTCGGCGGTGAGTCCGCCATACGTTCTCATCTCGGTAGACCTCTCGGCCTTCATATCGCTGAGCGGCTGTGCATGCTCTCGCCTCAACGTCCATTATTGCCGTGCAGGGCGGGTCCGCATGTGCCCGTGGGTGCGTTCGACTCGAGGTGCGTCGGACGGGCCTGCGGCCATCTGAGGGCACGTGCCCTCAGATAGGTGTAACGTAGGTCACACTCAAGTGCAGAGCCCTACGAGTTGCCACCCTGCGGGACCCAGCCGTCCGCGGATGGCCCAGGGGATGAGCGCCGTATCGCCCGGTTCGCGGGCCCGGACCACTCATGGACCCCAAAGCCGTTGACCCACCTCCAGCCGACCACGGGGCGATCAGCCCGGTTCGGACGCAGCTGAGAGAAGACCGTGTCATGCACGCCAATCGCTTGTTCATCGGGGGGCAGTGGGCCGCGCCGTCCGGCCACGACACCATCACCGCCATGTCCGCCAGTACGGGTGAATGCCTGGGTTCGGTGCCGGCGGCGGTGGAAGAGGACGTCGACCGGGCCGTCCGGGCCGCCCGCCTCGCATTCGACGCCCCTGCCGGATGGCCGACCTGGGAAGCCCATGAGCGCGCCGCTGTCATGATGAAGTTCGCCGACGAGTTGGACGCCAGGTGCAAGGCGATGTCGAGCACCGTCAGCGCCCAGAACGGCATGCCCATCACCACCGCCGAAGCCTTCGAGGGCACGGTCCCGGCCGTGCTGCTGCGCTATTACGCGGGCCTGGTGTCGAATGCGTCGCGTGAAGAGCGCCGTGTGGGTCTGCCCCGTGGCAGCACGCTCGTCCGCCGGGAACCCGTCGGGGTGGTGGCTGCCGTGATGACCTGGAACTTCCCCCAGACCATCGGTTTCTTCAAGGTGGCTCCCGCTCTTGCGGCAGGCTGCACACTCGTCCTCAAGCCGGCGCCGGAGACGGTGCTCGACTCCGTGCTGCTGGCCGAAGCCGTGGAGGCGGCGGGTTTCCCGGACGGCGTGATCAATATCGTGCCCGGCGGAAGCGATCTCGGCGCCTACCTGGTCTCCCATCCGGGCGTCGACAAGGTGTCATTCACCGGATCGACGTCGGCGGGCCGTCAGGTCGCGGCCGCCTGCGCTCTCCTGCTGAGGCCGGTGACTCTGGAACTGGGGGGCAAGTCGGCCGCGGTCATCCTGGACGATGCGGATCTGACCGCGCGAGCAGAAGAAGTCTTCATGGCCAGTCTTCTGAACAACGGCCAGACCTGCTACGCCAGTACGAGGATTCTCGCTCCCAGCAGCCGGTACTCGGAGGTGGTCGAGTTCTACACCGCGCTGGCTCAGGGAGCTGTCGTGGGCGACGCACTCGACCGTGCCACGCAGATCGGTCCACTCGTCAGCGCCAAGCAGCGGAAGCGAGTGGAGGGCTACATCAGGCAGGGGCTGGTGGAGGGTGCCAGGTTGGTCACGGGAGGTGGCCGCCCCGCCGGGCTGGAGTCGGGTTGGTTCGTGGAGCCGACCGTATTCGCGGACGTGGACGCCTCGTCGACCATCGCGCGGGAAGAGATCTTCGGTCCCGTCCTTTCGATCATGCCCTACGGCAGCGAGGACGAGGCCGTGCACCTCGCCAACGACTCCGCGTACGGCCTCGCCGGCACCGTCTGGACCACCGATCTCGACCACGGCATCCGCGTCGCCGGCCGCATCCACACCGGCACCGTGGGACTCAACGGCTATCTGCCGGACCTCACTTCCCCCTATGGGGGCATGAAGGCCAGCGGCCTCGGACGAGAGCTGGGGCCCGAAGGACTGCAGGCGTACGAGGAGTCGCAGTCGATCTACCAGACCTGACCTGCCGTCCGTCCGGGCTCGGGCCGGCGGCCGCCCCGGTCCGCCACGCCCGCTCGCATCGGGCCTTGCAAGCACCGGGGCGGACTTCACCCGCGCCGACCGCCCGACCCGCGGAGGCTCCATCGCACCCGGTGGACAGCCACCTGTGTTTGCCACTACGGCACTTCTGGGCTGTGGGCCGTGGTGACGGGACCGGTGTCGGAGGCGAGCCCGGACGCCGTCGCCTGGAGCAGTCGGGTCAGCCGGGGTTCGAAGTCGAGCGCCACGTGGCCCCAGCGCGGATGTTGGGCGTAGAGCTCGGCGAGGGTGGGCGTGGGGTGTGAGAGCTGCCAGAGATTCGCCGTCAGCGCCAGCGCCACGGTGATGAGGCCCTGCACCTGAGCGCTGGTCATGGTGCTCGCGGCGGTCAGTACGTCGACGATGGCGTCGTAGGCGGCGAAGGAGTTGGTCTTGAACCGGCGGGCCCGCTCGATGTCGACGTCCCCCTCGAGGCTGAGCGGTACATGAGTCAACAGGTCGCAGAAGAGCGGGTGTGAGGCAAGGGTGCCTGCCACCGCGGCCGCCGTCTGCTCAGGGGTGAGGTCGTGGGCCCCGGCGAGGTGGGATGTGAGGGCGTCGCGCCACTCGCCCCAGCCGCGCTCGGCCAGTTCCAGCAGCAGTTCCTCCTTGCTTTCGAAGTAGCGCCGCACGGCGGAGGGGTGCAGTCCGGCGGCCTCTGTGACGGCGGCCAAGGTGATGTGGCGGACCCCGCCCCGATCGGCGGCCAGACCGCGGGTGGCTTCGAGGAGGTCTTCGGTGCGGCGGAGTTTGGCCTCGGGCGATCGGGCTCGGCGATGCATGTCCCCACATTAACGCAACCAAGGTGCGTTACATGGCGCACACGTGTTACCGTCTCCATTAACGCACTTGGATTGCGTTATCCCTCGGCGACCGCGCCCGGCCACCCGGAAGCGCCGCCCGCCTCCACGAATCAGCCCGTATCGTTCGGAGTCCGCCCCATGTCAAAGGTTTTTCTGGTCACCGGTTCCTCTCGCGGTCTGGGCCGCGAGATCGTCAGCGCGGCTCTGGCCGCCGGGCACCTGGTGATGGCCACGGCCCGCAACCCACGCTCCCTGGACGACCTCGTGTCCGCCCACGGGGACCGGATCCGCATCACGCATCTCGACGTGACCGACGCAGATGCCGCCGAGCGCGCCGTACGCGAGACCGTCGAGGCGTTCGGACGTCTGGACGTCGTGGTCAACAACGCGGGCCAGGGTGACCGCGCCTCGTTGGAGGACACCACCCTGGAGGCGTTCCACCGGCAGATCGACACCAACTTCTACGGCACCGTCTACGTCAGCCGGGCAGCGGTGCCGGTGCTGCGCCGGCAGGGCGGCGGCCACATCATCCAGGTCTCCTCACTGGGCGGCCGGATCGGCAGCCCCGGCATGACCGCCTACCAGTCCGCGAAGTGGGCCGTGGGCGGCTTCTCCGAAGTCCTCGCATCCGAGGTCGCGCCCCTCGGCATCAAGATCACCGTCCTGGAACCCGGCGGCATGCGAACCGACTGGGCCGGATCGTCCATGCACACCCCGCCCATCAGCGAGCCCTACCAAGGAACCGTCGGGGCCGCCGCCACGGCGATGCGCAACTTCACCGAAGAGGCCAACGGCGACCCGGCCAAGGTCGCGCAGGTCGTCCTCACCGTCACCGACCTCGACGAGCCCCCGTTGCGCCTGCTCCTGGGCAGGGACGCCTACGCCTATGGGCACGCCGCCTGGGCCAAGAGGCTGGAGGAGGACGAGAAGTGGCAGTACCTCAGCGTCTCGACCGACCACGACGAGTCCGACGGTGACGGCTCACGCTGGCTCGACGACTGACCGGAACACCAGCCGACGACCGCCCCCCATGACTCCTGCGAACGTGGGCGCCACGCGATCCACGCTCGACGTACCAGACGGGCAGAGAGTGTTGCAGTCAGCCGTCCCACAGTGCGTTCAGGCCATGCGTCCCAGGAACGGCCCCCGACGGCTCGACCCCTCCGTGCCACGACATGATCCCGATGGGCCCGAGCAAGGCAGGCAGTCTGCTCGGGCCATCGGGAGGCGCGGTCGCCCTCATCGGCGCCATCCTGGCCGCCTTGGCGAACAACCCGGACCAGCGCGAGCCCGATCCGCACTGTCCGGGCTCCACTCCTCGCTGTCCGCGAACGCCCGCCTTCAGCACGCACTGCACCCATGGACGACCTACCTGATCGCTCCGCTCTTCGCCCTTGCCAATGCCGGGATCCGGATCGACTCCGGCCTCCTGCACAGCAGCGTCACCTCGCCGGTGACCCTCGGCATCGTGCTCAGCTGCACACTGGCCAAGCCGCTCGGCGTCCTGGCCGGATCCTGGGCGGTGGACCGCGTGAGCCGGGGCCGGCTGCGGCCCTCGGTGGGATGGGGCGCCGTCCTCGGTAGCCGCACCCTCGCCGGGGTGGGATTCACAGTCTCCCTGCTGATCGCCACCCTCGCCTTCACCGGACCCCAACTCGACCAGGCCAAAATAGGCGTGTTGAGCGCCGTCGCGATGTCGACGGCCTCAAGTTGGCTCCTGTACCGGCTCATCGCACTGCAGCCCGGGCCTCGCCGAAGGCAGGCACTGCTCGGCGACACCGGGCAGCTTCTCGATCTTGATGAACCGGCCGACGCATCCAGAGACCACATCCGCGGTCCAGCCGACGCACCGGGCACAGTCGTCGAGTACAGGGACTTCGAATGCCCGCACTGCGGCGCGGCCGAGCCGGTCACCCGCGAACTGCTCACGACCCACCCACAGGTGCGCTACGTCCGGCGCCACCTCCCGCTCGGCGATGTCCATCCGCACGCGGGCCTGGCTGCGGAGGCAGCCGAAGCCGCCGCGGCACAGGGAGCGTTCTGGCCCAGCACGCGCTGCTGTTGGGACGCCAGGACCACCTGGACATCTCCAATCTCATCGCATACGCAGACGAACTGGGCCTCGACATCCAGCGCTTCGAGCGCATCTGCGCGACAGGGTGCACCGGCCCACCGTCGAGCGCCACATGGCATCGGCCGACGCCAACGCGGTCACCGGCACGCCCACGTTCTTCATCAACGGCAAGCGGCACCGTGGGCCCTACGACGACATGGCCCTGCTCACCGCGATCGAGGAGGCCGCGCACACCCAAGGGCAGGAGATGCCCGGCCTCTCTGTCCCATATGCGGCGGCAGCCTGACCGCACGAGGCGGCGATGAGACGGGATTCCGGATCTCGTCTGGAGCATGTGCCCTCGTCGCCGCGAAGATCCGCGGGACGTGATCCAAGCAGGGGTTCTACGCCGGGGCTTCCTGGCCGTCTCCGTCCGCCGGCCTTCTTCTGCTTCTCCCTGTTTCAGGCCGGATGGGAGCGTGCCGGAGTTGCTTTTACACATGGCCGACGAGGCGGCGCGGCGTTCCCCGGCGAGAGGTGCGTTCTCTTTCCGGTGGCTCGAAGGTCCCATGCGCATCGACACAAATACAACGAAACCTCACCGGCCGAAGGACTTCCTCGCACGGATCACCGGATTTGATGCACCAAATGAGTTGCAATACTGCCGACAACCTCGGCCTCGCGGAGGAGGGGGCGCAGGAGCACAATGGGACCAGCGCCTGTGGCATGGGTGTCCTTTTTCGCGCAGGAGTCCCCGCATGGACCAGGCGAACAGCGATCGACACGGGCAGCGGTCACCCCTTCTCGCCGTCGGGGCAGCGGTTCTGGACCGTGAGGGCATGGTGGTCCGCTGTTCCTCGACCGTCGCTGACCTGCTCGGCCGCAGCCCGGACGACATCTGCGGTCATCCCATTCAGGACCTCTTCGCCGAAAGCCCGGGTACGGGCCGGAACACCGGCGCAGGGAAACCGCCCGCCGAGGGGGTCGTGACGTTTCGTCTCGGCTCCGGCGGGACCGTCGATGTGGACCTCCGCGTCCTGCCTCTCGACGGCTCGCCGGACGAATACGTGATCATAGCCGCGCCGGCCGACTCCTCTGACGACTGGCGATTCGGCGGGGCATTCTTGCGTGCACTGCTCGCCCAGGACCAAATGGGCATCGCAATTCACGACGTAGATATGAATGTCATACGGACGAACATCAGGACCGAAATATTCGAGGGGCCGCCCATAATACCGGGAATCCGCTTGGAAGAAGTTATTTCCGCAGAGGACGCCGAAACGATAGAGCACCTGCTCGGCCAGGTGATGGAAACCGGTGTCCCTTTCGTCCGGAAGAGGCTGGAAATTCATTCCTCGGCGGTTTCGGGATACCAGTGGGACCTCTCGCTGTCGGCATTCAGATTGCAGGACCCCGACGGCGCTCCCTCCGGCATCGCTGTCACCGTCAACGACACCACGGCGCAGCAGAGGATCCGTCGTCAGATGGATCTGCAGCACCAAGCGGCCGTGCGGATCGGCTCCTCGCTGGACGTCGTCCGTACCGCGCAGGAGCTGGCCGACGTCCTCGTGCCCGAACTCGGGGATCTCACGGCCGTTGACATATCCGACGCGGTGCTCGTGGGTGACGAACCGCTGAACGTCATCGAGGGAATGCCATCGCATCTGGTCCGGGTCGCCATCTCGTCGGGATCCGAGCAGTGGCCTCCCGGCCTGCTCGAACCGGGAAAGTCGCTCAGCCAGCCGTTCGGGACGGCCCACATTCATCAACTCCAGCTGGGGCAGGCCCTCTCGCTCGACCGTGAGGACATGCTCAAGGTGCTGAGCAGCCCGCTCACGAGAGGGCACCTCATCCCAGTCGGAGCGCATTCCATGACGATCGCACCGTTGCTGGCCCGAGGTCGCATGCTCGGCACGGTATCGGTCTGGCGAACCGAGCAGCCGGATCCCTTCGACACGGCCGAAAGGGCGCTGCTGACCGAGATCGCCTCCCGCGCGGCTCTCGGCGTCGACAACGCGCGGCGGTACACCCGGGAACACAGGGCGGCGGCAGCCTTGCAGGAGCGCTTGCTGCCACGCGCGGAGACCGATACCGCCGGCCTCGAGACCGTGGGCATCTACCACCCCGCCGTCGCGGGCGCCGGCATCAGCGGTGACTGGTTCGACGCCATTCCCCTGCCGTCACTGCGGGTCGCACTGGTCATCGGGGACGTCTTCGGTCACGGACTGTCCGCCACCGCCACCATGGGTCGCCTCCGTACCGCGATCCAGACCTTCGCCGATCTGGAACTTGACCCGGCGGAGGTTCTCACCCATGTCGAAGGACTGGTGCAGCGACTGGCCTCCGAGACCCCGACCGAACAGCGGGACGTCGTCGGTGCCACATGCCTGTACGCCGTCTACGACCCCATCACCGGGAAATGCACGATGGCCAGTGCGGGACAGCCTCCTCCTGTTGTCGTGGGGCCGGACGGCACCGCGCGGGACATAGAGGTCTCCCCCGGTCCGCCGCTGGGTGTGGGGGGTGTGCCGTTCGAGTCGACCACGGTGGCTCTGGACGCAGGCAGCGTTGTGACGCTGTACACCGATGGACTCTTCGAACTGGAAGGCTTCGACGCCGTCCACGGCATCAACCAGCTCCGCAACCGACTTGCGGTCCTGACAGGGGCCGACCGGAGCCTGGCCGCCATCGGTCGCGACCTCATCGGCGATCTCACCGACCGGCCCCCCAGCGACGACGTGGCGCTCCTGCTCGCCCGCACCCGGATCATCTCCGAGGAGAACACCGCGAGTTGGCAGTTCCCTGCGGAGCCGGCCTCGGTCGCGGACGCACGGGAGTCCGTCACCAGGCAACTGGAGCGGTGGGGACTGGACGAACTGGCGCTCAGTACCGAACTGGTCGTGAGCGAACTGGTGACCAACGCGATCCGATACGCCGGCGGCCCGGTAGGACTGCGGCTCATCCGTGAGAACGTGCTGATCTGCGAAGTCGCCGATCCGAGCAACACCCAGCCCAGACTCCTCAGGGCCGCACCCACCGACGAGGGTGGGCGCGGGCTGTTCATCGTGGCCCAATGCACCAGCCGATGGGGCAGTCGGTACGGCCAGCGCGGCAAGACGATCTGGACCGAGCAGCCCCTGGACGGACTGCCCGACGAGATGGTCCCGCTGTTCGATCTCGCCTGAGCACAGCATGCCTTGGCAGCCGCGCTGAGGAACGGTCCGCACCGGGTGGCAGCCGGCCGCTCGGTCCGCCAGCGATGAGCCCTACCGGACTGGGGACGGAGAAGGGCGGTGACACAAGAGTCACCCACCCTGGCCCTCAGAGACCGAGTAAGAGATGTAGGCTGTATGCATCTGTCGTCGGACACATGACACAAGGCATGGGGAGTGATCCGAATGAGCTGGCCGGCCACGGCTCGCTACAACACGGAGCCTGCCCCGGAGGGGCTCGCCTTCGTGCAGGACCTCATGAACACGATCCCCGCCGGCAAGCCCCGCACGAACGACCTTCTGGCCGATCCCGGCTCCGCCCAGATCTGGCTCGACCAGGCGCTGGAGGAGTGGAGCCTGGCCACCGGCAAACCCCTGGCCGGGGTCCAGCTCGACCCGCACGACCAGGAGGAGCTCCGCACCTTCCGCGACGATCTGCGCCGGGCGGCAGGTCACGGCAACGACGACGCGCTCCCCCCGCTGCACACCGCGTCCGTCGCCATGCAGCTCGGCGGGGACGGAGAGGTCCGTCCTGAGCCGCGCGGCACCGGGTGGAGGCGTGTGGCGGCGCTGGTCCTGATCGAGGTCTTCCGGGCCCAGCGGGCGGACACCTGGCAGCGGCTGAAGCTGTGCCGCAACGACCGGTGCGGCACTGTGTTCTTCGACCGGTCCCGCAACAACAGCGGGGTCTGGCACAGTGTCAAGGTCTGTGGCAACGCGGCGAACCTTCGGGCCTACCGGGCAAGGCAACGCGCCCAGAGCGCGTCGTAGGCACGGGGCGGTCGGCAACGCAGAGAAGCTGACCGCCCCCTCGGCAACAACGACTTCGGCACTGTGACCCCGCGCGCCGGGCACCCGGAGGGGCCCCGATCCGCCAACTGCCGCCAGGGTCACCCCCGTCCGGCCGCCGACTCCACGGCCCGGCGACGCAGGGCGAACCAAGCCGGGACGACGGACGCGACCAAGGCCAGCACGGCACAGGCGGCGACTGCAGCGCCGATCACGGCCCAGGGCAGCTCGATGGGTGGCCACACCGACAGCAGACCCAGCGCGCCCCACATACCCGCCAGGTCGAGACCGGCGACCAACAGCCCGAGCAGTGCACCCACCACGACCACCACCAGCGCCTCGGCGCCCACCAGCCGCAACGCCTGCCACCTGGTCGCTCCGGCGAGGCGCAGCACGGCCAGGTCGCGCACCCGGTCCGAGGTCGCCATGACCATGGTGTTGGCCAGGGAGATACCCGTGTAGACAAGGGCGATGCCGAGTACGAGCATCAAGCCGAGCCGGGTCGTAGGGTTGGTTTCCGGGTAAGTGGCCCGCACCCACTCGGCTTTGGTGAGCACCTGCCCACCCGAGTCCCGCATCGCCGCTCGCAGTTCCGCAGCGACGGAGCCTACGTCGGCACCGGTGGCCAGCGTGACGTCGACGCGGTCCACGCTCGCGCCAGGGGCGTTGCGCGGTGTGACATAAGCGCCGTTGTTGCCGGTACCGGTGGTCATCACCGCGGCGATCCGCAGCGTCTTCTTGGTGCCGTCGTCGAGCCACACCTGGACGCGCTGTCCCACGGTGTGCCGCTGCCACTCCTCGTTGACGATGATCGAGTCGTCGTCGAGGTCGTTCACCTTTCCCGCGGCGAGCGGCAACCGGGTGGTGGCCGCGAGCAGTCCGGGCTCCGCCGCGCGGGCCTCGGACCTGACGAGCGCCACACCGTCCTCCATCACATGGACGGCGGTGGAGGAGGTCGCCGACACCGTTGCGCCCGGCACGGCACGCAGTCTGGTCAGCGTCACCTTGTCGAAGCCCGCTCCGCTCGCCGCAGTGATGACAAAGGCGGCGGTGGTCTGCGTACGCGTCTCCGTGGCCTTCGCCTTGTTCAGCGTGGCAGTGGCACCCAGCAGTGATCCAGCAAGGGCGACCGTCACCAGGACGGGCGCGGCGATCGCCGCGGTACGGCGCACACCGGCGGCGGCGTTCTCGCACACCAGCATGCCCCCTGCACCAGGAAGTCGGGCCGGCAGCCAGGCCACGAGCCGGACCGACGGGCGCACCACGATCGGTGCGAGAAACGCGAACGCGGTGATCAGCAGCATGGGCCTGCTCACGTACGACTTGCGGTGCAGCAACTCACTCGGGTCGCCGGAAAGCGCCATGCCCAACGTGACCGCCGCTGTCAGCAACAACGCCGTGCCGGACAGCAGACGGCCCCACGTCATCACGCCGCTGTCGACGGAGGCATCGTTCAGCGCCTCGGCGGGACTCGTCCGTCCGGCCCGCCAGGACGCGGCGACCACGCCGCACAGGGCGACGAGCAGTCCGGTCCAGAAGGCCAGGTGATACGGCCATGTGCCGTTGCCGATGGTGTACCAGCTCGGCGCGAGTCCCCCCTCGACCAACCACTCGGCCAGACGGGGCGCGCCGTAGGAGCCGAGCAGACAGCCGGAGACGGAGGCGAACACGCCCACCACGAGTGCCTCGATGAACACCATGCGGCGGATCTGCCCCGGGGTGGCCCCGGCGGTACGCAACAGTGCGAACTCCCGCCGCCGTTGAGCGACCGTGAACGCGAAGGTGGACGCCACCACGAACACCGACACAAAGGCGGAGACACCGCCGGCCGTACCGAACAAAGCGGTCATCGCGGTGATGGCCTCACGATCCCGGTCGAGGTCGGGGTCGGCATGACGGCGCGCATCGCCGGTCAGGACCTCGACGCCTACGCCGCGAACCGCCCTGCGCACGGCCGCCGCGTCGGCGTCGACAGCCGACTGGATGCTGATCGGCGACAGTCGGGCGGCTTGTGCGTCGGTGTAGAAGACGGCGTTCTCGAAGCCGCGGTCGGCGACGGTGCCGACGACCCGTACGGTGCCGCGGCCGGTCCGAACCCACTCGCCAGGCTTCGACCAGTCACCACTGACGACGACCTCGTCGGCGGCCTTCGGCGCCCGTCCCGCGGTGATCTCGTACGGCGCGAAGGCCGCGATGGACCAGGGATGACCCACCAGGTTCCCGGGGCCGTCCGCGGCGCTCACGGAGAACGTCCGGTCCTGGACGACGGTGCCTAGTTCCTTGAGCTTCAGCACGGTTTCGGTGGGCACCGCTCGCGGGTGTGCGAGCCTCTGGGTGCGCTCGCCCATCGGGGTGGACACCCGCAAGGTGTCCGTCCCCTTGACGACGACCGGTGCGGCCGCGAACCGCTCGGGCTTTCGGCCGGGCGCGTCGGACGACGAGTCGAGCGCCAGGCCCATGACGGTGAGCAGCGCGACACCGAGCGACAGCGCGACGAAGGCTCCGCCGAAGGTGACGCAGCGGGTGTGCAAGGTGCGCAGGACGACGCTCAGCACGGCACGGCCTCCAGCTTGGTCATGCGTGCGGCGATGTTGTCGGCACTCGCCCCGACCAGTTCGCCGTTGACCCGCCCGTCGACGAGGAAGACCACGCGGTCGGCATGGGAGGCGGCCACCGGATCGTGGGTGACCATGACGATCGTCTGGCCGTCGCGGTCGACCATGGCGCGCAGCAGGCCCAGCACCTCGCGACTGGTAGAGGAGTCCAGGGCACCGGTCGGCTCGTCAGCGAAGAGCACCGCGGGGCGGGTGATCAGGGCCCGGGCAAGGGCGACGCGCTGCTGCTGGCCGCCGGACATCTCATGGGGCCGGTGTCGCGCCCGGTGGCCGAGGCCGACCTGCCGCAGCGCCTCACGGACCCCCGCCCTGGAGGGTCGGCGGCCGGCGAGCCTCAGGGGCAGGGCCACGTTCTGCTCGGCCGTCAGGGACGGCAGCAGATTGAACGTCTGGAACACGAAGCCGATGTGCTCCCGGCGCAGCAGGGTCAGCCGGGTCTCGCTCAGTTTCGTCAGTTCGACCCCTCCCAGGGTGACCGAGCCGGAGGTGGGCCGGTCGAGGCCCGCGGCGCACTGCAACAGGGACGACTTGCCCGATCCGGAAGGCCCCATGACGGCGGTGAACGAACCTACGGGGAAGCAGAGCGAGACTTGGTCGAGCGCCGTCACTTCGCTGTCGCCCGACCCGTACCGCCGGCTGACGGAACACAACCGGATTGCATGATCGACCACTTGTCCACCTCGTTGAGTGTCGGTCCTCCCGCGCGGCAGGCGGGTGGAGTCTTCGGGCGACGGCGCCGGAAGGCCACTGCCGGGACAGCCGGTCGGGCGCGCGAAACTGTCTGTCTGCGACGGCGGTCGGGCGTTCCGGCCCGACGACTCGTCCGGTTCCGGCAGAGGAAGTGCGGCGAACCCAGCCCGCATGCGATCGCCGTCTCCCTTGTCATTTCGGTGCCTCAACAAAACAGCGCGGGGGCACCTCGGCGCACTGCGGCAGAGTCGAGACCTGGGGTAGGGCCGGCCCTACCCACGATCCGCCGGCTGGACCGATGGTGTGGGCCCCGCCGGGCCTTCTACGGTCAGTGTCATGCACCCTCGGAATGTGTGGCAGGCCATGTCCCGGCCCGGCTACCTGGTGTCGCCCTGGCCGTGGCGCTCCGTCGCATACCTGCTCACCGGCATGGTCACCGGCATCGTCGTGCTGGCGGGGCTGGTGACCTCGGCGGCGGTCGGCGGCGTACTCGCCATCGTGCTCGTGGGACTGCCGCTCCTCGTCCTCACCGCGCTCGCCGGCATTCCGGTGGCCTGGGTGGAACGGCACAGGCTACGCCTCGTCGACCTGGCCCCGGCTCCCGACCGGCACACCAGGCCCCCCACCGAAGGGCTCTGGTCCTGGCTGACGACGCGGCTGCGCGAGCGGACGACCTGGCAGGAGCTCGGCTACACGCTGCTCTTCGCCTGCGTGCTGTGGCCGGTCGACGCCGTCGCGGTCACCGTCGCACTGCTCTTCCCTCTGTCCATGCTCGCGGCTCCTCTGCTCATGGCCACGGTCGGCGACGGCCGCCAGACGAAGGTGCTCAAGCAGTGGACCATCAACACCTGGCCGACCGCGTTCGGTGTCGCACTGCTCGGGCTCGTCCTCTTGGCCCCCTGCGCTTACGCCCTCGGGGTCGCGGCCGGCGCACGGGCCGAACTGACCCGGCTGTTCCTCGCCCAGCGCGACGGCGGCCTCGACGCCAAGGTGGTCGAACTCACCCGCTCCCGTGTGCGATTGGTGGACGCCTTCGAGAGGGAACGGCGCCGCATCGAACGCGACCTGCACGACGGCGCCCAACAGCGCCTCGTCGCCCTGACAATGACTCTCGGTCTCGCACGGCTGGACGCACCGCCAGGCCCACTCGCCGACCAACTCGCCAAGGCACACGACCAGGCGGGCCAGGCACTCGCGGAGCTGCGCGAACTCGTGCACGGCATCCACCCCAAGGTGCTCGCCGACTACGGTTTGGAAGCCGCCGTCGCCGATGCCGCGGACCGATCCCCGGTACCCGTGGACGTCGCCCTGGAACTGTCGGAGCGCCTGCCCCAGTCCGTCGAATCAGCCGCGTATTTCGTGGTCTGTGAAGCACTCGCCAACATCGCCAAGCACAGCGGGGCGAGCCGCGCCGAGGTGAGCGGCGGCCATCGCGACGGACGACTGCACCTGCACATACACGACGACGGCGGGGGCGGCGCCGATGCCTCGGTCGGCACCGGGCTCACCGGTCTCGCGGACCGGGTCTCGGTCCTCGATGGCAGACTTACCCTGTCCAGTCCCCCTGGCGGACCGACCCAGTTGAGTGTGGAGTTCCCTTGCGATCCCTGCCCGCCGACCGATCGCTCCGCGTAGTGCTGGCCGAGGACAGTGTCCTGCTGCGAGAGGGACTCATAGGCCTGCTCCACCGTTGCGGTCACGAGGTCGTCGCGGCCGTCGGAGACGCCGAGGCACTGTTCGCCGCTGTCGAGGAACACTCACCCGACATCATCGTGACAGACGTCCGCATGCCCCCGGGATTCCAGGACGAAGGGCTGCACGCAGCAGTACGTCTGCGGGAGCGGGCACCCACCCTGCCCGTCCTGGTCCTCAGCCAGTACGTGCAACGGACATACGCCTCCGAACTGCTCGACTCCGGAGACGGATCGGGTGTCGGCTATCTGCTCAAGGACCGGGTCGGGCAGGTCGAAGAGTTCGTGGACGCCCTGTGCGAGGTCGCCGGCGGCGGCACGGTCGTCGACCCGGAAGTCGTACGCCAGCTGCTGCGCCGTCGTCGCGACCCGCTGGAGCGGCTCACACCGCGTGAGCGCGAGGTTCTCGCCCTGATCGCGGAGGGCAGGTCGAACGGCGCGATCGCGCACGAACTCGTGGTGTCCGAGGCGGCAGTGGGCAAGCACATCAGCGGCATCTTCGCCAAGTTGGACCTGCCGCCCGCGGACGCGACGCACCGCAGGGTCCTGGCCGTCCTGGCCTATCTGAGGGCGTGAGCCGGCACGATCCTCCTTCCGTGTCGGCAACCTTCCGCCGGATCCGTACGTCTGTGACCGTCATCGAACCGACGGCATGAGTCACCACGATGTGGCTCCGCAGGACATCGGCGTCGCATCCGGCCGAAGCGGCGTCTCACCCCAGGTAGAAGTCCCTGCGGTCGGCCACAAAATCCTCGACCGTCCGGGCGGGTACACCGGTCACGCGCTCCACGTCGTCCGACGCGCGGTCGTAGCGGTTCCGTTGATGCAGGCTTGCCATGACCGCGATGTGGTCCTCGATGTGCTGCGGCAGACGCACCTTCGCCAGCACCTCGGCCCGCCACCAGTCCAGCGGCACGTCCGTATAGGTCACCGGCCGCCCGAGCGCCCGCGTGAACTCCTCGGCCATCTCGGTCATGTCGAGGGTACGGGGCCCGGTGAGCTCGTAGACGTTGCCTATGTGCGAAGCCGGCTCACGGAGCACGGTGGCGACCACGCGGGCGACGTCGTCCACCGCGACGGGCGATGTGCGCCCGGTGCCGAACGGCAGCGCTATCGTGCCGCTCGCCCGGATCGATCGCGCCGCCAGCGTGG
The DNA here is from genome assembly GCF_001507435.1 of Streptomyces sp. NRRL F-5122. Lineage (GTDB taxonomy): Bacteria > Actinomycetota > Actinomycetes > Streptomycetales > Streptomycetaceae > Streptomyces > Streptomyces lannensis. The sequence goes on from NZ_LMWH01000247.1 coordinate 23,715, forward strand.
TGAACAGCGGATTGTCCAGAAAGGACGTCGGCCGGATGTGGACCACCGGCAGATCCGACCAGTTCAGCACCTGCTCGGCCAGCCAGTGCAGTCGCTGCTGATGTGACTCCGCGGTGCTGGTGGCGGTCATCTGCGAGACCGTCATCTGTGACATGCCGACCAGAGCGTCCAGTTGCCCGTGCTCTCGGGCCACTGTGGCCACCACGGTCGCCGCGAGGAGGTGGTCGCGCGACACGGGCATCGCGAAGTACATCCGCCCCACGCCCTCCAGTGCGGCCGCCACGCTCTCGGGCCGGGTCAGATCGCCGAGGACCACCTCCGCGCCCAGCGCGCGCAACCCGGCCGCACGTTCGTCGTCGCGGCGGACCATCGCCCTTACCGGCACGCCCTGGGCCCAGAGCAGTTCGAGAACGGTACGGCCCACGCCGCCTGCGCCGGCGATCAGGACACGGTTGCTGGCAACCATCGGTAAGTCTCCTTCGAGATTCTTGAGTAGCCGGGTGAGCAGTCATGTGTGTGCGTAGAAAGGCCCCGGACAGACGGCCATCAGGCGCGAGACACGGACCGTGACGCCGCTCCGATTCCCGGCGCGCCCACCGCGGTCAGCAGACGCACATGCCCACGGACCTGCACGCATCAGCATTAGGAGCATATGCTCGTATCGATGTGAACACAAGGCGCAGAAGGACTCCCCCGACCACACCGGGAGCGCTCGCACAGAACCGGCCCAGCAACTGATCCCGCAGCCACCGCGACGGCACGTCAAGGACCTGAGGCCACAGCCCTGCCGCAACCATCGACCGGACCGGCAGGCCGGTCACCCGACCGGTGCGGACGCGCTCGTGACCTGCTACTTCGCGACTCTGGACATCACGATGGGAGTGGGCGACCAAGGGTGGACACAGAGGGCCGGTTCGTCCCGCTCGACGTCAGTGCTCGCGCCCCGACCCACGCACCTGCCCGCAAGAGGACCGCTCTCACTCCGCCCAGGGCTGGAAGCCGGTATGGAGGACGGCTTCGAGCGACGCGCGCAGGCGGGCCGCGTCGTCGACCCCGAAACTCCCCTCGAACCGGGCCTGCACGCCCTCCCACAAGGGCAGTGCGGCCTTCATCCGGGCTACACCCTCAGGCGTGATCGTGACGATCCGGGCACGACGGTCCGCCGCCGACGTCTCGACGGTGACCAGGCCTTCCCGTGCAAGCGGCTTGAGGTTGGAGGCCATCGTCGTGCGGTCCATGGCGATCACGTCGGCGAGGGCCGTGATGGTCATCTCCCCCTGGGCACTGAGCCTCTGGAGGATGCTGAACTGCGTCCCCCGAAGACCGGCGGGCGCCAGAGCCTTGTCGTACGTCGCACCGAGGTACCGGGCCGCCTTGCGCAGCGCCAGGTTGTTGCACAGATCGTCACGGCTCGCGGGCGTAGCGGTCATGGTCTCCTCCAGGGCTTCGCCCTCAATGATAGGAGCATCTGCTCACAAACCGAAAAGGGTGCCGTGACGCCGAGGAGAGGGGTGGACCAGGGAGTTTGACTGAGGGTCCCTGATCCACTTCTTTCCGTGACCAATGGGTTCGCGATCACGGCTTCGCCGCAGACGCGTCCGGCCGGCTACCCCGAGAGAGTGACGTCGGGGCCGAATGATCCACAGGCGGCCTGTGCCGTGGAGGCGTCGTCACGAACCGCATACGATTCGAGGACCTTAAGCCTTTACATCCCTATATCGGAGAGCCTGCCATGGATGGTATCGCCGACATGGGCGGCACCCGGGGATGGGGCCCGGTGCGCCCGCCGAGACGCGACGAACCCGTCTTCGAGGAGCCCTGGCAAGGCCGGGCGTTCGCACTGGCGATTCTCTCCAGCCGCATCGCGTGCGGCGGCATCAACCCGGACGCCTTCCGGCACGCGCAGGAACGCCTGGGCCGAGCCGCCTACCTGGACGACGGCTACTACGGGCGATGGCTCAACGCCGCCGAACTGATGCTCACCGACAGCGCCGTCCTGGCGCCCGGCGCGATCGAAGCCCGCGCCCGCAACCTGCGTGACGAAGGCGTCGAGGAACCGCCGACCCCGGAACCCGCCAGGCCCGACTACGCGCCGACCGCCGAGGGCTCGCTGCGCACCGTGGACACCACCCCGGCCTTCACCGTGGGCGGGCGTGTACGCGCCAAGCACATGTCCGTGCCCGGACACACCCGGCTGCCTGGCTACGTGCGGGGGCACACCGGTGTTGTCGAGGTCATCCAGCCGGCCGCAGTGCTGCCGGACACCAACGCCCACTTCCAGGGGGAGAATCCGCAGCACGTCTACTCGGTGCGGTTCGACTCGCACGAACTGTGGGGCACCGACGCCGAGCCCTTCACGCTCATCTTGGAGATGTACGAGACCTACCTGGAGACGCCCTGATGACCACCACCGGATCGGGCGAGCACCTTCCCCCGGCCCTGCGCACCGAAGCGCTCGAGCAACTGCTCACCGAGCGCGGCTTGATCGACCCCAAGGTGATGAACGGGATCATCACCGAGTACGAGACCAACGTGGGCCCTCTCAACGGTGCCAGGGTCGTCGCCAAGGCGTGGACCGACCCGGATTACCGGCGACGGTTGCTCGAGGACGGTACCGCCGCCATCAAGGAGTTGGGCTTCTCCGGACCGCAGGGCGAGCACATCGTCGTCGTGGAGAACACCCCCAGCCAGCACCATGTGGTGGTGTGCACACTGTGTTCGTGTTACCCATGGCCGGTGCTCGGCCTGCCACCCAGCTGGTACAAGGATCCTGCCTACCGTTCGCGCGTCGTCAGGGAACCGCGCGCGGTGCTGTCCGAGATGGGGCTCGAACTCGCCGACGACGTACGCATCACCGTCCACGACTCCACCAGTGAGGTGCGCTGGCTGGTGCTGCCCGAACGTCCCGCCGGCACCGAGCACCTGACCGAGGAGGAGCTCGTGCCGCTGGTCTCCCGTGACGCGATGGTCGGCGTGGCGAAGGTCGAGGCGCCATGAGCGCGCCCCTGGACATCGAGGGCCCGACCGCACCGCCCCGCACCAATGGCGAGTTGCTGTTCTCGGAGCCGTGGGAGAGCCGCGCCTTCGGCATGGTCGTCAGCCTGTACGAGGCAGGCAGATTCACCTGGCCGGAGTTCCGGACCGCGCTGGTCACCAGGATCCGGGCCTGGGAGACCGAGCCGGCTCGCGACGAGCCCTGGCACTACTACCGCCTCTGGCTTGCCGCCCTGGAAGACCTGCTCGTGGGCCAGGGCGCGGTCTCCACGGACGAGGTCACCGCACGTACACGGGACCTGGCGCAACGGCCACCCGGCCATGACCACCGGGACGGTCACGACCACATGCACTGACCCGAACACCCGCCCGCCGGGAGGGAACCGAGCCGTTCCAGGCTCTCCCTGCCCGTAACGAACCACGGCGGTCAGCACCCTTGGAAGTCGACGGCGGGTCTGGGCAACCCGGCTTCGAAGGCTGTGACCGCGGATGCGAGCACCGCCTTGACGTCGTCGGTCTCTGCCGTCTCGGGTGTCCTGCCTCCTGGAGCCGCCGTGCGCGCGATCACCGACCTGAGCTACTTCGACGGCGCCCACGCCATCAACCCACTGCTGACACTCGGGACATGGGCCGTGGTATCGGCGCTGCTGGTATGGGGACGCACCAGATACCAGAGCACAAGGCCCCGTCAGGTACAGCCGAGCGGCACGGAGGCGACAGCCCCCGCGGCAGTCGGGGCGACAGCTCGCCCCGGCAGCGACCCCCGTCGGTGAGTTCCGCGCTGCCAAGTTCCCATCGAGTTCGCTCGACTCCCGGTGCCGGGAGACCGCCTACGGCCCCTCCCCCGCGGCGCACGGGCTCCCGGCACCGGGCTCCCGCGGGAGCCGCGATCGCCGAGAGGTCGCCCATCCGCAAGGCGGCGAAGGGGAGTTGACGGCACGCGTATGCTGGGCATGAAACGCATCGACGCCCGCACCGGACCGTGATCCGGGTGGGCCGAGCGGGGGAAGAAAGGTGCGTGCCCGATGACGATCGGGCTCCTCTCCACGATTGCCGGTGTGTTCTACGGGGGCACCGTCTCCATCCTCGCCCTTACGGCGACCTTTGCTTCACGCGGCGCATTGCGGCGTGAAGCGCGCAGCACCCTCGCTGTCCTGGTATCGGGGAGGGCGGTGCCGTCGCGGCAAGCGGGTACCAGGGACGTGAGCCGCAACGGCTGAGTGGCCGGCGGTGAAGTGGCGAGGCCGGAACTCTGCCCCCGTTCGGCGCCCGGCCGAACGACGAGGATCGGCACATCACTTCACCGCCTCCGTCGACTGCCGCCCTGCGCATCGCCCGACGTATCGCCCCGGCCCATGGCATACGCGCTGGCCAGGATCAGTCCACAGCCTGCCGGTTGCAGCGGAGTCGGGCGCTACCCCTGAACGCCCGGCCGCCCGCATAGGGGCTTCTGTGATGCTGGATACTCTTCCCGAGAGGGAGGAAGAGCATGTCCATAGAGGCAGATGCACGAGTGGACTTGACCAACGCGTACACCGAACAGGTACGCGCTGATCTCGAACGGGTCGACGGTGAAATCGCGCAGTTGGAAGCCCGCCTCAGGTCGCTCCACGCGGACCGGATGCTCTTGGGTAAGCTCTGGGAGAACCTCTCCAGCGTGGCTGCGGACTCTGCGGCGCCCGTCCCGTCGGCAGCGACCGGTCACGGCTCCCAGGAGAGTTCCGCACCCGCTCCGGAGTCTGTCGGCGGCACCCGCGGCCGCCCCGCCAAACGGGGATCCGTACGGGCTGCCGTACTGCGGCGCTTGCGGGCGTCCCACGGACCCATGTCCGTCAACGACATGTTCGAGGCCTTGCCGAGCGCGGTGCGGGCCTCGGGAAAGGTCGTCGTGCGCAATACCCTTGAGGCTCTTGTGGCCAGAGGTATCGCCGAGCGTTCACGCCAGGGGCAGTCCGTCCGGTACACATTCGTCGATCTCCCGGCAGGGGACGAAGAGGCGTAGGCCGTTCACGGCTTTCCCCACTCCAGGGCCCTCCATCACGGAGCCGCGGTGCCACTGACACTGTCGGCCACCATTCTCGAGAGAGTGTCCGGTGCGGACTCGGCCGAGCGCCGTGCCGCGGTCAGAGGTTCAGGACGCGTAGTGGGGCTCCATTGCGATACGCGGCGATGTCCTCGACCGCTTCCCGGTAGAACACGTCGTAAGTGGCCTCGGTGACGTAGCCGATGTGGGGTGTGAGCAGGGTATGCGGCAGACCGCGCAGTGGGTCCTCGGCGGGCAGCGGCTCGGTGTCGTAGACGTCCAGTGCCGCGCCTGCGATCCGGCCCTGACGCAGCGCCTCGACCAAGGCCGCGGTGTCGACGATCGGGCCGCGTGACGTGTTCACCAGCAGGGCCGTGGGCTTCATCCAGGACAGTTCCTGCGCGCCGATCAGGCCGATGCTGCGCTCGCTGAGCTTGTAGTGCACGGTGACGATGTCGGAGGTGGAGAACAACTCCCGTTTGTCCACCGCCGTCACGCCGTGTTCCGCGGCGCGGGCGGGGTCCAGATGTGTGCTCCAGGCCACCGTCCGCATTCCGAACGCGGCGCCGACCGCGGCGACGCGCCGACCGAGGTTGCCCAGGCCGACGATTCCCAGGGTCCGTCCGGCAAGGTCGCCACCGATGGTGTGCTGCCACGCCCCCTGCCGCATTCCGGCGGCCTCCTCGTGGATGTGCCTGGTGAGGGAGAGGATGAGCCCCCACGTCAGTTCAGCGGTGGCGTGCGGAAGGATCCCGGTGCCGCACACGGTGACCCCGAACCGGCGGGCGGCCTCCATGTCGATGGAGGCGTTGCCCATACCGGTCGTCACCAGCAGTCGGAGCGCGGGCAGCGCTCCGAGGCGCTCCGCCGTGAACGGCGTCCGTTCGCGCATCGCCACCACGACGTCGAAACCGTCGAGCGCCGCAGTCACCGCATTCGTGTCCCCAAGATGGTCATGGACGAACACCACCTCCGCCCCGAGACCGTCCCAGTCGGCGAAACGACGAGCGGCCCTCTGATAGTCGTCGAGCACGGCGACACGCATCGCACACTTCCTTGTCTCTGTTGGTGTCTGGTTCCGGGTCACCGCCGACCGCGACCGACGCGTAATGGACAGCGCGCCGGAGGAAATCGGGCGATGCTCACCTCGTTCCGGGCGGGCACGCCGTGCGACATCGTCCCGGCCGTGCCGACGGGCGCCGGGGTGTCCATCCCCGATGCTCAATCACTCGGTGCGCCGTGACGGTGCATGGCCCGCTGTGGGGTCCTGCCGGGCAAGTGAGGCGCAGCGCACACGGGTCCGTTTGGGGAGGCGTTCTGCCCGGACGACGTTGGACGGGCTCGCGCGTCACGTCGCGCTCTTGCGTCCACTGACACCCCGGCCTCCCATTTCCCCGAGCGTACCCGGAGAACCGGCCCGTCTTCGCATCTCTTGACTGCGACGGGAAGTCGGAGCCGCGCCCGGGCCCGATCAGACCGTCCACACGCTTTCAATGTCGATTCCGATGGACCAGTCTTCACTCAGAGAGTCGTCGGGGTTCCACCGGTGCACACGACGTCGGGTGGGTACCTTGATCCCGTCGAACTCCCTGTATGCGCCGACATAGTGGGCAACGGCCACGCCGACGTTGACATCGACGTTGTAGTCAAGACGCCGCAGCAGACCGTCGTCGCCGAAGTAGAAGGTCTGCCGCGCACAGTGCGTGGCGATGGACCGCGGAAAGTGCACCTCCAACCGATGCCACACTTCACCGTTCTCGACACACCGCTCACCCTCACGCGATGTGACGCCGGGATACGTGAGGAGAAAGGGCGTGGTGAGGTAGTTCCACATGGCGTAGCCAATGAAGTAACCAACCTGTAGCGACTCCCAGGGTGAGTTCAGCTCGTAGCCCGCGTAGGTCGACCTGATGCCGGACCTGCTCTCCAGGACGGTGTCGTCTGCGGCCACTCGCACCTCGACCGCGTCGTCCTCAGCCCGCACCAGTATGTCGTGTTCAGGCCTTTTCCAGGGGCTCAAGCGAATCACCTCCCTGCGGGTCTCGACCGTCAGTCTCTCCCTCGACGGCTTCTCCGAAAATCCGCGCACGGCCCAGAAGGGGCCGCGAAGGATGACGTCGGCCTGCAGTCGATCGATCTGCGACCATCGTTCCAGGCCGCCGTGGGCGTCAAGGACATGACTCAGCACGTCGTTCATCTTCATCTCCGATGGTGCATGGAATTTCGTGTGAGCTTCCGTCGCCCTACAGGGCATTGGGGACCGGGAAGAGGCCGACACCGAACCATGATCGGTCTGGCCTGCCGGGGTGCCGTGGCAGGGCAACGACTCAAAAGCCGAGGTGTACACGTGCGGCGATCAGCGGAGCGTCCGAAAAGCGCCGGCTTGCGCGGCCGCTGCCGGCCGGAACTTGTCGACCGTCACCATCCGTGTGGCGCTCGCGTACCGACGAGAGGCGGCCCGAGCCAGGTCACCGGGCTTTTGCCGGTCGATCACCGCACTGATCCGGCCGCTGAGATTCCCGCATTCGCCCATCAAGACGTTCAGGTGGCTGATCACGGTCAACATGATCGTGTCGCGGTCGCATCTGCGAGCGGTCATACGGTTCCTTGATCATCCGGTCAGGCTCTGCACCATCGTGGGCGAAGGCCCTGGTCCGTGTCGGCCCGGACTGCCTTCGCCGCCAGTGGTTGTGCCCCGTCGGGGGATGCCGGACGCACACCATCGGCGCACACACAACTGGTGCAGGCGCGACATCGCAGTTAATCGTATCCCCGGGCCACCGCCATGGCGCGGTAACGAGGCGCGGCGCGGCGAACGGCTCTATGGCCACCGTGCATCGCTCCAGCCCTGCGCCGGACTGCGGATCAGGCGCCTCACCGGTCCAATGACGGCTCGACGTCGTCACCGGGACGTTCTTTAACCGGTCGCCTGCAAACTCGACTCTCCCTATTCTCAGGCCCATGGATCTGCGGGAAGAGCGACCGGATGACAGGCAGGCCGTGCGGAGTCTCCATCAGGAGGCATTCGGTGATCACGGTTCTGTCGTGGCCGAGTTGACGGACGACCTGCGCGACACCCTCGCGCCCGACGGCGGGCTGTCGCTGGTCGCCGAGCAGGCCGGGCATGTGGTGGGCCACGTCATGTTCACTCGCAACCTCCTGGACGCCCCGCGGTGCCTCGTCGACGTGCAGGTGCTCAGCCCCCTGGCCGTGGCGCCAGGTCACCAAAGACAGGGTGTCGGCTCGGCCCTGATACGGAGCGGTCTGGAGATCCTCTCCAAGCGGCCGGTTCCGCTTGTCTTCCTCGAAGGGGACCCCGCCTACTACTCGCGCTTCGGGTTCGTGCCCGGCGGGGAGTTGGGCTTTCGCAAGCCGTCCCTTCGCATCCCCGACGCCGCCTTCCAGGTGCTGAAGCTTCCGAATTACGAGGAGTGGATGACGGGCACTCTGGTCTACTCGCAACTGTTCTGGCAGCACGACGCGGTCGGCCTCCGGGACGCCGACGCCTGACCGACGATTCCGACGGCGGTCCGCTCCCACTCAGGGAGCGGCCCCGGCTGCTGCAACGGCCGTACGCGTCAGGTCACCCAGGGCCGTCGCGCGCAGCGCCGTGACCATCCCCTTCGTCCAGCGCGAGTCACAGCGAACGCTTGCCCGAGGCCTTCACCGGACGTCCGTGCCCTGTCCGGACCACGCCCGTACCCTTACTCTCCTGCCGCTGCGGGGCAAAGGACAGGGCGCTCGATCAGAGCGTACGGAACACGCAACTCCCCTTATTTCAAGAGGAGTTGTCGCGCTGACGAGCGAGAACACCGTGCTCGGCCGTGGGTGTCGCCATGCACGAACGGTGAGCAGTACTCGGTAAAGCCGAGGGGTCAGCGCACCACAGTCGCCAGCACCTCGTTGAAGGCCTCCGTCGAACTGGGGTGGGTCCAGATCGCGTCCCGTAGGCCGCTCGCCGTAACCCCGCTGCGCATCGCCAGCGCCACGGTGTTCACCAATTCCTGTGCATCCACGCTGAGTAGGGCCGCTCCGAGGATCTCGTCGGTCTCGGCGTCCACGACGAACTTCATCAGCCCGCGCACTTCACCCACGATGCTCGCCCGAGGCATCGCCGCCATGACCGCGACCGCCTTGGACGCGACACGCACGGATCGGCCGGCGGCCCGTGCCTCGTTCTCCGTGAGGCCCACCCGAGCCAGCGGAGGCGTCATGAAGTGCGTGTAGGGGACCGCCACCCGGTCGCTTGTGGAGCGCTTGCCTTCGCCCGACAGTTGGTCGGCGACGATCCGGTAGTCGTCGAGGGAGATGTAGGTGAACTGGGGTCCGCCGTTGACGTCACCCATCGCGAAGATATGCGGTCGGCTGGTGCTCAGGTACTCGTCCACTTCGATGGCGCCGTGGGCGGTCGTGCGCACACCCGCGGCCTCCAGTCGCAGTTCTGCGGTGCGCGGTGCACGTCCCGCAGCGGCGAGCACCGCCTCGGCTTCGACGGTGTCCGCGGCGCCGTTCGCCTCGTAGTGGACGATCGCCGCGCCTTCTGTGTCGGCGACCTGGGTGACACGGGCTCCGGTCACGAAGGTGATGCCCTCCTCTCGGAGGATCTCCTCCGCGGCCTGGGCCACGTCCTCGTCCTCACGCGGCAGGATGCGGTCGGCGACCTCCAGAACGGTGACCTCGCTCCCGTAGCGGCGCACCATTGCCGCGAACTCGAGCCCCTGGTAGCCACCGCCGATGACGGCGAGTCGGCGTGGCAGGTCGGGCGAGCCGATCAGATCCGTGCCGGTGACCAGGTGTGCACTGTCGCGCAGGCCGGGGATGTCCGGCACCACCGGCTCCGCGCCGGTGTTGACCACGATGGTGTCGGCGGTGATCTCCAGTCGGTCGTCGCCTGCCACGACCTCCACCCGCTTGTCGTCGAGGAAGGCCGCGGTGCCGGTCACGACCGTCACCGAGTCCAGTGAGTCGAGCATGCGGAAGTTCTTGTCGCGCATCGCGGAGGTCAGCGTTGCCGTCGATGCCACGGACGCCGAGTACCACGCCTGCGGATCCGCGTCCTCAGGCCGGGCGGAAGCCCGCTGAATGAGCGCCTTGGTCGGTACACAGCCGATGTTGATGCACGTGCCCCCGTACATCAGGGCGGACTGCTCGACCATCACCACACGTCGTCCCAGTCGGCCCATGGCCGCCGCGAGTGTCTTCCCGCCCTTGCCGAAGCCGATGACCAGCAGATCCGCATGCAATTCGTCCATGGGCGTCAGACTCCGTCGAACCTGCCGATCCGGCAAGACGGCAATGGATCAATTATCGTCGAGATAGGCTCATGGACACGATCAGCACACTCCTGCGTATGGCCCGCCTCGAAGGCGCGGTCGATGTGCGCTGCATGCTGGCCGGAAGCCACACCCTGGACAACCCGCCCGGCGGGACCGGGATGGTGCCCTTCCATCTCCTCCTTGACGGCCTGTGCATGGTCGAGACCGGCGGTCGCACCGTCGAGCTGCGCGCGGGCGACGTACTGGTACTCCCCCGTGCCGAGCGGCACCGCGTGCGCGTCACCGCCCTGGAGCCGCCGGTGCCCGCCGACCGGTATGAAGGCAGGTCGGTGGCCACCCTGCGCAGCGAGGGCCCCACCACTGTGGATCTCTTCTGCGGCCACTTCACCTACCGGCCGGGCGCCGGGGAGCTTCTGTTCGCCGGGCTGCCCGACGTCCTGCACGCCTCTTTCGGCACAGGGGCCGACTCGCCACTGCGCCTGCTCGGCGAGCTGATGCGGAACGAGGCGACCCTCGACGGCCCCGGCGCCGGGGCCCTGCTGGCCTCGCTCTGCGAAGCCCTCCTGGCACTCGTCCTGCGCGGAGACGGCTCCAACGGTCCCCCGGCGGCAGTCGTCCCCCCACCCTGGACCGCCGTCGTGGACCCCGCTCTGCGAGCCGTGGTCGACGCCGTGATCCGCGAGCCGCACAGACCGTGGACGATCGCCCGCCTGGCCCGCCTTGCCGGGGTCTCCCGGGCCACTCTGGTACGGCGCTTCTCCACGGCGACCGGCATGGGCGTCGCCGACTTCCTCACCCGGATCCGGATGACGATGGCAGCCGATCTGCTGACCACCACGGAGTGTAGCCTCGACGACGTCGCCGCGCGTGTCGGCTACCGCTCGCCCTCCGCCTTCGGCCGAGCCTTCCGGACCACCACCGGTATGACCCCCGCCCGCCTGCGGCGATCCGCGGCGGAGTACGGGCACTGGCCGACGTAGGCAGCATCCCACGCAGCGATGAGTTCCGGCCGGGCCACCAGTCTGTTCTGGTGACCGTCGTAGGACGCCGCACGACGCTGCCCGGCACAAGACACCACGGAGGACACCATGACGACCACGCCGGACGACCCGACGACCGCTCTGCCCGGCCGCCCGCCCGTCGTCGACCTGGCCATCTGGCAGGCCGCCCGTGACGAGCTTCTGGTCCGCGAGAAGGCGCACACCCGCGAGGGCGATGCGATCGCCGCGGCCCGCCGCCGGCTGCCGATGGTGGAATTCGACGGGACGGTCGAGGTCGTCGGACCCGACGGACCGGTCCCGTTCCTGGACCTGTTCCAGGGCCGCGAGGAGCTCGTGGTGTACAAGCACATGTGGTACGACGGCGCACCGCACCAGGGGCAGTGCGAGGGCTGCACCACCACGGCCTGGCACTTGGACGACGCCGTCTACCTCAACGCCCGCGGCGTCTCGTTCGCCGTCCTGACCGCGGGCCGCCCGGACGAGGTGGCCTCGTACGTCGAGTTCATGGGTTACACCCAGCCCTGGTACTCGGTGCGCGACGTGGAGGCGCCGGTCGACGGCGACATGGGGCACATCACCTGCTTCCTGCGCGACGGCGACCGTGTGTTCCTCACCTACTCCACGACCGGCCGTGGCAACGAGCCGGTCAACGGTTCCCTGAGCCTGCTCGACATGACGCCCTACGGCCGCCGCGAGGGGTGGGAGGACAACCCCGAGGGCTGGCCCGAGGCTCCTCAAGTCGGCTCCCCGGTCGGTGGTCATGGGGCGCCGATCTGTTGGTACTGGCGCTCGGACGCGGACGGGAACGCCGCCTGGGGCCCGACCAGCCGCCCCGTGCCACAGTGGACCCGCCCTGGCGCAACCCCCGTGGAGACACTGGGCCGACAGGGCGACCACCACTGACGCGCCTCGACGGGCGGTGGCATTTCCGGCCCCGTTGGACGATGACCGAAGGGCAGCGGGCACCGCCGGCGCCGGTGCTGCCAGTGGCCTGGAGCACCAGCGGCCGTGAGGCAGTCCCAAGACATAGGACTGGTGCCTGGTCCTGGGCGCGATCGTGAATCTGGTCCAGGGCCGACTCGCCCGGAGCACCCTGCCGGCCGGCATCCCGCCCGCACCGCTTGGCACTTCAACAGGGGCGCGATCCCGGAACTCGGCGCATCGGCCGACTTCCGGCGCGAGCGGCACCAAGCACGGGGATATTCGGCCTGCGTGCTGGCGCAGGCACGCCGGTGAGGGAAGCAGAGACTCCGGCAGATTGCGGTCAGTCTGTACCCGGGGCGCAGTTCACTCACCGCCGACGAACTCCATGGCGTGGACGAGTTCCACATCGGAGGTCATGCGGCGACACAACAGATCACCGAGCACCTGCGTCTGCGGCCGGGCATGCGTGTACTGGACGTGGGGAGCGGACTGGGTGGGCCGGCCCGCCATCTGGTGCAGCAGGCAGACGTCGATGTCACCGGCGTGGACCTCACCGCGGAGTATGTCGCGGCCGCACGCCGGCTCACCGATCGCGTGGGCCTCGCGGACAGGACGCACTTCGTGCATGGAGATGTGACTGAACTGGCATTTCCCGCAGGGAACTTCGACCGTGCGTGGATGCTGCACGTGGGCATGAACGTCGAGGACAAGTCCCGGCTCTTCAATGGGATCGGACGCGTCCTGACCGTCAACGGCCTCTTCATCGTGTACGACGTCATGTTCCTCGGGGATCCCTCCCTGGTGAGATACCCACTCCCCTGGGCCTCGGAGCCTTCGCACAGCTTCATCGCCGGGCCCGAGCAGTATCGCGCGTCGCTGAGCTACGCCGGGTTCGAGATCGTGGCCGAGCACGATCGTCGGTCGCAGGGCATCCGGGCACTCCGTGGCCTCCGCACTGCGGTTGCTCACCACGAGGGCAGCGCCCCGCAAGGCCCCGGAGCGCCCGACGCGCGACCGGCGTCGGTCAACGTGGCGATGGGCGCAGATGCGTCGACCAAGATCGCGAACGTGCTGCAGCACATGGAGGAAGGCCTGCTCGCTCCTACCGAACTGGTCTGCCGTCTGCGGTGACACCACAAGGCGCGCCGCCCGGCTCCAGGCCGTGGGCAGCGCGGTACATCGATTCCTGCGAAGGCAGCCGATCCGCTCGACCACTGCCTCGGCACCTCACACAGCGGACCCGCCGACCGTTGTCACCGGCCGTGCGCGAAGCGAGTCGTGGCAATCTCGTATCGAGGCCGTCGGCCACCAGCGCGCTGACGGTTGACCCACACCACGGCCGCTTCGCGCACCGTACTCGTTGCTACATCTCCGCTCTCGGCGGGGTCGGGATCGCGCCCTGGGTCCGCAGCTCGGCGATCTCGGCGGGGCTGAAGCCCAGCTCGGCGAGGACCTCGTCGTTGTGCTCGCCCAGGTCCGGCGCACGCTTGGCCGCCACCTTCGGCACCCCGCGCAGATTGATCGGGCTGCTGATGGTCTCCTTCAGATCGCTGACCCCTTCCAGGGGTACGACGATGTCGTTGGCGCGCAACTGCGGATCCTGCGCGGCCTCCTCCGGAGTCTGGATGAGGCTGAAGGTGATGCGCTCCCGGTTCAGGGCGTCCTTCCAGTGGGCGAAGGGCTGAGACCGAAACTCGGCGTCGAGCAGCTCGGTCAGTACGGCGGAATGCTCCACGAAGCCCTCGACGTCGGCGAACCGGGGGTCCTCGAGCAGCTCCGGGTGCCCGATGACCCGTGTCAGACCTGGCCAGTTCGGGGCTGAGGTGACCAGCATGAACCACTCGCCGTCCGCCGTCCGGTAGGAGTTCGTCAGCGGGTTGAGCGGCGCCTTCCGGTCGTGCAGCTCGAAAGGCGTGCCATCGGCGAGCGCAGCGGCCACAAGCGTTCCCGTTGCCCAGATACCCGCGGCGAGCAACGACGTCCCGACGCTGGCCCCTTGTCCCGTCCGCTCACGCCGGTAGAGGGCCGTCACGATCGCCGCGTAGATGGCGACGGCCGCCATGTAGTCGCCGCTGCCCCAGACGGGCACCGTCGGCGGGGCTCCCGCGTCCCGGGTGGAGGCCAGCAGCCCGCTGCGCGACCATGCGGCGGTCAGGTCGAACCCCGGCTGCCCCGCATCGGGACCGGCATCCCCGAAGCCCGTGATGTCGGCGTAGACGACCCTCGGGTTCCAGCTCGAGACCTCGTCGTAGCCCAGGTGCAGTTTCTCGCGTGTGCCGTGCGGAAAGTTGGTGATCACCACGTCGGCCCACTCGACGAGGCGCTTGAGGATCCTTGGGGCCGCAGCGGACTTCAGGTCGATCACCATGCCGCGCTTGTTGCGGTTGGCGAGGTGCCAGCTGTAATTGCCCTGTGCGCGTGGACTCGGTGGCACGGAACTCAACCGCCGCTGGGGGTCGCCCTTCCCGGGAGGTTCGATCTTGATGACGTCCGCCCCGAAGTCGGAGAGAATGGTGGCCGCGGCCGGTGCCGCGATGAAGCTCGAGGCGTCGAGGACCTTCAGGCCGCTGAAGACGAAGTCGTTGGTCATCTCTGTCACCCCACGAAGGCGCTCAGGCCGCCGGTCACGGCACGTCCGACGATGAGGGTCTGGATCTCCCGGGTCCCCTCGTAGGAATAGAGCGCCTCCGCGTCGGCCACGAACCGGCCGACCTTGTAGTCGAGGACGATGCCGTTGCCTGCCAGCAGTTCCCGGGCCCATCCCACACTCTCGCGCATCCGCACCGTGCAGTAGGCCTTCGCCAGCGCGGACTGCTCGTCCCTGAAGACCCCGGCGTCCTGCAACCGGGCCAGTCGCGTCACCATCCCGCACGAGGCCGTCGCATTGCCCAGCATCTTCACCAACAGGTCCTGCACGAGCTGAAAACTCCCGATCGGGCGCCCGAACTGCTCACGTTCCTTCGCGTACTGCAGCGCGATCTCATAGGCGCCGAACATCACTCCCACCGCTTGCCACGCCACCCCGCTGCGCGTCTTGCGCAGGATCTGGGCAGTGTCCTTGAACGTGTTCGCGTTCTGCAGCCGGTTGGTCTCAGGGACGCGGCAGCCGTCGAGGACGATGTCGGCGTTCTGCACGATCCGCAGCGCCATCTTGTGCTCGATCTTGGTCGCGGTGAACCCCGGAGTGTCCTTCTCCACAACGAAGCCGAGCACGTGATCGGTCTCGACGTCGCGGGCCCAGACGACGACCAGATCGGCGAACGTGGCGTTCCCGATCCACCGTTTGGCTCCGTCGAGGATCCACCCGTCCCCGTCGCGGCGCGCGGTCGTCTTCAGGCCGCCGGCCACGTCCGAGCCGCCGTGGGGTTCGGTCAATGCGAAGGCGCCGACCTTCTCCAGCCGGCTCATCGCGGGCAGCCACCGCCGCTTCTGTTCGTCGGAACCGCAGGCGAGGATGGTCCCTATGGCCAGACCGGCATGCGCGCCGAAGAACGTGGCCAGAGATGCGTCGGCGTGCCCGAACTCCAAGGCGATGAAGCCCGCGAAAAGGTTGCTGGGCTGTGACTGCGTGGAGTCCGGGTCGGCCCAGTCCATGAGGCCGAGCTTCCCGAAGCCCTCGACCAGCTGAAAGGGGAACTCGGCCCGGGCCCAGTAGTCGTCGACGATCGGGGCGGCCTGCGTCCGGAGGAACTCGCGGATGGACTCGATCTTCTCGCGTTCCGCGGCCGAGAGCAGCTCCGCATAGGCGTAGAAGTCGGCCGGCAGCAGCCCCTTGCCCAGGTAGGGACCGGACGGTGCCGGCAAAGCCGTGGTGTCGCTCATCGCAGTCTCCCTCAAACAGACGCTGTCAGGACGCGCTCGGTGGCTCGCTCGTGCGCGCGCTGCCGCCCGCCGTGTCGGTTCTGTACTGCGATTGAACGTCGATTCGCGCCCGATACCCCGAACCCACGCCGCCGACGGGTCCCGCTGCCACTCCGGACCACCCCGTCAGCCCGACACAGCCCGGCGCGAGCGGGACCGGAACACCGCTGGGCACGGGCCCGTCCTGGTCCGCTGCACTCACGTCGGTGGGCAGTCAGCGGCATGTGTGAGTGTCATCGCCGTGCGTCCGTCAGCCGGTGCAGAAGTCGACGGTGACGGGGCTGCCGGAGCAGTTGGTCCGACGGCTGGCGCGGATGGACGAATCGGCGAAGGCACGGAACTGCAGCTTGGTCCCCACCCCGCCGACCGTGGCGGCGGTGTTGTCCATGACGGCTGTCCTTCACCACGTACTGTCGGCACGCCGCAGTGGCCGGTCCGACCACCCGGACAGCCTCCGCCGTACGGCCCTCCCCGAGGGTGACGACCACCGGGTCCCGATGCCGGCGGGGTCTTCGGCGGTGTCCTCACAGGCCTCGGACACGGCAGACACACTCGGCCGAGCGTGGGTCTCGGCGTCGCCGCACTGCGGGAGTCAAAGGGCATGGACTCGGGCTGCTTGTCCTGCTGTACCACCTGCGACGAGGAGGACACCCGGATGAATGTCGCGAGGAGTTCACGCGTCCCGACCAACCCGGCCAGTCCCCACTTGGCGACCTGTATGAGGGCCGGGGTTGACTCCTCTTATCGACAGTTACTTCAATTTCACAACTAAACTTGTAAAAGTGCAGTACGCGCGCCTTACGGTCTTGGCCATGAGCAAACAAAGCCAGGTGACCGACCCTGTTCAGGCGCCCGAACGGGCCGGCACGGGCAGTCCGCACATGATCCTCGCAATCCTGTCGCTCGCCGCGTTCATGGCGAGCTTGGACGTCTTCATCGTGAACGTCGCCTTCGACAAGATCGGCGAGAGCTTCGAGGGATCGTCGCTCGGTGACGTGAGCCGCCGTGCTGGGCGGCATTCTGGTCACCGCGAGCTGGCGATGGGTGTTCCTGGTGAATCTGCCGGTGGGGATCATCGCGCTGGTGGCGGCCGCCCGCGCCGTCCCGGACTCACGTGACTCCCAGGTCTCCAGGCTTCCCGACCTGGCCGGCGCCGGCCTGCTCACGACAGGCATCGGGACCCTCGCGTTGGCACTGGTCAAGGGCGGCGACTGGGGCTGGGGGGACGGCAGGACGATTGCTTCGTTCATCGTCGCGGCTCTGCTCCTGGCGGGATTCGTCCGGCGGGCCGAGCGCCGTCCGGCACCGGTGGTCGAACCCGATCCCTACCGTGTCCGCAGCTTCGCCGCCGCCAACGTGGCCATGATCACCTTCAGCATCGGCTTCGCAGGCCACCTCCTGACCGTGGTGCTCTGGATGCAAAACGTCTGGCACTGGTCGACGATCACTACCGGCCTCGCCGTGGCACCCGGTCCCGCGATCGTCCCCGTCGTCACGGTGCTGGTGCAGCGCTACGGCCGCCGTGTCCACCCCGCTGTGCTCACGGCTGTCTGGCCTTCGCAGCCGGCATCACCATGACCCTCGCACTCGCCGGCCCGAACGGCTCGAACCATGCGAGGGAGTTGCTGCCCGGCCAACTCGTCTCGGGAGTCGGCATCGGGCTGGCGCTGCCGACCCTGCTGTCCTCCGCGACCGCAGGACTGCCGGCACACCGGACCTCGACCGGCAGTGGTGTCATCAACATGACCCGCCAGATCGGCTTTGTTCTCGGCGTCAGCATCGTCGTCGCGATCCTCGGCGTACCCAGCACCTACACGACCACTCACGATGCGTTCGTACACGGTTGGTGGACCCTGACGGTCATCGAACTGGTCGCCGCGGTCGCCTGCCTCGGGCTGCTCGACCGACGAACGCGACCGACCGGCACGTGAAGGGGGCCACGACCGATCGCTTTGCACTTGAGCCGCACGACCGCCGCAGGCACGGAGAACTACGGACCGACGCACCCATGGCAGGCATGAGGAGGCCTCCTCGGAGGCCGCACCTCGTCAGCCTCAACGGGCGCACCCCTCGTCGGCCTCCCCAGCCGAACTCCGCTAGCTCCGCAGAGGCGTCCACGCTTCAGCCGATCACGTCAGTTCATCCGGCACCGGTGCGCCGAGATGACGCAGGAGAGCCCCGACCTTGCGGTCCAACTCCCGCCCCACTTCGGTGATCTCGGGTCGACCGAGTACCGCGACCGTGTCACTGGGGCGATCGATCGCAAACAACGCCTCCCCCGAGGGAGACTCGTGGATCGTAGTACGCAAGGGGACGTAGAGAAGAGCCCCCGCGTCATGCCGGTACATGCGCTCGGCGATGACATGATTGCCCATCAGGTACTCGGTGCAGCGGGCGTGATCGCCGGCCACGCCGAACAACGGCTGGGCGTCGAACTTCCAAAAGATCATGAATCCCAAGGGAGCGTTCTCGTCGGCGAGATCCTGAACCGCGCTCCACGGCGCCTGCACCGTGACCAGATCAAAGGTGCGCCGGTAGTCAAGGGGAGGGACCGCCTGTTCGTAGCGTGCTCGAAACTGCTCGTAATCCTCTTCGACCGCAATCTCCAGCCGGGCGACAGAGCGAGCAAGCGCGAGCGTCGCGGGGTGCGTCGTCGTGCCGACCATGACCTGCTCCCTTCTCGCTTCCGTTCTAAAAGCCAAGGTAGAACGGCGGCGAGATTGCGCAACCGAAGCCTCCCTTGCGCCGACTGCCCCGGCGGGGCACCCGTTCACACTGGAGGAAGGAGCACCGTGTGCAACCGAACAAACACGCAGGATGACTGACCGGGTCGTTCTCAACGGCCAAACAGTACGGACAGCCGCGCCCCGCTGTGCGCCACCCCGTGGATGGCAGGAACGACACCGCGGGACCAAAGCTCCGACGTGCACGGATTCCGAAGGGGCGCCTGATCAGTTGGGTACGCCCAGGTCCTCACGCATGATCCGGCGCATGGCAGTGAGTGCCAGCTCTGCGGCCTTCA
Source organism: Streptomyces sp. NRRL F-5122 (assembly GCF_001507435.1). GTDB lineage: Bacteria > Actinomycetota > Actinomycetes > Streptomycetales > Streptomycetaceae > Streptomyces > Streptomyces lannensis. The sequence goes on from NZ_LMWH01000247.1 coordinate 42,816, forward strand.
GGTCGACCAGTGCCTGCTCCGCGGTTTCACCTTCCCCGGCGAGACCGCGGTCGATGCGCTTGGCGGTGGCGTCGATCGCCGCCAGGACGACGTTCAACTCGCGAGATGCCCGGAGCACCGCTTCAGGGACGACCATCTGGGACTCGGCATAGCGATCCCTGTAGTCACGCCGCGCCTCCTCGACCTGGGCGCGGTCCTCGTCGCTGTAGACCCCGTCCCGCATACGGTGCAGGGCATCCTTCAGCATGGTGTGGAAGTGGCGGGAGGCGCGGTTCATCGCGGTGTATGCCGCGCGCCGATCCTCGAAGGTGCGTCTTCTTTCCTCGACGCGTGATTCCTCGGCACGTTGGCGCTTCGTCGTCCAATTCGCGATCACGGGCGCCAGAAGCGTGCCGAGCACTCCGACGACGGCAGTGACCATGGCGGCAGTCGTGGCTCCCATGTGCGCGACCCTAGCCGCTCGTGAACACCCGCTTCTACACCGCGACATGCAACCCGTCGGTCGACGGAACGACGAGTTGGGCGGACGCTACGCGTTCACTTCGCGCCCCCTCGCGGCCGGGGCAGCGTGTCCGCTTCCTCAGCCGGGGCACAACACCGATCGGGTCGGAGAGCCGGCGGCCTCTGCGGAACTCCGGAGTGCCCGGACATACACCCCAGGTCTTCCGGCAATCAGAGATCCGACTTCACGGCCTCGATCGAGACACCGTGCCTGCTCAGGTATCCCCGTATGCGCATGTCCCAGAAGTAGCCGGTCAGAAACACGACACAACCCAAGGCGAGCCCGCCGCCGAGGATGACGATCTTCCCCTCGCCGCTGACGAAGGTCCAGACCGTCACTCCGACACCCAGCAGGGCCAGCACGACCCCCATGACCCTCCGTACCCGCGCCTGAGAGAGCTCCGTTCTGATCTCCACCTGCAAGCCGGTGTCATCGGGTGCGGCCCGTTCGGTCCCTCGTTCGCCCACCGCTTCATGTGCCCCCTGTAATCGATGGCGCAGGGACAGTACACCGGGCGCCGCGGCAGCAACCCCCACACATACGATCTGTCACTCAATCTTCGGTGAGATGCGCCTATTGTTCGCCGACAAGTCAGCCGGTTGAGGGGCCGTAAAGGAAGCAGCCTTACTGCTCCGAAGTATCGGCAGCGGCGCGGCTTGCCAGGCGTTCATAGCGCTGCCTGGCCGCTTGCGGCGTGCCGAGCCCAAGCCCGAAGGCGATCTCCTGCCAGGTCATACCGCGTCCTCGTGCCATCTGGAGGAGTCCGGTCTCGAGTTCGTCCATCTCTCCGCGCACCAGCGGGACGAGGGTCAACGCGGCGGTGATGTCGGCATGGTCCACCGCCGGTTCACCGTCATCGGGTTGCGCGGCCCCACTGAGCAGGAACGACACGAGCCTGACGGCCTCATGCGGCCCGACGACCAAAGGATGAACCTGCCGGCGGCGTTGCTCGTCGGTGGCGGCGTGCCGCTCGGAGATGCGCGACAGGGACGCGTAAACGCGGTGCGCTCGAGCCTGTTCCGGCTGCGGAGGTGTGAAGGGGTCGGTGTGCTCATCGGGAGTGGACGACATGACACGAGCATGAGGCAGCGCATGAATCGATGTCAACACGGTGTTTTAAACGAGTCGTTCAAGCCCGCCTTGCCGTGGGGACACCCTTACTGGATCCCCAGTGGCCCGACGCCCAGGGCTTCACGCATGAGGCGCCGCATCTCCGCCATGGCCGTACGCCGATGTGCTGTCAGGGACGCTTCCTCGGCGGAGCCGACCGCCGTTCCCCGAGCGTGGGCATCACGAAGCTCGCACATTCCGTCCATGCGGAGCCCAACGTCCGGATGTGCCACCGCCTCCGGCGGTCAGTCAAGGAGGACACCCGGGTTGAGGATCCCTGCCGGGTCGAGTGCCGTCTTTGCGGCACGGAGGGCGAGGGCGAACGGCTCGGGACGCTGACGATCGTACCCGGGCCGGTGGTCACGCCCGACCGCATGGTGGTGGGTGACGGTCGCGCCCAGGTCGTGGAGGATCTGCATGGCCGCCGACTTGATCCGGTCCCACATCGCGACCTCCTCACCGCGGCGCCCCGGTGCGATGACGGTGAAGTACGGCGCGGGGCCATCGGGATAGACATGGGTGAAGCGGCAGTTGATCATGCCCGCCGAACCGGTCACATCCCTCACTACATCCGACAGTTGACTGCGTACCGACTCATAGAGCTGCGGCACACGATCCCACGTGCAGGCGGTCTCGAACGTCTCGGTGATCAGGCTCATCCGGGCGAGTGCATCGCGGAGGTAGGGCATTCTCAGGAATGCGGAGCGCCAGGTGTCCGCGGCGGCGTCCGCCGATTCAGGCGCCGTCGATGCGAGTGTGCCGCCGTGGTCGCGGGCCAGGCCGAGGAGTTCTGTGAGGCGCCCGTCGACGGGGGCGTGGGCCGACTCCACACCGAGGATGAGTGCGCTTCGGCTGTCCTGCGCCACTCCTGCCAGCGCCGCCTCGCCCGGGTCCAGGAGCCTGCAATTGGCCGGGTGCAGTCCGGATTGCGCGACGGCGCGTACGGCCTCGAAGGCTGCGTGGACGTCGTCGAACAGCACCGTGGCCGAGGCCTTGTGGCGCGGGCGTTCCTGCAGCCGCATCCAGGCCTCGGTGATCACGCCGAGTGTCCCCTCGGAGCCCAGGAACAGCCGATCGGGAGAGGGGCCCGCACCCGAGCCGGGCAGCCGTAGCGACTCGTTGACCCCGACGGGCGTCACGACGCGCAGTGACTCCACAAGGTCGTCGAGGTGGGTGTACAGCGTGGCGTAGTGGCCGCCGGCACGCGTGGCGAGCCAGCCGCCCAGGGTGGAGAACTCGAAACTCTGCGGGAAATGGCGCAACGTCAGTCCATGCGGACGCAGTTGGGCCTCCAGACCGGGGCCGAGGGCGCCGGCCTGGATCCGCGCGGCGCGGCTGACGCGGTCGATCTCCAGTACCTGATCGAGGGCCGAGAGGTCCAGGGACACCACCCCCCGATGCCGGTCCGCGCGGTACTCGACCCCTCCGACGACCGAGCTGCCCGCGCCGTAGGGCACGACTGCCACGTCTGCGCCAGCCGCCCAGTCGAGGACGTCGATCACCTCCTGTTCGCTCCGCGGCCACGCGACCTGGTCGGGCGCCGGGGCGAGGTCGCCGCTCAGCGCGCGGACCACATCGCGATACGCCTTGCCGTAGGTGTGCGAGGCCCGGTCCTGGGGCGTGGACGACATCAAGGGGGCAAGTGCGCGCGGGGGTTCGACGCGGACCGTCGGCAGCGCGAGGGCGGTGACGTCGGGCACAGGCAGCGGCGTTTGTGCCGCACCCGGGACCAGGGACCCGAGAGCGATGCACTCGGCGTCGGGCAGCGCTTGGTCCGTGGCGCCCCAGCCCCACCAGGACCGCTTCCGGGAGGGCTCGAGGCGACGCGCGGTCGGTGTGCTGCTGTCGGCCACGAGTTGACCTCCCAGTTGTTTACCCGTTGGTAAGTTACTGGACCGTATGGCACACGACACAACGGCGGCAAGAGGCTCAGCCGTGCAGAACCCTGCTCACAGCAGTTCTGCGGGCCATCGCAGCGCGGCTCCGCGCCGACCGCGCGGGGTCTGTTCCTTCAGGCGCCGGCACCACCGTCCACCGGCACGATCGCGCCGGTCACCATCGAGGCCCGGTCGCTGAGCAGCCACGCGGCGACCTCGGCGACCTCGCGAGGCTCGGCCATGCGGCCGAGCGGGATGGCCGCGTTGATGCGCTCGACGACCCCCGGGGACGCCGCCTCCCACCGGTCGATCATCTCCGTCGCGGTGCCACCGGGGGTGATGCCGTTCACGCGGACCCCCTGACGCCCCCACGTCACGGCGGCCGTCTCGGTGATGCTGTTCAGCGCGCGCTTCATCGCGCCATAGGCGGGGAGCTCCGGGTTCGCGCGGCGGCTGCCGATGCTCGAGGTGTTGACGATCGCCCCACCACCGCCCCGGCGCATGAGCGCGGCTTCGAGCGTCATGGCAGCCCAGTGCCCCCGGAAGTTCACCGCGAACTGTTCCTCGATGTCATCGTCGCTCGTCGTGTCGAGCGGACCGGGCTGCTGGATCGCCGCGCCGTTGTTGAACGCGCCGTCGAGCCGTCCGTGCAGCTCCTCCACGCGGTCGACCGCCGCGCGGATGCTCTCACGGTCGGCAAGGTCCACTGTCACGGCATCCGCGACGCCGCCGTCGGCACGGATCTCGGTGACGATCTGCTGAATGGCTTCGGTGCTGCGGGCGGCGAGCACGACCGCGGCACCCTCGTGTGCGAAGAGTCGGGCCGCGGCCGCCCCGATGCCGCGACTGGCGCCGGTGATGAACACGACCTTGCCGGTGAGCAGGCCGCTCGGTGCGATGTCGATGTTGTACGTCATGGCGAAAGTGTCAGGTCGGACTCCGGGCCGGATGCAGGCACAGGCTGTACCAGGATCCGTCACCGCGCGACGTGCAGACTTGGAGTATGGACAAGCACGAGTTCGGGGCGTTCCTCCGCAGCCGTCGCGAGCGGCTCCGCCCGGAGGACGTGGGCCTCCCCTCGGGTTCGCGACGCCGGACACCGGGCCTACGCCGCGAGGAGGTGGCGGTCCTCGCGCACATCTCCACCGAGTACTACGTCCGACTCGAACAGGGAAGGGCGCCTCGACCCTCGGGCGAGGTTCTCGCCGGCATCGGAGGAGCGCTGCGGCTCACGGACGCCGAGTTCGATCACCTGCACGTCCTCGCGGGCACTGCGCCCATCCGTACCGGACTCCATCGGCGCGATGTCCGCCCGAGCATCCTCGCGCTCCTCGAGAGGCTGCCGCAGACGGCCGCCTTCGTGACGTCCGCCGCGTTCGAGGTGCTCGCATGGAACGACCTCGCGGCGGCGCTCATGGAGAACTTTGCCGAGCTCGCCCCCGAGGACCGCAATCTCGCGCGCCGGGCATTTCTCGGGCCTGCGCGCGCCGGCGCGACGCTGTACGGGGTCTCCGACGCCGCAGAGTTCCGGCACCACGTCGTCATGGGGCTGCGGTCCACCCTCGCCCGGTATCCGACCGACCTCGCGGTGACGGAACTCATCGAAGAGCTCCGCGACGGCAGCCCCGAGTTCGTCCGGCTCTGGGAGCGGCACGACGTGCAGGCTGCGCCGATGCTCACGAAGACCTTCCGACACCCGGTCGTGGGAGAGGTCACCGTCGACTGCGACTCGCTCGCGCTCACGGACAGCGACCAGCACCTCGTGCTCTACAGCGCGCCGCAGGGATCCCCCGATGCCGAGGCACTGGCCCTTCTGAACGTACTCGGGCCCCAGCGCGTCGACGTAAGCGGATCACTCTGACGGAACCGGAAACGAAGGACTGCGGTGCCGTGGTCGCACCAGCCATGGCTGTGGTCGTTTCGCAGTGGCCACTGAGGCCGACCAGGTTCACGAGCCCTCCCTGCCGCCGGCGAGACGGCGACGCCACCACAGGTCGGAGCCCCACTGACGTTGATCAGCGAATGGATCCGGCAGAGTGCGCCGGAGGTATGCGGCGTCCAGAGAAACCACTCGGCGCCTCAGCTCCTCGCGAGCACGGGCAGGCAGTCGCTGCAGAACTCGATGTATCGCCAGACTGGTGAGACTTGACAGCCAATGGATCCGGCCCGGTGGCGGATCTCCGCAGGAACGCAAGTCATGTCGTTGGTCGGCGCGAAGCCTGCCAGGCCGTCTACGCGGCATCGGCCTTTCGGGATGAGGTCATGAACGTCATCATGCCGGCAACCCGAAGTGACGGGACAGCAAATAGTTGCGGCTGAATCGGACCGTAGACGCCGCCCCTGGCAACGGTCGGGGCGGCCCAGCCGGGCTGGGCCGCTTTTCACCGCGACTGCCGTTCTCCCCACCCCCACCGGTGCGGTTGATGTGCGATGGGTGGCGATCCCCGCCGCGGCAGGATCCGGGGTATGTGCCGCTTGGACGCTGTGCTTGATCTAGCTTGCGGAACCTTTTTCAACAACATGTGCCTTGGTGTCACTCCGTTGCGCCACTGCGGCAGCAAGCGCGAGCAGAGCCTCCACCTGGGCTGTCGCGATGAGCTGATCGGCGCTGAGTCGCCCCCTCGCCCACTTCTCACCCGCGGCCAATAGCTCTTGAGCCTTGTGAGCATGTGCAACGTAGTCCGCCACGAGACCCCCTCATCTCTCTGAGGCTCCCACGGTAGCGACCGCTCCAAGGCGACGGGGCTGCAACCGCCTTGTCGACCACACACAGGCCGCGGCCCCCTCTGCTGCCCCACTGGTGCAACATCGGCCCCGATACCGCGCGTTCGTCGTGGTCCCGCACGCTGCGGATCGGAGGTCATCCCACTCTGCTCCGGCCACGCCGAACGCCTGACCTCGGTTGGATTCCAAGATCGAGCTTGACCCTCGACCTTGTGCAGGGCTCAGAGTTCCAGGTGTGGAGAGCGAGATGCGCAGCATTGGTGAGATGGCCAGGGACAGCGGACTGGGCGTGAGCGCCCTGCGGTTCTACGACCGTACCGGTGTGCTGGTCCCGGCCCGGGTGGACCCGGTGAGCGGCTACCGCTGGTACGGCTCCGCGCAGCTCGAGGAGGCGCGCCTGCTGGCCCGGTTGCGCCGGGCCGGTATGCCGCTGGCGGACGTACGGCTCGTCCTGGCCGGCTGGTCCGGCGCGGACGGAGACCTGGTGCGTGAACTGCTTCAGGCACACCTGCGCCGTCTCGAAGCGGATCTGTCCGATGCCCGAGTTGAGTTCTCCGCGCTCCAGGGACTACTCGCACACAGGGAGAACATCATGACTCCAAGTCGCATCACCATCCGACTGACCACCTCGGCTCGTGCTCTGGCAGCCGCACTGGACGCGGTCCGCTTCGCGGCAGGCACCGACCCGGAGCTGCCGATGCTGGGTGGCGTCCTGTTCGACTTCGAAGGCGAGACGCTTCACGTCGTGGCCACGGACCGCTATCGGATGGCTGTCGCACGAGCCGAGACGACCGGGTACGACCGACCCTCTGCACAGGTCATCGTGCCCGCCCCGCTGGTCGATGCGATGCGGGCGTTGCTGAACCGCGAAGGACCTGTCCAACTCGACGTGGACGGCGACAGAGTGACCCTGGAGACCGGGGACGGGCAGGCGTCCGGCCGGTGTCTCGACCACGCCTTCCCGGATTACCGTCGTCTCGTCCATCTGCCGACCGGAAGCCGCGCCCTCGTCGACGCAACCGCCTTCCGGACGGCACTGGAGAATGGACCGGTCCGCACGAGTGAGGCCCGCGAACAGGGCGCAGCGTCACATGACCTCAGCGTGCTCAAGGTGGCAGACGACGGATCCGTGGTCATCTGCGACGACGGCGACGACGACCAGAACCACATTGCTGTCAACCGAGAGTTTCTGCTGGACGCTCTTGCCGCCGCAGGAGACGATCAAGTGATCATCGAGTTCGGCGTCCCCACGGCGCCCATCGCGATCCGTCTGCCCGGCGACGAGGCGACGTTCTCGATACTGATGCCGGTGCGCCTGGACCACTGATACGGACGTCGTCGACGGGGACGTACCGCCCCACGTGGCCGTTTACACGCGGCCGCGTGGACGTACCGCCGCGCGACCTACCATTCCCGCCACTGTTCGGTCAGTTCCGCCATGTCCTGGCGGGCGAGGAGAGCCGCGACGTCGACACCTTGTTCCGTCAGGACGTCGTCGATGTATTCACAGAGGTCCTCGCGCTCGATGGTGAAGTACGCCCCAAGCTGGCAAACCTGCGCTGCCGACGAGTGAACATCCTCCCCAGGCCATCGGTCCGGTCCGGCGCTGCGGCCTTCCGAACCGGCCGAGCACCGCTGCCCGGTGCGATCGCGAAGAAATTGCTGCTGCCAGAGCTTCCAAAGTGATGGTCAACAGGCGACGTCGCGGAGGATGATGGTCGCCATGACGGATGCTGGCTCGACCATCGACCCCACCAGGCCCAGTATCGCGCGCGTTTACGACTATCTGCTCGGCGGCAAGGACAACTACGCCGTGGACCGCCAGGTGGGCGACGTATTCAAACGGGACCTGCCCGGCTCGGTGGCAATCGCTTTCGCCAACCGCGCCGCCCTGACCCGCGCGGTTCGCGAGATCGCGACCACGACCCAGGTGCGGCAGTTCATCGACCTGGGCAGTGGACTGCCGACCGCTGACAACGTCCACCAGGTCGCACAACGCCACGCCCCTGAGTCCAGGGTCGTGTACGTCGACACCGATCCTCAAGTGCTCGTCCACGGGCGGGCATTGTTGGAAGCGAACGACCGGACCAGGGTGGTCGCGGCTGATGTGCGCAACCCCGAGGACATCCGTTCACACCCGGACACCCGCGAACTGATCGATTTCGACGCCCCCGTCGCCGTCATGTTCAGCGCCATCCTCCACCACGTCAACGACGAGGAGGATCCGGCCGGAATCGTCCGCTACTGGGCCGAGCGCGTGCCCTCCGGGAGCTACTTCTTCGTCAGCCACTTCCGTTCCGGCAACAACCCGGAGACGGCGGAGGCCGAACAGATCCTCCAGAAGACCTTCGGCCGCGGCCGGTGGCGTACCGACGAGGAAATCGAATCCCTGCTGGACGGGCTGGAGATCCTCGACCCCGGAATCGTCCCCGCTCCATTGTGGCGCCCTGACACGACCGACAACGCATGGGCCGGAAGCGGCGATCGGGAACTCACCGTCTGGGAGCGCCTCATCGCCGCCGGACTGGCCCGGAAGGCGTGACGAATCCCGAGGCGGCGGAACGACGGTGACGAGGGTGGGAAGGTCGCGGTAGAACCCGCCTGTGTACGTCTCCCTTCGTGTCAGCCGTTGCTGTCGGAATCGGGCGACTTCTTGGCAGACTCGTCCTTCGCCCGCTCCCCCGGACACAGCATCTGATGCACGGGAATCACCGGCTCGCCGGGTAGCGGTTCGATACACCGCACCCGGACGGCAAGACATCGATGACCACGGGCGAGTAAGGGCGCGCAAGGTTGACGAGGCGCCAGCGGAAGCGTGGTGGAAGATCCTTGGCCGGCAGCTCGGCCAAGGACAGACTCGCCCACCGGTCGTAGACGGTGGGACAGACACGAAGGCCGGAGCCGCACCGCGCGCAGTTCGGCGGCTCCACCAAGGTCACATCATCCGGATCCGGCCTCGGTTGCGCTGTGGCGCCCTCGTCCACCGCCATCCGGTTGGCGAGTCGATTCCAACAGCCGTTGAAGAGTGCGGCTATGAGATCGGTATGCCCACGGCTGCGGACTGTCCGGCCGGGCTCTCGACAAAGGGCGCGTCACAGGCCAGTGCCCTTTACGCAGCGACCTATGCCACCTTCATTCGAAGTTCGACAGATGTTTTCCTGTCGGACAACTCCGAACCCTTCCGCTCTGGAGGGTCAACCCTAACCTTTCCCTTACCTTTGATCCTCCGCGAGACATTGAGGTCCTCTGTTCCATGAACAGCCGCTCCCTGCTTCGCAGTTCAGCCTCCCGGCGCCTCCTCCGCCCCGTTGCCGAGCTTCTCGACAAGCGCATCGAGCGGCAGGTCCGCTCCGCGGTCGCCCGGTCTCAGTCGGAGAACGAAGAGCTGAAGCGCGACATTCAAGTGTTGCGGCAGCATCAGTACACCTTCGATCTCCTGGTCGGCCCCGGGGCCCGAGGCATCTCCCGGATCGTCGTGCCCGGCGCCATGGGCCGTCTGCAGGACGAGGTCGCCACGCTGGGCGGCGGTGACCGCAAGGCGGCCGAGCGCAACCTCGCCGCGGCCTTTCGGCTGCTGGTCGCGCTGGAGTCGCTGGGCGTGGGCAGGATCGCGGGCGGCACCATGAACATCTGCGGCAAGCTGGGCTCGATACCGCTGTTGGACCCGCCGAACGACGAGATCCTGGAGATCGGCACGCTCTACGGCATGTTCTCCGCCGGGCTCATCCGGATGCTGGAGCGCGACGGCCGCAGCCCGCGTCTGACCATCGTCGACCCCTTCGCCGGCGTGCAACTCCAGCCCGGCACCGAGTACCGAGCCGACCCCACGGGTACGCCGGTCGACGAGCACGCCGTCCGGACGAACCTGGCGCTCGCCGGCACCGCGGGCGTCAACGCCCGGATCCAGCAGGGCTTCTCGGAGGACCCTGACACCCGCGCGGCAGTCTCCGACCGCCGCTACGGCGTGATCATCGTGGACGGCGACCACTCGGCCGAGGGAGTCGCCAAGGACCTGGAGTGGGCCGAGGAGATCGCGGCGCCTGGTGGGATCGTCGTCCTGGACGACTACCGCGACCCGAACTGGCCGGGCATCAAGGAAGCGCTCGACAAGCACCTTGCGGGCGACACGCGTTTCACGTACCTCGGCAAGGCGGCACGGTCGGCGTTCCTTCGGGCTTCCTGAAGGGGCTCGAAAACCGAGGGTGTCCCGGGCGCGACGGCAACCGAACGTCGTGCCCGGACGGCCGCCCGGCCCGCACATGTCGTTGATCAGGTGGGCAGCCGGCTGTGCCGTGCAGCCCTCGCCGAACACCGCTGGCGACCGGCAATCCCCGGCCCTTCTCTCCTATACGCCGCGCGCGGGCCGGCCGCACGGCAACGCGGGCCAGCCATCTCTGTCGGGCAACTCTCGTGGGCCTGCGATAGGTTGCCCGCCATGACTGAACTCGGACCCGTCGCCTGGCCACCTGCGCCGATAAGGACCGAACGGCTCGTGCTCCGCCAGTCCGAGGGCCGGGACCGTGCGGCGTTCATCGAGCTCTTCGCATCGCCAGAGGTGCGCACCTACCTCGGTGGCCCCATGCCGCGTGATGAGCTCGAACGCGCCGTGCCTGAGGTGCCCGGGCGGCGCCCTGGCCTTTTCGTGATCGATCTCGACGGATCGATGATCGGTACGATCACGCTCGATCGGCGCGACGCGGAACGTCGGGGTCATCTCCGTCCGGATGCCGAAGAGGCCGAGCTCGGCTACATGTTCCTTGCGGAGGCGTGGGGATGCGGGTACGCCGCCGAGGCGTGCGCAGCGGCACTCGACTGGTTCGCCGACACACTCCCCGGCGAACCGGTGGTTCTCTCCACCCAGACCGCCAACAAGCGCTCGATGCGCCTGGCGGCCAAGCTGGGGTTCACCGAGGTGGAGCGGTTCCAGGAGTTCGGCGCCGAGCAGTGGTTCGGTGTGTGGTCCTCAACCGCGCCGTCCGGTGACGACGGCCGTCGCCGCTGAACTTCAAGGAGTGTTGTCGGGCTCGCGAGGTCAGCCGCCGCGGAGCCAAGATGTCCGCGTGACGGAAAGCGAAGTGGATCTGCTGTCCTTGCCGGGCGGGCTCTGACCAGCCCGGACGTTGCCGGGGACGTCGAACTCGCGGAAAGCGCCTCATTCGTCATGCCGACGGTGCTGGAGACGCTCGCGCCCCCGGAACGGGCAGTGTTCGTGTTCCGCGAAGTCCTCGACATGCCGACGGCGACGTCGCCGCGGCCATGGGTAGGTCGGCGGCCGCGGTGCGGCAGATCGCACGGCGCGCACGCGTGCACGTGAAGGCACGGCGGTCGCGCGTACAGGTGCGCCCGTCGGAGCAACAGGCCGTCGTGGACCGGTTCCTGATCGCACTACGGACCGGACAGTTGCGGGAGCTGATGGAGGCCATGGCGCCAGATGTGGTCCTGAACGCCGATGGCGGAGGGATCCTGGCCGCCATCCGGGTTCCGATCCACGGTGCAGGACCGGTGGCAATGTTGCTCGCGCACGCGAACCAAGTGGCCCCGTTCGAGGCGGCGATCGCGTGGCTCAACGACGCTCCCGCAGTCCGGATCGACACTGGCACGAAAACCCGGTGCCGTGGCTGTTCCGGGCGGTCGGAACCGCCCGGAACACCCATGGTCGCCCTCGAAGACGGCCGATGGACGTCGGACATCAGTGCGCACGCCCGCTCGGGCGCCTTCGCCCAATCACGTCCGGTCGGCCGCTTCACCCCGCGCAGCGGGCGAACTCCCAGGGGTCGTGCGCGGAGAAGACGTCGACCTGGTCACCGTGGTCGCGGACAAGTTCGCGCAGCCGGGCCTGGGTTCCGATCCTCAGGTCGCGGTGCACCTGCGAGCGTGTCTGGACGATGTCGAGAAGCGGGTGGGATTCCTTCAGTTCACCGATTTCGCGGTGGTAGTAGTAGGCATCACCGCAGTGGAGAAGCCATCGTTCGCCGTTGTGCACGGCCACCCCGGTGTGGCCTGCGGTGTGCCCGCCGAGGGGGATCAGCTTGATCTCCTGCGGCAGCCCTGTCGGCTGCACCGCGGTGAAGCCGAACCACTGCTCATCGGATTCGTGGTGGTAGGTGACCCACTTGGGTCCATGGGCCCAGTGGGCCGGACGGTAGCGGTAGCTGGGCGCCTCGGCGGACGCCGCGTCGAGTTCGGCTGCCATGACGTGGACCTGGGCGTCGGGGAAGTCGGGAAGACCGCCGCTGTGGTCCACGTCCAGGTGGGTGACGATGATGTGCCGCACGTCCGAGGGTGCGTGTCCGAGTCGGGTGATCTGCCGGACGGCCGTCTCCTCCTCTGCGAGGGCGGGTTGGGTCATCTCCACCCAATCGGTTCCCAGCGTGCCGCCCGGATCCCGGATGTCGCCGAGGCCCAGGCCCGTCTCGATCAGGACCAGGCCGTCGGTATCGGTCTCCACGAGCAGGCAGTGGTTCACGGCGGGTGCGGGTTGCGGGCCGTCGTAGGTGGCCTCGATGGTCCGAATCGATCCGCAGTTCAAGTGACGGATTTCCATGGTGAGTAGGCTGCGACTTGAACCACGATTCAAGTCAAGGGGGCCGTGATGGACGAGCCGTTGCTGGACATCTCCGAGGTGGCCCGTCGGTCCGGGCTGGCGCCCTCGGCGCTGCGGTTCTATGAGCGGAAGGGCCTGATCGCCGCGGCGGGACGCAACGGTCTTCGACGTACGTATCACCCGGAAGTGCTGCAGCAGTTGGGGCTGATCACGTGTGCGCGCGGCGCCGGCTTCTCGGTCGCCGAGATCGGCCGGTTCCTGGTGGCGCGGCCGTCGGACGGGGACCTGCGTGACCGTATGGCGGCCAAGGCCCGCGACCTCGACCAGCGGATCGTCCGGCTCACACGGTTGCGCGACAGCCTCCGGCACGCGGCCGTCTGCGATCACGAGCCGATCGTCGAGTGTCCGGACTTCAAGCGGGCCGTCGGCAATGTGTCCGCACCGGCGACCGAGCCGGCCCAGTCCTAGTTTTGGACGCCGCCGAGGAGATGGAAGCCTTGGTGCCGCGTCCGGCCAAGTAGTCGCGGACGAGGGCGCAAGCAGCCCATCGCGCACCCGCCGCTGGGACGCGAGCGTTCTCGAGGACCGGACTCGGTCAGGTGGAGGGCGCTTCTGCGCCATGCGCTGGCCGGCCGGATACTGGGCCGGCCTGCGCGATGAGAAGAGCCACGTCGTCGTGGTCGTCGGGGTGCCGGAGCGCCTGCAGAAGCCAGTCGCAGGTCTCCCCCATCGGCCGGCGAGGGCCGTCGAGAGTGTGGACCAGGGTGTCCAGACGCTCGTCGATGGGGTCGTGCCGGGTCTCGACGAGTCCGTCGGTATAGAGGACGAGCCGGTCGCCGGGGTTGAGTGCGAACGTCGTGGTGTCGAACGGGACTCCGCCGACACCGAGGGGCGCCCCGGTGGGCAGGTCGAGCAGTTCGGGATGGTGGCCGTCGCGGATGAGAACGGGTGGCATGTGTCCGGCGTTGGCGATGCGGCATTCGCGACGGTGCGGGTCGTAGACCGCGTAGATGCACGTGGCGTACTGCTCGAGGCCGCGTGTGGTCTTGTCGAGGTGCCGGAGGACTTCGTCGGGGGTCATGTCGAGGTCGGCCAGTGTGCCGGTCGCGGTCCGCAGGCGGCCCATGTTCGCGGCGGCGTCGATCCCGTTGCCCATGACGTCGCCGATCACCAGGGCGGTCTTGTCGTCGGCCAGGGGTATGACGTCGTACCAGTCGCCGCCGACCTCGGCGGAGGCTCCAGCGGGCTGGTAGTGGGAGACGACCTCCAGTCCGACGAGCTGTGGCGGATGCCCTGGCAGCAGGCTGCGCTGGAGGGTTTCGGCGGCGTTGCGGACGTTCTGGTGCCAGCGTGCGTTGTCGATGGATACGGCGGCACGGGCGGCGATCTCACCGGCGAGGATGGCGTCGTCCTCGTCGAACGGGAGGGGATTACGGGCGCGCAGGAGCTCGAGTGCGCCGAGGACCTCGCTGCCGGCGATCAAGGGCACCGCCAGGTAGGAGTGCAGTCCGGCGCGGGCGAGGGCGGCGGCGCCGTCGGGGCTGCGTGCGATGCGCTGGAGATCGTATTCGTCGACGCAGGGCACGAGAACGGCCTGTCTGGTGTGGACGCACCGGGTGATGAGGCGGTCCTCGCCGTACGTGGTCTGGTCACCCGCCTTCACACCGACGGTCACGTCGGTGGGATAGGCGGTTGCCACCGCCAGTGTGCGAAACAGCTCCGATCCCTCGTCCTGTGTCCCGTTGCTGCGGCGGAACGCCAGAACGGCATCGAGGACGTCCACTGCCGCCAGGTCGGCGAGATCGGGGACGGCGACCTCCGCCAGTTCCTGAGCGGTCTTCTCCACATCCAGCCGCGTACCGACGCGGGCCGAGGCGTCGGCGATCAGAGACAGACGTCGCTGAGCGCGCTCCGCCTTGATCGTGGCCCAGTGGCGCTCGCTGATGTCGACGATGGAGGTCGCCACGCCGATGATGCGTCCGCCGGATCCCTCGAGCCGGTGGAACGACACCGACCACGCGTGATCGTTGTCAGCGTCGGCCGGAGTGCGTCCGACGATGTACTGATCGATCACCGGAGTGCCTGTGCGGAGCACCCGGCGCATCACACGCTCGATGCCCTCGGCGTCGAAGGACGGCAGCAGCTCGCGGGTGCGGTGACCGATGTGGTCGGCGGCCGGAATCCCGTTGATGCGCTCCAGGGCCGGGTTGACCAGGACATAGCGCAGTTGGGTGTCCAGGAGGGCGATGCCGATGGGGGCCTGCGACACCAGACGCTCGGACAGGGCCAGGTCGGTCTCGACCTGCTGCAACGTGGTGTGATCGGCGGCGATGCCCAGGGCGTAGATCGCGCCGTTGTCGTCGAGGAGCCGCACATTGCGGAACTCCACCAGGCGGGTGGTGCCGTCCTTGCGCCGGATGGGAAACGCACCGGCCCAGCTCGCTCCGGTCTCCATCACCTCGGAGAACAGTTTGATCACGAGTTCGATGTGTTCCTCGTGAACCATTATCTGGGCCGCGTACTGCCCCAGAGCCTCTTCTGCGGTGTAACCGAACACCTCTTCGGCCTGTGGGCTCCACAGCACGCACCGCCCTCGATCGTCCAGGACGACTGCGGCGACGCTGAGCAGATCGAGAAGCCCTCCCGGCGGCGACGGAACCGCCCGACGGTCCCGCTCTTCGTCCTGGCGCCGCTCCTCTGCGCCCATCCGCGAATGCTCCCTCCTGCCGGAGCCCGGGGGCCTCACCTGCTGAGAGTTTCTTCCATGTTGCCCCCCGAATGCTGCGATGACGATCCAGGCCTGCGCCTTTCGTACCGCGGTCACCCGGCCCCACCTGGGCTCCCGCTACGGTCCCCGGTGCCCCGCTCCGGCGGGCTGCAGCCGATCGATCGAGTTCCCTTCCGGCCTCGTCCTCCGATCGGCCGGCCGTCTTCGGCTCTCGACCGCGACCCTGGCGCCGGCACCGATCGTCTGCACGATCGGATGAGGCACGGCCCCGGGAGCGTCGCGAGCAGGGTGGATGGTCCACCTTCTCACTTCCGCGGACGCGTCGTACAGCCCATTGCGTGCCACTCCTGCAACAGGCTTCCCCGGGTCGAGCCCAGACGGACGCTCGATGCCTGAAGAAATTTCGGCGCCACACCGCCGCACGGAGCGTCTGCGTCGCCTCGTCGTCGGGCCGGAGTCGAGCGGCGCCCCGCGCAGCGCGGTGCCCCTCTCGGGCACGGGCGCCGATCAGCGTCGAGCCCCGTCACCGCGCATGCGCGCGGCGGCAGGGCTCCACTGCAGACACCCGTCTATTGATCAATCAACCGTTCAGGCGGGCCCGAGGTCGTCCACCCTCTCGCCCTCCGCTTGCGACGGCTCGGTCCTTGGCACATCCGGGTGCAGGGCCGCACGCTCGGCCGGTTCGTCACGCTCACCCTCGGCCTGGGACGGGGTCTGGGAGTACAGCCAGGCGTCTTCGTTCGAGGCACCGGTCTTCATGGTGGGCCTCCCTAGGTCGTTCACCTCCCATCCTCCTCCCTGGGGCACGGCAGGGCGAGAGCATCTTCCCAGCCGAACCGATCGGCGGCCCGCAGATACTCGGCCGTCTGCTCGGAGACTGCGGTCTGCAGGGACTGGGTGAACCAGGCCGGCGTGCCGTTCTCGGCGGTGATCAGTGCGGCGATCTCGCTGGCGCGGGCGGCGTGCAGTTCGTCGAAGCGTGCCACCAGCGCGCGGCGCTCCTCGGGCCGCATGGTCGGCCAGGGGCCCTTGTCGAACGCCTTGCGGGCGGTGGCGACCGCCGCGTCCACGTCGGCAGGAGCCGCCTGGGCGGCATGGCCGACCAATGAGTTGTCGTGCGGGGAGCGGATCTACCCTGCTGCGACCGAGAGTTGTTGTTGGCGAATCATGCTCTCCGTTGCAGGTCAGCCACGTGCAGAGGAAGCCAATTGGCGAATCTTGAGGGTGATAGTTGGCGGATCATGCCACCGCCATCGCCGAGCAGGAGGGCATCGCAGCAAGTGAGAGGGTTGGCCATCGATCGCGCATCGAGATTCGCCAACTAGCGTGCTCCGTCCGCCATCTATGAATCTCGGTCGCACCCGTGAGGCGCTGCGCCTCTGCTGACGGGTTCGCCGTTGTTTCAGACGGCGCAGGGGTCGACCGGTTCCGTGGCCGCCTCCACGGGGGAAGACGACCAGCCGCAGGCGGGCTGTGCTGCTCCGGGCGTCGCCCGGGACGATCTCCTGGTCGACTAGCTGGCTCTGCGATGACTGCGGCGTGAGTGATCCGGCGTGCGGCGTGAATGCGGTCATTCAAGGTTGGCGCGTGTCACCGCCGGATGAATTGGTTGATTAGCACTAATTCCCACCTAAGTATGTACTCTGCGCCCAGTGGCTGTCTCGCTGTCCGCTCCTAGCATCGGGAGCTGTACTGCGCGGTCAGCGTCCGCACACGACAAGCAGCCGCACCCGGTCGTCCCCGTCAGCGACTCGAGGGGTGGAGCCGATCCCGCTGATCATGGATGCGAAGGAGGTCTATCGCCGGGGCGCCCAATGGCCTCACGGCCACGCATAAGGATCACGTCGGGCGGGGTTGCCGGGAACGGGGCGTCCCATGAGGCGGCACTCGGTGCCGCAGCCTGCGCAGGGCGCCAGGACTCTGACCCGGTACCGCACGGCCAGGGGCGATCGCCTCGCCTCGCCTCCAGCGCGTTCTGTAGATCCACCTGATGGGAGGAACTCAGTGCCCAACACTCTCCAAGGCATCCTCAGTACTCTCCCCAACCCCCACGAGATACCCACTGCGATTGCGATGCTCGACGCCGATGGGACGGTGGTCGGGTGGACGGACACCGCGCAGCGGCTTGTCGGGTACTCGGCCGAGGATGTGGTGGGCCGGTTCGTCTCGGTCGTGCTGCCGTTTGCCCAGAATGCGTCGCAAGTGGAGGCGTTCGCCGAGGGGTGCCGTGCCCGGGGTGGCTGGTCCGGCAGCACTGCGGTCCGCCACCGCGACGGCCACACGCACAATGTGAGCCTGCGGATCTCGCAGTTGTGGGGGCAGGGCGGAGCGGTCCACTGGCTCGTCTGGGCGACCGACCTGGTCGCGTTCTCGTCGGCGGTGAACGGATGGAGGCCGTCGTCGCTTCTGACCCGCGCGCCGATCGGGATTGTTGTCAGTGACTCGGATCTGCGCTGCACCGGGGTGAACGACTTCACAGAGCTCCAGACCGGCATCCCTCGCGAGGTGCGGCTGGGCCAACGGCCTTCGGAGGTGGTGCCCGGCGTCGAGGCCGAAGCGTTCGAGGCGGTGATGCGGCGGGTACTGGAAAGCGGCAGCTCGGTGATCGACCTTGAGTACCCGGGTGTGCTGCCAGGTGGCCGGATCGTGGGCTCCTTCTTCCGCTTCGACGACGCCGACGGCAACGCGCTGGGCGTGTGTGCCATATGGGTGAATGTCGCCGTCCGGGACCGGGCGCGGGAACGCCTGGCGATCCTGAGCGAGGCGGGCACGCGTATCGGCACCACTTTGGACGTCATGCGGACCGGGCAGGAGCTGGCCGACCTGGCGGTGCCACTCCTGGCCGACTTCGCCACCGTCAACCTAGCGGAGTCGGTCCCGCTCGGCGAGAAGCCCCTGGCCCGGCTGGGCCCGGACGCCGGGCATCGCATCCCCGTGTTCCGCCGCGCCGGCGCGGCGTCGATCCGCCCCGGGGCCCCGGAGTCGCTGTGGGCACGGGGTGAGGCGGTCTTCGTCCCGCCGAACTCGCCGTACACCCGGGTCCTGTCATCCGGGAAGCCCTACCTGGAACCGGTCATAGACACCTCCCCCGGCACGTGGCTCGACCAGGACCCGACACGGGCGAAGAAGGTCCGCACGTACGGGATGCACTCTGCGATGATCGTGCCGATCCACGCGCGTGGCGGGGTGCTGGGCGTGGCGGTCTTCGCCCGTACGAAGGACCCGGTGCCGTTCGATGAGGATGACCTGCTCCTCGCCGAGGAACTCGTCAGCCGGGCCGCGCTGTCCTTGGACAACGCCAACCGGTACACCCGCGAACGCGCCACGGCCCTGGCCCTGCAGCGCAACCTGCTCCCGCAGCGCCTGACCGGCGGGTCCGCGGTCGAGGTGGCCTCACGCTATCTGCCGGCCGACGTGGACGGCGGCGCCGGGGGCGACTGGTTCGATGTGATCTTGCTGTCCGGGGCCCGGGTGGCTCTGGTGGTGGGTGACGTGGTCGGGCACGGCATCAACGCCGCCGCGACCATGGGCAGGCTCCGCACCGCCGTTCACGCCTTCGCCGACCTGGACCTGCCCCCCGACGAACTGCTCGCCCAACTCGACGACCTGGTCATCCGCCTCACCGAGCAAGACGACGACACCCAGGGCCCGGCCACCGCAGCCCTCGGGGCCACCTGCCTGTACGCGATCTACGACCCGGTCACACGACAGTGCACGATGGCACGGGCCGGCCACCCCCCACCCGCCATCATCGACCCGCACGGCCACATCACGTTCCCCGACCTCCCCGCCGGAACCCCCCTCGGCCTCGGACTGTCCTCGTTCGAATCCGTGGAGCTGGACCTGCCCGAGGCGAGCGTCCTCGCCCTCTACACCGACGGCCTGATCGAAACGCGCGGACAGGACATCGACGCCGGGATGGACCGCCTGAGCACAGTCCTGGCACAACCCCGCCTCCCGCTGGAAACACAGTGCTCGGCCGTCATCGACGGCCTGCCCACCCAGGCACCGCACGACGACGTCACCCTGCTCCTCGCCCGCACCCGCACACTCAGCCCGAACCACGTCGCCTCCTGGGACCTGCCCACCCTCCCGGCCGTCGTCAGCACCGCCCGGTCCCTGGCCACCCGCCAGCTGACAAAATGGGGCCTGGAACGCCTGGTGACGCCGACAGAGCTGATCGTCAGCGAACTGGTCACCAACGCCATGCGCCACGGCACAGGCCCCATCCGCCTGCGCCTGATCCGGCACCAGCTCCTGACCTGCGAAGTCTCCGACACCAGCAACATCCTCCCGCGCATGTGCCACGCCCGCACCACCGACGAGAGCGGCCGTGGCCTCTTCCTCGTCAACCGGTTCTCCCACCGACAGGGAACGCGCTGCACAGCGGGCGGCGGCAAGATCGTGTGGGCAGAACAGGAACTGATACCCGTGATCTGAAACATGCCGTGACTCTCGCGGTGGTGCCCCGGCCGCCCCCGATGCCCTGCGCTTGCGCTACGAGCGACTGGTCGCGGGTTCGCACGACCCCGATGTCTCCTGGTGGAACTGGGTGATCCGACTGCGCGATGAGGGCTGCCTGGTGGGCACGGTCCAGTCGACAGCGGGGCTTCACTTCCTCCAACCAGTGGCAGGACAGCGAGCTGAGGTGGCACCTCTGAACCAAGCAGCAGCCCGACTGATCCACAGATAGTGACAATTACCTCACCCGACGACTGCGAGCGTGATTACTTTCCGTGGTGTTGCACGTTCGCCTGGCGAGGGTGATGGCACGTCTTGTACTGGTAGAGCCGTTGGCTGCTGGG
>NZ_LMWH01000248.1 GCF_001507435.1 Streptomyces sp. NRRL F-5122
GGCGGTGACGGTGTTCATCAGCTCGACCGGCAGTGGTTCACCCAGCAGCGGCGCGCTCGTGATCACACCCTCGTTGCTCATGCTCCCAGGATAA
This sequence comes from Streptomyces sp. NRRL F-5122, assembly GCF_001507435.1. Taxonomy (GTDB): domain Bacteria; phylum Actinomycetota; class Actinomycetes; order Streptomycetales; family Streptomycetaceae; genus Streptomyces; species Streptomyces lannensis. Next base: position 95 of record NZ_LMWH01000248.1, read on the forward strand.
CTCCATGGCTAACGGAAAAGTTCCGCTCCATCCATTTGACCGGCGAGTGGCGGCGTGACACAGTCCTAATGGGAGAAGTAATTCTAACCATTAGCCATGTGTTGAGAATCTGCCAAGGAGATCGTTATGTCTACGCTGTCCCAGATCCGCCCTTCCGAGGCCACTGGCGAGGCGGCAACCCTGCTCGCCGAGCTCAAGAAGAACATCGGTGCCGTTCCGAACATGGCCAAGGCGATGGCCAACAGCCCGGCCTTGCTCAAGGGGTGGATGGCGCTGTCTGCCGCGCTTGCCGGTGGCGTGCTGCCTGCGCCGGTGCGCGAACGACTCGCGCTCGCGTCCGCCGAGTACAACCGCTGTAGTTATTGCCTGTCCGCCCACACCTACCTGGGCAAGAACGTCGCCAAGCTGGACAGTGAGGAGATCGAGCGTGCCCGTCACGAGCAGTCGGCCGACCTGCACGCGGCCGCGTTGCTCGCTCTCTCCGGCGCGATCGCCCGAGGTCGCGGCGCCGTGGACGAGAGCACGATCACGAGCGCTCGGGCCGCCGGCGTAACAGACGCCGAGATGGCCGAGGTGGTCGGCAATCTCGCACTGAACATCCTGACCAACTACTTCAACCTCGTCGCCGGCACGGAGTCCGAGTTCCCCGTCGTCAACCCTCACCAGCACGTGTGACGATGCCGACTGCGCGGGTCGGCGCCCCGTCTCGTTGACGTGACCCGCGCGGCCGTCCGTCTGTATTGGAACTGCCGCCCCCCCAGGCGGGTGGTGGGGCCGGTGCAGCCATGTTCGCGGGTAAGTTGATGGACGCCGTCGACACTCGTCACGCCCGGGTACTTCTCCGCTACCTGCTCTGCGCGGCGGATCCGTGGACAGCACGGCCCGGTCGGTCGGACGGACGCGTCGGTGGCAAGGCTCCCCGGGGAGTTGCGACGGCAGCAGGGGTCATGCGGAGGAGTCCACGGGAAGCCGGTCGGGGGTGAAAGTGACCGGGAGGTGTTCGGGGCCGCGCAGGCCGCTCGGTCTCCACCGCAGTTCGCCCGGCGGCACGGCCAGGGCGAGGTCGGGAAGACGTCGTAGGACGGTCCCGATGGCGACTTGGCCCTCCAGGCGGGCCAACGGTGCCCCCAGGCAATAGTGGATGCCGTGCCCGAAGGCGAGATGGGCGTTGTCCCGACGGGTGATGTCCAGAAGATCGGGGTCCGCGAATCGTGCCGGATCGCGGTCCGCGATGGCGGAGGCGACGACAACCGTGGCGCCGCGAGGGATCGTCACGCCCGCGATCTCGACATCCTCGCGTGCGAACCGGGCGATGCCGGGGTTGACCGGCCCGTCGTAGCGGAGGAATTCCTCGATCGCGTCCGGCAGCAGCGCAGGATCATCCCGGAGCGACCGCAGTTGGTCGGGATGGGCCAGCAGTGCGGAGATTCCGCCGCCGATCAGGTTCACGGTGGTGATGTATCCGGCCACCAGCAACAGGAAGGTCATGGCGACGAGTTCGTCCTCGTCCAGTCGCTGTTCCTCGTCCCGGGCGACGATCAACGCGCTGAGCAGGTCGTCCGCCGGTCGGTCCCGTTTGGCCTGCAGCAGCCCGGTGAGGTACGAGCGCATGTGCCGCCAGGCGCCGTCCACGACGGCCGGATCCGGCGGTTCCGAGCCCCGGCGGATCATCTCGTCGGTCCAGCGCTGGAATTCGTGCCGGTCGGTCGAGGGGACTCCGAGCAGTTCACTGATGACGGTGACCGGCAGGGGCAGGGCGAAGTCCGTGATGAGGTCCGCGCGGCCCGTCGGTACGACCGCGTCGAGCAGACGGTCGCTGATCACTTGAACGCGGGGGCGCAGTTCGGCGACCCGGCGTGCGGTGAACGCCTTCGACACCAGCCGGCGCAGGCGGGTGTGGTCCGGCGGGTCGGCGCGGAGCATGGTGCTCAGAAAGGACTCGCGCTCCGTCGCAGGCAGTTGCTGCATCAGCCGGGGATCCGAGGCGTCGCGGATGTCGCTGCTCAGCCGCGGATCGGACAGGGCGGCGAGAGCGTCCTCGTAGCGTGTGACCAGCCAGGCCTCCAGGCCGCCTGCAATGACGGCGCGCCGCACCGGACCCTCGTCGCGCAACTGCCGGTAGAACGGGAACGGGTCGGTGAGGAAGTCCGGGTCGGCGTAGGGCAGAAGGACCGGCTGCTGGCTCATGATGCCTCCCGAAGTACGCCGCGATCACATCCGATGAATCTGTCCGGCTTTGGGATTGTATGCGCCGATTGTGCCGGATCAGGGATTTCAACCAAGGGACGGGACGAAGACTCTGGGCTGTGTTCCGGCGAGGAGTTGCACGGATCGTCGCCAGGGCGAGCAGAGGGGAAGCCGCCGAAGCCTCCGGGGCCTCGCTGTGTACGGACATACCAGGGCTGCCCGAGGGCCCACGGACTCTCGGTCCACCGAAAGGGGGGCGGGGGCCGCCGCCGCGACGAAAGTTACGTCGCCGGGTGTCTAGGGTCATCCTCGAATCGGAAGAAAGTCATCGTTCCTGCGCTTCCCGCAAGGCCACTGTGGAGGTAGTCCGGGGCCGAGCCTTCGGCCCGCGTGCGCATCCTCTTGGAGGCCCTTCGATGAGTCGTCACCGCTTGGTCGCCAGGCTTCGCCGCGATCGTCGTGCACCCTCCCACGCACGCCGAGTCCTCGCCCGCCTCACCCCGACCGGCTGCGCGGTCGCGGACACCGCGGCGCTGCTGTTGTCCGAGGCGGTGTCGAACGCGGTCCTCCACTCGGACGGTGCCGACATCACCGTGGCGGTCACGCGCGAGGCAGGCGGGACGATCGTCGGTGCGGTCTTCGACACCGAGCCTCGGATGGGGCCCGGCGCCCGGGTGACGCACCTGCGGCAGGCCGAGGGGGCCAAGTCGGATGTGTGCCTGGAGAACGGTCGTGGTCTGGACCTCATGGACATGCTGGCCTCGTCCTGGGGCGTCTCCCCGGTCGGTGGCCGGGGGAAGTGGGTGTGGTTCCAGCTCGAGGCCACGTGCGACTGGGAAGCGGTTCCCGCGTCAAACCGTCGCCATGGTGGGCAGATGGCGATGGCTTCCCCATGAGGCATGGCCACGGTCGGAGCGTGGGGCCGTCCCGGTATGTCATTCGGTCGGCGGATGGGAGGGCAGGCGGAGCGCCACGCGGAAGCCGTCGGCGTTCGGGGCGGCGTGGATGTGCCCGCCGAGCAGGGCAGCGCGTTCGCGGAGACCTACAAGGCCGTGGCCGCCGCTCGGCAGATCGTCGTCAGGTGTCCGGGTGGGCGGACCGTTGGAGACCGTCAGGTGCACACCGTCCACCCGACAGTGCAGATCGACGTCCACGGACGCGCCGGGAGCGTGCTTGGCGGCGTTGGTGAGTGCCTCCTGAAGGGTGCGATAGAGGGCCTGCTGCACGACGGTGGGCAGCGCCTCGGGAAACCCCTCCACACACAGGGAGATCAGCTGCCCGGTACGTCGGCACCGCTCCACCAGGCCCGACAGTTCGTCGGCGTCGGGTCGCGGAGCTCGCGGGGCGCGGCGGCCGGGGGTGAGGATGCCGAGGATCTCGCGGAGCTCCTCCAGCGCGTGGCGCCCCTCGCGACGTATCAGTTCAGCGGCATCGGCGATCTTGGGGTCGTGCGCTGCGGCTCCGACGCGCAGGGCACCGGCTGTCAGCACGATGTGGCCGACCCGGTGCGCGACGACGTCGTGCATGTCCCGGGCGATGCGCGACCGCTCCTCGACACGAGTGCGCTGGACGAGCAGCTCCTGCTCGCGTTCCAGGGTGGCCAGCTGGGCCTGGGCGGCCGTGGTGAGGTCCCGGCGCAGACCGACCGCTCCGCCCACGGCCAGCGGACCGATGGCCAGGGCGAGGGTGTATCCCGCTTCCCGTGGGTCCCACGCCCCACCCGCCCACAGGGTCCCGATGTCGGCTCCGCTCGCGACGATCAGGAAGAAGGCGAGCACCCGTGCCTGCCGACGGTAGGTGGTCCCCACCGTGTACAAGGCGATGGCCAGCGCCGTGGGGGTGAAGCAGAGCAGATGGCACAGTACGACCAGACAGCCGACGGCGAACGGATGCCGTCGCCGCCACCACAGCAGCAGCCCCACCGCACCGGAGACCGTGGCGGTCAGGGGCAGCGGTGCTCCGGTCAGCAGCAGACCGTTCGAGGGCTTGATCCAGCTGTTGCCCACGCCGAGCGTGGCCGCGGCGATCACCAGGGCTGCGTCCACCCGCCGCGGCGACCAGAACGACGCGGAGAAGATGCCGGACGCCACCCCTACAGTGGATCAGGTCCTGGTCGCCGATGGCACGCCGAGACCGTCGGCGGATCGCCGGGGACGGCGTGGGGCGGTGCCGGTGGCCTCGGGGGTCAGCGCTCCAACCCCGCCCGATAGGCCAGCCGCGCCGCTTGTACGCGGTTCTCGGCGCCGATCTTCGCCAGTAGTCGGCTGACCTGGCCTTTGACGGTGCCCTCGCTGACATGGAGGGCGGCGCCGATGTCCGCGTTGGAAAGCCCCCGGCCGATGAGCCGCAATACGTCGACCTCGCGTTCGGTCAGCTTCGCGAGGGCGGACTGCTCGGCCTCGGTGAGGCGGACTCCGTGCTCGGCGAGCTGCTCCATGACCCGTCCGGTGACGGCCGGGTCGAGCGCGCCCTTGCCCGCCGCGACCTGACGAACGGCGCGCAGCAGGTCCTCAGGGGGCGTGTCCTTCAGCAGGAAGCCGCTGGCGCCCGCCTGTACCGCCGTGTCGACGTGCTCGTCCTCGCCGAACATCGTCAGGATGATCACGCGAGGCGGCACCGGAAGAGCACGGATCTCACGCGTCGCGGCCAGCCCGTCCATGCCGGGCATACGGATGTCGAGCAAGGCGACGTCGGGGCTGAACTGCCTGGCCGCGTCCACAGCGCTGCGACCGTCCCACGCCTGGGCGACCACGTGCACGTCGTCCGCGGACTCGAGCACGTCACCGATGCCGCGGCGCACTATTTCACTGTCGTCGGCCACAAGGACGTGGATCACCATCCGGTACCGCCCCGTCGCTCTCACGGAGGTGCTCAGTGGTGATCGCCCGCCGCCGAGCGCGTGCTCATGGGCGGACTGCACCTCCAGGTGTTCCACTGTGTCCCATCACGGCGAGACTGGCACCTTGCGGTATGACGCGTGGCCCCGGGGCCGGGCTGTACGCGCATGCCCCACAGAGGGACGAGGCCTCGGCAACGGCACAGCCGAACTCCTTCGGCATGTCGTAGAAGTCCACGCGGGCGCCGCCCTCGACGATCACCAGCCGCTTGGGGCCGCGTATCCGGGGAGTGCCGTTCGGTGGGGTGTCAGAGCGAGCCGGCGTCGCTGCCCGCGACGATGTGGACCGGCTGAGTGAGCAGGTCCCCGACGAGGTGGAGGGCGTCGGGGGCGAGGATCCCGTAGATGCTCCTGTTGAAGAAGTTCTTGTTCTTCGTGTTCGGGTGCTGTGCCCTCGGGAGCATGGACCACACCTGTCCTTCGCCGACAAGCACCGGCTGTGTGGCTGACAAGGCCGAAGGGGTGAGCGGCGCGGCACCCGGTGCCCGGCAGGCGACGCTCCCTAGGATGTGCGGGTGCGATTCGCGATCTCCATTCCGCAGTTCTCCGCAGACGGCGCGTTCGATCCGGCCGCGTTCCGCGCCTACCTCACGCGTGTGGAGCAGTCGGGTTTCGACAGCGCCTGGACGCAGGAGCAGATGCTCGGTTCGAAGCCGCAGCTCGGACCGATCGAGACCATGACCTACGCCGCCGCGTGCACGGAGCACCTACGCCTTGGATGCGTGGTCTTCGTGTCCACCCTGCACAGTCCGGTCCACCTGGCGAAGAGCATCAGCTCACTGGACCAGCTCAGCCGCGGCAGGATCGAGGTCGGCTTCGGCACGGGTGGCAAGCAACGCCCGTTCGGGGCCTTCGGTGTCGATCCGGAGCGTTACGTCGCCCGCTTCTATGAGGGCCTCGACGTCATGACCCGGCTCTGGCGCGACTCCAGGACCGACTACCAAGGCGAGTTCTGGCAGCTGACGGACGCCGCCATGGAGCCGAAGCCGTTCCAGAAGCCCAACCCGCCCATGTGGTTCGGAGGTAGCGGTCGCACCGCGCTGCGCCGGGCCGTGATGAGCCCCGGCCTGTTCAGCGGCTTCTTCGGCGCCGGACAGGTCTCGACCGCGAAGTTCGCCGACCAGGTACAGATCGTGCGGGAGGCCCTGGCCGAGTCCGGCAGGCCGGCGGACGACTTCGCAATCGCCAAGCGCGTCTACATCGCGGTGGACGACGACGCCCGGTCGGCCCGCGAACGGATCAACGCCGAGCTGGCCGCGCTCTACATGAGGAAGTCGCCCGAGGTGGAGGCCGCGGCGATCGCGGGGACTCCCGAGGAATGTGCTGTCCAGCTGCGCGAGGTCGTCGCCGCGGGCGCGCAACTCATCCTGTTCACGCCGCTGTTCGCGCAGGCCGAACACCTCGAGCGGCTGGCCTCGGAGGTCATGCCCGTACTCGGCGCGGGGACGTCCGGGTAGCACAAGGCGCCGACTCGGGCACCGGTGGCTGACCAACGGCTCTGTCGCGGGCGGCCGATTGCGGGCTGCTCCCTCGGGCGGCCGGTGACCGTGCGGGCCGCTTCGGCCGGCGACAGGAACCGTCACCCTGCGGACACCGCACAGGCTTCCGCCAAGAAGAGAGAGGACGCTGAAGGCCCTCCATGCAGAAAGCGCGCCGCCGTCTCGACACGGCGGATCGGCGGATCACGGCCGTTCTGATGGCGTCACCCCGTGCGTCCTGGCGGAGCGTCGCGGCGGTGCTGGGCGTGTCGGAGCGCACGGTCGTACGGCGTGCCGCCCCGCTGTACCAGGATCGCACCCTGCGGGCCACCGCCGTACGCAATCCCGCTCTCTTTCCCCACCTGGTCCCGACTGTCCTGCGCATCCGCTGTCGCCCCGCCCGGATCACCGCGATCGCCGCCGCCCTCGCCCGGCGTTCCGACACCGTCTGGGTCGACATCCTCGGTGGGGGAGACGAGATCTGCATCGTGGCCTTCATCGAAGGACCCGATGCACGCAACAACCTGCTCCTCCGCGACCTGCCGGTGACCGCGGCCGTGCAGTCCTGGACGGCTTACGACCTGCTGAAGGTCTTCCCCGCGGGTTTCGCGTGGAGCGCGGGACTTCTGAGCGAGGAGGAGTCCCAGGTGCTGTGGCCTGACTTGACCAGGCCCCCTGAGGTGCTGTCTCCACTCCCGGAGGACAAGCCGCTCATCGACGCACTGGTCGAGGACGCCCGTATGACCTATGGAGAGCTCGCGCACCGCACCGGCAGGACCCCGAGGGCCGTACAACGGCGCCTGCACGCCTTGGTGGAGGCGCATGTCGTCAGGCTGGCCACCGAGGTTGACCTGGCGCTGCTGGGGGTGCACGCCGAGGCACTGCTGTGGATCACGGTGGATCCAGGCGCATGGGAAGAGGCGGGGCAGGTCCTCAGTCAGCATCCTCAAGTACGTTTCACGGCGGCTACAACGGGCTCCAGCAGTCTGCTGGTGGCGGTGGCCGCCAGCGATCTCAGCGCGTTGTACACCTTCCTGACCGGCACGGTAGGGGCGTTGACCGGTGTTTACGGAATAGAGGTGACCCCCATCCTCACCGGAGTCAAGCGCACCGGCCTTGTGCGCCGCGCCGCGGTGACTCTGTGACGATGCCTCAGGCCGGTGTCGACCCCATTGTCATCCGTACAGGTCACGGGAGCTGACGTCGTATCAGCCGACTGGGATGCGGGTTGATCCGCCTGGCGGCAGTTGTGTTTACGTACCCATTCGCCCGGATAAGTCTCGCCGTCGTCAGGCACAACCCCGTCTCCCGTACCGGTTGTGGCTGCCGTCATTGTCCCCTGCTCCCGGGTGCCGTCGGCCTGTCCGGGGAGCGGCCCTCGGGCCTCACTCACATCTGGAGTGTTCATGAGTCTTGTCGCGAGAACGGGCGGTGCCGTCGCGGCGCTGTCCCTCGGCCTGGCTGTGCTGCCGGCCATCCCGGCCTACGCAGCCGTCGTCCATGTCGGCTGCAGTGTGCAGGCACTCAGGGGTGCGATCGACACCGCCAACGTCGCGGGCGGCGGCATCATCGATTTGGCATCCGAGTGCAGGTACACCCTCACCGACGCCGTCAATCCGGGCTCGTCCGTCGGCTTTTCCCCCATCGCCGGCGACGTCACCCTCAGGGGTGGCAGGCACACGGTCATCGAGCGTTCCACCGCCCCCGGCACACCGCAGTTCAGGCTGTTCCAGGTCAATCAGCCCAACGGCAAGCTCACCCTCAACCGCCTGACCCTCCGTAACGGCGCCGCCAACTTCGGCGGTGTCGCCCTTGTCTTCGGTTCCCTCGCCGTCTTCGACTCCGAGCTGACCGACAATCACGTCGGCAACGAGGGCGGCGCCATCAACGGTCAGTCCGGGAGCACGGTCTCTGTCACGTCGAGCCGGGTGGAGAAGAACACGGCCAGTAGCGCCGGCGGCGGAATCTCGTCGTTGGGCAATGTCACCCTCACGCGCACCGCTGTGAACATGAACACGGCCGGCTTCGGCGGCGGAGTCGCCTCCAACAGCACCGTCACCTTCAACCGCAGTTGGGTGACCGGAAACACTGCCACCAGTGGTCCCGGCGGTGGTGTGGCCATGCTCGGCGGCACCAGCACTTTCGAATCCACTCAGGTGACCCGGAACAAGGCGGTCGACGTTGGTGGCGGCATCTCCAGCTCGGGCGAGCTGAACGTCCGCCGAACCACGGTCCTGGGCAACATCGCAGGCAGTCAGGGCGGTGGCATTTGGAGCGGCGGCACCACCCGCATCGACGGGAGCGAGCTCGTCGGCAACCGGACGACCGCTGTGGGTTCTCAGGGCGGCGGCCTGTTCACCGCCTCGGGAACCGCGACCGTGAACCGTTCCAGGGTCGTCCGGAACCGCGACGGGGCGAACGGAAACGGTGGTGGGATCTACGAGCAGTCCGGCAGCACGGTCACACTCGGCCGGACGCAGGTGGCGGACAACCTGCCCAACAACTGTGCGCCCCCCGGAGCTGTCCCCGGCTGCGGGAACTGACTCCGGACCGGGACAGGTCACAGCGCGCCTGATGCCTGCAGCAGGAGTCGAACACTCGCCGAAACCGCAGTTGTGGTCCGAGGGCTCGCAGACGGAGGACAGTCTGCGAGCCCTCGGCGCCGTGCCGCAGGGACTTTCCGGGCAGCAGGACCAGGTGGAACCTGCCCGTTGCGGAGCCCGACCGGTCCAGCGGGAGTCATCCCCTGAGAAGGTGGAGGACGGCAAGCCGATCCTCGGCAAGACGCTCGACAAGGACGTGACGCAATCATGGGGATGACCGAGGTCCCGTCGACTGCCCGGCTCACGGAGGACGAGCGCGCCATCGTGGAAGTGGTCGCCGACTTCGTCGACAACGAGGTGCTCCCCGTGGTGCGGCAGTTGGAGCACTCCGACACCTACCCCGAGGAGCTCATCGAGCAGATGAAACGGCTCGGGGTGTTCGGCCTGCTCGTGCCCGCCGAGTACGGCGGTGTTGATGTATCCACCGCCTGCTTCGCCCTGGTCGCCCAGGAGCTGGCACGCGGCTGGATGTCGCTGGCCGGTGCGATGGGCGGGCACTCCGTGGTGGCCTACCTGATCCGCACCTTCGGCACGCCCGAGCAGAAGGCGACGTACCTCTCCGCGATGGCCACCGGCGCCTTGCGCGCCACCATGGCGCTGACCGAGCCGGGCGGTGGCTCCGACCTGAAGGCCATGCGGACCAAGGCGGTACTCGCGGACGGCACATGGACCGTCAACGGCTCGAAGACCTGGATCACCAACTCGCGCCGGGCCGGACTGATCGCACTGCTCACCCGCACCGGACCCGAACAGGGCAAGGGCTTCTCCATCCTTCTGGTGGAGAGGGATGCCGGTTACGAAGTCTCCAGGGACCTGCCCAAGCTCGGCTACAAGGGTGTCGAGAGTTGTGAAGTGGTCTTCGACCAGGTGCAGGTCCCTGAGTCCGCTGTCCTCGGCGGTGTGGCCGGCAGCGGCTTCCCGCAGATGATGCGCGGACTGGAGATCGGCCGGATCCAGGTGGCATCCAGGGCGCTGGGTGTCGCCCAGGCGGCGCTCAACGACGCCACCCGCTATGCACAGGAGCGGGAGGCCTTCGGCCGTCCGATCTGGGAGCACCAGTCGATCGGCAACTATCTCGCCGACGGTGCCACCAAACTGCGGGCGGCGCGCCTGCTCACCCTGGACGCTGCCGCCCGGGTGGACGCCGGCGAGCGTGCCGACATGGAGGCCGGCATGGCCAAGCTCTTCGCGTCCGAGGTCTGCATGGAGGTCACCCTCAACGCGATCCGGATCCACGGCGGTTACGGCTACTCCACCGAGTTCGACGTCGAGCGCTATTTCCGGGACGCCCCGCTGATGATCGTGGGTGAGGGCACCAACGAGATCCAGCGCAACGTCATCGCCAAGCAGCACATCGCCCGCAACCCGATCGACGGCGGAGGCCGCTGATGAGCCGATCCGACACCCTAACCACGCTCCGCGCCCCGAGGCAGGGGCGGCGCATCGGTGCCGGACCCACGGGCGCCGAGACCGTGCCGGCAGCCATAGGGGAGGCGCTGGGATGAGCGGCGCCCCTGAGCATTTCGCGGCCATCGAGGCCGATTGGCGTCCGGCGCCCGTCGAGGCCACCGAGTTCGTCACCGCCGCGCCCGTCCGGGCCTTGGCGGGGCTCTTCGACCAGCTGGTCCCGGCGCTGGGCGTCGGCGATCCGCTGCCTCCCTTGTGGCACTGGCTGTACGTGCTGGACCGCCCGGCCCAGGCCGATCTGGGCGAGGACGGCCACCCTCGCGACGGCGGGCTCTTCCTGCCACCGCTGCCGGACCGGCGTCGGATGTTCGGTGGAGGACGGCTGGAATTCCGTGCCCCGATCCGCGTCGGCGATCTTCTCACCCGCCGTTCCGAGGTCGCGAGCGTACGCGTACGGCATGGCGGATCCGGCCGGCTGCTGCTGGTGACGGTACGTCATGAATATCTCGTCGACGGCGAGATCCGCACGGTCGAGGAGCAGGACCTCGTCTACAAGCAGGCAGGCATGCCGCCTGTCCCCGAGCCCGTCGGGGAAGCGGTCCCGGCCGCGCCAGCCGAAGTGCCGCCCGCCCCCTGGGCGTTCACCCTGCGGCCGGACCCGACACTGCTCTTCCGCTTCAGCGCGCTCACCTACAACGCCCACCGCATCCACTACGACCGCGACTATGCGCGGGACGTGGAGGGCTACCCGGACCTGGTCGTGCACGGCCCCCTGCTGGCCCTGTCGCTGCTGGAACTCCCTCGCCGCTGCGCCCCGGAACGCGCCGTGACCGCCCTCGCGTTCCGATCGAGAGCCCCTCTCTTCGCGCCGAGGGACATCGAGGTGACGGGCGTTCCGGAAGGCGACCGTGCGGTGCTCTCGGCAGGCCTCCCGGGCGCCGCTCCCGGGATCACCGCGTCCGTGAGCCTTCGCTGACTTCGCTGACGGGGCGGGATGTCCGGGCGGTCGGCGCCCCGCTGAGGGGCGCGGAGGCCGCTGCGGGAGGGCTGGGAGGACATCGTGAACTCCTCGGTCAGACCGAGCCGTCGGCGTGCAGCGCCTTGATCGCTTCGTCGTCGTAGCCGAGCGCGCGCAGCACGGTGTCGGTGTGCTCGCCCACGGCCGGGACCGGGTCCATCCGCGGGGTGACTCCGTGCAGGGTGGCAGGGGGCAGCAGGGCCCTGATGGGCCCGCACGGTGTCTCGACCTCACGCCATCGGTCACGGCCGGCCAGAACGGGATGGTCCCAATAGTCGGCGACCGAGTTGAGCCGGGCATTGGCGACATTGGCCCGGTCCAGCAACTCGATGGCTGCGGCGGCGTCGAGGTCGGCGAAGCGTTCGCCGATGAGCGAGTTGAGTTCCTCGCGGTTGGCCACCCGGGCGGAGCCACGGTGAAAACGCTCGTCAGCGGCGATGTCCGGGGCCTTGAGGAAGACCTTGCAGAACGAGGCCCACTCTCGTTCGTTCTGGATGGCGAGCAGGACGGTCCCGCCGTCGCGCGCCGTGAACGGCCCGTAGGGGGCGATGGTGGCGTGCTGGGCGCCGAACCGGGCGGGCTCCACGCCGCTGTAAGCCGTGTAGTAGGCGGGTGAGCCCATCCACTCCGAGAGCGCCTCGAAGAGGGAGACCTCGACCGGGGTGCCGCGGCCGGTGGTGGCGCGCCGGATCAGCGCTGTGAGGATGCCGGAGTAGGCGTACATGCCGGCCGCGATGTCGGCGATCGAGATGCCGACCTTGGCGGGTTCCTCGGGGGAGCCGGTCAGGGAGACGACGCCGGTCTCGCACTGGACCAGCAGGTCGTACGCCTTGCGGTCGGCCCATGGGCCGTGGTTGCCGTAACCGGAGATGTCGCAGACGATCAGCTTGGGGTGGCACTCCGCAAGATCCTCGGCGCCGAGGCCGAGCCGGCGGGTGGCGCCGGGGGCGAGGTTCTGGACGAACACGTCTGCGTCGACAAGCAGCCTGTCCAACACCTCGCGGCCGCCAGGGGACTTGAGGTCGAGGGTGACCGACTCCTTCGAGCGGTTGAGCCAGACGAAGTAGCTGGACTGACCGTGCACCGACTCGTCGTAGGCGCGGGCGAAGTCACCGACGCCGGGGCGCTCGATCTTGATGACCCGGGCTCCGAGGTCCGCGAGCTGGCGGGTGGCGAACGGAGCGGCGACGGCCTGCTCCAGGCTCACCACCGTGATCCCTTCCAGGGGCAGGGCGGTCACTGGGCCTCCTCGGTTCCGGCCGACGTCGTCGAGCAAGACCATCACATCCTGGCCCCCGCTGCGACCAAGAGCGCGGACACGGTGCTTCGGAGATGTCGGGGCGGTCATGTCCGGACCGGCACTCCAGGCCCAACGGCCGGGGGGAGACAGGTCACCGGGTTCCTCCGAGGATGCCCCGGCCTTCAGGCCGTGGAGGAATTGGATCCCTGTGGAGCAGGGCGGGGGAAGGGCAACCGTCGCCAGGGCGATTGGTCGTCCACCACGGCATGGGGTGAGAAGGCCCGTCTTGATCAAGAGCTCCCGACTGTCAGTCCTCCCGGATAGATTCGGGTTCATGACGAAGGCGGCCGACGCCGCTCTCTCGGCTACCAAGCGCGCCCTGATCGAGATGGGCCGTAAGCATGGGCGGGATGTGCGCCTGGTGCATCCCGCGCACACCACGATGGAGTGCCCTGCACGCGATGCGGAGCCGTGCGCCCTCGGGACAAGAATTCCGCGTTCGTGATGCTGGTCCGGGCGGGTTGGTGCCCGGCAGGTGCTGAGGGCGTAAGACCTTCCGGGCCGCTGGCCCGGAAGGCTGCCTGAGCCTGGAATCCCCATACACGCCCGAAGGCGCCCCGCAAGGGGCGTCCGGCCACAAGGCCGGACGGGAATCCCCCGCCTCCAGACGGGGGAGCCTTCAATCAAGGACCACAACCGGCCGGAACGGCGCACTCATGGACAACGGCACCCCGCCGCCTCATCGTGCGGCGAGGTGCCGTCGGCTCTTTGTGCCGGTTCCTCTCGTCAACGCGGAATCCCATGGCCTGTCCGACGGTCCGGGGCGCCGGAGGACGACGCTCCGCGGCGTCGATGTCATGCGTGATGTCTCGCACGACCGGCGGTGTTCCGGCACTGTGGGAGTTCGAGGCTCACGGCCAGTGCGCTGAGACGGCGTCCCGAGTGGGTCTCTCCCGACATCGTGCTCATCACGCAGCCTCCTCTTCCGGAGCGCCAGGGATCGCTCCCTGGCTGCGCAGCCGTACGACATCGGCGGGGCTGAAGCCCAGCTCGGCGAGGACCTCGTCGTTGTGCTCGCCGAGGTCCGGCGCACGCTTGGCCGCCACCTTCGGCACCCCGCGCAGATTGATCGGGCTGCTGACGGTCTCCTTCAGATCGCTGACGCCTTCCAGGGGCACCACGATGTCGTTGGCGCGCAACTGCACGTCCTGCGCGGCCTCCTCCGGAGTCTGGATGAGGCTGAAGGTGATGCGCTCCCGGTCCAGGGCGTCCTTCCAGTGGGCGAAGGACTGCGAACGGAACTCGGCGTCGAGCACCTCGCTCACGGCGGCGGCGTTCTTGACCAGGGCCTCGGCGTCGGCGAAGCGGGGGTCCTCGAGCAGCTCGGGGCGCCCGACGGCGCGCGCCAGTCCCGGCCAGTGCAGGGACGAGGTTGCCAGCATGAACCACCGGCCGTCCGCCGTGCGGTAGGGGTTGGTCAACGCGTTCACCGGTGCGTTGCGGTCGTGCAGCTCGAACGGCGTGCCCCCGGCGAGCGCACCGGCCACGAGGGTTCCGGTGGCCCAGACCCCGGTGGCGAGCAGTGAGGTTCCGACACTGGTCCCCTCCCCGGTCCGTTCGCGGTGGTACAAGGCTGTCACGATGGCCCCGTAGATCGCGACGGCCGTCGTGTAGTCGCCGCTGCCCCAGACCGGCACCGTGGGCGGGGCTCCCGCGTCCCGGGTGGAGGCCAGCAGGCCGCTGCGCGACCAGAAGGCGGTCAGGTCGAAGCCCGGCTGCCTGGCGTCGGGGCCTGCATCACCGAACCCGGTGATGTCGGCGTAGACGACCCTCGGGTTCCAGCTCGAGACCTGGTCGTAGCCGAGGTGCAGCTTTTCGCGTGTACCGTGCGGGAAGTTGGTGATCACCACGTCGGCCCACTCGACGAGGCGCTTGAGAACCTCGGTGGACGCGGGGGACTTCAGGTCGATCACCATGCCGCGCTTGTTGCGGTTGGCGAGGTGCCAGCCGTAGTTGGCCTCCGCCCGGGGGCTGGGCGGCACGAAGCTCAGCCGCCGCTGGGGGTCGCCCTGACCCGGCGGCTCGATCTTGACGACGTCCGCTCCGAAGTCGGAGAGCATGGTGGCCGCCGCCGGTCCCGCGATGTATGTCGACGCGTCCAGGACCTTCAGGCCGGTGAAGACGGAATGTGTGGTCATCGCCGTCACCCCACGAAGGCGCTGTGGCCGGTGATCGACTTGCCGACGATGAGGGTCTGCATCTGGTGCGTGCCCTCGTAGGAGTAGAGGGCTTCGGCGTCGGAGAAGAACCGGGCGACGTCGTAGTCGAGGAGGATTCCGTTGCCGCCGAAGAGTTCGCGGCTCCAGGCGACGACCTCGCGCATTCGGGCTGCGACGTACTCCTTGGCCAGCGCGGAGTGTTCGTCGCGGAAGATGCCCTGGTCCTGCAGCCGGGCGAGTTGTATCAGCATGCCCCAGCAGGCGGTGATGTTGCCCAGGCTCTTGACCAGCAGGTCCTGCACCAGCTGGAACTTCGCGATGGGTCGGCCGAAGGCGATGCGTTCCTTCGCGTAGTCGAGCGCGAGTTCGTAGGCGCCGATCATGACGCCGAGGGCCTGCCAGGCGACCCCGCTGCGCGTCTGGCGCAGCACCTCGGCGACGTCGCGGAAGCCCTTGATGTTCTGCAGCCGGTTGGCCTCGGGCACACGGACGTTGGTCAGGGTGATCTCGGCGTTCTGCACGATGCGCAGTGCGATCTTGCCCTCGATCTTCTCGGGCTTGAAGCCGGGGGTGCCCTTCTCGACGACGAAGGCCTTGACCTTGTTGTCGTCGACGTCCCGGGCGAAGACCACGACGTAGTCGGCGAATGTGGCATTGCCGATCCACTTCTTGGCGCCGTTGAGGACCCAGGTGTCACCGTCGCGCCGGGCGGTGGTGCGCATGCCGCCGGAGACGTCGGAGCCGCCGAGCGGTTCGGTCAGCGCAAACGCTCCGATCTTCTCCATCGTGGCCATGGCGGGCAGGAACCTGTCGCGCTGCTCCTGGTCGCCGCCGTAGTAGATGGAGTAGAAGCCGAGTCCGTTGTGGACGCCGAAGAAGGTGGCGGTAGAGGCGTCGACGCGGCCGAGCTCAGTGGCGAGCATGCCACCCAACAGGTGGCTGCCGGCCGGCTTGTGGTCGCCGTACCCCTCGTAGGCGAGGGCGGCCAGTCCGCTGCTGCGGAACTTCTCGATGTACTCGAAGGGGAATTCGGCCTTGCCCCAGTACTCGTTGACCAGCGGCTTGATCTCCTTGCGCAGGAAGGCGCGGGCGTCGAGCAGTATCTTGCGCTCCTCGTCCGAAAGCAGCGTCTCGTAGCGGTAGAAGTCGGCGGCCGGCAGGTCGTCCAGCGGGGCGGCGGGGGTGGGGACGGGGGTGGTGGTCATCTCAGTTCTCCTTCTGGTGCTGATTGCGACGGATGTCCGCCAGGGCGGACAGGACGGCGAGTTGCCTGCGGTCACGGGCTTCGGCGAGGTCGGCGTACGGGGTGGACTTGTAGGCCTTCTCCACCGCTTGGACGACCCGCTCCTGGTCCTCGGGCTCCTGGGAGGGCTCACCGAGGGACATCTGCTGCATCGACGAACCGATGTGCTCGGTGATGTGGCGGTAGCCGCCGGGCCCACCGCCCAGGTGCGCGCCCAGGAAGGGACCGACCGTCGCCCAGCGGATGCCGAGCGAGTGGGTCACCACCGTGTCCAGGTCCTCGGGGGTCACCACGCCCTGCTGGACGAGGTAGACGGCCTGGCGGCTGAGCGCGTTCTGGAGACGGTTGCCCACGAACCCGGGAATCTCCTGGCGTTCGACGACGGGCGTACGACCGACGGCGGTGTAGAAGGCGACGGCCGCCTGCACGGACTCCTCGGTGGTGCGCTCGCCGGGCACCACCTCGACGAGCGGCAGCAGGTGGGGCGGGTTGAACGGATGTCCGATGAGGATCCGGCCGGCGTCCTCGATGTCCGTGGTGAAGGCGGTCGCCGGGATCGCCGACGACGAGCTCAGCAGCAGTGCGTGTCCAGGGGCTTCCCGGACGAGCTGGGCGAACAGCTCCTTCTTGAACTCCACGCGTTCCGGGGCGTTTTCCTGGACGACGTCCGCGTCGCGGACCGCTTGGGTCACATCGGCGGCGAGATGTACACGTGCGGCGAGGCCGTCGGTGTCCAGGCCCTGTGCGGCCAGGTGCGGACCGAACGCGGCAAGTGCCTCGGCGACCGCCTCCGCCAGATCGGGCCGCGGGTCGCTGACGTGGACGGTCAGACCGTGTGCGGCGAACAAGGCTGTCCAGGACAGTCCGATGGTGCCCGCCCCGATCACGGCGGCGGTACGGATGGGGTGTGTCACTGCACGTCTCCCTTCAGATAGTCGAAGACCGGCTCGACCGGAGCGAGGGTCAGGTCGGTGAGGATGTGGCTGGCGGAGACGACCTCGAGCACGGGCAGGTCCGCCAGCGGGGCGAGGACGTGGGCGAAGAGCTGGAGCCGTGCGGGGCCCGTGTAGGCCTCCTTGACGACCACGTCGGTGATCTCGGTGCGCACCAGTTCCTGGACACGCATGCCACTCCGGTAGCCCGGGACGGCCTTGAGCATGAAGGTGGGCACGGTGATCTGGGCCCTGGCCGTGTCCTCGTCGAGGGGCTGGTGCTTGTAGCCCATGGTCGCGGTGGCGACGCGAAGGGTTCCGTGGTCGAGGGTGCCGACGAGCGCCCCGTGGTCGACGTACAGGCTGGGTGCGCCGATGACCTTCGGATATGCGCTGACCTCGCGCCCGGACGCGGTGGCCGGGAAGTTGTCGAGGTACATCGCGTGCAGGTACTCGCCCTGTTCGCCCTCGAAGTGGACCTGGATGGCCTGTCCCGCCTCGGTGTAGGGCCCGAACCCGCTGACGTCGCCCATCTTCATGACCTCGAAGCGGACCAGCGGTTCGCCGATCCCAAGGGGTTCGGGGACGACGGCACGCAGTGCGCCGGGGTCGGTGCGGTAGACGATGTTGAGGTACTCGCGGTCGGTGAAGCGGGGGACCGTAGACGCGTACGCCGGGCTGGTCAGTGGGGTGGTCAGGTGCTTCCTGACGTCCTCGATGCGCATGTCACCGCCCCGTCCACTCAGGGGTCCGGCGCTCGGCGAAAGCGGTCATGCCCTCGCGGACGTCGGCCGAGGCCATCAGACCGGCCATCACCGTGCGCTGTGCGGCGAAGGCCTCGGACTCGGGCGCGCCGTCCGCGGCCCGGGTGACCGCCTTCACGGCGGCCAGCGCGAGCGGGGCGTTCGCAGCGAGCTGCTCGGCGAGCAGAAGGGCGTGTTCCACGGCCTGTCCGGTGGGCACGACCCGGTTGGCCAGGCCCAGCTCGCCGGCGCGGCCGCCGCTCACCGGCTCGCCGGTCAGCAGGAACTCCATCGCGAGGTGGTACGGGATGCGCCGGGGCAGCCGGATCACTCCGCCGCCTGCGGCGATCAGTCCCCGCTTGACCTCCGGCAGGCCGAAGTGGGCGTCCTCCGCAGCCACGATCAGATCGCAGGCCAGAGCCAGTTCGAATCCGCCGCCCACGGCCCAGCCCTCGACGGCGGCGATCAGCGGCTTGGTGCGCTCGACCTCGGTCACCCCGCCGAATCCACGCCCGGGGACGTTGGGGGACTCGCCGCGCAGAGCGGCCTTGAGGTCCATGCCGGCGCTGAAGGTCCCGCCGGCGCCGGTCAGCACTCCGGTTCGGAGTTCCGGGTCGGCCTCCAGCTCGTCCAGCGCCTTGGCCAGGAGCGTGGCGACCGCGGCGTTGACGGAGTTGCGTGCTTGCGGACGATCGATCGTGATCAGCAGGGTTGTGCCCGCCCGCTGGGTGCGCACGTCGGTGGTGCTCATGGCTCGCCTCTCTCGGTGAGGTACAGGGGGGTGGGGTTCAGTGGCCGGACAGCTCGGCGAGGACTTCGGCGGTGTCCTGGCCAGGTACCGGGGCCAGACGGCGGATCGAACCGGGTGTCGCGGAGAACTGCACCGGGATACCGATCGTGCGGATCGGTCCCTCGGTGGGGTGGACGACGGGCTCCAGCAAGTGGCCGTCGCTGACGTAGGGGTCCTCGTGGGCGTGTTCCAGCTCCAGCACGGGGGCCATCGGGATGCTGTGCTCGGCGCACACCTCTTCCCACTCGGCGGTGGTAAGCGCCGGTGCGCACTCGTCGGCGAGCAAGGCCAGGCCGTCAAGGTCGGCCATGTCGATGGTCGCCCCGTTCACCCGGGGGTCGGCGGCGAGGTCCGGTCGCCCGGCGGCTACGAAGAAGTCGCGGAAGTTCTGCGGGGTGTAGGGGATGAGGCAGGCGAGGCCGTCCTTGGTGCGCCGGGCCCGGTGTTCCTTCGACATCGACCTGGGGTGGCCAGTTGGGCCGATCGCCGGCTCGAACTCGTGCCCCGCCAGATGCTCCACCAGATTGAACGCCAGGAGCGTGTCGGTCATCGGCACCTCGATGTGCTGGCCCTGCCCGGTGCAGCAGCGGTGTAGCAGGGCGGCGAGCACGCTGTAGACGATGGTCAGGGCGGAGACCTTGTCCCCGATGATCGTCGGCAGGTACACCGGTGTGCCGAGCGCGCGGCGGGTGATGTCGACCAGCCCGGAGGCGGCCTGCACGGTTTCGTCGTAGGCGGCGTTGCCGGCTCGGTCGGAGTCGCTGCGGAAGCCCTGACCGTGGGCGTAGACGAGGCCCGGGTTGCGTGCGGCGACGTCCGCGTAGGTCAGGCCCAGTCGGTGCAGTGCGGCCGATCGCATGTTGGTGATCAGCACGTCCGCGGTGTCGATGAGCTTCAGGGCCTGCTCGTGCTGCGCCGGGTCCTTGAGATCGAGGGCGACGCTGCGCTTGTTGCGATTGACGTTGAGGCTGAGGGCGGTCATGCCCGGGGTGACGTGATACCGGCCTACGCGAACGGTGTCGGAGGGCGACTCGATCTTGATCACGTCGGCGCCGAGATCACCGAGGATCTGGGCCGCGTACGGACCCATCACCACGGTGGACAGGTCGATCACCCGTACACCGTCGAGCGGTCCGGTCCTCAAGGATTCCGCCATCTCCTCTTCCTTTCGCGCCGTGCTTCGTCGTGCCTGATGCACAACGCTAATGAAGAGCGATGCCAGGTGGAATTATCGAAATAGGAACGGCGGTGTGACCGCAGCGGTCACACCGTTCACCGGGATTTTCCGGATGGCGTTTTCCGGGTATCGGACCGGCGACGGACGGGCTTGTCGAAAATGTCGCACGCGGCTGTGACCAGCTCTTTGAGATCTCCGTCGGCGCGGTCGCGGCGCCACACCAGGGCCGTGTCCAGGCTGGGGTGGAAGTCGGTGAACGGCAGTACAGTCACATTCTCGATGCTGTATCCCCGCATCGGGCTATCCGGTTCGAGAATGGATATACAGAACGCCGATCCGTTGGAAATGACTTCGGATATTCCGGCGTAGCCGGTGTCGGTGAGGGTGATGCGATTGCGAATACCGTGCTCTGTCAACGCCTGATCCAGTACCTCGAAATACGGGGGCCTGATCTCCTTGGGCGGGGGGATGTACGCGAGATCGGCCAGGTCGGCGAGGGCGACGGCGTCCCGGCCGGCGAAGCGATCGGCCGGTACGGCCGCACCCATGCGTTCCGACATGACGTTGATCAGGTCCAGGGCGGGGTCGGTGAACGGCAGTCGGGCCAGCGCCAGAGCGAGCCTGCCCTCGCGGACACCCGCTACCAGGGCCTGGGTGCTGCCCGGCCAGCGCTGGAGATCGAACAGCCCTTGGACGCGGTCGGCGAGGGTGGCGACCCGCGCTCTCAGCTCGGGATTCAGTCCCGGAGGTATGCCGATCAGCGCGGTGCTGCGCTGCACCCGGGTCGCCTCGCGCAGCCGCCATGGGATGGAGCTGAACTGATCGAGCACGTCGCGGGCGATCGGAAGGAGGGCGGCGCCGGCTGGAGTGAGCGCGACGCTGTGGGTGTCCCGCTCGAACAGTCGCTGCCCCAGTTCGCGCTCCAGATCTCTGATGCGCTGGCTCAGAGGGGACGTCGCCATGTGGAGCCGGCGAGCAGCCGCCGAGAAGTTGAGCTCCTCGGCGACCGCGACAAAATATCGCAAATGCAGCATTTCCACGTATTCAACGGTAGCCCCGCATCGCCCGGCGGGCAGCGGAGCGTGGCGACGTCGAATTCGGGCGTGTCGTCGCTTTCGGGCGCCCCGTGGGCGGGCCGAGCCAGTCATGTGATGAGCGCTGGAAAGGGGTGTGCGCCGATCGGCCCAGCGAGCGCCGGTCACCGGATCGGGCTGCGGAGTCCTGAGGTGTGACGGGTGCCCGCCGCGGCCCTACAATGGACTGCGTAGTCCATTCTGATAGGACGGGTCATGCGCGGCGAGCTGACGGCGAAGGGCAGGGCAACGCGGCAACGGATCGTCGAGGGGGCGGCGGCGGTGCTGCGGGAGCGGGGAGCCGCCCTGGCCACGCTGGACGACATCATGGCCCGGACCGGGACGAGCAAGGGTCAGCTGTTCCACTACTTTCCCGCAGGCAAGGACGAACTGCTTGTCGCGGTGGCCCAGTTCGAGGCGGATCAGGTCCTGGAGGACCAGCAGCCGCATCTGGGATGCCTCGACTCATGGGAGGCCTGGCAGCAGTGGCGGGACGTGGTGATCGAACGCTACGAAGCCCAAGGGGACGAGTGCCCGCTCGGTTCGCTGTTCTTCCAGATCGGTCGCTCGACTCCCGGCACGCGGGCGATCGTCATCGAGCTGCTGCGCCAGTGGCAGGAGAGCCTGGCGGCGGGCGTCCGGGCGCTCCAGGCGGCCGGGCTCATCCCCGCGGACGTCGACGCCGACATCAGGGCCGCGGCGCTGCTGGCCGCGATCCAAGGGGGCGTGTCGATCCTGCTGTCGACGGGCCGGTCCACCCATCTGCGGGCCGCCCTCGACCAGGGGATCGCGGACCTGCGCGCTACGAGCCACGCCGCGGTCTGACCGCGGCCGTTCCGCCCCCGGAGGGCGGCTCCGCCGAAACCGCCGCTCCCGGGCGCGGACGGCCTCGGCGCCGTGCGTCAGGCGGCGATGACCGCCGCGGTGGTGCGGCCTCCGTCGACGTCGAGCACGATGCCGTGCACGAACGAGGACTCCTCGCCCGCCAGATACACGGCGGCGTTCGCGATGGCGTCAGGAGTACCCATGCGCCCGGCAGGAGTGCCCTTCATCATGACCTCGCCGGGGTGGACCTCTCCGGGCGCCGGGGTCAGCACCACGCCCGGAGAGATCGCGTTCACCCGGACACCTTGCGGTCCGAACTCCGCCGCCCAGGCCCGGGTCAGGGTCTCCACCGCTCCCTTGGTCGAGCTGTACAGGGCGCCGACCGGAATGCCCAGGCGTGCGATCCAGGAGCCCAGGTTGATGATCGAGCCGCCACCGGCCGCCACCATGGCGGGTGCGACGGCCGCGGTCAGGAAGAACGGGGCCTTCACGTTCACCGCGTAGACCTGGTCGAAGGTCTTCTCGTCGGTCGCCGCCGTGGTGTCGCCGGGGTAGATGCCGGCGTTGTTGACCAGGACGTCGATACGGCCGCCGAGGACCCGCGTCGCCTCCCGGGCCAGCGCCTCCGAGGCCGTGGCGCTGCCGTCCAGGTCGGCCTGTACGAAGTCGGCGCGGCCGCCACGGGCGCGGATCCGGTCGACGACCTCCTTGCCCCGTTCGACGTTGCGGCCCGAGACGACGACGTGCGCCCCCTCGGCGGCGAAGGCTTCGGCGATCGCCCGCCCGATGTTGCTGGTTGCCCCTGTCACCAGGGCGGTCTTGCTCTCGAGCCGCATCGACATGGTCCACTCCGTTGCTCGCGTCTCACCGTGATCCCGAACGGCCGATTCGCATGGTGACGCCGGCCGGGCGGGTGCCCTGGCGACCAGGGCGAGTGCCACTGTGCGACGACAAAAATGGACCTGCAAGTCCAAACTGTGAGGGTCCGAGGCAGCGCGCCTTCCGGTACAGAAGGCAGGGGACGGGCCGCGGCTCGTGTGAGCGAAGGCGATCCTCTGCCCTTCGTACTGTCGGCGCCGGCCGGTACCACCGTGTGCCCGGCCTCTGAACGGGTCGGCGCCCTAGGGGCGGAGCGCCGGCCTCAGCCGCCGGCGGCCAGGTGCGCGGGTTGCACCAGACACCCGGAAGCCAGCTTGCCTCAGCCGAAGTGCCGGATCCCTGTGTCGGCCCCAGGCGTGTACGCAGGCCAGTCACTCGCGGCGCCGGTGGCGACGAACGCGGCGACTGCCGTGGCGAATTCAAGCCCCAGTGCTCGCTGACCGTCTCCCGCTTCGCCCAGCATCGGGCTGTCCGGGTAGCTGTCGAACGTCATGAAGAGGAAGGGCAGATCCACACAGTGCGTGGCGCCCAGATGGTCGGGGTCGCCGGCGGGACGGTAGTCGAATTGGTAGACGTACGTGCCGTTGCCGTTGGCGGCGTGGTGGTCGGCTATCCGGAGCGCGTCGTTGCGGAAGAGGGCATCCGTGTGCAGCGCGGTGAACACCTCGGCCGGTGTTCCGTGCGGGAGCTTCGCCGCGTACTGCTGATACACCGCCGGTGCATCGGAGCCGAGCTGGCCGGCCAGGAGGTCGAGGGCGCCTTGCTGTGTGAGCGACTGAATGCGGGAGTCGAAGGCGAAGAACGCGGTCATCTCGTTACGGGCGGTGCCGATCAGGAGATCCTTGCCCTGAAGGCGCCCGTCCGAGAGGGCCTGCTGCCAGGAAGCAGGGAAACCGGCGCCGCCCAGCACCGGGTACATGGGAGGGGCGGCGTTATCGGGGCGTGCCAGTCGGGCTCCCAACTCGGCGTAGACGGAGAGAAGTTGCTCGACGGGAAGCGATCGCAGTGCCGCTCCGGGATCGGGACTGCCCTCCATGCCCAACAGCTTCAGGTACTCCTCGGCGGCCTCGGCGGCCTGCTCGGGGTCTTGTGGCGGAAGGCCCCAGGGACCGCTCTGCAGAAGGAGACGATCGACCATGGAGCTGGTCGCGGGATCCAGTGCCAGGTAGAGGGCCGAGTACGCACCGGCCGACTGACCGCCGACGGTCACGGCTTGCGGATCGCCGCCGAAAGAAGCGATGTTGTCCTGTATCCACCGCAGCACAGCGCCCTGATCCCGAACTCCGAGGTTGTCGGCACCGATCTGCGGCAGATGCAGGTAACCGAGCGGTCCCAAACGGTAGTTGGCGGTGACCACCACCATATTGCCGGTCTCCGCCAGGCGGGCACCGTCGTACCAGTCCCATCCGCCCGAGCCGCTGGTGAAACCGCCCCCGTGGAACCAGACCAGAACGGGGCGAGGGCTCTTGTCCTCGAGGGCCGACCGCGGAGTCCACACGTTCAGGGTGAGGGAATCGTCCTCGTTCCAGTAGGGCTTGCGATGCCCCATGATCCGCTCCAGCCGGGACGGCCCCTGCGGTGCGGCCGGACCGGCGCTGACGGCCTCACGTACTTCCGACCATCCCGGATGGATCTGCGGTGCGGCCAAGCGCAGCTCGCATACCGGTGAGGCCGCGTAGGGGATCCCGCGAAAGGAAAACACGGGCCCCTCGTCCGAGCCCCGGACCGTGCCTCGGTCCGTGGCCACAACCTGACTCATGAGGTCCGTCATCGTCTCCACCTCTCCTGCGCCATATGTGCTCTGACCTCGTTGTAATGCCGACAGCGCATGTATGCCAGAAGAGGTCGTGATTGCGGCGAACGAAGGACAAAGGATCTGGTGATCCGCCGAAAGTACGCTATCGAAGCAGGCGATCGTGCATCACGAGCCTTGCCCCGGCACTTCTCGAGGATCCGGCCTCCTTTCGCCACCGACTGTCAGGACTGCGATGCTGTGAGGAGGCGGCGGGGTGCCTTCACGGCGGCATCGCAGCTCCGCACGAGCCGGCGCACAGCCGCTGCCCCACTCTGGATGGACCATGCCGGACCGAGGCCAGAGTCCGCCTGCATCGCAGCGGTACACGGCTTCGGGCAGATGGCGGATGCTGACGCCGGCGTCTCCGGGGTCCACACGCGGTCCGGTTCGGAGGTTGACATGGCGGGCACGGTCCAGCACACGTTCTTCGCGGTCAACGGGGTCAGGCTGCACGTTGCCGAGCAGGGCGCAGGCCCGCTTGTCGTGCTGCTGCACGGATTTCCGGAGAGCTGGTACTCGTGGCGGCACCAATTCGGTCCGCTGGCTGCGGCGGGGTACCGCGTCGTCGCCCCCGATCAGCGTGGTTACGCCCGCAGTGAGCAGCCCGAAGCCGTCGAGGCGTACACCCTGTTGCATCTCGCCGGGGATGTCATCGGGCTGGTCGACGCGCTGGGCGACAAAAGGGTGGTGCTCGTGGGGCACGACTGGGGTGCCTTTGTGGCCTGGGTGACCGCCATGCTGCGTCCCGATGTCGTGCGCGCCGTTGCGGGCCTGAGCGTCCCGCCGGTACTGCCCGGGGGCATGAGTCCGCCGTCGATCACGCGCAAGAGGTACGGTGACGGCTTCTACCAGGTCGCCTTCCAGGAACCGGGCGTCGCCGACGCAGCGCTCGCCCGGGACCCGGAGACCACGTTCCGGCGGGTACTGTTCGGGGGCTCGGGGGACAACCCTTCCAGCCTCGATCCCTGGATCGTCCCCGAAGGCGGCACACTACTGGACTTCATGCCGGAGCCGGCACAGCTGCCGGAATGGCTCACCCAAGTAGACATCGAGGCTTTCGCCGGCGACTACGTCCGTCATGGCGAACGGGCCTTCACCGGCGGCCTGAACTGGTACCGGAACGCCGAACGCAACTGGGAGCTGCTCGCGGCCTTTCGCAGCCGACGGATCGAGGTGCCGGCGCTGTACATCGCCGGGGACCGCGACATGGTTGTCGGCATGTCCGGAGGCGGAGACGCCGTCCTCAAGAGGGTCGAGCAGGCGGCACCGCATCTCCGGCGCGGAGTGATCCTGCCAGGCTGCGGCCACTGGACCCAGCAGGAACGCCCGAACGACGTCAACCGAGGGCTCTTGGACTTCCTTGCACAGTTGCCCTGAACCATTACGACCGACAACTCGGCCCGAAGCTGCGTGGCGTCAGTGGGAGGTGGTGCGGCGCGCGTAGGCGCGGGCCGCCCGGGCGCGGTCGCCGCAGCGAGTGGAGCACCAGTGGCGGCGGCCGTGGCGGAGCAGGAATCGGTTGCAGGGCGTGGAGCCGCATGCGGTGAGACGAGCGGCGTCGGGGCCGGTGAGCAGGTCGGCAGCGTCGGCCGCGAGCGTGGCCAGGGCGTGGTCGACCATGGCGGTGGTGGGGTGGGGGATGGTCCGGTACGGGCCGGTCCTTTCGTCCCATTGCAGCAGCGGGGCGGTAGGAACGCGGGTCATCGCATCGTTGATGGCCGTGATGGCGGTGGGGTGAGCGGGCAGGCCGGAGGCGTGGGATGCGAACAGCGATCTGATCTGTTCGCGAAGCGAGCGCAGTTGCGACGCGCACATCTCCCGCATGCCGGCGTCGACCGGAGCGAGGCCACGCTCCGTCAGCCACTGATTCGACTGCGCGGGAGTGCCCAGAAGATCCACGGTGAGGCCGCCGGGCAGCGCGATTGCGCTGTTGGCCAGGGCGATGGAGAGGTGCTCGTCCTCGCCTTGTGCGGGCGGCAGGCCGGGCTGCTCGATCACGGGCTCCTTCATGGTTCTCATGGTACGGATTGCGCGCATCCGTGAGAAGCGGCTACCGTCGTATCACGGTTCACTCGAATCCATCCGTGAGGTGTTTGGTGTCCTCTCTCCCCGCAGCGACCGATCAGTTCCCCGTCCGGGTGTTCGGCGGCCCGACCGCCGGCTTCGAGTACGGCGGACTGCGGTTGTTGACCGATCCGACGTTCGACGGCCCTGGCGCATACGGCCGGCCGGGCCGCGTTCTGACCAAGACCGCCCACGCCACCACCACGCCCGCCGACCTCGGCCACATTGACCTGGTTCTGCTCTCGCACGACGAGCACCCCGACAACCTCGACAACTCCGGCCGAGCCCTTCTCGGCGACGTTCCCCTGACCTTGACGACGCCCGGAGGCGGGCAGCGCCTGGGGGGCAAGGCCAAGGGCCTGGCCGACTGGGAGTCCATCGAACTGAACCGCCCCGACGGGGGCACGATCACCGTCACCGGGGTTCCCGCGATCCACGGTCCCGGCCCCCGAGAGGAGGTGGAGCCGATCACCGGCCAGGTCGTCGGCTTCGTCCTGACCGGCGAGGGCCTGCCCACCGTTTATGTCAGCGGCGACAACGCTTCGCTGGACGCCGTTCGGGAGATCGCCGGCCGCTTCGCCCCGATCGACACCGCCATCCTCTTCGCCGGTGCCCCCCGCTTCCCCAGCCTTTTCGACAACCAGCTCATCGTCCTGGACAGCGCCCAAGCGGTCGAGGCCGCGAGGATCCTCGGCGCCCGTCGCGTCGTTCCCGTGCACTACGACAGCTGGGCCCACTTCACCGAGGGCCGCGACGACATCGAGGCGGCCTTCATGACCGCCGGGCTGTCCGACCGTCTGGACTGGGGCGGACGGAGCTGACGTCCGGGACTCACGGCGGCGACAGAACGCAGGAGCCGGACACTCGTCACCCCGGGTCCCGGCCGATCGACCGGGACCCGGCCGGGGGACCGGCAACCGCGTAGAAGGTCTGTTGGCCGTCCTGTCCGGCCGGGCACCACGGGAACGGAGTGCTCCCCACCTCAGTCGCGGCGTCGAGACACAGGTTGATGAGCACCCGGCTCCGCTCGGCTCGCTCGGCCGACGACGAGCCTCAGTGTCAAGCTGAGAGTGCGAGAAGCCTTCGACGGCCATCCGCTCCGCGGGTGGGACTCGGATCCGGCATCCGGTTCATCGGCACCTGCAGGCCCGCCGCCCAGGTGTCTGCCGTGTCGAGTAGTCCGACGCCACCCGCGACAAGACCGGAGCGAGGAAACGATGAACGACCAAGAGAGCACCTACCCGCCGGAAGAAACCGCACTGCTGGTCATCGACCCGTACAACGACTTCCTGTCCGAGGGGGGAAGCTGTGGCCCTCGGCCAGGCAGGTGGCGGAAGGCGTGGGGCTGCTCGACCATATGCGCGCGATGCTCTCCGCGGCCCGCACCCTGGGTTTCCACGTCTTCATCGTGCCCCACCACCAGACAAAGCCCGGCGACTACCGTACGTGGGACCATCTGTCCCCGACCCAGCAGCACGTCGTCCAGAGGCAGGTGTTCGCCGCGGGCAGCTGGGGAGCCGAGTGGCACCCTGACTTCGTCCCGCGCGAGGGAGAGCTCGTCATGCGCCAGCACTGGGCGTCGAGCGGCTTCGCCAACACCGATCTGGACATGCTGCTCAAACAACATCGTGTCCAGAAGATCGTACTCATCGGCATGAAGGCCAACACCTGCGTCGACACCACAGCACGCTTCGGCCAGGAACTGGGTTACCACGTGACGCTCATCCGTGACGCCATCGGCGCCTTCAACTGGGACGAGATGAGGGCCACGTTCGACATCAACGCGCCCGCGTACGCGCACGCCGTACTCACCACCGACGAGTTCCTCACGATGGTGGACAAGCGGACTCACGAAATGGCCTGATGACGTGCGGGCTGCACCCGGGAGGCGAAGGGAGCGCCAACAACGCCGCATTTCCGGCTAGTTGACCGAGTCGGACATGGGTCGCGGACGCAGAAACGGACGTGCATCGCCGGGCCGGACCGAGCTAAGGTTACGCACGTGCAGGTGCGCAGGTTGCGGTTACTTCCGCCTTGAAAGCGGGTGACGCGGGTTCGAATCCCGCCGCCGGCATTGTGCCGGTGTCGTCCAGCGGCCCAGGACACCTTGTGTACCGCTGCCGACTTCGAACTCTGCACACCTACGGCGCGAGCCGCTCGCCGAGCACACGAGGCGGGCGGCTTCGTCACGCCAAGGGGCGTACGCGACCCCTTCGGTGAACGGGCTGATGAGGAATCGCGGAGGCCTGAAAACCCTCGAGCTACGCAAGCGGTTCGCGAAGGACCCGGTCCTGATCGTGTAGAGCGCCCTCCTCGCATTGAGCGGGCGCGAGGTTGGGGCCATCGTCGTCCTGACAGCCCCGTTCACAGGGCTGAGCCCGCGTGCCTTGAGCAAGCCGGTGACCCAGCTGCGTAGGGACGGTGCCGACACTCCCGCTCGCGGACGGCCGTGGAGGCTGCCACTGGCGGACCGTGTGCTGCTGGTCGCCGTGTACTGGCGCACCGACCTGACCTTGCGGCAACTGGCGCCTCTGTTCGGCGTGTTGAAGTCCGCGGTCAGTCGCGTCATAGACCACCTCGGCCAGAAGCTCATGCTAAGCCATGTTGCCCCGACTGGAAGCGATTCTCGACCAACGTCAGCCTGACGACAGCGACCCCGTCCTCCGAAGGCCGCTCGAAGACATCAGCCAGTTGGTCACCGTCCTGCGGTTCCGTGTGGACAAGGACGTTGAGCTCATCTTCGGCTGACCACAGGAGTGCGGAGTGCCCCGTCGTTGAGGGGATGGCAGACGGTTACGGGACAAACTAGTCTCGGGGGCGCTGATCGTCGACCAGGGCGAGGCTGTGCTGTCCGCCGCCGTCGATGGTGTGTACGTCGGTGAGGAATCGGGTGCAGGGGGCCGTTTGGCCGGGCGCGCACACCCGGACCGGTGTGCTCCGGTTCGTGGTGGTGCCGTCGCCCAACTCACCGAAACCGTTCTCTCCCCAGGCGAAGGCTGTACCGTCCTTGCCCAGCGCCAAGCTGTGGCGTCCGCCTGCGGTGATGGTGCGGACGTGGGTGAGGGATTGGGTGCAGGGGGCGGTCTGGCCGGGCGCGCACACGGGAACCGGTGTGCGCCGGTTGACGGTGGTGCCGTCACCCAGCTGACCGGCACCGTTGTTGCCCCAGGCGAGAGCGGCGCCGCCATCGCGCAGCGCCAGGCTGTGAGTGCGGCCCGCGCCAATGGTGTGGACGTGGGTGAGGAATTGGGTGCAGGGGGCGGTCTGGCCGGGCGCACACACCCGGACCGGCGCGCGCCGGTTTGTGTTGGTGCCGTCACCCAGCTCACCGAAACCGTTCTCTCCCCAGGCGAAGGCTGTACCGTCCTTGCCCAGCGCCAGGCTGTGAGTACGGCCGGCGGCGATGGTGTGGACGTGGGTGAGGAATCGGGTGCAGGGGGCGGTCTGGCCGGGCGCGCACACCCGGACCGGCGTGCGCCGGTTGACGGTGGTGCCGTCACCCAGCTGACCGAAACCGTTGGTTCCCCAGGCGACGACGGTGTGGTCCTTGCGCAGCGCCAGGCTGTGCCCGCCGTGTGCCGTGATGGTGTGGACGTGGGTGAGGAATCGGGTGCAGGGGGCGGTCTGGCCGGGCGCGCACACCCGAACCGGCGTGGTCCGGTTGGCGGAGGTGCCGTCCCCCAGCTGACCGCCGCCGTTGTTGCCCCAGGCGAGGACAGTGCCGTCTTTGCGCAGCGCCAGGCTGTGGCTGGTGCCTGCGGCGATGTCCACCACGTCGGTGAGGAATCGGGTGCAGGGGGCGATCTGGCCGGGCGCGCACACCCGGACCGGAGTGCGCCGGTTGACGGTGGTGCCGTCACCCAGCTGACCCGAACCGTTGTCTCCCCAGGCGAGGACCGTGCCGTCCTTGCGCAGTGCGAGGCTGTTGGTGGTGCCTGCGGCGATGCCCACCACGTCGGTGAGGAATCGGGTGCAGGGGGCTGTCCGGCCAGGCGCGCACACTGAAACCGGCGTGCTCCGGTTGATGGTCGTGCCGTCACCGAGCTGACCCGAACCGTTGTCTCCCCAGGCGAGGGTGGTGACCTCTGGTTTGCCGGCGTCGGCCGCAGGGGCCTGCCGTACGCCGGGGGACGCGGCGGTGGCCATCAGGGCCGCTACGGCGACGGCGACAACGCGCCTGCGCAGCGGCCTGCCATCGCGTGCGAGAAGCATGGGAAGCCTTTCATGCAACTGGAAGCGGACCGGCCCTTGAAGGAGCCGGCTCGGTTGAACGTCAGCAGACAGATTTGCCGTGCTCCTCGACGATTCCTCATTCATAAGGCGCAATACGCCGGATTTCCCCCTGATGGACCTGAGGAGCGGGCTCTTGAAGTTGGAGACCGGTGCTGACTTCGAGGTACTTCCGAGCCGAACGGCTTCTGCCCGCCTACTCTGGGACATCTGGTCCTGCTGGCACGAAGTCATGCTCGACAGGCGTCACCCCCCGGCCTCGACTGGCCCGAGCCGTCGACAGCCTCCAAGCCCCAGGAGCGGCCCGTGTCCACAAGGCGACAGTCAACGGACAGCAGAGGCGTATCGTTCTCTTCCGCTCGGAAGACCTGACCCAGTGGGTCGCCTGAGGGTGACACCGCCTCATTGTGTTGGGCCCTCTTCAGTCGCCGTCCACATGCGCAGGCTGTTCGATTCGCCTTGAGGCGCACTCGGTGTCGTGGTGTTGCACGGCGACGAGGGCAACATCGTCGTCCAGGCGCATTTCCCCGCCCACATGGTCGGCCAGACCGTCGAGGACGTAACGGAGCAGGTCACCGGGGTCGCAACCCGACCATGCGGCGATCCGGGCGTCCAGTTCGTAGAAGTTGCCTCCCGTGTCACGCGCTTCGGCGACACCGTCCGTGTAGAGGAGCACGATGGCGCCCGTAGCCAGAGGGAGCACGGTCGTGGCGTAGTCGGAGGTGCGCGTGTTGTTGAGTCCCAGTGGGGGTGCGGGCAGCATCGACGGCAGGGAGTGCGCCTTGCCGTGCTCGATGACGAACGGGGGAGGGTGGCCGCAGTTGATCATGCGGACGCTCGATCCGTCGGCGGGTATCTCCAGTAGCAGTGCGGTGATGAAACGCTCCGCGGCATTGGGGTCGGTGGCGGAGATTTCGTCGAAGTGCGCCTGGACGGCCTCGTCGAGTGTGGCCATAAGTTGCGAGAGGGACGGTGTTTTGCGGGCGGTACTGCGGAAGGCGCCGAGGAGGGCGGCTGCGTCCTCCACCGCGGGCAACCCCTTCCCTTTCACGTCCCCTATCAGGATGCGGACGCTGTCGGGAGTGGACGACACAGCGTAGAGGTCGCCGCCCACCAGCGCATGAGGATGCGATGCATGGTATTCGGAGCGGATGCGCAGTGAACCGATGGACGGTGGTAGCGGGCGCAGTAGAACACGCTGGACGGTCTCGGCGACCGTGCGCAGTTCGATCAATTCTCGAGTATTACGTTCCCGCAGGGTCCGAAATGCGATGACGCAGCCTGAGACAAGGATGATTGCCAATAGGTGCACCGCGAATATGGAGGTGCCGAGCAGGCCGTCGTACGCGTCGAGCACCAGGGAACCGACGCACGAGAGGCCGGCGATCACAGCAGTCAACCGTGCACCGGCAAGAGTGGCGGTCGCCGCCGGGACGGTGGCCATCAGGGAGGCCAGGTGCTCGGATCGGGGAAGCATGAATCCGGCGACCATAATGGCGGCGATCATCGTGAGCGCGATTAGGAAGGGTCCATAGCGGGTGGTGACAAAGGAGCCCCACGTTGGCCTCAATCCGGTCCTCAGCGCTATGTCTCGCAGAAGTTCGGGCTGGCGCACCACGAACCCAGTTTATCATGCAGAATCATGGGCATGGGGAATCGCTTTGGATAGGAGTGCGTTCAGGATTTTCGCGATGTGTGTACCCGCATTCCGCATACCTCTGGTTATGCGTGTGAAGAAGGGTCGCATCTTGCATGGAATGCCGGCCGCTTTTCTGTCTGAAGCATCATCCCGGAATGCGTATAGCGCACGCATCGATGCGCGCGCTACACGCATTCAAGGAGGCGAAGCGGCGGGCGGCTTCGGGCAGGCCGCGGCCGAGCCGGTTTCAGGGCAGCGCCACCAGGTCGCCCGCGAGTGCGGCGAGCAGGTTGTCGCCGCACTCGGCGGAAGTATCGGCGGCCCAGCCGACATAGCCGTCAGGACGGATGAGCAGGGCGGCGGCCCCCAGATCGTCGACGCATGTGGCGCGGACGAGGTCGACTCGCGGCGGAAGTTCGAGTTCGGCCGGTACGGCACCGGTCAGATCGAGCAGTACGGCATGCCCTGAGGCGAAGAGTGCCGAGAGCCGGGTGGGGCCGGCCGCGGTGACCAGATCGGTGTCCGGCACGCGCTGTCCGGTCAGCGGGTGCTTTCTGGGCAACTCGTAGCGGAGCGAGAGCCCGGACATCAGGCCCGCCAAGTGACGGTTGGCGTCCGGTAGTCGCATGAGGTCGATGAAGATGGCACGCAGGGCGGCCACGTCCTCGCTGGGGTGCGGATCGGCCAGTACCCGCTGCGCCGAGGTGTGGTGCAGGACCTGGGCTCCGACCGGGTGCCGTTCGGCCTGGTAGCTGTCCAGAAGGTCGCTCGGCGCCCGACCCTGGACGACCGCGGCCAGTTTCCACCCGAGGTTGAACGAGTCCTGTATTCCGAGGTTCAGTCCCTGGCCGCCCAGCGGGGGGTGGATGTGTGCGGCGTCGCCGGCGAACAGGACCCGGCCCGCACGGTAGTCCTCCAACTGGCGCGTGGCGTCGCCGAATCGCGAGGAGTTGTCCACGCTGCCGAGGGTGGTCTCCTGGCCGTACACCGCCCGGAGCGCCGCGGTGATCTCTTCGTGGGTGACCGGAGTGTCGCGGTCGACGTCCGTCCGGTCCGCGCGTCCGAAGGTGAAGCGGTACCGGTCGCCGCCGAGAGGGGCCAGCATGGCCCAGTAGCCGCCTCCTTGGCGGGTGAGGGTGCTCATGTGCCCCATTTCCTGAGGCACCAGTGGCGAGACGGTGGACAGACGGATGTCGGCCAACACCGCCTGATGCGTCCCGGGCCTACCGGGAAACGGCAGGCCGAGCAGTTTCCGCACCGTGCTGTGGCCACCGTCGCAGGCCGCCAGGTAGCGGGCCCGCACGTGCAGGTCACCCGCCGCAACGACCACACCGTCGTCGTCCGGCTGGACCGCTGAGACCGCGGCGCCACGCAGGACCCGTGCCCCGGCGTCGATCGCCCGCTCCTCGAGCACTTCCTCGATCTCCCACTGCGGGATCGCGATCGGGTAGGGGTGTCTGGTCCGCCAAGGAGCGCAGTCCAGAGGCACGGGCAGAGCAGCGAAGTGCCCGCCGATCGGCTCTCGCAGCACGGCCCGGCGCCGCAACGGTTCGAGCAGCCCGCGTAGTTCCAGCATTTCAGCGGTGCGGGGCTGGATCGCGCCGCCCTTCACCTGCTGGATGCGCTCGGGCAGCTTCTCCAGCACCACGGTCTCGACCCCCGCCAGGGTGAGTTCACACGCCAGCATCAGTCCGGTCGGGCCTGCGCCCACGACGACGACCTCGGTCTCGATCTCGGTCAACACCTTCACTCCCTCAGCATTTCTCGCCTCGGAGTAAATGTATACCAGGTGCAGAAATACTCTCGGGGAAGATCTCTGTTACGGTGTGCGTCGTGGACGGCAGGCCAGGGCTTCGGGAACGGAAGAAGCGGCGGACCCACGCGGCGATCTCCGACGCGGCGATCACGCTGTTTCTCGAGCACGGCTTCAACCAGGTCTCGGTGGCGCAGGTGGCGGAGGCCGCTGAGGTGTCCAAGCGGACGCTGTTCGCCTACTTCCCGACCAAGGAAGACCTTGTGGTGCATCGCCTCGCCGACCACGAGACCGAAACGGCACGTGTTGTGCGGGACCGCTTGCCCCGCACCGCGCCACTGGTCGCAGTGCGCGAGCACTTCCTCAAGGGACTGGACGACCGGGACCCGATCACGGGGCTCAACGACCATCCACAGGTGCTGCGGCTCACCCGGATGATCCTCGACACGCCTTCACTGGTGGCCCGGATGGAAGGCTTCAAAGCCGGCGCCGAACGTGCACTCGCCGAGGCGTTGCAGGAGACGGCTGCAACCCCGGAGCTCACCGCGCGGCTGGCCGCCGTCCAGATCGTCGCGGTCCAATGGGCGCTGGCGCAGGACAACGCCGCGCGTCTGGCGTACGGAGAACCGGCGGACGCGCGCCATCCGGGAGCTGTGGCCGACGCGAACCATGCGTTCACGCTGTTGGAGAACGGACTGGGCGATCTGATCCCGCAGTCGTGACACCAGTGCTCGATGATCGCCCCATTGCAGGGTTCGTCTCGCCGACGGCGACGCTCTTCGGTGACCGACTGTCGTGCTCTGCGTCCTGCGGCTAGGGTCCCGGGGCACGGGCGGTGTCGGAAGTGCGGGTGCTGCGTGCGGTGTTGGCGTCACCGGCGGAAGAGAAGGGTGGCGCTGGTGAGGATCGAGAAGGCGATCGAAGCGGATGTCGAGCTCGTGGCGCACTTCCTCGGCGAGGTCGAGGCCTACTACGGCGGGGTCGACACCCGCGTGGATCGGGAGCAGATCCGCCTGGCGCTCTTCGGTCCACAGCCCGTTGCCACCGTCTTGATCGCCCGCGAAGGCGACACACCTCTCGGATTCGCCTCGTACAGCTTCGTCTGGCCCGCCGCCGGCGCCGACACGTCGATCTATCTCAAGGAACTGTTCGTACGTGAGGCTCACCGGCGCAACGGTGTCGCGGGTCGGCTTATGGAAGCCGTCCGTGAGGCGGGCCGTGCAGCCGGCTGTACGCGGATGGAGTGGACCGCGGACGCCGGCAATCCTCCGGCACTCGACTTCTACAAGGCCCAGGGCGTCGAGCCGCGTGCGGACAAGCCCTTCTATCGCACCAGCCTCTAGCCCGTCGGACTCGCCATGCCCACTCGCCGCGCGGGTCCGCGGCGAGGCTCTGTTCCGGGCGGGCCATCCCCATGTCGGTCCGGCCGGGGCGGGCGACAAGGGTCGTGTGTGCCGCTGCGGGTGCGGTGTTCGCCTCGGGTGCCTGAGTGCGAGCATGGGATATATGGGTGCGAAGTCGGATACACCGGAAGCTCGCCGGGCCGTACGGCCGAGTCACGCACTGCTCGTGATCCCGCTCGGTCTGATCATCTTGATCATGATCGCGGACGTGTTCACGGGCAGGAGTTCCCAACTGGGTCCGTTGCTGATCGTCGCTCCCGCGGTCACCGCATCCTTCGCCGGTCCTCGTCTCACAGGGCTCATGGGCGCCCTGGCCGTGGCAGGCCAAGTCCTCTCGGCGTTCGCAGAGGGCAGCGGGCTCACTGCCGGGCTCGAGATCCAGGTGATCGGCCTCGCGGTGGTCTCCGGGTTCCTGGTCGCCCTCCGTGCCGTTCGCGACCTGCGCGAGCGGCAACTCGCCCATACGCGCTCCATCGCAGCGGCCGCGCAAGAAGTCCTGATACGCCCCCTTCCCCGGCGTGCAGGCCCACTGCGTATCGCCACCGACTACATCGCCGCGGAGCTGGACGCACGGGTCGGCGGCGACCTGTTCGCGGCTGTGCGCGCCGACCGGGTGACCCGGGTCATCATCGGTGATGTCCGGGGCAAGGGGCTGCCCGTCATCAAGGACACATCCCTCCTGCTCGGCGCCTTCCACGGCTCGGCCTATCGCAATCTCTCGCTTCCCCACATGGCGATACATCTGGGGAACGCCATGTATTGGAACTGGGCCAACGCCGCCGATGACGATCCCGAGGCCGACGAGTCCTTCGTGACCGTTCTTCTTCTGGACTTCCCCGACAACGTCGGGCGGGTGGAGACGATCAGCTGCGGCCATCCGCCGCCGCTGCTGCTCCATGAGGGGAAGATCAGCGCCCTGGATGCCCGCAGTCCCGGGCTCCCGCTGGGCATCACCGTCCCGTCGGTGGATCAGTATGTGGTGGACACCTTCAGCTTCGTGGCCGGCGACGTCCTGCTTCTCTACACCGACGGTGTCGTCGAGGCAGCCAGCCCCAACGGCACCTTTTATCCGCTCCCCAAACGGATGGCGGCCTGGGACGGCACAGGTGGGCCGGAGCGCCTTGTCCGACACGTTCATGAGGACCTGTTGAGCCACGCTCGCGGACCTCTCGGCGACGATGCCGCCCTCATCGCCATCCAGCGCCTCGCCGATCGGACGGAGTGATGGCTCCGTCGCCTCCGGTGCGCACCTGCCACTGCGCGATGGAGGGTGCCGCGGACCGCGTAGGTGCGCGGCCGCGCGTGGTGGCCACCGGAGACTTGTGAGTGGGACCTGTAGGTCTTCTGGAGTGACGTCTGTCCCTCGACCCGAACTTGAGGGTGCCGGTGGAGGGGGCGGTCGCCTTGTGACGGCGGTCGGGTTCGCGGTGGATGCCTTGGCCCGGTCACCCCGCGAGTAGGTCACCAAGGTCGGAGCGGTAGTAAGGAGGCATGGACAACGTCATAGACCTGCGTAGCGACACCGTCACCCGCCCCACCGACGCCATGCGTACCGCCATGGCACAGGCCGAGGTGGGCGACGACGTGTTCGGTGACGATCCCGCCGTGAACGCGTTCCAGGAGCGCCTGGCGCAGCTGCTCGGCTTTCCCGCCGCGCTGTTCGTCTCGTCCGGAACCCAGAGCAACCTGTGCGCCTTGCTGAGCCACTGCGGGCGGGGCGAGGAGTACATCGCCGGGGCGGAGGCCCATCTGTACAGCCACGAGGGCGGCGGGGCGGCCGCGCTCGGCGGGATCCAGCCGCAGCCGTTGCCGCACCAGGACGGGACCCTCGATCTGGCAGACATCGAGGCGGCGATCAAGCCGGACGACCCGCACTTCGCGCGGAGCAGGCTCCTGTGTCTGGAGAACACGTTCAGCGGCACGGTGATCGCCCCCGAGTATGTTCAGGCGGCCACGGCACTGGCCCGTAAGCATCACTTGGCGACGCACCTGGACGGGGCCCGGATGTTCAATGCGGCGGTGGCCGGGGGCGGCGATCCCTACGAAGGGGCGCGGAAGATCGTGGAGCCGTTCGACAGCGTGTCGGTGTGCTTCAGCAAGGGCCTGGGGGCGCCGGTCGGGTCGGTGCTGCTCGGTTCGACGGAGTTCATCGGGCAGGCGAGGCGGTGGCGCAAGGCCCTGGGCGGCGGTATGCGGCAGGCGGGCGTCCTGGCAGCGGCTGCTTCCTACGCATTGGACCATCACGTCGAGCGGCTGGCCGACGACCACGCGAATGCGGCACTCTTCGCCGAGATCCTCGACGGCGTACCGGGGCTCGAGGTCGGTCCGGCGCGCACCAACATGGTGTTCGCGCGGCCGGTGCCGGGCGTCACGCCGCCGGATCTGCTGGAGCGGCTCGCGGCGCAGGGTGTGCTGTGCACAGGGGGTCGGCCGCAGTTCCGGTTCGTCTTCCATCTCGACGTCTCGAGGGCGGACGCGGAGCGCGCGGCACATCTGGTGCGGGAGACCGTGGCCGCAAGCGCCGCCTGATGGCGGTCGGGGCCCGTACGGCGTACCGGGCTCAGCCACCGGCACCTCCCACGCGCCCGTCCGGCCGACCGGGCAGACGGGCTCGGCAGGTCCCGTAGTCGGCCGGTAGGCCCCGCGCCGACCACCACGGTGAGGCGGTGACACGGTGGCGCCGGTCCCTTGCGGGGATCTTTCGGGTTCCCCGCAAGGGCGACCGGCTGCCTCAGAGACTCAGCAGGCGCCCTCGTCCTGCCAGGGGCCCCATTCGGTGGCGGCGGGCTGCTCGTTCTGGGTCCACCACTTGGCCTTCCAGTTGTGGTTGCTGTACGAGACCTCGTTCCCCGCCGTGTAGACCGCGGTGGAGCTCCAGGCGGGCTTGCATGTCGTGTTCGGGGGAGTCGGCGTGCCGGTGGGGGTGCCGGTTGGCGGGGTGACTCCGGCGAACTTCACCGAGTACTTGGCGAAGTCCCAGGTGTTCTGCGCGACGCTGGAGCAGGTGCCCGAGGTGCGACCGCCGTTGTCGGGCGGGTTGCACTGGCGGTCACGGTTGAGCGACCAGAAGGTGAAGCGGTCCATGTTGTGGCTGGTGGCGTAGTCCAGCACGCTCTGGAAGTCCGCCTGCGTGAAGATCTCCCCGGTGTCGCTGCGACCGTTCATGCCCGAGAAGCCCTCATGGGCGTAGGCGGTGGCCTGGTCCCAGCCGAACGTGGACTGCAGGATCTGGTTGAAGTTGGTCAGTGCGCCGGTCTGGGAGGCGGCGCCGTTGAAACCGCCGTCGAAGGGCATGATCGAGAAGTTGTTCGGGGTGAATCCCTGCGACTTCGCTTCCAGGAGCATCTGCTTGCCGAACCAGCCGGTGCCGTCGGCCGTGCCGGCCGTGGTGACGGAGACGTAGAGGCCGGGATTGTTCTGCTGGAGGATCTTGGCCGCGCCGATCTCGTTCTTGATGGCCGCCGCGTTCTCGTACTCCGGCTCTTCCAGATCGAAGTCGATGGCGTGCAGGCCGTACTTGGTGATGACCTGCTGGTACGCCGCCGCTGTGGCCGCTGCGTCCGAGCACGCCTGGCCGAGCTTTGTGCCGCCGTATCCGCCGATGGAGACGGAGACGTCACCGCCCTTGGCGCGGATGTTGCTGATGACGGACTGGACGGCGGTGTCCGAGGAGACCGCCGCGGTGCCGCCCCAGGTGGGGGAGCAGCCGCCGCCGTCGGGGGCGAGGATGAAGGCCAGCTGGAAGGCCTTGAGTCCG
Organism: Streptomyces sp. NRRL F-5122; assembly: GCF_001507435.1. Lineage (GTDB taxonomy): Bacteria > Actinomycetota > Actinomycetes > Streptomycetales > Streptomycetaceae > Streptomyces > Streptomyces lannensis. The sequence goes on from NZ_LMWH01000248.1 coordinate 39,446, forward strand.
GTTGCGTCCATGATGGCGCCCGCGTCCGGCGGGTCGTTGTCCAGCGGCATCAGATAGGGGGCCGCGGCGTACCAGCGGTTGCTCAGGGCGCTTGTCGCGCCCGAGGCGTTGCCCGCGACCAGCGCGGTCGTACCTGCCGCGGCCAGTCCGACCGCGGCGACCGCGCCCAGACATGCACGAAGACGTCTCACTGCGTGCCTCCGGTGGGGGTGGTGGGGGAGTCGTCCCAGCCTGGTGAGTTGTTGTAGTCACGTCAATGAATTGGCCTAGACCAAGTGACAGTTTGGACTAGACCATGCAAAGGCTTTACTTTGGTCCGGTGTGGTGCGTGTCGGGACGGTGCCGAGCGGCGTCACGTGGCGCGGCTGATGCGACCGAGCTTCAGAGCGGGATAACCAGCCCTTCCGCTGCGGCCAGGATCTCCCCGTCGTAGGCGGCGGCCGCCTCCGTGACGGACCGCCCTCGATCCGTGTCGGGCCAGAAGTGCGTGAGCAGCAGACGCCGCACTTCCGCGCGAGCGGCCCATCGGCCCGCTTCGGCCGCACTGAGCAGATGAGGGTCGGTGGCGGCGCCCTGCAATGTGGCGCCGGCAATGAACAGGTCCGCCTCGGCGGCCAGTTCGCCGAGCGCGTGGTCGCCACCGGCGTCGCCGCTGTAGGCCACGGTCAGTCCGGGCGCCGTCAACCGCACGCCGGCGTGCGGCACATGGTGCGGAAGCGGGCTCCCTTCCAGCCGGAAGGTGCCGATCTCGTGGCTGCCGGGCAGAGGATGGGGTTCGAAGACCTCGCGCAGATCCTCGGTCGGCTCCATCGCCTGCACCCGCTCGAGCACCCCTGGCGGGCAGTACAGCGGCAGGCGGGTGTCGAGCTCTCCGCCGAAGAGCAGCGCGCGACAGAGTGCGCTCAGATCCGCGCAATGATCAGGGTGTTCATGGGTGATGGCCACGGCGTCGAGCGCTTTCGTCGGGCATACTTCCAGCAGTCGAGGCAGGGTTGCGTAGCCGAGGTCCAGGACCAGGCGAAAACCGTCGACCTCCAGGAGGAAGCCGCTCGCCGCCCGGCCGGCTTCCGGCCAGGCGCCACATGTCCCCAGCACGGTCAACTCCCGCACCGCCGCATGCTCCCACGCTGCCGACTGGCAAGGCCATGGACGGGAGCCGGGCGTTGCGTCGAAGGCCGCTGGACTGACCATCGGGTCCCAGGGCGGCAATGCCCGCCCTGGTGTCGTCCGGTGCTGGAGGCGGTGTCAGCCCGTCCGGTGATCGCTCTCGTGAAGTCCGACGTTGCAGGTCCGCGGCACTGTCAGATGCGCGAGCACATTGTGGACATTGTGCCCAGCGTCACAGGCGGGAACGGCAAATTCGTTGAACGTTCACCTATAGTGGTAGAAAGTTCAACAACACTCAGTGATGGGTGTCCCCGATTCAACCGAGGTACCTGATGACTCTCCAGCTCGACCCGGCCGCCCAGAACCTTCTCTTCCGGGATGCGCACACCGCGAACACCTTCACCGACGAGCCGGTGACCGAAGAGCAGGTGCGGGCCGTCTACGACCTGGTGAAGTACGCCCCGACCGCCTACAACCAGCAGCCGCTGCGCGTTGTGCTCGTGCGCACTCCCGAGTCCCGCGAGCGACTGGTGGGCCATATGACCGCGAACAACGCGCCGAAGACCGCCGCCGCACCCCTCGTGGCGATCCTGGCCGCGGACAACGAGTTCCATGAGGAGCTGCCTGACCAGTTCCCGGTGTTCCCCGAGGCGAAGGACCTGGTCTTCGGCGAGCGGCCGGTGCGTGAGCAGTCGGCGACCCTGAACGCCGCGCTGCAGATCGGCTACTTCATCCTCGGCGTTCGGGCCGCCGGACTGGCCGCCGGCCCGATGACCGGCTTCGATGCCGCGGGCATCGAGAAGGACTTCTTCCCGGATGGCGACCACTCGGTGCTGGTCGTGGTCAACATCGGCAAGCCCGGCGAGAACGCCTCGTACCCCCGCGGCCCGCGTCTGGACTACGACGAGGTCTTCGCCGCCGTCTGAGCCGCAGTCTGCCCCCGTCGCTGCCGCCGGGTCCTGCCGACGGCAGCGGCGCACGTCCGTCCACGAGGTCGGCGGCCCCGCTCTCCGGGCGGGGCCGCCGACCTGTCGACTTCTGTGATGCAATCACCCGAGCCTGCGTAGGTGATCGTTGACAGGCCGGTCCCGGACAGCGGGACGCGCCCAGGCCACTCCACCGCGGAACGCAGCGATCTGGTTCTCCGTCGTACCCGGGCGGGCGACCGGAGCGGGCGCCCTAAGGGTGCGGCCGACGGGAAACCGCGGTTCGCCGGTGCCGCTTGCACACTTCCGTGTCACCAAGAGGGTCCCGGCCTGCTCCAGCCGCAGTTGTCCGCCGACGATGCTGCGAGCGCCGTCGCCAACGCCGCCGGAGCCCTGGTGTCCCGCCCAGGCATGGCCCGTGTCAGGTTGATCGGGCGCGGGCTGCATCCGCTACGACGCACGACCGGTCACTTGGTGTACACCTCCGCCCGGTCCACGCTCACGAACGCCGCCTGTGACTGGGAGTTGTGCTCGCCGGTGACCCGGACACGCAGGGTGTGCCGACCGTACGGCAGCTGTGGGCTGACGTACTGCAACGTCTCCCCGGTGCGCATCGAGCCGTAGAAGTCGACGCGTTGCTCGGAACCTCCGTCGATGCTCAGGGCCCCGATGCCGTTGCCGGTGTCGCGCACGGACAGCAGTGCGATACGGGTTCCGGTGAAGGTCCAGGTGGCCGTGTTGCCGCTTCGGTCGCTCCAGTGGTCGTCGCCCCAGAAGCACTGAGTGGCGCATCCGGTGCCGGAGTTCCAGGTGCCGGTGTACGCGAGTGTGCCGTCGCTGCTCGACCGGCCGTCGTCATTGATCCAGTAGGTACCGGAGCCCGGGTCGCCCGCCGGCAGGTCCTGGGTGGCGCCCACGGCGAGCGGGCGGCCGAGGTCGGGGCTGCCGTCCGCCTTCCACGTGATCTTCTGGGCGCGGGTGGTGCGGTCGGTGTAGGTGTAGGCCGAGGTCGTCTTGGCGTGATAGACGATCCAGTCCTCCGTTCCGTCGGGGGAGCGGAAGAAGGCATGGTGGCCGGGACCGTAGACACCGTGGTCGTCCGCGCGGGAGAACACCGGGCCGGAGGTCTGTACCCAGTTGGCGGGCACGAGCGGGTCGGCGCCTTCATGCAGGGACATCATCCAGACCTGGTAGTCCGGCTTGCCCGTGTCGCATGTCGAATACGTCATCCACGTACGGCCGTTGCGGTTGAGGAACTCCGGCCCCTCGCGCACCTCGGCACAACCGCCGGCGGCGTCGATCGCGACGGCGTCGCCGGAGACCGTGTAGGGGTTGGACATCGGGGCGATGTTGATGCCGTTGTGCTGGTACGCGTTGATACCGGCATAGGCGAGGTAGAGGCGCCCGTCGTGCTGGAGGATTCCGGGGTCGATGGCGAAGTCGGATGCGTGGTTGGGTGGAGAGAGCTTCGCCTTGAAGTGGTAGGGACCGGCCGGGTCGTCACGCTCCGACTCCAGGACGTACAGGCGGTGGTGGTCGTCGATGCCGTCGTCCGCCGTGTAGTAGAGGTACCAGCGGTCGCCGAAGCGGTAGAACTCCGGTGCCCAGATGTCGCGGTTGCGCGAGGCGTCGGTGTCCGTCCACACGGTGACGGGGGCGGCGGTCAGCAGCGTGCCAAGCGAGGACGAGCGCCACATGCGGATGCTGTCGCCCTGGGTGGTCGTCAGGTAGTAGGACCCGTTCCAGTACGTCATGAAGGGGTCCGGACCGGTGTTGAGCGGATTGCGGAAGGTGCCCGTCGCGGCGGCGGACGCGGTGACGGTCTGCGGGACGGTGACGAGTCCTAACAGGAGGACGAGGAGGAGGGTGAGGCGGGGAAAGCGCCGTGCTGCGCGCATGGCGGCTCCTTCGCTGCAGGGGGTGGGTGGTGAGACGGCAGGGTGCCTATTGGCCGCCGAGGCCCGTCGTCGCGACGGACTTCACGATGTGCCGCTGGAAGAACATGAAGACCACGACGAGGGGAACGGCGGCCAGGACGGCGGAGGCCATCGTCTGGGCGTACTGGATGCCGTAGGCGTCCTTCACGGAGGTGATGCCGACCGGCAGGGTCATCAGCGCGGGGTCGGAGGTCGATACGAACGGCCACAGGAAGTTGTTCCACGCCCCGATGAACACGAAGATCGAAACGGCCGCCAGCATCGGGCGGGACAGCGGCAGAAGGACCGACCAGAAGATGCGCCAGTGGCCGGCACCGTCGATGCGGGCCGCCTCCTGAAGCTCGTGGGGCAGTGAGTCGAAGTGCTTCTTCAGGATGAACACCATCACCGGCGCGACCGTCTGCGGAAGGATCACCGCGGCGTATGTGTCCACCAGGTGCAGGGTGAGCATCTGCCGGAACCACGGCACGATCATCAACTGGGGCGGCACCAGAACGGCGGCGACGGTCAGTGCGAACAGCGCGCGGCGGCCGGTGAACCGGGTGCGGGAGAAGGCGTAGCCGGCCATCGCCGAGACCAGCACGGTGATCACCGTGACGGCGGCGGAGACGAGCAGGCTGTTGAGCATCCACAGGGGCAGGTCTCCGCGCTGCCACACGGAGCTGAAGCCGTGGAAGGTGAACCCGTGCCGGGGCCAGAACCAGTGGGCCGGATCGCTGGCGTCCGTCTCGGACTTGAAGGCGGTCAGCAGGGCCCATGCCATGGGCAGCAGCCATATCACTGTCATGACGACGAGCGCGGCGAGCGCGAGCACGCGGGCGAGGGCGCTGTCCCCGAGGGTGAGATTCGTGCGGCTGCGGCGGCCCGGCTGCCGCGGCCTCAATTCCCGCACAACTACTTCGCTTTGCCGGGAGGGCGCGGTGCGGAGGGGCAGATCGGTGGAGGTCATGTCACTTCTCCCGACGGCGGAGGGCGGCGTACTGGACGGCGGAGGCGATCAGGACGAGGGCGAAGAAGATGTAGCTGATCGCCGAGGCGTAGCCGAGCCGGTAACCGGTGAAGCCGACGTCGTAGATGTACTCGACAACGGGGCGTGTGGAGCCGTTGGGACCGCCCTTGGTCATCAGGTACACCTGGTCGAAGACCTTCAGCGAGGCCAGGATCTGCAGCACCGTGATCACCGCGCCGATGCGGGCGAGTTGGGGCAGGGTGATCGACCACAGGCGCCGCCAGGCGCCCGCGCCGTCGATGGCGGCGGCTTCGTAGAGGTGGTCGGGGATGGACTGCAACGCGGCGAGGAGAAGAAGGAAGTTGAAGCCGACGGTCCACCACAGCGTGGTCAGGGCGATGGCCCACATGGCGACCGACTCGTCACTGAGCCAGGCCACCTGTTCCAGACCGAGGATGTGGAGCAGGTGGTTGTACAGGCCGAGGTCCGGCTGGTAGAGCCAGATCCACAACAGGCTGACGACGCCGACCGGCAGCAGATAAGGGGCGAAGAAGGCCAGCCGCCACACCCATTGGCCGGGCAGGCCCGTGTGGACGAGCAGAGCCAGCACGAGGGCGACCAGGACCAGCGGAACGGTCGAGATCAGCGTGAACCAGACGGTGTGACCCAGCGAGCTCCACATCGCGGCGTCACCCAGGGCCTCGGTGAAGTTGTCGACGCCGACGAAGCCCGGGCTGTGTGCCGACAGAGAGGTGTCGGTCAGGCTCATCCACAGGCCCTGGCCCAGCGGCCACAGCATGAAGACGGCGAACAGGACGAGGAAGGGCAGCGCGAACAGCAGACCCGGAGGGACCGGTCGGCGCCCGGACGGGGCCCCGGTGCGGGGCGCGGCCTGAGGAGAGGACATCGTTGTGCCTCCTGCGCGGGGTGTGCGGCCGGGTCAGGCCGGGCTGGGCTTGGAGAGGAAGGTGTTCAGGCGCTGCACCATGGCGCGCGCCGCACGGTCAGGGGCGAGGCCGTCGAGGAGAGCCTGCTGCAGCACCTGGGACATCGCGTTCTGGAAGTCCGATCCGGCGCCGGCGAACCACACCGACGGGTCGAGGACGACGTGGTCCTGAGCCTTGGCGTAGTGGGCCTGGGGCTGTAGCCGCGCGTATGCGCACGTCCGGGTGACGGGCCCGTAGGCGGGGATGTGGCCCGCGGTGGCCCAGATCTGGCCGGCCTTGAGGAGGGCGGCGACGGCCCGGTGCGTACGGCGGCGGTGTTCGGGATCCGGGTCGGGGTGGCGGGGCAGGACGAAGGAGTGCGAGTCGGCGTACACGGCCGGGGTGCCGAAGACGGTGGGGAAGGGGGCGGCACTCACGTTCTTGTCCGCGGTGCGGAAGGTACCGAGCTCCCATTCACCCGAGAGGATCATCGCTGTCTGCCGGTTGGCGAACGCGGCGATGGCGGCGGGGTAGTCGAGCCGCTTGGGGTTGACCCGCCCGTCGACGAGTTTCGCCATGAACGCGATGACCTCGGCCATGCGGTCCACGTCGACCTCGGCGGGTCCGCCTGCGGGCAGGTCGAAGGCGCCGCCGGTCTGCCGGTACAGGCCGTAGAACAGGCGCCAGCCCTGCGCTGTGTCCGTGACGTAGCCGAAGGCGATGCCCTGCCGGCCGGAGGCTTTGGCCAGTTCCCTGCCGGCGGCCAGGAAGCGGTCGGGGGAGGAGAACGCCTCGGTGTCCAGGACGCCGTCCGGGGTGAGCAGACCGGCTTTTGCGGCCGGTTCGGGATGGAAGAAGACGATGAACGGGTGCGTGTCCAGGGGGACGGCGTAGGTGTGTCCGCGATATTGGGTGCGTGCCCACACCGCATCGGCGAAGTCGTCGCGTCCGACGCCGTATTCGGCGAGGACATCGAGGTCCCAGGGGTCGAGCAGGCCGGTTGGCGCGTAGCTGGCCAGACGGGACATGTGCGCGACGGCGACCTCGGGGCCGCGGCCACCGGCGGAGGCCATGGCGAGCTTGGTGTAGTACGGGGTTCCCCATTCAAGGACGGTGCGCTCGATACGTGTGCCCGGCATGTCGGGACGGGCGGCGCGGACCATGTCGTTGAGCAGGCCGCCGTCGGCGCCGCTGAACAGATCCCACAGGCGGACGGTCGACGCGTCGGAGGCCTGCGCCGACCCGCAGCCGCTGAGGGCTGCGGCGCCGAGGAGGGCCGCACCGGAGGTGAGGGCGGTGCCGAGCAGTCGGCGCCGGCTCAGGCCGGGGGGACCGACGGGCGCGGGTATGCCTGTCATCGGGCTCCTTTCCAGCGGCGGCGGTGCATCCGAAGGCGAGACCGGAGCACCGCCGCCGCACGGCTCATGTCTTACATCGATGTAAATTCTGCGCGGGATGCGCTGTGCTTCCGCTCGCGCGGACCGTGCTAGGGGGTGTTCTCGTAGGCCGCCGGGCGCAACTGGGCCTGGCGCAGACGGTCCGTGTCGACCTTCTCGGTGCGATCGAAGCGGTAGACGCCGTTGCGTTCCTGGAAGACGTCGGTGAGCTGCGTGTAGCAGTAGCCGAACATGTCAGGGTCGCCCAGCAGCACGCCGGTCAACCCGGTGAACCGGTCGACGAACTCTTCGTCGGTGCATGGCCGTTCACCGTAGCCCCAGGAACTGTCGCGCTCTTCGCCGGTCGCGGCGGCGGCCTCCGGGTCCCACCAGATGCCGCCGAACTCGCTGCAGAAGTACGGCTGTCCCCGGTACGGCAGCGACCAGTGCCGGCCGTCGGGCGCCGCGTTCACGTACGGCCGGTCCTCCGCCAGACCGTCCATCACCTTGGCGAAGGCGACCGGGTCCTGCTCGTAGCAGTGGGAGTCGTACACATCCGTCTCGGCCACCCGGTGGGCGTACCCGGAGGCGTCGACGACGGGGCGGGTGCCGTCGGCCTGCTTCGTGGCCAGGAACATGGCGCGGGTGACGTCGTCGAGCCGGGTGATGCGGTCGTGCAACGGCTGGTAGGTCTCGTTGAGAGGGCACCAGCCGACGATCGAGGGGTGCGAGTAGTCCCGCTCCATGGCCTCGAGCCACTCGGTGACGTACGACGCGTCCGGCCGCTGGTTGTCGTCGCGGACGCCGACCTCGCACCCCCAGTCGCCGAACTCGCCCCAGACCAGGTATCCGAGCCGGTCGGCATGGTAGAGGTAGCGCTCCTCGAAGACCTTCTGGTGCAGCCGGGCGCCGTTGAAGCCCGCCGCACGTCCCAGTTCGATGTCGCGGACCAGGTCGGTGTCCTCGGGCGCGGTCATCAGTCCGCCGGGGTAGTAGCCCTGATCGAGCACAAGGCGCTGGAAGACCGGTTCGCCGTTGAGGAGCAGCCGTTTGCCGTGCAACGAGATCGAGCGCATCCCCGCATACGAGCGGGCCGAGTCCAGGATCGCGCCGTCGGCGTCGAGCAGTTGGAGTGTGAGGTCGTACAGGTGCGGATCCTGCGGTGACCACGTGCGCAGGCGGTCGTCCGGTACGGGAAGCACCAGACGGGGCGCGAGATCGAGGTCCGCGCGGGTCTCGGCCGCGATGATCTCGCCCTGGTCGTCCGTGAGGGTGGCCTGTAGGCGGTGACCGGGGACATTTGCGGTCAGCGGCAGCTCCAGGAAGAACGCGCCGGAGGCCAGGTCGGGGGTGATGCGGGGGCGCTTGAGCGCGGCCGCTCGCGGGACCGGCTCCATCCACACGGTCTGCCAGATTCCGGTCGTCCTGGTGTAGTGACAGTGGGAGTTGGCGTACCAGGTGGCCTGCTTGCCGCGCGCCTGGACGCCGTGACGGCTGTCCCGGGCGCGGACGACGATCGTCAACTCGTCGCCCGGCTCGGCGACATCACCGAGGTCGGCGGTGAACGGGGTGAAGCCGCCGCGGTGTCGGGCCACTTCGGTGCCGTTGACCCACACGGTGGTGTCGTGATCGACGGCACCGAAGTGCAGCAGAACCCGGGACTTCGCCCAGGCGGCCGGGACGGTCACCGTGCGCCGGTACCAGACGGCCTCGAGGAAGTCGGTCTCACCGATCCCGGAGAGCTCGGACTCCGGGCAGAACGGGACGACGATGCGGTCGGCGAGTTCTCTCTCCCGCAGACCGCGCTCGAGACCGGTGTCGGACCGGTCGATCTCGAACTGCCACTCGCCGTTGAGGTTCAGCCAGGTATGCCGGACGAACTGCGGCCGCGGGTATTCGGGGCGGGGTGGGGCCGAGGGGCGGGGGAGGGGCATGGGGCTCCTTGCGCCTTGGGACTCGAGGTGTGCGGGGCACATGGCATCATGGCGATTACATCGATGTAAATATGTCGGCGGGAACCGATCCGGCCCGCAACCGATTCGTGACGGTCGGTACGATCATGGGCAGGCGGAAGGATGAACAGCGTGGCGGCCAGACCCAGGATCAAGGACGTGGCGGAATACGCCGGTGTCTCCCCGAAGACCGTCTCCAACGTGATCAACAACTTCGAGCATGTCTCGGAACGAACCCGTGCCGCCGTCCAGGAGGCCATCGACGCCCTGGGCTACCGCGTCAACATCGCCGGACGTCAACTGAGGCAAGGCCGCACCGGCATGATCACGCTGGCTGTCCCCGAGCTGGACGTGGCCTACTTCGCCGAACTTGCCAAGCACGTCATGGACGAGGCCGCCGCGCGCGGCCGCACCGTGCTCCTCCATTCGACCGAGGCGGTGCGCGAACGAGAACTGGCCGCGCTGCACGGCTTCGACGCCCAGTTCTCCGACGGCGTCATCCTCAGCCCGCTCGCCCTCAACCCGCGCGACCTCGCCACGCGCGATCGACGACTGCCGGTGGTACTGCTCGGCGAGCGGCCCGCCGGGGGCAGCACGGACCACGTGGGCATCGACAATGTGCGTGCCGCACGCGAGGCCACGGAACATCTGCTGTCCCGGGGCCGGCGCCGTATTGCTGTCGTCGGCGGTGCCGTCCGCGGCCGCCAGGGCACCGACCGACTGCGCACGGACGGCTACCGGGAGGCCCTCGGGGCCGCCGGAGTGCCCTTCGACGCCGACCTGGTGATCCCCGTCGGCGCCTACCACTGGCGGGACGGCGCCCGTGCGGCCACCTGGCTGGTGGAACGCGGCCTTTGCCCCGACGCGCTGTTGTGCCTGAACGACCACCTTGCGCTCGGCGCGCTGCGGGCGCTGCACGAACACGGCCGTTCCGTCCCGGGTGACCTCGACGTCGTGGGCTTCGACGACATCGAGGCCTCGCGCTTCAGCGTGCCCAGCCTGACCACGGTCGCCCCCGACAAGCGGGAGATCGCGCGGGCCGCGGTGTCCCTGTTGCTGGAGCGGATCGACGCCCCGGACGGCGCCGCCCTGCGCGACCATGTGGCCGGGCACCGGATCATCGTCCGGGAGAGCACGGGCGGCTGATCATCAGGTCGTCGTGGACCTGGTTTTCGTAGCCGGCTCTGTGGAATCCGGCCGGGGGCGAATACGTTCCTACACATATGAGCGACAAGTTCCGCAGCGCGGCCGTCCCCGCGGTCGAGGGCGAGTCGTTCCGCGAGCTACTGGCCGCCGAACGTGCTGCGACGCTCGGACAGATCGCCGCGCTGAGTCGAGAATTCGAGGGGATCGTCGCAGCGAACGCCTTCGTGGCCATCGACGACGAACACGACCCGGAAGGATCGAGCACGGCCTTCGAACGGGCTCATGTCGCCTCTTTGCTGGACCGGGCACGGGAGCATCTGACCGAACTGGACCGGGCGTTGGAACGGCTGGAGCAAGGCGACTACGGAAAGTGCGTGAAGTGTGGTGAGCCGATTCCGAGGGAGCGGCTCGAAGTACGTCCGGCGTCGACCATGTGCGTGCGTTGCGCGGCCTCCGGCCCGCGCTGACGCCATGCGCAAGAGCAGGTCCCGGGGCTGTCGGACCGGGAGCCGATTCGGGCCACCGCTCAGGAGTCCTGTACGCCCGCGACCTCTTCGCGCTCAGGGTCCCTGAAGAGGAGTTCGAAGACCTCTTCCAGCCGTCGGGCGAGATCGTCGCCCTCGGCCTGCAACAGCGCCGTGTCGCCGATGACCTTCCTCATCAGCCACACCCCGGCGATCAATGAAAGCGCCAGTCCGGCACGCTCGCGTGCTCCCGTTCCGGTGAGCAGTCCGGTCAGATGCCGCTCCACGTGGCGCTCGATTCCCTCCCGGATGATCTCCGCGCTCCTCCGGTTGGGCGCGGACAGCAGCATCAGCAGGAACGGATCGAGATGGTCCGCCTCGGGTGCCGTCCTGTCCACCAGCACTCTGGCGACATCACGGCTCAGCGTGCGCGGGTCGTCGGTGACGACGGTGCGCGGCGCGAAGGACTCCTCCACCGCCTCGGCGAAGAGCTGTTCCTTGGAACCGAAGTAGCGGTTGACCAGCATGGCGGTCACGCCGGCGGACTTCGCGATCTCGCGCACGCCCACACCGTCGTAGCCGAACCGGGTGAATGCCTCCACCGCGGATCGGAGGATCGCCTCGCGAGTTGCCTTGGCGTCCCGCGGTCGCCTGGCGGCCGGATCGGTGGACGGCGGCGCGGGAGGGTCCTCTTTCATGGCGCGCAGTCTAGTCGGGAGACCAGGATAAGTCTACGAGTGTAGACATGCGTCGGTACTCGTCCTGACCTTGATGGCCCCGGGGTGACCCCGGTGTGGGCACGGTTGCGCGGTGAAGGCCGTGCCGTCCCCGGCGGATGCGGGTGCGGGTCAGTTCACCGAGCGGATCGTGCCGCCGTCGACGCGGATGGTGGCACCGCTGATGTAGTCGGCGTATGGACTGGCGAGGTATGCGACGGCACTCGCGATCTCCTCCGGGCGGCCGAAGCGGCCGATGTCGTTGGGCACGAAGTCGCGTGCGGCGTTGCGCTCGATCTCCTCCCATGACTCCCCCCAGCCGTGATCCGGAGCGATCTCGGTCAACAACCGCTCCACGGCGTCGACGAGGATCGCTCCGGGGGCGACCACGTTCGAGGTCACTCCGGTGTCCTTCAGTTCCCGCGCGAGGGAGACGGCCAGGTTATGACGCGCGGCGAGTGACGCGTTGTAGTGGGGCTGCATGGCGATCGGCTGCGATGCGAGCCCACCGCCGATCTGGATCACCCGGCCCCAGCCGCGCTCGCGCATCCCGGGTACCAACCGCTGGATCATGCGCACGCCCGAGACCACGTTCACCTCGTATGTGCGAACCCATGTATCAGCGGTGGCGTCGGTCCATCCGATGTGGTCGTACGCCCCGGCGTTGTTGACCAGAATGTCGGTCTCGCCGGCGGTGGCGGCCACGGCGTCGGCTCCCTCGTCCGTGGTGAGGTCGCCGATGGCCACGGCGACAGCACCGACCTCCTCGGCCACCTTGCGCGTGCGGGCCGCGTCGCGCCCGTGGACGACGACGTCCGCACCCTCGGCGGCGAGCAGTCGCGCGATCGCCTCGCCGAGCCCCGAGCTGGATCCGGTCACCAGAGCCCGGCGGCCCCTCAGGTTCACGTCCATCGCACTGTCCTTCCAGGTTTGTATACGACTGTAGACTTCGAGTTAAGTCTACACTCGTAAACATATGAGTGGGCGGCATCACTGCCGGGCAGCACCGGGGCGGCGAGCGGAAGCGCATCTGCTCGGATGATTCGAAGGCGGACGATTGCCGTCGATGCGGAAGGAGTCCGGCGGGACGTGCGCTGTAGCTCGGGTCGCCGGCCGCGCTCGACGGCGCGGCCGATCAGTCCGGGCTTGGTCGCCGATGCGGCCCACGCCATGCCGGCCGATCAAACACACCATCCCCGATCGCCGCGACCAGGCCGCAGGAACGAGGTCGAGTGAACGATCAACACCCGCAAAAGCTTACGCGCCGTCCCACTCGATTCGACAAAACGGGCTTACGTCTTCCACGGCACGGTGACCGTCACCGCTATCCGGCTGTGGCTCCGCTCCTGAGCCCTCCCCGCATGCTCTCGATTTACCCCGGCCTACCGCAGGACGGGGCAGTTGGCGGACGAGTACTCGTCCGCGATGTTGAACACGGCGGCACAGAGTGGGCATTGGGCCTTGCCGAAGAGGTAGGCGATTCCGTCGGCGAGGGCCTCGTGCCCGTCGCGGACGGCAGTCTCGTGCATCCACCGGCCAATGCCGGAGAGTTCCTCGAAGGACGCCGGCCGTAGGCCGCGACGGTCCACGTCGCCCAGGTGCCAGTCCCGGATCGCTGAATAGCACCCGTAGTCCCCAATGGCGATCGTCACTTCCACGGCGCAGTTGGGGCAGGCCAGGTGGTAGAAGTCGTCCGTGAAGTCCCCAAGGACGGCACTCCAGTGGTACTCCTCCTTGGCCGCGAGCAAATCAAGAAGGGGCCCGAGGTAGCCGACCGGCCGTGATTGCAGGTGCCGGTCCAACAACTCGCGGAACTCCGCAATCGCGTCGGCGCAGTCCGCCAGCAGATCGTCGCAGCCGTGGTGTCCTGCCGCGCGTCGCAGGATCGCTCCGGCCAGACCACGCGCCCGTGCGCTCCTCGATGCGAGACGTATCAGGCGCGGCAGGGCGGCAAAGCCGGCCGGGAAGACGACGTCGTGTTCGAGGACCAGCCGATACCCCAGCTCCTCCCATGCTTCGGCGTTGTCCTCGAGCTCCACAAGTTCCAGAAGCGCGGGGACGCGATCGACATCCCCGTAGCAGTCGTGCATCTGCGTCCAGTTCACCACCTGGGCATTAAAGCGCCCCACGGCAGCCCGGGTGGACGCCTCTGTCTCCGACCCACCGGACAGGCCCCATGTGCCCCTGCCGAACCCCCTGGCCGCCACCTCACACCCGGCATCCGCCCGGCCGCCGGGTGACTCCGTGCTCTCCGCCCGGCTAGGGTCAGGCCGCGCGAAAGTGCGCCGACGCGAGGACACAACCATCCGGCGCAGCAAGCCGGCTGGTACGCCGATGGTGTGCGGTGCCGACGAGTAGTTCTGAATCACGAGCGAGGCGGTGCAGCCGGAGTGTCCGAGATCGAGGAAGTGCGGGCGGCCTGGGGGCGGATCGTACGCTGGATCACGGCCAACGCCCCGTCCACGGCGGAGGCGCTGCGTGGTCCGGCGACGGACGAGGACATTGCCAGCCTGCACGACGCGCTGGGATTCGAGGTGCCCGACGTGCTCGAGGCGCTGCTGCGGACGAACAACGGCAGCGGCGCGAAGGACACCACGCAGACCCTTCCCAACGGCCGTATGGTGCCGGTCAATCACGTGGATTCGGTGATCTTCCCGTTCGGCAAGGTGCTCCTGGGATGCGAGGAGATCGTCGAGACGCGCGCCCAGATGTTGGACATAGCACAGGATGCCGAGGGCTACTGGGAGCCCCACTTGATCCCGGTCATCTGGGACTTTGAACGCGCCTACTACGGCTATGCCATGGACACCTCCGGATCTTCCGGATTTCGTGTGCTGCACTATGCCGAGGTAAGTCCGAATGAAACCGATCCCACGGCTTCCCTGGGCGAGCTGTTGACGTCGTTCGCCGACGGAATGGACCGCGGCAACTGGGACGTTCAACGCCCGCAAGTGGAGAACGGGTCTCTTCGGTGGCGCGAAGAGTGACATCGGGGGGGCCGCCCAGGGAGGGCGGCCCCCCGGGGCCCTCAGTTGCGGCCATCGGATACGTGACTCCGCCGCGGGCCTGGACGCAGAGCCGGTCACGGCGGGGCCTTCGGCATCAGAGCCCCGGCCCGCCCACGCCCGGCGGACGCGTCCCGCAGCCGGACACGGTGAGTCACCCGCGGGCGCACCCGGCGTTGAACGCCCCCTCGTCGATGTGCCGCATGTCGAAGGCGGGCGGCGCGGACGGCTGCCGGGACGACTCCCATGAACCGTCGGCGTCGAGGAACTCGACCTTCGCGCGCATCCGGATGACGTCGCCGCTCCAGTCGCCGTCCAGCTTCTCGATGTTCACATCACCCTTGCTCCGTGGGAGGTAGGGGTTGAGCGCGAAGCGGCTGCCGCGCCAGTTGTACACGTCACCCGCGAGGTCGCCTTTCGTGCTCCTGCCGGCTCCGCACACCTTGATTCGCCCGGTCATGTCGCAGGCCATGGAACAGTTCTCGTCATAGCGCATCTGCAGCAGTATCTGTCTGCTGTCGGTGTCCGAATAGGCGATACGGCCCTCCCAGTAGCCGGTGAGCCGGGGCTGTCCGGGCAGCGGGTAGGCCCAGGGTATGAGTGTCATGCGGGCCACCAGCAGGGCCACTGCCATGGCGGCCAGTACGGCGATGGTCGTGAGACCCCGGCGCCGGTGTCGTGGTCTGCGGTCGGCACCGCCGCGGATCCCGTACGGTTCTGTCGTGTCCGTGGTCATGATGTGTCCCCCGTGTGCGGTGAAGTATCAGGCCGGGTAGGCCCATGTCCGGGCCTGTCCCGTGCATTCCGCCCGTCCCGCCACCGGAGTTCAGCTCGAGCCGACGCACAGCGGGACGTTCGGAAGGGTCTGGGAAGCGCTGAAATACGGCTTCAGGCTTTCGCTCTCGGTTTCGATCTTCGCGCCTGCCGGAAGAAGTTTCCGGAGTGCCTTGAGTACCTCCGAGGACAGCGTGAGGCCGAACCCCGCACCGGCCTTGGCCTCCAGCCGCGCCGATCTGCACCGGGCGAGCGGAGAGCCGAGTGCGGAGCCGTTGGCCACGCCCGTGTCCATGACGAACTTGGCATAGGGTCCGGCGAAGGCGGCGGGAATGCCCAGGCCGAGCTGGAACTTGGCCTCGACCGCGGCGGCGACGCCGCTGACGCCGACGGAGACCCCGCCGATCGAGTCCATGATGGGCTTCACCACGGTCAGCCGGGGTGTCACCAACTTGCCGTCCACGATGCCGAGTGGGCCGTCGAGCCGCCATGTCCCCCCGGCCGTCACCGTGGTGTTCTTGCCGCTGAGAGCGGTGCCCACGACGAACTTCCAGGTGTTGCTGTACATCAGCGGCTCGCCCGGCAGTACGGGGACGGTCAGTTCGACGGGGACCTCCACCCGGATCTTCTTGTTGTCGTCCGCGCCGTTTGCGGCACCGGTGGAGATGTCGATCGAGAAACCGTCGACTCCCTCGACCACGAAGGTGGATCCGGATCCCATCCTGCCGTTCGATATCGAGACGTCGGACCGGACGCGGAGGTCGCTGGTGTGCAGCGAGAAGTCGATGAAGGCCTTGAGCCCGTCGCCTGCCTCGTGACCGATCTTCAGTCCCAGTTCCCCGGGCGACGATTCGGGCTGGACCTCCCACCCCCCCGTGGCTCCAGGTGACGCTGTTCTCCCGGGCCGGCGGCAGCCGATCCGCGTCGGCAGAGACGAACCGGGGCCTGCCCAGGGAGACGACCGCACCGGCGCTTCGGGTCAGGGCCGCGGGCCGCGCCGTGAAGGCTGCCGTACTCGCCGACGGGGCGGCCGTCCCGGCGGCGCCCGCCGGGACGGACACGGCTCCCGGCCGATCGGGTACCTCCTGGTACAGGATGGCGCTCGGGTCGATCTTCCGGTCGGTGTGGAAGTGCGCGTCGCGGAAGACCTCGGTGAGCGCCACCGGCGCCAGCGTCACGGCGAGATCGCCGCCCTCCTGCCGTATCCGGACGACCCGTCCGACCGCCCTGCTGGTGACGTACATGACCTTTCCGACCTCGACGTCGGCCGCACCGGCGGCCCGCCCGTCGATCGTCCAGGTCAGCCCGTCCGGACTGGCGGACCGGATGGCACCCGCTCCGCCCTCGACGAGGACCACGTCGGACTGATAGGTCACCGACCGGTCCTCGACAGGTCCGGCTCCGTACGTGAGGGCGGCTGCGGTGCTGTCTCCACCCTCGGGCCTGCTTCCGTCGGCTGCCGAGGTCTCACGGGCGTGTCCTGTGGTGCCGCCGGCCGATGTGCAGCCGGCCAGCATCACGAGCAGAAGAAGGGCTCCGGCCGCGGCGCCGAGCCGTTCCGTCAGGTGGTGGTGCATGGACCAAGCTCCTTGATGGCATGCGGTGCTCACACCGTCCGGAACTCCGCTCACATGCGCGCCGCGACCTGGCGTGCCAGGTTCTGCAGCGGCTCGCGGTTGGCTGCGGGGTCGTTGAGCCGGACCAGCCGGATCGCCACCCACGTCGTGGCCTTGCGGAAGAAGACCGCGTTGTCCTCGGCGTAACCTTCCAGCCGGTGACCGGCGTGAACTTGTGGTCCAGCTTGCGGTCGATGTCGTAGTACTTCTTGGCTCCGTCGCCGAGGTAGATCTCGACCTGGGCCAACGGTCCGGTGACCGGTCCGGTGTACATGCAACTGGGGCTGGTCTCGGGACCCTCGACGCCTTCGTCGAGCGGGGTCTTCGCGAGGGCTTCCGCGTCCTTCTTCGGCAGGAGTTCGCACGCCTTCACGCCGGCCTCCGCCGGAGAGGCCGGGGCCGTGCCCGGACTCGGCGGTGCGGCTTCATCCGCGGACGCGGGTGCGGTCTTGGTCGCGGTGACCGTGACGGCGGGTGTCGGTGCGGCCTCGTCGGCACACCCGGTCACCGTGGCCAGGAGCAGAGATGCGGCGATCGCCGTGCGGCGCATGACGGGTCGTCCTCTCTCAGATCCGGTCGCGGAGCAGACCGACCAGCTTGGCGGCGGTCGACCGGTCGTCGTCGCCCCCCGCGCCGGTGACGACCTGGACCTGGCAGTCGCGGTCACCCGCGGCGAAGCGCGCGATACCGCCGCTCAGGAAGCGGATTCCGTCGGGCCCCGGTTCGCTGCTGACGCCGGGTTCGTCCTTGATCTGCCCCGAAGCGGCCGTGCCCGGCCCGCCGACGCTGACCGTGACCGAGTGGTAGGTGTCCGGGTTCTCCCATCCGCACACGCTGTCTCCCACCCCCGAGGTGGGCCGGCCGCCGTCGTTCTTGCCGATGATCGGCGTGACCTCCCCGGGCTTGAGCAGGGTGCAGGCGTCGACCGTCGTGCTCTGCTTCGTGTCGCCCGCCGTGGTCGCGGCGACGGAAGCCTTGTCGCCGGCGGCCGGCGTCGCCGGGGACGAGTCGCATGCCGAGGCCGCCAGGGCCAAGGACACGATCAAGAAGGTTGTCAGGGTCGTGCGCTTCACGTCTGTTCCCCCCATGGATGAAGCCAGACTGCTGAGTTGATGCGATCGGCGGGCCAGCCGACCTCGGCCATGGCCTCGGCCACGAGATCGGCGTCCGGGCCCTCGACGAGCGCCAGAACGACCTCGTCGGCAGGCAGCTGCACCGCGGCGATCAGGCGTACCGCGGCGGCGACGGGCAGCGGCGGTTGCCACGCGCTTCCGCGACCGGAGTCGTCGTAGCGTTCCACCGCGAAGAGTCGCCTGGTCACGGGATCGACGCTAGGCCGATCGGGTCGCTGTCGAATCGGGTGTTTCCCTATGCGTTGCCGCGCGTCCGTCTCAGAGTCGGCCGCGGACCAGACCGGCCAGCCGGACCAGGGCCGACCGCTCGGGCCTGCCGTGCGAGCCCGAGATCACCTCGATCACACACGAACGGTCGGCCGCCACGAAGTGCGCGCGCAGGCCTGAGTCGAAGGCGTCGAAACGGATACCGTCGGGCCCGGGTTCGGTGAATTCGGAGTCGGACCCGAAGGACGCGGCCGAACCGGGCGGACCGAGAAGGACGGTCATCCCGGGACCCCTGGCCGAAGTCAGCCACACGCACGCGTTCTTGGAGACGGGGGAGGGCCGCCCGCCGTCGTTCCCTCCGATGACCGGAGTGACGTCGCCGGGCTTGAGCACACCGCACGGGTTCGCGTCCGCGCCTCGGGCCGCCGCACCGCCGGCGGTACCGGTGGGAGTCGGGGTGGGGACGGCGGACCGGTCGCCGGAGGTCCGAGCCGCCGGGCTCGGGGCGGCGGCCGAGGGCTTGTCGGCGGGCCCCGGCGTGGCCGAAGCCGGTGAGTCGCAGGCGGAGGCCGCGAGGGCCACCGACACGATGAGGACTGCTGTCAGGGATCGGCGTTTCACTTCTGGTTCTCCCATGGATAGCGCCGGCACAGGAGGCCGCGGCGCGGATCCGTTACCGCGCCGTGCGGGCCGCCTGGTCACGGCATCGACGCTAGGGCGATCGGATCGCCGGGGAATCGGGTGTTTCCCTACGGATTGACCCCGCCCCGCCGTGCCATGGCCCCGCCGAGTTCGGCGCGGCTGGAGATCCCGAGCTTCTGGTAGACCCGGGCCAGATTCGCCTCGACGGTCTTCGGGCTGATGAACAACGCGTCCGCGATGGCCCGGTTGGTCTGCCCCTGGGCGGCCAGCGCGGCCACGCGCTCCTCGGTGGGGCTCAACTCCGCCGAGGCCGGAGCACGGCCCCCGATCCGGGCGAGTTCGGCCCTGGCGCGTCGCTCGAAGGCCATCGCGCCGATCGCGGCGAACTCGGCGGCCGCCCCGTCGAGCGCGGCACGCGCGGCGCGTCTGCGCTTGGCCCGTCGGTGGACCACCCCCGCGACCAGCAGGCAGCGCGCGCGATCCAGCGGAAGCACGTGCGGGGAGACGGAAGCCCTGGCCTCCTCCAGCCTGGCGACCGCCTCGGTGGCGTCCTCCCCCTGTGCCGCGGCCAGCAGGGCCCGGCTGCGCGCGAGGCCCAGCGTCGTCCACGGGCGGGGCAACCGCTCATGCCGTTCGGTGAGCCGATCGAGTACGCGGTGGGCGGTCTCAAGGTCGCCGACGGCGGCGCACGCCTCGATCCAGTCCGGCTCGAAGCGTTGTGACAGCGGCTCGACCAGGCCCGTTGCGTCCGCCTCTGCGGCCAGGGCCCGATAGGCCTCCGCGGCGTCGCCGGCACGGCCGTCGGACAGGGCGGTGAACGCGGTCAGGGCGAGATGGATGCGACGCGCCCACGGGTCGTCGACGGCCTCGGCGCGTTGCAGCCCCGCTTCCGCCACCTTCCGGGCGCGCTCCACGTCGCCGCGGTGTGCGTCGAGCAGACCGACCAGCCAGGTCTCGCCCACGAGTCCGGTGCCGAGTTGTTCGCCGAGATCCCGGGCGGCGGCGATGGTGCGGGCCGCGGCCTCGTAGCGCCCGGCGACCAGTTCGGTCTCGCCCAGGTGTGTCAGTAGCTCGTGCTGCCCCGGTTCGTCGCCGAACGCGGTCGCCCGGTCGAGCATGTCGTTGAGACGGCTCCGGGCCTTGTCGTGTTCGTCGACGGATCTCCACCAGATCGCGGGGATGGTGCCGCCCAGCCAGGAGGGGCGTCCTGCCTCCAGTGCCAGAGCGCGGTCCAGTAGTTCCAGCCGGGGGGTGTGCCCGCCGCGGATCTCGTTGAAGAACAGTTGCAGCAACGACCCCGACAGCAGCTCGGCATCCTCGGGTGAGGTGTCGGCAAGCAGCCTGCACGCATCGTCCGCGTGGCGCCGGGCGAGTTCGGGTGAGTCGTGGAACAGGCTCAGATAGGCGTGGATGCGACCGGCCAGCGGTGAGGCGTCCGGCGCCGCTGCCAGCGCCCGTTCGGCCGTTCGGGCGGCGACCGAGAGCGGTTCGTCGGCGCTCCAGGCCACTTCTGCGCGCAGGAGTAACGCCTCCGCCTTCCGGTCGCCACCGCGTGCCTCGGCGACCAGGTTCGCCGCCTTCGTGGCAGCGCGGTAGTCGCCGCTGTCGTAGTGACAGCGGGCGGCCGCCAGCCGGCGGCGGCACTGGTCTCCCGTGGACTGCGAAGGTGTCAGTCGTGCGGACTGCTCGTACAGGGCGGCGGCGATCTGCGGGGCTCCCCGGCGTCGCTGCCGTTCCGCCGAGGCCGCGAGTTCGGCGGCGACCGTGGCGTCCGGTGCCACCACGCACAGCGCGAGCTGACGGGCACGCTCGTCCGGGTCCGCGACGACGTCCGCCAATCGGCGGTGCAGTCGGCGACGGAGTCCCGCCGGCATGTCCGCACGGACCGCGGCGGCGTAGAGCGGGTGAGTGAAGTGCACCGCGCTGCCGGCAACGGTCAGCAGGCGGGCGTCCTCCGCCTCGTCGAAGGCGCTGAGATCGACCCCGGCGGCCTGCAGATCACGCAGATTCGCCACGGACAGCAGGGCCGCCAGCCGGATGGCGTCCCGGCCGGCCGGCGGCAGCGCGCTCACGGTGTCGGCCAGCACCCGGGTCATCGTGGCGGGGAAGGGCAGGTCCTCGCCGGGGGAGGGCAGCCTGGGCAGTCGCAGCACCGCGCGGGCCAACTCCATCGCCAGCAGGGGGTTTCCGCCGGAGTCCCGGGCTATGCGGGCCAGCAACGGACGGCTGAACGTCACGTCCAGACGGTCCCGCAGCACGTGGTGCAGTGCCCCGACGCCGAGCGGCTCCACTTCGATCCGGCGCATGCGTCCGGGCAGACGATCCAGCTCCAACGGTGTCCCGGTGGTGGCCTCACCGCGTGCGCTGACCAGGATCGCCGGGCCCGGAACCCGACGCAACGCATACCTCAACGCCCGTTCGCTGGCCGGGTCCAGCCAGGGGGCGTCGTCCACGGCCACCACAACCCGGCGGTCCGACGCCGCGGTACTGTCCAGAAGGGATCGTGTCGCGGCGGCCAGTGCCCGCTCGTCCACGGCCGTGCCGGCGTTCGCGGTGAGCAGTGCCGCCTCGGCCGCCGCCCGCTGGGGACCCGGCAGGTCGGCCACCTGTCGGGCAAGGGGTTGCAGCAAGTCGGCCAGGGCCGCCAGCGCCAGCGATGATTCCGACTCCGCAGGCGCGCACGTCAGGACCAGCCAGTCCTCTTGCCGTGCCCTGTCCACCAGTTCGCGCCAGATGGCACTCTTGCCTATCCCGGCCGGCCCTGCGAGTAGCACGGGATCACCCTGGACGAGCGACTCCCACGCCTGTTCCAGCACGGCGTCCCGACCGAACACCAAAGCCACGATCCCAGCATAGTGTTCGTCGTCCTTGAGGAGGGCGCCACCCTGGTGCTCGGAGACAGGTCCGAGACGCGGGCTGCCTCGGGGCGACCGTGCGGGCCGCATTCATGTGCCTGACGCCGCATGCGGCGCGCAAGGGCCCACAGCCGGACCGGTCCGGGCGCCTCACCGGACCGGGCGTCGTTGCCTGATGATCGTCCTGCGGGCTCCCCGAGCGTGCCGATCAAGGCTTCGGTGCGGCGACGATCGGTGCCGGACGGGCTTGCCGGCCGGACGAAGGCGTCCCTGGCCGAGCGGCACGCCTGTGTGTGTCAGGCGGGCAGTGCGGCGAGCCAGTCGGTCAGGAGCCGGTTGACCTCCGCGGCGCGTTCCTGCTGGATCCAGTGACCGCAGTCGTCGAGGAGATGGGAGTCGACAAGGCTGGGCAGCGTGACCGGGTAGGCCTTGATCGCGTCTGCCAGCCATGTCGTGGAGGCGTCCAGGCCGCCGCCGATGAACAGGGACGGCTGGGTGATGGGGGCGCCGTCGAAATCGGCGAGGTCCTCCCAGTCGCGGTCCATGTTGCGGTAGCGGGCGAGCGCCCCGGTCATGCCGGTGCGTTCGAACTCCCCGGCGTAGACGTCGAGCTCCTCGTCGCTGAGCCAGGCGGGCTGCCTGCCGACGGGGAACCGGTCGCGCAGCGTACCGCCCTTCCCGACGAAGTGCGGGTCGGGGGCACCGGTCGCGGGCATGGTGTCGGCGGAAAGGGCCGCGTAGAAGCCCGCGAGCCAGCCGCGTACATCGGGCTCCATCTCGGCCTCGGCGCGGCCCGGCTCCTGGAAGTACGAGACGTAGAACTCCTCGTCGCCCCCCATCCGGGCGAACAGCTCGCTGGGGCGAGGTCCACCGCGCGGGGTGTAGGGGACGCTCAGCAGTCCCACTGCGCGGAAGACCTCGGGCCGCAGGAGCGCCGAGTTCGCGGCGATGGTGGCGCCCCAGTCGTGGCCGATGACCACGGCGGACTCCTCGCCCAGGGCGTGCACTACGGCGACGTTGTCCTCCACCAGGTCGAGCATCCGGTACGCGTCGGTCGCGGCAGGCTTGGAGGAGCGGCCGTAGCCGCGTACATCGATGGCGACCGCGCGGTATCCCGCGGCGGCGAGCACCGGCAGCTGGTGTCTCCAGGAGTACCAGGACTCCGGGAAACCGTGGACGAGCAGGACCAGCGGCCCGGTGCCCTGCTCCACAAGGTGGATCCGGCCTCCCGGCGATTGGATCAGCCGGTGTGCGGTCTCCGCGACGTGCCGCGACATGTGACTCCTTCAGGTCTGCTGGGTGCCCGGGCGGCCCGACGTGCGGCCGATCCGGGGGCTCGACACCGATCATGCGGAGGTCCCCGCGCCGACGACGAGTGCGTTTGCCGATTCGGCAAGCAAGTCCCCTGGGTGGTGGACCCGCAGGGCGGGTTGTCCGCTTCGGGGCGCGGTGGCCGTGAAGCTGCTGCCGTTCCGCGCCACATCGATTTCGGTCGCAACCGGTTGCCGGTCGGGCCGCGACTCCTGTTGGTCATCGTCTGGTCATCGGGAGATCGGCATCCCGTCATGACTTGGCTGGGCCTTTCAGTCCTGGACAGACACCTGATCTTCGTTCGTCATCCTGTGGCTGCCCAGCTTGCAGCGCTTCTGACTAGCGTCGTTCCTGTTTGAACTATCAACCCGGGAAGGGCCCCTATGTCCATTCACGGTGACACTCCGTCCCAGGAGTCGACCGGACACAGCCGCCGAGGTTTTCTGCGCAACGCGGCATTGGCCGGTGCGGGAGCGGCAACGGTGGGAACCGGCGCGTCCGTTCTCGGCGGAACCCCCGCGTTCGCCGCCGAGGCCGCCAAGAGCGGCAAGACCGGGACGTGGAGACCGGATCCGACCGCCCTCCAGTTCACCCTTGCAGTCATGCCTGACACCCAGTTCCTGTACTGGGGGAGCCAGGACAGCGTCAACCGGACGCCGCAGGAGGAGTCGTTCCGCTACATCATCGACAACAGCGGGAACCCCGACAACAACATCGTGTTCATGGCGCACCTCGGTGACATGACCCAGGACGCCGACCCGTTGTCGTTCAAGCAGGTCGACAAGGCCTTCGCCCTTCTGGACGCGCACGGTGCCGCGTACAGCGTGCTGGCCGGCAACCACGACGTCAGCGGCGACGACAGCCGTGGTGACACGCCGTACCTGCAGACCATGGGTCCGCAGCGTTTCAAGCGTTCCAAGACGTTCGCCGGGTCCGACCCGACCGGCTACAACACCGCGCACATCTTCCAGGCGGCCGGGCACTCGTGGCTGGTGCTGGCCATGGACTGGCGGACCACCGACCAGGGCTTCGCGTGGGCGAACGACGTCATCAAGGCCCACCCGAAGATGCCGGTGATCCTCACGACGCACGACCTCGTCTACTCGAACTACGATGACAACGTTTTCCCGTACGAGTCCGGCGACCCGGAGAACAACGCCGTGCTCTCCGGCTACGGTGAGACGGTCTGGGACAAGCTGATCAACGACAATGACCAGATCTTCCTGACCCTCAACGGTCACTACTGGCCGCCTGCGCGCACGGCCAAGAAGAACGCCGCCGGCAACGACGTGTACATGCACATCACGAACTACCAGAACCGGTACTTCGGCGGTGGCGGCATGATCCGGCTGTACCACTTCGACCTCGCCCGGAACACGATCGACGTCGAGACGATCAATCCGTGGATCCTGGCGCAGGACCCCGAGTCCCGCACCGAGCTGGCGGCCGAGCACGCCCGGATCACCGGCCCGGTCGACAACTTCTCGATGCCGATCGACTTCGAGAAGCGGTTCTCGAGCTTCATCCCGGTGCCGGTCCGTCCCGCTCGTCCGGCCGCCCGGGAGTTGGTCAAGGGCACGATGGCGTACTGGCGTTTCGACGGGCAGGGCGCTCCCGGCACCGCGCTCACCGCGGGCCAGACCATCCACGACCTGTCCGGCAAGGGCAACGACCTGACGGTGGTGACCCTGCCGGGCACGGCCGCCGACGCGCTGACCTGGTCCGCCGACCACCACCCCGACCAGCCGGCCCACGCCAGCCTGAAGTTCGTCGGTGGACGCAACCCGCTCCACGGCACGTACCTGACCACCGGGGCGAAGGCTCCGCTGAACGCCGAGACGTTCAAGTCCGGGTACACCATCGAGACGTTCGTGATGATGCCGCTGGACTGGGACGCCGGCAACAACGGCTGGGCGGCGATACTCAGCCGCCGGGGTTCGGCCGGCGACGCCGGCAAGCACGGCAAGAACACCGACCCGAACGAGCCCCTGGTCCAGTTCGCCATCTCGAACAACGGCCGTGAGCCGCAGTTCAACCACTACCCGCTGAACGACACCTACCCGACGACCAACTGGGGTCACGGCCTGGTCGAGCTCAAGTGGTGGCACCTCGCCGTCGTCAACGACGGGCGGTACACGAAGCTGTACGTCGAGGGCGCCCCGGTCGTCGACAACCCGAACCGCGAGTCGATCGGCCTCACCTCGCTCGGACTGCCCTGGCTGGTGGGCGGCCACGAGAGCGCGGGCGCCGTCGACATCGTCTTCCACGGCAATGTCGGTGACATCCGCATCGTCAACCGCGCCCTCTCCACGAAGGAGTTCCTGACCCACAAGTAAGGCAGTCTCTCCCGTCCCCGACGCACCGCCGGGGACGGGAGACGCTCGCCAGGAGAGTCACGGTCCCAGTGCGGGCCCGACGACGGGGCCGTTGCCTTGCCCGGCTCGGGGGCAACGGCTCCGTGCCGTCGGTGAGCGCGAACGGCGGTGCGTTCGCCCGTCGTCCCCCGGCTAGAAGTTGATCATGTGGCCGGCCAGGCCGTGCACCGCCTCCTTGACCGCTTCGCCGAGGGTCGGATGGGCGTGGACGTTACGGGCCACCTCGTGCACGGTCAGATCCCACTGCTGGGCCAGAGTCAGCTCGGGCAGCAGCTCGGTGACGTCCGGGCCGATGAGGTGGCCGCCGATCAGCTCGCCGTACTTGGCGTCGCTGATCAACTTGACGAAGCCGGTCGGGTCGCCCAGGCCGTGCGCCTTGCCATTGGCGCTGAAGGGGAACTTGGCGACCTTCACGTCGTAACCCTGCTCGCGGGCCTGGGCCTCGGTGTAGCCGAAGCTGGCGATCTGCGGCTGGCAGTAGGTGGCGCGCGGGATCATCACATAGTTCAGCTCCATGGTCTCCGCGTCCGCGATGGTCTCGGCCGCGACCACGCCCATGGCCTCGGCGGCGTGCGCGAGCATCAGCTTGGCGGTGACGTCTCCGATGGCGAAGATGTGGGGGACGGACGTCCGGCAGCGGCCGTCGACGTCGATCGCTCCCCGCTCGGTGACCCGCACGCCGGTGTTCTCCAGGCCGTAGCCGGTGAGGTTGGGCGCGAAGCCGATCGCCTGCAGCACCTTGTCGGCCTCCAGGACCTGCTGGGAGCCGTCCTTGGCGGTGACCGTGACGCGCACCTGCGGACCGGACTCGTCGATGGTGTCGACGCGGGTGGAGGGGAGCACATCGATGCCCAGCTTGCGGTACTGGCGGGCCAGTTCGGCGGAGACCTCGACGTCCTCCAACGGCGCGATCCGGTCCAGGAACTCGACCACGGTCACCTTCACACCGTAGTTGTGCAGGACGTAGGCGAACTCGATGCCGATGGCACCGGCCCCCGCGATGACGATGGACCGCGGCAGGTCCTCGGCGAGGATCTGCTCTTCGTACGTGACCACGCGTTCGCTGCGTCGAGTGCCGGGCAGCAACTTGGGCGTGGCGCCCGTCGCGATGATGCAGTGGTCGAAGCGGACGGTGCGGGAGGAGCCGTCGTTGCCCGCCACCTGGAGGGTGTGCGGGTCGAGGAAGGTGCCACGGCCGTCGATCTCCGTGATCTGGTTCTTCTTCATCAGGTAGTGCACCCCCTTGATCCGCCCGTCGGCGACCCGGCGGCTGCGCCGGTACGCCTC
This sequence comes from Streptomyces sp. NRRL F-5122, assembly GCF_001507435.1. GTDB lineage: Bacteria > Actinomycetota > Actinomycetes > Streptomycetales > Streptomycetaceae > Streptomyces > Streptomyces lannensis. The sequence continues at coordinate 66,150 of NZ_LMWH01000248.1, forward strand.
GCCGTAGTCGAACGAGACCTGACCGTCGACCCTGATGCCGAACGTCTTCGCCTCGTGGGTGAAGACGTGTGCCAGTTCGGCGTTGCGGAGCAAGGCCTTCGAGGGGATGCAGCCCACGTTCAGGCAGACGCCGCCCCAGTACTTCTCCTCGACGACGGCGACGCGTTTGCCCAGTTGGGCAGCGCGGATCGCGGCCACGTATCCACCGACGCCCGCACCGAGTACAACGACGTCGAAGTGCTCGTCCCGCACGTTCATAAGGGTTCCTTCCCGTATCGGCCCTTGTGGGTGCCTAGCGGATTCTTTCGCACCGCCGCAGCCTCCGCCGCCTCGGCACCCGGCGCACCGGCGTGGCGGGGGCGGGGCGCATATCCGGTGACGGCCCGTCCCGCGACGGAAGGGCGCGCGCAACGGCGTATGAGGAATGGTCCTGGGCGACCTGGCAAGGGGGCCCCTTTGGTGTCGGCAAGGCCTGTTCGTCGGTATGCGCCCGATACGGGGTCGCCGATTGACGGAACATCAGTTTCCGGTCAATTTCCAATCGACGCCGACAGGTTTGAGTGCTGCTCACAGCCGCAGCCATGACCTTTTCTGCGGTCTGGTCCAATGCCGCTCACTGATGGCATGAACGGGACATCTACGCGGGAAGAATCTTTGACATGGACACTTCCCTTGGGTGGTTGCCTGTTGTACCAAATGAGGGCCAGCTTTCCCGCTCAGGGAGGTCATGTGAGACGCATCAAGTCGCTTTCGGCCCTTGCCACGCTGAGCCTCGCGCTGATGTTCAGCCTGGTGATGACCGGTCCGGCAGAAGCTGCCGGACCCGCGTACGTTGCGCTGGGGGACTCGTACTCAGCAGGCAACGGCGCCGGAAACTACGACAGTTCGAGCGGTAACTGCCACCGCAGCTTCAGCGCCTACCCCTATCTGTGGAAGAACGCCCACGCCCCCTCCTCGTTCGCCGACACCTCCTGCTCCGGTGCGGTCACCACCGATGTGACGAACGGCCAGCTCGGCCCCCTGAACTCCTCCACCGGACTCGTCTCCATCACCATCGGCGGCAATGACACGGGCTTCTCCGATGTCATGACCACCTGCGTGGCCGGTTCGGACACCGACTGCGTCAACCGGGTCAGCCAGGCCGAGAGCTACGCCCAGAACACGCTCCCCGCCCGTCTGGACGCCACCTACAACGCGATCCGCGCCAAGGCACCCAACGCCAAGGTGGTCGTCCTCGGCTACCCGCGCATGTACACCCTGAACGTCTTCTGCGTCGGCCTCAGTGACACCAAGCACCGCAAGATCGACGAGGCCGCGGACGTCCTCGACAACGTCATCGCCGCCAGGGCGGCCGCCCACGGCTTCGTCTTCGGCGACGTGCGCGGGGCATTCACCGGCCACGAACTCTGCTCCGGGAACGGCTGGCTGCACTCCCTGGTCGTCTCGCCGAGCTGGGAGTCCTACCACCCCACCGCCACCGGTCACTCGAGCGGCTACTACCCGGTCTTCAACGCCAACAGCTGATCCGTCTCACATGACATGCCTCTGTCCGCCAGGTGAGGCGGACAGAGGCTGTGGCGCGGATCCACGAGACGCCGCCCCGACACGATTGATGCGGCGTGACTTCGCCACTCGGCTCGACCTCGGCCCCGGACCCACGTGCCGCGTGCACACTGTGCGGCCTTGACGGTTCCCTCCCGAAAATCGTGCCGCGGCAGTCGAGGGCCGAGCGTCTCTTTCGCGGTGTGGACGTGGAGTTCGAACTCGCGGTCACCTCGGGTGGTCCAATTCGGGCTTGCGGATGGTCCGGTTGAGGACGTCGCGCCCGCCGCTTCAGTACATCCCGGTCGTCGTCGATGTGGCGGCCCTCCGCGCATGGAGTCGAAGGGGGAGCCGGCCTTGGCGGCACGGGCGCTCAGCCGCAGGATCTCCGTGATTCCCAGCCGGGCATGAGGTGTACCGCCGGCCCGGATGCCGGACGGTGCCCGGTGGCGCATCGGGAACGCCCGCTCGCCTGAATTCCAGGTGCGTCGAAGGTAATTCGGTCTCGCGACGTTCACATCCCGGACACCGGCGACGACCTGCGCGGATGCCGGCCGGTGGGATCCTTTGCCGTGGGCCGCGAACGGGCTCTCGAGCGCGCACAGGTGCGCATGATCCCGCCGTTCCGGCACCCCGTCCGAATTGGCTCGAGCAACGGCGAGGAACCGATGACCCCGAGCGACGCTGACCGCGCTGAACAGGCCGTCGCCGAACGCGATGCCGAGACCGCGGCCGAGGTCAAACCGCTGCTCGACGCCCCGCAGACGGCCGCGGCGGGGGTGGCGATGTGGATCTTCGTCGTCGGCCCGCCGATCTGCCTGATCGCCGTGGTGCCGTTCGTGTGGGGCTGGGGCCTGTCCGCGCTGGACATCGGAATGGCGGTGGTTGCCTACCTCGTCTCCGGCTTCGGCCTCACGGTCGGTTATCACCGTCTCTTCACGCATCGTTCGTTCAAGGCACGGCGAGGACTGCGGATCGCCCTGGCCGTCGCCGGTTCGCTGGGCGTCGAAGGTTCGCCGGTCCAGTGGGTGGCCAACCACCGCCGCCATCACGCCTTCGCCGACCGGGAGGGCGACCCGCACTCGCCCTGGCGCTACGGAACCGACACCCGTGCGCTGCTCAAGGGGCTTGTCCACGCGCACATCGGGTGGATGCTGAGGCGTGAACTGAGCAACCGCGCCAGGTTCGCGCCCGACATCGCCGCCGATCCCGACCTGCGGCTCGTCGGTCGGCTCTTCGGGCCGCTGACCGCCTTCTCGCTTCTGTTCCCGGCGCTGGTCGGCGGGCTTGTCACCGGCACCTGGACCGGCGCGCTGACCGGATTCTTCTGGGCCGGCGTGATCCGGATGGCGCTGCTGCACCATGTCACGTGGTCGGTGAACTCCGTCTGCCACGTTGCGGGCAAGCGCCCGTTCCTCAGCCGGGACAAGGCCACCAACTTCTGGCCGCTCGCACTGCTGTCCTTCGGCGAGAGCTGGCACAACTCACATCACGCCGACCCCACGGGCGCGCGCCACGGCGTCCTGCCGGGCCAGCTCGACCCGTCGGCACGCCTCATCTGGGTGTTCGAGAAACTGCGCTGGGTCCACGACGTGCGCTGGCCGAGCGCGGACCGTATCGGCGCGCGACTGCTCCCCGAAGCGGCCGGCCCGCGCCGGCCCGCGGTCTGACATCCCTGCGGGTGGCAAGGGCGGCACTCGACGACTCGTAGGGGCTTCCGCTCTCGGGGCGCGGGGGTTCGTCTGGACCGACCCCATCGGCGTGCTGACGGGGGGGTGCCTCTATGTTCTTCGTCAAGCGTGTGGGCAGGTTCGGCCCGAGGTTCGATCTTCTTCGTGGGCGTGAGACTGTCTGGTCGTGCCAGAGATGATGAGTGGGTTGGAGGCGGCCTTGGCTGAGGCGTCGTCTCCTTCCTGGACGCAACGTGTCCGTGCTGGGCATGACCTTGCTTCCTTCGCTGATGTTCCTGAGGCTGCGGAAGTGCTGGTGGGACTGCTGCTGGACGTCGAGGACACGGCAGTGACTCGACAGACGGCAGAGGCCCTGGCCCGGGTGGGGACGGTGGCCGCCGTGAGGCTCATCGCTCTCGCGGTTGCCGAGGCTGACGGCAACCAGGCTGACTGGCTGCAGACCGGGGTGCATGACGCGCTCGTGGGGCCGGACGGTGTGCCCGGCGTCGCAGCGGCCTGCGGGAAGCTCACCCGGGACCAGGAAGAAGCTGTCCGGCGGGGTGCCGCGGAGCTCTTGGCGTGGACTGACGACACAAGGTGTTGACCTGAACCGACCGGCCTGTGGGCTGGTTCATGCAGCCGTCGCTTGGGGGATGCGGGGTTCGTAGAAGGTGCCGTCGCGGAGCATGGCGAATAGGACGCTGATGCGCTGGCGGGCGAGACGCAGGAGTGCCTGGGTGTGGGTTTTGCCGCGGGCGCGGTGCCGGTCGTAGTAGGTCCGGGAGGCGGGATCGGCGTTCATGCAGGCGAAGGCGGACAGAAACATGGCGCGTTTGAGCTGCCGGTTTCCTCCTCGGGGTGCGTGTTCGCCGTGGATGGAGGTGCCTGAGGACTTGGTGGTGGGGGCGAGACCCGCGTAGGAGCGAGATGGGCGGCACTGGGGAAGTTGGTGCCGTCGCCGACGGTGACGAGCAGCACGGCTGCGGTCCTGACGCCGACGCCCGGCATCGAGGTCAGGACCTGGGAAAGAGGGTGAGCCTCCAGCAGGGCGTTGATCTGGGCTTCCAGGGCCCGGCGCTGTTCATGGACCGCCGCGAGGGAGCGGGCCAGGGAGGGGATGACGGTGTTGAGGGTGCCGGTCCCGGGCACGACGACGGTTTGCTCGTCCAGGGCGTCGAAGACGTCGTCGATCAGCCGGGTGGCCATGCGTGGGGCTTTGGGCCGGATGAGCTCGACGAGTCTGCGGCGGCCGGCTTTCCGCAGAGCTGCGGGGGAGCCGTGGCGCTCCAGCAGCCAGGTGACGGCCTGGTGGTCCAGGCGTGGCCCGAGTACGCGTTCCAGGCTGGGGTGGAACTGGGTGAGCAGGCCGCGTATCCGGTTGGAGGTGCGGGTGGCCTCGGCTGCGAGGTCCTGGTCGAAGCCGGTGAGGACGGTCAGCTCGGCGGTGATCTCGTCGGTCAGTTCCAGGGAGCGCAGGGTGTGCGGCATCGTCCGTGCTGCGTCCGCGATCACGGCGGCGTCCTTGGCGTCGGTCTTGGCCTCGCCCGGGTAGAGGTCGGCGATCCGCCGCATGGCAAGGCCCGGCAGGTAGGCGACCTGGCATCCCGCGTCGCGGGCTACGGTCAGCGGCAGAGCGCCGATGGACGCGGGCTGGTCCACGACCACCAGCACAGTCCCGAACTTCGCGGCCAGTTTTTCGAAGACGACCCGCAGTTTGGGTTCGCTGTTCGGCAGGGGCTTGTCGAAGACCTTCTTGCCGGCCGGGGTCAGCCCGTGCCCGTAGTGCGTGCTCTTGCCGACGTCCAGCCCGAGGAAGACGCCCACGCAGTCAGTGTCGATCACCATGCCCCCACTCGCTCGATCAGCGCTGGCCTGGGCATCGGGGCCGTTCTCGCGCATCCACGTTATGCAGACCTGCCGCCCGCAAATGACCGGGCATTGCGCCCGGTCGGACGGTGGCCGGACCTCTCATCAGCGTCTCCGACGGCACCCCTCGGGCCCGGCGACACCACCCCCCAGGTCATCCCTTCGACAGGGGGCAAAAGTCATACCGGGCCCGGAGGCCAGCGGCCCTCTTGCAGGACCGCGAAAAACATAACGGGGGAGGGTCCCTTCCTTGTTGGGTGGTGTGAAGCCGGCCCTACGCGCCTGCACGGTACTCAGGCTGGGCAGTCACCGCTGAACACGGAGATCAGGATTCTCTTCGGTGGGCCATTGCCCACCCGGACGTCGAGCGGGAGGCAGAAGCGGCCGTCGCCGTGGACGAAGAAGCCGCCGACATACACCGTGTCCGCGTCCGGGCATGCGTGGAACGTCACCCCTGCGGACGGCGTGTAGCCCTCTTCCTGGCCGTAGCCCAACCCGGCGCGCTGCCGCGCCTCGGGCGCCACGGAGACCGTCACCACCGAGCCTCGCTCGAGCTCAGCGCCGATCTTGTAGTGCCAGCCGTCCGCCGTACGTCCTCCGAAGTCCGTCGGGCGGCCATCCTTCCATCCCTTGAGGCCGGGCCACCGCAGTGGCCCCACGGCGACATCGGCCCTGTCGCGTGGCGGTCGCGAAGGGAGTCGGTCATAGGCCTCTCCCTCACCGCACCGGACGAGACGGGAGGGGGCGGCGGTGCTCGCGGGCCGACGCGAATGAGCAGGCACCCGAGCATCGGGCCCCTGTCTGCCGGGCGGGCCGGACTCCGGTGCCCCGCCGGAGATGCAGCCTCCCGACAACGCAACTGCCAGCGCCACCACTGCCGATACGCGCGCTGTCCTGACCATGACGACCTTTCCCCCAAGGACATGTCGAGCACCGGCAGTCCGCCGTCTAAGGAGGTTCGTCCCGGCTCTACCGTGCCGGCGACTGACCGGTCCGGTGATGCCCCGGGGCGGGTGGCGGAGGTGCTCAAGGCCAAGTACAGGCACGCCTGTGCCACTGTCAAGCCCGGTGAAGACGGTTCGGACTGCGCGGGCGGTGTGTCCGTAGGGCACACCGGCGATGCCGATCAGGGATCGGCTCGATGCGCGGTCCGCCGCCGAGCAGTCGATCCCGGGTCCGGACGCCGTGGTCGGCTGACGTCGACCAGCCACTGTCTTCAAGGCGGCGGCAGTGGAAGTCGCGAAGTCCTCAGCGGGGCCAGTACGTGCTGCGCCATGCCATGGCGGAGGGCTGAGGAAGGCCGGCCCGGCAGATGGCGCGTCTGCGGTCCGCCCACAGGTCGTTTGGGGCGGTCGCGCCGGGCGGTGGTGTGGTTGCCGCCGCGGCGCGGGCTCGGACGACCGCGAGTGCGGCGGCGAGCTCCTCGGGGGTGGGGTTGCCCCGTACGACTTT
>NZ_LMWH01000249.1 GCF_001507435.1 Streptomyces sp. NRRL F-5122
GGCCGCGCGCTCCTGCGCGGTGAGGCTGTTGAGCAGCTTCTGCGCGTCGGCGAGCTTGCCCTGGACTTCCTTCTTCTTCTTGCCGAGTTCGGTGCGGGTCGAGGCCAGGTCCTCGAGTTTGTCGCTGGCTTCCTGCCGCTCCTGGGCCAGTTCGCGCTGCTTTTCCTGGATCTTCTTCAGCGCCTCGACCTGCTGACCGCTCAGCTGGTCCAGCGTCGACGCCTTGTCCAGGAAGTCGTCCGGGTCCGCCGACAGGAAGAGCTGGATGGACGGGTCGATGCTGCCGCTGCGGTACTGGGCGCTGGCCATCGTGCCGATGCTGTCGCGCAGCTGGTTGAGCTCGTCCTGCCCCCGGGCGACCTTGTCCTGCAGGATGGAGATCTCCTTCTCCAGCTTGCCCTGCTTCTCCCTGGCCCCGTTGTACGCCTCGGTGGCCTTCTCCGCCTCTTCGTAGAGCTTGTCGACCTTGGACTTGACCTCGTCCTTGCTCGGCTTGGCGCCGGGAGCCGCGTCGGCCGCCTGGGCGCTGAGGACAACGGCTGCGGCCGCCGCGGTGGTCAGCACGGTCACACGTGCGCGGCTCGGCTGCTTGGGTCGACGGTGGGACGCCACGGAGGCGAGCTCCTTCTTCCTTCAGCCGCCTACCGACACGCCGGCGGGCGGGCCCCTCCGCCGCCAACCACCCCTTGTGAGTGATCGCCCGGACGGGGGTTCGAGGCCCGACTCTAATGACTTTCTTGTCGGAACTTCAAATCTTGGCAAGAAAATTCCGGACGCCCGTGGGTCCTCCACATCAGACCCGCGTGCCGCAACTGGCGTGACGCCCCGTCGTGTTGTGCGACATCGCCGAGACCATCACTTCGACCGGGCCTTCACCGGTGGAGGCCGGCACCCCGTGTTCGCCTTGTCGTAGCGGCCCGCACATGGAAGTCCCGCGCCGGACTCCGGAGGTCGCCTAGACCAGCTCCAAAATCAGGACCGTCGCCGACCACCAGCTGCTGCCGGAGCTGCGCGACGGCGCCGCGAACCCGGATCGGATGGCATCCGGGTCCGCGGCCGCCACCGGGCGCTCGCAGCAGCGTTGGACGTGACGTCAGCCAGTGGGTGCCAGGACGGTGGCACGGCCGCCCAGTGCCGCGGAGAAGCTGTCCGTCACCTGCGCCAGCGCCTCGGCGGCACCCGGCGCCACGGTCAGCGTGCCGTCGTCGCCGACGCTGATGTCCTTGTCGACCGTGAACCAGCCCTGGACGATGTGCGAGGCGCCCATGGAGCTCAGGACCGGACGAAGTGCGTAGTCGATGGCCAGGACGTGGGCCGTGCTGCCACCGGTGGCCAGCGGCAGCACGGTCTTGCCGGTCAGCGCGTACTGCGGGAGCAGGTCGAGCAGCGACTTCAACAGACCCGCATAGGCGGCCTTGTAGACAGGGGTGCCGATCACAACACCGTCCGCCCGGTCGAACAGAGCGGCTGCCTCCGCGATCGCCGGATGCCGGATGTCCGCGCCGAGCAAGGCGTCGGCGGGGAGTGAGCGCACGTCCAACGCGACCACGTCATGGCCCTGTTGCCGTAGCCGTTCGTCCAGGTGACGCAGGAGTCGAGCCGTGCGGGAGGTGGCAGAGGGGCTGCCGGAGACGGAAAGGATGGCGGCCATAGGAGGACCTTTCGGATTCAGGTTCACAGCTGCGAAGGCGAGGGTGCGGTGCGGATGGCACACCTCGGAATCTTGTTCTCACCGGCGCCTGCGTGGGACGGAGGCGTCACCAGGCGCTCAGTTCCACGCCGATCAGTGGCACAAGGTTGTTGCGCACGGTCTCGAGAAAGGTGACGATCTCGGCCGCCACCGAGCGGTGTTGCAGGTCGTTCAGGACGTCGTGGTGCGCACCGCGGACCACCGACAGGCGGGCACGGGATTGTGATTTCGCCGTGCGAGCGAGCGCATCGTGGTCCGCGAGCGGGTCGGCGTCGCCGATGAGGAACAGTGCCGGCACGGCGACTTCGCCGTTGTACACCTCCCTGAGCACGGCATCCGGCACGGCGTCGTTGAGCGACCCTCGCCGGACCTCGTCGTCCTGGGTCAGCGTGCCGCGGTGGGTCGGGCAGGAGGTGCGGACCTCGAGTTCGTTCTCCCACGCACCGACGTCGGTTGCGGTGTGGCCCGGGAGCCCCGCGAGGACGACGGCGTCAGGCTGCCAGGCAGCCGGAGCGTCTGCCCGGCCGAGGAACGCCGCCACAGCCGTGGCTCCGGTGTCGGCCGCCACCACTACGACAGGGTGTACGACACCGTCGTCGGCCGCGGTGTCCTCGACGATGTCGGCAAGTCTGGCACCGAACCGGTTCAGTGAACCGGTCAGGTCGTCGGCGTCGATGTCCGGGGTGTCGATGACGCGGACGCGGTAGGCGTCGGAGGCAAGCCGCCTGCCCAACCGTGTGTATGTTCTCCGGGTCTCCCCCCGGCCGGGGACGACCACGATCGTGCCCCGTGTGCGAAGGCCTTCAGGGCCGTGGTGGTCGGTGTACTCGGTCATCTCACTCTCCTGCGGGCCGGAGCTCAGTCGCGGGCTTCCAGCCCAGTGCGGGTGCCACCTCGGTCGCGATGATCTCGAGGGCACGGATCGCAGCATCGTGGTCTGGGACAGCGGGGTTGAACTGGGTGATCAGGTCGGTCACGACGGGCAGGACCTTCTCTTGCCGAAACGCGGCGACGATGTCGTCGGGATGGCCGTAGAACGTGTGGAACCGGCGCAGTGCCTCCTCAAGGTCCAGGCCCTTGGGGAAGGTGCCGCTCTCGGCGAGGCGATGCGCCGCCCGGAGCACGTCGTCGCCGATCTGCAGAAGGGCTGCGCTCTTGTCCTTGGCGGGGAAGACGAACCGTGACAGGCCGATCCGTGGACGTCGCGGATGCCGCCACGCGGCGAGAAACGCCTCTGCCCATGGGCGTTGCACCTCGTCCGTGAGGTCGTCGAATCCGTACGCCGCCCGGTTGAGCAGCAGGTTGGAGCCCGCAGCAGCGGCGTGTTGTGCACCTGCGCCGCTGAAGACGCCCTGCCAGATCCTGTCGGTGTAGTCGGCGGCTTCGGGTTGGATCCGGAATCCAGGCGTACGTACCTCCTCGTTGGCAAGGGCCTGCCGCAGCAGCACGAGGTGCTCGCTGGTCAGTCGGCGTTTGTGGGCGACGTTCTTGCCGAACGCGGCGTATTCGACGTCACTGGAGCCGCTGCCCACACCGACTTCGACTCGACCGCCGCTGAGCGTGTCGACGACGGCGATGTCCTCGGCGAGTCGGACAGGGTCTTCGAGGGGCAGGATCGTGATGGCGGTTCCGAGCCGGATCCGGCTCGTCCGAGCGGCGGCGTGTGCGAGGAAGGGCCACGGCGAGGAGAGGCCGCCACCGCCGAGCGGCACGTGATGCTGGGCGACCCAGCCGACGTCGAAGCCGAGTCGGTCCGCGACGACGAAGAGGTCCTGAGCGTTGCGGTACGTCTGGCGCAAGTCGTCACCTCGGCCCTGGACATGGGTGAGGAAACCGAGCCTGAAGCGCGGCGCCTGGGTGGTCATGAATTGCCTTTCACAGTCGATCGACGTCCAAGTCGTGGCGGGAGCTTCATGCACTGGTGGAGCACCAGCGCGCTGTCCCCCCTCGATCGCGCACGGTTCGGGCCCGGCGGTCGGCGGTGGCCTCGGGACTGCGGTCGCCTGCTCCGGCAGCGTGGCGAGGGCCGCCGGGCCTGCGCAGGCCCGTCGGTGCCTTCACTGTCATCGACGGTCCGCGAAGGTGGGAGCCGACCTGTGCCCGCCCACCGCCGACAGCCCCGTCATCGCCCGGTCCTCAGTCGCTCACGAGTTGGGGCTCGCGGGTGTTGCGGTTCTCCGGGATCGGCAGACCGAGGTTGCCGCGCAGGGTGTCGGCTTCGTACTCGGTGCGGAACAGCCCGCGCTTCTGCAGGATCGGTACGACGCCGTCGACGAAGAGGTTGAGGTCGTCGTCGGTGCGGAAGGCGAGGTTGATGCCGTCGAAGGTGCCGGCGTTGAACCACTGCTCGATGGAGTCGGCGACGGTCCGGGGCGCTCCGACGAACGGCGAGCGGCGGAACTCGCTGATGGATCGGGCGACTTGGCGCAAGGTGAGGTTCTCGGCCCTGGCCCGCTCGATCAGCTTGGCGGCACCCGTCCGGCCGCCGTTCTCGGCGAGATGCGCGACGTCCGGGAAGGGCGCGTCCAGGTCGTGCCCGCTGAAGTCGTAGGCGCCGAAGGAGCGGCCGAGGAGCGCGAGGTTGCGGTCGAAGTCGTTGTCCTCCTCGAAGATCTCTCGCTCACGGCGCCGGGCGTCCTCGTCGGTGCCGGCGACGATCGGGCCGCCGTGGATGAAGATCTTGATGTGCTCGGGATCGCGGCCGTAGGAGGCGGTGCGCCTCTTGATGTCGGCGTAGTAGTCCTGGGCCTGTTGCAGCGGACCGCCCGGCGCGTAGATGCCCTCGGCGACCCGGGCGGCCAGGTCGCGGCCTTCGTCGGAGACACCGGCCTGGAAGATGACGGGCTGGCCCTGGGGCGAACGGGAGATGTTGAGCGGGCCCGCGACGTTGAAGTGCTCGCCCACGTGGTTCAGGGCGTGCAGCTTGGCCGGGTCGAGGAAGACGTTGCGTTCCACGTCGGCGGGAAAGGCGTCGTCCTCGTAGGAGTCCCACAGGCCGCGGGCGACATGCACGAATTCCAGCGCGCGTCCGTAGCGGGTGGCGTAGTCGAGGTGCTCGTCGAGTCCGTAGTTCTTGGAGGTGCCGGTGTCGAAGCTGGTCACGACGTTCCAGCCGGCGCGGCCGCCGCTGATGTGGTCGAGCGAGGCGAATCGGCGGGCGAGGTTGAACGGTGAGTTGTAGGTGGAGCTTGCCGTACCGACCAGGCCGATGTGCCGGGTGTGGGTGGCGACCGCCGAGAGCAGGGTGAGGGGTTCCAGCCGGTTGAGGTAGTGCGCCGGGTAGGTGGCGTTGATGAACTGGCTGTCGACGATGAAGAGGGCGTCGAAGAGCGCGTGCTCGGCCGCCTGTGCCTGGGCGATGTAGTAGTTGATGTCGATGCTGGCGTTCTTGGCGATGCGGGTGTCTTTCCAGAGTCCGTGCTGGCCGGGGCCGCCGACGCCGTACGGGTGCAGCGCGAGGTGGATCTTGCGGGGCATGGCTGTTCCTCTCTGTGGTGCGCTTCAGGCGTGCAGCAGCGCGCGCAGGGCTTTGCGCTCCTCCCGGTCGGCCGGGGCCGTACGGAGGGTCGGCGCGGAGCTGACGAGCAGGCGGGTGTAGAGGTGTTGCGGATGGGTGATGACGTCGCGGGCGGGGCCGACCTCGACGAGTTCGCCCTGGTGGAGCACGGCGATGCGGTCGGCGATCCCGGCGACGGATCCGAGGTCGTGGGAGATGAAGACGAGGGCCACGCCGGTGGCTCGGAGTTCTCTGAGGATCTCCAGGACCTGGACACGGTTGGCGGAGTCCAGGGCGCTGACCGGCTCGTCGAGGATGACCAGTCGGGGCTCGGTGACCAGGGCCCGGGCCACCGCGACGCGCTGCCGCTGTCCGCCGGAGAGCTCCCCGGGCAGCCGGTCGAGAAGTTCGTCGGACAGGCGGACACGAGGGAGGAATGCGCGGGCGCGCTCGGCCGCCTCGTCGCGTGGAACTCCGTGGACGAGCAGGGGTTCGGCCAGGGACTCCCCGATGGTGAGGTCCGGGTCGAGGCTGCGCAGCGGGTCCTGGAAGACGTACTGGACGACGCCGCGGCGACGCAGCCCGCGCCACTGGCGGTTTCCGTAGGCGCTGACGTCGTGGCCGCCAATGACGATCCGGCCTGCCGAGGCGCGGACGAGACCGAGAACGGCGCGTGCGAAGGTGGATTTGCCTGAGCCCGTCTCGCCGATGACACCGACGGTTTCGCCGGGTGCGACGCTCAGCGAGACCCCGTGGAGGGCCTGTCGGCGTCGGCGGCGCAGCCCGTAGTGCACCTCGAGGTCGGTCACCTCGAGTACGGCGCCCGGGGGCCCTTCGGTGCCGGCGGCCGATGGCGCCGGGAGCTGGGCGGTCACGATGCCTCCTGCGGCGTGCGGAACTTCTCCAGGCCGTACTGCTCGTGCTCGGCGATGAGCAGGCGGGTGTATTCGTGCTGCGGGTCGTGGAGCACCGTCCGTGTCGGACCGTGCTCGACTACGCTTCCCTGCCGCATGACGAGCACCTTGTCGCATATCTGGGCGACGACGGCGAGGTCGTGGGAGACGACGACGAGGGCCAGCCCTGTGCGTTCCCGCAGGTCGGCGAGCAGGTCGAGGATCTCGGCCTGGACGGTGACGTCCAGGGCGGTGGTGGCCTCGTCGGCGATGAGGATCTGCGGGTCGGCGGCAATCGCTGCCGCGATCAGGACACGCTGAAGCATGCCTCCCGACAGTTCGTGGGTGTATTGGCTGTAGACGAGTTCCGGCTCCCGCAGCTGCGTTGCCTGCAGCAGTTCGACGGCACGGTGCCGTGCCTGGCGGCGGTTCAACCCCTTCTTGATGCGGATGACCTCGGCGATCTGGGGTCCCACGCGGATGGAGGGGTTGAGGTAGGAGGCCGGGTCCTGGAAGACCGCGCTGATGGTGGCGCCGCGCAGTGCCGTCCATTGCTGGGGTGTGAGGGTCGTGATGTCGGTGCCGCAGATCTCGATCGAGCCGTCCGAGACCTCGAAGTGCGGGGGCAGGATGCCCAGGGCGGCACGGCAGGTGAGGGTTTTGCCGCTGCCGGACTCACCGACGATCCCGACGGATGTGCCGGGCGTGAGGTCGAAGGTCACTCCGTGGACGATCTCGCGGTCGGTGACCCGGTCGCTGATGTGCACATCGCGGACGGCGAGCACGGACGGAGCCGACGGGGTCCTGTCCGTGGCGGTGCTCTTCGTCTTCTCGGACAGCGTCGTCATCGGGCGCCTCCGGTGGTTACAAGGTCGGACTTGCTGCGGCGGTCGGCGTGGGCCTTCCGGTTGTTGATCAGGGCTCGGCCTGCCTCGCCGGAGACATCACGCAGGGTGTCGGCGAGCAGGTTGGCGGCCCAGACGGTGACCATGATCAGGAGTGCGGGGACGAGCGGCGCCCAGGGCTGGTAGCTCAGGTAGCCCAGGTCGGACGCGAGCAGGCCGCCCCAAGTGGGCTTGGGAGGCTGGATGCCGATGCCGAGGAATGTCAGGCTCGAGACGATGATGAAGCCGACGCCGATGGTCTGGGCGAGTGCGACGGCGATCGACGGCAGCACCTTGGCCCAGACGTGGCGGCGCACCACCCAGCCGATAGAGGCCCCGGAGATGAGCGCGGCCTCCACGTACTGCGAGCGGGCGACGGCCAGTGTCGCGGCGCGGGACACCCGGTAGAAGAGGGGTGACACCAGTGCGCCGGTGACGAGCATGGCCTGCGTGAGGCCGTTTCCGAGCAGTGCGATCACGGCGACCGCGAAGAGCAGGAACGGCAGGGCGACCAGCGTGTCTGCCAGGCGGAGGGTGACCCATTCGAAGGCCCGGCCCAGGTAGACCGACAGGATGCCGGGGATCGCGCCTACGACCAGCGCCGTCAACGCCACTTCGAGGGATCCGGCCACGCTCACACGGGAGCCGTCCAGGAGACGGCTCAGCACATCGCGACCGAGGTTGTCCGTGCCCAGCCAGTGGGCGCTCGAGGGGTTCGCGAGGGTGTGGCCGCTGGTGGCCAGCGGATCCTGCGGGGCCAGCAGCGGTCCCAAGAGCGCAAGGAGCGCGATCACGGCGAGGACGCCGAGGGCGATCCGTCCGGAGGTGAGGGAGAGGATGCGGCGCATCATGGTCAGACTCCTCGCTGGGAAGCGGGCGTGACGCGCGCCAGCACCAGGTTGACGATCAGGTTGAACGTGACGACCAGGAGGATCGACACGACGAGGACGCCCTGCACGGCCGGCACGTCGCCCGCCTGGGCGGAGTCGTTGGCGAACCTGCCGAAGCCCTGCAGACCGAAGATCCACTCCGTGACGACGGAGGCACCCACCAGGGCGGGGAATTTCAGACCGAGGGTGGCCAGCGCCGGGCCTAGGCCGTTGCGCAACACATGGACGAAGAAGATCCGCCGGGGGCTCAGTCCTCGCACCACGGCGCCCGTCACATAGTTCTCGCGGTAGGCCGCGACGAGGCTGGTCCGCAACTGGCGGGCGACGTCGGCGACCACGTCGAAGCTCAAGGCCAGCGCCGGGAGGGTGATGTGCGCCAGCCAGGGGCCGGTTCCCTGCTGCGCGGGGACGTATCCCGCGGAAGGGAACAGGTGGAGTCCCACCGCGAAGATCTCGATCAGCACGATGCCGACGACGAAGGCCGGCATCACCGAGATCACCGTCACGAATCCGGTGATCGCGCGGTCGAGCCAGGTGGTGCGCCGCAGGGCCGCCAGCGTGCCGAGGACGAACCCGACGACAACTCCGATGAGAAGTGCGAACGTCGCGACCGACAGGCTCACGCCCAGGCCGAGACCGATCAGCGTGGAGATGTCGGCGCCGTTGGTCCAGCTGGCGCCGAGTTGTCCGTGCAGGACGCCGCTGAACCAGTCCCAGTACTGGGCAAAGAAGGGCTTGTCGAGGCCCCATTGGGCCTCCACCCTGTGGATCGCCTCGCGTGTCGCGTCCTCCCCCAGCTGGATCCGCGCGGGGCTGAGTCCACTCAGCGAGCGCAGCGCGAATGTCACGAACGTCGCGACCAGGAACACCGGCACGAAGATCGCGATCGACCGGACGAGGACAGCCAGGACGCGGCCCAGCGCGTGCCGCACCCCCGGCCGGGCGACCCCGTGGCGGTGGACGTGAGAGGCCTGGACCGTGGTCGTCGTCATGGGGCTGCCTCCTCTCTGTGGTGGGTGGAAGTCACTTGCTGCCGGAGATCGTCACGCCGGTCCAGTCGATGTGGGCCGGGATCTTCGGAAGGCGGGAGATCGCCTTGCTCTTGGCGATGAGGTTGGGCGCGGAGTACGTGAAGACCAGCGCCTTGCTCTGCAGGCCGGCCCGGGTCGCCGCCCGAAGGACGGTGGTGTAGTCCGGCGCCTCCAGCGGTGTCCGGCGGACCTTGGCGACGGCCGCCTCGAAGCCCGCCGGCTCGTAGGGCGAACTCAGGTTCAGCGGCCCGTTGGGGCCGAAGTGGGCGGTGAGGGTCTGGACTGCGGAGTCGCGGCCCGTGGTGGAGTACAGCGAGAACGTGAGGTTCTTGGCGAAGAACGGGGTGGCCCAGTTCTTGTCGATCTTGATGGTGACGGTGATGCCGACCGCGGCCAACTGCGACTGGACGATTTCGGCTTGCGGATCCTCGGCGGGGATCACCAGATCGAGCTTGAGGTCCCCGGCCTTGTAACCCGCCTCGGCAAGAAGTTTCTTCGACTTGCCCGGGTCGTAGGGGTAGTTGTTCTGCGACGCCGGGTCGTAGGCCACGTATCCCTTGGGGAAGGGCTGATCGGTCACCTGGCCGTAGCCGAAGGTCAGCTTGTCGACGAACTCCTGGCGGTTGATCGCATGGCGAACCGCATCGACGACCTTGTTGTTGTCGAAGGGCGCCTTGTTGACGTTCAGGCTGATGTTCGAGGCGTTGAAACCGGGCTGCACGAAGACGTCCAGCCCGGCCTTCTTGGCGGCGGCCGCCTGACTCGGTTCGATGTCGGCGAAGTTGTACACCCCGGTCTGCAGCCCGGACACGACGGTCGACGCATCAGGTGCCGAGGTCAGCTCGACGTTGTCGATGTGGATGTTCTTCGCGTCCCAGTAGTTGGGATTCTTCCTCAGAACGGCCTTCGTACCGGGGATCAGCTGAGTGATGGTGAACGGCCCCGCGCCGACCGGGTTCTGGTCCAGCTTGCCGGGGTCGGCCGCCGCCTTGGGGCTGGCGATCTGCAGGACGCGCTCACCGAGCAGCTGGGGGATCTGGTAGTCGACCTGGGTGAGGTGGACAACCGCGTCCAGTCCGCTGGCGTCGACCGACTTGATGGAGGTCAGGTCACCGAAGAGCGCGGAGTTCTTCTGCTTCTTGGCCCGCTCGATGGCCGCCTTGACCGCCGCGCCGTCGACGGGCAAGCCGTCGCTGAACTTCAGGCCCGGGCGCAGATGGAAGGTGATCTCGTCGCCCTTGCTGTTGTACTCCCAGCTCTTGGCGAGGTCCGGGACCGCCTTGCCGGTCTCGTCGGTGCGTGTCAACGAGGCGTACACCAGGGCCAGTTCACGGAACTGGGCGCCACTTCCCCCGACCACCGGGTCCCAGTGGGTCGGAAAGTAGGAAGAGGCCCACTTCAGCGTGGCGGCGCCGCCTGCTGAGGACGCGGTGCCCCCGCACGCACTGAGAGCGCCGACGAGCACGGTGAGCAGGACTGTGGCGAGGGCTGTGGGTCGCAGGCGGCTCGCATGCGGGGCGGGGTGGCGAGGCATGAGTCGTCCGGGCATGTGGCTACTTCCTTTGATGGCCTCGTCCCCGTCATGAGCGGGCAGGACGGGAACGAGGGACGGCACGGACCCGCGCCGGACGACTGCGCCTGACGGCACGGCAGGCCGACGGTTGCTTCGGTGCACACGTCGGACATGCGGCGTTCAGGGCATGGCGCGTCGGCAGGTTCGCGGGGCGGACCGGGATACGGAAAGACAGGGGTGACGAAGCGCAGAGGTGCGGGCGCGGCGACAGGCCGTGCTCAGTGGAGCAGTGGGCGGCCGGTACTGACGGAAACGGTCAGGCGCCTGGGTGCCAAGGGCGGGCGATCAGCGACAGAGCGCGCTGCTGGTGCGCCGCAGGTCCACGTAGCGGCACACCACACCGGGGTGCGTCGTAAGCATGCTCAACATCTTGGTGCGGGCCGTAAGCGGCTGTCAATGGACACCAATTGGTGTCTCATTCAGTGGAACTGGCCCTGACATCAACTCCGAGCCGTGCCACGACCGCGAATCAGCGCGGGGTGGTGGCCGGGTGGACCGCGGCCTCCCGCGGATGCAGCCACAACGGTCCGTTACCGGTCTCCGCCCGCACCACGTGCTGCGGCGGCCACGGGCCCTGCGTCAGCAGGCGGACCTCCGGGTCGGTCAGACTCCCGTACCGCTCCAGCGCCGCACCGGCGGACAGCGCCACCGGAGCCGACAGCAGCCCCGGGCACAGTTCCTCGACGGCCGCCGCGTACCCCTCCCAGGACCGCCAGCCGGGCACCGTACGGCGCTTGGAAGCGACGCGGAACAGCAGCGTGGGCAACGCATACCGGTAACCGCCCTCGGCGGTCTCCCTGGCTGTGCCGGGGTGCGGCGAGCCACCCAGGCCGGACAATACCTCCGGCACCGGGCGCCGCGCCTCGGCGCGGTCGGCTCGCACCTCTTCCAACACCGCAACGGAGGCCGCGTCGTGCGAGAGCCGCTCCCAGTCCAGGCCCGGCATCCCCCGCACCGCGGACAAAGCCAGCGCAGTGGTGTCCGCCGGCTCACCGAGTACAAATACGGTCTCGCGCAGCCGCCGCAGCACCCGCTCGGCCACGGCATTCCCTTGCAGTTCCGCGGCTTTGGCGACAAGGGAGGACGGCCAGGAACTCTCCGCCACCCGTTGCAACCGGACCGCGTGGGGCGCCCCGGTGTGTCCGCTGATCCCCGCGACGTAGTCCACGTACCAGGCGGTTTCCGCCGCCGGGTCCGGTGGCGGATCGTCGTCGTGATCGAAGAGGATGCCATACACCCGGCGCCAGTGCACTCGCCCGGCAAGTGCCGCCCGCAGCCGACGGAAGACCGGTTCCGATCCCCAGGCCCAGGGGCACAACGGGTCGGTGTACTCGACCACTTCCACCGTGGGCAGCTCCGGCACCTGTGTCATGCAGCACCCTTGTGGGCCGACCGTTCAACCGCCTCCGCGGGCAGCAACGAGGCCAGCGTCACCCCGCCGAGGACGGCCGCCGCATCCGCCTCGACCTGTCGCCACACGCCGGGCAGCCCCATGGCCGGGCCGGGATAGGCGAGTTCGTCGAGCGACTCACCGCGCAGGGTGATCACCTCACCGTCGACGGCCCGCACGACGTCCAGCAGGGTGATGTCCTCGGCGGGCCTGCCGAGCCAGTAGCCGCCCTCGCAGCCACGCTGACTGCGCACCAGACCTGCTCTGCGCAGCTCACCCACCACGGACTTCAGGAACCGGAACGGAATCTGCTGCGAGGAAGCGATGACCTCGCAGGTGAGCGGCCGGGCCGGCGCACGGGCGAGCTCCAGAAGAGCCCGCACGGCGTAGTCCGCCTTCGCGGAGATATGCATGCGCCCATCATGCCCGACGGCTCCTGCGGCGACCGGGCCTGTTTCCCCTACTCCTCTGCATTGCAGGAACGTTGCCGCAGGTGAACGGCAATGGACACCACTTGACATCCTTTTTTGCCCACATCTAGCGTCCCCGTCATGAGCGAGCCCTCGACGACCCCTGGTGAAGGCTTCCACCCCCATCTCCATGAGACCGCGGGGAGTCCGGCGGCCCCGCTGCGGAACCGTCTGCACCACATCCGTGCCGACTCCCTTGACGGCGACACCGCCCAGACGGGTGGCATGCGCAGGTTCGCCGCCGTCAGCGGAAAGACCGTCGGATCCGAGAAACTGTGGATGGGGCAGACACACGTCGCCCCCGCCACCTCCTCCTCCGACCACCATCACGGCGAATCCGAGACCGCCATCTACGTCGTGAGCGGCCACCCCGAGTTCGTCTTCCTGGACGGCTCGGGAGAGGAACCCGAGGAGATTCGACTGCGGACCGGGCCCGGCGACTACATCTTCGTCCCACCGTTCGTACCGCACCGGGAGGAGAACCCGGACCCCTCCGAAGAGGCGGTGGTCGTCATCGCCCGCAGCACCCAGGAAGCGATCGTGGTCAACCTCACCGGGCTGTACGCCCTTCCCGCCGAGGAAGATTGATCAACGCGCCGAGGCGTGCCGGCCGTCGACGGCTGCCCGAACGACCGGTTCGTCAGCCCCCGGCCCTGGTCTTGATGAGCGGGGCATCCCGCGTGAACTCCCGGAACCCGACGCTGTGGTACAGCCCGCGCGCCGCGGGGTGCCCCGGCGCGCCCAGACAGGCGACCGTCGCATGAGTGGCCCCGGCCGCCCGCACCAGTTGCATCCCGTGCAGAAGCATCGCCCTGCCCAGCCCACGACGCCGGTGGCCGGGGTGAGTCCCGACCGGCTCGAACTCGGCGGTCCTGTTCACCTCGTCGAGCCAGATGATCGTCGAGGATGCCATCGTTCCGTCCGGCGCCTCCACCAGGATGTGCAGGTCGCCTCGATACACTGGCGTCCGCCGGACACCCTCGTAGCCCTCGGCCGTGTAGGCCGAAGGAGCCCAGGCATCCAGATGGGCCTGGATCGCGGCCTTCGGCCCTGCCTCGTCGGTGGTGCGGAACCGGAATCCGTCCGGCAGTACCGGCTGTTCCATGTCGGTGAGGGCGCGCTCGTTGAGCTGGGTCCACGAGCCGGCGTCGCCCAGTGCGGCCGGATCCGTCGCATAGCCGTGCGCCGCCCACCGATCCAGGGCGAACTCATCGGCGGCGCTCGGCATCACCGTACGCTCGAGGTTCTTCGCCGTGCCGTCGTACCAGTCGATCACCTCGTCGACCAGTTCCGCGTGGTCGGGATGGATCTGATACGCCAGATAGGCGCCCGTGACGTCCTTCACGGACCCGTCGCTCCGCCGCAACCGGTGGGGAAGACGGGCCCAGCCCCATGCCACCAGATGCCCGCCCGAGAACCACAGGCGACGCCGCCAACTCGCGCCGTCACTGACATGCCCCTTGCCCCAGTTCCAGGCGAGCTCGCCGAACGTCGCGTCGCTGTTCACCAGATCTGGACGGGTGGCGGTGACACATTGCGCCAGCCCCTGCATGAGTTGCACATCCGCGGCGGTCACAAGCTCGACGCTCGTCATGGCCGGCCACGATGTCAGGATTCGGCGATGCCGTCGAACCGTTTTCCCGTCCGCCGATCGCGACAGGCAACGGTGCCGTGCCCGAGGTGGACGGTCGCGGCGCCGAGGCCCATGGAAGGCCGGGCAGCCATGCCCGTCGATCTCCCATGAGTCCCGCGGACACCGCTCTGCCCCACCACAGCAACCGGCGCGACAGGCGCCCGTCTCGCACGCCTCGCCGGATCTGCTCGGGCCGCGTACCGCGTACGCGGCCCGAGCAGATCACCACCTCCCCCGTCCATCCGGCCATCCGGCCATGGAACGCGGGGGCCGCTGGATCAGGCGACCTCGGCGCGCGGTCGAACCACGATCTCGCTGACGTCGACGTCGTTCGGCTGGCCGATGACATAGGCGATGGCGTCGGCGACCGAGGCAGCCGGCAACTGAAGGCTGTCTGCCATCGAGCGGATGTATGCCATGGTCCCGGGGTCGCCGCCCTGGATCAGTTCGGACTCGGTGAAGGACGGGCTGATGTCGGTCACCCGAACGTCGTTGTTCTCCTTGCGCAGACCCTCGGAGATCGCGCGCACGGCGTACTTGGTCGCGCTGTACACGGCCGTGGCGGGCGCGACGTAGTGTCCCAGGGTGGAGGCCATGTTGATGATGTGACCGTGCCCCTGGGACTTCATCAGCGGCAGCGCAGCGGCGATACCGTGCAGAACACCCCTGATATTGACGTCGATCATCTGGTTCCAGTCGTCCAGGCGCGCGGCGTCCAACCGCGACAGCGGCATCACACCGGCATTGTTCACCAGGACGTCGACCCGGCCGTGCCTGCTGTGGGCACCTTCGACGAAGGCCTTCACGCTGTCGGGGTCGGTGACGTCGACGGCGGTGCGGTCCGCCTTGCGGCCGGCCTCCTGCAGTTCCCTGACCAGGGCGTCAAGACGGTCCACCCGGCGAGCGCCGACCACGACGTGGTGTCCCTCTCCGGCCAGACGACGAGCCGTGGCCGCGCCGAGCCCACTGCTCGCTCCGGTGATGAGGACGATCTTCGAGGACATGAGTACTCCAACATGTTTCACGCACGGCCGTGACGCCCTGGGACCGAGAGTCCCTCGAGGAGGACTCGAGTACGCCATGGGCCATGCGGGTGCGCGATGGCTATATGCGAATGACTTTTGCTGATGCCGACGACAGTCGACCACCCGGCGGCGCACCCCAGAGCGCCACCGTCGGACGTAATGTCGTTCTGAGGTTTGCACCTCACATCTCCGCCGTCAAGCCGCTGATTGCCATATGCGTAAAGCATTAGCTCATGTCTCTGCGATGTGGTCTACCATGGATCCCGACACAAGGAGAGTCATGACCGAACAGTCCGCGCCGACGGCACCGGAGAACGCGTCTCCGGCCCCGTTCGCCACAGCCGACCTGCTGCTGGCCTTCGTCAATACGCAGTCTCAGCCCGGGCGCGCACGCGACCTGCTCGACGACCGCACGGCGCTCTCGCAGTGGCTCTCCTCATACTCCATGGACGACGGCGCGATGATCGTCACCGACGCGGACGCCGCCGCGACACGGGAACTCCGCGGCGCCTTGACGACCGTCTTCCGCAGCCACGTCGGCTGCGAACAAGGGGCTGAACTCCTCGGCGAGGCCGAACAGTTGCTCCGGAGCTACGGCCAGCGCTACCCACTGACCCCCGTGATCGAGGCCGACGGCTGCACATTCCGGCCCTCGCACACCGGAATCGTCGGCGCCTTCGAGGCGCTGCTCGCCGCCGCCGTCGACCTTGCGGCCCGGGACGTATGGGCCCGGATGAAGATGTGCAGCTCTTCCTCCTGCTACCGCGGTTTCTACGACCGCACACGCAATTCCTCCGGCCGCTACTGCAGCACCCGGTGCAGCCAGCAGGCGGCTACGCACGCCTATCGCGACCGGCAGAAGAAGAACTGCGCGACGAAACCCACGCCTGCCGCCTGACCGTTCTCGGCTGTACCGGAACACCCTGCGCGCAGCGCCTCAACCCCGCCACGGAGCGGGTACGTTCAAGCCCACGGGGCGCGCATCTGCGCGTGAGTCGGAACGCGGCCACGACGGCGTGGACACGCTCGCCGACACCGCATCAAGGAGCCGCAGACTCAATCACTTGAACGAATGCACGGCGATCTCCGCTCCCCGTCATCGAGTGGACGGTCTCGTCGGCCACGGACGGCCAGATCCCGTCCGGTCGATCTTTGCCGGCGCGGTTCAAGTGTGCGAGCCGGATCGCAGCTTCCTGACCAAGGGCCGGCTTCCGTCACAGGCTGCGCCTCACGCGCGAGAGAGGGGGCCGGGATGGCCCAGACGACACTGACCGAGGTGATGGCCGAACTGGCCGAGCTCGAGGACCCCAAGGCACGCGAAGTGAACGAGAGACACGGTGACGTTCACGGGGTGAACCTCAGCAAGCTGCGCGCGCTCGCGAAGCGGCTCAAGACGCAGCAGGAAATCGCGTGCCGGCTGTGGGAGACGGATGACACCGCGGCGAGACTCCTGGCGATCCTGATCTGCCGCCCGAAGGCGTTCGAGCGTGACGCCTTGGACGTCATGCTGCGCCAGGCACGCTCCCCCAAGGTGCACGACTGGCTCGTGAACTACGCCGTGAAGAAGAGCCCTTACTGCGAAGAACTGCGGCTTGCCTGGTCCGCCGATCAGCATCCCGTCATCGCGAGTGCCGGCTGGGCACTGACCACCGAACGCGTGGCCAAGAAGCCCGAGGGCCTCGACCTCCAGGGACTGCTCGACGTCATCGAGGCGCAGATGAAAGACGCCCCTGACCGCCTGCAGTGGGCGATGAACCACTGCCTGGCCCAGATCGGCATCGAGCGCGCCGAACACCGCGCTCGCGTCACTCGACATCGGCGAGCGCCTGGAAGTGCTCAAGGACTACCCGACGTCCCCCGGCTGCACCTCGCCCTTCGCTCCCACATGGATCACCGAGATGGTCCGCCGTCGGCACGATCGGGCGACTGCCTGATCGGCGGTCACCCGGCGTAACGGGCCGGGGGTTGATCGAGCAGCCGATGCCGCCGGACTGTGGGGGCTGGATCGACGCCGTCCGACGGATTCGGCCGAGTCACTGGCTGCGGTCCCCCGTTCTTTCGCGCGACGCGCCCGGCTGAGGCAGCGCAGCTCTCAGTGGCCTCCGCCGCCGAACAGCCTCTCCGCGAGGGGATGTTCACCGAGGAACTCCCCCAGCGCAACCCGGTCCGGTGCGGTGGCCGGTCCGCGGCGGCCCACGGCGTAGGCCGCCGCGGCGTTCGCGCCGTGTGCCGCCGTCAGCGGATCGTGTCCCTGGCTGAGCAGGGCCAGAAACGCACCGATGTGTGCGTCGCCCGCGCCGTTGCTGTCTACCGCGTCCACCGGGAACCCCGGTACATGTGTCGGAGCCTGGCCGGGAGCAGCCAGCCAGCAGCCGTCCTTGTCCGCCCGTACGATCACACCCGCGCCCGGCGCCAGTCGTTCCCGCAGCGCCACGGCCGCCGATCGCGGGTCCGTGTGCCCAGTCATCAGGCGCGACTCACGTGCGTTGGCGCTCAGCCAGTCGGTACGGGCGAGGACCGGCCCGAGAACGGACGCGGGGATGTCGGCGACCAGGGGCGCGGGGTCGAGGCAGACGGTGATGTCGGCAGGGAGTCCGGCGGTGAGACCGGACAGCAGCGGACCGTTGCCCGGCATCACCAGCCCGTAGCCGGAGAGTTGCACCAGATCACCGGGACGCAGCCGCGTGGCGACCACGTCGACGTCCGACTGCGTCAGTGTCGCTTCCACCCCGAAGCTGGTGACGAAGGTTCGCTCGCCACCGCCGTCGATCAGGGCCACGGTGAAGCCGGTGTCACCCTCCGCGCGGGCGGGCAGCAGCGTTGTGATGTCCTCGGCCGCGAGCGCCGCGCGTACGAGGTCACCGTGCGGCCCTGTGCCGTGCAGACCGGCGAAGGCCACCTCGGTGCCCAGGCGGCGGGCCGCGACCAGGGTGTTGAAACCGCCTCCGACGGTCGTTCCACTGCGGGTGCCGATGACGTCTCCGCCGCGTTCGGGCAGCGTGGGAACCTCGATCACCAGGTCGGCGATGACATTCCCGACGAGCACCAGGCGACTGCTCATCGTCCGGCCCTCTCAAGAGCGGGGGACGTGGATCCGTCGGCACTGCCGGCGGCCGAGCCGGTGCGGCGCCCGAACAACGCGTAGATCAAGCCGCTGACGACCATGGAGATCGCCCAGCCGAGGCCGTTCACACCGAACCAGGTGTCGGAGAGCGGGCCCGCGAACCAGACGTCGGTCGCGCTCGTCGAAGCCTTGGTGAAGAGCAGGCCGGCCACGATGGCGACGGCCCAGCCGAGGACGGCGGGCAGCCGGAACCCGCCCGAGTACCAGTACCGACTGGTGCGGGTGGTGTCCATCAGGGCCTCGGAGTCGTATGTGCGCCCACGCAGAGAGTCCACCGCGATCACCCCGATCCACGCCGAGATGGGTACGGCCAGGAGGGTCAGGAAGGTCGAGAAGGGCCCGTAGAAGTCTTCGGCGATCAACATGAGGTAGATACCGCCGGCGAACATCACCACCACATCGAGGGCGACCGCGGCGGCGCGCGGGACCCGCAACCCCAGGGTGATCATCGTCAGCCCGGCGGAGTAGGTGGAGAGATGGTTCGACATCAGCAGCCCGCCGAAGGCCGCGACGAGATAGGGGATCGCCATCCATGAGGGCAGCATCGCGTTGATGGCGGCGACCGGGTCGGAGGCGGTGGCGAGCGTGGGGTCGCCGGCCGAGAGCAGCGAGCCGAGCGAGATCAACAGCACGAGCGGGATGCCCGCACCGAACGCCGAGGCCGTGATCAGCCGCCGGCCAGGGATGGTGCGGGGCAGATAGCGGGCGTAGTCCGCACCTGCGTTGGCCCAGCCGATACCGGTACCCGCGGCGACGAAGCCGACACCTGCGATCACTCCGCTGGTCGGCCCCGCTGCGGCGTCGAGGACCTTGGACCAGTCGACGGTCGCGACCAGGAAGCCCATCACGATGAGGTTGAGGACGCCGAAGACGACCGTGGCCCACTTGTTGATCCACATGATGGTGGCGTGGCCGAGTCCGCTGATCAGCAGCGTGCAGATGATGAAGACCAGCAGACAGACGAGCGTGAGCACGGTGTTCTGGCCGACCCCGAACGCGGTGTTCAGCAGCGCCAGCAGCGCGTACGCCGCCGTGGTGGTGCTGATCGTCTCCCAGCCGACCCGGCTCAGCCAGGTGATCAGGGTCGGTCCCGCATTGCCCCTCTGTCCGAAGACCGCGCGGGAGAGGGTGAGTGCGGGTGCGCCGCCTTTCTTGCCCGCCAGGCTCAGGGCTCCCACCAGTGCGAACGAACCGAAGGCGCCGACGACGGCGACGAGGACCGCCTGCCAGATGTTCAGTCCGCGGAAGGCGACGAGGGTCGCGCCGAGTGGGAGGCCGAGGATGCTGATGTTGGCGGCGAACCAGGTCCAGAACATCTGGCTCGCCTGGCCGTGCCGCTCGTGGTCGGGGACCGGTTCGATCCCTCTTGTCTCGATGGCACCGACGCGATCGTTCGTCTTCGAAACGGCCATGACGGAACCTCCTTGCAGGATGCGGAGGGGACGGGTGGTGGGCGAAGCGGGTGTGCCGGGTGAAACAGTCGGACTCGGGATTTCCATCCGGCTACGGGTGTGCGGGCGGCTCAGCGGAGCGTGAGCAGCCGGGCGGTCAGAGGTTCCAGTTCGAGGGAGTTGACGGTGCGAAGCGTCCGGACGGCCTCTGGGGGCAGCCCCGAGAGCCCGGTGACGGACCCGGCGACCGCACCGGCGATCGCGCCGATGGTGTCGCTGTCGCCGCCGAGGTTGGAGGCGAGCAGGGCAGCTCGCCAGGGATCGCCGCCGGCCACGGCGAGTACCGCGAACGCGGCGGGCACCGACTCCTGGCTTGCGACGCTGGTGCCGACGAGCGCGACGATCCGGTCCAGGGCCTCGGCCTCCGGGAGACCAAGGGCCAGGTCCCACGCCCACTCGATACGGGACGCGATGTCGGCCCCGGCGACCCAGTGCCCGCGCTGCGCACCGGCCCGGGCGGCGGTCACCGCGACGGTCACGGCGTCGTCCAACGATCCGCCGCCGACACCCGTGCTCACGGCGGCGGCGACGGCCGCCGCGCCCGCGATGCCGATGCCCGTGTCATGAGTGACTTGGCAGGACTCCACGACATGGTCCAGGAAGGTGTCCAGCGGGTCGACGGCGAACGCGATCCCGACCGGTGTGACGCGCATGGCTGCACCGTTGGTGGTGCCGTGCTTGCCCGCCTCCTGGGTCGGGACACCACGGGCGACCGCGTCCAGGGCGGCCTTGGTGGACGGGCCGAGGAGGTCGAAGGAACCCTTGGCCTTCATCTCCTTCTCCCAGTCCAGCAACTCATGGGCGAGCCGCAGGGGGTCGATCCTGCCACGGCCCTCGTCGAGCAGTCGGCCGACGATGACGGCCTGGTCGGTGTCGTCGGTGACCGACCCGGCCGGCATACCGGCGCTGACCGGGTTGTCGGGTCGGGCCGGCTCGAAGCCGGTGAGGGTGCCGTAGACCCGGACGACCTCCTCGCGGGACATCACCTGTGTGGGCATGCCGAGAGCGTCACCGAGGGCGAGCCCGTAGTAGGCGCCGAGGGCGCGGTCGAGGCGGTCGGTCACAGCCGGCCTCCTCGGCCCGAGCTCACGTGGAGTTCGAATCGGGCGGGGTCGAGAAGGCTGGTGACCTGTTCGACGACCGAGCCGTCGGCGGCCCGGTACACCTGGGTGAGCCGCAGGAAGGGCTCCCCGGGCGAGCGGTGAAGTGCGGCGGCCTCCTCGACGTCGAGCCCGCGAACCGACACCCGTCCCTCGCCGGAGTCGGCGACTCGACCGGCGGCGACCAGCGCGCGGCTGAGTGAGCCGCCGTCGAGGCCGCGTTCGGGCAGCCCGGCCAGTTCCTCCGTGACAGGGACCCTGCTGCGCTCGAGAGATACGCCCTGCCCGCCGACGAGCCGCCTGACCCGGTCCAGGGCGATGAACGCCGTCGAGACAAGTCCCAGTTCGGCGGCCAGCTCCTGGTCGGTCACCTCTTCGAAGCGGAGCGTCTCGGTCGTGAGCTCAGTCCCCTGCTCGGCCAGCGCCCGGGTCCAGCCGAGACGGTTGTCGAGCGGCGTTCCGTCGAAGGTGACGAAGGAGCCGATTCCGGCGTGAGTGGAGATCAGTCCTTCCTCACCGAGAACCTGAAGTGCTTGCCGCAGGGTGGTGCGGCTGACGCCGAACCGCCGGGTGAGTGTGTACTCCCCCGGGAGTCTGCTGCCGTCGGCGTGCACCCCGGCTCTGATCTCGTCGGCGAGAACGCGGGCGATGCGATGATGCTTGTGTACCTGTCCAGGCATGTCTAGACAGTACATGTGACTGTTGCCCTGGTCTACCAGTGCGCGTGAATGTTCTTCCCGGGTGCAGAGTGACACCTGCGTCACGGCGGACCCGGACACCCGAGGAAGGGAGCGCCGGCCTGACCCACTCGGCTGTCTCTGCCCCCGGCCACACTCCCCGGCCCGCACGGGTTCACCCGGCACCCGCACGCCGCACGCCGCACGCCGCACGCCGCAGGCCGCACGCCGCACCGATGATCAATCCGCCCGATGCCGTCGGCCTCCGCGCCGCAGTGGCTCCAAGGCCACAGCTGATCGAGAAGATGCTTGTCGCGCCTGGCCCGTCGACCCGTTGTCGCGACCGAGCCACCCTTCCAGGGCGAAGGGACCCATGAGGTGGTGGTCAGTAGACCTCTGAGGTAGTGGTCAGTACACCTCCGCCTCTGCGATCAGCTGATCGCGCGTCGCGCCCAGCTCGGCGAGTTCGGCCGGGGTGGGGCCCACCGGTTCGTGCGGCACCAGCGCAGCAAAATTGATTACGGGCGTGGTGCCCCCCGGACCGGACACGGCCGCAGCCTGGACAACGATCGAGACACTGTCGGTCGGCGGGGTGGCGAGGCCGTCGCCGAGCTGTCGCAGCGCGGCCGCAGTGGGAAGGGGAAGTCGGCCGGGAGCAGCTCTGCCTGATGGGTGTGGTCGTCACCACGGAACTCCAGGTCCCAGTTCTCCCGGCCCGGCAAGGGCCAGTTGTGTACGCCGACCGCGGTCTGCACCGCCCAGAGCGAGACGGTTCGGGCTTGCGGGTCGAAGTGGACGCCGCCGTACGGCATGTCCGTGAGCGGAGGGGTGGCCGGTGACACCACGATCAGGTCGATCAGGCCGGGGCCGTCGGTGAGGTGCTCGGTGGGCTCCCGACCGCTGCCCCATGCGCGAACGCTTCCGTCCGACGGACGGACGGAGACGACGGACCAGGGTTCGGTGTCCTCGAGGTTCGCGTACCAGGATGGCTCGAAGGTCTCGAACCAACCAGGCGACCGGGTCAGATCCCTGCCAAGGCCCAGGTGATGGGTCAGATCGCCCATGCTGTCGTGCGCGAAACGCACGTCCCAGCCGGGCCATGTGCGGGCGAGTACGGCGCGGGCCGCGACATGGTCGGCCCAGCTGCCGGCGAAGGCGAACCAGAGCAGGGTCCGGCGGTCGTCGTCGACGAGTGCGGCGCCCTCGCACCACACGCCGTCGAGCCATCCGTCGGTCTCCCGGTTCGCACGGAAGCAGCGTGTCGCCGCGGCCGGACCGGGCAGCAGATCGTCCACCACCCGGTTGGCGGCCCAGCGCGAGAAGTACCGCTTGCAGGTGCCGTTTTCGACCACCACGTACCGCGCTCGTGCTCCCATGACCGGCGAGGCTGGCGCCGCCGGGCTACGGGCGACGAACGCATTTCCGGCGACGAGCCGCGCTCGTCGAGGTTGGTCGACGGCCACGCCCGCGAACACCGGACAGCCCTCCCGGCTGGTCCAACCGATGCCAGACTCGATCGCCATGAGCGACTGGTTCCTGCAGCAGGGGTACGGAGTCCGATTCGAGTGGGGCCCTACGGGCCCAGCAGTTGGCGCAGGATGCCGCGTGCCTGGTGGTGGTCGACGTGCTGTCGTCCACGACGTCGGTGACCGTGGCCGTCGAGGCAGGAACCCGGGTCTTCCCCTATGCCTGGCGTGACGAGACGGCCTCCGCCTTTGCCCGAAGCAAGGCAGCGGTGCCGGCCGTAGGGCGACGAGCCGCCACTTCGACCTCACCGTGGTCGCTGTCTCCGGCGGCACTCCGGGAAGCACCGTTCCCCCCCCGGCTCGTGCTCCCCTCTCCCAACGGATCCGCCATCGCCGCGGCGGCAGGCGATTCATCGGTGGTGGCGGGCTGTCTGCGCAACGCCACGGCTGTCGGGCAATGGCTGACCCGGCGCGGCTACGGGACCGATGATCGTCCCCTCGCGGTAGTCGCTGCTGGTGAGCGGTGGCCGGACGGAAGCCTGCGACCTGCGCTGGAGGACTTGCTGGGCGCCGGGGCGATCATCGCCGAACTGGAGTCGACAGGCGCCGGCCCACTGTCCCCCGAGGCGGCTGCCGCACGGGCTTGCTTCACACACACTCCCGACGTCGCCGGTGCCGTGGCTGCCTGTTCCTCCGGCATCGAACTGGCCATGAGCGGATTCGCCGACGATGTGGTCGTCGCTACCGAGCTCAACGCGAGCGCGATCGTGCCCGTCCTCACCGACGGAGCCTTCAGCCATGGCACCGGTACGGGGTCATAGCCGAACCTGTGAGGTCTCGGCGGCACCTGGCACGGGTCGCCGGAACGTGTGCGCTTGGGCGGGGAAAGAGTTGGACGGGACGCGGATCGGTCTTGTAGCGTCCTGGTCACCGTGACAGGACGCGAGGAGGTGAGACCCATGAACGCTGTATCGACGTGGGTGCTCCCGCTCTTCGTCACGGCCGGGCGATCGACATAGGTGTCGCCGGGAGTGCCTCCACAACAAGGCACCTCCGAAAGGCAAAAAACCTATGCATTCCTTGCAGTTCACTGCCGAGTCGTCGTCGAACGGCATGCTCGAGCGCGGCTTCACCGTCGGTGAGATCCCCGGCGTTCTCTGGTCGCCGGTTGCGGGCGCCGATCGTGCGCCTCTGGTACTGATGGGGCACGGCGGCGGAACCCACAAGAAGGCACCGGCCATGTCGGGCCGTGCACAGCGCCTCGTGGCCGGCTGCGGCTTCCACGTCGCGGTCATCGACGCACCGGGTCACGGCGACCGGCCGCGCACGGCACATGACGAGCAGGAGATCGCCGCCCTGTACCGGGCGAGGTCCGCGGGCGAACCGGAAGGCCCGATCGTCGTCCGCTACAACGCGCATCTGGCGGAACTCGCCGTGCCCGAGTGGCGGGCGACCCTGGACGCCCTCCAGGAGGTTCCGGAGATCGGCGCCGACGGGCCGGTCGGCTACTTCGGTATCAATATGGGCACCGCGATCGGGGTGCCGCTGGTGGCGGTCGAACCCAGGATCACGGCCGCGGTCTTCGGTCAGCACTGGCCCGATGTGCTCGCCGAGAAGGCCCGGCAGATCACCATCCCGATCGAGTTCGACATGCAGTGGGACGACGAGCACATTCCGCGCGAGGCGGGTCTGGCCCTGTTCGACGCCTTCGCCTCGAAGGAGAAGACGTTGCACGCCAACGCGGGCAGGCACAAGGAGTTGCCCCGGTTCGAGGCCGACAGCGCGGTCCGCTTCTTCGCCCGGCACTTCGGCCGGACGGTCGCCTCGTCGGCGGGACGTGAATTGCTGTCCTGACGTGGGCTGTTGCGGCGTCCCGCCGTTCGGCCGGGCGTCGCATCGGCGGCGCCGAGTTCCTGAGGTGCTGCCTGTGCCTGGGCACATGGGGCGGGCTGTGGCGGCAGGCTGCGCCGTTTCTCGTCGGTCCGCCCGCGCCCGGCCGGTGCGGGCGCGAGCGGACCGGCTCGGTGATGGTTACGGACGGCGACGGTCTGCCGTCCGACTCGTCGTCGGAAGGTTCCGCCCGGGTGTCACGCGCACCCCGCCGGCACCGGCCGTGACGCATCGTCGATCAGGGCGTCCTGGGCCGCCTTCACCCGTGCTACATCGGGTTTGACCACCTTGCGGTCGTACGTCAACAGACCGTTGAGCTCGCCCTCGACGTCCGAGATCTGTGTGTAGACCGCTCCGTTGCCGCCGCGGCACGCGAGTGCGTGGACTTCGGTCAGCTTCTGCAGGTAGTCGTCGGTATAGGTCGTGGGGTCGACGTCGACATACGACTGCTGCACCGACCAGGCGTGGCCCGGTATTCCGAGGCCCAAGCCCCCGTACTCTCCACTGACCAGGGCCCGTTGACCGTCCGGGTGCGGTGGCAGGGCCGGGCTCGGATAGCCGTGCTCGTCCATGATGTCGCCGGCTCCGCCGTCGTTGCCGAGGTTGAGGCCCGACATGTTGTTGACCAGACGGCTGGGGTCCCAGGACTTGGCCTGCGAAGCGACACGGCCGATGTCGTACTGGCCCCAGCCCTCGTTGAAGACGACCCACATGACCACTGCCGGGCTGCTGATGTGTTCGTCGATCATCTCCTTCATCTCGTGCTCGTACTCGGTGCGGGCCGCCGTGGAGGGGTTCACACCCGCGGTCATCGCCGGCATGTCCTGCCACACGAGCAGGCCCAGTCGGTCGGCCCAGTAGAACCACCGGTCGGGTTCCACCTTGATGTGCTTGCGGACGGCGTTGAAGCCCATGTTCTTGTGCATCTTCAGGTCGTACGCGAGGGCCTCGTCGCTCGGTGCGGTGTACAGGCCGTCCGGCCAGAACCCCTGGTCGAGTGTGGCCATCATGAAGACCGGTTTGCCGTTGAGGACCGTGCGCGGGACGCCGTCGATCTTCTGCACCTCGATGGAGCGCATACCGAAGTAGCTGTCGACGCGGTCGGCGCCGACGCTCACTCTGAGGTCGTAGAGGAACGGGTGGTCGGGTGACCACAGGCGTGCGTGCGGGATCCGCAAGGTCAGCGGTTGGCCGGTGCGGCCGGTGGCGGCGGCCACCTTGTGCTTGCCGTCGTAGGCCGTTGCGGTGACGCTGACGCCGTCGCGTACGCCCTGCGGTTCGACGGTCAGGGTGCCGCTGTCGACATGCGGGGTCAGTTTCAGCTGGTCGACGTGGTCACGCGCCACGGGCTCCAGCCATACCGTCTGCCAGATTCCGGAGGTCGGGGTGTACCAGATGCCGCTCGGGTCGAGGCGCTGCTTGCCGATCGGCGGGTTCTCACCGTTCGCGGCATCCGTCGGGTCGTAGACACCGACAATGAGTTCCTGGCTGCGGCCGGGCTTGAGGGCGTCGGTGATGTCGGCACTGAACTTGTCGTAGCCACCCTTGTGTTCGGCGACCTTGGTGCCGTTGACATAGACCTCGGCCTGCCAGTCGACGGCGCCGAAGTTCAGTTGCAGCCGCTTGTTGTCGCCGATCTTCCAGCCCGGGGGCACCGTGAAGGTGCGGCGATACCACATCCGGTCCTCGTGCCGTTCTATGCCCGAGAGCTGGGATTCGACGGGGTAGGGGACGAGGATCTGCTCGGCGAGCTTGCGGCCGACGGGCGGATTTTCGCCCGCTGTCGCCGCGGCGAACTGCCAGCTGCCGTTGAGGTTCTGCCAGGCGTCGCGAGTGAGCTGCGGGCGCGGGTACTCGCGGTGGGCGTTGGCCGGCGTGACGTCGTCGGCCCATTTGGTGCGCAGCTCGTAGGTGGAATGGTTGGCGCCGCTGCTCCAGAATGCTCCGATTTCCTTGCCGTTCTTGTCGGTCAGCCCGCCTTGGCCGTCGTAGCGGACGTCCGCGAGGCCCGGCGCGGTGCCGGTCTTGTTGCCGACGACGGGTTCCTTCAGAGAGACGAGCAGGGACTTGGGGTCGGCCGGGTCGAGGCGGGCGGTGCCCAGTGGCCAGGTGGCTCCGCCGATGACCGCGTCGAGATGGTTGATGAGCCCGGTCGGCGGGGCGTTCAGCGCCTGTGCGAAGTCGAGTTGGAGGGTTCGGCCGTCGCGCTGGACGGTGGTGGCGATGGCGCCGTCGTAGTCGTAGCCCTCGGGCAGGAGGAACGCCGACTGCGGGATCGCGGCCTTGGTCCCGCCCGGCGGGGTCCAGCGCACGTGGAGGTTGGAGCCCCCGTAGTGCTCGAAGTACTCGACCTTGATGTCGTACGCCTTGCCTGCCGTCAACTCGACTGGCTCACCGCTCTGTTCGCGGTCCCAGTCGTCGACCCAGTGGTCGATCACGAGACGGCCGTCGACCCAGAGCCGGAATCCGTTGTCTCCGATGATCGAGAAGGTGGTGGGGCCCGTTCTCTCCGGCACGATGCGCCCGGTCCAGCGGACGCTGACGTCGTCCGACTGTCCGGTGGCCGAGTTCAGGCGGGACTCCAGGGACCCGAATTCGAGTTGCGGGTCGAATCCGGTGGCCTTGAGCTGGGCGAAGTCGAAGGCTCCTGGGGCGGATTGGGTGTAGTACTCCCCCTTGAGGCCGTGGACTTCGACGGGGTCGTCCACGGGTGTCGCGGCTGAGGTGGCGGTCGGTGTCGCGGCCAGCCCTGCAATGCTCAGGGCAGCCGCGAGCAGTAAAGTCAGACGACGTCCGACTGGTCTGATGCGCACGGATCCTCCTTGACTGAGGAAGGGTGGCGGCTCACTGCTTCAGTCTGTACAACGTTGGAAGCACGGCAGTTGGCATGAGAGCACGGCTCCCGGCCGCTGTCCAGGGCCATGACAATGCTCCGACGTCAGGAGCTCCCATCGATGCCGAGGAGATCCCTTGCGGGTCAGCCTGAAGGACGTGGCCGAAAAAGCCGGCGTCTCGATCAAGACCGTGTCCAACGTCGTGAACAACTATCCGCACGTCACGCCGGCGATGCGGGCCCGCGTCCAGCAGGCCATCGACGAACTGGGCTACCGGCCGAACCTCACCGCTCGGCACCTGCGCAAGGGCCGCACGGGCATCATCGCGCTCGCCGTCCCCGAGCTCGGCAACCCCTACTTCGCCGAGCTGGCCGGCGCGGTGATCGACGCTGCCGCCGAGCACGATTTCACGGTCCTGCTCGACCACACCCGTGGCCGGCGCGAGCAGGAGGTCCTCGTCAGCCAGGGCTTCAGGGCCCGGGTGATCGACGGGCTCATCCTCAGCCCCCTGGAGCTGGAGGCCGAGGACCTCCAGGGCCGGCCGGACGACGTGCCTCTGGTCCTGCTCGGCGAGCGGGAGTACGACGCTCCGCACGACCACATCGCCATCGACAACGTGGCCGCCGCGCGCGCCGCAGTCCGCCATCTGCTCAGCCGAGGCCGCACCCGCATCGCCTACCTCGGCGCCCGTACGGACTCCGCGAACCGCCCGGCCCACCTGCGACTCGTCGGCTGGCGTGAGGAGTTGACGGCGGCGGGGGTGCCGGCCCCGGACGAGCTGGTGGTTCCGGTCGACGGCTGGGACCGGGACGACGGCGCGCGGGCCATGGCCAGGCTGCTCGACGCGGGCGTGCGGCCCGATGCCGTGTTCGCGTTCAACGACCTGATCGCGATCGGAGCGATGCGGGTGCTGCACGAGCGCGGACTGCGGGTGCCGTGGGACATCGCCGTGGCGGGATTCGACGACATCGCCGAGAGCCGATTCGGCGCCGTGTCGCTGACCACCGTCTCGCCGGACAAACAGGCCATCGCGCGCATGGCGGTCGCCTCGCTGCTGCGCAGCCTGTCCGGGCGCAGCGAGCCGGGCGGTCGTGAACTCATCGCGGATTTCCGGCTGGTGGAGCGGGAGAGCACCCTCGGCCGTCGCTGACGGCCGTCCGTTCCGTTGGGCCGAGATTTCGGACGGCAGGGTTTACAGGCTCCTTCCAACGATGTAAAAACCTCCTCTGAACGACGTGCACGCCGAGTTGACCGCAAGAGCCGTCCTTCCCCGTGAGCGCTCCGAGCGCCGGGGCCACGCCGTTTGGGGTACTCATGAAGCACATCGCACCACTGCGTCGCGCCTCCGTGCGGACACTGCTCGCCACCGGCCTCGTCACCGGTCTGGCGCTCACCGCCGGATGTGCCAAGTCCGAAGACAGCTCCGGCAACGACAAGGCCTCCGCCCAGCAGGAGGATCCCGGCCAGGTCGTCGCCTCACCCAGCGGCGGTTCAGGGCCGAGCTGCACCATCGACTCCTACGGTGGCTCGAAGGTGGACCTGAAGTCCGCCACGGTCGGCTTCTCCCAGTCCGAGAAGGAAGCCAACCCCTTCCGAATCGCGGAGACGGCGTCCATCAAGGCCGAAGCCCAGAAGCGAGGCGTCAAGCTCCTCACCGCCAACGCCCAATCGCAGTTCTCCAAGCAGATCAGCGACGTGCAGGACCTCATCGCCAAGGGCGCCGACCTGCTGGTCATCGCCCCCCTCAACTCGGACGGCTGGGAGCCGGTGCTGCGCACCGCATCCGCCAAGCACATCCCCATCGTGACGATCGACCGCAAGATCAACGCCGCCGCCTGCAAGGACTACGTGAGCTTCATCGGCTCCGACTTCGTCGAGCAGGGCCGGCGGGCCGCCGACCAGATGATCGAAGCGACCGGCGGCAAGGGAGAAGTCGCCATCCTGCTCGGCGCCGCAGGCAACAACGTCACCACCGAACGCACCAAGGGCTTCGAGGACCGCATCAAGGAGAAGGCGCCAGGACTCAAGATCGTCTTCCGGCAGACGGGCGACTTCGCACGCGAGAAGGGCCAGTCCGTCACGGAGAACCTGATCCAGTCCAAGCCGGGGATCAAGGGCATCTACGCCGAGAACGACGAGATGGGACTGGGCGCCGTCAACGCCCTCAAGGGCGCCGGCAAGAAGCCCGGCGACGTGAAGATCGTGACGATCGACGGAACCCGCAACGCCGTTCAGGGCATCGTGGACGGGTGGATCGACGGAGTCATCGAGTCCAACCCGCGTTTCGGACCGCTGGCATTCCAGACGCTGGACACCTTCACCCAGGGTCAGGAAGTGGCTCAGGACATCGTCATCCAGGACAGCTCCTACACCGAGAGCAATGCGAAGGCCGACCTGGGCAAGGCCTACTGAGATGCTCACGGTCACGGGACTGTGCAAATCCTTCCCCGGCGTGCGGGCCCTGTCCGATGTGGACTTCGCCGCACGCGCCGGGGAGGTGCAC
Organism: Streptomyces sp. NRRL F-5122; assembly: GCF_001507435.1. GTDB lineage: Bacteria > Actinomycetota > Actinomycetes > Streptomycetales > Streptomycetaceae > Streptomyces > Streptomyces lannensis. Next base: position 30,021 of record NZ_LMWH01000249.1, read on the forward strand.
GCCTTGGTCGGCGAGAACGGCGCCGGCAAGTCGACACTGATCAAAGTCCTCACCGGCGTGTACCAGCCCGACGCCGGTGAGGTGACATACAACGGCACCCCTGTCCGCTTCGCCACTCCCCTGCAGGCTCAGCAGGCGGGCATCTCCACCATCTATCAGGAAGTCAACCTCGTCCCGCTGATGAGCGTGGCCCGCAACCTCCTGCTCGGCCGCGAACCACGCAGCCGGCTGCGCCTGATCGACTTCCGCCGTATGCACCGTGAGGCGGAGGAGACCTTGCGGAGCCTCGGCATCCGGGTCGACGTACGCCGCCCCCTGCGTGAACTCGGTGTCGGCGCCCAGCAGATGGTCGCGCTCGCCCGGGCCGTGGCTGTCGACGCCCGAGTCGTGATCATGGACGAACCCACCTCGTCGTTGGAGCCCCGCGAGGTGAGCACGCTGTTCGAGGTGATACGCACGCTGCGCGAACGAGGCATCGCGGTCGTCTACGTCAGCCACCGCATGGAGGAACTGTACGAGATCTGCGACGCGGTCACCGTCCTGCGCGACGGCACGGTGGTGCACACCGGACGGCTCGCCGACCTCGACCGGCTGCATCTGGTGTCGCTGATGCTCGGACGGGAGATCGGAGAGGTCCGCCGAGAGGGTCTGACGAAGTTCGCCGGGTCCCATGACGCCGCCGCCGAACCGGTGCTGCAGGCACAGAGACTGACGGCTCGTCATCGGCTGCATGACGTCTCGCTGTCCCTGCGTCCCGGCGAGGTGGTCGGACTCGGCGGTCTGCTCGGCTCCGGACGCAGCGAGACTGCCAGGGCCATCGCGGGCGCTCTGCCGGTCGACAGCGGCCGGGTCGTGGTGGCCGGTGCACCGGTACGCGCCGGCTCCACCCCGGCGGCGATCCGCGCCGGGATCAGCCTGCTGCCCGAGGATCGCAAGACCGAAGGGATCGTGCCGGGTCTGTCGGTGCGGGAGAACATCGCACTCGCGGCGTTGCCGGGCCTGTCGCGCTTCGGCCTGGTGGACGACGCGCGGATCGACCGTATCGTCGACACCTTCATGAAGCGGCTGCGCATCAAGGCCTCGAGTCCCCACCAGAAGGTCGGCGAACTGTCCGGCGGCAACCAGCAGAAAGTGCTCCTCGCCCGATGGCTCGCCCTGCACCCCAAAGTCCTGCTGCTCGACGAGCCCACCCGCGGAATCGACGTGGGCGCCAAGGCGGAAGTACAGGCTCTTGTCGACGAACTCGCCGACGAGGGCCTGGCCGTCCTGCTGATCTCCTCCGACACCGAGGAACTGATCGAGGGCAGCGACCGTGTGGTCGTGCTCAAGGACGGTGCCGTGGTACGCGAACTCACCGGAGACGCCGTCACCGAGGACGAACTGATGCGCGCGATCGCCGACGTACCCGAGGGAGGACCTCATGGCTGACGTCAGCCTCGCCCGCGTCACAGTGGACCGCGACCGGGCGCTGCGCCTCCTGCAGAACTACGGCGTGTACGGCGGTGTCATGGTTCTGCTGGTCTTCAACTTCGCCTTCACCGCGCACTTCGCCTCCGCCGAGAACTTCCGCACCCAGGCCGTGCAGGTCGCCCCAGTGCTGATCGTCGCCCTCGGCATGGCCCTCGCGATCGGCACGGAGGGCGTCGACCTGTCGGTCGGTTCGGTCATGGCCCTGTCCACGTCGCTGCTGTCCCTCTACCTGGGTTACGGGCCCTGGATCGCCACGCTGATCGCCGTCGTCGGCGGCATCCTGGTCGGCGCGGCCAACGGGGCGCTCATCGCGTTCGTGGGTGTGCAGCCCATCGTCGCCACACTCGCGCTGATGGTCGGCGCCCGTGGTCTCGCACTGGTCCTGCTCCCCCAGCTCAAGGACGTCCGCAATCCCGGTATGGCAGCACTCGGCTCCGGTGACGTGCTGGGCATCCCGTATCTGGTGCTGATCGCCGCCGCCCTGGCACTGCTCGTGGCGTTCGTCGTCAAACGCTCCACGTTCGGCCGCCGCCTGTTGGCCATCGGGGACAGCCGGCCGGCCGCGCGTCTCGCGGGACTGCCCGTGCGACGGGTTCTGATCGTGGTCTACGTGTGTTCGGGCGCTCTGGCGGCGGTCGCAGGCGTGCTGGCCACCGCTCGCCTCACCGCGAGCGATCCCACCTCACTGGGCACGCTGATGGAACTGTCGGCCATCACCGCGGTGGTGGTCGGAGGTACCCCGCTCAGCGGCGGTCGGGTCCGCATCGGCGGAACGGTCGCGGGCGCCGTACTGATCCAACTGCTCACCACCACGCTCATCAAGCACGACCTGCCGCCGTCATGGACGCAGATCGCGCAGGCCGTAGTGATCGTCGGTGCCGTCTACGCAGCACGTGAGCGAGGGAAGCGATGACCACCGACACCGGGGAAGCCACCATGGGGACCGAAGCCGCCCTCGCCACCACCGCCGACGACCTCCCGCCCGGCACGACCGGATCCGAGCGCCTGAGCGCGCTCGCCCAGCAACACGGCGCACTGGTCACCCTCGTGATCGCCATGATCATCGCCTCCCTCACCTTCGACACCTTCCTGACCGGCGACAACCTGGAGAACATGGCGCTGTCGTCGGCGTTCCTCGCCGTCGTCGCCCTCGGCATGACCTTCGTGATCGTCACCGGCGGAATCGACCTGTCCGTCGGCTCGCTGTTCGCTCTGGGCGGGGTCCTCGCCGCATGGGGTTCGCAGTACGGGACCGCCGTCGCACTGCTGTTGCCGCTCGCCGTGTGCGGGCTCGTCGGTCTGGTGAACGGACTGCTGATCGCACGCTCCGGGCTCGCCCCGTTCATCGTCACCCTCGCCGCCATGCTCGCGGCGCGCGGTGTCCTCCTCGCGCTGACTGACGAGGGGTCACGGACATACCTCGTGGACAAGGGCTCGTTCTTCGTCGAGCTCGGCCAGGGCTCGCTGCTCGGGATCGGGGTTCCGGTCTGGATCACCGTCGCACTGTTCGCGCTGGGAGCCCTCGTCCTCAGGCGCACCCGGTTCGGTCAGTACGTGTACGCCGTCGGCGGCAACCAGGACGCCGCAGCCCTGATGGGCGCGCCCGTGACCCGGACGAAGGTCGCGGTCTACACCCTGTCGGGACTGTGTGCGGGCCTCGCCGGTGCCCTCAACGCGGCATGGCTCGCCTCGGGTGTGACGATCCTCGGCACAGGCATGGAACTCGAGGCGATCTCGGCCGTCGTCATCGGCGGCACCCTGCTCACCGGCGGATTCGGCTTCATCAGCGGCTCGTTGGTGGGCGTGGCGCTGCTGAAGGTGATCCAGAACGTCATCAACCAGATCGGATCACTGGACTCCGCCTATCAACAGGTGGTCAGCGGCGCCTTCCTGGCTTTGGTGATCGTTGCCCAGACCTGGCTCGGCCGCCGACAACGTGTCCTCTGAACCGGACGACCTCGTCTTGGGCACTGGGCAGGACGGCCGTACGCATGCCTGATCTCCCGGACCGCGCCGGCGATCCGCAGCCAGGTCAGGTCTCATGCTTGAATCGGCCGCAGGAGGGTCGCTCGATGTATGCCATGCCGCGCTTACATCAAGACATGATCGACGATGGAACCCCACCCCGACCATAGGGTTTGGGGAATGAATCGTTCCCCGAGTGCCGGGCCGCCGGCGCCTGCGAGCAGCAAGATCAGGCGCTCGCTGCTCGGCCCCAGTTGGTTCGCGGCCGTGATGGGCACGGGCATCGTCGCCAATGCGGCGGTCACCCTGCCGCGGAGCTTCCCCTGGCTGCACACCGCTGCCCTGGTGGTCTGGCTGGCAGCCGCGCTCCTGCTCACCCTGCTGGCCGTCGGCTACCTGCGCCAGCGGGCGCTGCGGTTGCACGCCGCTGACCCTGTGATGGCCCAGTTCTTCGGTGCGCCGCCCATGGCACTGCTCACGGTGGGAGCCGGGACGCTGCTGCTCGGCCGCAGGCTGATCGGGCCTCAGGCTGCGCTGGACGTGGACTGGGTGTTGTGGTCGCTCGGTACCGTGCTCGGCCTTGTCACGGCGTGCACGGTGCCCTATCTGATGGTCACCCGGCACCGCTTCGCGCCGGACGCGGCGTTCGGAGGCTGGCTGATGCCGGTGGTGCCGCCGATGGTGTCGGCCGCGACAGGCGCACTGCTCGTCCCTCATGCACCGGCAGGGCAGTTGCGGCTCGCCCTGCTGCTGGGGTGCTACGCCATGCTCGGACTCGGCCTTGTGGCGGCACTGTTGGTGCTGGCCATGATCTACGGCCGCCTGGTGCACCACGAAGCACCGACCGGAACGGTCGTGCCCACGGTATGGATCGGTGCGGGGGCGCTGGGCCAGTCGGTCACCGCGCTCGGCGCACTGGCTGCGGCGGCGCCGAGCGCGCTGCCCGCACCCTACGCGCGGGGCACCGCAGTGTTCGCGCTGCTGGGCGGGATCGTCGTGTGGGGCTTCACCATGCTGTGGCTCGTGCTGGCCACGGGGCTGACCGTACGCACGATCCGGGCGGGGTTGCCCTTCGCCCCCACATGGTGGTCGTTCATCTTCCCGGTCGGCGCCTGTGTGACGGCCACCGGCGCCCTGGCGGTGCGAACCGGTTCGGATGTGTTCGCATGGGTGGCCGTGGTCCTCTATGGAACGCTCTTCATCGCCTGGGTGGTGGTGTCAGGTCAGTCCGTGCGGCACGCGCACAGGCACATGCGGCGTCGGTCCTTCGGCGGGCACGCGCGTCGACGGGCCGTCGAGCCGGAGGAGGCGCCCAGCGGATCGACCGTGCTCAGGGGGACCGTCCGCACCACCACCGGCGGTCGCCCTGTCGCCGATGCCCGTGTCACGCTTCTTGGCCCGGCAGGCGATGTCGTCGCCATGACGTTGACCGGCGAGGACGGCTCCTACTCCTTCAGCGATCTCGAAAGCGACCGCTACACCGTCGTCACTGCCGGATACCCGGCGCAGGCCTCGCTCTTGACACTCAACGGCAGCGGCCAGAACGCGTTTGATCCGACGCTGACGCACGACGTGGACTGAGCAACTCCTGTTTCAGCGGGCGCTTTCAGTGCGTCGCGCGCACTCCTCGGTGATGCCGATGGCAACCACGTCCGAGCAGATGACCGACGGTGAGCGAGCCGACCCGGTTGAGGTGGGATTCGGGAACTGGGGTCGATTCACCGCGCCGAGGTCGAACCGCGCCCCTCCGCATGCGGGCCCTGACAGGATCTCCGGCATGTTGGAAAAGAAACTCGACGCGCTGTCTCAGATGATGGCCGAGCACATGGCCAGGCCGTTCCCGCCGAGCTTCCGCGGCCTGGACATCGAAGACCAGGACATGGTGCTGCTCGACGCGGACGCCTACGGATACGCCTCCAGCGTCCTCCACGGCCCGCTCGATCAGAAGCGCCGCGCAGGCTTGACGAGGCTCACAGCGGCATTCGAGAGGGTACTCCCCGCGATCGAAGACGCGTACGCGGCGGAGTACTACGCGCATGTCCGCGATATGGCCGTACTGGCCGCCGAAGTCGAGACCTTGCGGGTCAAGTAGTCCTACGACGGGGAAGCTTCACCGGGGTCGCGGTTGGGTGGGGCACTGTGCAGTGACGTTGTCGATCCACGCGGCCCGACCGGACGGCGCCCCGGTCGGGCCTGCGCCCCGCCATGCTGCTGTGCCCCTCCCCCGTGGTGGCACGGGTCTCGCGGCTGCCAAGGTTCGAACCACCTCCAGGCGCCGCGCAGGGCATCACGTCAGGTCCGCCTCCGACCCTTGCTCATCGCCGCGAGCCGGGCCATTTGGTGTCCCATGCCGCCGGCTCCGGCCAGCGGCGCCAGGACGTGTGGCCAGATGGAGGTGACGAGATTGACATGCCGTGCGCCGCCGAGTGCCACCACGGGGTCGAGGAACACGATGTCGCGTGCCGCGGCCTGCTGGAGGAGAGCATGGCCCGTTATGGCGTCGGTCGCGCCGTGGGGTGTGTCGTAGGGCTCGATGACATCGTCGAGGTCGAGCAGGCCGTAGCGTGCCGACAGAATCAGCAGCCGGTCAGGTTGCAGTGCATCGGCGGCTTTGCGGCACGCCCGGTGGTAGGAGCCGATGTACATGTCCGCCGCCCGTGCAGCTCGGCTCAGTTTGCTGCTGCCGCACGGGATGACGACGAGTTCGGGTCGGAAGTAATCCAGGTTGCCGTCTGCGGTCATTCCCGTTGTCCTGCCTGTTGGTGTCGGACGTGAGCAGCTCTGGTGGTGCGCCAGATGGGGTCCCGCTCGTCACGTGACCGAAGGGAACCGCGACTGCGGACCGACCGCCGCCCGGGAGCGGCGGTTCACAGGCGCGCAGGAATGGCCCTACGGTTCGGATGATGGACGCCTGTCACCGAATGTCACAGATCGACGACTGTCAGCCATACTCGCCCCTCCAGTCGACGCCGTGGCCCGAGGTCGTGGCCGATACCCACAACCGGCGTCCGATGGGCAGCGACCCTCGACGTGGGCGCCATGCCATCGGATCAGGACATCTGGGTGCCGTGCAGACAGACCTCAGCACTACGGTTGAAGCATTCCACGCACGCCGCGCAGACTCGGCGCCATGTCCTCATGTGCCGCCGTTATGGCACTTTCGCTCGGCCTGCTCATATCCCCCCTTGTCATAGCCTCGGTGCTACGACGCGGTCCGAGAGGGTTACTTCCCCACCACATGCGGGAGGCGGTAGCCCCGGGCAGGATGGAAACGATCAGCCAAACCGGCCGCGTCCGCCATTGGTCGTATGCAGCGAGGAAAGAAGGCGATCCACACCGTGGCGTCGCAACCCCACGCCGGACAGCCGGTGCTCCATGGGCAGGAATTCGGCCTCAACGAGTGGCTCGTGGAAGAACAGTACGAGCGGTACCTCCATGACCCGACCTCGGTCGACGAGGCGTGGAGGGAGTTCTTCAGGTCCCCATCAGCCATGACGCCAACGCGTCATGAGGCGAACACCATGAGTGACCCTGCCGACGGCTCGGCGGTCAAGGCGGTCCGCGTCGCGGCACTCATCCACGCGTATCGCATGCGCGGGCATCTGGTGGCCGACACCGACCCGCTCACAACACATCAGCGGGACGGACAATCGGAGCTCGACATCACGGCGTTCGGACTGGGCACCGAGGACCTTGACAGGGTCTTCGTCGTCGACGACTTCGCCGGACGGGACGCCATGACGCTGCGCGACGTCCTTCACGTCCTGCGGGAGTCCTACTGCGGCTCCCTCGGCGCCCAGTACATGCACATCCAGAGCTTCGAAGAACGCCACTGGGTCCAGCAGCGGCTCGAGACGACTCACCTCCGGCCGGACCGCGCCGAGCAACTTCAGATCCTCTACCGGCTGGGCGCGGCCGAGGCGTTCGAGACGTTCCTGCACACCAAATACGTGGGCCAGAAGCGGTATTCACTCGAGGGCGGCGAGTCCGCGATCGTGCTGCTGGACGCCTTGCTGCGCCGCTCCATCAGGAACGGGGCCCGGGAGGCGGTCATCGGCATGGCACACCGTGGCCGGCTCAATGTTCTCGCCAACATCGTCGGCAAGTCCTACGCGGAGATCTTCCACGAGTTCGAGGACGAGGTGGACATCCGGTCGGTCCAGGGGTCCGGGGATGTGAAGTACCACCTCGGTGCGGAAGGGACCTACCGTGCTCCCGACGGTGGCGCCATGGCCGTCTCCGTCGTGGCGAATCCCTCGCATCTGGAGATCGTCGGGCCGGTGGCGGAGGGGGTGGTCCGAGCCAAGCAGGAGGTGGCAGACGCCGGCGGCATCTCGTCCGTCCTGCCCGTCCTGGTCCACGGGGATGCCGCCTTCGCGGGGCAGGGCGTGGTGGGTGAGACGCTCAACATGTCACAGCTCCCGGGCTACCGCACCGGCGGGACGGTTCACATCATCATCAACAACCAACTCGGCTTCACGACCTCACCCGCCCACGGCCGTTCGAGCACATACGCCACCGACGCGGCGAAGACCGTCGAGGCCCCGATCTTCCATGTCAACGGAGACGACCCCGAGGCAGTCGTGCGCGTCGCACAGCTGGCCTTCGACTACCGTCAGGCGTTTCACAAGGATGTCGTCATCGACCTGATCTGCTACCGGCGCCACGGTCACAGCGAGGTCGATGATCCGTCCATCACGCAGCCGGCGATGTACGACCGCATCGATGCCAGGCCTTCGGTGCGCAGACTGTACGCCGGGGCGCTGGTCCGCCGAGGGGACATCACCGAGCAGCAGGTGGAAGGCGCCCTGCGGGACTACCGGGAACGCCTGGAACGGGCCTTCGTGGAAACCCAGGCGGCGTCGGCATCCGACTCCCCCGAACTCCTCGCCGTCGTCGGCGACGGCGCCGACGGAGTGAGCACCGCAATCACGGAGGCGACCGCCCGGCGCGTCATCGCGTCGCAAACCGCTCTGCCGCCGGGTTTCACCGTGCACCCGCGTGTTCTGCCGCAGTTGCAGCGGCGCATCACGATGCTTGATGCGGGAACCATCGACTGGGCCACTGCAGAAACCCTCGCCATCGGCTCGCTGCTCCTTGACGGGGTTCCCGTACGGCTCGCAGGACAGGACTCCCAGCGCGGCACGTTCGGGCAACGGCACGCCGTGCTCACCGACCGCCGCACCGGCATCGAACACACACCGCTGAACTCCCTCGGGGCATCGGTCGACTTCGCACCCTGCAACTCGATGCTGTCCGAACTGGCGGCACTGGCCTTCGAATACGGCTACTCCCTGGCACGGCCCGAAGCTCTGGTGCTGTGGGAGGCCCAGTTCGGCGATTTCGCCAACGGGGCCCAGACCGTGGTCGACGAGTACATCGCCTCGTCCGAGCAGAAATGGGGACAGCGCTCCGGGGTGACGCTGCTGCTCCCGCACGGCTTGGAGGGACAGGGACCGGACCACTCCTCCGCGCGAGTCGAACGTTTCCTGCAACTGTGCGCGCAGGAGAACATGACCGTCGCCATGCCGTCCCTACCGGGTAACTACTTCCACTTGCTCAGACAACACGCTCTCGGCGAGCGCAGAAGGCCACTGGTCATATTCACTCCGAAGTCGATGCTGCGGTTGAAGGCGGCCACCTCCGCACTGCCGGAGTTCACCACGGGCGCCTTTCGTGCAGTCCTGCCGGATGAGACGGCAGACCCGGCCCGGATCGAACGCGTGCTGGTGTGCTCCGGCAAGGTCTTCTACGACCTGGCCGCCCATCGGCGGAACTCGAACCTGTCAGACACCGCGATCGTGCGTGTGGAGCGCCTGTACCCGTTCCCGGAACACGAACTCAGCACGGAGCTCGGGCGCTATCCGGCCGACGCCGAGGTGCTGTGGGTGCAGGAAGAGCCCGAGAACCAGGGTGCCTGGCCTTTCCTGGGTCCACGCGTGCAGCGACTGACGAAGCGTCCCATCGGATGCATCAGCCGAGCCCAGGCACCGGCCCCCGCCGTTGGTTCCGCCCGACGCCACGCCGGCGAGCAGAAGGAACTGGTCGCGGCCGCCTTCCGCTGACCACCCCATCCGCCGGCCGCCGAACAGAAGGCGGGGGTGCACGCCACAGCGCGCACCCCCGCCGCTACCGACCCCCCTCGAACACAGCCGAGGGGGGTCAGTTCGTTGAGCCATGGCAGCCGGCGGCGTACCACCACGGCGCGGACACGAGAGATACGGGACGACCCGAAGCCGCACGACCGCGACAGGAGCAGGTGACGGCAAGCCCTCGCGTCCGCTCACGCTCACAGGCTTGTAGCCCCGACCGGATGTGCTCGACGGTGCCCTTCCCAGGGGTGGGCCCCTGGCGATCAGGACGGCAGTGCGGTCGCCCCCCCCGCTGGGCTTGGGGGGATGTCGGCCATGACGACGTCCCCCCAACCCGGCACTACTGGCCTTCCGCGGGGTGCGCCCCTCGGACCCTTCCCGCCGGATGGTCACCGTTGGCGATCAACCGGACCAGGTGACGACAATCCACCACGCTCAGTGCCCAATTGGACCTGCATCACGAGTTCACGTCCTGTCGCGTCGGACGGATCCCGACGAATCCCAGCAACGCGCCGAAGGCCGTCACGCCCGCGGCAATGCTGAAGCTGAAGGCGTATCCGTGCGTGATAGCGGTCATCGGATCGGTGCCCGAGTGCCGCAGCACGGCGGCGTGGCCGGCGCCCAGGGAGACCAGGGCTGCGAGACCGATCGCGCTTCCGATCTGCATGGACGCATTGTTCATGCTGGTGGCGATCCCCGCGTCCTCACCCGTGGCGCCGTCCACTCCGGCGATGGTGGATCCGACCAGGACCAGGCCGCCTCCCAGCGGCACAAGGACCAGCCCCGGCAGCACGTCGGCCGCATAGGTGCCGTGTGTGCTCAGCCCGGCAAGGAGAACATAGCCGATCGTGGAGATCGCGAGGCCTCCTCCGTTCAGGGCCCGAAGCCCGAAGCGCGGAAGGAGCCTCGGCGCCAGCACGGTGGCGCTGAAGAGAATCACCAACCCGAACGGCACAAAGGAGAATCCGGTCGCCAGCGCGGAGAAATGCAGTATGTGCTGCACATACAGGCTCAGTGAGAAGAAGAGTGCCGCAAAGCCGACGTAGTAGCAGATGCGCACGACGTTGGCGATACTCCGGTTCCTTGAGCGGAGGAAGGCAAGGGGGACCAGGGGCTGAGCCACTCGGGCTTCGACGCACACGAACACGATCAGGCAGACGACACCGATCCCCACACAGCCCAGGACAAGGAACGAGAGCCAGGCATGGTTGTCCTTCTCCAGGAGGCCGAACACGATCAGGAGCAGCCCGAGGGTCACCAGGACCGCGCCGAGGACGTCAGGCCGACCTCGCTTGGTCGCCCTGCTTTCGGAGACGAGTCTGAGCGTGGCGAGGAACGCGAAGGCGGCGATGGGGAGGTTGATGAAGAAGATCCAGCGCCAGGAGGTGAGGGAGGTCAGAACCCCCGACAGCACGACACCCAGTGCCACGCCGACTCCGGCCAGGCCGCTCCAGATGGCCATGGCCCGTGCCCTTTCCTGCCGCTGGGTGAACAGCAGCGTCACCAGGGCCAGGGCCGCGGGGCTCACGAGTGCCGCCCCGACGCCCTGCACGAAGCGGCTGGCGACCAGCACACCGGCTTGCCGGGCCACCCCCGCGCTCGCCGACGACAGTGCGAAAATCACCAAACCGACGAGAAAAAGGCGTCTGCGGCCGAGCAGGTCACCCAGACGCCCGCCCAGCATCAGCAGGCCGCCGTAGGTGACGGTGTAACCGTTGACGACCCATGCCAGGCCGGTGGTCGTCACGCCGAGATCCCGCTGGATGGGGGGAAGAGCCACATTCACCACGGTCACATCAAGTAGCAGCATCACCTGCACCAGGCAGATGATCCCGAGCGCGCGCCATCTGCGCGGATCGCCTTCGGGCGTGGGACTGGTCGAAGTCATCGCTGATCGCCTTCTGTTCGGTCGGGCCGACGCCGTGCCCTCGGGCATCGCCTGGAGGGCAGGGCACCGAATCGGCCTCGTCCACGGACATTTCCTGAGGCGTTCAACACGCGGGCGGCGCCTGTGCCTGGCCGCAGCAAAGGACAGCGATGGCGCACATCCGGCCCTCCTCGAGAGGGCTCGGCGAAGCGCTCGCCGGGGGCTGTCGTACAACAGAGGGCTGTTTCTCGGGCGGCCGACGGCCGACGCCTACAGAACGTGCCGACAACGCCGCCGTCCGCTCTGCGTCCCGGCAGTTATGGCCGATCGGCAGGGCCCACCGAGAGGCCCACGGAGTCCACGACGCAACCGTCTCCGGTGGTGAAGCGCCTACCGCAGTTCCCCCTGGGACTCCGACTCCCCCGCGCCCACGCCGGTCGTACGGAAACTGTTGCGGTACGCACCAGGCGTCACACCCAAGTGACGCACAAATGCTCTCCGCATCGACTCGGGCGACCCGAACCCCGTGTGCCGCGCTACCACCGGCATGGAATCGTCCCCCGCTTCCAGCAGTACCCGAGCAGCCTCCAGCCGGACCTGCTCCACGTACCGAGCCGGAGTGGTCCCCACCTCTTCGAAGAAGAGCCGGGTCACATGACGGACGCTGACGCCCGCCCTTCGTGCCATGGCCGTCAGCGTGTGGTTGGCCCCGGGGTTCGTGGCGACCTCATCGAGCACCCGCCGGAGCATCTCGTGACGGGAGTGCGGCACCTGGGAGCGGATGCTGAACTGGGACTGACCCCCAGGCCGTTGCATGAAGACCACCATGTCCTTGGCCACCGCTCGGGCAACCTCCGCGCCGCAGTGCTCCTCGACCAGTGCCAAGGACAGGTCGATGCCCGCACTGACGCCTGCCGAGGTCATCATCCTCCCGTCCCGTACGAAGATCGCGTCCTGTTCGACCTGCACGGACGGGAATCGCAGGGCCAGTTGCTCCGAGTGCCGCCAGTGCGTCGCGGCGCGACGCCGATCCAGAAGTCCGGCCGCCGCCAGCAGAAACGCACCCGTGCACACCGATGCCGTACGGCGGGCCTTCTCATGGAGTCTGCGGACGACATCCAGAAGCGCGTCGTCCTTGATCAGCGTCTCCCATGACGGACCGCCCGGGATCACCACAACGTCGGACGGCTCACGCACATCGTCGACGGCCAGGTCGGCGCTGATGCGGGTCCCGGCGGCCGTCGTCACTTCCGCCCCGTCCTCGGACGCGATCTGTACCCGATAGCGCCCACCGAACTCGTTCGCCGAAGAGAACACCTCGATGGGACCTGTCACATCGAGCAGCCGCACTCCGGGGAAGACGAACACCGTCACGGTGACCGCGTCCGTTCCGGAACGGTGCTGATTCATCAAATGCCTCCGAGCCATGCACGAGGGGGACACGGCAGGCATGACAGCGCTCCGCCGTTGATCGGGCTTCGCGACGCCCATCGTGCGCCCACTACCCGCGTCGACGCCACGACCGGCAGACTCCCTGCTGGGAGGCACAGCCTCCCAGCAGGCTCATCAGGCCGGTGAATCCCGTTCCGGCCGCAGTGGCAGCACGGCCCGGGCGCCGTCCGATACGCGTCGACCATGGGCCGCCTGTGGTGACGGGCCTCTTCTAGAGGCCGTCCATGCGACAACCGAGCCCACGCGGGACATCGGGGGCCGGCCCAGTATGCCCGTGGCGTGGTGACGCAGCGTCGTTGCGAACACTATGACCGCAACGATCGGAGGCGTGGCTGCCCGCCCCCGCCCGCGCCTAGCATCCACCCCGCGGCGCAACGTTGCGCCCTGTGAGGACAAGGAGCCGCGCCTTGGCAAGCCTGAGAACTCTCGCACGTGTTGTCCGTCGATCGCAGTCCGGCACACGACGGCGGGCGGGACTCGCCGTCTGCCTCGCCGGGGCGGTGGCCTGCGCTCTGCCCGGTGCGCCGTCCGCCTACGCCGACCAGGGACATCCCGTGTCCACCGACTGCCCGGCAAGCCTGGCGGGGACGGCCACGTGCTACACCGGCCAGGACGCCAACGGCGCGTACTACGCGATGGCCATTCCCAAGACGTGGAACGGCTCGCTCGTCGTCCACGCCCACGGCGGCCCCGACCTCGGCGACAGCTCGGACCCCGAACGAAGCGTCGGCGACCTGGACCGCTGGGCGGTGATGGTCAAGGAGGGTTATGCCTGGGCCGGTTCGTCGTACCGGCGCGGCGGCTACGGTACGCGGATGGCCGTCGAGGACACCGAGAGCGTACGACGCCTGTTCGTAGGCGAGTTCGGAAGGCCGAAGCGCACTTACGTGCACGGTCAGTCCTGGGGTGGGGACGTCGCGGCCAAGGTGGTCGAGACATACGGCGCCAAACACGGCGCGTACGACGGTGCGTTGTTGACCAGTGGTGTGCTGGCGGGCGGTTCCCGTGGCTACGACTACCGCGTCGACCTCCGTGTGGTCTACCAGTACTACTGCCAGAACCACCCACGCCCCACCGAACCTCAGTACCCGCTGTGGAAGGGTCTGCGCGCCGACTCGACGATGACGACCACCGGACTGCGCGCCCGGCTTCAGGAATGCACAGGTTACGAGTCTCCCCCGGCGGAGCGGACAGCACTGCAGCAGCGCAATCTCGATGACATCCTGGCCGTGACCGGCATCCCCGAGCGCACTCTCGAGTCGCATCTGCGGTTCGCGACCTTCACCTTCCGCGACATCGTGACCAACCGTCTCGGCGGCCGCAACCCGTTCAGCAACGTGGGTGTCCGGTACTCCGGGTCGCACGACGACAAGGCCCTCAACGCCGGCGTGGAGCGGTTCACCGCCGATCCGACCGCCGCAAGGGACTTGTCCTACGACAGCGACCTCACCGGAAAGGTGTCGATCCCCATCCTGACGATGCACGCGATCGACGATCCGACGGCATTCGTACAGCACGAGTCTGCCTACCGTGCCTCCCTCGACGGTGCACACCGGGGACGGTACCTGGTGCAGACGTTCACCAAGGAGAGCGAGCACAGCGAACTGAGCAACTCCGAATACGCCAACTCGATCGCAACGCTCGACAAGTGGGTGCGTACGGACAGGAAGCCCACCCCCGAGGCGATCGCGGCATCCTGCCCGGCCTTCGATCGCGCGTATGGCACCGGCTGCTTCTATGACGCGGGCTTCCACCCCGGCCCATACGCTTCACGCGTCAACCCCCGGCCGGGCGGCCTGAACTGGCCCGCCATGACCGCCGTGCAGGAGAAGTCCTGGAGCCGGATCGACGGCGTCGGTATCGCTCCCTGATAACGAGCCCTCCGTCAGCGCTCGCTCCGGACGTCCAGCCGGTGGGCTGCAGACAGATCGGTCGCGGGTCAACGGACGCCCGCTGAGGACCACTTGTGGTCGAGGTGGTTGCGGTGCTCCTTGTAGTACAGCAACCACCGGTCACCGGCGGCCATCACCCGCTTCAGCAGCCGCGCCCTCGTTGAGCCGGAAACGGCGACACCGCCGATGTGGCATCGCGGGATGCAAAGAGTGCCCCCGCTCACGGCACAGAACTTCCGGTGGCCCGGAATCCTTCGCTCTTCGTGGCCACGCCGGTGATCAGCGGCCGGACGATGGGCGGCATTCCGCGCCACGACGCCCCCGCCATGGATTCAAGCTCGAGCCCACACTCCCGGATGAGCCGGTCGGTGGCGCGGTTGCAGTGGCAGCCTTCCGCGAACCGCCGCCACGGGCCGCTGAGACGGTCTTGCCAAGAGGCGAGTCGCGGCGACCGAGAGCGGACATGTTCAAGGAACAGAAGTCGGCCACCGGGCCGAAGTACGCGCCCGATCTCCCGCAAGGCCAGGTCGGGTGACCCTACGGTGCACAACACGAGCGTCGAGACGACCGTGTCCACAGTGTCGTCCGCGAACGGCAGGCGCTCCGCCGACGCGTCGAGCACACGCACCCGACGTGGGGTGCGACGCAACCGCTGTCCCAATCGCGCACGCATCGCGGCTTCGGGTTCAGTGAGGATCAGCTCGTCGAGATCGCCGGGGTAGTAGCGCAGATTCAGGCCGGTGCCGCTGCCGAGTTCCACCGTCCGTCCTTCGGCACGGCCGATCAAGTCCTGCCGAAGAGCGGCCAGGGTCACCCTCTCCCCCAGCCAGAGGAACGGGTCGTAAATGGCCGCGAACACCCGAGCCCACGCATCCGAGCCCTGCGCCGCCCGCTCTCCGGTGCCACTCTCCACAGTCCCGACCGTACGTCGACGGGGTTGGGGCTGCATGTCCGGGCCGCCGAGTGGAGGTGGACAGGTTGCGGCGGGCGCTGCGCTACCGCTGCTGCGGCAGCGTGCACATCGCCGTCTCCCGCTCTCGATTCGATGATGATCAAAGCGGCTCCGATGTGCTGTGATGCCGTCGTCGAGGGAGGCTGATGTCATGAGCGAACCTCGCGTAATCGTTGACGCGCCCGCTGAAGGGGGGATGCCGGCGTGTCCGGGTCGATGACGAGGTCCTGGGTGTCGCGTACAGCCTCCGTGACCTGAGCGTCTTCCTGCAGCGCGCCGGCGCGGAATCCCTGGACGAGGTCGATGTGGCGGACTCACCGCTGATCGAGTGGTACGGAGGCGGCCCGGAAGTATGGCCGCGGTTCCGTTGACGCGTTGCGGGTCCTCTCGTGCCGTTCTCGGCGATGGGGCCGCGGAGACGTCACCTGCTGGTCCAGGTCGAGACATGTCGTCGACGACGCCGTCGGGGACTCGGATTCTTCGGTTGCAGCGGATGCTCCATGGCTGGTCGGAGACCGCCTTTCCACGCTTCGGCTACCCACGACGTCGCGCTTCGCCGGCCCTCCGGACCCTTCGGCTGACCAACCGGCGGTCGAGACGACTACCTATTCCAGATCGCCGCTCCCCAGGTATTCACGTACGTAGCTGGAGAAGTCGCACCCCTCGCCGATCACCTCGCCGTGGTCGTCGAGCACAAGGGCGTAGTCTTCCGTGTCCACCAGATAGATGCGACCTTCGACCCTGTATGCCCCGCAATGCTTCACGGACATGAGCTTGGTCCCTTCACTGCAAGCCAACCGTCGCGCATTTGAGCACGGGCAGCGGGGCAAATGCGCCGCCCGGCTCGCCGTTGTCTTCGTCAGACCGTGGTGACGACTTGGTCGTAGGTCAGACGCGGGGAGCGCGGGAACCATGCGCTCTCGCCCGGTTTGCCGATATTGACGACGACAAGAACCGAGTGCTTCCCATCACTGAAGAACTCCTTGTTGATTCCCTCGGCGTCGAAGCCGGTCATCGGTCCTGCCGCCAGGCCGGCGGCGCGGACGCCGATGATGAAGTACCCGACCTGAATGAGCGCGTTGAGCCTCGCGGACTGCTCACGCGTCTCACGTTCGGCGAAGAGTTCCTTGGCTTGCGGGAAGTGCGGGAACTGGCTGGGCAGTTCCTCGTGGAACTCGTTGTCCGCGGCGAGGATCGCGACGAGGGGGGCGTCCGCGGTCTTCTTGCGGTTGCCCTCGGAGAGGTGCTCGGTCAGGCGCTCACGTGCTTCGGTGGATCGGACCAGCACGATACGCAGCGGCTGCTGGTTCATCGAGGTGGGACCGTATTTGACCAGGTCGTGGATGGCTTGGACCTGATCCTGTGTCACTGGCTCCTCGGTGAAGGTGTTGGCGGTCCGTGCCTCCCGGAACAGAAGGTCCTGAGCTGTGGGGTCGAGCACAAGGGACATGGTGAACCTCTCAGGGGTGAACTTCTATGGCTTCTTGGTGATGCGGCGAAGTGCAAAGCAGAAGAACTGAGCGCTGGCACCCAGCAGGTACACGGCGGTCGTGGTCGTCCCCACCAGCCCCCACAGGAGGGGCCCTGAACAACACCGCGTCAGCAGCAGACTGACGAGCCCGGTGCACGCCGCCATGGGCAGATGGAAGGCGGCCCATATCCGGGTGCCCGCCGCGACGGCACGGTCCGGCCTCATGCAGGTACCGCCGTATGCAAGAGCCGCCAACGCGACGAAGGCGAGCGTCGCGCCGACGAGAAGAGCCAGAACGTCGGCAGCGCCTGGGCCACCTTGATGAGACGATGTCACCGCGGTGGCGGTCCACAGTGCCAGCGTGTACCCGTGTGGAGCCGCACTCGCGGCCACGGAAGTGCGGAGTTGGCCGCGGTACCCACGCTTCGGACTTGTGGGCGGTACGGGTCCGACCACCCTGAGCTGCGGTTGACTATCCGCCCGCGACATGGGCGACGACCTCGCCACGCTGGTGCTCATCGTTGAGCGCCTCGTAGGCGGCAGGAATCCGGATGAGCGGAACGACCCTCTCGATCGGCCGGCTCAGCTGTCCGCTTGTCGTCGACTCGCTGATGGCGCCGAGTTCGTCGCGGTCCGGCTCGACGACGAGGCAGGCTGCGCGTGCGGCGTGGTCCCGGAACCCCGGGGCATGATGCGGTGCGGTCTCGAAAGCCGGCTCTCCGGGGTCTCCGCGCTTGTGAGCTCGTACTGTGCGCATCGTGTTCATGAGGCGGTCACTTCCTGATGGATGACGGTGCCATGCGGGGGCCACGCCGGTGCGTCCACCATCACGGCTGACCCCTGGATCAGGCATCACCCATTCAAGGGATCCTTGGCACCTTGCTCTGCGATCGCGTGCAGGGCAGGCCGGTTGATCTCCACCACACGTCACGAGCTGCGTCTTCATCCTCACCGAACTGGTTCGACAAGCGCCGGTTCGGGTCCGGGCCCAGCCGCCTGCCCGACTTGCCCACGCATCGGTGCACAGTCATAGCGGCGCTGACTCCACGAACGTCACACGAAGCCGTCCGCCGCACCGACTCCGCGCTCGATCGCCAGCCGGGTCAGTTCGACCCGCGAGTTGATTCCGAGCTTGGTGAAGATGTGTTTCATATGGGTGTTGACGGTGTGGACGGACACATAGAGTCGGTCGGCGATGGCGCGGTTGGTGAGACCGTCCACAACGAGCGGGATCAGTTTCTGCTCGGATTCGGTCAGGTTCTCCCACTCCTGGTGACCGGCCGTATGGCTCCGCACCGGGGCACTGCGCACGCCGAGTTGGCGGAGGCGCCGCCTGATCCGTTCCTGATCCCGTTCGGCTCCGGCACCCGCCGCCAACTGGCCCGCTTCTTCCAGATACGGGATCGCCGGCGTCGTGTCGGCCGAGACTGCCAACAACTCGCCGAGGTCTTCACAGGCCGCCGCCAGGGCCAACGGCCTGCCGGTGCTGCGGTAGCCGCTGATGGCGGACGCCAGGGCACGGGTGTCGCGGTGGAGCAGGCCGTCCACGTGGGCGCCGACCGTCCCGATGATCTGCTGGCTGTCGTCCTGTGTCGTCAGACTGCGCAGTGCGTCCGACACGGCCTGCGCGACCGACGGGTCCTCGCCTCGTAGAGCGATACGCGCGATTCCGGGCCACTGGGACGGAGGCAGTGCAAGAAGCCGCGTCGGTTCACGGCTTGCGAAGTGTTCCGTGAGCGCGGCCGCACCTACGCCGGCTTCGTCCTCCGCGTCCGCCAGGCCGGCGCGCGCGAGAGACACCAAAGGGCCGTACCGCTGAGTGTTGCCGGAACCGGCTGCGGCCACGCGGAGGTGGTCCCTGGCCTTGCCGAGGTCACCGCGTCTGATCTCCACCAATGCCAGCACCGAGCGGGCCTGTGGAATCGGCAGAGTGATCTCGAGTTCGTCTGCCACCATCAGACTGGCCTCGGCCTCCACGGCCGCGTCGTCCAGCGCCCCTTGTTCGAGCAGTGCGCAGGCACGAGCGGCATGCCAGTGGGGAAGGGACCAGCCAAGACCCAGCGCCTCCGCTTCGCGCTGTCCCTCCCGCAGAATTCGCTCGGTGTCGGCGAGACGGTCTGTGGCGGTGAGCACGGTGGCCAGCCACAGCGCCGGAATTCGCGGGGGCCGCAGATAGAGCGCGGCGGGCTGGGTGCCGGCGCGTCGGGTGGCCTCCTCGGCCAGCTCCAGGGCGTGGGCCAGTCGTCCGCGGTAGAAGGACGTCTGCGACTGGAACACCAAGGCGCTGACGATGACGGCAGGCTCGTCGCTGCGGTAGGAGGTCTCGAGCAGCCCGGGTCCGGTCTGCTCGGCGGCGGTGATGTCCCCGAGGTACACGTGGCCGGTCGCCTTGGTCTTGAGCAGCCGAGCGCGCAGTTCGGGCGGCAACGCGGGAAGATCCAGGGCCTGCTGAAGGTGCGTCATCGCAGCCGCGTCGTCGCCCGCGGCCTGGTGGATCTCGGCCGCCACCAGACGCAGATACGCCTCCTGAAGTGGCTCAAGGCCTTCCGGCAGAGTGACGTCGACCAGGTCGAGCGCCTCGTGAACCCGGCGAGTCCGACCGAGGTACTCTGCGGCGTCGGTCAGCAGGCTGATGCGACGCCGGTCGTGCGGGGGCAGAAGTCCCGCGACCCGCTGAGCCAGGTCCGCGGCCGCGTCGGGGGCCGACGACGACAGTTCCCGTACAGCCGTGGCCAGAGTGGTCACGGCATCGTCGTCGACCGGACCGCCCGACATGACGACGTGCCAGGCCACCTCGGCCGATCGCGCCCCGAAGCCTCGCAGGCTGTCGGCCGCCTCCCGGTGCAGAGCGGTCCGTACGGCCGGCGGGAGGTTCTCGTGGACGGCTTGCCGGATGAGATCGTGCCGGAAGGCCAGTCGCGGTCCGTCGGCTGAGAGCAGACCGGCGTTCAAGGCGGCCTCGACGCCCGACAGAAGGCTGCCGACCTGCCTGCCGAGCATGCGAGCGGCTGTTCCCAGGTCGAATTCGCGGCCGAGAACGGACCCGATCTGGAGCAGGCGCACGGCGTCCTCCGGGAGCTGGTTCACCCGCATGGCGACGCTCCGCCGGAAACTGACGGGTATACCGTCGTGCAGGAGGCTCGCCTCGCCCACATCCGTCCTGGCCGCATCGGTGTCGGCGAAAGCGCGCACCAGTTCGATCGCCAGGAAGGGATTGCCCGCAACGCCTCTCAGGAGCCGGGACAGACCCGGTGACGGCATCGCACCGAGCACATCGGCCGCGATGTGCTGCAGCTCCTGCTGCGGCAGCGGGCCGAGGGTCAGCCATCGGGCTCCAAGGCGTTCAAGGTCCTCCCGCACCCTGGCCACGATCGGCCGCTCGGTGTCCGGCCGCACCGCCAGCACCCACAGGATCTGCGAGGCGGCCAGTCGTCCGGGCAGGGTCCGGAGCGCGAAAAGTGTCGCCGGGTCCGCCCACTGCGCGTCGTCCACGATCACGGCCACCGGGGCGCGCTGAGCCCGCACCTCAAGAGCGTCAGTGATGCTGTCGAGCAACCAGAGCCGCTGGTCGTCCGTGGCCGCAGTCGCGTGGTGGGAACCGTCGGAGGACTGCAGAGCGGACTGAAGTGCGGCTCCCGCCGCGTACTGATCGAGCTCATCGGCCCGCACCGACACCACATCGAAGCCGGACCGCCGGGCCATTTCGTCCAGCTCCGCGAGCAACCGGCTCTTGCCCACACCGGCCGCGCCCTCCACGACGACGCAGGCACCTCGTCCGCCACGCACCGCATCCAGGGCGTCACGGACAGCCAAGACCTCGCGGTCCCGTCCTCGCAGGCGCAACCCGGACTCGACCTGGTTCCCACGCCCGTCGGCCCGGTCGTCGGCGGGGTCTTTGCTGTGCATGAGGCCCAGCATGGCCCACCTCCACAGATGCCCTCAACATCGGTGCCCCGGCCTTCGCCTCTTTCACCCGGGTGATCGCCGACTCCACGGCCCCCTGTCACCCCGCCCCGGCGCATGCTCCGTGCCATTCAGATCTCTTGCCTCCGGAGAGGAGCACGACGTGCGTACAGGCAAGGAATACCTGGCGGCGCTGAACGACGGCCGCAAGGTGTGGGTGGGTGACGAACTCGTCGACAACGTGGCCACACACCCCAAGACCCGGGCGTACGCCCACAGCATTGCGAACTTCTACGACCTTCACCACCGCCCTGACCTCCAGGACGCCATGACGTTCGTGGACGAGGACGGCGTCCGGCGGTCCATGACGTGGTTCCAGCACCGCTCCAAGGAGGACCTGCGGCGCAAGCGGCACTACCTGGAGACGGTGCAGCGGGAACTCGGCGGCGGAGCGATCCCGCGCACTCCGGATGTCAACAACTACGTCCTGCTGACCTACGTCGACGACCCGGAGCCCTGGAGCAGCCAGTCCGTCGGGACCGACGGTCGCGATCTCACCAAGGGGATCTTCGACTTCTGGAACCTGATGCGGGACGGTGACTTCAACGCGACGCCGGCCTTCGTCGACCCGCAGGCGGACCGCTCGCGCGATTCCGCGCAGGCCGAGTCTCCCGCCCTGCGCGTGGTCGCCACCTCGGACGAGGGCATCACCGTGCGGGGTGTGAAGGCGATCAGCACCGGCGTGGCCTTCGGGGACTGGATCCACATCGGTGTCTTCTACCGCCCCGGCATCGTTTCGGAACAGATCATCTACGGGGCGGTGAGGACGAACACGCCCGGGGTCACCATCATCTGCCGAGAGAGCAACGCGCGAGAAGGCGGGGAAGTCGAGCACCCCCTCGCCTCGCGGGGCGACGAGCTGGACAGCATCATCGTGTTCGAGGACGTACTCATCCCCTGGGACCGGGTCTTCCACATCGGCAACCCCCAGCACGCGTCGCTGTACCCGCAACGGGTCTTCGACTGGCTGCACTACCACTCGCTGGTGCGTGCGATGGTCAAGGCCGAGTTGATGCTCGGCCTGGCCCTGCTGATCACCGAGCACATCGGCACCTACCAGCTGCCGCCGGTCCAGGCACGGATCGCCCGGTTCGCCGGCTTCCACCTGACACTCAAGGCGCATGTGGTCGGTTCGGAGGATCAGGGATTCTTCACTCCTGGCGGCATCTTCAAGCCGAACGTCCTGATGTTCGACTTCGGGCGGGCGTATTACATCGAGCACATCAGTGACATGGTCCACGAGCTGATCGACCTGTCCGGTCGTGCCGCCCTCATCTACCCCACCGAGGGGCAGTGGGAGCGTCCCGAACTGCGGCCGTGGCTGGAGGCACTGCAGACCGGGCCGGTCGGAAGGCCCCACGACAGGCTGAAGATCAGCCGAGTGATCCGCGACATGTTCCTGTCCGACTGGGGCGACCGCATCAGCACCTTCGAGAACTTCAACGGCACGCCGTTGCTGGCCATTCGTAGCCTCACCATGAAGCGCGCCGAGATGTCCCCGTCGGGGGCCATGGCAGATCTCGCGCGCAAGGTGTGCGGCATCGAGAATGTGAGCGACGACGAGGAGACCGCGTACGAGGCGCAGGCGAACTACGCCCGACGTCAGGACGCCTCACGCCACGGCGCCTAGGAACTGTGTCTTCAGGGGTCGTTGAGGTGTCCCGGGCGGTGGACCAGCCGCGGTGTCGACACACGGCGAGTCGACCGTTGGCCTGCGAGGCCGAAGAACGGGACGCTCAGCAATGTGCGGGACACGGGTCGCTGAACCGTGCGGCCTGCCGGACTGGTTCGCCCGCAACTTGGACACAGGCTCGGGCATCATCCACCCCCGGCCCACCCCGAAGGTGATCGACGTGCATGACGCCTTGGTCGTGCACGTCGATCAGCGGGCCCCCTTCGAGTGCCTCCGCCGGGAAGTGGAACCATGCCAGGCATCTTCGGCGAACAGCAGAACCGGCTCGTTGTGCACCTCGTGGCATGACGAGCCGCTGCGCGTTGCTCAGCGTCGCATCCCGATGAGGAACACCCCTCGGCGGTGTCGCGGCCTGGTGGAGAATGGCACACCGGTATCCGTGGCCCGGCCCTCTTCCCCATCGCCTCCGTCGCAAATGAGCGAGCGGGCACATGCGGGCAGGGGGGCCGCTGTCATGGAGACTTGGCCCACGGGCGGGGTAGCACACGCCTCCCGAATCAGAGCACGCCGCATTCTCGGGCTCTGGCGACCGCTTCGCTCCTGTCGTGCGCGTCGAGTTTGCGGAAGATCGCGCGCACCTGCGTCTTGACGGTGTTGTGGGACACATACAGCTCGGAGGCGATCTCACGCAGTGTCAGCGGCCCGCACAGGGCACGCAGCACTCGGCGCTCCCGCAGCGACAGGTCCTGGGGACGGGGGGCCCCAGATGGCACCACTGTGTGCTCGCCGGCTCGGGCGAACAGATCCGTCAGTACCCTGAGCGAGCCGCATGGGGCCGCCGCTCGCTCGCCGGCTTCTCGGGCCGCTCTCGCCGCGTCCGTGTTGTGCCGTGTGCGCTCGAGTTGCGACCGCGTGAAGTGGCACAAGGCGCGTATGTGGGGTTCGCATCGTGTCCGGGGCGACGCCGCGAGTGTCGCCTCCGCACCGGTCAGAATGCGGTCGGCCTCGTCGATCTGTCCCTCGTCGAGAAGCAGGACGACCCGGCCGACACAAGCAGACACGGAGACGAAGTGCCGGCCGAGGCCGAGCGAGGAAACCGCCTCGAGGGCCTCGTCGCACAGGATGCGCGCCAGTTCGTGCCGTCCGGAAAGGAGTGCGCACACCGCCCGCAAGCCCAGCGCGCGGACGAGCGCCAAGCCGTGCCCGGCGGCATGCGCATCACGGGTCGCCTCACCGAGCAGTGCCTCCGCCTCCTCGTACCGGCAGGTCCACAACAGAGCAGTACCGCGGGCCGTACAGGCCAGGGCACGCCAGGAAGTCAACGGAACGGTGCCGGCGACGGCGGATTCGCCGAGGCGATCGGCGGCCCGGACCTCCCCCTTCAGACAGCAGGCCACGGCTTGAGCGACGGCTGTCGCAGCGGACACCGTGCTGCCATCGCCGACCGTCTCGCGTCCCGTCTGCCTGAGGCGGGCCACATCCAGCCAGCGCCAGGCCGTTTCCGGGGCACCTTCGCAGAGAGCCGCCATCGCCGCCACGACGCACAGTCTCGCGTCGACGGCGACCGTGCGCGGTGACAGGAGGTCCAGCCAATGCGAGACCTCTGCCCCGCCGCCCGCTGCGATCGCCTTCTCCCAGGCGTCGAGAATGGATGCGGCCGCGGCCGTCTCGTCGCCACCTCGCGTCCAGTGCCGCACCGCCGCAGTCGTCTCCCCTTGCTGGGTGTACCACTTGGCCGCTGCCCGGTGCAGATCCGCGACGCTGTCCGACCCTTCGGACGTGAGGATGTCGGACAGCAGCGAAGACAGTGCCGGGTGATGCCGGTACGCCGGGGGATCGGCGGCGACGGGCTCGAGCAGCTGCACGGTCCGCGCCAGCTCGCGCAGCAGTACGCCCGCATGCTCCCCGGCGAGGGCCTGGCACGGCCCGGAAGTGAGCTCGTCGAGCACACTCGTGCGCAGCAGGAATCGACGCTGCTCAGTGGTCAGCCGATAGAGGACCTCGGTGGCCAGATACTCGGAGACCGCTTGCCTGCCGTGGGCCAACTTTCCTTCCGCTTCCCCTTCGTTCGCCGAACGCGCGAGGCTGCGTCCCATGATGCACACCCCCGCCGCCCACCCCTCGGTGGCTTCGTACAACGCGTTGGACGTGTCCAGGGTCGGAGAGGATCCGAGCAGGTCGGTGAGCACTGCCTGTGCTTCCTCGGAAGTGAAGGCCAGATCGTGCTGGTCGATCTCGGCGACCAGCCCCCGGGCACGCAGGGTCGGCAGTGGCCGTCCTGGGATGTGGCGGGTCGACAGAACGATGCGGAAGCCGTCGGGAACCCTGGTCAGGAAGTCCGCCAGACCACCTACCGCGTCGGCGTCCGTGATGGCTTCCAGTCCGTCGAGGACGAGCGTGAGCGGTCCCTCCCGGTCCGGCCCGGTCACCAGGCTCGGCAGGATCTCCTCCAGCCATGCGTCGACCGTCCACCCGTCACCGTCAAGACCGGCGGCCAGTTTCGGACGTGCGTGGTGCACTGCTCGCAAGATGCCGTTCCAAAGCCGGCCCGGGGCGTTGTCGTACGCGTCCAGGCTGAGCCAGGCACATTCCCCGCGAGCCGCAAGACCGCGCGACCACTCGGTCAGGAGTACCGTTTTCCCGGCACCGGCCGGGGCGGAGACCACCACCACCGGCTCCCTCACCGCGTCGAGCCGACGCAGCAGACGCGGGCGTGACAGCAGGTGCGGAGGCTGCGCCGGAGGATGCAGCTTGAATGTCGGAACGAAGCTCGTCATGGCACTCTCCGAGAAGTCGTCGAGACGGTCGGCGCCCCCGACGTCCATGGCTCGTCTCTCATGAGCCTGACATCGGGGGCGGTGGCGGGCCGGTCACGGTTCCCGCAGCGGCCTTGTTCGGACCGCTGCCACGAGGACTACTGCGGAGCCTGCAACATGCTGAAGCCACCCGCGAAGTGGAGCAACGGCCGGCACTCCACCTTGTGCACGCAATAGCGGACCTCACCCACGAAGATGGTGTGATCACCCCCCGGGATCGCCTCCGCGACGTCGCACACGACAGCCGCGATGGCGTCCTTCAACACCGGCACGCCATGGTCGTCGACGGTCTCGACTCCTGCGAACTTGTCCGGCTTGGAGGCGGCGAAGTTCCGCGCCAGGTGCTCGCTGTCCTCACCGAGTACGTTCACGGCGAAGCGGCCGTGCTCCGCGATCGCGGTCCGCGTGTACAGGTGATTGCCGATACAGACAAGCAACTGGAGAGGGTCCAGGGACAGTGCGGACACGGCGCTCGCCGTCATGCCGATGGGTGTGCTCCCGGAGCGCGTGGTGATCACGCTGACGCCCGTGGCGAGCCGGCTCATCGTGGCTCGGAAGTCGACTGCCATGTCAAAGGTTTCGGTCATCGGAGGACCTCCTTGAAAGTCGGGAATGCCGTGGCTTGTTGCACGGAAGACCGGGTGAACGGGTGCACTCACCGTCCCGCTGGATACATCGGCGGGCATGTCGTTCGGGCAGGGCAAGAAGGCGGGGCTCATGATGTCCGCGAGGTCGTCGCACGCGTGGCGCACGTATCGCGCTGCGCCGAGTACGAGGCGGAGTTTCGGGTCGTCCCAGAGCGGGACCTTGATGACACCGGTGCCGAACCGGGCCCTGGTGCCTGGGGCGAAGAACGCAACGCCGATCGCCGATGCCCGAGCCGACGCGTCCTGGGCCGGGGGGGTTCACACCTGCCGGCGGCTCACCGCTGCGGTCGTCGACCAACCTTCTCAAGTCCATGGACAGTGCCGTTGCAGGCTTCTTCATGACGCTCGGACGCAGCCGACTGCACCGCGCCGGCAGGCGCACTCAGCCCATGTGGAGAGGTTCGAGGACGAAGGTGTGACGCAGCAGGGTGTACGGCTCGTCGGTAAGCCCGCGGCAAGGGCCGGTGTCAGCCGGGTAGCTGCCATAGGACTCGATCAGCGACTCCTTCACTCCGAAAACCGGGTCGTTGTCCAGGTAGGGGTCGTCGGAGGGGAACAGCATGCTCGTCACACGCTCGAATCCCGGGGCGTCGATCATCAGATGCACGTGGGCGGGACGCATGAGCGACCTGCTGGTCGCGCTCATGAGTTCGCCGACCGGGCCGTCACCGGGGATCGGGTAGCTGTTCGGGCGGATGGACCGGAAACTGAAGTGCCCAGTCTCATCGGTCCGGAACAGCGCGCGCATGGCCGGGCCGACTTGACCGGGTACATCGACGTCGTAGTGGCCGTCCGCGTCGCTGTGCCAGACGTCCACCGCGGCGGCGGTCACCGGCGCCCCCTCACGGTCCACGACGCGTCCCTCGAAGAACAGCGGAGTGCCGGGGAGACCCCCGGAGATATCGGCGGCCTCGTCGTACCGTGGCCTGTCCTCCCTGAAGAAGGGGCCCAGGACGCTGTTCTGCGTGGATTCGGCCGGGCGTCGATTGCTCAGGGCGTCCACCAGCATGGTGACGCCCAGCACGTCGGACAGCAGGATGAACTCCTGGCGCGTGGGCGTGCACTTGTGCCCGGTGCGTGTCAGGAAGTCCACCCCCTGGACCCACTCGTCCTCTGTGAGCCCGACTTCACGGACGAAGGAATGCAGGTGCCGCACCAGGGATTCCAGGATCTCAGCGACGCGGGGGTCCTTGGTGTCCCCCATGGTCGAGATCACGGCCTCGGTGATGGTGTCACTGGTCAGATCACGCATGGCGCGCTCCTGTGGTGATTGAGTGTCCGGTGGCGGAGTCGGCAAGAGAGTGTTGGGCACCGGATGACGTCGACGGCGTCTCTCCGGCCCAGGCTCGGGCCAAGAAGGCGTGGACAGCGGTCCGATCCACTGGACGCGGATTCCAGTAGCCGTCCCGCACGATGAGTTCGGCCGCCTGCTCGATCCCCGATTCGGGCATGCCGAGGTCCCTCAGTGCCCTGGGCGTGCCAAGCCTTCCGGCGAAGTCGAAGAGACCGTTCGCGGCGTCCTTCCCCGGCAGCGCCTGCGCCAGGCGTGTCACGGCCTGCGGGGCCGCCGGGCTGTTGTAGGCGACCACGTGGGGCAGGACGACGGCGTGGGTCTCTGCGTGCGGAAGCCCGAATGTGCCGCCCAGCACATGGCACACCTTGTGATGCAGTGCCATGCCCACAGTGCCGAGACAGGAGCCGGCCAACCACGCCCCGTACAAGGCATCCGACCGCGCCTCGCCGTCGTTCGGACGTTGCGCGATGACCGGAAGGGACCGGGTGAGGGCGTCGAGCGCTTCACCGGCCATCAGGAAGGCGACCGGGTCCTGATCCTGCGCATAGAGGGCCTCCACGGCGTGCGCCATTGCGTTGAGGCCACTGACCACCGATATCGCGGGCGGAAACGTGAGTGTCAGGTCGACGTCGTACACCACCGTCTTGACCAGCACTTCCGCCAGTCGTCGGGTTGTCTTCCTGCGGCCTTCGGTCTCTCCGAGGATCGGTGTCATCTCCGAGCCGGCATAGGTGGTGGGCAGCGCCATCTGCGGAAGGCCGGTCCGCACGGCGATCGCCTTGCCGAGACCGATGGTCGATCCGCCGCCGATGGCGAGCACGGAGTCCGCTCCGACGGATCTGGCGTGTGCGAGCGCCTTCTCCGTGACCTCGACAGGGGTGTGCGGGGCCGCTCCAGCGAACGTTCCCACGGCTGCCGCGCCCAGCAGTTCGCGGATCTCCGCTGCCTGATCCACTTGACCGGGTGTGCTCAGGATGAGGACCCGACGGCATCCGAGAGCGTCGGCCTCGTCGGCCACGCGGCTGCGTGTACCGCTGCCGAAGACCACCTTGGTGATCTGTCCCCGATGGACGAATGTCTTCATGAGAATTTCCCCGGTCCTGCCGTTCCGCTGTTTATGGCTGAAAGCGTCGACACTCGGATGATGCACGTCAACGGAATCCGTGAGTGATAGCGACGATCAGCGCCGGAATACCGTGTTCACGCGACGAACGTCGGCGGTTCGACCCAGGTCTCGCATGCGATATCACTCATCTGCGGGATGGCCCCGGTTGCCAAGGGGCTGGAGCGTGGAACCAGGTGTGGGCCAGGTCAGATGGGCATCAGACGGACAATTCTGCTGCGGAGTCGCTTCAGCAACACCTGCAACACTCGCAAGAACATTACAGAACCGCATGAATTCCTGACATTGCCGTACGGGAGCAGCGTCCGATGGGTCCGCATTGGCGAGAGGCAGAGTAAAAGAGATGGATAAAGTGGTCGCCACGGCCTTGGAGGCGGTGGCCGATGTGCCGGACGGTGCGTCGCTGGCGGTCGGCGGGTTCGGGTTGAGCGGTGTTCCGAACGTGCTGATC
>NZ_LMWH01000250.1 GCF_001507435.1 Streptomyces sp. NRRL F-5122
GAACATCGCGAACACCTCATGGGGAACGCCGAAGCCCTCCGCCATGGTCCGGGCGTACAGCCCCAGCTCCTCACCCTCCACCGGCCGTATGCGCAAGGACCCGGCGGGCGCCGGCGGCATCCCCGCACCGGGCCGCCTGATCATGAGCGGCGACGTGGTGACCGCGGTCAGCCCAAACCGTGCTGCCACGTCCGTGACGGCCTTCCCGACACGGCCACGAACCTGGATACTCCATGGCAAACCGGTCCCACTCACCTCACCGGCCAACGCCTCGACGACCTCGGGGCTGGGTTCCAGGTTGGGGCTGAGTACGGCGTTCAGGGTGGCGACCGGGGCCCCCGACACAGCCAGCACGGTGCCGTCCGGGTCTCTGTGGAACCGTCCGTTCGTCGCGGTTGCCAGATGGCCGCAGACGGCCGTGTAGGCGACGACGATCGGTCTGAGGGGGTCGTGGAGCGGTGTCATGGTGTCGTCTCCGGGAGGTGCTGGGATCGTCGGGCGATGTGAAGGAGAAGCCCGCCCAGGTTGCGTCGTTGCAGGGTGGGACATGGTCCCGGAGGCAGGCAGAGTACGCAGGGCGGCACCGCCTCCGCGTGGAATGTAAAGGAGTGCGGGGCGCGGCGTCGCTGCGGCGACCTGCTCCAACCGATCATATCGGGCAGAGGCTCGGATAGAACGCCGGTGCCATGTGGCCTCGAAGGGGGGCGCGATGTGGCGGCCGGACCGGTCGTAGGAGGTGGTCGGATGTGCCTGTCCGGTCGATGGCCACTGATGCGGCGGGCGCCGTCAGCGCCCGGCGACCGCCGGATGAGCCGTTGCCTGATACCTGTCCGGGCGTGCCGGATGCCGCGGGGTCAGTGCCTGTGTGCTCGCGCACGGCACCGCGACGATGGGCGGCCTCCTGCACCGAGGGGTGCAGGAGGCCGCGTGGCGGGACACCGGACCTGGGGGGAGCATGCACGGTACCGGGTCCACGCCGCTCATTGTGGGAACGAAGCTCAGCGGGTGACGGGCTGTACGAGTTGCCATCGCTGGATGGCGGCGAACGCCGCGTCACAGGGCCGGACCTGCACCTGCACGTCCTTGCCCATGTTGGTGAGACAGCCGCCTGTCTGGGCGTTGACGATCGTCACGATGTCCTGGGACACGGGCTGCAGACGCCAACGTTGGAGAAGACCCGCCTGACCCGCTCGTACGGCTGCTTCACCGCCGGGGATGGTCCTGAGCCGGACCGGCGCCTCACCGTCGAACTGGTCGAGAACGCTGCCGAGCGTATCGCTGGGCGCGAGCGCCTCCGTGCCGTCCGAGAAGGGGATACGGGCCCAGAACCTGTTCTGCTGCTGCCCTTGAACCTTGTCGTCGTCCGCGAGGATCACGGGAGTTGCGTCGTCCGTGCGGCCGTCGGGAAGGGCAAGGACCTGTCCGTTCTGGGTGCTGCGGATGGTGACGATGGCGTTGTCGGCCGTGTTCGAGTCCGTGCCCGTCTGGTCCTGCGTGCTGTTCTGCGAGGGCGCTTCCTGTGGGGCCGGCTGTGACGGGGAAGGCGACGGTGCGGGGGCGGCGGGCGGGGGACTGGGGATCGGCGGTGGGGTCTGAGGGGGCGGTGGCAGAGCGTTCACCGGTGCAGCCGGCGGCAGCTGCTGGGCTACCGCGTTCGACACCAGGGCCGGCCGTGGGACGAACCAGAGCGCCGCGAACGCGGCAGCGCCCGCCGCCAGCAGTCCCAGCGTGACCAGCAGCCACTTCGGGAAGAGCGGCAGCCGGATGAATGTGCCGCGCAACTGCGCGGGCGGGAGCGCCCCCGTCTGCCCGGGCAGACGATCCCGCGCCGGGGTGAGCGTCAGCGTGAACGGATATCGCTCGGGCTGGCCGAGAAACTTCACCCCACCGGGCCGGATCCTCACCCTGGCGAGACGGGTGCGGCCCTGCGCGACCTCCATGGTCTCCGGAGAGGGGCGGAAGGCCAGCACGTCCTCGTCGTCCTGCCCCGAGATTCCGACGGGCAGCGGTGCGTTGCCGAGGTTGTCCACGGCCACGCGTGACCGCGTCGACAGCCGCCCGCGCACCGTCACGGGAACCAGGTCCGCGCGCATCTCCGCGAACGGGGAGACGGTGACGACTCCCTCGCCCACGTTCGACAGTTCGGGATTCTGCTGCGGTTGGACCAGGATGCCGAACGGCAGGCTTCCTGCGGTCGTTTCCGGCGCACGAGGTGGGGAGAAGACCACCGACGCCGAGCCCTCGTCACCGGGGTAGAGCCGCAAGGTGTCGGGAGCGATGCGCGCCCATGCGGCAGGGTCACCGACGACCGAGAGCCGATACTCCTCGACGGTGTCGCTGTCGTTGCGGAGTCGCACGGTGGTGGTTTCGCTCGAACCGGGATCGACCGCGACGGAGGTCGGTTCCAGGGAGGTGAAGGTGGTCACATGACAACCTTTGAGAAGCACCATGAGGTGGGCCAGAGGCATCCGGGCAGGGTCCGATGGCCGTACGGGGGACCGTATGGTCATGACCGGGCCATGGAGCGGCCTGTACAAGTGGGGACGCACGGGGGGACGGTCGGCACGCATGACCACATGGGCCCGACGCTTTGCCCCAACGGCCTGTCGATCGGCCGTTTCGGGGAAGGCCTGCCCACGTCAGGGTGGGGACAGCTCGATCATGTGAAGCTGTCGTACAAGGAGAAGCCGCTATGCCCACGTACCTCTCCCCTGGCGTCTACGTCGAGGAGGTGGCCAGTGGATCGCGTCCCATCGAGGGAGTTGGCACCTCGGTGGCCGCCTTCGTGGGCCTTGCGCCGTCGGGGCCGCTGAACGAGGCCGTCCTGGTCACCAACTGGTCGCAGTACACGTCGACCTTCGGGGACTTCACCGAGGACTACGCCCTGGCGCATGCGGTGTACGGATACTTCAACAACGGCGGTACGACCGCGTATGTCGTGCGGGTCGGCGGTGGGGCCTCCGACACAGGCGAGCGACCCGCGCTTGCCGCGACGCAGCGACAGGCGCCCCTCGGCGCCTTCCGCGTGACGGCTCTCGAGGGGGCGAACCTGGGGGGTGCGCCTGTGGTGGAGGTGTCGGCTCCGGCCGGTGAGGGACCGGATGACCGGTTCACCCTCACCGTCAAGGACGGCGACAAGGTGCTGGAAACCTTCGACGTCTCCTCGAAGAAGGGCAACCGGAACTACGTCGTCACGCAGATCAAGCAGCGGTCCAAGCTGATCGCCGTGGAGGAGACGGCCTCGGCGGCGCAGATCGCCCGTCCCGACAACGGGACGGTCGCCCTGGAGGCCGCACCGTCCTCGCTGCCGGTGCCCTCGCAGGAGAGCCTCACCAGCGGCCACTTCCTCGGCGACGCCGCCGACCGTACGGGCTTCGGCGGACTGGAGGCGCTGGACGCGGTCACCATGGTCGCGGTCCCGGATCTGATGGTCGCCTACGAGCGCGGCGCCCTTGATATGGACGCGGTGAAGGCCGTGCAGCTCGGCATGATCGCCCACTGCGAACTGATGGGTGACCGCATGGCGATCCTGGACCCGCCGCCCGGCATGAACGCCAAGCAGATCCGGGACTGGCGTCAGGACACCGCGGGCTACGACTCCTCGCACGCCGCCCTGTACTACCCCTGGGTCAAGGTCCTCGACCCCTCCAGTGGCCGGCAGCGCCTGGTCCCGCCCAGCGGTCACATGGCGGGCATCTGGTCCCGCAACGACTTCGAGCGCGGGGTGCACAAGGCGCCCGCGAACGAGATCGTCCGCGGTGCCGTCGACCTGGGCCTGCAGATCACCCGTGGGGAACAGGACCTGCTCAACCCCATCGGCGTCAACTGCATCCGCGCCTTCCCCGGCCGGGGCATCCGGGTGTGGGGGGCGCGTACGGCCGCCTCGGACCCGGCCTGGCGCTACCTGAACGTGCGCCGGTACTTCAACTACCTGGAGGAGTCGATCCTCGCCGGCACGCAGTGGGTGGTGTTCGAGCCCAACGACGAGGCCCTGTGGGCGCGGATCCGGCGCAACGTCTCGGCGTTCCTCGTGAACGAGTGGCGTGCGGGGGCGCTCTTCGGCTCCCGCCCCGAGGAGGCGTTCTACGTCAAGTGCGACGCCGAGACGAACTCGCCGGAGTCGGTTGAGGCCGGCCGCGTGGTGTGCGAGGTCGGCATCGCTCCCGTCAAGCCCGCCGAGTTCGTCGTCTTCCGCCTGGCGCAGTTCTCCGACGGGACCGGCGAACTCGCCGAGTAGCACCTCCGGTGCCGTGTGTGCCGGCCTCGATTGCCAGGCCGGCGCACACATAGTGCACAGGCACGGATCATTTTCCATTTGTTCGGTTGATTCCAGAAAGAGAAACGAACGATCATGTCTCTCCAGCCTGGTGATGCGCTCGCCTCACACAATTTCGGCCTGCAGATCGACGGTGTGATGGTCGAGTACCTCCAGGAGGTCAGCGGCCTCTCCGTCGAACAGGACGTCATCGAGTACCAGCAGGTCTCGGCGGACGGAAAGCCCGTCATCAAGAAGATGCCCGGTGTGCGCAAGGCCGGTGAATGCACGGTCACCCGAGGGATGACCGAGTCCAGCGCGTTCACCACATGGATCAACGATTCCATAGCCGGGAACATGGGCGCCGCCCGCAAGAACGCCACCATCATGATGATGGACTACCAGAACAACCCGGTGAAGCGGTACAACATGCGCAACGCCTGGTGCAGCAAGGTGGAGACCAGCGGAGTCAAGGCCGGCGACACGTCGGCGCTGAC
Organism: Streptomyces sp. NRRL F-5122; assembly: GCF_001507435.1. Classification (GTDB taxonomy): domain Bacteria; phylum Actinomycetota; class Actinomycetes; order Streptomycetales; family Streptomycetaceae; genus Streptomyces; species Streptomyces lannensis. The sequence continues at coordinate 4,753 of NZ_LMWH01000250.1, forward strand.
CGAGCAGGTGACCATCACCTTCGAAGAGCTGGTCATCGAGTGATCAGGCGCACCGCCGCTCGTGCGGGGGCCGAGTCGGCAACGGCAGCGCCGGATCCCGAGCCGGTCAAGCCGTCACCGCCCGCCTCGGCCCCGGCGCCCCTTCGGACGGAGTTCGCGTTCGAACTTCCCCGTGGATACGTCGACGAATCGGGTGCCGTCCACCGATCGGGAACGATGCGGCTTTCCACGGCACGCGATGAACTGGTCCCTCTCCGGGATGTGCGCGTCCAGGAGAACCCGGCGTATCTCTCGGTCGTCCTGCTCGGCAGGGTCATCACCCGCCTCGGCACGCTCCCGTCCGTGCACGACGGGATCGTGGAGAACATGTTCGCCTCGGATCTGGCCTTTCTGCAGGATTTCTACCGCCAGATCAATGCGGAGGGGCATACCCGGGCGGCGGTGTCCTGCCCCCATTGCACCGAGTCCTTCGAAGTGGACCTGGCCTGGAGCCGCCTGGGGGAATAGCGACGTACGCGATCGACCGTCTGCACGACGAGGTCGCGTACCTCGCCTTCCATCTGCATTGGGGGTTCGAGGAGTTGTTGGACCTGGAGCACGCGGATCGCCGTCTCTATGTGAAGCGGACCGCAGCATTGGTGAGCCGCGCGGAGGAGTGAGTTGAGTTGAGCGGTTTCCTGGCAGGGATCTGGGGCCGGGTGTTCGCAACCGTGCCGGGCACCGAGGCTCACGACAGCCGTCTTCCGGAGACGCCCGCTGTACGTCCGGCCGACCGGCCGAACCTACAGCGGGCAACCGGCGGTCAGTGGCAGTCGGCTGCGCCGGTCCAACGAGTACTCGACGGCGTGTCTCCCGTCGTGGTGTCGCACGACCTCGCGGCGCATCTCGCGACCCACGGGAACCCCGCCTTGACCGGGGGAGAACCTGCGCCGGGGAGGGGGATGCCGGTTCTGGACCAGAGCATGCACGTGCCTGACGACCGCACCCACAGCGCCTGGCGGCGGACGGAGACAACTGCACCTACGGCTGCGCGACCGGGCGTACGGACAGGCGACGGAGGATCGGGCTTTCCGGCGGGCGGCGCTGTCGGCAGTCCCGCACCCGTGGAGGTTGCGCTGCCGGGGCCCACGGTGCCACGGCCGACTCCATCGACGGGCACTTCGGCCCCTCCTTCGCACACCCGGGCGGTTCCGGCCCAGGGCGTGTCCGAGCCGCGCAAGGGGTCGGTACAGCGCGTGACACGGGCGACGGCCGTACGTTCCGCACGATCTCCGTTCCTCTCGGCCCCGCCGGTCCCCGCCGGCCGACGGCTGACGGCCGTGGTCGCCGGGGCGGAGGACCGTTCCCCGCGCGTCGGTCCGGTGCCCACAGATCCAGCTCATGCAGTCCTTGAGCCATCACCTCCCCGGACCAGGGGCACCGTCGGGTCCACGTCGGCAGCCGACCCATCCGCATCCCCGGAACGTCCCGTCCCGTCCGCGCCCGTGACTGACACTCCCGTGTCCACACCCCCTGTGACGCCGCCTGGGCGCGACGTGGCTCGCGTCCCGCACGCTCCGGCTTCTGCCGTTGTGCAGCGAAGGGCGTCGCAGGGCGACGTCCCGGAAACCCGGACCGGGCACGCCGTGCAGACCGCGCTCACCACGCACACCGAGCAGGCGCCGCCGACCGTGCACGCAGCGCCGACCGCGCACACGGATTTGCCGGCCCGCAGCCGTGGCAGCCGAGACGCAGGCGACGAGGATGCCGGAGCAGGCGAACTTCCCCCGACCACACAGCCGGTGCACACGCAGGCCACCGGCAGCGACGCCGTTGCACCGATGACGGCACAGACGGTCCTACCCCACACCGCGGCGCAGCGCTCGGCGAACGGGGACGCACGCATGCCAAGCAAGCCCTCGGTCCCAGGCCGGCGGGCCACCGTTGCGCATCCGACGGCACCAGGCGCGGCCCCAAGTACGTTGAACACCCCTACTCGTGGGGCCGGTTCCCCACAGTCCGGCCTCGGTCTCGGCGCCCCGCTTCGGCAGCAGCAGGAAGTAACCCCGGCTCAGTCCGCAGGCCCTGTGCAGCGAACGCCCGCACCGGGCACCCAGGTTGGGCAGACCCCCCGGTCCGTGACGCCCGGAGGGGCGCATCACCTCGGCCTCGGTGCGCCGCTGCGGTCGCGGCCCTCAACCTCCGGTGCCTCCGCGCGGCCGGATGGCCAGGACGCGGATCCTGTTGTCCCCGCGTCCGCGTCCGGGCCGACGGTTCAACGTTCTGCGTTGCACCTCCCGGATGAGCCGGCCACCATCCCCCGTCCGGCCCGGACGACAGGCGCGGAGCTCTCCGTAGCGGCGCCTGTCCTGCCGGCGCCCACTGACAAACCGGCTGCCCCCCTCCACGCGTCGACGCCGGCTTCGGCGAACCGGACGGTCAGGAGACCGGCGGCGGACACACGAGCCACGGCTCCCGCAACAACATCGTCGGAGACACCGCACGCCAAGCCGTCTCACCCGGCTCCTGCCGGCCCCGGTGCGGCACAGGCCCTACGCCCGGCATCGCCGCATACGGTGGAGTCGGCGCTCACGCCTGCCGAGCGGACCGCGCACGATCGGGAGCAAGGCGCCGTCATTCAGCGCCGACTGCCCTCCGGCGCGAGGGAGTTCGGACGGAACCACGTCGCTGTGCCGGGGCGGGAGGATGCCTCCGCTTCCGCCATGCCGGGGGAGGCCCGCGCCCTCGCGCCGAGCAGCGAGTCGTTCGGTACGCGCCTGGAGCGCAGTACCTCCGCCGAGGCGATGTCGGCGGACCGGTCCCCGGCCCCCGGCGCCGCACCGGGCGTAGCCGCCGCAGGGCCGCCTCAGCCCGGTCGCACCGAACGCGTCGGCCCGGAGGCGTCAGGCAGCGGCAGCCACGTGCTGCCCGCCGCTTCGGGTGACCCCGGCGCGGGCCGCACGACCACCTCACCTGCGGTCGCTCGCACCACGGCTTCCTCCTCTGCGGCACCCACCACGGGTCATGTACAGGGGAGTCCCGCCGCAGCCTCCGGGCGAACCTCGCCCGCACAACCCACCGCATCCCTCGCCTCCGTGCAGAGGCGCGGCCCGCTGCATCGCGCCGGGCGGCCCACACCGCAGACCCTCCGTCCTGTCGCAGCCGCGGCCATGCCACGAGTGCTCACCGTCCCGGTGCAGCGCTCCCACGCCGGGACACCGAGCCCGCAGGCGATCTCGCGGTCGACTGCCGCGCCGGAGAACGCGGTCGGCCCGGGTTTGTCCGGCGCTGCGGGTCTCCGCCTCGGGCAGGGCCAAAGCCGGGGTATGGACCCGACTGTCGGGCGCCCGGTACACCCGGTTCCCCTGCCGCTGGTCCGTCCGCGTACGGTCACCGTGGCGTCCGAGCGCGTCGCCACATCCTCTCCACCGCTGGTCGTCCAGCCATTTCGCGGCCAGGCGCCGCGCCCTGCACCTGCCGTGGGCCTCGGTGGCCCCGCGACACCGGAGCGCTCCCGCGCCAACGCCCTTGCTCCGGCGCGCGGCCCGCTGCCGCCCGCTCCGACGACGACCAGCGCAGGCACAACCGCTGCCGCGCCCCCGTTGCCGTACCGCGGACAGCTGGCGCCGGTGCGCACTCCCGCAACTTCTCGGCAGGACCGCGCGCCGCATCGACCGTCACCGGCCCCCGCCACCCCCTCCCGCACGCCCCGTTCAGTAGCGGCCCCCTCCGCTCCTGCCACCGTCCAACGGGCCGGCCAACCATCGCGGGCAGCAACGCCGATCGCCCCGTCCGCGGGACGAGCCACCTCGAGCGCGCTCCCGGTCGCGCCCGGGACCGCGCAGACGCCGGGACCGCTGCCTCCAGCGCCATCGGACCGTTCCCTTACCGTGCAGCGTCAAGGGCAGGGGCAGGCATCCTCCGCTCAGCGCAGCCTTTCGGCCCCCGGCCCGGGCGCCTCGACGGCTGCGGGCGCCCCGGGCGGCTCGGGGCCCGTGCTCCACGCACTGCCCCCCGAGTCGCTGGACGCACTCGCCCGCTCCCTTCTCGAGCCCCTGTCCCGCCTCCTGCGTTCCGAACTACGCGGTGACCGCGAGCGCATCGGCCGCCTCCGCGACACGCCCTGACGCGCACACCAGCCTCCGAGAACCACCCCACGACGCAAGGACCCAGCCCATGCCCACCCCTCAAGACCCGGCCTCCACCGTCTTCTTCAGGCTGTCCATCGACGGCCTGGATCTCGGTCTCTTCAACAGCTGCGAGGGGCTTGCATCCGAGGTGCAGGTGGAACAGCGAGAGGAAGGGGGCAACAACGGGTTCGTCTGGCAACTGCCCTCCAGGATCACGTACCCGAACATCCGGCTGACCCGACCGCTCACCCCCGACACCGGCAAGGCCGCAGCCTGGATCTCCTCAATCGCCACGGGCATCACCAGGCCGACGGGGCAGATAGCCGCCTTGCGGGCGGACGGTTCCGTGGTCGCGCAGTGGGGGCTCGTCGAGGTGCTGCCCGTACGGTGGCAGGGCCCGAATCTGGACCCGGCGAGCCCCGGAGTGGCGACCGAGACGCTGGAAATCGCCCACCACGGCTTCACCGACGCCCAGGGGGCCTGATGTCGCCGGCCACTGGTAATGCCAACAAGAGCCTTGTGCGGGCCCGGCTCGCCATCCACCATCCGCCGAGTGGGTCCAGCCGCACCATGGGCGGGCGGATCGGCGAGGTCGAGTTCCAGTTCAACCCCCATCAGATGGAGCTGTCGCGCTCGGCGTCCTGGTACGCGCAGCGCGCCGTCGGCTTCGACCGCGGCGCGCAGCAGGAGTTCTCAGGAGCAGAGCCCGCCTCGCTGTCCCTCGAGGTCTTCCTCGACGCCTCCGCAACCCCTGGAAGCCCACGGGTGCGCCAGCAGGTGGAGAAGCTGCTCTCGTGCTGCGAAGTGGATCCGCAGACGCTTCCGACCAACCGGCCCTCCCCGCCCTGGGTGCGCTTCTCGTGGGGCGGATTCAGCACGGTCCAGTTCACGGCGTACGTCGAGAGCGTCAACGCCGCCTACTCCCTGTTCAGTCCGACCGGTGAGCCCCTGCGTGCCACCTGCCGCCTGTCCCTGAAAGAGATCCCGACACCGACGAAGGGGCAGAACCCGACCTCCGGCACCCTGCGGACCCAGCGCGTCCACCGTGTGGTCGCCGGTGACTCCCTGCCGTCCCTGGCCTGGCGCGAGTACGGCAATGCCACGCAGTGGCGCGCCATTGCCGACGCCAACGGCATCGATGACCCCATGCGGCTGCGCCCCGGCACGGAACTGCTGCTGCCGCTGGCCGACGACCTGCGGCGGGGCGGCGCGTCGGCATGACGACCGCCCGGACAGGCTCAGAAGTGAAGGCTCATCCATGAAGTCCTATACGACCGTCCTGAAGGTGAATCTCGCAGGCGCACCGCTGCCCGATCCGGTGGCCGGGCGGCTGGTCTCGGCCTGGATCGACTCGAGCGTGAACGTGCCGGCCGCCTTTCGGCTCGTCTTCAGCGATCCCGCGCGCGACCTGCTGGGCCTGCTGCCGTCCCTCACGGTCGGCGCGAAGGCGGAACTGGTGCCGTACACGGACGGCACGTCGGGCCGCCCCCTGGTCACCGGCGAGGTCACGGCGCTGGAGGCCGACGCCGACGGCCTGGGCAAGTCACTGATCGTTCGCGGGTACGACCCGGGCCATCGACTGCTCCGCAACCGCCGGGTCGCCGGCTACCCGAACATGACGGCCGCCGACATCGTGCGGCGACTGGCCACCCAGAACGGGCTGACGGTGGGGACGGTGGACGCGACCCCGACGGTCTATGAACTGGCGACACAACCCAACCTCACGGACTGGGAGTTCCTGACACGGCTGGCCCGTGAGAACAACGTGCATCTGTACTTCGACGAGGACGGCCAGCTCCAGTTCACGGCCCTGCGCACCGCCGCGGGCGCCCCGTCCGACAGTACGCCGGCGGCACAGAGCCCCTACGTCGTGGAGTTCGGTGTCAACGCCACCAACAGCCGGGTCGCCGTCACCGCGGCCGGACAGGTGCCCTCGGTCTCGGTGCGCGGCTGGGATCTGCAGACGAAGCGACCGCTGTCCGCCGACGCCCGCGCGACCACCACCAAGGACATCCTGGCGGACATCACACCGGGCGAGGTGAGCCGGCCCTTCGGGCAGGCCTCGCTCACCGGCACCGCGGTCCCGTACACCACCCAGGCCCAGGTACGGCAGGCCGCCCAGGCGCTTGCGGACGACGTCACCGCGTCCTTCGCGGAGCTCGAGGTCGCCGTCGACGGCAACCCGCAACTGCGCCCGGGCATCCCCGTGGCGCTCAACGGCGCGGGAGCGCCGTTCGAGGGGAAGTACACGGTCACCGGTGTCCGGCACGTCTTCGCCTCCGGCGAGCAGTACACGACATGGGTGCAGGTGAGCGGCCGTCAGTTCCGTTCCCTGTACGGCCTGGCCGCGGGTCAGCAGCAGGCGCCGACGATGCCGGGAGTGGTGATCGCCGTCGTGAGCAATATCAAGGACCCGCTGGGCATGGGCCGCGTCAAACTGCGCTTTCCCTGGCTGTCGGATTCCTACGAGAGTGACTGGTGCCGGGTTGCGCAGTTCGGTGGCGTGCGTGGAGGCGGGCTGATCCTGCCGGAGGTCAACGACGAGGTGCTGACCGCTTTCGACCGGGGTTCATTGGAGCACCCGTACGTCCTGGCCGGACTCTACAACGGCGTCGACAAGCTTCCCCGCATTCAGGAGGGCAGCCCGCCCGTGGACCCGACCAGCGGCTCCGTGAACTGGAGGAAGCTGGCCTCGCGGAGCGGGCAGGCCGTCGAGCTGCTGGACGACGCCCGCCGGGCACAGGGCGTACGACTGCGGACCGGGGACGGGTCGCTGACCGTCCACCTGGACCAGAACCGCACGAGCGTCACCGTCAGCAGCGACGGGAGTGTCTCCATCCGAGGCGCCCGCGGCGTCGACATCAAGGCGGGCGGGGACCTGAACCTGACGGCCGGGAGAGCGGTGAACATCTCAGCCGGAGCTGCACTGAACCTCAAGGCCGCGGGCAAGGTCGGCCTGGCGGCCGGTGGAGGCGTCTCGGTCGACGCGGTCGGCGTCGCCAGCATCAAGGCGGCCGGTGCGGTGTCCCTGACCTCGGCGGCGAACGCCTCCGTCACGGCCGCGACGGTGACCTTGACCGGCGTCACACTTCGCAACGGGGTGCCCTTCTGATGGCCGAACAATTCGTCGGCGCCGGCTGGGCGTTTCCACTGCACACGGACGCTTCCGGCGCCATCGCCCTGGTGCGACGTGAACGGGAGATCGAGGAGGCCATCCGCCTGGTGCTCGCCACGGCGCCCGGTGAACGCCCGATGCGCCCCGAGTTCGGCTGCGCCGTGCACGACCTGGTGTTCGCACCGGTCAACGAGGCGACCGCAGGCCGTATCAGTTACGAGGTACGCACCAGCCTGGAGCGGTGGGAGCCCCGTATCGAGGTGGCCGAGGTCGCCGTGACGGCATCCGACGACGACCCCTCCGTACTGCTGATCGACGTCAGGTACGCGATCCGCGGGACCAGCAACCCGCGCAGCCTTGTCTTTCCTTTTTATGTGATCCCGTCCAGCGAAGGCGACGTGTAAGCCCGATGCCCCTGCCCACCCCGCATCTCGACGACCGGCACTTCCAGCAGTTCGTCGACGACGCCAAGCGCTACATCCAGCAGCGTGCCCCGGAGTGGACCGACCACAACGTCTCCGATCCCGGCATCACGCTCATCGAGGCCGTGGCCTACATGAGCGACCAGCTCATGTACCGGCTGAACCGGGTCCCCGACAAGAACCACCTGGCGTTCCTGGACCTGCTGGGGGTGACACTCTTCCCTCCCTCGGCGGCCCGGGCCGATGTCACCTTCTGGCTGTCTGCGGCCCAGCCCGAGCCCGTGCTGCTGCCCGCCGGCACCGAGGTCGCCACCATGCGAACCGAGACGCAGGAGGCGATCGTGTTCACCACCGAGCGCGACCTGCGCGTGCCCTCGTCCTCCCTGGAACGCGTACTGCGACAGGAGAACAGGCAGAGCCCGCAGGACCGCACCAGCGCGGTCCTGGGGAACAGCAACGTGCCCGCCTTCTCCAAGAAGCCCCAGCCGGGCGATGTCCTGCTGTTCGGCCTGTCCGCTGCCGTACCGGATTGCGCGGTGGTGCTTGTCCTGGACAGCCAGGTGGACGGTGTGGGTGTGGACCCTCGCCAGCCACCGCTCGCCTGGGAGGCGCGTACTGCCGCCGGGTGGGAGCCCTGCGAGGTGGACGAGGACACGACCGGTGGTCTCAACCGGGCCGGCGAGGTCGTGCTGCACGTGCCGTCCGGGCACACGTTGTCCCAACTCGGCCAGCACGAGGCGGGATGGTTGCGGTGCCGGGTACTGGAGCCGGCTCAGGACCAGCCGTTCTACTCCGCCACCCCCACCATCCGAGCGGCTTCCGCCTACACCATCGGCGGCACCGTCCGGGCCGTGCACGCGGTGGAGGTCCGCGACGAGGTGCTCGGCGAGTCCTCGGGAGCCCCGGGACAGCGGATGCAGCTCGGGCAGGTGCCGCTGATCGCCGACGACCCGCTGGTCGAGATCGAGGTGACGGACGGCGACGGGTGGCAAGGGTGGGAGGCGGTCTCCGACTTCGCCGCTTCCGGACCGTCCGACAGGCACCTGACGGTGGACGCGACCACAGGAGAGGTCGCCTTCGGGCCTTCCGTGAGGCAACCGGACGGGAGCATGCGGCAGTACGGTGCCGTGCCCGCCAAGGGCGCCTTGGTGCGGGCCGCGCGGTATCGAACGGGGGGTGGGCGCCGCGGCAACGTCTCCCGGGCTCAGCTGCAGGTGCTGCGCAGCTCGATCCCGTACATCGCCCGCGTGGAGAACCGGGAGGCCGCCGGTGGCGGAGTCGACGGGGAGAGTGTCGAGGAGGCCAAGGCCCGGGCGCCGATAGCGCTGCGGGCTCAGGAACGCGCCGTCACCGCACGGGATTACGAGGAGCTTGCCCGGCAGGCGGCGCCCGAGACCGCTCGGATCGTGTGTGTGGCCGCGGAACCCGAATCGGACGGGGTGGGTGCCGTCCGGGTTCTGGTGGTGCCGGACGCCGTACCGGACGCCGGGGGCAGACTGCGCTTCGAGCAACTCGTGCCCAGTGATGCCCTGCTGGAGCGGGTGACCCGGCATCTGGACGAGCGGCGGCCGCTGGGCACCCGCCTGGCGGTCGGACCGCCCTACTACCAAGGCGTCTCCGTCACCGCGACCCTGCACGCCTACCGCAGCAGGCCGGCACAGGAGGTCCGGGCAGCAGCGCTCGACTGCCTTTACACCTACCTGGATCCACTCACCGGTGGAGCGGAAGGCAGGGGATGGCCGTTCGGCCGTCCCCTGCGGACGGGGGACGTCTTCGCCGCGCTGCAGCGTGTCCCCGGAGTGGAACTGGTCGACGACGTCGAGCTGTGCCCCGCCGACCCGTTGACCGGACGCCGCGGCGACCCGACCGACCGTATCGACCTGGCGGGATCGGCCCTGCTCTTTCCGTACGACCACCGGATCCGCGTGATAGGAGCATGATGAGCACCCTCTTTCCGGCATCCCCCCACCCGCTGCGGCACCAACTACCGGGTGTCTACGCGCAGGACACGTTCGCCGGGGTGTTCGCGGACGGTCTGGACACGATGCAGGGGCCGGTCCTCACCACGCTTGACTGCCTGGACGCCTACTTCCGGCCCGGGCTCGCACCCACCGACTTCCTCGACTGGATCGGCGCCTGGGTGGGAGCCGAACTGCAGGACATGATCTCGGAATCCGCGCGCCGCGAGGCCGTCGCCATGGCCGTGGTGATGCACCGCCGCCGAGGAACCGCCCAAGGACTTGCTGCCGCCGTCCGGTTGGCTTTCGGGGTCACACCGGACATCACCGAGAGCGGTGGCGCGGCGTGGTCCGCACGGCCGCGCGGCCCCTTTCCCGGTCACCCCCTGCCCTCGCTGCGTGTGGTCGTGCGGGTGCCCGATCCGGCGGCGTTCGACGCCCGGCGCCTGGAGTCCCTGGTCGCCGCGGCCCGCCCCGCACATATGCCCTTCACCGTTGAGGTATTGAGCGAAAGGTCTGACAACCGATGAGCGAGAAGGCGACGCCCGACGGCCTCTGCCCGGTGTGCGGGACGCCCGGACCCGAGGGCGGGGAGTCGTTCTGCGACGTGTGCGGCACACTGATCGACTGGGACGTGCCAAGGACTCCGCAACCCGCCTCCGGCTCGGCATCGTCACCGGCAACTCAGGAGGCGGGGCCCGACCGAGAGTCTGCCGCTTCAGGTGCGGACCCGGTGGTGGCCGGTTCCCAATCAGGTGTGGCGCCGTCCCCGTCGTCCTCCGCCGGCGAGAGTACGTCCGGGGAGGGTGGGAAGTCGCCGATGGCATCCGGAGAAGTCACGGGCGGCGAGGAGGGCCTTCCGGGGCGACGGAGCGGCTCCCTGGCCGGTCCCCAGTCGGAGGCGGGCTCCGAGCCGGATCAGAAAGAGGGGGAAAGCGGTGGCGGTGAACCCGTGACCGTGGCAGATCCCGAGCGCGCACGACCCGACGGCGACAACGGCGATGGTGGCCGGCAGCGGGCCCGGGCTCTGCTGGTGCCCGTACCGGACGCGGAGGGGGCGGAAGCAGGGGTGCCCGCCGTGCTGCCGGGACGCCCCGTTCCCGCGCGGCCGACCGTGCGGGCCCTGCAAGCGGACGAGGAGAGTGGCATAACCTGTCCCCGGTGCGGGGTGGAGAACCGGTTGGATCGCGCATTCTGCCGAAACGACGGCACACCGCTCGACGGCAGGGCCAACCAAAGGGTCCAGGACCCGCGACTGCGACGGCAGCGCCTCGCGGGCTGGCGCCCCCGGATCCCGTGGAAGCGCGTACTGATCATCGCCGGGATCGTCTGCGCGGTGATCGGTGCGGCATTGCTGACCCCCCTGGTGATCCGCACGGTCAACGACCACTTCAGTGATCCGTCCCCGCTGCCACCGGCCGCGGTGAGCGCCTCGAACGCCGACGCCGCGCACCCTGCGCAAGCCGCCTTCGACGGGGTCAGCAACAGTTGGTGGGGGACCGGGTACTCCGGCGACTCAGCGGGCCAGTACCTTCAGGCGAACTACGGGCGGCCGGTCAAGCTGGAAAAGATGATCATCACTCCTGGTGTCTCGCGCCGCGTCGAGGACCGTTCCCAGGCTCGCCCCGAGCGCCTCGACGTACTCCTCACGGACGCCCGGGGGCGCACGGCACTGATGCACTACGCGCTGGCCGACGGCGGTGTACAGGTCGTGGACGCGCACATGGATGACGTCGTCCAGGTCGACATGATCGTGCGCAGTGCCTACGGCACGTCGCAGAACAAGCAGGTGGCGATCGCGGAGGTGGAGATGTTCGGGCGGTCGTAGTGCCACGCCCCGCCCTGCGTGAACCGGCCACGGTCGCGCAGGGCGGGGCGCGGCAGAGGCGGCAGCGGTCTCCAGCGGCGCCGATGCACTGCCCACCTCTCACCCAGCCCTTGCTTCGTCTATCGATATTCGATAGATTCCCATCGCTAGTCGATGGAGGGATGGGTTATGGGAAAGCTGGCCGTGGGTGCGCTGCGTGCGGTGCTCGTGGTGGTGTTCGCCGGCACCGTGTTCGTACAGGCGGGGATGGTGTGGGTGTTGGTCAGCGGGAGCGACCCGGAGGACGGGTCCCTCCCGCTGACGGCGCTGCGCGTGGTCACGATCCTGGGCATGGTGTCGGCCCAGGTCGCCCTGGTCTGCGTATGGCGGCTGGTGACGATGGTGCGACGCGGAACGGTGTTCTCCCATGCGGCCTTCCGGTACGTGGACGGCGTGATCGGCGCGATCGTGGCGGCTGCCCTGGTGTGGTTCACGGTCACGGCCATCAATGCGCCGGGCCAGCGGGACGACCCGGGCGTCACCCTCATCATGGGCGGGATCGGCCTGGCCATCCTGGGGGTGGCACTCATCGTGCTCGTGCTGCGGATGCTGCTCGCCCAGGCCGTCGCGCGCGACGTCGAAGCGGCGCAGATGCAGGCCGAGTTGGACGAGGTGATCTGATGCCGATCGTCGTCGACATCGACGTGATGCTGGCCAGACGGAAGATGTCCGTGGGCGAGCTCGCGGAGCGCGTAGGGATCACGCCCGCCAACCTGGCGGTGCTCAAGAACGGCCGCGCGAAGGCGGTGCGCTTCGCGACACTCGCAGCGCTCTGCGAGGTGCTCAAGTGCCAGCCGGGCGACCTGCTGCGCTGGGAGGCCGAGGACGCCGCGAGCGGATGACGTGCCCCCGGGCACGGGCTTCCAAGATCATGGAGTTCTCGCCCCCCGTGATCCGCATGGAAGTCCGTGCCTGTCGGCCCATCGATGTCGATCCCGCCTGCCTTTGACCGGCTCCGCGAGCATCTGCGACCGTGCGCGGCGGCCCCGGGCCGGCTGGAGCGACCGGCAGAGATGCCAGACCCTCACGATCCGCGCGGCGTACGGCCGGATCCGCTGTTCCTGAAGCGGCGCCTGCCGGCGGAGGCGACGGTGCGGCGGCTGCTGGGCCGCATCGCCAGGCGACGCGCTGGACCGGGCGGCGGGCTCACCGAGAAGAGCGCTCGGCGGCGAGCGGTCCCAAGGAACCGAGAAGTGTGAGACGCTCCGCCGTCGGTGTGCCCGCCGCCGGCGAGAACAGGGCGAGGATCTGTGTGCGCTCCTCGTCGACGAGCATCTGGCAGTCGAGTTCCAGAAGGCCCACCGCGGGGTGCTGGATCCGCTTGCGTCTGCTGCGCATCACTCCCACCGAATGCAGACGCCACAGGGCCTCGAACTCGGGACTCGCCCGTAGCAGCAGTTCGACCAGGTCCTTCGCCTGGGTGTCGTCGCGGCGCACGGCTGCGGCCCGCAAGTCGGCGACGAGCGCCCGTCACTCCGTCGCGTGATCCTGAACCGGATACCCGGCCCGGGCGCTGGGATCGGTGAACCACCGGTACACCACCGTGCCCGCGGCACCGCGCGGCCGGGTGAGATCGCCGAAGACGGCCCGTGCAAGGTCGTTCTGGACCAGGGTGGCACCGAGGTCGGTCATCACCTGAGCCGGGACATCGGAAAGGCGGTCCAGCACACCGAGCAGGCTCGGTGCGACATGGTCGTCGGACCGCGTGCGGTCCGGTGGTGGGTGCCCGGCCAGCCGGAAGAGATGGTCGCGCTCGTCCAAGGTCAGGCGCAGTGCCCTGGTGATCGCCCGCAGCACGCCCGGCGAAGGCTGCGGCGCACGATCCTGCTCCAGACGGGTGTAGTAGTCCGTGGAGATGTCGGCCAGGCGCGCGACCTCCTCACGGCGCAGTCCAGGAGTGCGCCGGCGCCTTGTGTTTGGGAGGCCTACGTCCCCGGGGCCGAGCGCCTCCCTGCGCACCCGCAGGAAATCAGCCAACTGCTTGGTGTCCACCCTTCGAGTCTGCGTCACAGCCGGACGGGCAGCCAGAGACCGCCGATCCCTGGGTAAGGCGACTCTGCCTGACGGCTCCGATCGGCGAAACGCTGAATGCCGGAGCGGGAGCCGCCCGGTTCGGATGACGCTGGAGAAGATCCTCATGAGCAGGGCAATGACTTCCCGGACCTGGTTCCTCACCGGAGCGTCCCGCGGGCTGGGCGCACACTGGGCCGAAGCGATCCTCGCCCGCGGTGACCGGCTCGCGGCGACAGCCCGTGACAAGACGTCGCTGGCGTCGCTGTCCGAGCGGTACGGCGACGACCGCTTCGTGCCCCTGCAACTCGACGTGCGCGACTCCGCCGCCGTGCGCGACGCCGTGCAGAGCGCTGAGGTGACGTTCGGCGGAATCGACGTGCTGGTCAACAACGCGGGTCACATGCTGACCGGCGCCGTCGAAGAGGTCGAGGAGGAACAGGCCCGGGCCCAGATGGACGTCAACTATTTCGGCGCGCTCTGGGCCACCCGCGCCGTGCTGCCCGGGATGCGACAGCGCCGTGCGGGCCGGATCCTGCAGGTCTCCTCATTCGGGGGCCTGGTCGCCTATCCGGCGCTCGGCATCTACCAGGCCTCCAAATGGGCTCTCGAGGCGATGAGCGAGTCACTCGCGGCAGAGGTGGCCGCGTACGGCATCCACGTCACATTGATCGAGCCGATCATGTTTCCCACCGGCCTGGCGGCCGCATCCCCGCAGGCCCGGCAGGACCCGGCCTACGCCTATGCCCGTCAGGCGCTGTACGCGGGGGCGGCAGCCAGCGGTCTCACGCCCGGCGATCCCGCGGCGACGGCCGAGGCCCTCCTCGCGCTCGCGGAAACGCCCGAGCCGCCCATGCGGGTCCTGTTCGGGACCGGCGGCCTGGAGGCTCTGCGCACCGAGTACTCCGGCCGGCTCGCCGGCCTGGAGCAGTGGGACCACGTAGCGCGCCTCGCGCAGGGAAAGCCGAGCGGATCATGACCGGCTCCGACCGGCACGCCGAGCGGATCATGAACCGCTCCGACCGACACGCCGAGCGCACGGTGGATGCCGTACGAGCCTGACGCGCTGTGGAGACGGGTGCGACCACTGTTGATCATCGGTGTGTGAGGACTGAAGATCATGCGGTGGCCTCAGTTCACCGCGTGGACCCTGCCCGCCGGCAGGAGGCGTTCGAGCCCCTGATGAGCGGGATGACGGGGCGGTTCACCACGGTGGACCGCCCGATCCACGGCGTCGAAGCCCGGTCCATGGCGTGGAGTGGACACACAGAGGTCGACTCCGCGCCGCGGTACGCCACTTGTCAGCGACGCCGGGCGCGCCTCTGGGCGCCTGACCGTGCCGCCTGCGTGAGGAACCCACTGGCGAGGCGGAGCAGCCGCACCCTGGCGCTCCGGACCGGGAACCTTGCGTGGCGCGGTCATCGAACGGGGGTGCGTCAACATGGCGTCTCCGTTCTATGTGCGAGCGGTGCGCTCGGGGAATAGTGGAGAGCGAACAGCCGTAACCCGGCCGCGGACGCCATCGCGTCAACGGAGCGCCGAAGGGCTGGTAGGCCGGTGCGCATGGTGAAGGTGGGTGCGCGCCGGCCGCGAGCGACGTTACGGGCAAGGGCGCCCTGGACGACTCGTCGGCGACTCCTCGCGGCGCGCCGCTTCGTAACCCGACGCGGTTCGTGAGAGCTGTGGAAGCCACATACGGGTCAGGCAATCAATCGAGTTACCCAAAGGCGGTACGCGTGGCCATGCCGGCAGGCATCGTTCCTCTCCTCGAACGGGCGGAGGCCGAGGAGACGTACGAGTGCATGGCCACCCTGCCCGCGGAGCCCACGCCGGTGATCGCCGTCTCGTATCCGCTGCCCACCGGCCGTGGGGGCAAGGGGGAACCACCGCTGCTCACCGAAGGCCGCCGGTCGTTCAGCCCGACTTGGCCGGCACATGAGCCGGCGCACGGTGTCGCGGTGCCGCACTCGCGCGGAAGAGCGTTCGCACCCGCGGGAACGGGCCGACACGGTTCGGCAGGCATACGGGGTGGGAAGCGCCGTGTTCTCAGGGAAGCCATGTGATGGAGCAGTTGCGTTTTGCCGTCCTGGGACCGGTGCGGGCATGGCGAGGGGCTGTGGAGGTCGACCTCGGTCCGCCGCAGCAGCGGGCGGTGCTGGCGGCGCTCCTGCTCGCCGAAGGCACCCAGGTGTCCATGGGCGAACTCATCGACGCGGTGTGGGGGACTCGCGCACCGGTTTCGGCGGCCGGCACGCTGCGCACCTATGTGCACCGACTGCGCAAGGTTCTCGGTCCCGTCGGCGAGAGCGTGTCGTCCGTCCTGCAGTCCCTGGGGCGCGGTTACCGGCTCCACATCGGTCAGGACGACGTCGACTTCGGCGTGTTCCACAGGCTGCTCGCCCGAGCCGAGTACGCCCACGACGCCGGCCATCTGAAGGAGGCCGCGGACCACTGGAGGGAGGCCCTCGGCCTGTGGCAGGGGTCGGCTCTGTCGGGTGTCCGGGGTGAATTCGCGGATGCCCAACGGCACAGGCTCGGTGAGCAACGGCTGTCCGCCGAGGCGATGCTGATGCGGGCCGAGATCGAACTGGGTTCGCACGTCCAGGCAGCCGGCGCCCTGGTCGGCCTCGTCAGGGACCATCCCCTGGACGAGCGCTTCCGGGAGCTGCTGATGCTGGCCCTGTACCGTTCGGGACGGCAGGCCGCAGCACTGGCCACCTACCGGGAGGCACAGGCCCTCCTCGCCGACGAGCTCGGCGTCGATCCCGGACCGGGCCTGCAGGCGATGTACCAAAGGGTGTTGCGGGCGGACGGCGACCTTCTCGCACCGACGGCACCCGCCCGCGTGCAGCCGGCGGACACACCCGCACGAGATCACCTTGCGACGACCCCCGCCCAACTCCCGGCCGACCTGGCGGCATTCGTCGGCCGAGAGGTCGAACTGGAGGCTGCCTCCGGCTTGGTGACCGGCGACGGCGCCGCCGTCAGCGTCGTCACCGGCATGGCAGGCGTCGGGAAGACCGCCTTCGCCGTCCACTGGGCCCGGCAGATCGCCGACGCCTTCCCGGACGGCCAGATCTACCTCAACCTGCGAGGCTTCGACCACGGGGGCCCTCCCGTCGCGTCCGAGCAGGCCCTGCGCACCGCACTCGAGGCACTCGGCGCCAACGCCGGAAAGCTGCCGCAGGAGGTCGACGCACTGGCGGCCCTGCTGCGGACCTGGCTCGCGGGCAGACGCGTACTCCTGCTGCTGGACAACGCGCGCGACGCGGCCCAGGTCAGGCCACTCTTGCCGGGAGCGCCCGGCTGCCTGGTCATCGTCACCAGCCGCAACCAGATGGCCGGCCTGGTGGCCGTCGACGGCGCCCGTCCGGTCCATCTGGACGTCCTTTCGGAGCCGGAGGCTCGGCGCTTCCTCACCCGGCGGCTCGGGCATGCCAGGACGGCCAACGAGCCCGAGGCGGTCGCGGACATCGTCGCGATGTGCGGCCAACTGCCACTTGCTTTGGCCATCACCGCGGCCCGCGCGGCAACCCGTCCTGCCATGCCGCTGTCCACCATCGCCACGGAACTGCACGACAGCGCAGGCTGTCTGGACGCCTTCCGCAGCGGCGACTCCGCAGCTGACGTACGGGTCGCCTTCTCCTGCTCGTACCACGCCCTGGGCCCGGACGCCGCACGCCTGTTCCGGCTGCTCTCGCTCCACCCGGGGCCCGACACGGCTTTGGCTGCGACCGCAAGCCTGGGCGGTTTCTCCGTCTCCCACACGCGCCATCTGCTCGACGAACTGATCCAGGCCCACCTCGTGGAGGAGCGCACCCCCGGCAGATTCGCCTTGCACGACCTGCTCGGCGCCTACGCCTCGGAGTTGCTTCAAGCCACCGATACACAGAACGAACGCGACGCCGCCCACCTCCGACTGCTGAACCACTATCTGCACAGCGCCGACAACGCGCGGCAGTTCTTCAAGTCGGGCCGGGACGACATCGACCTGCCCGCCGTGCTGCCGGGCGTGTGTGTGGAAAAGGCCGGCAGCGAAGGCGGTGCCGAAGCAGCCAAACGATGGTTCAACGTCGAACACGCTGCATTGATCAGCTGCATCGGCATGGCCTCCCGTGACCCGCAGCACGACGCCTACACCTGGCAACTGGCCTGGGTCATCAAGCAATACCTCGACCGTCGAGGTCGTTGGGGCGACATCGTGACGACCCATCGGGCCGCTCTGGACGCGGCACTCCGACTCGCAGACCCCCTCGGAGAGGCATTCATCCGCCGTGGACTGGCGAGGGCGACGGCAACCCTCGGCCGTGCCGAGGAGGCTCGTGCGCACATGGCGCGCTCGGTGGAACTCTTCGTCGAGACCAAGGACCCCGCTCTCAGCGGTGAGGCCCACCGCCAGGCGGGCTGGCTCGCGGAACGGCTGGGTGACATCCAGAGCGCACTGGTCCACGCTGAAAGAGCACTCGAACTCAGCCGCGCAAGCGGCGACGCCGCAACCACCGCACGCTGCCTCAACGCCGTCGGCTGGTACCACGCCCTGCTCGGACACCACGAGCGGACCCTTCATTACTGCCTCCAGGCCCTGCCCTTGCACCAGGCGGCCTCCGACGTGTGCGGCTCGGCGGACACACACGACAGCATCGGCTACGCGCACCACCAGATGGGCCAGTACGAGCAGGCCGTCGCCGCCTACCGAGAAGCCGTGGCCCGCTACCGCGGGATCGACGTTCTGTTTGGCAGCGCAGACACCCTCAGCCGACTCGGCGACACCTATATGAGCATGGGGCGTCCATGGGACGCGCACACCGCCTGGAATGAGGCCCTGGACGTCTTCGACGCACTCGGCCATCGTCAGGCCGACGACATCCGGAGCAAGATCAAGGAATTGGGCGTGGACGGTTAGTACTCCAGTGTGACGTCGTGATCGGGTGTTTGAATGCCTCGGCGGGTCGATGTTGTTGCCCGAGGGTTGAGGTCGATCGATCTGACGGCTGACCATCTGCTGTCAGCGAATCGGCCTGGCCGGGCGGTGATCCAGGTGTTTGTGTGTCGGTATGGAGATCCTGGTTCTGGGCGGAACGGCATGGGTGGCTCGGGAGCTGTCGCGGCAGGCGATCGAACGCGGCCATCGGGTGACCTGCCTCGCGCGTGGCGAGAGCGGAGAGGTCGCGGACGGAGCGACACTGGTCGCCGCCGACCGGCGCGACCCGTCCGCGTACGAGCCCCTGCTCGACCGCGTATGGGACGCGGTCGTCGAGGTGTCATGGCAGCCGGGCTTCGTTCGTGGAGCGCTCGACGTGCTGGGCGGCAAGGCCGGGCACTGGGTGTATGTCTCGTCCGGCAACGTCTACGCCTCCCACGCCACGCCGGGGGCGGACGAGTCCGCGGCCCTGCTCGCCCCGACCGACCGGAGCGAGGTCGACCGCGAGTTGTACGGCGAGGCGAAGGTCGCCTGCGAGCAGGCGTCGACAGCCGCTGTGGACGACCGCCTCCTCATCGCACGAGCCGGGCTCATCGGCGGGCCGGGCGATCACAGCGGGCGCTCCGGCTACTGGGTCGCCCGCGCCGCACGCGATCCGCGAGGGCCGATGCTGGTCCCCGACACACCGGCCATGCCCACCCAGGTGGTCGACGTGCGGGACCTCACCTCCTGGCTACTCGACTCCGCGGAGACGGGAACCACCGGCACGTACAACGCCGTCGGCCCGGTCGTGCCGTTCGAAGAGTGGATCGAGCTGTCCCGCGCCGCCGGCGGGCACACCGGTCCGGCGGTCACCGCCGAATCGGCGTGGCTGCTCGCCAATGGCGTGGCCCAGTACATGGGGTCCGAATCGCTGGCGATGTGGCTGGTTGAGCCGGGCTGGGAAGGGTGGTCGGCCCGGGACGGGTCCTCGGCGCGCGCCGCGGGGCTGCATCACCGGCCCACGGCGGAGATGCTGGCCGACACGCTGCGCTGGGAACGCGAGCAGGGGCTGGACCGGGAAAGACGCGCAGGCCTCAGCGCGCAGCGCGAGCGCGAGTTGCTTGACGCCCTCGGCTGACGGCGCAGGACCGGTCTTGCACACCCGAGCGTCGGTACAGGCACCTTCCGTTCTCACTTCCGTGGTCGGCCCGGCCGAGAACCGGTACGGCCGCCGCGTGATCACCGGGGATTGTGTGGACTCCTGAAGATCGTGCGGTGGTCACAGGCCGTAGCGTGGACCCTGCCCGCTGGCGGGCGAAGTTCCACCAGGTTATGGCCCGAATCGAGAGCCGGTTCGGGCGAGTTGGGCCCCGAACCGCGGCCCGTTCCTACCTGCTCAGCTGCTGTCGAACGTCGAACATCGAACGTCGCTGGCCGAACAGGCGGCCCACACCCGGCCGGGCCGATGCGGCGTTTGCTGCGCCACGCCCGCTGGGACGCCGATGCGGTCCGCGACGAGGTACGCGCCTTGATAGATCAATAAACGGTACTGGAGTATTGGGCCGCGAAACGTGGATCTTGGTTCGGAGGAGTCCGCATGCCGCCGGGCCCACATATACTCGTGTGGTGGACGAAGCCGAAGCGAGCGGTCAGATGAGGAGGGACGAGGTTCGCATGCGCCCGACGGCGGAGCAGGATCGGGACGCGTTGGCACGGCTTGTGAGCAGGACTGGGATCCCTTCGAAATCGAACTCTACGAGCAAGCGGCGGATCCCCAAGTGCTTTCGATCGATCGAGCTCAGAGGTCGCACGCCGGGCAGTACGCCAGGCATGTGCGGCGGCTTCAAGCGCGGCAGCAGCACAAGGACTGTTGACCTGTAGCTTTCGGAACCGACGCGGCCGCGAACCGCAACGGGATCGGCGGCCGTGGTGGGCGGCCTCGGCAAGAACGACGCCGCGATGAGACCTTTGCCATCCCGTTTCCATCCGCCAGGGATGGCGCTGCACAGTCCGCTTCGTCGGCTACGCCGGAGGCCGCACCCACGGGGCGAAGCGCTGACCAGGGGCCGTGTCGTCCCGCCAGTACCTCAGAACGGTCTCCTGCACGACCTCGAAGCGTTCCGCGGCGATGAGGCATGAGATGGGTTCCTGACCGCCCGCGTCTGCATCGAAGGCGACGAAAACCGGCGGTTTCTCACCAAGTTGGCGGGCGAGTCGCATGCGCTCCTCGCTCGTCGGCACGCGGAAGACCGGGTCGTGAAACGTCGCCGGGCAGTTGACGAAGGCGGGATGACCGAATACCAACTCCAAGCCGTGAGAGTAGGTGAGGTCATGTCCGGCCGCCAGACGGAACTGCCCGGCGTCCCAGGTGATGACGTCCCAGTCCCACCAGGATCCTTCGGGTAGGTGGATGTCGACGTGCTTGCCTTCCCCGTCCACGATCAGCCCCCTGCTGTTCGAGTAGATCGACAGGCTACACAGGGACTCAGCAGTTGAAATTTGGCTTTCTGCACGCCTGAGGTGTCTCGAGGGATTCGTTCAGCGGGCTTACGCCTCGGCTTCACCAAGTCTCGTACGGGCCCATGATCACGCAAGGTTGTGACCATGCGGCCCACGTGATGTGCCCTCGCGTACCTGGCCCGGGCGCCGGCGGCTGGGAAAGGCTTGGCCTGAACCCTGTGGCTGCGGGGTCATGCACTGCGCAACTCCGTGACGGAGTACATGCTTGATGAACTTGGGGAAGTGTGATGAAGAGCAACGCCCGGAACTCCTTGGCCGTGGCCGGCGCCGCATTGCTGGCGCTGACCGCCCTGACGGCCTGCGGTGGCGGGACAGCGAACCAGACGTCTGCGGCCGCGCAGCAGCCTGCGGCGACCGCCGCTTCCGGCAGCCCGTTGGCGACCGCGGCAACACTGTCCTCAGGTGAGGTGTCCGTGCGTGCCGACAACTCCCTCGGCGACGTCGTCGTCGACGGGAAGGGCATGAGCGTCTACGTCTTCGCCAAGGACACCAAGCCGGGTTCCTCGAGCTGCGAGGGCGAGTGCGCCACACAGTGGCCGCCGGTCCCGGCCGGTGAAGCGAAGGCCGCGAAGGACATCAACCAGGAGCTGCTGGGCTCCATCACACGAACGGACGGCTCCAAGCAGCTCACACTGGCGGGCAAGCCGCTGTACTACTACGCCAAGGACACCAAGCCCGGAGACGTCAACGGTCAGGGCGTCAAGGGCGCCTGGTACGCGTCCGCGCCCGACGGCTGGAAGGCCGGCGTCAAGCGCCCGGCCCTCGGAGTGCTCAACGACCCGAAGCTGGGGATGGTCCTGCAGGACAAGGACGGCCGGACGCTGTACCTGTTCACCAAGGACCAGCCATGGCCCATGAAGACCGCATGCGACGCGACCTGCCTGCAGAAGTGGACGCCCACGGCTCCGGTCTCCGCCGAAGACGCCAAGGCCGCCGGACTCGATCCGAAGGCACTGTTCACCTTCACCACCCCGAACGGCACCCAGCAGGAGGCCTTCAACTGCTGGCCCGCTTACACATTCAAGGGCGACACCCGTCCGGGCGACATCAACGGCCAGAATGTCGGCGGCGTCTGGTTCGCCATCAAGCAGTCCATCACCATCGACCAGGGCAAGACGGTACCGGCCGCAAAGGGCTGAGTCACCCACCCCGGTTCCGCGCCGCCGATCCCGGCAGCCCGACCGAGACGAGCCGTCCCTCCTTGTCATGGGGGTGGTCCGCTCAGTCGGGGGTCTGGCTGGAATTTGATGTGGACCTGAACCGTCTGGAACGGGGGCCGTCACAGGAGTCGGCGATGCAGGAACCCGACCAGAAGCGGTCGTGAATGCTCGCCCGGGTTTCCATGTGGCCGGTGAACTCCCGCCACAGGAGTCCGGGGGAGTGGGGGACCGTCACTCGACCATGGCGGGGATCCACCCTGTCACAGCACAAGAAACTGGGTTTTCATGCACGTTGCGACCGTTCGTCGCGCCATACCCGTCCTCGTTCTGGCTCTCGCCGCGTTGACGGCCTGCGGCAAGGACACGGAGGGCGCTTCCGGTGTCCCGTCGACCGCTTCGTCGACAGCGCACTCCCCGAGTTCTGCGTCGTCGGCCGACCCTGCGGACGGCAGTGCCTCCTCGGCATCTCGGAGCCGAGCCGGTGCGCAGGACGCCGGGTCCGACTCCGATTCGGGTCGCGGGAGCGACCCTCAGCGGTGCACGTCCGCACATCTCCGGGTCTCCGTAGAGAACGTGGATACCGCGGCCGGTACGACCCACTTCCAGCTGGTCTTTCAGAACACGGGCGACTCGACATGCACGCTCACCGGCTTCCCCGGCGTATCCTTCCGCGGCCGCGACGGCGCTCAGATCGGCAATGCCGCCGACCGTGACACGGACACTGCCGCGACCCCGGTGACCCTCATCCCCAACGCCCACGCCGCCGCGGACGCCCAGGCTCCCAGCGGGCGGTCCGGCTACTCCGAAGCAGAGTGCCGACTGAAGAGCGTGTCGTTCCTGGGTGTCTTCCCGCCCGGCTCGAGTGACCAGATCGATGCGCCGTGGAAGACGGCCGAGTGCACCAGTTCGGCCATCCATGGACTCAAGGTCGGCCCGGTCCACCCCATCCGCTGACCTCAGAGGTCCGGACACCTTCACTGCACTTCGGTGAGGGTGTCCACGAGGTCCGCCCGGAAGGGACGTTCGGGCCGATACCCCAGAGCGGTGGAGCAGCGGCCGGTGGTCGTCGTACGCGAAGCCGCCATCGCCGACATGCTCGGAGGACGACGTGCAGGGACGTGAACACTTGGCTGACGCCAAGCGAGGGCGCAATGCGGTTGCAGCGGCCCGGCGTCAATCTGCCGCCGAGGGCCCGGGCGTGGCGGGGAAGCAAGGTGCTGTATCCCCGCAGCAATTGTTGGCTTTGCAGCGAAGTGCCGGCAACGCCGCGGCGGTTCAGTGGGTGACCGGCACGAAGCCGGGCGGGCCGCCGCCGGCGGGGCCCTCGCTGAGTGCGGCCGCCGAGAAGGCCGGCGACGTCACCTCCGCCGGGGACGCGAACAACCAATTCACGGGTGCGTCGGTCGCCGGTGGTTACAGGAACCCGGATGCGACGACGAATGCCGCGCAGTACGGCAGCGTCGTCGGCTCCGGCGTCGGAACGGTCACCTCGGCCGCAGGGCTCGTGGGTCAGGGCGTCAAGTTCCACCGTGCACGCATGGGCAGGAAGAACGCCAAGCCGGGCACGGCCGAGGACCACGCGCTGGGCCGAGACATGAAGGCTGGGGCGGGCGGGACGGCGGAGCAGGGGTTGAGCTTCGTCAACATGTCCACCGGCTTGGCGGCCGCCGTGATGAATCTCAAGCATGTGGTCCAGGCGGCCGTGAGCGGGGTGGCCGCTGCCTCGTCCGGTATCGGAGTGGTCGCGGCCTCTGTTCAGAGCGTCCGCTTCATCAGAAAGGCGGATCGCGCGCGTCGGCGCGTCGCCGCGTTGCAGAGGCTGATGGACGACCAGAACAAGCCCAAGCAATCCCTGAGAGCGGCGAACGATCAGGTGGAAGCCCTGCAGAAGGCCGTGAACGACGGTCGGATCGACGTCGAGACGGCGGAGGCATCCTTCGACAAGGCACTGTGGGAGCAGACGCAGCAAGAGGTAAGAGGGGCGGAGGTGGACTTCGCCCTTCTCGTCCGGCTCCTGGAACGGGCGGACCAGGCTCAGGCAGCGCTTGAGCGGGACCAGGCGGATCTGGAGGCCGCGAGGACCCGGCAAGAGGAACGCGCGGTCATCTCCGCCAAGATGCAGGACGCCCTGGAGAAGCAGACGGAGAAGGTCAAGCGTTACAGGGGTGGCGCGGCCGAGGACATCTCACTGCGTGACGTTCAGGAGTACGCGGCACGGAAGAACAGCCGAGGCACCACCATGAAGGCCATCGGCGCCGTTGCGGGTCTGCTGGGCGTCGGCGGCTCCATCGCCTCGATGGTTGCCGGGGTGGTCCTCGCCGCCGGAATGGCGGCCGGGGCCGGAGTCCTTGTCGCCACCCCTGTCGGCTGGGGGCTCGCCGGCGCCGCCGCCACGGTGGCCCTGGGATCAGCCGGCTGGAAGACCTGGAGGTTCTTTCAGCATCGTTGGGAGCAGAGCGCCGCACCGGAGACAGCAGGTGGCCACACCCCGTCGCGCCGTGACCGACTGCGCAGGACGCTGGCCTTCTGGAAGGACGTGGGCCCGAACGAGCGAGACCAACATGCGGCGGCGCTTTACGAGATGGCGCGCGACGAGACGAAGCCCGAACGGGTCAAAGAAGCACGCGACACGCTCGTTGCCCTCGGTCTCGGCTGGGACGAGATGAAGGACGACTCAGTGAACGGGAAGAAGCTCATCGCCGCCAAGTTCACGTCCGCGTAGGCACCTTTCGGGTGCGGCGCGTGTCCGTCCAGGGCTCCACCAGTGTCGAGCGCCCGGCACTCCTCGGCCGCCTCCGACAGCGGGCGAGGAGGTGTGTAAGCGCGTGCGCCCACTTCGGCGGCTCGGGCCTGCGTCGACGTCGTGGATGCACACCTCGAGCACTCACCCCTCACACGCCGCGTGCCCGAAGACGAGGCGGCACCTCCTCGAGTTGGTGCGGGGAGCGCACAGCCTCTGTACCGCAATCTCGCCTGGGTCCCAATCCGGCCCATTCCAGCCATGGGGACCCGATGGGGCAGATGCGGCCGATCTGCTGAGCGAAGGGCGGGACGGGCAAGAAGCGACGGCATACATGAGCAGGCCTCAGCGCCGCTCAGTTTCGGCGACATCGGAGCCCTTGGCGTAGCGCGCCAAGAGGGGCCGTGACAGCAGTCGCGGCGAGAAGTCCGCGGACCCGTCACAACCCCGGGCTTGCACACCCCGGGGCAGGGAGTCGACCAGTTGCCGTGATGACGCTTGCTCCCGATCCGCTGTGCCGGAGGACGTACCGAGAGCCACTGCCAACGAGCTTGGCGTCACAGACATCCGATGTAAGGACCGAGATCCTCTCTCCGTCGGAACCCTTGAATACATTAATTATGAGTTTTATGTTGCTCCTGTGTGCCCGCAAGCACCCTACGTGCCGCAGAACTCATCGGGAGGACAGCTCACATGACGGTGCCCCACCCCGCCGCCCCCCAACCGCCCAGTCGTCGGAGCTTTCTGTCGGCCGCCGCTGTCGTCGGAGCCGCGAGCTCATTCGCCGCTTTCGGCCTGCCGACCTTTACCGCGGCTGCCGCCGAGCCCCACCGCCCGTCGGGGGACCCTCGGACCCCGGATGGCGAGGCGCTGAAGCTGTGGTACACCGCGCCCGCGGCGCAGAACGCCATGGTCCAACAGGCGCTGCCGGTGGGCAACGGCAGGCTCGGTGCCCTCGTCGGAAACGATCCGAGCCGCGAGGCGCTCTACATCACCGACAGCACCCTGTGGACCGGCGGACGCAACGACGTCCTCGACAACGATGGCCAGTTCCCCTATGAGCGGGTGGAGTTCGGCTCGCTCACGCAACTCGCCCACCTCACCGTCGAGCTGCCCGACCACACCCCGGACACGGTCAGCGGCTACCGCCGAACCCTTGATCTGAGCAACGGCCTGGTCACCGCCGAGTACCGGCATCGCGGAGCCGCCCACCGTCGCGAGGTCTACGCCAGCCATCCCGACGACGTTGTGGTTCTGCGGTTGATCCAACCCGACGGCGGCCTCACCGGCGCCATCATCCTGGCCGGCACCCATGGTGAGACCGCGGTCACCGACGCCGACGACATCACCTCCTCCTTCGCTGCGGCCTTCGGCAACGGCCTTCGCTACGCCGCGGCGGTCACCGCGGTCAGCCGCACCGGCAGGGTTGCCACCACTGCCACCGGTCTGACCTTCACCGATTGCGCCGACCTGCTGATCGTCTTCAGCGGTGGCACCGACTACGCACCCGACCCCACCCGCGGCTACCGAGACCCCGCCGCCGACCCCCACGCCCTGGCCTTGCACAAGGTACACACTGCCGCCAGGCACGACCCGGCCACGCTGCGGGCAACCCATGTCGACGACCACCGCCAGTTGTTCGACACCCTGCACGTCTCTCTCGGCACCTCCACCGGCGAGCAGCGCTCCGCCGACACCTGGACCCGTCTCCAGGCCCGCGCGCAGGAAGGTGCCGCGCCCGACCCCGAACTGGAGGCCGGCTACCTGCAGTTCGGCCGCTACTTGATGATCGCCGGCTCCCGGGACAGCGTTCCGATGGGCCTTCAGGGGCCTTGGCTGGACGGCAACGATCCGGACTGGATGGGCGACTACCACACGGACATCAACGTCCAGATGAACTATTGGATGGCCGATCGTACCGGCCTGTCCGCCTGCTTCGACGCCTTCACGGACTACTGCCTCGCCCAGCTGCCCTCCTGGACCGACACCACCCGGCGCCTCTACAACGACCCGCGTAACCGGTTCCGCAACTCCTCCGGGAAAGTGGCGGGCTGGGCCGTTGCCTTCTCCACCAACATCCACGGTGGTTCGGGCTGGTGGTGGCATCCCGCGGCCAACGCCTGGATCGCCAACACGCTGTTCGAACACTGGGAGTACACCCAGGACACCGCGACGCTCGCCCGCATCTACCCGCTGCTCAAGGGCGCCTGCCAGTTCTGGGAGACGCGGCTGATCACGGCAACCGTCAACGATCCCGCCACCGGGCAGGACCGCGAGGTGCTCGTCGACGACAAGGACTGGTCACCTGAACAGGGCCCCCAGGACTCGGTGGGCAACACCTACTCACAAGAACTGGTGTGGGCGCTCTTCGGCAACTTCCACACCGCCAGCCTGGCCCTCGGCAAGGACGCCGCCTACCGGCGCACCCTCGACGGGCTGCGCGAGCGCCTGTACCTACCGCGGGTCAGTCCCACCAGCGGCTGGCTGGAAGAGTGGATGTCACCGGACAACCTCGGAGAGGAACAGCACCGGCACCTCTCGCCGCTGATCGGCTTCTTCCCCGGCGACCGCATTACCCTCGACGGCTCACCCTCCGACCTGCTCTCCGGCGTGCGTGCGCTGCTCGTGGCCCGCGGTATGGACAGCTACGGCTGGGCCAACGCCTGGCGCGCCCTGTGCTGGGCCAGACTGAAGGACGCAGAGCGTGCCTACCAACTGGTGACCACCAACCTGCGGCCCTCCACGGACAACAGCAACGGCTCCGCCATGAATCTCTTCGACATCTACCAGGTCGAGGACGACCGGAGCATCTTCCAGATCGACGCCAACTTCGGCACACCCTCGGCCATGGTCGAGATGCTGCTGTACTCCCGCCCCGGGCGGATCGAGCTGCTGCCTGCCCTGCCCGCGGCCTGGGCCCGGCAAGGCCGCATCACCGGGCTCGGCGCCCGTGGCGGCTTCACCGTCGACCTCGCCTGGCACAAGGGAAGGATCACGGAGGTCGTGATCCGCAGCGTCGGCGGCCGCACCACCAAGGTGATCGCCCATGGAGTCACACGGACCCTGCGGCTTCACCCGGGCGAGGCCGCGACGCTGCACTGGTGAATGAGGCGGAGGGCCCAGCGCGCGGCTGCGCCGGGCCTTCCGTCATGGACGGGTGCGTGGGTACTCACCCGTCGCACTGCTCCCGCGCGGGTCCATTGCATCAGGCATCTGGAGGATCTTTCCCATGAGTGAACAGACCGGGCAGGGCGGCGCGTTCAGCCGCCGGGGCTTCCTGGCCGCGACCGGTGCCGCAGTCGCGTCACCACGCATCCCGACACCGGATGGGGCAGCAGCCGAGGGAACCGCGGTCACGCCCGTAACATCCGCGGGTTCACCGGCTGCCGCGCCGCGGCCGGACGTCGACTGGGTGAATCCGCTGACGGGGGCGCTCACCACGTCCCCCGACACCGCATGCGGCAAGACCTTTCCAGGCGCCGTGGTGCCGTTCGGGTTGGTGCAGCTGAGCCCCGACACGGTCAGTGGTGGGGACAACGGCAGCGGCTATTCCGCGGACATGACCACCATCGAGGGCTTCAGCTTCCTCCACCTCAGTGGCATCGGCTGCTACGGGGACCTGGGCCAGCTTCAAGTCATGCCGCAGACCGGGGAACTCGTGACCGGCCGTGACGCCGCCAAAAGCCCGTTCGACAAGGCCACCGAGACTGCCGAGGCGGGCTACTACAGCGTCGAACTCGGCCGCTACAAGGTTCGGGCGGAACTCACCGCCGCCGAGCGGGCCGGCATCCTGCGGTTCACCTTCCAGGATGAGGGCACCGGCCGAATCAAGGTCGACCTGGCGCGCCGGATCGGCTTCGACGGCACACACACCGTGACTCAGCACGTACGTCTGGTCGATGACCACACCATCGAGGGGTCCATGACCGCCGACCGCTCCGGAGGCGGCTGGATCTGCGGCAACGGCCCGGTGTACGAGGTGCACTTCTCGATGCGCTTCCAGAGGCCGATAGGTGCCTTTGGTACCTGGGACAAGGACGACGTCGACCGGCAGGCCCACGAGCGACACACCGCGAGTGACAGCGCGGGCTTCTTCGTGGAGTTCCCGGTCGCAGCAGGTGAGCAGATACTGGTCAAAGCCGGCGTGTCGTTCGAGAGCGTGACCGGTGCACGGGGCAACCTGGCGGCGAGCCTGCCCGGCTGGGACTTCGACGGGCTGCGCGCCCGAGCCCGCGCCACCTGGTCCCGCGCGATCGGACGTGTCAACACCACCGGTGGCACCGACACACAACGAGAGATCTTCTACTCCGCGCTCTACCGGACCATGCTGGACCCGAGAATCCGGGACGATGCCCAGGGCCCCGAGCGCCAACGCGGCTTCGCGCGACGCACCGTCTTCAGCGGCTGGGACGTCTTCCGCGCCCAGATGCCGCTGCTCACCATCATCGACGAACAGGTCGTGTCCGACACCGTCAACACGCTGCTGGAGCTCACGTCCTCCGGCAAGGTCAAAGGCCTGGCCCGCTGGGAATTGCTGGGGACCGACACCGACACGATGATCGGCGACCCCGCGATCAACGTCATAGCCGAGGCCTACCTCAAGGGCGTCCGCGGCTTCGACCTCGACACCGCCTACCGTCTCTGCCGGGACGTGGCACTGGGACCGATCGAGCGATCCAACCGCAACGACTACGCGAACTGGAAAAACCTTGGCTGGTGCGTGAACACCAGCCTGTCCGAGACCCTTGAAAACAGCTACTCCGACTACGCCTTGGCCCGCTTCGCGCAGGCCACAGGACACCGCGCCGACGCGAGGGAGCTGTTGCGCACGTCTCGGAACTACCGCAACGTCTTCAGCCCGGAGGCGGGCTGGTTCCGCGGGCGCAACGCCGACGGCAGCTGGATGGGCGATCAAGAAGGCTGCGTGGAGTCCAACCCGGATCAACAGGGCTGGTTCGTACCCCATGATGTGCCAGGACTGATCGAACTGCTCGGTGGCCGGGAGGCATTCATCAGCCGCCTCAATACGATCTTCGAGCAGACACCGCCCGAGGACATGATGCGGTGGAACGACAAGTACAACCACTCCAACGAGCCCGTCCACCACATGGCGTTCCTCTTCGTCCACGCAGGAGCCCCATGGCTGACGCAGAAGTGGTCCCGGTACGTGTGCCGTCATGCCTATGGGACCGGTCCAGCGGGCCTCGCCGGTAACGACGACTGCGGACAGATGTCCGCCTGGTACGTGCTCGCCGCCGCGGGCTTCTATCCCGTGGCGCCGGCCAGCGGCGTCTATGCCCTGGGCAGCCCGCTCTTCGACGAGGTCACCTTCACCACGTCTCGCGGCACCCGTTTCACCATCCAGAGCACGCACAACTCTGACGTCAACTGCTACGTGCGGTCTGCGACGCTCGACGGGAGGCCCCTGCACCGCGCCTGGCTTCGTCACGAGGAAATCATGGCCGGAGGCCGCCTCGTACTCGACATGGGCCCGGAACCGAACAAGGAGTGGGGCAGCGATCCCAGGTGGATGCCGCCGTCGGGTATCTGAGCCGACCGGGGGCTGCCCCGCAACTTCGGCTGTGCACTGGGGGGAGAACGGCTCCGGGACGGGCAGGGCCGCCAGGGTGGCCCTGCCCGGCACGCACCGGCAAGGATTGACTCGCCTTGGAGCTGCGCGGCCGAAGCGTCGTCCGACTTTGCACCGAGTGCGGCTACCCTCTCGCCGCACTGGACCACACCTCCAAACTGCTGATCCTGCTGTGCGTGCTCACTGCCGGAATCCTGCGTACCTGACCGAACCGACCACTGACTGCCTGTGTGGCACGGCCCTGACATCGTGCCGCACAGGCACCCCGCTCACCCACGTCGGCACAGGCCGATCAGAGGATCCATGGCTGACGGAATGAGCCTCGAAGTCCTAGTCACAGTCGGCAGGAATCCTGACAGCGTCGACGAGTTGGCTGCCGATACGCAGCTCGCTCGTGCATCGGTGGCGTGGCATCACGGCTGCCGCGGCCTCTCCAGTGGTCCCTGTAGTTCGAGGTAGCGGCGCAGGGCCTGGCCTGCTTCTCGGACGTGGCGTCGGATGTGGCGTTCCGCGGCACGGGGGTCACCTTTTCTGATCGCCTCCAAAATGGCCTCGTGCTCGTCGACAGCGACGGACAGTCGGCCGGGGGCCCGCGCGGAAAGACGGTTGCCCAGACGCACCTGAGCGATGAGGTTCTCCGCTATGGGGATGAGCCGTCGGCTACCAGAGCCCTCCCAGATGAGGCGGTGGAACTCGAGGTCCAATTCTCCGTAGCGGTTCAGGTTGTTCGCTTCGATGGCCTCTCGCTGTTCGGCCAGTAGTTGGCGCAGCTGTGTGGCGATCTGGTCGTGATCGGGTGCCACGGCCGTCCGGCGCGCTGCGAGGCCGTCGACGGCCTCCCGCAGCTCGTACAGTTCCAATAGGTCGTCCGTGCCGGCTTCGGGGACGAAGTAGCCGCGATGCGGAACGGCGATGAGGAAGCCTTCGCGTTCGAGCGCGGCAAGAGCGGTCTTGATGGGGGTTGGGCTGAGGCCGAGTTCTTCGGTCAGAGGGCGGACGGTGACGCGGGAGCCCGGGGTGAGGGAGCCGTCGAGGATGGCCGCTCGCACGTGGTCGTAGGCGGCGTTCAGCAAGGTGTGGCGCGGGACGGTCATGATCGCCGGTTCCCCCCTTTGTCTCCGTGTGTATCGGTACGGAGGACGCTACCTGCCCGAAGTTGCAGGGCGCGGTCGGGCAGGTCAGTGCAGTCTGCGCTCGTACCAGCGCGACAGCATGGTCAGCGGCAGGCAGATGACGAAGAAGACGGCAAGCACGGCGCCCAGGATCGGTACCGCGTGGGTGGAGCCGCCGGAGAGGGTGAGTCGTTCGATCGAGCGTTGTGACGCTTCGAGGATGTCGACGAGTCCGATGACGGCGGCCAGTGAGGTCTGTTGGGTCAGGTTGACGACGAGTCCGATGAGCGGGGGGAGGGCTCGCCGGGCGGCTTGGGGCAGGAGGACGTGTCGCATGCGTCCGGTCCAGGAGAAGCCCAGTGCGGCGGCGGCCTCGGCTTGCCCGCGCGGTACCGACTGGACGGCGCCGCGGACGACTTCGGCCACGTTGGCGCTGCCCCACAGGGACAGTCCGATGGCGGCGGCGATGAAGGTGTTCACCCGCACGCCGATGATGGGCAGGACGAAGAAGATGAGGAACAGGATGATGATGATCGGTAGACCGCGCCAGATTTCGACATAGGCCCGGACCACGGCCCGGACCGGTTTGCTGGGCAGGGTGAGTAGCGCGCCGAGCAGGATGCCGACCAGGAGACTCGCGGCGATGCTGACCAGGGCCAGCAGGGCGGTTTCGCGCAGGCCGCCTGCGAGGTAGTCGGCTACGGGTCCGACCCATGCGGGCATCAGTGTCCTCCTGGTATCGCGAAGCGGCCCTCGACGGCTCTGGCGCCCAGTGACATGAGCCAGACCAGTCCGAGGTAGACGATGCCGATGGCGAGGAACATCTCGAACACCCGGAAGGTGACGGCGACGATGTTGACGGCGGTTTCGGTGAGTTCCGGGTAGCTGATCGCGACCATGAACGATGAGTTCTTGAAGACGGAGATGAGGATGTTGGTGACCGACGGGAGGGCGATTCGGGCGCCGATGGGGAGGGTGACGTGTCGGAAGGCGGCCAGGCGGGGGAAACCAAGGGCTCGGCAGGCTTCGACGTAGCCGCCTTCGACGGCTTCGAAGCCGGCACGGAAGTTCTCCACGTTGTAGGCGCCGCCCCATAGAAGCAGTGACAGCCAGCCGACAGTGAAGCCGCCGAGTTGTAGTCCGGTCTCCGGCAGTGCGAAGTAGAGGAAGAAAATCTGCACCAGCAGTGGGGTGTTGCGGAACACTTCGACGTAGACCGTGATCAGTTGTCGGGCGACCGGTACGCGGAGCGCGCTGATCGCGCCGAGCAGTGCACCGACGATCAGGGCGCCGGCCATGCCGATGGCGCTGATCGCGAGCGTTCGCAGCAGGCCGGTGCCGAGGTCGCCGAGGTGGTCGACGATGAAGTCCGGGTCGAAGTGGTAGCCGGAGTCGTCGGGCATGTTCAGCACTGGATGGTGGATCCGGACGGGTAGGTCACGTTGTGGCCCGGGCGGGGCAGGTACTTCGCGAATTGCTGCTGTGCGGTGGTATCGGTGACGGTCTTTTGGAATTCGCTCCAGAAGAAGTCGGACTTCTGCATGTGGGCCAGGGCACCGTTGATCCAGGCGAGCATCTGTGCGTCGCCCTTGCGGACGCCCATGCCCCAGGGGCTGTCGGCCTTGGCGTCGCCGACAACCTTGAGGTTGGGGTTCTTGGCCGCCAGGTCGAGCAGAAGGGTGTCGTCCTGGGCGAAGGCGACGCCGCGGTTCTGGTTCAGTGCGGTCAGTGCCTGGCTCGTCTGCGCGAACAGGGTCTGCTTGACGTCCTTCATGCACTGGGTCAGCCAGAGGCTGGCGGTGGCGCCGCTGATGCTGATGACCTGCTTGCCGGCCAACTCGTCGAAGGAGGTTATCGGGGAGTTCTTGGGTACCAGCAGTTTCACGCCGCTCGCGAAGTAGGGGGTGGAGAAGTCGATGGTCTGGGCGCGTTCCGGGGTGTAGTTCATCGTCGCCTCGATCAGGTCGATGCGCTTGGAGGTCAGAAACGACACCCGGTTGGATCCGGTCACGCAGGTGAGGGTCAGCGCGTTGGGGTCGCCGAAGGCGTAGGAGGCCAGCTGGTGGGCTATGTCGATTTCGAAACCCGCGTTCTTCGAGGCTTCGTCGATGTATCCGAACGGCGGGTAGTCGCACTTGACGCCGACGGCCAGCTTGCCCCTGCTCTTCACCTCGGCGGGCAGCGGGGCACCCACGTCGACGGGGCGGGCGGACGCGCCGGAACCTCCGGCGGACGATGATGACCCGTCTGACGAGGAGGAGCAGCCGGCGGCGAGAGCCAGGACCATCGCAGCGGAGATGACAATGCCGAATCTCGATTTCACGACTCAACTTCCTTCTGCCCGCTTGGGCGGGCTACCTGAGTACCTTGCGCAGGAACTGGCGGGTACGGTCGTTCTGGGGCCGATCCAGCACATCGGCCGGTCGGCCTTGCTCCGCGATCACGCCACCGTCGACGAACACCAGTCGGTCGCCGAGTTCACGGGCGAAGCCCATCTCGTGGGTGACACACAGCATCGTCATTCCGGAACGGGCGAGGTCACGCATCACGTCGAGGACCTCGCTGACCAGCTCCGGGTCCAGCGCGGAGGTCACCTCGTCGAACAGCATCACGTACGGGTCCATCATCAGCGCGCGGGCGATGGCGATCCGCTGCTGCTGACCACCCGATAGTTGCCGCGGGTACGCATCGGCCTTGCCCGCCAGCCCCACTCGGTCGAGCATCGTGGTCGCCCGCTCGTACGCCTGGTCTCTGGACATTCGCAGCAGCTTGCGCGGCGCCAAAGTGAGGTTGTCGATGGCGGACAGGTGCGGGAAGAGGTTGAACTGCTGGAACACCATGCCGATACGTCGGCGTACCTTGTCCAAGTCGACGCCGGGTACGGTCAGATCCTCGTTCTCCAGCAGAACCTGTCCGGAGGTCACCGGCTCCAGCAGGTTGACGCAGCGCAGCAGAGTGCTCTTGCCACCACCGGACGGACCGATGACGGTGACCACCTCACCGCGGGCCACCCTCAGGTCGATGCCCTTGAGTACCTCTAAGGTGCCGTACGACTTGCGCACCCCGCGCAGCTCCACCATGGGTGCCTGTCCATCGGCGGGTGACTGGGCGAGCGGACCGTCCACGCCAGGCGACCGGATCATCGGGGTGTCCGACGGCCACGGACCGTGCCGGTCGTTTCGGCCGTGGAGGTCGCCTCCGGCGGCAGGTCTGCATCCCGTCCCAGTCGGGTCGGCTGGTCGACCTGCAGGGTGTCGGCGTATTTCAGCGCACTGCCGGTGTTGAGCACCAAGACTTCCTCGTCCCCGGCAAGCCACCCGTCGGTACGCAGCCGGCGTACCGCGGCCAGTGTCGCCGCCCCCTCCGGGCACATCAGCACGCCGTCATCGGCCGCGCAGGCCACCTGCTCCTCGAGGATGTCCTGGTCGTCGACGGCGATCGCCGTGCCTTTGCTGTCCCGCAGCGCGGACAGGATGAGGAAGTCGCCCAGCGCTGCCGCGACGTTGATACCGAACGCGACGGTGCGTGCCTGGTCCGCCGGCCACGGTTCGGCGGTCTCGGCCCCCGACTCGAAGGCCCGCACAATCGGTGCGCAGCCGGTGGACTGCACGGCCACGAACCGGGGCAGCCGCCCGGTGATCCAGCCCAGCGCGGTCAACTCGTCGAGTGCCTTGCGGATACCGATCAGGCCCACGCCACCGCCGGTCGGGTACACCACGACATCCGGCACCCGCCAGCCGAACTGTTCGGCGATCTCCAGGCCCATCGTCTTCTTGCCCTCGATGCGGTAGGGCTCGCGCAGCGTCGCGGCACTGAACCAGCCGTCCCGCACCGCTTGCCCCGCGATACGGCCCGCGTCGCCGATCAGACCGTCCACGGTGTACACCCGGGCGCCCGCTGCAAGAGACTCCTTCCGGGTCACCTGCGGAGCGTCCTCGGGCATCACGACCAGACACTCCATACCGGCCCGCGAGGCATAGGTGGCCCACGCGGCGCCGGCGTTGCCGTTGGTAGGCAGCGTCAGCTGTCGTACCCCGAGTTCGTGTGCACGGGAAACGCCGACCGCCGCGCCCCGCGCCTTGAAACTGCCGGTCGGCAGCATTCCCTCGTCCTTGGCCAGCAGGCCCGGTACCCCGATCCGTCGGCCGTACCGGGTCAGCGGCAGGATCGGTGTCCAGCCCTCGCCGAGGGTGATCACGTTCGCGGGGTCCCTAACCGGCAGCAACTCCCGGTATCGCCACAGGTCCGCGCCACGTGACGCGATGTCTTCCGGTCGGACCGAGGCCCGGACCCGGTCGAGGTCGTAGCGGACGAGCAGCGGCGAACCGCAGTGGCACACGTTCTGGGGCGCATCCGCGTCGTACCGCTCGGCGCACCGTCCACACTCCAGGTGGGTCAGCGCGCTTGTCCAGCCTCCGTCGTCGGGGTACAAGCGGGGTCTTCCTCTCTCTGTCCGGCCGGGGACGGCCGATGGTGGGGGCGGTAAGACCCGCCCCCACCATGCGATCTACTTTCCGAGGCGCTGGAACTGGCCGGCGGTGAGCTTCTTGGACGGCCCGTAGTACGCGGCGTTGAAGAGCATCCGCTGTTCGGACCGGTTCCAGGTGCGGAACCCGATCTCGTTGCCGAAGGTGACGACGTAACCGCTGCCGATCGTCCACGACAGCCCGTTGACCGCCCCGTTGAGGTGCTCGCCGCCGATCAGCCAGCCGCTCTTCAGCTGATCACCGCTGTCGGGGTATTTGGCAACCACGTCCACCGGGTATGTGCTCGTGCTGGTCAGCTTGTACGCGTCGTCCGAGACGAACCACACGGGGTTGTTCGCCGGCACCCCCCAGGCCGCCGGGTTGTCCGTGTCGAACTCCTGGCTCAGCAGCGATCCAGGGCAGTAGAAGTCCGAATTGGAGCCGCTGGGCAGAGTGGAGGTGATGGGCAGGCTGAACAGCGACTGGGCCGTGGCGGTCCCGCTGCCGAAGGTGACCAGCGTGCCGCCGCCGGTCACGAAGTCGTGCAACTGGTTCCAGCCGGTTGTGCCGACGCCGAACGCCCAGGCCCACTCGGGCGGGTACTTCGTCGAGCTCAGGCCGTTGACGATGGAGCTCTTGCTGACCCCGTCCGGCATGATGATGGCGTCGTACGTGTCGGCGAGGTTGGCGTAGTCGCCCGCCTCCACGACCGAGTAGTTCACCCCGTACTGGTCGAACGTCCACATCAGCCAGCCGGAGGGCATGTTGTCCGGGGGCTTGAGCAGGCCGATCTTCGTGCCCGGCTTGAGCTGGACACCGGCGACTGCCGGTACCGATTTGATGGCGGACACCGGGATGCCGGAGTTCTTCGACTGGGTGTGGAGGAGCTCCCTGGCCGCCGAGGACGGCGGGACGAGGAAGGTGCCGGCGGGGAAGGTGCGACCGCCGTCGGTGAACTTGGCTGCGGCGCGGAAGGTGGGGATGTTCTCCTTCTGCAGCGCGGCGACGATCCGGAACACCCCATAGGACTCCGGTCCGATCGCGTACGCCCCGCTGCTCGGCGCTGCGGACGGCTTGGTGACCACCGCAGGCTTGATGGAACTCAGCAGTTCGGTGTCGGCCGAGAAGGATGTGGTGATGAGGTCGGCTTCGAAGCCGAGCAGCATCGGCAGGGTCTGCGCGGTGGTGTCGTAAGGCCGCTGCGGCGGGCCACCGGGGTATTGCAGCAGCTGCGGGTAGCTTTGTACCTCCAGCAGCGTCTTGGCGAACGCCGCGTACGGCTGCTGCAGGTGGATGATGTACGACCCGGCCGGGTACCGCTTGTCGTCAGCGGTGAAGGCGCCCCGTGCCTGGCGGATCTCCACCGCGCCGCGGTGGAAGATCTCGAGAGCGTCGCGGACGGCCTGCGGGTCACGCTGCCCGGCGGGGATGACGTAGGCGTACGGGCTGGTCCTGGTGACCGCCTTGGTCCCGACGCGATAGGAGTTGTAGAGCCAGTTGTACGTGTCGTAGGCGACCGCTTCCAGACCCGAGTAGAAGGCCTGGGAGACCCAGTCGATGATGTTGCGCAGCGTCCAGGTGTTGGAGTCGTACGGCTCGATGAAGTTGATGTCGGTGGTCTGCTGGCCGAGCGGTTTCGTGCCCACGTTGGGGTAGGCGAGGTTGGAGGCTGCCGCCGCCTCGGTCAGGATGCGCGCCGAGCCGTGGTAGACGCAGTATTGCCGGGACGGGGACCAGTAGTCGTATGTCGAGCCCCAGCCGTTTCCCTTCATGCCGGCGACGGTCATGCCTCGCTGCATCGCCAGCCCCACCGTGTCTGTCTGCTGCACCAGGATGGTGTCGATGTTGGGGTCGTACGGCGAGAGGTAGGGGGGAGTGAACAGCCGGGGGGCGTTGGCGCCGGCGCCGTGGGAGTCCTGGAAGACCTGGGGCCGGTACTTGTTGAGGATCGAGACGTTGTATCTGCTCTCGATCTGGGTGAGCATGATCCAGTCGCGGTTGTCGTCGTGGCCGGTGTACTTGTTGTACAGGTCGGGGTAGGTGCGCGAGTAGTTGGTGCCGGCCGTGGCGGCGAAGTAGTCGTTGACGAGGACGATGCCGTCCGGGTTCTGGCACGGCTGAAGCAGGATGACCAGGTTGTCGAGGATCTTCTCGATGTAGTCGGACTTCTCGGTCGCCAGCCGGTAGGCCCATTCGATCGCGGCCTGGGAGTTGCCGACCTCGGTCGAGTGGATGCCGGCCTGCACGTAGTAGAAGGGTTTGCCCTCGGTGGCCAGCTTCTTCGCGTTGGCCTCGGACAGCCCTCGGGGGTCGGCGAGCCTGGCGTTGGTGGCGACCAGCTTGTCGAGATTGGCGAGGTTCTTCGGCGAGCTGATGGTCAGTAGGACGTATGGATGTCCCTGAGTGGTCTTGCCGATCTCCTCGTACTTCACCCTGTCGCTGCGAGCGCCGATCAGCTGGAAATACGGGACCATCTTGTCCCATTGGGCCAGGAAGCCTTCGGTTCCGATCGGAGTTCCGAAGTACTTCGCAGGCGCCGGGATGGACCCCTGCTTCTGCGTTCCGGTAGCCGGCTGATCGTGATCGGTCCGGGTCGGGGACATCGCGG
This sequence comes from Streptomyces sp. NRRL F-5122, assembly GCF_001507435.1. Taxonomy (GTDB): domain Bacteria; phylum Actinomycetota; class Actinomycetes; order Streptomycetales; family Streptomycetaceae; genus Streptomyces; species Streptomyces lannensis. The sequence goes on from NZ_LMWH01000250.1 coordinate 43,333, forward strand.
GCGCCGCCGAGGCGGTGCCCGGACCGATCACCGTCGTCGCCGCTGCCGCGGCGCCGGCCACCGCGGTGGTTCGAAGAAGGGTTCGGCGGGACAGCCTTGAGCTTTCGCTGCTGGTCATCTATCGACATCGCCTTTCACGGTCCAGCTGGGCCGGACCGTTGTCCGAGTGAAGTCGGGGGATGGGCCGACTTCACTGCCCTGCGGGTGTCGTACAACGCCATGTGTGGCGCGGCGCTGCGCCACGATGGTTGCCGCGATGCCTGGGTGCCGCGCGCTGCTGTCGGGCGTAGCTGCGTTGATCCGCGAGCCTCCCGACCCCGGGCCGTGAAACTTTGAGTGCCAGCACAATCTGTCAGCTGACGGCCAATGAGAGCAACGATTCGATATTGGATTTAATATCAAGTACACACGGCGCAACATGAGCGAGGGGCCGAAGCGTGACGTGCGCAGCTCAGAAGGATGCGGTAGCCGTACTGTCCGTTCGCCGCCGCCTTGACTGCCCCTCCAGGACGAGCAGGTCTGCCCTGGGAACTTGTGACCAGGCCTGCCGCATCTCTCCACATGTGATAACGACGTCGGACTGGAGCATCAAACCCCCTGGCAGAGGTTCGCTTCCGTACGGCCGTACCCGGTAGGAGCGCAGGGATCAACGGCGCACTCCGCCGCGTCCCCTTAGCGCCGTAACCCGAAAAAGCAGTGGCTGCACAGGCTCGGGACCGCATACGTTCGCCTCCATGGTTGACGCAGCTTTCGGACATCCGCGCCTCGCCGCCATCTACGACCCACTCGATCCGGACCGCAGCGATCTCGACGCGTATCTCGCGATGGCGGAGGAGTTCGGGGTGCGGTCCGTGCTGGACATCGGGTGCGGTACGGGCGTGTTCGCGCTGCTGCTCGCCGAGGTCGGGATCACCGTCACCGGGATCGATCCCGCACGGGCTTCCGTCGACGTCGCGCGTGGCAAGCCTGGCTCGGAGCGGGTGCGTTGGCTCGACGGCGACGCGGGAGACCTGCCGCCCATGCAGATCGACCTGGTGACGATGACCGGGAACGTCGCCCAGGCGATCGCCGACCCGCAGGCGTGGCGTACGACGCTGCGCGGCGCGTACGAGGCGCTGCGACCCGGCGGGAGACTGGTCTTCGAGACGCGCGATCCGGCGCAGCGCGCGTGGGAGGAGTGGGCGGATTGGACGCGTGAGACCACGTACCGCGTGACGGACATCCCGGGTGTCGGCCACGTCGAGACCTGGGCCGAGCTGACGGACCTGAGCCTGCCGCTGGTGAGCTTCCGGGGTACGCACGTGTTCGCTGCGGACGGGGACGTACTGATCTCGGAATCAACACTTCGCTTCCGTGAACGTACGGAGATCGAGCGGGACTTGCACGAGCACGGCTTCGTCATCGATGACGTACGCGACGCACCCGACCGGCCGGGCAGGGAACTCGTGTTCGTGGCGCGGCGCGGTACCGCGGAGACCGTACCTCCCGGAATGCCCTAGGGAGCGTGCGCACCACACAGCGCCAGGCAGACGGGAATTTGAAGACACTCCCGAGTGCGCGTGCCTGGCGAAGGCTTTCGGTTGGATACGGCGCGAGGGGACTGCGTGCGGCGACGGTGACGCGGCTGACGAAGCAGCGGCAGGACGACCACGCATTCCAGGACCGGGACCTGTCGGACCGCGACCACATGTAGGTGTGGGCCCGAGGGCGTGCACCCCAAGGTCCGGCTCGGGCAGGCGCACTCGTGCGTGCTGGTCCTGCTCGGCGTCCGGCTGGACGGCACCAGGGAGCTGATCGCGCCGGCCGAGGGCCTGCGCGAGTCCACCGAGTCGTGGGCCGACCTGCTCCGCGACCGCCGCAGGCGCGGCATGCGCACCCCCGAGCTGGTCGTCGGCGACGGCGCGATGGGCTGCGGAAGGCGCCGGCCGAGCTGTTCCCGACCGCCCGGCATCAGCGATGCTGCGTTCACAAGGCCCGCAATGTCACGAACTGCCTTCCGATGTCCGCTCAGCCGGGTGCGACGAAGGCGATGCAGGAGATCTACAACGCCGAGGACCGCGCGCACGCCGAGCAGGCGATCGAGGCGTTCGCGAAGGCCTATGGCGCGAAGTGGTCCAGGGCCGTCGCGAAGATCACCGACGACGCCGAGGAACTGCCGGCGTTCTACGACTTCCTGCCGAGCACTCGATCCATCTGCGGGCCACGAATCCGATCGAGTCGACGTTTTCAACGGTCAAATTCCGCACCAAGGTCACCCGCGGTCCCGGCAGCCCGTCGCCGCCCTCGCGATGGTGTTCAAGGTCGTCGAATCCGCGCAGGCCCGTTGGCGGGCGATCACCGGAACGCACCTGGTGCCCCTGGTCCGGGCCGGCGCGAGGTTCGAGAGTGGGATCCTGGTCAAGCACCAGGAGTAGGCCGCGTAGGCGGGAGGATGAGCCACGCCTCCCGTATCCGCCACCGGAACAAAGGTGATCAGACATGGTTCCTCGGATCGGCGACCGAGTGATTGTCTCTTGTGAGCCGGCAGCCGCTCGGGTTGTCGGGGTAGATCGCTACATCACGCTGGAATGGCCATGGAGAGCGATCGACAATTCGTCCAATTTCCGATGGAACGGGCAAGTCGCGCTCCCGCATGGCGATTCCCATCAGGAATGGAGCCCATTCCGTCTCGAACCGGCAGCTTCCACCCTCCGCGTCGGAGACGTTTGCGCCGTGTCCATCCCGCCGACCAGGCTCTACGTGGGGCACTACGAGGAATACCACCCTCCACGCAACCTCGGCTGGGCTCCCGCACCCACCGCAGGACTCTACGTCGTACCACCGGAGAGGACGGACGTGGAAATGGAGTATGCGGGGTGCATGCTCTACCTCGGCGGATCTGATCCCATTCGCGTCGAACCGATCAAGGACTGAGTCGACAAATACCGGCCTCCGACATCACGTGGCCAAGGGACGATCCGAGCCATACAACTCATCCACAAGTCTTGACTATTACTCGACGAAGACATCCCCCGGCGACTGACCCCGCAGACCTGTAACGAGATTCAGCGGCGTCATCAGTGTCGCTGTCCGGCCGTTCACGGCCCGGCCCACGAGCGCAGCCGGACTGCCTGGCGACGCAGCCACCACGCGTGATCACGAGCCGGCCATTACTGGAGGCAAGCGCGTTTGTGCACTCCTGCTGGCCACTCGGAGCACCAAGGTTGGTCGCCCCGAGACAAGGGCTGATCGGCTGATCGGTCGCTGGGAGTAGGTCCTGAGCCTCAGGCGCGCTCAGCGCCGGCATGGCTAGGGTCGGGCCTTATGGGGAACACAGGAATCGTTCGTCGCCGGACGGCGGAGCGTATGCGCGACGCTCTGGAGCGGCTTGTTACCGAGCGGGATGTATGGGTGTCGACGGCTCACCCTGATCACGGGCCGCACCAGGTGCCGTTGTGGTTCTTGTGGGATGGACGAGCAGTGTGGATGTGTACCAGCGTCACTTCCGTGACAGCGCGAAACGTCCGCAAAGAGCCGCGCGTGCGCCTGTCGCTACCGGACACCTTCGACGTCGTGCTTCTCCGGGGTGAGGCGGAGTGCTTCTCGGATGAGGAGGTGCCCGGAGGCGCAGCGGAGGCGTTCGCCGACAAGTTCGGGTGGGATCCACGCGTGGAAGAGAGTTCCTTTCTGTATGTATGCGTGGTCCCGAGGACTGTGCGCGCTTGGCGCGGCGAGCCGGAACTACGAGGGAGAGTCATCATGCGCGACGGTATGTGGCTCGAATAATGGCCGTCCCTCGGTGGCGCGTCGGCATGGCCACAGTCCTCATCGGACGCCGCCGCCTGCCGGTCGTGCTCAAGGTTCCACCGGCAGCGGCGATGCCGATCCCAACGCTCGGCCCCGCATCAAAAACGGGAGGCGGAGGCGACCGTCGAACCGCCGCTGTTCTCCTCGCCCCGTGCGGTGTGCAGCGGTTCTTGGTACATGCTTTACACGACGCACGCAACTACGCCTCGCCCCTTCGTTGTCTGACAAGGAGTCGGGCCCGTCAGGGCTGTAGAGCGAGAGCACGGGGCAGGTCATGGGACGGCGCAAGGGCGGCATAGGAATCTCACTCGTCACGGGTGTGATACTCCTGGGCGCGAGTGCATGCGGCACGGGCGGCAGCGAGAAGGCCAGCGGGGGCGACGCAAGGGCCTCAGGCAGAGCGACCGCGAGCGCGTCTCCGTCACCTACGCATTCGAAGCCCGCGGGCCCACCGATGCTGCTGGAGACGATCACCCCGCAGACCGGAACCACGGTAGGCGTGGCCATGCCGATCTCCGTGGTCTTCACGAACCCGGTGGCGGCGAAGGCGCGGGCCACGGTGGAGAAGCACCTGAAGGTGAGCGCCTCGCAGCCCGTGGCCGGCGCCTGGCACTGGTTCGGCGACAAGCGAGTCGACTGGCGACCGAAGGCGTACTGGCCCTCGGGCACGAAGGTGAAGATCGACGCTGACATGAAGGGCGTCAGCAACGGCAACGGACGGTACGGCGTGCACGGCTACACGCACACCTTCACGATCGGCGACGACGTGCGCGCCGATGTCTCAGTGGTCAACCACACCATGAAGGTGACCCGGAACGGCCAGGTGGTGCGCACCCTGTCGATCAATGCCGGCAGCGCGGAGTTTCCGACGTGGAACGGCACAATGGCCGTCATCGACAAGCAGGAGAAGGTCCACATGACCTCCTGCAGCGTCGGCATCAGCTGCGACAAGGGCAATCCCAACTACTACGACCTGACGCTGCCCTGGGACGTCCACCTGACCCAGACCGGCACGTACGTGCATTATTCGACTGGCGACCCCACCCCGGGCAGCGGCAGTGCCCGCGGCTCGCACGGTTGCGTCCATCTGTCCCTGTCGGACGCCAAGTGGTTCTACGGCCAGGTGAAGCAGGGCGACCCCGTCACCATTACCGGCTCGCCCCGCGCCAAGGCCCCGGCCGACAACGGCTACGCCGACTTCAACCTGGGATGGGACCAGTGGCTCGCGCGCAGCGCGTCCGGGACGGGGACGACCGCGACGCTGTGAAGGGGTGCGGCGACAGTGCCCTTCAGTCGGCACACGTCTGCCATGCGAGGTCGGGCGGGCACAGATCAGGAGCCGCCCGCGGCGGGGGCGGGCTCCGGGGAGGGGCTTTCCGGGGGCGGCATGGGTTGGAACCGGTCCTGAACGGCCACAGCGGTACTGCTGCCCGCAGGTGTGATGATCAGGTACCGCTGGTCCGGCGCTGACGCTGCGGACTTCGGCGGTGTGAGTACTTCGCGCAGGAGCCCGACGGCCTGACCGATCTGTGCCCCCGCGGCGTTGGCGGTGAACATGGTGAGCGCCTGCTTGAGGCCGAAGGGGGCCGTGCGCCTTTCGGTGAGCCAAAGGGTGTAGTTCTTGCCGGGGTTCAGTCCGGTGGCCGCGATCTGGAGGAGGTCCAGAGCGCCGAGCGCGTTCACCGAGACGGTGGCGTGAGCGCGCTCGCCACTACCCTTGGGCGGCGACAGGGTGAGGTGGCCTGCTTTACCGGCGACCCCGATCGGCTGGAGGTTGGCGTTCCCAGAGCCTCTGGGAACGGCGCGCGGCACGTAGAGCAGTTGCTGAGGCTGCTGGCCCACCCGGATGGTTGCGATCACCTTGTTCTTGAGGGTGTCGACGGCGACGACCGCATCCTGGTTCTCCAGTCCGACGTAGACACGCGTACCGTCACCGGAGCCCCAGATCCCGTGCGGCAGATCGCCGGTGGGGATGGTGGCCACCAGACTGGGGCTGCTGCCGCGGCGATAGACCTTGATGACGTTCTCCCCGCCCACCGTCACATAGGCGAACTTGCCGGCGCTGTTGTCGACGAGGGCGACATGGTTGGTGATCGGTCCGCTGTCGATCGTGGAGAGGATCCGGAAGGGCGGCCGGGTGCTCATGATCTGGGTCTTGCCGCTGTCCTTGAGGGTGAACCACACCTCGCTGCCGTCACGGCTCACCGCCAGGTTCGGCGAGAAGGGGCTGGCTTGCGGCACTCGGGCCACGACACGGTAGGTCTCGGTGTCGACGACGTCGAGCTCGGGGGTGAAACTCGAGGGAACGAAGGCATATTTGCCGTCCGGGCGGAACAGCACCATGCCGGGTCCGTTGGCGGTCGTGACGCGGCGCTTCTCCCGCATCCGTACGGGGTCGATCACCGATACGTAGTTCTCGCCACGAACGGTGGCCCACAACTCTTTGCCGTCGGGCGTGAAGAACGCCTCGTGCGGCGACCGGCCGATGTACACGACGCCCTTGACCTTGTTGGTGGAGGTGTCGATGAGGGTGACCGAGTTGGAGCCGATGGAGACGGTGGCCAGCGTCCGGTGATCGGGGGAGAAACCGCCCCCGTGGACCAGCAGTTGGTTCTTGTACAGGGGACTGAGTGAACCGGGTACTGGATCGCCGAGGCGGATCACTCCGAGGAGGCGGTTCGTGGCGGGGTTGATCACGGAGACGGTGTTGGACGTCTGGTCCGAGGTGTAGACGCGGTCCTGGCTGGATATCGGGATGTCCGGATCTGCGGGGTCCGTCGACGACCGACGCTGCGCCCCCGACGGTGTTCCTGGTAGAGACGCTTTCCGAGAGGATGCGGACTTGGCCGACAGCCGACCTTCCATCACAGCGATCTCTTGCTGCTGGGTCACGATGATTTCCTGTGCCAGGCGTCGTAGGACAGGGTCCTTGCCGTGTTCCAGGACGGCTTTGGCCATGGCGATGGCTCCCTGATGATGGGGCACCATCATCGCCGCGAAGTCGTGGTCCGGATCGCCGGTCATGGAGGAGCCGGCCATGGCTTTTGTCATGGCCTGCATGCTCTGATTCATCTCCTGGGAGAAGGACGTGGTGTCCGCGTGGCCCATATGCGGGTGGACCGAGCCGGTGTCGGCTTGGCAGGCGATCAGACCCAAGACCATCGTTCCGGCGATGCCGGTGAGGCGGAGTCGATGATGTGTTCTGGGTGCCATGCAGTCTCCCTGGCTCCGCCGCCGATTCGATGAGCGCCTTGGTCCCCAAGGCATGCGCCTGCACGTCAGTCTTTTGACCAGGCAGAGCGTTGTCACTTTTTGACGTGCAGAGGGGTGACGGCCGTTCATGACGTCGAGCGTCTCGTCGGGGTGGCAGGGGAGCGGAACCGCTCACAGTGCAGGGACGTGACCGGCCCGGGGCGGTGGGAGGCGCGCGAGGGGCGTCCGGCGGCCGCTTCGGCCGCGTCTGTTTCACGGCCTGGACCTGGCGCGCGGCGACTCGGTCCCTGACGTTTCTCCTGAATCGGACCCCAGTCGGTGGCGGAACCACCGGGAGGTGATCGACGCAATCGTCTTCGAGGTCCGGCTGTGGTGCCGAGGGGCTGGGTGGGCCTGGTGATGGTTGGTGTGCCGCCGGTCGCGGTGCGGGGGTGGCGGTGGGTGATGGAGCCGGGACCGCAGGGTTTTACGGCGGGCTGATTCGCTGGAGTGGCAACGGCCCAGGGCCTGGCTGCCGCGGGGCATGACGATGGTGACGGGTCGGGTGGCGCCTGCCGTCCGGCTGCTCGCTCAGCATGGGCGACCGACCCTGCAGCGGTCTTCCACCTGCCTGAGAGTTCCAGCCGGTCATTCGTCACGCAGCCCCTCCTGTGATGCGGCCGGACGACGGGGCGTTGACGCATTCCGATATAGGCATATGATGGCGGCATGGCACGAGCGGCAACCACCTCGGACGCGTTCAACGCGATAGCCGAACCACAGCGACGGGAGATCCTGGTGCTGCTGCGGGGCGGCGAGCGGCCGGTGACCGACCTGGCGCGGGACCTGGGGATGACCCAGCCGCAGGCTTCCAAGCACCTGCGCGTCCTCCGGGAGGTCGGGCTGGTGCAGGTCCGCGGGGCGGGCAAGCAGCGGCTGTACGGCCTGGACGCCCGCGGGCTGCGGCCGATCCACGAGTGGGTGGGCGGCTTCGAGCGATTCTGGAACGAGAGCTTCGACCGGCTGGACGAGTACGTGCAGGAGTTGAAGCAGGCAAGGCAGGAGGGACCACAAGATGGCGACGACCAGTAGCGGCGGCGAGGCTGTGCACGGGATCACGGACCGCGAAGTCGTGATCTCCCGGGTGATCGGCGCCCCGCGGGAGCTGGTGTTCGAGGCGTTCACGGGAGTCCGGCACCTGTCGCGGTGGTGGGGACCGGAGGGCTTCACCACCACGACACGGTCCTTCGAGTTCCGCGTCGGCGGGGAGTGGGACTTCGTGATGCACGGGCCGGACGGGATCGACTACCAGGAGTGGATCACCTGGCGGGAGATCGTGCCGCCGGAGCGGATCGCGCTGCTCCACGGCGAGTCCCGCGACGACCCGAACGCCTTCGAGTCGGTCCTTACCTTCGAGCCGGCCGGCGAGCAGACCCGGATCGTGATGCGCACGGTGTTCCCCACCAAGGAACTTCGCGACGAGGCCGTGGAGAAATACCACGCGATCGAGGGCGGCGAACAGACGCTGCGCAACCTGGCGGCCTACGTCACGGAGGCAGCCCGGGAGCGGTCCACGGGCCGCGGGCCGGCGACCGCCGGCGAGACCATGACTGACCGGGAGGCCGGGCGGGAAGGGACGGAGCGCTGATGGCCGGGAAGGTGTTCTTCAGTGTGACGATGTCACTGGACGGCTTCATGGCCCCCGAGGCCGTGCCCGTCGAGGACGTCTTCTCGCCCGAAGGTCGGAACGACCCGAGGGTCCAGCGCTGGATGACGAAGTGGTCGGAACTGCAGGCGTGGGCGTTCCCGCAGCGGTGGTTCCGGGAGAACCTCAAGCTCGGCGAGGGCGGCGAGGAAGGACTCGACAACGACATCGCACGGGCGACGTACGAGCGCACCGGCGCGAGCGTCATGGGCAAGCGCATGTTCGACGGCGGCGAGCTGGCCTGGCCGGAGGAGGCGCCGTTCCACACCCCCGTGTTCGTCGTCACCCACACCAAGCGTGACCCGTGGGAGCGGCCGGGCGGCACCACCTTCCACTTCGTCAACGACGGCATCGAGAGCACGCTGCTCCAGGCCCGCGAGGCCGCCGGCGACCGCGACGTGCGCATCGCCGGCGGTGCCGAGACCATCCAGGAGTATCTCGACAGCGGTCTGATCGACGAGTTCTCGATCACGCTCGCGCCCGTGCTGTTCGGGACCGGTATCCGCCTGTTCGACCGTGTGGACCCCGCGCACCTCGCGCTGGAGCAGACCCGCACGGACGCATCGTCCCGGGCGACCCACCTGACCTACACCGTCGCGAAACGCTAGCCCACGTTCCCGCAGCGTGCGGTGCTGGCGGGACTGACATACCCAGCCGTCCATCGATCCGGGTCGGCCTCAGATGTTTCTCCGGGCGCAGGTGGACGGTCCTGCACACCACCGGTTGTGGTGTACGCGACGGACTGCGGTGCGACCGCGGGTCGTGCCCGGGCTTTCGGGACGTGTCCTCGCGAGGCGACGGCGGAGCTCCGGTGCCGTCGATTGTCATCCTGGCACCGGAGTTCCGCGCGTAATCGCCGTTGATGCTGGGTCAGATGCTGAAACCGCCGTCGACGGTGAGCAGCGCGCCCGTGATGTACGAGGCCTTGTCGCTCGCGAGGAAGGCGACCGCCTTGGCGATCTCCTCGGTGGTGCCGAAGCGGCCGAGAGGCGTCCCGGCGATCTGCGTGGCCGCGAAGGGACCGTCCGAGGGGTTCATGTCGGTGTCGACGGCCCCGGGGCGGACGACGTTGACGGTGATGCCGCGTGGGCCGAGGTCACGCGCCCAGCCGCGGGCGAGTTGGTCGACGGCGGCCTTGCTCGCCGCGTATTCGGCAACACCTGGAGCGGCGATGCGCTCGGCGACGATGCTTCCCACCAGGACGACGCGCCCACCGTCGGGCAGGAACCGCGTCGCGGAATGCGTGGTGACGATGGTCCCCAGCACATTGGTGGCCATCATCTTCCGGACTCCTTCGAGGAGTTCCAGCTCCAGCTGGTCCACCGTTCCCATGACCGCGATGCCGGCGGAGTTCACAAGCACGTCGATTTGCCCGCCCAGGAACTCCGCAGCCTGCTCGACGGCGGTCGACGCCTCATGGGGATCCGTCTGGTCGGCCTGCACGGCGAGCGCCTTCGCGCCGAGAGCGGCCAGTTCGGCGACGACCTCGTCAGCCTGCTTACCCGCCTTCTGATATGTGATGACGACGTTCGCGCCCTCGCGGGCCAGTTCACGGGCAATCCCGGCACCGATGCCCCGCGACCCTCCGGTCACGAGAGCGGTCTTGCCTTCAAGCGCCTTGGACATGGTGATCTCCCTGTGCGTTCAGCCGATCTGCGTTACTCGGCCGAACCTAAAGATTGACATTAGTGTGAAGGTCAAGCGCTGAAGAGGTGACGTGCTTCACGTTGACGGGCGGCGCCTGGGTCTGCCGCTTCGGCGCAGTGACGTCGCCCTTCGCAGCGGGATTCCGGGCCAGGCTTCCTTGTGCATGATCGAAGCCCGGATTCGTCCGGCGAGGATCCGCGGTAGTTGCGGGGGTGTGAGGGAGGGCGGAGGTGATGCAGGTGCGACCGCCGCCGTGGCGCTGGACGTCAATGGCAAGGCTGTGCGGGCCCGCCATGACGCCCGGGGGTAGAGCGATTGGGACGAGTCGCCCTCGCGGAATGTGCGATCGCGGACGTACTGGAGGAGCGTTTCGATCTTTCTGCCATGGAGACGAGGTGGGAGGGGTGTCCGGTCAGCCACCATCGACCATGGCCAATGGGACGAGGTCCATCGGTTCAGGGAATGCGAGGCCGAGCGTGCAGGGGGGAAGGATTGGCGACCGACCCGCTACCTTGCATGCGGAGTGGTGCTCCCCGAACGCATTCGGGTGCCGTGCAACGGCCTTGGCCGGTCTCCCTGGCGTACGGACCGCGGAATCGCAGAAGACATCAGGCTTGGCGGGCGTAGGAAGCGAGGCGATCCGCGAACGCTTCGATGAGGTCGCGCAGTTCATCGGGGCGCTCGACGACGAACGGCCGGTCGAGTGAGGCGAGTACCGGAGGCAACCAGTCAAGCCGCTCCGCCCGTAGCTCGACGTGTAGCCAACGCTCGGCCGCCCGGTCCTGGCCCGACTGGGACTCGTGCTCCTCCAGGCTCGCGATGCTGGCGGGAAGGTGGGCGCGGATCTGCTGGGGTGTGCCGTGGATCCGCAAGGTCACCTCATGTTGGTACTCGGCCGTGGCAAACCCCGACAACACGCGCTGTGCCGGACCGGGACCCTCGGGCGCTTCGAAAGTGCCGGGCAGCGTCCTTGCGTCCGCGATGCGATCGAGCCGGAAGGTTCGGTCCTCGCCGATCTGAGGGTCCTTGCCGGTGACATACCACCGGCCTGAATGGGCGACGATCCCGTACGTATGGAGGGTGCGTTCGGTGCGCCGTCCGTTGCGGTCGGTGTAGCGGATCGAGACCGGTCGGTGGTGGCGCACCGCATCGGCGAAGGTGAGCAGGACCCCGGTGTCCGGGGCTTCGAACTCGCCGGGCTGATCCGTGAAGGCGAGATCCTGCAGGAGTGTGTCCAGTCGGCGGGCGATGTGCTTGGGCAGTACCCGCCGGATCTTTGCCGATGCCGTCTCGTTCGCCGTGCGCTCCGTCGTCGTCAACCCTGCTCGCCGCCCGGCGACCAGGCCGAGCAGTACGGCCAGCGCTTCGTCTTCGCTGAGCATGAGCGGAGGCAAGCGGTACCCGGGAGCGAGGCGGTACCCGCCGTAGCGGCCGCGCACCGATTCCACGGGGACGCCCAGGTCGGTCAGATGCTCCACATACCGCCGCACGGTGCGCCCCTCGACGCCGAGCCGGTCGGTGAGTTCGGCCACAGTCCGGGTGCCGCCCGATTGCAGTAGCTCCAGGAGTGTCAGCACGCGGCCGGTGGGTCGGGGCATGTGCACACCTTAACGCGAATACAGGACCGATTCTGTCCGCTATCTCTCCTAGCCTGCGAAGTGCATGCCTTCAGCACAACCGAGGAGATCCCGTGAACTTCGTCTCGATCCGCATCATCACCAGCGACGTAGCGCGCCTTGTCGAGTTCTACGAGCGAGCCACAGGGGTGCCGGCGACGTGGGCCACTGAAGACTTCGCCGAACTGAAGACTGCTGGCGCAACCCTCGCGATCGCCGGTACCCGCACTGTTCCGCTGTTCGCCCCGGGCTCTGCCCGCCCGGCGGACAACCAGAGCGTGATCACTGAGTTCCTCGTCGACGACGTGGACCGCGTTCACCAGAACCTGACGGGCTTCGTCACCGACTTCGTCAACGAGCCCACCACGATGCCCTGGGGTAACCGGTCGCTGCTGTTCCGCGACCCTGACGGCAACCTCGTCAACTTCTTCACCCCCGTCACTCAAGCGGCCATCGAGAAGTTCGCACGTTGACGCCACGCACAGCGGCGTTCATCGGGAGCCCAAGGGCTGTCCCGCTATCGACCTCCGCGGCGTAGGGTCGGCGGGACGGTGCGGCCAGTGGCGCCGTCCCGCCGACCTGAGAGGGCATCGTTGAACCCGAACCCCATCTGCTGCTTCTGCTACCAGGCCATCGATCTCGACCAAGACGGGGCAGCGACCGAGCTCAGGCTTGGCGCAGTGGACTCGGGGCGCGGGGGCGAGGTGCGGCAGAAGGTCTACACCCACTCAACCTGTCTGCGCGAGCGAGTCCATCCGAGCATCGACCTCTGGTGGGAGTTGTGAGGCGGGTTCGGCTTGCAGAGCTGTCGGTGGCGGGTGCAATGATCTTGCGGCCGACGCGTGATCATCAGGTAGCGGAGTAGTCGAACAATTACGGCTGCTCAGTCAACCACCAGGTGGTCATCGACTCCGACACCCGCGTGGTCGTTGCCGTCGGCCGCCCGGTTCCGGGCAACCGCAACGACTGCAAGGCGTGGTCCGATTCGGGTGCCGCGGCGGCGGTGGGCAGGACGACCACCGTCGCCGACGGCGGCTACGAGGAGACCGGACTGATCATCCCGCACTGTTGCCCCGCCGACGGCGAGGTGTGCGACTGGAAGAAGGAGCGCAACCACTCCCACAAGCAGGTCAGTGCCCGCGTCGAGCATGTCTTCGCACGGATGAAGGCCCGGGAGATCCTTCGCGACTGCCGCCTGAAAGGCGACGGCGTCCACAGCGCGATGCTCAGTATCGCTCGGCTGCACAAAATGCTCCAGGCTGCGTAGTTCCACCCACGCCACCCCGAACCTCGGCAACACCTGCATGTCAGAGATCAATTGCGGACAGCTCTCAGTGGCCGTGCCGGGCTGTGGCATCAATCCGCGATCCGGGCCATGACCTGGTTGAACATGGCCTGCTGGCGGGCAGGGTCTAGGCCGCCGGACGATCTTCAGGAGTCCACACGACCCCCGATGATCACGCAATGGCCGTCCCTCTTGCAGGCTGGGCATCGGCGTGGTTTCGGAGTCGAGTTCTGGTGTCAGGCTGTGAAGCCGCCGTCGACGTGGATCGAGGCTCCGGTGATGTAGGAGCTCTCCGCGCTTGCCAGGTGGGCGACGGTGGCCGCGATCTCGGCCGCTTCCGCATAGCGGCCTACAGCCGTGAAGCCGGCGATCACCTCGGAGTTCGGCCCGTCGGCGGGGTTGGTATCCGTGTCGGTGGGGCCGGGATGCACCAGGTTGACAGTCACTCCACGCGGACCGAGTTCTCGGGCCAGGCCCTTCGTCATCCCGGCCAGAGCCGTCTTGCTCATCGAGTACAGGGCCAGTCCGGGGAAGACCGCACGCTCGGCGACATTGCTGCCGATGCTGATGATGCGGCCGCCCTGGACCATGTGACGCGCTGCCGCCCGGGACGCTGTGAACGGTGCTCGGACGTTCACCGCCAGGGTGCGATCGATCTCTGCCGGCCCCAGGTCTTCGAGGGGGCCAACGAGGAAGACGCCGGCGTTGTTGACCAGGATGTCGAGTCTGCCGAACAGCGCGGCGGCCTCGTCCACCGCGGTGGTGAGTGCCTCAGGGATGGCGCTGTCGGCCTGGATGGCCAGTGCCCGGCACCCTCTGGCCTTGATCTGCTCCACCACCTGGGTGGCGCGTTCCGCGTTGTTCTCATAGGTCAGGGCAACATCGGCACCCTCTTCGGCCAGCCGTAACGCCACAGCGGCACCGATGCCCCGGCTGCCACCCGTGATCAAAGCCACGTTTCCTTGAAGTCGCCTCATGACGTTGAGCATTGCTGGCACCAGCGCCGGAAGCTGGCGGGAATCCGACCCGGCGTTCGGCCTCCGGGAGGACAACACCACCCTGATCACGAAACCGCACTGGAGTACCAGGGCGTGTATCGAAAGTTGATCTTCGATATGAGCGGAGTCCGTTGAGGGGGTGGCGCCCGAAGGCCGTCTTTCCAACACTGGTGACGTACAGGCGACGGGGGGACAGACATGGCGACGCGCACTGAACCGGCGCAGGCACCGCTACCGGCGCGGCGGCCGGAGCTGGACGCGATCCGGATGCTGGTCGTGTTCGGGCTGGTCTTCTTTCACTCGGCGCTCGTATTCGCTGCCGACGACGACTTCTACGTCAAGAACGCCGAGACCACCGAAGCCATCATGATCATCGCTGGGTTCGGGGTCGTCTGGGCTATGCCGCTGCTGTTCCTCATCTCCGGCCTCGGTGCCTGGCACTCGCTTCAGCGCCGCGGCGCGGGCGGCTTCACCCGCGAGCGGTTGCTGCGGCTCGGCGTTCCGCTGGTCTTCGCGACCCTCGCGCTGAACCCGCTGCCGCAGTGGCTGCGGCTGCGCTCGGCCGACGCCGACTATCACGAGTCGTACCTCGGCTTCCTGCCCCGCTTCTACGACGTGCACCTGGAGCCCGAAGAGTTCCCCTTCCTCGTCCAGGGCGAGCACTTCGAGACCGGC
>NZ_LMWH01000251.1 GCF_001507435.1 Streptomyces sp. NRRL F-5122
AGGTGCTGAGCACCAGGGTGCCGCCGAAGACCTCCTTGTAGAACTGAAGGGCCTGCCGGGCGTCGCCGGCGAACATCAGGTACGGGTTGAGGCGTGAGGCCATGATTCCTCCCGGTTGTGGGGCATGCGGTCAGTTGCGCCGCACACTAGCCGCGGCCACTGACAACGGCTCGGGCCACGCAACGCGCTCCGACACGTTCGGCACCCGAGGAGCCGGCCCGGACCCGGAGCCCGGATATCGTGCCGTCCACACATGCCCAGGTCGGGTCCTGCTTCCGGTCGTATCCGGGGGGCTTCAGGAGGGACGCCGTAGCAGCCCGGGGGCTCGAAGAACCGGGCCGGACGGTATGAGATCAGAGGTCGCCGCTCAGCCTGCGGGCCAGTTGCTCGCGGATGTCTGCCGTGAGGTTGCCGGTGACACCCAAAGTGATGACCAGTTCGGCCACGTGCCGCAGTTTGGTGTTCGTGCACATGGACGTCTCGCGGAGCAGGTCCCAGGCCTCGGCGGGGGTCAGACGTTCCGCGGCGACCACGACACCGATCGCCTGGTCGATCACGGCGTGGGAATGCACAGCGCGCTCAAGCTGGGCGACCTTGGTCTGTAGTTGCTGGATCTCGCAGGCAGGGCTTTGCGGCTCCTGAACTGCGGCAGCAAACTTGTGCGAGTGGCTCTGCACGTTGCCTCCGAAGGAAAGGGGGCGTCCGCATTTCTGGTACGTCTGTCCTGTCTTGGGCCAGTTACGCCCGCTCCCTTCTTACCTTCACATTGAAGGGCACCAGGGGGCAACAGCGACACCACCCATGCCGCGGGGAGCAGCCGATCGGTGACAGCGCCCTCAGAGGGGCGGGCGGCGGCCGTCGGTCGGCCTGCCGCTCGCCCTGTCGTTGGTGCGGTTCAGGCGTCCAGGCGTCGCGCGGCGAGCCAGGCGACGATCTCGGGGTCATGGTGGTCGAAGAACAGGGAACCGCCCGTGTCGAGAGTGGCGATCTGGGCCATGTGCTCGTCGGTGAGCTGGAAGTCGAAGATGTCGATGTTCTCCGCCATGCGCTCGGGCCGGACGGACTTGGGGATGGCGATGACGCCGCGCTGGGTGAGCCAGCGCAGTACGACCTGCGCGACGGACTTGCCGTACTCCTTGCCGATCTCGGCCAGCAGCGGGTTGGTGAACAGGTCGTTCCTGCCCTCGGCGAAGCCGCCCCAGGACTGGATCTGCACGCCGTGCTCGCGCATCAGTTCGTGGTAGTCGGCGCGCTGGAAGAACGGGTGGGTCTCGATCTGGTTGACCGCGGGCACGATGTCGTTGTTGACGATCAGGTCGATCAGCCGGTCCGGGTAGAAGTTGGCGACGCCGATCGCTTTGGCGCTGCCTTCGCGGTTGAGGTCTTCCATGGCGCGCCACTGGCCGTATACGTCGCCGTAGGGCTGGTGCATCAGGTACAGGTCGAGGTAGGCCGAGCCCATCTTGTTCAGCGAGGTCTCGAAGGCACGCCGGGTGTTGTCCTCGGCCGGGGTGTCCTGGACCCACAGCTTGGTGGTGATGAACAGGTCCTTGCGGGCGACGCCGCTGGACTTGATGGCGCGGCCGACAGCTTCTTCGTTGCCGTAGGCGGCGGCGGTGTCCAGCAGGCGGTAGCCGGCGGCCAGCGCGTCGGAGGCGGCGCGCTCGGTGTCCTTGGCGGGAATCTGGTACACACCGAAGCCGAGCAGCGGCATCTCGATGCCGTTGTTGAGGGTGACGCACTGCATGAGCGGTGATCCTTGTTCTAGGGGCGTATGAGGGCCTTGAGGACGTGCCGGTCGGCCATGGCCCGGTAGGCGACCGGCGTCCGGTCGAGGGTGAATTCCTGGTCGAAGACGCGGCCGGGAGTGATCGTGCCGTCCAGGACATCGGGCAGCAGCTGCTCGATGTAGGCGCGGGCGGGGCTGGCGCCCCCGGTCAGGGTGATGTTGCGGTCGCAGGTGTTGTCGCTGTAGGTGAACGGCGCGACGACCAGGTCGCCCGCCGTCAGGCCGGTCACGTCCGCACCGGCTTCCTCGACGACGCCGAGGAACTCGTGGCCCATGGGACGACCGGTGTCGGCCGCGGGCATCGACTGGTACGGCCACAGGTCACTGCCACACACGCAGGCAGCCACCGTGCGCACCACGGCGTCGGTGGGCTGCACGATTTTCGGGTCGAGCCGGTCCTCGACGCGGACGTCTCCGGCTCCGTACATCACCGCTGCACGCATGAAAGGGGGTACTCCAAACGAGGGGACGGCACCGCACCGGGCGGCGGTGCGGCAGGGAAGTATCAGCGTTCGAGCATCTGTGCCTGCGCCTCGGTGTGGGTGTTTCCTGCGGCGGGCGGCAGGCTGCTCAACGTGTTGATCTGTTCGCTGGTCAGCGTGATCGCATCGGCGGCGGTGTTCTCCTCCACGCGGCTGACCCGCTTGGTGCCGGGAATCGGGGCGATGTCGTCGCCCTGGGCCAGCAGCCAGGCCAGGGCCACCTGCGCGGATGTGGCACCGACCTGGGAGGCCAGGGCCTGCACCTCGTCGGCGAGCGCCAGGTTGCGCTGGAAGTTCTCGGCGGAAAAGCGCGGGTTGTCACGCCGGAAGTCGGATGCGTCGAACTGGTCGGTGGATCGGACCGTGCCGGTCAAGAACCCGCGTCCGAGCGGGGAGAACGGCACCAGGCCGATGTTCAGCTCCCGAAGGACAGGCAGGATGCGCTCCTCGATCCCGCGCGTCCACAGCGAATACTCCGACTGCACCGCGGTGACCGGCTGGACGGCGTGGGCGCGGCGAATCGTGTCCGGGCCGGCCTCGGAGAGACCGAAGGCGCGCACCTTGCCCTCGGAGATCAGCTCGGCCACGGCGCCGGCCGTCTCCTCGATCGGCGTGTTCGGATCCACCCGGTGCTGGTAGTACAGGTCGATGTGGTCGGTGCCCAGCCGCTTCAGGGAGCCCTCGACGGCAGTGCGGAGGTTGGCCGGGCTGGAGTCCAGGTTCCACGCGCCCTCACCGGCGTGAGAGACCAGGCCGAACTTCGTGGCCACCACCACCTGGTCCCGGCGTCCCTTCAGGGCCCGGCCAAGCAGTTCCTCGTTGGTGTAGGGGCCGTAGATCTCGGCGGTGTCGATGAGCGTGACGCCCAGCTCCAGCGCCCGGTGCACGGTTTTGATCGACTCCGCCTCGTCGGTACCGGAGCCGGTGTACCCATGGGACATGCCCATCGCACCGAGACCGATCCGAGAAACCTCCAGGTCACGCAGCTTGATGTAGCGCATTTCGCCCTCTGCGGTTCGTGGCGTACCCGGCACCCTCGCTCCCGCCCGACCAGACAGATCGTGCCCGCTCTGGCTCTGGCGGCGGCCGGGGTACCGGCATCTTGCTCATTCAGCTTCACCCGGACCGCGCCGGCGAGGCAGGGCGGGCTCTTCAGGGGTAATGACAGGGCCCCCTCCGCCCCGCGCAGCGGCGTACAACGGGTGAGACTGGAAGACATGGCATCCCAGAGTGCGAACAGCGAGGGCGCCGAGCTGGGCCGCTTTCTGCGCGCCCGCCGCACCCAGACCAGTCCCGAGCATGTCGGCCTCACCGTCGGCGCCGGCATCCGCCGCACCCCGGGTCTGCGCCGCGAGGAGCTGGCCACCCTCGCCGGCATCAGCATCGACTACTACGTGCGCCTGGAACGCGGCAAGGAGACCCGCCCCAGCCCCGCCGTCCTCGACTCCCTCGCCCGCGCCCTGCGCATGGACGACCAGGAACACCAGCACCTGCGCGAACTCGCCGCCCGGGCCGCCCGCTACACGCCCGAACCGCCACCCGTCCCGAGCCGCACCGTGCGCCCCCACCTCAAACTGCTGCTCGAATCGCTCCGCCCGAACCCGGCCTACGTCATCAGCCGTAGCATGGACATGCTCGCCTGGAACCCCGGCGGCCTCGCCCTTTATGCGGGCCTGGACGACTGGCCCGTCGTACAGCGCAACCTCGCCCGCTACCTCTTCCTCCACCCCGCCGCCCGTCAGCTCTTCACCGACTGGGACCGGCAGATCACCGCATGCGTTGCCCGCCTACGCGCCATCGCCGGTACCGCCCCGGACGCTCCCGACCTCACCAACCTCGTCGGCGAACTCCTCCTGAAGAGCCCCGACTTCGCGGGCCTGTGGGAACGCTACGAAGTAACCGGACGCAAGCCCGCGCACAAGACGTTTCAGCACCCCCAGGTCGGCACGGTCACCCTCACCTCGCAGTCACTGCACGTGGAAGGCACCCCCGGCCAGCGCATCGGCGTCTACACCGCCGAACCCGGCACCCCCGACCACGACGCCCTGCTCCTGCTCGACATGACCGCCCCCGCCACGACGCAAAACACAGCACACCAACCGAGCTGACCCCCGCTCGCTGCCCCGATGCCGTCGTCCGGCCGCCACGCAGAGCGCGCGAGGTGGGAGCGGGTAGGGGCGCGGACGCGGCAGGCCTGCCGCGCGCAGGCAATCCGTGAATGCACCCGGTGCCCGGCTCCCCACCCAGGCCCGCCGAACGGGATCAGGCCGCGTAGCTGCGCCGACGGCACCCGTCTGCGCGCCGCGCGACCGAGGTGAGTCTGATGAGCGGGTGCCCGTGCCGGGGCTGACGAAGGTCAGGCGGGCGCTTGCGTGATCAGTTCGTCCGCGTGTTCGCCCGTCACCAGGTAGACCACGCGCCGGGCGACGGACACCGCATGGTCGGCGAACCGTTCGTAGTAGCGGCCGACGAGCGTGACGTCGACGGCGGTTTCCACGCCGTGCTGCCACCGGTCGTCCATGAGGTGCTGGAAGATCATGCGGTGCAGTTCGTCCATGCGGTCGTCGTCCTTCTCCACCTGAAGTGCCGCATCGACATCCTGGGTGATTACCACCTCGGCCGCCTGCGCCATCAGGCGCTGCGCGAGCTGGCCCATCTCCAAAATCGTGCGGCGCAGATCCCGCGGCACCGCCTGCTCGGGATAGCGCATCCGGGCCAGCTTGGCCACATGCTCGGCCAGATCACCACAGCGCTCCAGGTCCGCGCTCATACGCAGCGACGTGACCACGATGCGCAGGTCCGTGGCGACCGGCTGCTGCCGCGCCAGCACCGCGATCGCCTGGTTCTCCAGGTCACGCTGGAGGTCATCGACCTTGTTGTCGGCCGCTATCACGCTCTCGGCAAGCTCCAGATCGGCATCCAAAAGAGCGGTCGTGGCCCGGCCGATGGCCGAGCCGACCAGGTTCGCCATCTCCACCAGACGATCACCGATCGCGGCCAGTTCCTCCTGATAGGCCTTCCGCATCATGTCCCCACCCTCCGTCGTGCAGGGCCGCCGCCGGCCCCTGCCATATTCGAACACATCATGCAGGAGCTGCTCGGTTTCTGCCCGGTTCCGGCAGGTCGGTCGTCCCGGCAGGAGTCGGTGTGGAGCGTTGTCGGCTGTCCGTGGTTGGCCGTCCTCGGACGGCTCGGACAGCAGTCGAGCGTCGGCCGCGACGGGGGCACGTGCAGGGCTTGGCGGCCGCCTTGGCCTACCGCGGTGCCGGTGCGCCTGCTCCCGGGGCCGGGGGCATCGTGACGGCCTTGGTGCGGCGCTCGGGCCGCCAGGTCGCCACCAGCGCGCCGGCCAGCAGGAGTTCGGCGATGTCCCCGCCGTAGTACATGATCTCCGCGGCCTGCTGCACCTGGTCGATGGGGGCGCGGATGTCGACGAAGAATCCGCCGTACATGGCTTGGGCGATCAGGGCGTGCGCAGCGATCGCCACGCCCAGGTATACGAGCCGGGCTCGCACACCCGGCCGAGCGGGCGCCGGATCAGGACTGGCGATGACGTGGGCGAACAGGCAGCCGGAGGCCAGGAAGTGCGCGTGCATGAGCCAGTGCCCCATCGGGTGGCTGGAGGCGGTGTTGTAAAGCGGGGTGAAGTACAGCACGCCCAGAGAGCCGGTACTCAGCGCCAGCGCCGTCGCAGGGTGCGTTGCCACCTGGGCCGGTCGGCTGTGCAGGACCGCCGTCACCTGGCGGGCCGTGGAGGCCGGCAGCGTGCGCAGCAGGAGCGTGACCGGCGCGGCAAGAACCAGAGCCAGCGGGGCGTACATGCCGATGAGCATGTGCTGGGCCATGTGCCCGCGGAAGTCGGTGTGCGCGGCGGATCCCAGCGGTGGCAGCAGCCCGACGGCGAGCAGGCACAGCCCTGCGAGGAACGATGTCGTCCGCCAGGTACTCCAGCCCCGTGCCCGGTTGCGGCGCTGAGCCTGTCGTGCAGCAAGCAGGTAGGTGCCGCCGGCCAGGGAGAACAGCAGCAGCGCGGTCAGCGACGTCCCCGGCAGGCTCGTTCCGCCGTTGTGGTGGTGCATGGCGCCCATCAGGCGCGGTCTTCGGGCGCCGCGGCGCCGCGGCCGGTCTCGGGGTCGAAGGGCCGACCGCTGCGCTGGAGCAGGTAGCCGCCGATCAGGAACAGCCCGCCCAGGACGAGGAAGCCCGCGTCCCACCATGCCTGGTAGGGGCCGCCGTGGACGTGGTGGATGCCCAGGATCTGATGGTCCAGGATGCCCTCGACCAGGTTGAACAGGCCCCAGCCGACCAGCATCCAGCCCCACAGGACCCGCGAGGTCCACACGGCCCGCCGGTTGTGGGTGACCCGTGCATACAGCAGGGCCAGGCCCAGCAGGACGGCGATCCAGCACACGGCGTGGAAGATGCCGTCCCACACCGTGTTCATCTCCAGCCCCGAGACGGTGTGGGGGTTGTAGTACTTCACCCCGATGCGGTCGTGGTTGGTGCTGGAGAGCATGTGGTGCCACTGCAGGAGCTGGTGCAGCAGGATGCCGTCGACGAACCCGCCGAGGCCCACGCCAAGGACGATCCCGGGCAATTGCAGACTGCTCGGTGCCGCCGGAAGTGCCCAGGCCGGGCCCGCTGTGGTGGCCATCCCAGGGCTCCATTCCGTCGACAGTGGGCATAAGAAACTTCCGGTTAGGGATTCCCGCACTTCCCTCCTCACTCACTCTGCGTGCGGGGCTTCAGCCATCTCGCCCATCCGCGCACCATCACCTCCCTCCCGTCCCCTTCCGTCCGCCGTCGCCGCCCACACCGGGGCGTGGTTTCCCGGGCGGCCCGGCGGAGCGTGACACGGTACGAACGAGAGCTGAGGAGGGCCCCCGGCGGACCGATCGCACCTGTGGCCCCCTCTTGCCGATAGCCGGTGTCGGGTGCCGTGCTGCGACATTTCGGGCCGTGACTGCGCCTGAGGTCGGCGTGGGGGACTGTCTGCGAGAGATCGAGTGCCTGGCGCACCGCGTCGGTGTGGAGGCGTCGGGGGGGCTGGGTGTGCGTTCCGGCTGACCCCGAGGATGCGACACCGCTTCAGGCGAGTGTGAACGCGCTGGCCCGGGCCCTGCGCAGCTACCACTTCCCGGGAGATGGATGCGCGGAGGAGGACCGGTCCTTGACCTGGCTGGTTGGGGCTGCTGTATTCGGGCCGCGGGTCATGCCGGCGGGGGTGGGGAAGAGCTATGGGAGGCGTGTGCGCGCCTGGGCGTCGCGCCCAGGTCCGAGGGCTGGGGTCTGTGGAACACCTGGGGTGAGGGGGATCTGGAGGTGACCTTGGTGGTGTCCGCGGTCGAGACGACGGTGGGGCTGCTGGAGAGCTGGTCACGGGGCAGGGGCGTGGACCCGGTATTGCCGCTGCCGTCCCAGAACCCCGTGATCCGCCATGGCTGGATCGGGCCGATGACGTTGGCGCCCCGGGCCGGCCTGGGCGGCCGGACGCTGTCCTAGGCATCCTCGCTCCTGCCCCGGGACCGCAGGCCAGGCGGGGCGAAGGCGCCGGATGCCGGGTGCCCAACGTCCCGGGTACCGGTCCCGTACCCGGGCGGGTGCCGCCCGCACCCGCCCGTAACCGGGCCGGGCCGGTGGCGGCCCGGGGGCCCGGAGGGTGGATCGGCCCAGGCAGGCCTGCGTTCCGGGGGTGCGGTACGGGGTCCCGGTGGCCGTGTGGGGGGTGATGGCGGAGACTGGGGGTGTTCTCGGTGCCCGGCGGAGTCGAGCTGGCAGTTCCCCGTCCGGGCCGGAACGCCCGCCGGGGGGTGGTCGTGTGGAGCCGTAACGGCGACTGAGTATCTCGAGGGGCTTGTCATATGGTGCGTCCTGCCGGAATTTCGACATCTGCCACCGGTACATCATCTGCCACCGGTGCATCTGCAACCGATACATCGGGAAACGGCGACAAGGGGTATGTCGGTTCGCCGGCTGTTCTCCGGAGCCGGTTCGCCGACGTGCTCGCCGGGGTCCTGCAGACGGACCGGGTGGCGGTCGACAGGCACTTCTTCGAGGAGTTGGGCGCGAATTCACTGGTCATGGCGCAGTTCTGCGCGCGGGTGAGGAAGTGCGCGGACCTGCCCTCGGTGTCGATCAAGGACATCTATCAGTATCCGACGATCCGGAGCCTGGCCGCTGCGGTGGCCGACGCCGGCGCGGAGTCGGCGCCCGAACCCGAGCCGGGGCCGGTGGAGGTGCCGGTGCGGGTGAGTTCGTGCCGTTACATGGTGTGCGGGGCGGTGCAGTTGCTGCTGTTCGTCGGTTACGTCTTCGTCGTCGGGCTGGTGGCGGCCCGCGGCTACCACTGGGTGGCGGCGGGTGATGGGCTGGTACACATCTACCTGCGGTCGGTGGTGTTCGGTGGGGCCGGGTTCGTGGCGTTGTGCGTGTTCCCGATCGCGGCCAAGTGGATCCTGGTGGGCCGGTGGAAGGTCGGCGAGTTCGATTTGTGGGGGCTTGCCTATGTGCGGTTCTGGATCGTGCGGGTGCTGGTGCGCGCGAATCCGATGTTCTTCTTCGTGGGTAATCCGCTGTATGTGCTGTATCTGCGGCTGCTGGGTGCGCGGATCGGCAGGGGTGTCACGATCCTGTCGCGCCGTATACCGGTGTGTACCGATCTGTTGACGGTCGGGGATGACACGGTGTTGCGCAAGGAGTCGTTCTTCCTGTGCTACCGGGCGCAGGGGGGCCGTATCCAGACCGGTCCGGTCACGTTCGGCAGCGGTGTCGTGGTCGGTGAGAAGACTGTCTTCGACATCGACACCTCGGTGGGTGACGGTGCCCGCCTGGGTCATGCGTCCTCGTTGCACCGCGGGCAGCGTGTCCCGGGGGGTGAGTACTGGCATGGTTCCCCGGCGCAGCGGGCCTGTTCCGGTATGGCGTTGGTGCCGCCGGCGCGCTGCGGCACTGTGCGTCGTATCGGGTATGCGGTGATGACGTTGGCGCAGGTGTTGTTGGTGGTGGTGCCGCTGGCGGTGGGCGGTTCCTACATGCTGCTGGCCACGTCCCCGGCGATCGCCCGCACGGTGGGCACGACCGCGACAGCCAGCCCGGGTATCACGACGGCCGGTTTCTACACGGATGCGCTGCGGGTGTCGGCGGTGGTGTTCTTCGGGTTCGTCGTCCTGGGGACCACGGCGTTGTGCACGGTGCCGCGTCTGTTGAACCGGCTGGTCAAACCGGACACCGTGTATCCGCTGTACGGGGTGCATTATTCGGCGCACCGGACGATCGCCCGTACCACCAACATCAAGTTCTTCAAGCGGCTGTTCGGTGACAGTTCCTACATCGTGCACTACCTCAGGGGGCTCGGCTACCGGCTTGCCCCGGTGCAGCAGACGGGTTCCAACTTCGGTACCGAGGTGGAGCACGAGTCGCCGTTCCACAGTGCGGTGGGGACCGGCACGATGGTGGCCGACGGGCTGTCCGTGGTGAACGCCGACTTCTCCTCCACGTCCTTCCGTGTCGGTGAGGCGCGGATCGGCCGGGACAACTTCATCGGCAACAACATCGCCTTCCCCGTCGGTGCCCGCACCGGCGACAACTGCCTGCTGGCGACGAAGGTGATGGTGCCGCTGGACGGTCCGGTCCACGAGGGGGTCGGTCTGCTGGGCTCGCCGCCGTTCGAGATCCCGCGGTCGGTGGAGCGCGACAGCCGCTTCGACCACTTCCTGTCGAGTGAGGAACTGCCCCGCCATCTGGCGGTGAAGAACCGCTACAACCTGGCCACCATGGGCCTTTTCCTGGGCGCCGGCTGGCTGTACTTCTTCGCCATCACCCTGCTGGGCACGGCGACTCTCGCCGCCCGCGGCCTGGCGGGATCGGTGATGGTCGCCGTGTCCACGGCGCTCACCGTGGTGTTCACCGCCTTCTACCTCATCCTCGTGGAACGCCTGGTGGGGCGCTTCCGCCCGCTGCGCCCGCAGTTGTGCTCGATCTATCACCGGGACTTCTGGCTGCACGAGCGGTTGTGGAAGCTGCCGGTGGAGTACTTCCACGTCTTCAACGGCACCCCCTTCAAACCGCTGGCCTGGCGTTTGATGGGGGCCCGGGTGGGCCGGCGGGTTTTCGACGACGGCTGCTATCTCACTGACCGCACGCTGGCCGCGATCGGCGACGACTGCACCCTCAACTTGGCCAGCAGGATCCAGTGCCACTCGCAGGAGGACGGCACGTTCAAGTCCGACCACAGCACCCTGCACGCGGGCGTCACCCTCGGCGTGGCCGCCCATGTGCACTACGGGGTGAGCGTGGGTCAGGACGCCACCTTGGCGCCCGACTCGTTCCTGATGAAGGGCGAGGAAGTCCCAGCCGGCGCCCGCTGGTACGGAAACCCCGCCACCGAGACCAGGAGCACCGAACGCTCCTGCCCCGTCCCCGCGTCCTGACCCACCCACTCCCACCGCAGACGAACCCGCAACCCCTCCACGCGGGCCCTCCGGTGCGGGCCCGCACGCTGCGCGCTCGTGCGGCACGCCCGGCCGGTGCTCCCGGCCGACAGAGCAGATGCGAACAGGACCGCACCCATTCCGCGCGTGCGATGACGAACCACCCAACCGTACGGGCTGTCCTCTTCTGTATTCGCTGGTGTCTACTCTGCGGGATTCAGCGCGATAGTGCCGGTGCCTGCATACAGCCGGGGATCGAGGGAGAGGACGGTGACGGGATCACCTGCTTTCGCGGCCTGCCGGGCGATTGCCGCACAGTGGGCCACCGGCCACTGGGTGTCCGGCCACGCCGTGGCCTCCAGGGCGTGGATCGAGGTGAACGGCACCTGTTCGGCGAAGCGGAGCGATGCGGCGTGGGCGCCGGAACCCGGGAGGTGGCGCTCGGCGGCCAAGGCGGCCAGGGACGGGACGAGGACGTGCCCGGTGCCCCGCGAGGCCTCGATGTACAGGCCGGTGAAGAAGTGGTCCGCCCGATACAGGGCGGTCAGGGCGGTGTGGTCCAGGACGGCTGTCGGACTCACGCAGCAGTGCCGCTCTGGTGTGCGCGGATCTTCTCCCAGGCCGACCGGCCTGCGTCCTCGACCTCGGGGGTGTAGTCGACACCGAGTTCCCGTGCGGCTTCAGCGGCGCGTTCTGCCCGTTCGGCCTCGGTGAGTTCGCCTGCGGCGAGATGCTCCAGCAATTCCGTGATCGTCGTACCGCGTTCCGCTGCGAGAACACGCAGTCGGTCGCGTACGGCCTCCGTGGTCTTGATGCTGGTCGGCTTGCTCATACCGGGATTCTACCACCGGTAGAATCAGCATCGGGTGTGCCTGTCGAACCATCAGATCGGGGAACCGTCCCTGTGGCGGAGCATCCACGGCTCGCTGGGGAGTCGGGCTGGTTGCTTGTCTCCCGCGCCCTGGCCGTCTGCCTTCGGAACGCCGTCGCCGGATTCCCGGGATCGCGCACGCCGGTGGGGTGCAGCCGGCGGAGGCGGGCTCGGACCCTAGGCGACGAACCCGTACCCCGTCGGCGGCGTGCCGGCGCCACCGGACCGGGAGGGCTCGGCGCCGCACCCCCTCCCGCCGACGCGACCCCGACCTCACTCGCGTGGCCGTTCATGCTCCACTCGTGCAGCCGTTCAGGCCTGACTCATGTGGCCGTCCAGGCCTGCCGTCGGCCGTCACGACGACCGGACCCCCGTGGTGCGACACCCGACCCCGGCCCGCACCCACTCCAGGAACTCTCACGCGATTAGATTGCGCACAAGATAAACGTGTACTAGGTTTCTCCGTGTCGCCCCGGGCCGGCAGGCCAGGGGAGCAGGCAGTGCCCTAACTGCGCCGTCCGCGGCGTGCCCGTGATGTGAAGGAGAGTGTCCTGTCATGAACCTCAAGCCCGTGAACCATTCGGCCGGTGCCCCGGTGCTTCCGACGATCGTGCTGGTGCACGGCGCGTTCGCGGACTCCTCCAGCTGGAACGGTGTCGTGGAGCGTCTGCAGCGCGCGGGATATCCGGTTGTCGCCGCCGCCAACCCGCTGCGTGGTCTGGCCGATGACGCCGCCTACGTCGCGAGTGTGCTGGAGGGTGTGCAGGGGCCGGTGGTGCTCGCCGGCCACTCCTACGGTGGCGCCGTGATCAGTGAAGCCGCGGTGGGTAATGCGCAGGTGAAGGCGCTCGTCTACATCGCGGCCTTCACTCCCGACGAGGGTGAGAGCGCGCTGGAGCTGTCCGGCAGGTTCCCCGGCAGCACCCTGGGTGCCGCCCTCACTCCCGTCCCCTTCCCGCTTCCCGGCGGCGGTACCGGCACCGACCTGTACATCGAACCCGCCAAGTTCCACGACCAGTTCGCCGCCGACGTGCCCGAGCCGGTCACCGCCCTGATGGCCGCCACCCAGCGCCCGGTGGCCGCCTCGGCGCTGGAGGAGAAGGCGAGCGCGGCCGCCTGGAAGAGCATCCCCTCCTTCAGCCTGATCGCCACCGAGGACTACAACATCCCGCCGGCCGCCCAGCAGTTCATGGCCCAGCGCGCCCACGCGCACACCGTCGAGGTGAAGGCCTCCCACGCGGTCGCGGTCTCCCAGCCCGACGCGGTCGCCCGCCTGATCGAGCAGGCCGCCCAGTCCCTCGCCCACTGACACCCGCCAGACCCGCCCGCCCGGCCGGCGCCGTGCGGGCGGGATCGTCGTCGGCCCGACATCTGGTGCCGGGTGGTGCTGCGCCGGTCCGGGGTCACGGGCGGCGTGCAGTGGCAGGGCGGATTCCAGCCGCCACCGGCTGGCCGGGCCCGGGCCCCTGTCCTGCACCCGGCGCAACCTCGTAGCATGGCCCGTATGACGCAGCCGGAACCGGTCACGGCCTCGAGCCCGGTGCGCGTGGACTTCCATACGTTCGAGCTGACCGACTCCCACCGGCGCGCCCCAACAGGGTTGTCCACGTCCAACGGACTGGTCTGCTCACAGCCCGGCATGGCCGTGATCTGCACCGGCATCAGCATGGGCTGGGTAAACGTCCAGGTCCGCGTGTGCCGGCGTCCCCCCATCCGCGTGGACACCGGCGCATGGGACGAGATCGTCGACCACAGCTTGGAAACCACCACCGGCGCGCTGTATGTCACTAGCGTCATGAGCGATCCCCCTCAACTGCCCCTGCTGACTCCGCAGGGACCGGGCACGTATCGCGTCCGGGTCCACGCGCGGGGCCGTGACACCGCCCCCGACGGCGTCGCCCACGAACCCGTCGAGGACTACCTGCTCATCGTCTGGCCGGCCGCGTCGCAGCCGGACGAGATCCATCAACGCAGGGACCGGTACGGCGCCGAACTGAGAGCCCTACCGGACCGGCCTGCGCCCCCGCGAGCAATGCTCAAGGTCTGTGGATCGGCCTCGGGTTGGGACGTGAGAGGGCGTACCTTCCCGAGTGATCGATAGGTCACCGAATAGACCGACGTTGCACCGTTGGGAAAGTACGCCCATGCTCAGCGGAGGGGATGGCTCTTTGGAGGGCCGAGTCCACATTCTCCACGGTCAAGCTGCGGACCAAGGTCACCCCGCGGGGCCGGCAGCCCGGCCGCCGCCCTCGCCATGGTATTCAAGCTGGTCGAGTCCGCCCAGGGGCGCTGGCGCGCGGACACCGGCGCCTCCCTCGTCGCCCTGGTCCGCTCCGGGGCCAAGTTCGAGAACGGCTTCCTGGTCGAGCGCGACGAGACCGTCGCAGCCTGATCACACGTCACCGAGCCACACCGATCGACAATTGTTCTCGCCGCCGGCCTTCTTGACTCCCGGCTTCTCCATCGCAGGACAAGTTCGCCTACTTGGCATGGGCCACGCTCGCGTTCAGCGGTTTCATCAGATCCAGCGCCTGGCCGTCGCCGATGGCGGCCACCTGGTGAATACCTGCCCAATTGGCTAGGTTGCCCTCACCTCATCCGATTCTCGCAGGGGAGTGGCAGCCGTGCGGCAACAGCACAAGACCTTCCAGGCGATCGAGGTCGGCGACGGCGGCGACGGGCGGTGGGCCGCCTACGCCCTGGCCCTGTGGCAGGAGATGGAGGGCCTGCTGACCGCGGAGGGCAGGATCCGGAGGGCGCGGATCGTGTTCGGGCGCTGTTCCGTGCGCACATGCCGGAACTGGTCCCGGTTCTGGACCGCCTGGCCGGCCAACTCGACCGGCCCGAGGCGGAAGCCTTCCTCACCCACGCGGCACTGCGGCCGTTCTCCCCGTCCTGCACCCAGATCGGCCAGAACGGCACTCTGCTGCGCAACTATGACTTGCCGCCCGATCAGTGCGAGGGGACCATCGTCTCCTCCTGCTTCCTGCGTCCCGTGATCGGGATGCAGGACGTGCTGTGGGTCTTGCTGGACGGGATGAACGACGCCGGTCTCGCGGTCTCGCTAGGCGGACGTTCCGTCTACGGACCTGGCTTCGCCATTCTCATCGTGGTCCGCTACCTGCTGGAGACGTGTGACACCGTTGATGAGGCGGTCGGCAGACTGCGGTTCCTGCCGGTCGCCGTCCCACAGAACCTCACCCTTGTCGATCCCATGAAGGCGGTGACGGTGTTCGTGGGGCCGGATATGCCGCCGACGGTGGCGCCGGATGCCTGCGCCGCCAATCACCAGCACCTCCCGGTGACCGACGAGCAGGAGCGGGCCTTGCGGACGCAGGAGCGGCTGCGCGCCATTCGCGCCGCGGGTGCGGACGTGGCGGCGATGCTGAAGCCGCCGCTGTATCGATCCGTCGACGAGCAGGGGTCGAGAACGCTCTACACGGCCCGCTACCGGCCCGGCGAGGGCCGTGTGACGTACTACTGGCCCGGTGAGTCCTGGCAACAGTCCTTCGGTGACTTCGCACCCGGATCCCGCACCGTGACCTTGGGCCGGGCCAGCTGAGAGGCTTTCCGAACTCCTGCTCACCCTGTACGAAGATCTTGCAAGAACGTGATTTCAGTCGCCGCCGACAGGCCCTCCCTCGGCCGACCCTGCCACAGCCGCACGGTGGACCGGCAGGGGCTCGGCACCGCTCCACTGGTCGGACGAGCGTCCCGCTGATACACCCCGACAAGGCGCCTCTCGCCACGTGGTCACCAATCCACAGGTCTTGACAATTGCTCCGCCCCCCGCCGCCGGTCAGTGATGCCGAGGACGACATCCGCCGGCGTCTACGCGCACGGCTTCTCCGCCCCCGCACACCCTGAACCCTCTCCTCTCGGGCGAGCCGCACCCGCAGCCCCTGACGCAATCGGCTCGAGCCGAGGTCCGCTCCAATGTCCCTGGCGGGGCCGGGGCTTTCTTCGGCGGGCCGTCTATCCTGAAGCCGCAGCAGGACACGGGGGAAGGAGCAGTGATGGACTGGTTCTGGTGGGTCCTCATCATCTTCTGGACGGGCGGCTTCGCGTGGGTGGCCGACAACATTCGCACCGCGCTGCGCAACCGGCATGAGCGCAGGATGCAGTTGATGGAGGCGGCCCGGCAGGAACGCCTGGCCATCGAGGCGGCGCACCAGCCGCCGGAGCCGGTGTGCGGGTGCACGCACCATCTGGCCAAGCACGACAAGCAGGGCCGGTGCCACGAACGCGTCGAGGTGCCCACGGCGTGGGACGAGAACAAAAAGCCGCTGCGCTACGAGGCCGGACAGTGCAACTGCCAGCAGTACGTGGGTCCGCAGCCGCTGTCGCAGGTGTTCGCGGAGGAGTTGACCGACCGCGCCTGACCGGCCGGCCGCGGTGGACCGGGCTTCGGGGCGGACGGGGGAGTGCTCCGGCCGCCCCTGGAGCCCCCGGCCGGTCTTCCGGCACCTGGAGCGCCATGGCGTGCGGCATCGGTCCGAAGCCGGCAACCCACGTCTCGACGAGATAGATCACGCCCGCTTCATCGATGCCCAAGAATAACCGGCCGTGGTCCAGCTCGCCGAGGGGGTAAAGATGGCGTCCGATCGCTTCGCCCCACTCCGCGAATCGATCATCTTCGCCCCAGGTCAGCTCGGGGTCCAACTCGAACGGCGTGCGTGCACAGCTGATCCCCGGTCCGCTGACGTTCACAGTCAGACCACCGAACACTTGCGGGAAGGCTTCCGCAGCGTCGTGCATGGCGAGGCCGACTGCTTCGAACATGGATGGCCAGCGGGCCGTGTCTACCTTTCGTCCAGGAGTCCATCCCGAAGCCTCCAACACCTCATCTACCTCTGGCGACCAGCTACTCATCTGGGGCCCCGACTCCTCAGCCATGGGTGAGCAGTGATCATCTCAGCGGCCGACGTCACTGAACAGTGTGTGACCGCTTCACGGAAAGCGAGCCAGAACCCGAGCATTGACAGCACGGCCCGAGACGCTTGCAGGTCCGAGGGGCAGGTCTGAGAAGATCTTCCGGTGACCGGCACTGATGACGCCACCCGCCAGAGGCTTGTCCGTCGTGGCTTCGCTCTGGAGTACGCCACTCTCGGCTGGAATGTGATCGGCATCGTCGTGCTCGCCGTTGCCGCGACCGCGGCGAGGTCCGTGGCGTTGGCGGGATTCGGCTTGGACTCCCTGATCGAGATCGGTGCTTCTACCGTGGTGATCTGGGAGCTGTCCGGTACCGGCGAGGACCGCCGGCGTCGTGGCCTGAAGATGATCGGTGTCGGCTTCGCGCTCCTGGCGGTGTACCTGCTGGTGCAGTCCACTTGGGTGCTGGCCACCGGCTTTCGGCCCCACCACTCGCCGCTGGGCATCGGCTGGACTGCGGTGACGGCCGCGGTGATGTTCGCGCTCGCTGCCGGCAAGGCACGCACCGGTACCGCGCTGGACAACCCGGTGCTGAAGACCGAGGGCCGGGTTACCCTGGTCGATGGCCTGCTGGCGGCCGCCGTGCTACTCGGCCTCCTGCTGAATTCTCTGGCCGGACTGTGGTGGGCCGACGCGGCCGCCGGGTACGTGCTGGTCTACTACGCGCTGCGCGAGGTCATGGAAATCTTCGCCGGCGCGCACTGACGGCTCTGGAGCGGCGAGCAGCACGCCTCACGGTCAACGATGCGGTTCTCTGGGCGCCTGGCCTGGGGCGCGAAGAGGCGATGCAATCGGCGACCCCCGGTGTTGTCATCTCCCGTGAACATCGGACACGACGAGACGTGCCTGCCTGTCGAAGTGCTGAACATGTGTTGCTGACTGTTCTCGTGAACGGAGTCACCCCGGGGAGGCCTTGCGGGTCGAGGGGCCTGGGCGGTCGTGAGGAACTGAACTGGTCTCAGACCGTCGAGTGAGCGTGCCGCCGCCGTGTCACAGGGAGCCAGGCTGTCTCGTCTCGGGTGTAGTCACCGACGATTGCCGAGGAGCGTGTGATGGACGCACGAGTGAATTACTTCGCCAGCCCGGTTGCTGGTAAGGCTCTCAAACATCTGATGTCCGCGGGCAGGGCGCTCAAGGAGTCGCCGTTGCCGGCCGCGACGCAGGAGCTGGTGGCGTTGCGTGTCAGTCAGATCAACGGCTGCGCCGTCTGCATCGACATGCACACCAAGGAAGCCACGGTGGCCGGTGAGAGCGCGGTGCGGCTGCATCTGGTGGCGGCTTGGCGGGAGGCGACGGTTTTCACCGAGGCCGAACGGGCGGCTCTGGAACTGGCCGAGCAGGCGACCCGGGTCGCGGACGGGGCCGGCGGCGTCAGCGATGCGGTCTGGGCGCGTGCGGCCGCGCACTACGACGAGGAGCAGCTCGTCGCCCTGGCGGTCCTGGTCTCCTTCATGAACACTGCGAACCGGCTGAACATCATCGCCCGGCAGCCGGCCGGTGACTATGAGCCCGGACAGTTTCACTGAACCGCCGTCAGGCTCTGGCCGGCCCGAGAGGAGGTTGGGGCCGTGGCCGGGAGCCCGGGGGTGTTGCCCGGTTCCGCCGACGAACTGGGTGATCTTCGCAGACCGCCCCCGGCCGGCTCGAGGCCGGCCGGGGTGCAAGGACATGAAGGGGGCAGACAGTTGTGAGCAAGGTTGAGGAGTTCGAGGAGCTGCGGCCGCTGCTGTTCTCGATCGCCTACCGGATTCTGGGCAGTGTGGGCGAGGCGGAGGACGCGGTGCAGGAGAGCTGGCTCCGCTTCGATGCCTCGCCGACCCGGCCCACGTCCCTGAAGGCGTTCTTGTCCGCCACCGTGACCCGTATCGCGATCGACGTGCTGCGCTCCGCGCGGGTGCGGCGGGAGCAGTACGTCGGGCCGTGGTTTCCCGAGCCGCTGCTGAGCGATCCTTACGAGGATCCGGCACGCGCGGCCGAGCTGGCCGATTCGGTGTCGGTGGCGGCGCTGCTGCTCCTGGAACGGCTCAGCCCGCTGGAGCGGTCCGTGTTCGTACTGCGGGAGGTGTTCGCTTTCGGCTTCGACGAGATCGCGGCCGCGGTCGGGCGTTCGGAAGCGGCGTGCCGGCAGTTGCTGGTGCGGGGGCGGCGCCATATGAGGGACGGGCGGCCGCGGTTCGAGGCGGATCGCCAGGAGCGCCAAATGCTCGCGACGCGGTTCTTCGACGCCCTGCGCGAAGGTGACGTACACGGGTTGCAGGATCTCCTGGCCGCAGACGTGTCGATGGTCGGTGACGGCGGCGGCAAGGCCCCTCAGCTGGCGAAGGCCGTCAGCGGCGCCGACAAGGTGGCCCGGCTGCTCGCCTCCGTCTTCCCCCTGATGGCCCGGATCGACGTGACGTTCAGGCAGGCCGAGGTCAACGGCCAGCCCGGCGCGATCTTCCGCGACCGCGACGGCCGGGTGCTGCACACCCTGGCCCTGGAGGTGGCCGAGGGGCAGATCCAGACCATCCGCTCGGTGATCAACCCCGACAAGCTCCGCCACCTGGGGCCGGTCGCCGACGCCTTCGCCGTCGCCCGCGAGGTGAAGCAGGCCCGCCGGCACACGAACTGACCCGCCACCGGCCCGGACAGGCTCACCCCCGGCACCCCACGAGATCGGGCGGGGACGGCCGTTGCGACATGCGGCGAGGTCGAGGGGCCGGACCCAACAGTTCCAGGACAGTGATCATCGTCACCGGGCGGCACGCGCGTCCTCCGCCGCCGCGCGGAGGAGGATGGCGGCGGGCGGCGCGGCGCATTGCCGGGCCGGGACAACCCGCAGCGGGGAGGACAACAATGGGCAGCACTTTCGAGGACATTCCCACCACGGCCGTCGCGGACCTCGTGGGCCGCGAGCAGGTGATGGACATCGGTATCCGTCCCCTGTGGGGCGCACCGCACGTGACGGGGCCGGCGTATCCGGTGCGGTGCGAGCCGGGCGACAACCTGATGGTGCACGCGGCGATCTACCGTGCCGAGCCCGGCTCGGTGATCGTGGTGGAGTCCGGCGACCTGGACTATGCGCTGGCCGGAGGCAACGTGTGCGCTATTGCCCAGCGGCGGGGTGTCGCCGCTGTCGTGGCCGACGGCCTCATCCGCGACCTGGGCGAAGTACGCGAGGCCGGCTTCCCGGTGTTCGCGCGCGGTGTCATCCCGATCCCCGGCGCGAAACGCAAGCTCGGTAGTCTGGGTGAACCGGCCCGCGCGGGCGGGGTGCTGGTGCGCCTGGGCGACATCGTGATCGCCGACGAGGAGGGGGTCGTGGTGGTGCCCGCCGCCCGCGCGCAGGAGGTCTTGGCGGCGGCGCGTACACGGCTGGCGCGGGAGGCCGAGCAGTCCCTCGACGAGTGGGAGCAGGAGCACCGGGCCCGCGTCGACAAGGCGCTGGGCGAGGTCGGGTTCACCGGCTGAGCCAGGAGCGCGCCCGGCGCGCGAGCGCGCGCCGGCGGCGGCCCCGGCACGGCAGTTGAAGGGCCAGCAGGGAAGTCCGCGGCCTCGAACGGCCCAGCACTCACTCACCGCGACGGGGCGGCACCGCCGGCCGGCTCCGACCGGTTCGGGCCTTCGCCACCACGGCGGTGCTCCACACGGCAGGCGTCACCGTCCTGGCCGCAGAATTCGGGCCGCTGCGTGAGGCGGTGTTCTGCGACGGTGAGATCACGGCCGGCATCGACGCCAACTTCACGGTCTTACGGCGATTCCTGCAGCGGCCAGACCTCGACCACGCCATGGGCAACGGCGCAGGGGGTCTTGGAGGCGAGTTCGACGGCCTCCTCGATGGTGGCGGCTTCGATGATCCCGAACCCGGCCACCGGGAGGGTGGAGGACAAGAAGGAGCCGGGCTCCACGGTCATGCCGGCGCCGTCGTGGTTGCGTACCTGTACCGGTGTGCCGGCGATGCCCAGAACGGTCCCGGCCTCAAGCAGGCGGGCGTCATGCGCATGTGCCTTGTTGCGTACCGCTGCGTCGGTGCGGTCGTAGCCGTCCTCGTCCCCGTATCCGATGGTCACGAATTTCGCCACAACAGGTCCCTCCATTCGTTCGTAGGCAATGCTCACCAGTACCGACTCTCGGCCGTGCCCGAACTCATCGTTGTGCCGGAGGATCAATACATCACCGACAAGCTGAACGTCACTCGCGCAAGTGCACCCGCCCTGGCTGACGCGGTGGAGCATGATCACCGGCGTTGACCGCGTGCCTGCGGCAGGCCCACAATCTGCGGGCCTGCGAGGGCCGTCGGCGAACACAGTGGGCCCCTATGCGTGGAGATCACGATCACCGCGAGATCATTGCTGCGATCGCGCGGAATCCTGCGGCGCCGGCCGAGGTCTTGGTCAGGCTGCTGTGCGAGGAGGCCAAAGCGGCCTGGAACGTGATCGCTTGGCGTGCTCTGCCGGACGAGGTGATCGACGCCGTCGTCGCGCATCCCGACCGCAGGATGCGGTCGGCGTTCGCCGAGAACGCCATGGTGAGGGGGGAGCAACGCGCCCGGCTCGTGGACGATCCTGATCCACGTGTCCGCCAGGCTCTGGCCGACGGGCCCGGCTGGTTCCGCATCCCGGCGCAGCCGTTGCCACCGCCACTACCGGCACTTCCGCTGGACCTGCCCGCCGACTGAGGCAGTTCCACCGGCTGGCACAGCACCGCCCACGCTGCCTGGGAGTGCAGAACCGAGTCCTTCCCCTCTCCAAGCTTCAGACCGATCCCAAGGGGGAGATGCTCGTTTTCGGCGAAGAGAACCAGGGAGGATTCTCCTGGTCGTTGCTGTGGACGCTTGACGGCGCCGAGGCCGATCCGACCGTCTGGTTCCGCGAGTACGACGAACCTGCGATCGCCGAGCAGGAACCCCTCAACGGTTTCCTCATCCAGTTCTCGCTCTACGAGGCCTCCATGGGCGCCGACTACCGGGCAGTGTCCCACTCGCTCACCGGCGAGCAGGTCGACCGGCTCGCCGAGGAACTCCTCCCCGTGCCCTTGCTCCCGTTCTGGCCTGGGGCCCCCACGCGCTTCTAGGTGGCTCCCGGACTCGTCCTGCATGTCTCCGACGAAGGAGGTGACAACGGATTCAGCGCCTGGGCCGGAGCCAGCCACCGCAGTGCTCTCGCCCCCTTGGCCGACGTCCCGGTCGAGTGGGACAGATTCGACGGCTGACATCGCGAGCCGCGTCGTCGGCTTCGCCGCCAGACACCGGTAGAGGGCTGTGAGCGAGGCTTGACGACCCACGTCAAGCCTCGCTCACAGCCCTCTACCCGGCTCTGTCTCCTGGGCCTCAAGAAGTTCGTCACCGTGCTCGATCGCCCAGCGTCCGAGCGCCATCATCGGGCCCTCGACCAGGCTCTGCCCCGAGCTGGTCAGGGCATAGTCGATACGCGGCGGCGCCTCGGCATGTGCGTGCCGCTCGACCAGTGTGGCCGCGAGCAGACGGTGCAAGGAGTCGCTCAAAACCTTGTCGCTGATGCCGCCGATCGCGGCCCGCAGGTCCCGGCGTCGGCGCGGTCCCATGCGAAGCGCCGCCAGTACAACGGGATCCCAGGTATGGGCGAAGAGATCGGTGGCCGCGCGCAAACGGCAATCGGCGACCAGCTCATAGCAGTGGGCGTCGTGATCAGTCATATCGCAGCCCATCATCGCGCGTCGGCCACGCACCGAATGGTGCGTAACGCCTTCCCTACCGTAGCCACCCGACCGACCACTGTTGGAGAGGAACAGGCAGATGCGTATCGGAATCCTGGGAACAGGGACACTGGCTGCAGCTCTGGGTGAGGGCTGGGCACGTGCGCGACATGAGGTGGCGATCGGCGGACGGTCGCAGGTCAAAGCGGAGAAGCTCGCCGAGCGGCTGGGCGACGGGGTGCTCGCTGTCACGCCACGTGAGGCGGCCACCGGGTGCGATGCGGTGCTGCTCGCCGTGTCCTGGGACGGCGTCGAGGACATGCTGGAATCAGTGGGTGCGTCTGACGGCGTGTTCGAAGGGATGCCGTTGATCGATCCCACGAACGCCGTCAGCCATGGCGTCGGCGCTCTGCTCACCGAGCGCGGCGAGTCGATGGCCGAGCGGATCACCGGGCTGGCTCCGGGAGCCAGGGTCGCGAAGGCGTTTCATCTCTTCCCCGCCGGCCAGTGGACGAGCGCGCCCGGTGGTGGTGCGTCCCGTGTGACGGTGGTGATGTGCGGCAATGATGCGACGGCACTGCACGTCGTCGGCGAACTGGTCCGTGACGTCGGCGGAGTCCCGGCGACCTTGGGGGCGCTGGATCGCGCGCGCCAGATGGAGGAGGTGGCGGGTTTCGTCATCGGTTTGGCCTTCGCAGGCTTCGACCCCAGATCCGCCCTCCCCCACATCCCCTCGAACAGCAGGTGAGCCAGCTCACAGAGGGAGCTGTATCTCTCACACGCCCGGTGGTCCACCACGGACAGGGTCTGTGAAAACGGCTTGATGACTCATGTCATCCGATCCCGCTGCCACATTGCCGGGAACGGCCCTCCCGAGCGGTCGGCAGACCGATCTTTGGCGCGTAGGCCGGTAGAGGGGGACCGTGGAGTCCGTTGCGAAGGCGCACGTGCGGGCCTGACCACGGCGTTGACAGTCGACGCGGGGTCAGTCGTCGGTAACGTCAACGGCTTCTCCCGCGGGCCCGCTGGCCTGGGGGACACGGTCGTCGGGGCCGAGGGGAAGGCCGGCCCAGGACACGACCCGCCAGCCGCTGTCCGGGGCGCCGGACAGGATGACGATTCCGGTGTTGCGCAGTTCGTGGGTGGAGGCGAATTCGACGTCGATGTTCTCCGCCCGGGCCGCTGCCCACATGCGGATGACGGCGCCGTGACTGACCATGGCCACGGTGTGTGCCGCGGTCGCGGCGGCCTCGGCGACGACCGTGTCGAAACGCTTCAGGGCCTCCACACCACTTTCCCCGCCCGGCATCCGGCGTTCGGTGTCGCCCGCGGACCAGGCGAAGGCAGTGGTGAGGTAGGTCTCGACGGCTTGGTGGTCGCCGCGCATCTCCAGATCACCGGCCGCCAGCTCGCGAATACCGTCGCGCACCTGCACCTGGAGCCCTCGGTGGGCTGCCAGAGGCGCAGCGGTGAGCTGGGTGCGCACCAGCGTGGACGCATACAGGGCGCCGATGTCCTCGGCCGCCAGCGCCGCGGGCAGTGCGGCCGCCTGTTCCTCGCCCAGGGGGGTCAGTGCGGGCCCCGGCACGGCGGTGTCCAGGAGGTGCTTGACGTTGGAAGGGGTCTGGCCATGGCGGATGAGGAGCAAACGCATGCGGGGGCCTGTCTCCCGGGGTAGCTGGGTGCGGTCCCCTCACTGTGCCATTGCTCAGGCCCGCCCCTTTCGGCGGGGTCCGCGCACCCACCCCGCAGCCTCGCGTTCGCACGGCCGTCGGCCCGACGCCACCGACGGGGGGTGCTCGATGACCGGGGTTGTCAGGTGTCTAAGGTCGCGACCATGACGAGGACCACCCCGACGCGCCCTCTCGATGTCGAGGCGCTCTTCCCGGAACTGGCGTCCTTCCGAGGGACGACAACTCGGCTTCATCCGCGGCCGGGCAGACCCGATCCGTCGGATAGTTCCGTGGGCGGTCCTATGCTGTGGCCGGCGGACGAGCCATGGCCGGTGTGCGGCGAGGCTCACGGCCGTGGGCGTGGGCGACACCCGTCCGACATCCGCCGCTACCGGCAGATTTTGGCTTCCGCATGGGCCCGCGAAGAGGCCCCCGGCCCTACCGACGAGGAACGGGAGCTCCTGAGCGAGTTGCACCGGGAACACCGGATCCCCGGGATATCTGAGACGGACCCGCTGCCTCTGATCGGCCTCGTGCAGCTGTACTGGCGGGACGCTCCCGACCTCCCGGCGGGGCCGGGCGGCTGCGATCTGCTCCAGGTGTTCTGGTGCCCCTTCAACGCGCACGGCCCGGGCCGGTACGGCCTGGAGCTGCACTCGCGCTGGCGCCGGTCGTGGGAGGTCGGCGAAGTGCTGACCGCGCCGCCGCAGCCGCTGGTGGTCGGGGCCGACGGCTTCGTGCCCGAGCCTTGTGTACTGCACCCGGAGCAGGTGGTTACCTACCCGTTTGCCGACCTTCTGCCCGAGGAGCTGTGCGCTCGGATCGACGCCTGGGAGGAGGCCGAGCAGCCGGCGGACCGGAGCACGGTACTGCCGCTCGCCTACCAGTACGACCTGTCCATTCCGCCGGGCTGGCGGGTGGGGGGCTTCGCCTCATGGCACGCGACCGACCCGTACCCGATGGACTGCCTGACGTGCAGGACACCCATGCACCTGCTGCCGACCATCGACAGCTCAGAGTGGGACAACGGCAGCGGCAGCTGGAGCCCCCTGGAGGAGGACCAGGCCGAGCCCGCACACCGGTCCGCCACCCCTACCGAGGTCACCGTGGGCCGCTTGGGTGCGCTCAACGTCTTCGCCTGCCCCGACAATCCTGAGCATCCGCACCGCTGGAGCATCCAATAGCTTGCGCCCAAGTGCCGACGCTTCCCGTAAAC
The DNA here is from genome assembly GCF_001507435.1 of Streptomyces sp. NRRL F-5122. Lineage (GTDB taxonomy): Bacteria > Actinomycetota > Actinomycetes > Streptomycetales > Streptomycetaceae > Streptomyces > Streptomyces lannensis. The sequence goes on from NZ_LMWH01000251.1 coordinate 25,045, forward strand.
ATCTAACACGCCGCGGATTCCGTGCCGTCCCAAGGCACTCCATAGCTGCTGTCGAAACCGGTGAACACAGCCACAGGAATCCTGTTCGACCCGGAAAGCCCACTGACGGAAAAGCGGATGGCTGCTCAGGGCGCCGAGTCCTTCACCTCTGGGCTGAGGGCGTAGGCGCGCGTCGGGGTGGTGCTGGAGGTCGGACGGTCCGAGGAGGTGGGCTTGCCGGACGCGTCCAGTCCGATCGCTGTCTTGAAGGTGCTGACCTGGGCGCACGTGGCGTTGTCGTTGCCAAGCTTCACATTGGCGCCGTCGAGGGTGGCCTGGGTGTCGACGGGTGCCGGGGCGGTCTTGCTGCCGGGGAAGCTGGTGCCGCTGGGCCAGTCGGTACCGATGACCAGGACGATCCCGGTGCCGGATTGCTGCTTGAGTACCGATACCGGCAGGCCGAGCGCCTCGGCAACGGCCTTGGCCTGCCGTATGTGGCCGGCCGGGTAGGCCAGCGACGTGGCAGTGGCTGGGGTTCCGTTGACAGCGGCGGTCCGCTCGCTGAAGCCCCGGCGCAGGAGTTCTTGAGCGATCGTGTTGGCTCGGCCGCGGACGATCGTGCCGTTCTGCACCTGTACGGCGATGGCAGAGGTCGCTACGGCCGTGGCGGCGGGAGCGATGGACGGCGACGCCGGGCTGGCTGCGGCCGTGAGCGACTGATCGTTCGCGATGCTCTTGAACATGTTGTTCGCGCCCGGATTGGTGACCAGTGTCTGCCAGACTCCGTTCACCTTGAGGTCGTGCGTCTGCATGGTGGCGAAGGTGACGCGGTTGGCGGGGACCTTGTTGAGGTCGCCGGCCAGGCCGACGAGCTTGGTGGGGGAGTTCAGCGAGCTGTCGACAGTCAGCGACTGGGTGGCGGCGTTGGCGATGGCCCACATTCTGGTGGGGCTGCTCAACGTGCCCTTGGTCTTGAGCTGGTTGAGCAGGGAGCTGAGGAAGATGTGCTGCGCGGCGGTTCGTCCGCGGCTGTCGCTGGAGTCCCCGAAGCCGTGCCGGGTACGCACGAACTCCAGCGCGGCCTGGCCCTCCAGCACGTGCGGGCCCTCCTTCAACTTCAGGTGGCTGTAGGGGTCGTATATGTCGTGGTCGACGCAGATCGGGACCCCGCCCACCGCGCGGGACATAGTCACCACTCCGGAGAAGTCGACCATCATGAAGTGGTCGATGGGGATCCCGGTAAGTTCGTGCACGGCGACGACACTGCAGCCCGGCCCGCCCTCCAGCGCCGAGTTGATCATCTGGCTGGACTGGGGGCCCATGCTGGGGTGGTGCGCTGCGTGGCAACCGTTCCAGCTGCTGCGCAGGTCGCGGGGGATGCTCATCACGGTGGCGTTCGACCGGTCGGCCGATATGTGCACAACCATCTCCACGTCGGCCCGGGCGCCGCCGGCTGTCCCGCAGGCGCCGCCGAGCTTGCAATCCGAGGCGGTCGCGCGGGCATCCGAACCGATGACGAGGATGTTGATCGGGCTGCGTCCGAACGCGTCCGGTGTCTCGTGTCCCGCGCCGTCCTTGCCGTTGGCGGACAGCTCGTCGGACTTGATACCGCTGGTCAGCTTCCAATACGCGTACGCCGCCGTGCCGATACCGAGCAACAGCACGAAGCCCATCGCCAGCCCGACGACATTCAGGACCCGCCTTCTCCCCGACTTCCTCCTGGCCTGGCGCAGGGCCGTCCGGCCGCCGGCAACCGGCGGCGCTGACTCCGCCCCCTCCGCCCTGCTCCGAGGGGCTCCGCGCCTGCGCGATCCACTGGAGGACTTCGTCATGGGCACTTCCTCGCACGTCGGGCCGATGAATCATGGAACGATCGAGGAGTACGACATTCCGAACCCGTGATGGGTTGCCCCAGCGACCCTTCAGGTCGCCGGGTTCCTGCTCCGGCGCAACGCTCGATGAAAAGGCACGCAGCGACGCTGCGGGCCAGCCTCCACTGGCCCGACCGTGCTCCTACTTGCGGCGCCACATGTGCCTGCCCACGGACGGCACGATGAGAAGCGACAGAACGAGCGCCCACAGGGTCGTTGCCGCATCGTAGGACCAGTGCACCAGGGCCGGCATGCATGGACGGATACCCGGCCTGCGGCCCGGCAGCCCCGCCCCGCACAGGACAACGGGCAGTCCCGGTGAAGGTGAGTCGCCCGCCGGACCGTGCCGTCCCCTCCCGCACGCGCCGGTGGTGCCTGCTTCGGCGACTGGAGGATCAGCGTGACCAGTAACGAAGCGGCGGCGGAGGCGAAGAGGCCGGCGGCCCCTGGGACGCGATGGAGGAGCGGGCCCGGGCCCGCTCAGGCCTCACACCCCAACGCCTCACGGCGGGGTGAGAGACAAGCCCTGCGTGCGCAGCCTGATGTGATGCGACGTCAGGCCAATTTCGTGTCACGCCCAGAGGGGTGCAAGCAGTGCCTAGCCGGCCATCAGGTCGTTCTCCACGGCGGGAGCCAGCCGGGAGAGCCAGTGCCGCGTCTGGGCCGGTTCCAGGATCCGGTCGAGCCGGAGGGTCGGTGTCATGTGCTCGAACACTCGACCCGCGCCCATGCCGAAATTGCCGTTCGGTGGGTGCAGGACGAGGACGCGGGTGCCGTCGAGAGGTTTGATGTCGGCAGGCACGCCTTCCGGGCTGATGTAGGTCCCCTCGCCGTCGAAGAGGCGGAAGCAGCGGATCGCCGGGTCGTCGGGGCCGAGGTAGGGGTTGCCGCTGGTCGCGGCCTCGACCCAGGACCGCGCTGGGCGATCCCCGGCGACCAGGCCTTGTTGGGGGTCCCCGACGAGCCGATCGGCCAGGAGGATGTGCAACTGGCCGTTGTCCCCGATTCCGCTCATCGTGAGGGCGTATCCCCGGTTTGTGCGAGGGTCGATGACGATCAGCGGCTCGTCGTCAAGGACGGCGGCCAGCGCGCCGACCCAAGCAGCCGGCTGGGACCGGTGTGCGACCGCGGCGGCACGTTCGCGCAACTCGGCTTTGACGTCGCTGGAGAGGGCCGCACGGAAACCTTCGTCCGCCATGACGGTGATCAGGGCTTTGAGCCAGTCCTCCATGTCGAACCAGGACATGGCGATACGCGTCATCGTGACCTTGTCGACGCCCCGGCGCCACCGGGCCGCTCTGGTCAGCGTCCGCACCAGCTGAGGGCTGCTGGCACTCACCGGTTCGGGCAGCGGCCGCCCGCGGGCTGCTTTGGCCCAGAGTTCCGGCACCACCTCGTTGAGCATCATGGCTTCCGAGGCACGCTGCGGCAGCACGTCGACGAGAGCGGTGGGGGACGCACCCCACTCGACGCAGGCGCCCGCCAGAACCGCGGTCATGGCGAAGTCCCCGCCCAGACCCGGGAGCAATGGGGCGAGGGCTTCCACGGTGGCCGTCAGGCTCTCCGGGCCCCCGGCCTGAGCGGTGTCGGCAAGCCGCTGCATTCCGGTTCGGTAAGCGGGAGCGGAGCCGGACTTCATGAGTGCGACGAGTTCGTCGACCAGGCGGGGTATCTGCGAGGGCACGTGGGGACGTTAGCAGGGGTGACGGTCCGCCCAGAGCCGCTGTATCTGGAACAGCCATGTGGCAGACGAGGTGAGGCCGAACCAGCGTCTGCAGTGACATCCAACGCAGACAGCTGCCGCTGGCCGGTGACCGGCCGGGCACGACAGGCGCGTCAGGTGTGCAGCCACCGTACTTGAAGAGCGTTCTGTCCTGCCAGGTGTTTGGTAGTCGCGGCAGGTCACACGGTTAATGGGCGTGTCAGGATGCGCTCGTGGAGTGCGTTGTGTGTGGGCAAGCGATGCGGCGATGGCCAGTGTCGGCGACCGAGTGGACGCCTTCGGCTTCTTGGGCAGGACCCTTTGCGGCATTCGGGAAGCCGACATGTCACCATCCGACACCTTGTGGATGCCGGAACGGGACAACGCCTGCAGTGCCTGCCGTGAAGCGGCGGTGGCCATCGACGAACGCCGGCCGCTGGCCATGAGGGGCGAGGACGCGCGGGTCAGCGTGGCTCGAGGGCCAGGTGCCCGATAGCAGTGTCCGAGTTCTCTGACGTGGACTGGCGGCTGTGAGTCCTCCAATTCGGAGTCGACTCCCGGCTGAGCCTGCGACTCATGCCGCTGGACGGAGATGACGCACGCCTGCGTGGGACAATCGATTCCAGCGCGGACCGGGAGGAGGTCTCATGGAACCGGGCTCGGCTGCGGAAGAACCGAACGCGGTGACAGCGTGTGATCTTGTGGTCGGTTACATCGATGCCCTCAACGCGGTTGGTATGGCCATGAGAGCGGCGATCACCCCGCTTGAACGGCTGGGGGACATGCTCACCTTGGCCCGTTCGCACCGGATCATCGGCCGGAGCGGAGAGGTCGGTCCCTACTCCTACCAGGTCCACGGAGTCGGCTGCCTCTTCATCTGCGACAACGGTACCGAGATCGACGTGGACTTCACGGCCGACGGTAGGGAGATCTTCGATTTCTGGCGACTGCGCCGCTATGGGCAGAGCCTGCCTGAGCCTCATGTCGTAACGGAGCAGGACCTGCGGTCCGCAGTGGAGTCGCTGAAGCCCCCGCTGATCGAGGTGCGGCCAGGATGGTTCAGCACGGCTTCAGCATGAGAGCGGCGCGTCGGCTGACAGTTGGTGAAGGCTCCCCCTGGGGAGCGCACGGCTGAGACAAGCGGTATCAGCGTGAGGTGAAATGTCCGCAGCCGTGCGCACCGGGACCCCGGGGGTACAGGGCGGGCTCGGCGCCCGCCCAGTACCGCGGTGCGCACACCGGCCCGGCTGCGCCGGTTCAGTCGAGGGCGGCGATGATGCGCGATTGGGCTTCGTCGAGTTCCGTGGTCGGCACGTCGCTGTTCGCGCGGCGGAAGTCGAAGTCCTCCAGTCCCCAGGCGGGGAAGACGTGCAGGTGGCAGTGGGGGACTTCGAAGCCGGCCACCACCAGACCGGCCCGCGGGGCGTCGAAGGCGCGCCGCTGGGCGGCACCGATCTGGGCCCCGACGGTCATGAGATGGCCCATCAGGTCGGGCTCGAGCGTGGTCCAGTCGTCGACTTCGTCCCGCGGGACCACGAGGGTGTGCCCCATGGTCAGCGGCGCGATGGTCAGGAAGGCGACCGCCCGGTCGTCGGTCCACACGAACCGGCCGGGCAGCTCACCGTTGATGATCTTGGTGAAGAGCGTGGGCATGAGGCCATTGTGGCGGTCGCCGGATACCGGCGACCGCCGGGCCGGCGGGCCCCGGCGACACGTCGCGGACCTGGCACGTCCCGTGCCTTGACGACGGGCTACGTGGTCGCCCGTCATGACATCCTGACGGGCGGTCAGCCGCCCGCTTTCGCCGAATGCTCTCCACCACGGCCTGACGGCGATCCTCTATCACCTTCACTGGCTCGGCAGTTGAGCGAGGTCGTTGCGCTTCGGGCAACCGCTTTCACCACGCGTTCGGTTGACCGTGACATGCGTGCAACTGGCCGTTGCGGAGTGGGAGTTCATCGCGCCGTGCCTGGTGTGTGGTCGACGGCGGACGGAGTGGGAGACGTAGTGGGTTGAAGGGAGGTGAGCAATCAGCCGTTGAGCGTGTCTGCGAGAAGCAGGATGCCCCCCGTGGAGAATCCCGCTCGCCACAGCATCAGGAAGTACGGGAGGGCCATGGTGATGAATCTCTGAGCGGATTGACGGCCGCGTGGGTCAGGTCCGGTCGGCTTCGGGGGTGGGCCGTCCCGACGCAGTCTGCGGTGCAGGGCCACGCCGAACCCGAGCGCGGCCACCCCGAGCAGAAGGAACGGAAGATCTAAGGAAAGGGGCGGCGCCCCCACGATTTCGCAGTGCCCGTTCTGCCACACCGTTCCGTCTGCGCACTCAGACACGTATCCGTCCCTCCCGCTGATGGACCGGGATCGTAGCCCTGCGGGAGTCGTCAGCACATCGTCTCGGTGAACAAACGTCGCCCGTGAACGGCTTGCGTGCCTGAAGGGGACACGCTTCGCAGGAGGCTGCCCCAGATTCCGGGCGACTGTGGCCCAGGCGTGCCCGATCCAGTGGGCGACGACGGGGAACCGCGGGCAGCCGCAGGGCTCAGGTGTGAATGCGACTCCCGTATCTTGGCGTGGTGCCGGTCGCAGGTGCTCACCCGGTGACGGCCCGGCCTGATCGGCGACGATTGTGCAGCGGTCTGCCTCGGCGGTGTGCACGCTGCCCACCGCGCCGGGCGGCAGGTGCCGCCGTCTCCGCCCGGGCCGCAGCGGGCCTGCTCACCCCCCGTCCTGTCGGGCTAAGGCGCCGGCGCCCGCGGTACGGTTCGGTTCTGATCAAGGAAATGGACAGTCGTCGGGGCAGAGGTGAGGTCGGGTCATGTTCGCGGTCATCTACCGGTGGCGGCTGCATCCGGGCATGGAGGAGCAGTTCGCATCCAGTTGGCACCGGATGACGCAGGAGATCCACAGCCGGTGCGGCAGTTATGGATCGCGCCTGCACCAGGCCGACGACGGTACCTGGGTCGCGTACGCACGCTGGCCGGACGCCTCGACCCGCGAGCGGTGCCAGGGCGTCGATCCCCAGGCCCTTTCATCGATGCGGGAGGCGATCGCGGAGTCGTTTCCTGAGATCCGCTGCCATGTGATCGATGATCTGCTGGCCGAACCGCTCGGCTGAGGACTGCCCCGCACAGGTCCAACTGACCGCCGCAAGCCTGACGAGCGCTGCCGACGGATCCGAGGTGGTGCGCCGGCACGCAGCCTGACGGGTCCGGGGGTGTCACTGGCGCGGGCAGGTCGGGAGCACGGCCGACGGCGGAGGTGGCGGGGGTGCCGTGATCGGGCAGGTCCGGGCGGCCCAGGCGGCGACGCGGTCTGCGGCACGCGACCGCGTCACTGCGACAGTGGCTGTGGACCGGGTAGATCGCGGCGACGTCTGCACTCGGGCGCTCCGTCGCCCATGAGGCGCCGCCTGCCGTGCCCACGTCTACGAGGTTCCTCGAAACGATCAGTTGGTCGTGTGCCCGGGCAGGATCTGAACCTGCGACCCCCGCCTTATTAGGAGTTCGATCGCTACTCGACACTGGCGGGAAGTCCCCGGGCCAGGGTGGCCATGTCAGACCGCCTAGGGGCGCTGGCGTCCGGCGCTGTTGATGACACTCGTGGATGTCGAAACGGCGCCACCGTGTGCGTTCGCCGGCATGATGGTTCCGTGGTTGACCTGGAGTACATCAGAGCAGAGACGGTGGCGTACTTCCGGGAGTTCGATGAGGACGCCACGCTGCGGCACCACTTCCGCCACCTCGCAAAGTCCCTGGCCCTGGGTCAATGCGGCGCGACCGCGAGTGCCTCGGCCAGGGTCACGGGCCGGCGGCCGATCAGGCGGCGCAAGTCGCCGGAATCGGTGTACATCTCGCCGCGGCTCATGCCGAGGTCGGCGTCGGCGAGGACCTCCGCCAGCTCGGCGGGGAGGCCGGCGGCGGCCAGTACCTGGGCGAACTCGGTCACCGGGAGGTCGGCGTAGGCAACCTGTTTCCCGGCCGCAGCGGAGATCGCGGCGGCGAGCTCGCTCAGCGTGAAGGATTCGTCGCCGCCGAGCTCGTACACGGCGCCGGTGTGGCCTTCGGCGGTGAGGACGACCGCCGCGGCCTCGGCGTAGTCGGCGCGGGACGCGGCGCTGATCCGCCCCTCGCCCGCGGCGCCGACGACGGCGCCGTTGTGCAGGATCTGCGGCAGTTGACTGGTGTAGTTCTCCAGGTACCAGCCGTTGCGCAGCAGCACGCTGGGGATTCCGCGGTCCCGCAGGTACTCCTCGGTCTCGCCGTGCGTGGCGCCGATGATGGTGGTGGCCGTGTCCGCGTGCGTCGTGCTCGTGTACGCCACCAGCGACACGCCCGCGGCCACTGCGGCGTCTATCGCGCGGCGGTGATTGGCGACCCGTTCGTCCACGGGGACCGAGGCGGAGATCAGCAGCAGTCTGTCCGCCCCCGCGAAGGCCTCGGTCAGGCTGTCGGTGTCCGCGAAGTCGGCGCGGCGTGCCGTGACGCCTCGGTCGGCCAGATCCTTGATCCCGGCGATGTCCCGGCCGGTCGCGATGATGTCCGCGGCCGGGATCCCACGCCGCAGCAGCGCCTCGACGGTGAGCCTGCCCAGCTGGCCGGTGGCTCCGGTGACGACGATCGACATGATGGTCATTCCTTCCTTCCGCGCGTGCCTCGCGCCCCTGTCGCGGTTCGTCCGCGGCGGGATGGAATTAACAGTGGCCTGCACACTCTCTGTTGGGAAGTGGCAACTTCTTGGTACGGTACTTACCCGAGCGAAAGCGTAGAGGTGAGACGTATGGCGACTGTCGAGAACGTGACTGGACCCATACCGTCATTCGATCCGTACGAGCGTGGCTGCCCGTCGCGGGACCTGCTCGACCAGATCGGCAGCAAGTGGGCGGTCCTCGTGCTGGGCGAGCTCGGCCGGAACGGGGCCTCCCGGTTCAGCCAGCTCCGCAAGGCGCTGGCGGGCGTGAGCGAGAAGATGCTCACTCAGACGCTGCGCACCCTCGAACGCGACGGGCTGGTCAACCGGACCGTCTACCCAGAGGTGCCGCCGCACGTGGAGTATGGACTGACCGCCCTCGGCCAGACGCTGAGGGAACCGCTGAAGGCGCTCACGGAGTGGTCGGTGCGGCACATCGAGGAAGTCATCACCGCCCGCGGGGAGTACGACGACCGCACAGAGCGCACCCGGTAGGCAGCGGCGGCCGGCGACTGACCACCCTCCTGTGTCAGACGCCACGGGCGCATCGAGCACCTTTTGCCTCAGTCCGGGTCGGCTTCGGCCACCACCCGGGCCACCTCAGTCAGCGCCCATGCCCGCCCGCCGGGGCGGATCAGCACCTGGCGGCGCGGGCCGCACTGCCGGATGGCACCTACATTGAGTTGGCTGGGCGGGTGCCGGCGAACTCGCAGATTGTCCAGCGACGCGGCTGCCAGTGCGGAAGGGTGCGGGTGTTCTGGTTGCGACGCTGGGACGGTGACTGTTCGTCAGGGTGTCTTGGGGAGCGGGTCATCCGCCGGTCGCCCGTGTGCCGTGCCAGCGGACTCGGTGTGTGAGTGTGCGGCGAGGAGCCGCAGTTTCTCGTCGCTGTCGCTGTCCTTGTCGGGGTAGTAGACGACGAAGACGACGCCCTAACGGCCGCACGCGCAAGGGGGGTCCGGCCGGAGCGGGTGAACGGTCAGCGGTCCGACGATGGAGCGGATCAGGCCCGGACCGGCAGGGTCAGCCGTTTGCGGGCCGACTCGCTCTGCGACGGGGACAGCGCGTCGGCCTCCAGCAGGCGCGGCAGCAGCTCGCGCTCACCGGTCAGTGCGCGCAGTACCATCGCCGACGTCACCCCGTGATCCGGCCGCGACAGCAGCGTCACAGGGGCCCCGGCCGCGACGTGCCCGGGTACGACCACCCGGAAGTACACCCCGGGCAGGGCGCGCCGGCCAAACCGCTTGATCCAGGACTCCTGCCCCAGCCGGTCGGCGAAAGTGCGGCAAGGGATCCGGGTCGCCGACGCCTCCAGCACCACCACGTCGCCCACCCGCCAGCGCTCGCCGATGACGGTGCCGGAGACGTCCAGCCCACGTGTTGTGAGGTTCTCGCCGAACACCCCGGCGGAGCGCTCCCGTCCGAGCTCCCGCTCCCACAGGTCCAGGTCCTCGCGGGCATAGGCGTAGACGGCCTGGTGGTCGCCGCCGTGGAAGCGTGCATCGCAGACGGAGTCACCGGCCATCCCGCTGACCCCTTGGGGGCCGGGCGCCGACACGGCGACCGGGTGGGAGACGGGCCGCTTGTCGATGCCGGTGAGCCCGGCACCCGAGTGCGCGGTGACCCGGCTGCTGCCGATATTGACGGATTCCACGATGCCCATGGCAGCCGACCTCAGCCTTGCCTTCTGTTTCGGTTCGCATCGGCTGCTCCGGCGTGATCCCTGTTTCGCAGGCCGTGAAGCTGCCGTCGGATGTTGGGCATGCCGAGGGCCCGGCGCGGTGGCCGGGTGCTCCTGGGCCCTCGGGTTGTGGGTGGTCGAATGCCTTCAGATGCACGCGCTGGTCGGTGACGATGGCCGCCGCGAAGCCGATCCGGGCAGCGGCGGTGTGTACCGCCGCGATGAGTGCGCCGACGGCGGCCTGGGCGACCGGCAAGGGGGCACCGACGCCTGCAATGTGCCGGTGCTCATGAAGGTTCCTTTGTCGCGGTGCCGTGCGGTGGCGGATGAAGCGGCCGTAAGCCGGGTCACCGCAGAGGTGAGGCCGGGGTGGGGGCCACGCGGGTGACGACGGTCTTCTCGGGGATCAGCAGGCCGTGGACGACCGGCCCGATCTCGTTCTTCCAGCGGTCGTGCTGGTAGACGGCCGCGTACAGGGCCTCACTCTGGGCCTCGTCCTCGAACCTGCGGATCCACACGTAGCCGTCCTCATCCTGGGCATCGACGAAGGAGGCCGTCACGTCCATGCCCAGCGAGGCCTGAAACGGGATGACCACGTCCTCCATGTAACGCACCCACTCCTCGCGACGTCCGGGCTGGGCCTGGTAGCGGCGGATCTCGTAGTGCATGGCGCTGCTCCAAACTGCTGGCGAGAGTGGTCAGTTGGCGACGGTCAGGACGACCTTGCCGCGGGTGCGGCCGGCCTCGACGCGGGCGTGGGCCGTGCCGGCCTGCTCCAGCGGGAAGGTTTCCTCCACCTCGACGGCGACCTCGCCGGCGTCGATCAGGCCTGCGATCGTGGTCAGCCCCGCGCCGTCCGGCTCGACCAGGTACGGGGTGACCCGCACGCCTGCCGCCTCGGCGGCCTGGGCCAGTTCGGGGGAGACACCGGCCGGGACGGCGACCAGCAGGCCGCCCGGGCGCAGGACCTTGAGCGAGCGGGTGCTGGTCTGGTCGTGGGCGTCGCCCACCAGGTCGATGACGACGTCGACGTCCTTGGTGGCGTCCTCGAAGCGGGTGGTGGTGTAGTCGATGGTCTCGTCGGCGCCGAGCTCCTTGAGCCAGGGGTGGCGTGCGGCGCTGGCGGTGGCGATCACGTTGGCGCCCAGGTGCCGGGCGAACTGAACCGCGAAGTGGCCCACCCCGCCGGCGGCGGCCGTGATCAGGACGCGCTGGCCGGCCTGCACGTGGGCGGTGTCGACCACGGTCTGCCAGGCGGTCAGCGCCGCCAGCGGCGCGGCGGCCGCGTGCACGTGGTCAAGGGTGGCCGGCTTGCGGGCCCACTGACGGGCCGGGGCAGTCACGTACTCGGCGTAGCCGCCGGCGGCGCGCGGGAACCACGGCATGCCGTACACCTCGTCGCCGGGCGCGAGCGTGGTGACGCCGAAGCCAACCTCCTCGACGACGCCGGAGATGTCCCAGCCCAGGATCAGCGGGAACGTCTGCAGTCCCGCCATGCCCTGACCTTCGCGGGTCTTCCAGTCCACCGGGTTGACGCCGGCGGCGTGCACTCGCACCAGCACCTCGGTCGGCAGCGGCTCGGGGCGCGCGACCTCCTCGGCGGTCAGCACCTGCGGGCCGCCGAACTCCGTGACGGTGACAGCCCGCATGGTGTGCTCACTCATCTTGTCCTCGCTCATGTCAGTCTCACTGTTTCTTTTGCCGGGACCGTGGTCCCGGCAAAAGAAACAGTGGCGTGTGCTTGCGGAGGCGGGTGAGTGGCCGGAGAGCCACCTGTCGTACTATTCCGGCCATGCCGCATCGTGTTGCCGTTCTCGCCCTCGACGGAGTCCTGCCGCTGGACCTGGGCATCCCGGCGCGCGTGTTCAACGAGGCCTGTGAACCGGACGGGACTCGTCTGTACTCCGTCGTCACCTGCTCCCTCGGCGGCCGGCCGGTACGCACGCACGAGGACTACCGGATCGTCGTCGACCACGACGAGTCGGCGCTGGAGACTGCGGACACCGTCGTTCTGGCCACGCAGGAGCCCAGCGAGCGCCTGCTCGCGACCGGCACGCTCCCCGAGGAACTCGCTGCGGCGCTGGACCGAATAGGGCCGTGGACCCGCATCGTCAGCCTGTGCACGTCGGCCTTCCTGCTCGCGGCAGCCGGTCTGCTGGACGGTCGGCGGGCCACCACGCACTGGGCGCTGTGTGATGCGCTGGCGCGGCTGTTCCCCGACGTCGACGTCGATCCGGACGTCCTGTTCGTCGACAACGGACGCATCCTGACGTCCGCCGGCGGAGCGGCCGGCATCGACCTGTGCCTGCACCTGGTCCGTCTGGACCACGGCGCGGCGGTGGCCTCGGCCGCCGCGCGCCGCTGCGTGGTGGCGCCGTGGCGCGAGGGCGGGCAGGCGCAGTTCATCGAGCACCCGGTTCCGCAGGACACCGACCGTTCCACTTCGGCGACCCGGCAGTGGGCGCTGGACCGGCTCGCCGAGCCGATCACACTGGAGGACATGGCCCGGCACGCGCACATGAGCGTGCGCACCTTTACCCGGCGGTTCCGCAGCGAGGTGGGCAGCAGCCCGCTGAAGTGGCTGGCGCAGCGGCGGCTGGCCCACGCGCGTCTGCTGCTGGAGTCCACCGACCTCACCGTCGCGCGGATCGCCACCGCTTGCGGCTTCGGCGACCCCGTCGCACTGCGCAAGCACTTCCACACGCACCTGGGCCTGTCCCCACTGGCCTACCGTCGCGCCCACAACGCACCGGAGCCTATGACGGCACAATGACCACCCAGCCGGGCCATGGCCGCGACAACACCCCACCAATCGCCCGACGGGTCAAGTGGCCCACGCAAAGGAAGGCGCGAGACTCGTGGCGCTCAGCGTGATCGACCAGATCATGGGATGGGAGCCGGGAGGCGCCGCCAGGATGCGGGCGCGGTACCTGCAGGTGACCGACGGGCCCCCGCTCAGTTTGTGCGGTGCTGCGGTGCCAACTGCCCGGTGCCGCTCTTGGTGAGAGCCGTGCGTGCGGCCTGCAGCAGTTCTTCGGAGATCGGGTTGCCCCGGGTGGCGCGGGCAAGCACGAGGGCACCGACCATGGTGCAGAGCTGGGCCATGCCGTCGTCGTCGCCGGTGGCCAGCCGGGCGGCGCGGTTGCGTACCCCGTTGATGTAGACGTGCCGGGAGCGGGCGGCCTGCTCGGGTTCGCGCCCCAGGTCAGTGGCGAATCCGGAGACGGGGCAGCCGTCCCCGGCGTCATCGCGGTGCCAGAGCGAGAGGTAGTGCTCGATCAGCGTCCGGCGGGCGGCCTCGTGGTCCTTGGCGGGTTCCTCCAGCCCGGCCGGCGAGTGTGCCGCCGGATCCTCGAAGGCGTGGGCGATGGCCTTGTCGACCAGGTCCTCTTTGGAGTCGAACTGCTTGTAGAACGCGCCGTGGGTGAGCCCGACGGCTTTCATCAGGTCGGCGATGCTGACCGCGGTGCCTTTTTCGCGGAACATCCGGGAGGCGGTGGCCACGACGTGCTGCCGGTTCTCCTGCGCCTGCGCCTTGGACACTCGGCCCACGGGATCACACTCCTCAAATAAATGTCGCTTGTAATCTATCCTATCCCGCGTTTAGTGTGATTGCGACATCTATTTTTGCGTCGCCATCCCCGGGCCGGGCAGGGCCGTGCGCTGCCTGCCGCCGTCCGAGGCTGACGGCCTGCGATGGGAAATCGCAGTACCACCGACAGCACTGGAGACCCCCTGTGGCATCACCGCCCACTCCCGCCGGGCCCTCGACACCCGCGCCGTCCACGCCACCCGTGCCGCCCGCCCGGCGGCGAAGGGTTTCCGGGGTGGTCCACCGCCGGCGCTGGGCCATCCTGTCCGTGCTCGCGTTCAGCCTCTTGGTGGTGATGCTGGACAATTCGATCCTCAACGTGGCGATGAAGACGATCGCCCAGCCTGCTCCCACCGGACTGGGCTCCACCCAGGGCCAGTTGGAGTGGGCAGTCAACTCCTACACGCTGGTCTTCGCCGGACTGCTCTTCACCGCGGGCCTGCTCGGTGACCGGCTCGGCCGCAAGAAGGTGCTGCTCTTCGGCATGGCCGTGTTCGGCGCGGGATCCGTGCTGTCCGCGCTGTCGGATTCCTCCGGGCAGCTCATCGCCTTCCGCGCCGTGATGGGCTTCGGCGGTGCCTTCATCCTGCCCGCCACCCTGGCGATCATCATGAACGTCTTCGAGCCCGAGGAGCAGCCCAAGGCCATCGGCATCTGGACCGGTGTGGTCGGTTTCGCCATAGCCGCCGGCCCGATCGCCGGCGGCGTTCTGCTGGAACACTTCTGGTGGGGCTCGGTCTTCCTGGTCAATGTGCCGATCGTCGCCGCCGCGATGGTCGCGATGGCGGCGATCGTCCCCGATTCCAAGGACCCCAGGCCCGGCAGGCTCGACCCGGTCGGCGTGCTGCTCTCGATCGTTGGTCTGGCGGTGCTGGTCTACGGCATCATCAAGGGTGGCCAGCTGGGCGACTTCACCCGGCCCGAGGCCTGGGCGACGATCCTGGGCGGCTTGGCGGTCCTTGCCGGTTTCGTGGTGTACGAGGCCCGCAGCGACCATCCGGCCCTCGACGTCACCTACTTCCGCAACCGGCGGTTCTCCGCCTCCGTCGCCGCCATCGGCCTGGTCTTCTTCGCGCTGATGGGCGTCACGTTCTTCAGCGTCTTCTACAACCAGAGCGTGCGCGGCTACAGCGTCCTGCAGTCCGGTCTGCTCGTGCTGCCGCTGGCCGCCTCCCAGATGTTCTTCGCCCCGCGGGCCCGGCTGGTCGTGGGCCGCTTCGGTGCCCGAGCCGTGTGCGCCGCCGGCCTCGTCCTGACCGCCGTGGGCTTCGGCGGCTTCCTGCTGCTGGGCCAGCACACCCCCATCTGGGTGCTGGAGATGCTGTTCTTCCTGATGGGCACGGGGATGGCGCATGTGATGCCGCCCGCCACCGTCATGATCATGTCGTCACTGCCGCGGGAGAAAGCCGGCTCCGGATCCGCGATCAACAACACCTTCCGGCAGGTCGGCGGAGCCATGGGCGTCGCCGTGCTGGGGTCGCTGCTGTCCACCACCTACCGCAGCGGCATCGACGGCCACCTGGACGCACTGCCCGCCTTTGACCGGCACACCGCAGGTGAATCCGTCCAGGCGACCCTGACCGTCGCCGAGAAACTGGGACCGGCCGGCAGGGCGCTGGTGCAGCCCGCACACGACGCCTTTCTCCACGCCATGCACATCACCGCGGCAGGGTCCGCAGCCGTCGCCCTGGTCGGCGCGGCCGTGGTGCTGGTCCTCCTGCCGGGCAAGACCGCCAGCGGTGCCAAGCCCCGGCGCCGGACCTCCTGAGCCCGACGGTGACCACGAACCAACCCGGCGGGAGACCGGAGGCGACCGCATGCCGGGGACGTCCCCGCAGTGTCCTCGCCGAAACCGCTGACACCCACAGGGCACCGCGGCTGCTCGACGAGGCCACCCGTGTGGCATCGCCACACGGCCCCACGGTGACACCGCGGGAGCCAACGCCATGCCGGCGGCTCCGCTGACGCTCCGACCACACCTCAACTCGGATATGTTCCGCTACCTTTCGAAGGAGACCGCCTGATGGTTGCCAACAACCTTGTTCTTGTCCCCGGTGCCGGCGGCGTGGGCCGCACCGTCTTCGAGCATTTGCGTGCCAAGGATGTGCCGGTGCGTTTCATGGTCCGCCGCGACGATGAGCGTGCCGCTGAGCTGCGGGCACTGGGCGCGGAGGTCGTCATCGGTGACCTGACCAGGCCCGAGACGGTTGCGGCCGCGCTGCAGAACGTGACGCGCATGTACTTCGGGATGCGCGTGTCGCCGGACCACCTGCTGGCGGCGACCGTGGTGGCTTCCGTCGCGAAGGAGCACGGAACGCTGGAGGCCCTCGTCGACCTGTCGCAGATGACGGTGTCACAGATGACCGCCACCAGCACCGGGGAGTCGCACCAGCAGCGGCTGCACTGGCTGGCGGAGCAGGTGCTGAACTGGTCGGGTCTGCCGGTGGTGCACATCCGGCCGACGGCGTTCCTGGACACTCCGCTGTTCACCACGATGGCGGCGCGCTCGATCCGAGAGAACGGCACGATCGCGCTGCCGTTCGGCACCGGACGCACCTCGCCGGTCGCCGTGGACGACGTCGCCCGGGTCATCGCCACCGTGCTTTGCGACCCGGCCCCCCACATCGGGCAGGTCTACGAGCTGACCGGGCCGCGCTCGGTCGACATGACGGATCTGGCCGCGGAATTCTCACGGGCGCTGGGCCGTCCGGTGTCCTATGTGGATATGCCCGCTGAGCGATGGGAGGCCCGGCTTCCGAAGCTGGGAATGCCGACGCACCTCGAACGGCACGTCGCCACCATGGCCCAGTTGCACCGGGAGGGCCGTTACGACCGCACCGCCGACGGCGTCGAGCGTGTGACGGGCATCCCCGCCCAGTCGGTCGAGGCGTTCGTAACCGCCCGAAAGGACTTCTACCTGGGCTGAACCCCCTCCGCCCAGCCCTCCCGGCGATGCCGTCACCAGCGCAGATGGTGACCGTTGCCTGTGCGGCGGGACGATGACACGGCCGATCGTTGCTTGAGACAGTGGTGGAGTTGGCCGGCCCACCCCGGCTCGCGGGCGAACGCACCGGTGTGCTCGGGTACAGCCCGCTGATCCGCCGCCTTCGGTCCCCGGCTCGCCTCATGTGCCCGCGCATGGCCTCGACGCAGACGTCCTCGCCGGTGCTGCACGGCAGACGCCGTGCCTCCGCCCGGCTGCGGGAGAAGACGGTGTTGCTGGAGGCGGACGGTGTGCGGCGCCGGATACCGGTGGCGGCGATAGAACGGGTCGTGGTCCACGGCGCCGGGGGCGGCGGCTGCCCGTCGTGCTGACCGGCGACGAACGCCGTCGGCGCCTGGGGCGTGTTCGCCGGATGGCGGCTGTTTTGGGCCGGCTGGGTGCTGCGTACGCGGGGGTCACCGTGGAGGGGCGGCTGCAGAGCTCCCACTGGTCCGGCGATGTCAAGCAGTACGCCTACGTCGACAGCCGCGAGGCGCGGTGTGAGCGCACGGGCGCGGAGGGCGGCGCCTAGCGGGCCGAGATCACCTACGCCCCCGCGGACCCCGACAACACGATGGTCGGTCGCCGAACGACGGGACAGCTCGTGTTCGGCGTGGTGCTCATCCTGCTGCTGGGTGCTGTTGTGCCGGCCGGGGTCGCGTCCGTGGCGGCGGCGGTGGTGGTGCTGTTCGTCTGATCGCGCGGCTCCTCGCGGCGGCCTGGAACGGGCGTTTCCGTCGTCGAGCGTGTGGTCATAGTGCCGCCTGCCCGTGACGGCGTTCCCCGCGCCCTTGCAGGGAACACAGGATTAGCCGCGGGCTTGCCGGCCCGAAGGGACAAGCAGCATGCCCCCGCATGCCCGATCGCGTGGGAGATCATGGGGAGCAGCGGGGAACCACGGTGAAACGGCCCTGCGCCCCGCCGGCGTGCCTGGGTCATTGAGGCTGCGCCGCTCACCCTCACCACAGCGTCTCGTGCCAGGTAGCCGGCGTCGGAGTCGGGAGGCGCGGGGGAGCTGTCATGTGCGTCGGATGACCAGGACGGCCACGTCGTCGAGGTGGTCGACTGCGACCGCTGCGTCGAGGATGCGGTCGGCGGTCTCGTCGGCGTTCAGTCCGTCGTGGATGGCTTGCGCGGCCGTTGCTCCGGTTTGTTCCAGTCCGGTCTCCAGGGGCAGGCCCGGTCCTTCGACCACGCCGTCGGTGACCATGACCAGCGCACTGTCCTCGTCCAGGGTGAACGTCTCGTCGCGGTAGTCGGTGCCGGTCACCACTCCCAGCACCGGCCCGCCCGGCAGCTCACGGACCTCGTGGCTGCCGTCCTTGTGGGCGCACAGCACCGGCACGTGGCCGGCGCTGGTGCCGGTGACCTGTCCGTCGTGCGGATCGACGTGCAGGATGGTGCAGCTGGCGAAACGTGCGGGGGCCAGCGTGAGGAGCAGCTCGTTGGTCCGCTTCAGCACGGCTCTCGGATCCGGCTCCTGGGCGGCGATGGCACGCATGGACAGGCGTACCTGTCCCATGAAGGCGGCGGCGTCCACGTCATGTCCCTGGACGTCGCCGATCTCCAGGGCGATCGTGCCGTCGGGCATGACGAAGGCGTCGTACCAGTCTCCGCCGATGTCCAGCCCGTCGCGGCTGGGCCGGTAGCGGGCGGCGACGTCCAGGCCCGGGAGGTGCTCGGGCAGCGTGGGCAGCATGGTCTGCTGCAGTGCCGTGGCCAGCTCCACGCGTGTCTGCTGCAATCTGATGCGCCGCAGCGCCTGGCCTGCCAGGTCGGCGAGCGTGCCCATGAGGGTCCGCTCTTCCAGCGAGGGCCGGTGCCCGCTGCCGTAGGTCAGCATCCATGCCCCCAGGGGTTGATCGCCGCTCTCGCTGAGGGGGGTGATGGACACGGTGTAGTCGAAGCCGAGCGAGCCGAGCCACGGGAAACCGACCCCGTCCGGCCAGCGGCGGGTGTAGTCCTGCCGGTCGGGGATGAACAGCGGCTGGCCGGTGCGGATCGCCTCGGGTATCGCGCTGGGATGGTCCAGTGGCAGGCCGTGCCGGGCCTGGGCCTCCCGCATGGATATTCCGGCGTCGGTGGACACGCGCAGGCGGCCGTCGACGACGAGAGCGAGCAGGGCACCACTGGCGCCGAAGGTCGCGGCCAACCGGGTCAACACGACCTGCTGCAGTTCCTGCTCCGTGGCCGCGGTGATCAAGGCGGAGGAGAAGTCGGCGACCTCCTTGGCGCGCTGTCGCTCTGCAGCCAGTGCCGTCTGCGCCTGCTTCCTGCGTTTTTCCTGCTTGGTGTCGTCGCGGACCAGCCCGAAGATCCGTTCGGGGCCGTCATAGCCCAGCTGGATACGGCGGGTCTGCACGGCCAGGTGGTGCCAGCCGTCGTGTGCGGTGAGATACCGCAGTCTGACCCATGGGGACTGGGCGGGGGCGGAGCGCAGGAGCTGCCGGAAGGACTCGCGGTCGTCCGGGTGCACTGCCGCGATCACTTTGGAGAGCGGCGCGGTGGGATCAGGGTAGAGCGCAACCAGAGCGGCCAGTCCACTGAGCCACTCCATCTGGTGCTCATGGGGTGAATACATCCACAGGCCGAAGTCGGCGGCCTCGGTGGCCAGCCGGAACGGGATCAGCAGGCTGGCCAGGTCGTTTCGCGCATCCAGGGCGTGCACCCATGCCAACTGCTCGTCACCGCAGGGATCCTTCACGGGCTGCGCCTCGAGCAAGCAGGCAACGGATGCTCCGCCGCGCCCGGGGAACTCCAGCACCCGCATCGCGACCGCCTTCGTCCTCGCGGCGGTCACCACGAGACTCCGGGCCGACATCCGCTGGCCTGCGGGCCACAGGTCGCCGAAAGCACGGCCCAAGCAGTCTTCCGCGGGCCTGCCCAGCGCTATGGCCATGGCAGTGTTGAGACGGCGGATTGCACCGTCCAGCGTCAAAAGAGCCGCCGGGTCAGCCCCTCGAAGAAGTTCGTCCGAGGCGTCCATCTGTGGCTCCCTGGTACATGCCAATACAGCCTCTCCACTCATGTTCGCGCATTTGGGTGCGATGTCTCGGCGAGAGATGTGTCTGACTGGCTGCGGCGAGTGACGCGATCGGCGTCATGGCCGCCGTGGGGCGTCCGATACGGGCCGATGCATGGGATCTGTTCCCCGGGACGTTCATGAGGCCGCCTGCGAAACCTCTCAGTACAGTTGCGATGTTTCCTGCGATGCCGGCTGCCGGAAACCGTTGTGGGGTGTGGACTGCGGAGGCCCGTCGTACGGTGCCGGATGCTGGAAGGCGCCGTGCGCTGCCTGCGGCCGAAAGTCCGGCTCCAGCGGGGTGCGTTCGTTTAGTGCTGTTGCAGCCTCCGTGCCTGTGGGGGCTTGCAGGCTGCCGTATCGCTCCATGCGCTGCCAGCGCAGCCGTGAGCCCGATACTGCGGTGAAGACGGACTGGATCACGACCAGGTACATCAACTGCCTGTAGACGAACTGCTGCAGCGGCAGGCTCCACAGCGGTCCCGGGCGCTCTGCGTCCAGGCGGAACGCGTACAGGCCCATCATGAGTTGCAGCAGCAGGAAGGCGAGCCAGAGCCCGATGATCCGGACCGGGTCGAGGAAGATGAGCCCGTACAGGGCGAAGATGTCGACGGCGGGTGCGAGCAGGGGCAGCAGGACCTGGAAGAGCAGCAGGTAGACCAGGCCTCGGCGACCCAGTTTTCCGGCCGGGCCGCGCTGTGCCAGGCCGCCGCGGTGTTTCCACATCGCCTGCAGGGTGCCGTAGCACCATCGGTATCGCTGTCGCCACAGGGCGTCGAGTGATGCGGGCGCTTCGGTCCAGGCCTTGGCTTTCTCCTCGTACACCACGCGCCAGCCGTTTCGGCACAGTGCCATGGTCAGGTCCGTGTCCTCGGCGAGGGTGTCGTCGCTGACGCCGCCGAGGTCCAGCAGTGCCCGGCGGCGGAACGCGCCGACGGCTCCGGGTACGGTCGGCATGCATTCGGCGAGGTCGAACAGGCGACGGTCGAGGTTGAAGCCGACCACGTACTCGATGTGCTGCCAGCGGCCCAGCAGGCCACCGCGGTTGACGACCTTGGCGTTGCCCGATACGGCGCCCACGCGGGGATCGGCGAAGGGTTGCACGATCATGGCGACGGTGTCGGGCTCGAAGACCGTGTCGCCGTCGACCATGACCACCAGATCGCAGGAGGCGGCTGCGAGCCCGGTGTTGAGGGCGGCGGGCTTGCCCGCGTTGTGCTGGCGGATCACTCGTACCGGAAGGTGAAGCGATTGCACCAACTCGGCGGTGCCGTCGGTCGAACCGTCGTCCACCACGATGATCTCGACCGGATGGTTCGAGGCGAGCAGTGAGCGTACGGCTGCCTCGATGCCGGCGCTCTCGTTGTAGGCGGGGACGATGATGCTGACGGGCTCGGTGACCGGTGGCCCCCAGGGTCGTCCCCGGCGTGGCCTGCGCAGGCGCCGGTGCCGTCGAGCGGCGATTAGCACAACTACCGCGCGCAGCACGCTGATCGCTCCGGCGGCGTACATCAGCAGGCCCAGCAGCCGCACGACCCAGTCGCCGCCTTGCAGCACCGTGACGAGGGCCAGCCCTTGCAGGTGGTCGGCGAACCCGGCGGGGTGGACGGGCGCGGCCATGCCGACCGCATCGGAGACCGTCGCGAGCGTGTAGCCCTGTGCCTTGAGCCGCGGGAGCAGGATGTTCAGCGCGGCGACGGTCTGGGACCGGTCACCGCCGGCGTCGTGCATCAGCACGATCTGCCCCGTGCGGCCGTGTGGTGTGGCCTGGGTGAGGATCCGCTTCACGCCCGGGCGCTGCCAGTCATCGGCGTCCTGAGTGGCGAGCACCGTGACATACCCTGCCCCGTCGGCCTGCTGGAGGACGGACCAGTCGGTGTTGTCCAGTGCGTTGTTCCGCGAGGAGTACGGCGGCCTCAGCAGTGCGGTGGTGACCCCCGCGGCGCCGGCCACCGCGAGCTGCGTCTCGCGCAGTTCCAGGGAGCGCTGCCAGGGGGCAAGGCGAGCCAGGTCGGGATGGGTGAAGGTGTGGATGCCGATCTGGTGGCCCTCTGCGACGATCCGGCGTACCAGTTCGGGGTGGGCCACGGCCTGGGTTCCCACGATGAAGAAGGTCGCATGCACATGGTTGCGGCGCAGCACGTCCAGGATCCGTGGCGTCCAGACAGGGTCCGGGCCGTCATCGAAGGTCAGGGCGATCGTACGGGGCTTCACCTGGGCGGTGTGCGCGGTGGTGGCGGCGTTCGCGATCACGGGGCCACCGCGCATCACCTGGCTGGGAACCATGTCGGTGCTGCCACGAGCGCCGGTCACGCTGTCCGAGGTGATACCGAACATGTGATGGGTGTAGCCCTGCAGCACAAGGGCCGTCGCCAGGGTCACCGCCAGCACACTCAGCAGCAGCCAGTGAGTGCGCGGTGTGATCTGGCGGGTGCGGCTGCGCCGACGAGGAGCGGTGGAGCGTGTGCGGTTGCTCATCAGGGGTCTTGGATCACTTCACGGGATTGTGGGACGAGCCGACCGCGCGGCCTTTGGGCGTCCGGGTGGGGGTTGCGGTCGGGGTCGAGTTCGGGGCCTCGATGGCCGTGTGTGTGGGTGTGGTGGGCGCGGGTGTTGCCACGGAGGTGGCCGGGCGGCCGGCGGAGCCGGACGTCTTCTGCGGCGGCGTGGGGCGCACGTTCGCCTGTCTCGCCGCGGAGGTCGCGCTTCCCGCGGTGTGGCCGGGGCCGGCGGGGGTGTCGGGCGCGGTCGCCCGGGGCGAGTCCGGATGGGTGGAGTCCGGTTGCGGGACGAAGGGGGCGCTGAGGCTGGGGCCACCCAGCACCGCGCTGATCAGTAGGGCCACGTAGCCGCCGGCGGGAATCACCAGTAGGCGGGCGGCGCGCAGCACGTGGCGTTGGCGTCGCCCCGTGGGATCGACGAAGACGGGCCGTGTCGAGTCACCCTCCGGTGTGTCCGGTCCTGGCGCGGGAAGATCCGGCGTGTTGTTTTCCGGGGGCGGCACGGTGAGCACGTCGCCGTGGCCCGCGTCCCACCCCGTAGTGTCAGGGCCTGGCCCGGCGGCGTGGGTATCCGGCGTGAGGACGTAGAGATGCGGCCAGGCGGTGTAGGGGTTCGGCCCCGCCGCATCGACATAGCCCGTCGGCTGGGCCGAATGCGCGGACTCCACCGGCCCGCTGGGCATCGCGGCGGTATCGACGGTGGTGCTGCCGCCGTACTCGTCGCCGTACCCGTACGTGTACCCGGCGCCGCCGTACGGATCCGCGCCGTACGGCGCGTCGCTTTCGTTCGTCCACTGCACGGTCGTGCCTCCTTGCCCTGGCCGACCGACACAGCCGTCCGCTTGGAGAGAGCGAACGAGGCCGGAAGTGTTACACCTGAGCCCTGCAGCGCAGAACGAATCGACCAGACAGGGCGAATGGGCCGACCGTGGAGTCGACAGGAAGACGGCATGCGGTCGCCGGCTGCTTCAGGCGGCACGGCTCGCGGCGACTCGATGGGCGGTCAGGACGGCAGGAGCACCTGACGAGCCGTTTCGGGCGTCGTCGCGAGGCGGGGAACGAGCCGAACCGTGGGTCCTCGCCAACGCCTGGGGTACCACGACCGCCGCGGCGGCAGCCATGTCGTCCGGCATAGGCCGACGCCTCGCCGAACCGCTGGCGTATCGCTTAGCGGGGCCTGAGTCCGTCGACGACGACGTCCAGCATGCGGTTCAGTTGGGGGCGCTGCTCGGGTGCGCCGGCTACGGAAAGCAAACCGGCGAGGATGCCGCCTACGTCGGTCGGGGAGATGTCGCTGCGCAGTTCTCCTGCTGTGGCGCCGGCCTTGAGCACCATCGCCAGGACCTGCTGGACCTCGTCACAGACCGGTCCGGTGCCGAAGCGGCCGGAAGCGCTCATGGCGACCAGGGCCTCACAGATGCCGCGTCGTTCGCCGGCCCAGTCGGCGAATCGGAGCATCCACGCGTGGAGGGCCTGTGCGGGCGGCTCGGTAGCCAGCAGGGTGTGCGCGTCTTCGCGCAAGGGGCGGATCTGGTCACGGTAGACCTCTTCGACGAGATCCTCTCGGGTGGGGAAGTGCCGGTACAGGGTGGCGTTCCCCACTCCCGCGCGCTTGGCGATCGCATCCAGGGAGATCGCGCGTCCGGATGCGAAGGCTTCGGCGGCTGTGGCGATCAGCTGCTCGCGGTTGCGCTGCGCGTCGGCGCGCAGGGTGCTGCGTGGAGGTGTCATGACCTTCGCGATCGTGAGTGTCGGATGAGGCTCGGGAGCGAATTGGGGATGTCCCCGGTTCAGTGTACGGTGAGACAACCGGGGAGTTCCCCGGTTGTGAAGTGGTCTCGCCTACTGCTTCAGCGACGAAAGGTTTGCCATGCCTACAGCACTCATCACCGGTGGGACGACCGGGATCGGCAGAGCGACGGCCGAGTTGCTGCACGCCCGCGGCTACCAGGTCGCGGTCACCGGACAGAATCCTGATTCCCTCGCACGGGCACGGTCCGAGCTCCCCGATGACGTGCTCATCGTCCGAGCCGATGCGCGGGTGCTCTCCGACACCGACGCTCTGATGTCAACGGTGTCGGCGCGGTTCGGGTCACTGGACCTGCTCTTCCTCAACGCCGGGATATTTCGCCCGGCACCGGTGGCCGATGTGACGGAGGAATCGTTCGACGAGCACGCCGACCTCAACTTCAAGGGCCAGTACTTCACCCTCCAAAAAGCCCTTCCCCTCATGAACGACGGCAGCTCGATCGTCCTGACCGTGGGCATCGGATCCCGTCGCGGCAGCCCTGGCGCCACAGTGGGGGCGGCGACACGCGGCGCGCTGCTGGCGATGCTGCCCTCGCTCGCGCTCGAACTGGCTCCGCGCAGAATTCGCGTCAACGCCGTGAGCCCCGGGGCCACCGACACCCCACTGTTCGACAAGCTGGGAGTGCCCCAGAGCGGCCGGGACGCCATGCGCGCGAAGATCCCCTTCGAGCGCTTCGGATCCAGCCAGGAGGTCGCGGAGGCAGTCGCCTTCCTCGCCTCGGACGCCGCCGGCTATATCACCGGCCAGGACGTCACCGTGGCCGGCGGCTACGGGCTCGGAGCCGGATGAGCACCCACGGGCCCACGACCGGCCCGCACGCAACACACGCCAGGAACCACACTTCACAGGAGAATACGATGGCGCTCACGCTCGACACCTACCGGCAGCTGGGACATTCCGGCCTGCGGGTCTCACCACTCGCGCTCGGCGCGGCCACCTTCGGCAACGACTGGGGCTGGGGCGCGGAGCAGGACGAGGCGCGGAAACTGTTCGACCTCTACGTCGAGCGGGGTGGGAACTTCATCGACACCGCTGTCACCTATACCAACGGCACCTCCGAGCGCATGCTCGGCGAGTTCGCCCGTAACCGGCGCGACAGTCTGGTCCTGGCGACCAAGTACACGACGCTGCGCCGGCCCGATGACCCCAACTCCGGTGGCGCCAGCCGAAAGAGTCTGTTCGGCGCGGTCGAAACCAGCCTGCGGCAGCTGAACACCGACTACATCGACCTGCTCTACCTGCACGTGTGGGACTCCACCACTCCCGTGGAGGAGATCCTGCGCGGCCTGGACGACCTGGTGCGCGAGGGCAAGATCCTCTACGTCGCCATCTCCAACACCCCGGCCTGGCAGATCTCACGCATGCAGACGATCGCCGACCTGCGCGGCTGGTCGCCACTGACGGCGCTACAGCTGGAGTACAACCTGGTGGAACGCACCGGGGAGCGTGACCTTCTGCCGATGGCCCAGGAGCTGGGACTGGGAACCGTGCTGTGGTCCCCCTTGGCGGGTGGGGTCCTCACCGGCAAGTACAGCCGCCAGGACTTGACCGCACCGGCGTCCGACCAGAGTGAGAGCGCCCGCAAGAGCTTCAACCTGGCCCTGGGCGGAGTGACCGAGCGCAACCTCGCCATCGTGGACGTCGTCAAGGAGGTCGCGGCGGAACTGGGCCGGACCCCTGCACAGGTCGCACTGGCCTGGACCTTGCACAACCCAGGGGTGACCGCGCCCATCATCGGCGCGCGAACTGTCGAACAGCTGCAGGAGAACCTGGGAGCCCTTGAGGTCGACCTAACCCGGTCCCAGATGGCGCGCGTGGACGAGGTCAGCGCGATCGACCTCGGCTTCCCCCACGCCATGCTCGCCAGTGACCACATTCGCGCACAGACCCGCGGCGACCTGAAGATCCAGGCCCACCATTGACGGACGCGCACAGGGCGGCAACTCGCCGCCCTGGTGCGCGTCGACAATCAGGCTTTGCCCCCTGTTAGGCGGTTAGAGCGTCATGTAACTCCCACGGGAAGGGCGCGCAGAGGTGGCCGCTTCCACGGGCCGTCAGGAAGCCATCGGTCCCCGCGGGGGCTGAGGAGCGGCGGGGGGCCGGGCCGTGGATCAGGCGCCGGTGGCGGCGAGATCGCGCAGACGCTGGTCATCGTTCATGGCGAGCATGTCGCGGTGCTCGGGATGCCGGCCCAGTTCCTGCGCGCGGACGGCGCAGATGCGGCGGGAAGCGGCCATGATGAGGTCGCCGAAAGGCCCACACCTCCTCGGCTGCTGCGAGTCCTCACGGTGAGGTCCTCGGCGACCTTCTCCGCGCGTCGTCATGCCACCGACGGTGAGAGGATGCAGGCTCAGCGGCGCATCAGCCCGGCCACGCCGCCCCAGTCACACGGGGGCCGTCGCGCTCTCACTCTCGAGGGCGCGCGGGCCGGGCAACATCGCAGCCCGGGCGGTCAGGTCCAGCTCTGGGCGGCTGTTCATGTCCAGCTCGAACCGGCCGTAGGGGTTCACGTGCGTCCAGAACAGGGGTACAGCGCCCGCCGGTCCGCGTCGGTGAGCGTGTCGGCCCACTTCGGATCAGCGAGGATCTGCTGCATCAGCAGCGTGTTGACGTGGACCAAGGCGGACTGGAGCAGATGGAGGGCGAGCATGGACACCTCCTGGGACTCCTTGTCCTGCCGGCCAGGTCACCGTCCTTGCCATAGAAGAGGTCCTTGTTCGCGCTGTTCCAGTTCTCCACGACCGGCAGGCCCTCGTGGATCTCCTGACGCGGCTCGATGTCGGCGAGGTAGTCGCAGACGAACGCCGTGCGCACGGCCCGGCCCAACTCCTCGATCGCCTGGTAGGTGGGGTGCTTGGGGTAGCCGCGGGTGAAGCGGCGCAGGACCTGCTCGTCCTCAGGGGTGCCCAGGCGGAGCGCGGCGGTACTTCACGATCTGGTTGTACTGCCGGCGGATCAGGTCCCAGTTGATCGTCTTGGTGGACAGTACCGGTGCGGGGTTCGGCCAGCTGTCGTCCTCGCCCGCGGCTGGCCTGTACAGCCGGGCGGAGTCGATGTTCTTCAGCCTCGGCATGAGCTTGAAGCCGAGAATGTGGGCGAAGGCGAAGCCGACGATGGACGCGCCGTGGGTGTCGGTGTACTGCCGGTCCACGCGGTCTGGGGGTGCGCGGTTCGGCGACCTGGTCAGGGGCCCGGCCACCTGGCTTCCTTTGCACGCGTTCGGCATTCACAGAGCGCTCAGCCGACGTGAAACATCACCCTGGGTGGCGCCGGTCGGGCACTGGACCGGCGGGCATGGATGAACCAGCACACCTTCCAAGCGCGCCCGCGGTGACGTTTCGCGCCGGCTGTGCGCAAGCGGGGGCAGCGCTCGTGTGAAGGGCTCTTGAAGTGCTGTGACACTTCTGTGTGCCTCTGCGCTGGTCACCATGAGGCCGCTGATGCGACCGAAGCGTGTGTGGCGGCGGACTCGGAATGGATCCGGTGCAAACGAGGACTGTGTTGGGCCAGGTACGGAGGCCGCGGTGCGAACAGGCGGGGGAAGGGCTGGGGCTTTGGGCTACCACCCTGGTGGGGCGAGCAGTGCGTCCGGACAGGCCGGAGCAGCCGAGGGCAAGGCCGAAGAGAAGGACATGTAGAGGGAGGTCCGGCGGCAGGGGGATGCCCCAGAAGCTCCGGATCTTCTCTGCGCACAAGCCGCGGTGGCTGCTGTATCGCGGAGGAATGCAGCAGCCACCGCAATCGATGCCAACCAGCGCCGCCGTCATGACGGCCCGCGCAGCGCGAGGACGTCTGCGGCGTCTTGAGGTGGCTTCTATGCCGGCAGCAGGCCCTTGTCGTTGCCGGATCGTGCTTGACCTTTCGTCAGGACGGGCAGGAGGCTGAGCCGCCCTCTCCACGTCTTCCCGTTCGTATATCGAAGATGGACCCATTCATGCCTATTCTTATCCGTGTCGGCGCGCTGGCCGCCGGCGTTTCGACCGTGCTGCTCCTCGCGCCGGCCGCGCACGCCACCGCTCCCGGTGACAACGGGACGGTGAAGATCCATGACGCCAAGACGGGCGAGGAGTTGCGTCGTAACGAGCCGCACGTTTGCACGTTCTACCTCGATGCGTTCGGTTTCGACGCGGTCCAGAAGGTGGACTGGCACATCGAGGCGTGGGCGCCGACCGCCGCCACCAAGGGCGAGAGTGTGAAGTCCGGGGCCATCGCTCTGGATACCGAGGGCCACGGCCGTACGGCGGATCTGTCGCTGCCCGACGGGCACTACAAGCTGTTCTGGAACTTCGACGGCGAGAAGGGAGCCGCGAAGCATAAGGTGTTCTGGACGGACTGCAAGGGCTCCGGGGGCGGTGGTGGCGGCACGGCACCGTCCGCCTCGGTGTCGCCCTCCTCGTCGGCGTCGTCCTTGCCTTCTGGGCCGGCGGGTGCGACCGCTGCACCGAGTGCCTCCTCTGGTGAGGGTGGGGCGGCCCCCTCGGCTGTCGCCTCCCCGTCCGCGCAGGGCGGCGGTGATCTGGCCGCTACCGGTAGCGGCATACCGGTGGGCCTGCTGTCGGGTGTTGCGGCGGCGCTGGTGGCTGCGGGCGGTTACCTGGTGCTGCGGCTTCGTAGGTCGTCCCGGGGCTGACGTCTGCTGGGCATGATGGGCCCCGTACTCGTGTGAGTGACGGATACGGGGCCTGTCCTGCACGGGGAGGAGCCAGCCGGTGTCGCGGGGTCGGCCGCCACTTGCGGTGCGCGAAATCGGCACGTGCCGCCAGGACACGGTCTGACAACAGAAGGGCCGTCAGCCGCACTGACCCTCGGGGGGTCAGCTGTTGTGTGGCCGGGTGGGGGTGCGGGCGGCGATGAGGGTGATGTCGTCGCGGGGGTCACCGAGATCGCGGGCCAGCGTGGCGCACAGCTCGCGCAGTGGTAGGTGGCGGTGGGTGGTGGCGTGTTGGCGGAGGCGGGTCATGCCGTCGTCGAGGGAACGGGTGCGGGATTCGACCAGGCCGTCGGTGTAGAGCAGGAGTGTGGCGCCGTGGGGCAGAGGTGTGTGGGTGGTGGGGCGCTCGGTGGTGGGGCGTAGGCCCAGGAGCATGCTGTGTGCCCCGGTGAGGTAGTGGGCGTCTGCGTCGGCGGTGATCAGCAGGGGCGGGGGGTGGCCTGCTACGGACCATGACGCCTGCCAGGCCCCGCTGGTGGTGCGGTGCAGGCGGGTGAAGATCGCCGTGGCGGAGTCGGCGAGGGTCAGACGGGCCTGGGCGGTGTCCAGGCGGCGCAGGATCTGGCCGGGCAGTTCGTGGGGGCGGTCGACGGCCAGGGCGCGGAGCATGTTGCGTAGTTCGCTCATGCGTGAGGCGGCCTGCATGTCGTGGCCGGTGACGTCGCCGATGACCAGGGCGAGGTCACCGTCGTCGAGGAGGAAGGCGTCGTACCAGTCGCCGCCGACCTCGGCCGTGTGCTGGGCCGGCTCGTAGTGGGCGGCCAGTTCGATACCCGCAACGTCGGGCAGGTCGGTGAGCAGGGCGCGTTGCAGGGCTGCGGCGATGTCGGCCTGGGCGGCGTGCAGGCGGGCGTTGTCCAGGCCCAGGCTGATGCGGCGGGCCACCTCGTCCGCCAGGGCGCGGTCGGCTTCGTTGAAGGGCGGGCTCGCGGATGTGCGGGCCAGGGTCAGCGCGCCGAAGGTCCTGGCGTGCAGCCGCAGCGCAAGGACGAGTGCCTTGTCGGCTTCCACGCGCGTGAGCAGGTCGCTTTCGCCGCCGGCTGCGGGCGTGAGGTCGGTGAGGTGCTGGGTGCCGGCGCCATCGAGGATGCGGGTGACGGCCGCGTGGTGGGCGGCGTGTTCCGGCGCCGGCTCGTCACGGGGGCCGCTGGGCAGTACGTCGGGCGTGTGGTGGGCGGCAGCCGCGAGGCGATGCGTGAGCCCGTCGGCCAGAGTGACCACGGCGGTGTCGGCAAGGCGGGGCACCAGCTGGCGCACCAGGCGGTGCAGTGCCTCGTCCGCGTCCAGGGTGGTGGTCATGGCCAGCGTCAACTCACCGAGCCAGGTGGTCTCCGACAGGTCGTATTCGGCCTGCTCGCGCATTGTCTCGCTGAGCGCGTACCGCTCGGCGCGGCGTCCTTCCCGCTCACGCTGGGCGGTCGCGTCCTGGAACACGACCACCACACCACGGCCGCGTCCCGGTGGCGCGGGCAGCGGAGCCGCGGTCCACCACACCGCGAGCGGTGTGCCGTCGGCGCGCTGCAGTACGGCGCGCTCGCCGCTGATGCGTTTGCCCGGTGCCACGTCCTGGAGGATCGGGCGCTGGACGGGCACGGCCGCCGACTCTTCGTTCGACGGGTGCAGGGTGCGCTGGGCGTTGACCCCGATCAGGGTGCCCGGCGCGTAGCCCAGCAGCCGTTCGGCTCCCGGGTTGCAGGCGATCACCGTGCCCTCGTCGTCGACGGCATACAGGCCGGCGTCCGCCGCGGCGAACAACGCCGACACCAACGCCTCGTCCACGCCGACGCCCAGAGGGTCGTCTTCTTTCGGCCTGCTCTTCACTCTGTGCATTGTGCCCGCATCCTGCTGAGTTCGGGCAAGCCTTCTCGTCCGCCTTCACAGATCCGGGTGATCGCACGCTGCCGCAACGCGGGCGAAGACCTGGACCACGGTGTCCAGCCCCGTCAGCTCCAACATGCGGCGCACCTGCTCGCACGGGCCCGCCAGGCGCAGCGCTCCGCCCAGCGCCTCGGCCTGCCGCATGGCATACACCAGCACGCCCAGAGCGGATGAATCCATGAACGACACGTCTTCCAGGTCCAGCACGATGCGCGCGCGACCGTCGGCTATGAGCGCGTCGACGATTTCCCGCAGCGCCGGAGCCAGCGCCAGGTCCACCTCGCCAGTCAGGATCACCACCGCCCATGCCCCGCAGTCGTCGGCGCGTCGTACGCTGGGCACTGCAGTCATGGGAGCTCCCTCCTCATTGGGGAAATTCCCCGGCCTGGTGCCTGACGGCCGCAGCCCTGCTCGGGCCTGTAACCACCCTCTGCCGGTGTAAACAGTCCCGTGCAGCTGCCGCGGGACGCCGGCCGCAGCCGGCCGATGCCAAGCGGGCACGAGGAGAGCACCAGAGCTCACATCGACGGCTGCCGCGCTGCGCAGGCCACGGCAATCCGAGCGCCTTCCTGAGCCGTTCAAGGGCCGTGAAGACGCTCGACGTTGATGCCTGGTCGGCCGGCACCACGCCGATTCAGGCGGATCAAGGCAGTGCGGTCAGAAGAAGTTGCCGACTGCAGCGGTGTGACGGCTGGTCTCCTTCCGGCATCGCTGCGGTCCTCATCTGCCACTGCCACCCGGTTGATCGACATAGGTGATCTCCGGGCGGACCGTCGGCAGTGCCCAGGGCTCCAGGACACCGCTCACCAGATCAGCCAGGAACTGAACCGCTCCACCGGTGTAGTGCCACCATGCACCATTGCGTGAGGCGACGGTGACCATCCATTTTTGTGGCCCGCTGGGATGGGTGGTCCACAGGAAGAAGTCCCCCTGGTTGGAGGTGGACCAGGGAAGCAGGCCGCCCGGCGCGGGGTAGGGGTGCATCGGTGCGGCCACGTCGGCGTCCTCGCACCACTCGGCGATGATCTCCAATTCCTCGTGGGTGTCTTGGATCCATCCCGCCTCAGCGCCTGGCCGCGGGCCGCCAACGCGCATGAAGTCACTCAGCTCGAACGCCGGGTACCGCTCGCACAGGAGCTTGTAGTCGGCGGGCAGGGCCGTCCCCAACAGGCCCTCCAGACGGAGCCAATCGATGTGCACCGGTGTCGGCAGACGGTGGGTTATCAGGCCGGGCAGCACCCGTTCGAGTTCTGCGACCGACTCGGCCGGGTCGATCACACGACAGCGCGGGGCCTGGGTACCAACAAGATCGTCCACGCGGGCAGACTGCCACAGCGAACCCCCCATTGACGTCCCTGAGGGGTTCACGAGCGGCGAGGCCGCTGTGCTTCTGCCGCTCCCGGCCCTGCGTTTGATCTCCTCCAGCTGTAGGTTCCTTTGATCACTATCATTGGGGCCTGCGGAAACGCCAGAATCCGGGCTTCGCGAGCAGTAGCCGTGTCGGCTGGTTGTGAGCAATCGGGACCCGACGACTGCGAGCGTGATTACTTTCCGTGGTGTTGCACGTTCGCCTGGCGAGGGTGATGGCACGTCTTGTACTGGTAGAGCCGTTGGCTGCTGGG
>NZ_LMWH01000252.1 GCF_001507435.1 Streptomyces sp. NRRL F-5122
CAACGCCATATGCCACGGCACCGGACCGATCGAACTCCGCCTCGTCCGCCACCGGGTCCTGACCTGCGAGGTGTCCGACACCGCCGCCTTCATCCCGCGACCGCATCGCGCACGCACCACGGACGAGAACGGCCGCGGCCTCTTCCTCGTCACCAACCTGTCCCGCAGGTGGGGCGCGCGATCGACATCGGGCGGCAAGGTCGTATGGGCCGAACAGGACCTCCCCCACACGTCCGAACGCCAACCGGTTGCCGCCTGAGTCGCCCCCACCCGTCTCGCGGAACGGGCTTCGCAGGGGCGTCCGGCACATCCCCGCCCCTCTCTGTGCCGCCGGCGCCGCCCCGCAGCCGGTTTCCGCCGGTCATGCGGCGAGTCGTGCCCGGCTCGACCTGTCACGGAAGAGCCGGGCCGGGCGGATTCATGTGTGCCCGAGGTCAGGGTCGTTGCCGGTGCCAGTACTCAGTCCAGCCGGGATCGAAGTCGGGATGCTCCTTCCACTGCTCGGCGATCCGCGTCAGCGCACTGAAGGGCTTGTACGCGGGTCCGCCTTCGTCCAATTCCAGCTCGGCCATGCCGTGCAGGTAGCGGACGGCGAAGTCCAACGACGTGGCGACCGGGGCGTATCGGGGATCGTCCGTCACCAGCAACGGGGCGAGCCTGTCGCCGATGAAGGAAAGAACCTTCGCGAAGTCGTCCTTGGTCGGGGCCGGCGGCGGAGTGTGGGACTCGCTGGTCATGCACCGAGGTTATCCATCCACCCGCCACGCACGGCTTGACGTGCTTGTCCTGAAGCCTTCTGGCGTATCCGAGCGGATGCGGGCGCCGTCACGGCCCGTCGAGCCGTCCACGTTCGTCGGCGACTCGGACGAGCGCGTTGGACCGTACGGCGCACTCCGGCCCGGGCGGCTCAGGGCAGCGGGGCGTCGGTGTCCGCGGCCGTGCCGTGATGGGCGCGAATGAGTGCGATCACGGTGTCGGCCGTGCGGTCCAGATAGCTGCGGCCGTCGGGCAACAGCGTCGTCGGGTTGATGTAACTGCGCGGCCCCACATGCGTGGCCGGTTCGAGCCGGTGCTCGGTGATCTTCCCGGCGCGGCGGGCCCGGTTCCACGCGCTTGTGCGGAACAGCCGCCAGCGCTGCGGGAAAATCCAGGTGCCGATCCGCTCGATCCGGTCATACTTGCTGGTCAGCCGGTGCAGGTGCTCGGCACGGCAGATGTCGTTGGAGCCGTTGTGGAAACCGCCCAGCGTGATCAGCAGGAGCGGGGAGCGCAGCCGGCCGCGCAGTTCGTCCACCGCGCCGGTGGCGACCTGGGCGCCGCCGCTGTAGCTGAGCAGCACAACCGGGATGCCGCTGTCGGGCCGGTAGCCGGCGAGCCGGAGTTGGGTGGCGATCTGCGAGCCGACGGCACGGTTGTACAGCGGACGGTACCGGCTGTCGGCCGCCACGAAGATCTGCATGACATTGTGGAGGAACAGCAGCAGCCCGACGCGGCGGCGCAGCCACGCCCACACGGGCCTCTCGGCAAGCGGGTCGGCCAGCGGGGAGTACGGCAGCACCTGACCGAGCACCCGCAGCTCCGGCGCCCCGCGCAGCAGCGCCTTCACCAGCTGGCCCCCGTCCCGGCTGTCGCGGACGCGACGTTTGCCGATGCCGTCCAGGTAGACCAGGTAGGCGTCAGGGGGGTCGCCGGGAGCCGCGCCCCGGGCGTGGGGAACGCCCTTGGGGAGCTCGGTGAGGGGGGTCCGCCAGGCCGCGCCGTACGCCAGCACCTCATGGCGCGCCAGCAGGGCCTCGGCGAGCAGAGCGGGGCCGATCACGCACACCCAGAGGAGAAAATCGTTCATACGATCGGCTCCCACGCCGTCGTGGCGCTGATCCTCACGACCGAGCGCCGTACGGCCTCCACAGCGGCTCCGAGCCCGGCCCCGGCGAGGGCCACGCAACCGGCGGAGCCCCACCGGCCCAGGTCGGTCGCCGTGGAGACCGGCCCGACGAGACCGGCTCCGACGCCGACCAGGAGGAGCAGGTGGAGCGTGGGCCCGAGCAGTGGAAACGCGAGGACGGCGGCGAACACCAGCGGGGTGACCAGGCCCGGTGTCCATCCCGGCCCGGCACCGGTCGGTGGGGAGGACTGCACGAGTTCGGCCAGGCTCCCCGCGGTCAGCGGCCACAGCGCGAACAGTGCGCCCTCGACGAGGCCACAGGCCAACAGCAGTCCGGCCACCCGGGTTCGTGACATGCCCGGGCGGCGCACCACCAGGGGCAGGATGCGCCCGGCGGCCTCCGACACCCCGGCGAGCAGCAGCAGAACGACGACGAGGAGTGGCACCGCTCAGCCTCGCTCGGACGGCACGACGGGAGGCTGCTGCCCGAGCGGACCTGCGGCTTGGAGGTACCGCTCGAGTTCGTCGGCGGCGCGCCGATATCCACCGGCTTCCCTCTGGGCGACGCACAGGGTGGCTGCCGCCGCACTGAACCGGGGACTGTGCAGCAGACGCCCGGCAAGGGCACGCACGGAGCCCTCGGTGACGTCCTGCGTACGTATCGACAGGCCGGCGCCCAGCTCCACGACACGGCGGGCCACCATCGGCTGGTCGGCCCCCTGGGGTACCACCAACATAGGAACCCCGGCGTACATGGCCTCGTTGACGCTGTTCATTCCGCCGTGCGTGACGAACAGCACCGCACGGCCCAGCACCTCCGGTTGCGGAACGGAACGGCGGGCGAGCACATTGGCCGGCAACGGACCCAGCGCGTCGGGATCGGTCTTCCCGGTCGAGACGATGACAGTGCCCCCCAGCGGGGCGAGCGCGGCGGCGAAGCAGCGCAGCAGTTGCGGATCGGCGTTGAACACCGTGCCCAGCGAGGCGTACAGCACGGGGTCCGACAACCGATCGGCCGGGAACGACGGGTCGACCGGTCGGGCACCGATGCTCGGGCCGACGAACCGGTAGGACTCGTCGAAGTCCTCGACGGCAGGCTGGAACGACCGGGAGGTGTAGACCAGATTGAGCGGCTGGCGGATGTTCCCCACGTCCAGCATGGGCAGCCCGCGGGTGTCGAAGGCGCGGCGCAGGCCTCCGCGCGACCGCAGATAGCTCCGGAGGGTACGAGGTCGAGCCGCCGCCTCGGCCAGCAGGCTCCACGAGCCTCGGGTGGGACTGGGAACCCGCCGGTTGAACGCGAACGTGGTGAACGATGCCGCCGCCGGCACCTTGAGTTCGCGGGCGGCGATCGCACCCCACAAGCAGGCGCTGTCGTGGACGATCAGGCCGGGCCGAACCTTGCGCAGGTCCGTGAGCACCGTGGGCAGCAAGCGGGCGGCGGTGCCCGCGAGCCCCGCCATCAGCGTGCCGGGCGTCGGCGGATCGGGCAGCGGCTGGTCGCCCCCGGGGTAGAGGCACACCGTCGCGCCGACGGCCTCGATCTCCTCCTGGAAGGCGGGCGATGTGTGGTACGTGACGGAGTGGCCGCGGCGGACGAGTTCTTCCACCAGCGGCAGCGTCGGGTTGACGTGCCCCTGCATGGCGATGTTGAGGAACGCGATGGTGCTCACAGAACGATCCCTGGTACGGAGAAAGTTGATGCGTCGCCCGGTGTGACCGACGCGCCGGTCGCCCGAGGATCGTCGGCCCGATACAGGCCGGGTCCGCTGATGCGCAACTCGTCGAGGAAGCGCCCCGCCGCTCGCGAAGCCGTGCTGATCAGCCGTTGGGAATGGCCGAAGTCCCAGGGGGCCGGCCAGGCCTCGATACCGGTCGGCAGCACGACAGTCGGGATCTGCCGGGACACCTCGCGCAGATCACGCTCGATCTGA
Organism: Streptomyces sp. NRRL F-5122; assembly: GCF_001507435.1. Classification (GTDB taxonomy): domain Bacteria; phylum Actinomycetota; class Actinomycetes; order Streptomycetales; family Streptomycetaceae; genus Streptomyces; species Streptomyces lannensis. Next base: position 3,820 of record NZ_LMWH01000252.1, read on the forward strand.
TGGTGCATGAGCAGCAGTGCGGCCCTGGCGGCGATCGCGCCGGCTCGTGGGCGCGGGACGGCCGGGGGCAGGGGCGAGCCCTCCGGCCCGGTCGACAGCACCACCACGCTGGCCGCCCCGGCCTGCAGCGCCGCCAGTACCGGGACATAGGCGATCACTCCGCCGTCGACGAGCGTCCTGCCTCCACGCTCCACCGGGGGCAGGATCCCCGGCATGGCGGCACTGGCGAGCAGTGCGGACTCCAGGTCTCCGTGATCGAGCAACGCGGGCGCACCGGTGACCAGGTCCATGGCCACCGCGGTGAACGGGACGGCGAGCTCCTCGATCCGCGACGGCAGCCCGGACCGGGCGATCAGTCGACGCAGGCCGCGATCCGTGCAGATGCTGGCCCGTGAGGACGGATAGCCGAGCGTATACACCTCACGACGACGCAGCTGAGTCCACACGTGGTCCAGCCACGGCGCGGCCTGTTCGGGGTGAGCCGCCGCGATGGCCCCGTTGAGGGCGCCCACCGAGCTTCCGATGATCATGTCCGGGACGAATCGTTGCCGTTCCAGCGCGTACCCGACACCGACATGGGCCGCTCCGAGCACGCCGCCCGCACCCACCACGACGGCCACGGGACGGGGAAGGCCCTGCAAGCCCTGCACGGGATCCCCGGGCGCGCGGCACGACGACGGGGAGCGCACCCCGTTGTCGTCCTGCACGGCGCGAAGCCTCTCGCGGCCACGACCACTCGTCGAGCCGCCCCTGAGCAAGCCCGAACGTGCCCAGGAGACCGGTGTCCGGCCACGGGTAATCCACATGATCTACCTCTCTCGTTTCGGCGCGGAATCGGGACGGCTTCTCAGCCGGTACCGGGCGGCAACCCGACCCGGGAGGCCAGACTTTGGACCTGTCCGGCGAAGGCGTCACCGATCCGTGCGACGACACGCCCCGTCCATGTGCTGCGAGAGGCGTGGCCCTTCGCGAGCTCTGCGGTCGCGGTCCGTGGACCGTGCGGCCTCGAGGTCGGACAGGCCGCTGCTCCCCCGGCCGGCGGGCGAGCTCGTCGTGCCGCGTCGACCGAGTCGACGAACGTGACCGTCTCCTCGAGCGGCGCCCGGCCCGTACGGGAGTGGTTCATCGTGGCGTCCTCGAACCCGATCGACATACCGCAGAAGAGGATCAGTTCGTCCGGCGGCGACAGGATCTTCGCGACGGTCGTGCGGTACTTCGCCCACGCCATCTGCGGGCAACTGTGCAGCCCTTCGGCTCGGAGGAGCAGCATGACGGTCTGCAGATACATGCCGAGGTCGGACCATTGGGGCCTGCCCATGCCGCGGTCGACATAGCAGAACAGGGACGCGGGCGCCCCGAAGCAGTCCCAGTTCGCGGAAGCCGCCCGCTGGCGCGCCTCCAGGTCCTCGCGCGGAATGCCGAGTGCGCCGTAGCGCTCCGCACCGAAGGCCGACCGGCGCTCTCGGTACGGGGACTTCAGCTCGGCGGGATACTGCTCGTACTCCGGCTCGTCCCAGGGTTCGCCGGTGGCCAACCGCTCGCCGACCCGCCTCTTGAGCTCGGCCAGTGGCGCACCTGTCAGGACGTAGACATGCCACGGCTGGATGTTCGATGCGGACGGCGTCCAGGCCGCGGCGGACACCACGCGCTCAAGCGTCTCTCTCGGGACCCGCCGGTCCGTGAACCCGCGCACCGCCCGTCGGGTAGTGACCGCTTCGTAGACGTCCATGATCGCCTGCCTCCCTGGCCGCTCGATTGCATTAGCTATCGTTGCACTCAAGATAGTATCACTCAAGACGATCTCGTGATTGACTATCTCGACCAAGAAGAGTTGCCGACCCACGGCTGCCCGCCGGGGCCCTGCACATCGGAGAAGGTCATGGCCACACTGCTGCACATCGATTCGTCCGTATTTCCCGAAGAGGCGTCCTCGTCCCGCGCGGTCACGGCCGCCTTCCGCGAGGCATGGAGGGAGCACCACCCGGAAGGCACGGTGATCTACCGCGACCTCGCCGCCAGCCCCGTCGCGCACATCACCGCCGACGCCTGGTCCGCCGGTTACACCGACCCGTCCGACCGCACCCCCGCGCAGAACGCCGCGTTCGCCGAACGCCTGAAGCTCATCGAGGAACTGGAGCAGGCGGACGCGGTCCTGATCGGCGCGCCCATGTACAACTACTCGGTCCCGTCGACCCTCAAGGCGTGGCTGGACAGCGTGCTCCTGATGGGCCGCACCGCGGGCGAGACTCCCACCGCTCAGGGCACCCCGGCCGTCGTCGTCGCCAGCCGTGGCGGCTCCTACGCGCCGGGCACCCCGCGCGAGGGTTTCGAGTTCGTACAGAACTATCTGGAGGCCGTCCTCAAGGGCACTCTGGGCCTGGATCTCGACTTCATCGTCCCGGAGCTCACCATGGCCCCCCGTAACCCGGCCATGTCGGAACTGATCCCCCTCTACGAGGCCTCCCGCAAGCGCGCCTTCAAGGACGCGACGATCAAGGCCGAGCGACTCGCGGAACGCCTCGCCGCGTAACTCCCGTGCCATGGGCGCCGTGTGACACTTCATCCGAGGCGGTCACCCGGCGCCTTCGTCGCCCATGGCCCCCTTTGCCGAGGATGCCGCCCGCATCGCAGCGGCGATCCGGCACCGAGCACGACAGCGGCCCACGGCTGAACGGCGCTGTGTGCGCGGACGCAGATCCGGCCGACCCGGTACGGACGCGGTAGCGGTGACGACGGGCCCGGACTCGGTCGACGGCAACGCCCGGCCGCCCCCGACCGCCGACGCCCGGTGGAGAAGGCCGCAGCCCACGAAAACGGTCCGGCCGCGAAATACGACAGGAACTGCCGACGCGGCCGGCACGCAGTTGTCGCGCGAGCGCCTACGCCTTGCCGTCAGCGGGATAGACGAACCGCGTCAGCAGATCAACCATCTGCTCGGCATCACCGGGCGCCAGTCCGGCGACCAGGCGCTCGGACAACGGTGCCGCCAGCACATGAGCCGCGTCGAAAAGCTCGATGCCCCGAGGCGTGATCTCCACGGCCCGCGCCCGCCGGTCTCCCGGAACAGGCTTGCGGACAGCCAGCCCCTTGCTCTCCAGGTCGTCGACGATCCGCATGATCCCCGCCTTGTCCGACCCCGTTTCCGCAGCCAGGTCCCGCTGCACGGTGGGCCCGCGGTCGACCAGCACGATGAGCACGGCAAAATGGCGCAACTCGATGCCGAGCGGCCGAAGCGCCTCGCCCATCACCGCCGCCGCGTGCCAGTGCGCCCTGCGCAGCAGCAAGCCAAGGGCGAAAGGCGAGGTGTCCCCCGGGCGGTCGGTCGCACGCGCGGTGGTCCGAGGCGGAACGTCAGCTGTCATGAACCCACACTACAGCCATTTACTCGGTCGATACAGTATCGTTTGAAACTAAATACGACCAACACAGAGCGGATAGAACGCCGTCAGGTCGGCCTCGGGCATGGAGTCCGGGGTCGCCCGGTCGGTCTGATCGGCTTCCTTCGTATAGGGCCTGTTCCTGTCGTCCGACCCCCGGTCGAGGCCCTTCACGCCGCCGAGCCGGGCCGTCGTCGAATAGACGCCGTCGCCCTCGTGACCGTAGGACGCGAGGTCCGGGTAGCGGTCGTGGTCGTAGTCGGCGACGGCGATCGCACGCGGCTCGCTCAGGTCGACGTGGTGATCGCTCTGCCCCCGTCCGCGTGCCGAGAAGGGCCCGAGTCTCAGCTCTGAGACGTCCGGTCGCACCGGGTCGTCGCCCTGGAACGCGCCGGTGGCGGCGACGAAGAGGTCACTCCAGCCGTCCCGGTCGAAGTCGGCCACGACGGCGAGCACGTCCTTCGCGCCGTCCCCGCGCTCCCCGACCAGATCCCGTGGCCCCACCTTCGCGCCCCGCCCGCCGTCGGCTCCGAACGTGATGGTCAAGCCGGCGCCGGTGCGGGACGGGGAGGAGACACGGTCTGCCGTGCCGTCTCCGTCGAGGTCGGCCACCAAACCTCCCGCGGATGTGGCACAACTTCCGATCGTGGGGCCGGAGGCCGGGCGCCCGGGCGGATCGCCTCGGCCGTCGCCGCAACCGGCCACCAGTGCGGTCGACGTCACGAGCGCCAGTACGCAGCACGCCCGCCCGACTGTTCGTCCCCCGACCCCCATGACGTGACCGCCCTTCCCCACGACTTGTTTCCGAACAGGCCGAAACGTATCGCTCGGACGGAACTCCGCGAACGGCGGTCGCCGCGCATGGTGCGCTGCGCGAAGGGGGCAGCGAGAAACGGCAAGCGCCGGAAGCGGAAGAGCGTCCGGCCAACGCGTCCCGGGCGGTGGCTCTCCGGCCGGCCTGCTCATCGTCCGACCGTGGCGGCCCGCGTCATGGCGCCATTCGAACGAGCCCGCCCTCCGCGGGGCCGGCGGAAGGAAAGTCGCGAATAAGCCCGGCCCTCCTCCATTCACCGGCTCGTCCGCGAGTGAAAGAACTCCCGAGAAAATAATTGCGGGGGCATTGTCGATAATCGGTGTGACCACTGCGGTCATACCCTCTTTTTCGTTTTGATAATTCCCTCCCCCGTCGCTCCCCACTTAGCGTTGTGTGCCAGATAAGACAACGGCGACGCGAAGGGAGTGGACGATGGCGGAACGCCTCGCCACCGGGCCGCTCGACGGTATGCCGCTGCACGACCCGTCGGCGCCTCCCGGCCGATCCGGTTCGTCGCGCCGCCGTTCGCGGCCGTCCGGCGCGCCCCCTCGGCGCCATGGCCCGTTCTCCCCTCCCGCCACAACACGCCCCCAGGAGCCCCCATGCCTGCTCTCGACCGCCAGGACAACGTCTTCGTGCTCGACATCGGAGACGGTGAGAACCGCTTCCACCCCGACTGGATCGCGTCGGTCAACGCCGCCCTGGACGAAGTGGAGCAGGCGGAAGGGCCGCGGGCCCTGGTGACCGCGGCGACGGGCAAGTTCTTCTCCAACGGTCTGGATCTGGAATGGCTGTCCGCCCATGGCGAGCAGCAGCAGGACTACCGCACCTCGGTCCACAAGCTCTTCGCCCGTGTGCTGGCCCTGCCGATGATCACGGTGGCCGCCCTGCAGGGTCACACCTTCGCCGCAGGCGCCATGCTGTCCCTTGCGCACGACTTCCGCGTCATGCGCGCCGACCGCGGCTTCTGGTGCCTGCCCGAGGCCGACATCAACATCCCGTTCACACCCGGCATGTGCGCCCTGATCCAGTCCCGGCTGGCACCGCGGACCGCGCACGAGGCCATGGTCACCGCGCGCCGCTACGGCGGGTCGGACGCCGCGGCCGCGGGCATCGTCGACCAGGCGGTCGCCGAGGACGCGGTGCGTACCACGGCCGTGGGGATCGCCCAGGCGCAGCTGAGCAAGGCCGGCGACACACTCGGCACCATCAAGGCGCGCATGTACGAACCCGTCCTGGAGACCCTGCGCGGCACGGCCGGCCCTCGCGACTGACCCCGTCGCTGATCGACGGAGGGCCGGACCCCACTGCGGCGGGGGCCCGGCCCTCCGGTCGCGCCGTCCGTGCGCACCCGGGACCGCCGCACCGTCACCGGAGTCCCGCAAGCAGGCCGGTCGCGCCGCTTCCTCCGCCACGGGACACCCATCGCCGAGCCCTATCGGGACGCCGGCACCCGCTTTAGTTGACTCGTCAAGGAAATTCGGAGATGATTGACGTATCAATTAACTGCACCGTGCCACTACGGCCGGGGAGCGCAGCAGGAGGAGTCCATGACAGCCCAAGGCTTCGAACTGGGCCTCAACTCGTTCGGGGAGGTCGCGACCGATGTCCGCGGCACCCTGAGCGACGCCGAGACGGTTCGCCTGATCGTCGAGGAAGCCAAGCTCGCCGAATCCGTGGGGCTCGACGTGTTCAGCGTCGGCGAGCACTACCGCCGCGGCCACAACGACAGCGCCACCCCGGTCCTGCTCGCCGCGATCGCCACCGCGACGGAGCGGATCCGGCTCGGCACCTCGGTGACCGTGCTGAGCACGAACGATCCGGTGCGGCTTTACCACGAGTTCTCCACGCTGGACGCCGTCTCGAACGGGCGCGCCCAGCTCGTGCTCGGGCGGGCGTCGGCCACGGACTCGTTCCCGCTGTTCGGCTACAACCTCGCCGACTACGACGAGCTGTTCGAGGAGAAGCTCGACCTGTTCATGCGTCTCCAGCGCGAGGAGACGGTGACCTGGTCGGGGAGGTTCCGGCCGCCGCTCGTCGAGCAACAGCTGCACCCCCGGATGCCGCCCGGCGGCATCCCGACCTGGATCGGTGTGGGGGGCAGCCCGAACTCCGTGGTGCGCGCGGCCCGTTACGACCTGCCGCTCATGCTGGCCATCATCGGCGGGCGCCCTCAGCGCTTCGCCGGCCACGTCGAGCTCTACCACCGCACACTCGAGCAGCTCGGACACCCGGAGCGGCCGGTAGCCCAGCACTCGCTGGGGATGGTCGCGGAGACCGACGAGGAGGCGCTCGAGACCTGGTGGAAGTACTGGCAGCCGCTGGTGGCCCAACTCGCCGAGGAACGCGGGTTCTACAAGCCGACCCGTGAGCGCTACCTGCAGGAGGTCGATTCGGGCGCACTCTTCGTCGGCTCGCCCGAGACCGTCGCCCGCAAGATCGCAACGATGGCACGCGACCTGCGTCTGAGCCGTTTCGACCTCAAGTACGACGTCCTGAACCTGCCCCGCGAAGCCCGGGCCCGCACCATCGAGCTGCTGGGACGCGAAGTAGCCCCGCGGGTGAAGCAACTGCTCACGAAGGAGCCCACCCATGTCTGATCTCGTTTTCGGTCTGGACACGTTCGGCGATGTGCCGACGGACGACACCGGCAGCCCGGTGTCCTACGCGCGTGCCATCCGGCAGGTCGTCGAGGAGGCCGTCCTCGCGGAGGAGACCGGCGTCGACGTCATCGCCCTCGGAGAGCACCACCGACCGGAGTATGCGATCTCCAGTCCGGAGACCGTGCTCGCCGGCATCGCCACGCGGACCGAACGCATCCGGCTGGCTTCCGGCGTGACCGTGCTGAGCTCCGACGACCCGGTTCGCGTCTTCCAGCGCTTCTCCACCGTGGACGCGCTCTCCGACGGCCGGGCCGAGGTCATCCTCGGACGCGGCTCCTTCACTGAGTCGTTCCCCCTCTTCGGGTACGACCTGAGCGACTACGACGTGCTGTTCGAAGAGAAGATCGAGCTGTTCGCCAAGCTGCTCGAGGAGAAGCCCGTCACCTGGAGCGGGACCAAGCGCGCCGCGCTCGACAACGCCGACGTCTTCCCCAAGACCGAGTCCGGGCACCTGACCACCTGGGTCGGGGTCGGCGGTTCGCCCCAGTCGGTCGTCCGCACCGCGCATTACGGCTTCCCGCTGATGATCGCCATCATCGGCGGCAACCCGGAGCGGTTCGCCCCCTATATCGACCTCTACCAGCGCGCCACCGACAAGTTCGGTACGACCGCCCACCCGGTCGGGATGCATTCGCCGGGCTTCATCGCCGACACGGACGAGGAGGCCCGCGAACTGCACTGGCCGTACTACCGGGTCATCCGTGACCGTATCGGCGCGCTGCGGGGATGGCCGGCGATCCGCAGGCAGGAGTACGACGCCGAGATCGAGCACGGCTCCCTCTACGTCGGCTCCCCCGAGACGGTCGCCCGCAAGATGGCCGACGCCGTCAAGGCACTCGGCGTCGGCCGGTTCGACCTCATCTACACCTCGGGAACGCAGCCCGTCAGCGCCCGTCTGCGCGCCGTCGAGCTGTACGGCAGCAAGGTGATCCCGATGGTCCGCGACATACTGGCAGGCTGACGCCGTGAACGGAGAAGACATGGACACCACCGCCGTGCGCACCGTCGGCATCCTGGGTGCGGGGAAGGTCGGGACCGTACTGGCCCGCCTCGCCGTCGCGGCCGGCCATCGTGTGCTCATCGCCGGATCGGGCGACCCCGAAAAGATCGCGCTCACCGTCGAAGTCCTCGCGCCCGGCGCCGTCCCCGTGACCGCCGAACAGGCCGCGGCGAAGGCGGACGTGGTCGTCCTGGCGCTGCCGCTCGGGAAGTACCGGAGCATTCCCGCCGAGGCCCTGCGGGGCAAGCTCGTCGTCGACGCGATGAACTACTGGTGGGAGGTCGACGGCATCCGCGAGGACCTCACCGACCCGCTGACCTCCTCCAGCGAGATCGTGCAGGCGTATCTGGCCGGAGCGCGTGTGATCAAGGCGTTCAACCACATGGGGTACCACGACCTCGAGGACGAGGCGCGGCCTGCGGGAGCACCGGGACGCAAGGCGATCGCGATCGCCGGCGAGGGGCCGGACGACCTCGCGACCGTTGCGCGCCTCGTCGACGCCCTCGGCTTCGACCCCGTCGTCGCCGGCCCTCTGGCCGAAGGCGTACGACTCGAACCGGGCACCGAGCCCTTCGGCGCCGATGTCGGCGCCGAGGAACTGCGGGGGATGCTCGACCGCTTCCCGGAGTCGGAGCGGGGGCGAACCGTACTCAGCGCACGGGCGGCCGCCGCGGCGTCGGCCGAGACCGCCGCCTGACCCTCGCCGACGCCAGGCCGGGGGCCCGCTCGGCACACCTCCGACGACGAGGTCGCACGGCCCGGCGTCACGTCCGGGCCGTCCGGGATCGCCGGTTCGCCGAAGGTCTGTCACACCGGGACCCCCCACACCGTCAGGTCATCGGGAGAGTTCGCCTCTGACGAGGGAGTCCGCGATGACCGACGCCGCCTTTGTTGGTACATCGGCGCCGTCACCGTACCGACCCTGGTCGCCGTGGTGATGCTCGTCCTGCACGCGCGCCGGGCGCACAGTGCCGTCCTGCGTCCGTCGGTCGTCGCACTCGTTCTGCTGCTCCTGGCCCTGCTCGTCACCCTCGTGGTCAACGGCCCCGTCAACGTCCAGGAGTCGGACTGGAACGCGCTCACGCCGCCCGCCGACTGGGCGCGCGTCCGCGACCGTTGGCAGATCGCCCACGCCGTACGGACCGTGGCGATCGTCCTGGCACTCGGCTTCCTCGGGGTGGCGGTCCCGGACCGCCCTGTCCCTGTTTCGTCCGGCCACGGCGGCGCCGGGACCTGACCCGCGCCTGCTCCGGGCGCGAGGCTCGACGGGCGCAGCACTCCGGGATCCCCGTACGGCCGACCACATCGCGTTTCGAGCGGAGATCCCCTTCGAGGCCGGTCCGACAGTCACCCGCGGAGCGCCTCGATGATCAGTGGCCAGGCGGTCCGGCCCAACCGGGCGTCGGAGTCGGGGGTTCCGCCGTAAAGATGGTCCGCGGACGGCGGGGCAGGACTCTCGCCGGGGAATCGCGTACGGTGACCGGCGTCGTCCCGACTGATCAACCGCGTCGGTGACCCGGACGAGCGACGGCGGGCGGCCAGTTCCTCGGCGTAGGGCAGCGAGGGCCACATCGCGTCGTCGCCCCCGGCCACGAGCAGTATGTCGGCCTCCGTCCTCTCCACCGGGATCGCCGTCTCGGCGAGCAGATGGGCGAAGGTCCGTTCACTGTGTTCGTACCATCCGCGGACGGCGACCGGTCCGCCGTGCGGCTCGGGGGGAGTCCAGGTGTCGTCCATGGGCATGAAGGGCAGTGGCTCTCCCCGCCACGTCCAGGAGGAGCGGTAGGGGCGCGCTCGTCCGTCGCGCCCGGGACCGACGTTGCACCAGACCCGCGAGGTCGGCGACACCGCGATCACGACGTCCACACGCGGGTCGTGCACCGCGGTGAGCAGAGCGGCCTCGGCTCCCTTGGAGACACCCAGGACGGCGATGCGCCGTGCGCCCGCCGACCTGAGCACGTCGACGGCGGCGGTGAACGTCTCCAGTGGGATCTCGCAGATACCCGCCGGCTGTCCCGGACCGCCGAACCAGCGGATCGCCAGAGCGGTCACCCCGTGCCGCGCGAGGATCCGAGCCCTCTCCCGCTCGACCCGTCCGCTCGAGCCCGCCAGGACCACCACGGCCGCGTCACCGCCGCCGACCGGTGTGACCAGGAGGCCCTCGCAGGGAGAGGACACCTCGCGCTCATGGACCTCCACACGGACCCCCTCGAACACTGTCCCGACAGGCCGGCCGCCCGGAGCCTACGGCGTCACCGCCGCGGGCGAACACCGGGAACCGGTCGCCACGGCACCGGTCCGACGAGCGCGGGCACACCGAAGTGCCCCGGGGCGTCCCTGGCTACGGCTCGATCAGGCCGACTCGGATGGCGTACCTGGTGAGTTCCAGCCGGTCCTTCATGCCGAGCTTCTCCAGGAGGTTGGCCCGGTGCCGTTCCACGGTCTTGACGCTGATGACGAGGATGTCGGCGATCTCTTGTGAAGTGTGGCCCTCGGCCACGAGTTTGAGGATCTCCTCCTCGCGGTTGGTGATCGCCCGCTCCGGGATCGGCTCGCCCTGCCTGGCGCGGTCGAGGTAGTTGCGGACGAGGGCGTTGACGGCGCCGGGGTAGAGGAAGGGCTCGCCGCGCATGGTGGCGCGGCAGGCTTCGACGAGATCACGGTCGGCGACGGATTTCAGCACGTAGCCGGAGGCCCCTGCGGCCAGGGCCTCGAAGAAGTACTGCTCGTTGTCGTACATGGTCAGGATCAGGATGCGCAGGTCAGGCTGGATGCGGGCGAGTTCGCGGGCGGCCTGCAGGCCGGTCATGCGGGGCATGGCGACGTCGAGAATGGCCAGGTCCGGCCGGTGGGTGCGGGCGGCCTCGACGGCTTCCGCGCCGTCACCGGCTTCGGCGACGACCGTGAGGTCGGGTTCGCCTTCGAGGATGAGCCGGACTCCCCGGCGGACCAGGTGGTGGTCGTCGGCGAGGAGGATACGGGTCGGGGGCGCCTTGGACATGGTCAGTGGCTCCGTCGGTGGGCGGGCACGGTCAGGCGTACCTCGGTGCCCCCGTCGGGGCCCGGGGCGAGGGTGAGGGTCGCTCCGATGAGCAGGGCGCGTTCCCGCATGCCGCTGATGCCGGCTCCCTCGGGAGCGCCGTCGATGCCCCGGCCGTCGTCGCGGATGACCAGCTCCACACCGGCCGGGGTGCGCCGGAGACTGAGGTCCACGCGGCGGGCCCCGGCATGGCGGGCGGCGTTGGTCAGGCTTTCCTGCGCGACTCGGTAGAGCACGAGTTCGACATCCCGGCTCAACGGCGGCAGATCGGTGTCGATGCGATGGCGTACCGCGAGGCCGGGTCGGGTGAACTCGTTGGCCAGCGCCTTCAGGGCGCTGACCAGGCCGAGGTCCTCCAGGACACCCGGGCGCAGCCGGCGGGCGATGCGGCGGATCTCGTCCAGGCCGGCGCGGGTGCTCTCCTGCACCCGGTGGAGATCGGCCCCCAGGGCGGGAGGGGCGTGGTCGGCGACGCGTTTGAGTTCGAGCAGTACGGCCGTGAGGGTCTGGCCGACCTCGTCGTGGAGCTCCTGCGCGATGCGGTGGCGTTCGGCCTCCTGTGCGGACAGGGCTCGAGCGGCGCTGGTGGCCCGTTCGGTCTCCAGACGGTCGAGCATCGAGTTGAAGGTCGTGATCAGTTCGGCGACCTCGCCGTGACCGGCGACCACCGGGCGGGCGCCCGGGCGCAGCAGGTCGATGGCGGTCATGGCACGGGTGAGGCGCTGCAGCGGGGCGAGGCCGATGCGCAGCAGGACGGCGTTGGCGACGAGCATCGCGGCCAGTCCTGCGGTCAGGACGGCCGCCTCGGTGAGCAGGACGGGGCTGGACACGGTGACCGGCCCCAGCAGCAGGGCGGTGGCACAGATGAGTACGACGGCGTTGAGCAGGAAGATCCGCCAGAACAAGGGCACCGACTTCGCCTCCGTCCCATCGCCGTCCGTGACGCCATGAGCCCGCCGCGGTGCCGCCCGCCGGCCCGTGGCCCGGTGCCGTCGATGGGCCTACGGCCGTCATGGCCAGCGTGCGGGGTGCGGTGCGCCGGTGTCCATCGGTGCCGACACCCATTCGGCCGCACATGACATGGGTGCGGGACGCCCGCGGAAATGGGTGGCGGACCCGATGGTGTCGCTCCCGGCCCCCGTGTGACGGTGGCATGGACCCCCTGACCAGCCGGTCCTCGGAAGGAGCCACCATGACACGGCCTGACGTCGACCTGCCGCACGCTCTCGACGAGCGGGTGGAGCGAAGGGACCTGCGTGGTGCCCGCGGCCCGGAGACCGCACATCCGCGGCGGCCGCGGGAGCGCAGGCGCGGCCTGGCCCGGGCGCTGCCGGCACTCGCCGTGGTGATGCTCGTCGTGGGCCTGGTACTGCCGCAGGGCCTGATCCTGGCCGCGGGTCTGGTCCTGGCGGGGTCGGCCGCGTATCTGTTCGCGCCCCCGCAGGGACCGGCCGCACGCCACCCCCGTCCGCGCTGACGTCCGACGCCGCACCGGGCGGCCGGCAGTGATCAGCGGAACCGGTTATCCGACAGACCACCAGACCGAGGAGGACCTGTCCGCCCCGTCAGCCCCTGCACCTTCGACCCTCCGCGCGGAAGCTGGTGACCCGTGGGACATGCCGACACCCTGCTCGCCATGGGCGGCGCCTTCCTCGCCGCCGCCGTCCTCGCCCGTCTCGGCAGCCGGATCGGGCTGCCGACCATCCCGCTGTTCATGCTCGCCGGCATCCTGCTCGGCCCCCACACCCCGGGTCTCGTCCTGGTCGAGGACGCGCACGACTTCGAGATGCTGTCCGCGCTCGGTCTGGTGCTGCTGCTGTTCTACCTGGGTCTGGAGTTCCACCTCGACGACCTCAGGAGCGGCGGCAGGCGCCTGCCGATCGCCGGTGGGATCTATCTGCTGCTGAACGTCGGGGCCGGTCTGGGCTTCGGGTTCGCCCTGGGCTGGGGGGCACGGGAGGCGCTGGTGCTCGCCGGAGTACTGGGCATCTCCTCCTCCGCGATCGTCACCAAGATCCTCCTCGACCTCGGCCGCATCTCGCGCCCGGAGACACGCTTGATCCTGGGCGTCATCGTGGTGGAGGACATCTTCCTCGCGCTGTATCTCGCCGCCCTCCAACCGGTCATCAGCGGTGCCCAGGGCCTCACCGACACGGTCCTGCAGGCGGCCAAGGCGTTCGGGTTCCTCCTGGTGCTGGCCGCCGCCGCCCGCTACGGCACCCGGCTGATCGGCCGCCTGATGGCGGTGCGCGACAACGAACTGCTGGTCGTCAGCTTCCTCGGCGTCACGGTCCTCGTCGCCGGCGTCTCCGAGGTCCTCGGGGTCGCCGACGCGATCGGCGCCTTCATGGCCGGCCTGATCCTCGCCGGGACCCCCTCCGGCCCGCGGATCCGTGAACTCGTGCACCCCCTGCGCGACGCCTTCGCCGCCATCTTCTTCCTCGCGTTCGGCCTGGCCATCGATCCCGGGCACCTGGCGTCCGTCGCGGGGCCGGTGGCCGCCGCGGCAGCGCTGACCGTCGTGATGAACCTGATCGCGGGACTGCTCGTCGCCCGCCTCTACCACTACGGCCCCGGGCCCGCCGCGGACATCGCCACCACTCTCCTCGCACGGGGAGAGTTCGCACTGATCCTCGCCGCCATGGCCACCAGTGCGGGCCTGGACGACCGCCTCGCCCCGTTCATCGCCGGATACGTACTGGTCCTCGCCGTCCTCGGGCCCATTGTCGCCGGCCGCGCCCATCTGCTCGCCCGTCTCCTCGATGCCGCGGCCACCCGACTGCCGGTCCGCCCGGACCACCTCGGCACATCCGACGGCCCGCGACCGAGCGAGCCGGAGACCGCCACCCCGGCGCCCGAAGCCGGGGGAACACCGTGCGGGGTCCGCCACAACACGGAGCGTGCTGCCGCCGGTGGCACCTGACTGCTGGGACTCGACCCGGTGAGGGTCGCCGCATCGTCGGACGTCCGCCCCGGCCGGCCCACGCACCGACGAACGGAGCGCCGTGGGCGGGTTGTTCAACGGTGTGGGGGCCGGGCACGGCCGGGTTCCGGCGTTCCGGCGCGAACCGCCCCGGCCCCGCCTCACCGGCGGCTGGCACACTGACCGGACCCCGCTGTCCGGCGAAAGAGAGCCTCCGCATGTCGATGGTCGGCAACCTGCGCAAAGTCGCCCGGCTGACGCGACGCAGCCGACGCGTGGACCTCAGCCATCCGGCCCGCTCCCCGCTCGGCTCCACCGTCGTCAACTGCGTCGTCTACCGCGATGGTGTCCGACGGCCCGGCGTCGACTCCGTGGAGGAAGCCGTACGGCAGGTCCACCGGCATCGGCACGGTTTCGTGTGGCTGGGCCTGCACGAGCCGTCCGAAGACGAATTCGCCGGAGTCGCCGAACTGTTCGGACTGCACCCGCTCGCCGTCGAGGACGCCGTCCACGCCCATCAGCGCCCCAAGGTCGAGCAGTACGGCGACGTCCTGTTCGCGGTCTTCAAGACCGTCACCTATGTCGAACACGGCGAACTCACCGCCACCAGTGAGGTCGTCGACACGGGCGAGATCATGGTCTTCACCGGCCCCGACTTCGTCGTCACCGTCCGCCACGGCCGCCACGGCTCCCTCGGCCCCCTGCGCGAGGACCTGGAGGCCCACCCGGAGCAGCTCGCCAAGGGTCCCTCCGCGGTGCTGCACGCCCTCGCGGACCACGTCGTCGACGACTACCTGACCGTCACCGACGCGGTTCTCAACGACATCGAGCAGGTCGAGACCGACGTCTTCTCCCCGCACACACCGCGAAGCGCCGACGCCGGCCGCATCTATCAGCTCAAGCGCGAACTCCTGGAACTCAAGCGGGCCGTGCTCCCCCTCGCCCGCCCCCTGTCCCGGCTCGCCACCGAGCCGATGCGCTCCGTCGACGCGGAGATACAGGCCTACTTCCGCGATGTCGCCGACCACCTCTTCCGCGTCACCGAACAGGTCACCGCCTTCGACGCGCTGCTCGACTCGATCCTGCAGGCCCATCTGGCCCAGGTGGCGGTGGCCCAGAACGAGGACATGCGGAAGATCACCGCGTGGGCCGCGATCATCGCCGTCCCCACCATGGTGTGCGGCGTGTACGGCATGAACTTCGACCACATGCCGGAACTGCACTGGCGCCTCGGCTACCCCCTCGCCCTCTGTGTCATCGCGGCCGCCTGCTTCGTCATCCACCGCGGCTTCAAACGCAACGGCTGGCTGTGAGGCGGACGGCCCGTCGACGGTGCGACTCGACGGCGGTTACTCGTCCGCGACCGGCTCGTGAGGCCCTCGGAGTGCCGTCCGATAGGCTCCCCCGGTTGATCGGAAAGGGGCTGACATGCGGTTCCGCTGTGCCGTGCTCGACGACTTCCAGCAGGTCGCCACAACCGTCGCGGACTGGTCGGCGCTGGAGGACCGGGTCGACGTGGTGTCCTTCGCCGAGCACTTCGCCGACGAGGACGCGCTGGCGGAGGCGCTCGCCGAGTTCGACATCGTCGTCACACTGCGCGAGCGCGTGCCGTTCCCCGGCTCGCTCTTCGCCCGGCTGCCCCGGCTGCGGCTTCTGGTCGCCTCGGGAATGCGGAACTCCGTCATCGACCACGCCGCCGCGCAGGCGCACGGAGTGACCGTGTGCGGCACGGCGAGTTCCTCCGCACCACCCGTCGAGCTGACGTGGGCCCTGCTGCTCGGACTCGCGCGCGGCATTGTCGAGGAGAGCAACGCCCTGCGCGGCGGCGGACCCTGGCAGAGCACGGTGGGCGCGGATCTGCACGGCCGACGGCTCGGACTGCTCGGGCTCGGGAAGATCGGCAGCCGGGTCGCGCAGATCGGGCTGGCCTTCGGCATGGAGGTCGTCGCCTGGAGCCGCAACCTCACCGAGGAACGCACGAGCGAAGTGGGCGTCGAACTCGCTCCGTCCATGGACGAGTTGCTCACAAGCAGCGACTTCGTGTCGGTGCACCTCGCGCTCGGCGACCGCTCACGCGGCCTGATCGGCGCCCGCGAACTCGCGCTCCTGAAGCCGACCGCCTACCTGATCAACACCTCGCGCGCCGCCATCGTCGACCAGGACGCCCTGCTCACCGCACTGCACCGAGGCCGCATCGCAGGCGCCGGAGTCGATGTGTTCGACGTCGAACCGCTTCCGGCGGACCACCCGATGCGCACGGCCCCGCGTCTGCTCGCCACCCCGCACCTGGGGTACGTGTCGCACGCCAACTACGCCACGTACTACGGCCAGGCGGTCGAGGACATCCAGGCGTACCTCTCCGGGGAGCCCGTGCGCCGGCTGGGCTGACCCGCCCGAGCCTCGCGTCGACTCTCACTCCCGGCCCCGCGGACGCCGGCCGCCGGCCGTCGGCGCGAAGGTTCCGCGGCGACCGTTCGATGTCCGCAAGTGCCGCCTCGTCAACCCCGGATGGGCAGCCCGCCGAGCAACCGGGCGGGGGTGCTCTGCTGGTTGAGCGTGGTGGTCGCGCGCTTCACGGTGCTGAGCGCGGAGTTCGTGTTCTCGGTGTCGAGGCTGTGGGACTGATGCGCGAAGGGATGCACATCCAGCGACTTCTGGCTGGTGACGGTCTCGAGGGCGCCGCTGAGGCCGGTGGGCGTGGTGTGGGAGGTGTCGGCGGCGAAAGCGGGGGCGGCGATACCGCTGACCGCCAGGGAACCGGCAACGACGGCGGCGGCCTTGAGGGTCTTCATCGTGTTCCTTTCTTCGGCGACTCGCGTCACCACGGGGAAGGGGTGTGCCCTGGCTAACGAGCCCCCTCATCCGCGGAAACCCCACATCCGGAAGATTCCCGGGACCCACTCGGCCGCCCGCGGACGTCGGACAGCCGTCGGCCCGTCCGCGTGGACGGGCCGACGGCTGTCCGGTCCCTGTGCCGCCTCGCCTCAGACCATGGGGCGCGACGGGGACGTCGTGGGCGTGGACGGTGCGGTGACGGCAGTGCTGGGCACCGGCATCGGCCGCAGGCTCGGCGCCGCAGGCATGCTGGGCATGGGCGGGAGACTGGGCAGCACCGGCATGCCGGGGTGGTGCGGGAGCCCGCCGACGATCAGACCGGCGAGGACGACCCTGACGAGCGAGCCCAGCACGTCCCTGGCCGCCGGCAGCACATCACCGGACTGACCCGCGGTCGACACCGAGATCAGTCTGTCGACCGACTTCTGGAGCGCGCCCAGCACATCGCCGGGTGCCGACGTGGCCGAGGCGGTCGGCGTGGCGCCGCCCATCTTGGCGATGGCGTCCTTGACGGCCTTGTTGAGCCCGGCCGCCTTGTCCGCGGAGAGACGCCCGTTGTCCGCCGCGAGTACGGCGTTGAGCAGGTCGGTGACGGGGGCCACGGTGCCGTCGGCGCCCGCCACCCGCTGGACCTGCGTCAGAAGCGCGTCGGCCCCGGGTACGGGGGTGGTCGGCGGGTGGGACTCCGTCGCCTGGATGACGTCTCGCGATGAGCCGTGGTCGGAGGCCACGGCGGTCGGCCCGGCCATGCCGAGCACGAGCGTGGCGCAGAGGGAGGTGGTGGCGAGGCGCCGGGCGGGCAGATCACGCATGGGTGTTCCCTTCCTGGTGAGCCGTCGTTCCTGTGCTCACCGTGAAAGGGGACATCACCTACTGCAACCGATTGACTGCTCCGCGCGGTCGTCAAGGTCCCCTGGCACGCGCTTCTCCCCTGGTGGGAACCCTTCGAACACCTTGAAACCCGATTCCCCCGTTCGGGGCAATGCCTCGAACGGGGGAACGCCAACCGGCCGCCTTCCCGGGGGAGAGCGGCCGGAAGAAGGGTTCGCTCGGCGTCAGCCGTTGACGCAGGTGCTGCCGGACGCGGGGTTCAGCAGACCGATCACGTCGACCGTGTTCCCGCACAGGTTGACCGGAACGTGGACCGGCACCTGCAGGACGTTGCCCGACAGGACGCCCGGGGAGTTTTCGGCAGCGCCGCTGGCGCCGCTGTCGGCGGCGGCGATGCCGGCGGTGCCTGCCACAGCCGCAGCGGCAACGGAGGTCAGGGCCAGGCCCTTCGCGATACGCGACATGGAGAGATGCTCCTTGGGGATCGTCACAACAGTCGGGCGGAATGCCCGACGTGGAGTCAACTGCGGGGCAGGTGCCCGGGTTGCGCCTC
This sequence comes from Streptomyces sp. NRRL F-5122, assembly GCF_001507435.1. GTDB lineage: Bacteria > Actinomycetota > Actinomycetes > Streptomycetales > Streptomycetaceae > Streptomyces > Streptomyces lannensis. The sequence continues at coordinate 21,856 of NZ_LMWH01000252.1, forward strand.
CGATGGGGTGATCTCCCGAATTGCCAACTTCACGTTTTCGGCCACGCGAATCCTCCGGCACCGCCCGGTCCACGACACACGACGGCCGGCCGCGCCGCTCGGCACAAGCCCTCGGACCCGCCGCGCCCGGCCCGTCCGCGCATTCCCCGCATGCGGTCGCCGAGCCCGGCCTCGAGCGGGCCTGCGGTCCGCGGAGAGCACAACACGGGCCGTCGCCCGGAACCCGCACAGACACGCCTGATCACAGAAGCCACAGACCGCCGCGGTCCCGGCCGGAGGCGAGCAGCGGTCCGCCCGGGCCGGCAGCGCGCGGAGTACGGCGGCGAGTTGACCGACACCCGGTCCGCGCGACGCGCCCGGCCCGTTCCACCGGCGAGCAGTTGCGGTGACCGTCCGGGGCCGCGACATGGTCGGTCGACTCGCACCGGTGCGTACCCAAGAGCGTCCGCGCGGCCCACGGCATGGGCAGGATCTCGACACCGGAGACACGGCCGCCGCGCCCCGGGCAGGCGTCAGGAAGTCAGCCGGGGCGCACGTAGCACGAACGGGCCGGAATCCCGGGCCGAGCGCCGGCTTCCAGTGCCGCCCGGCGGCGGGTCGCCCGTGGTTTCCGGACACCTGACGTGGGCCGACCGGGAGGCGGACGGCGCCGGAGCCGAGAGCCGATCCGACCCGGATGAGCGACAGTGGGCCGAGGGGCGACAGTGCGCTCATGGGTGTGGACTTTCGGGCAACCCGAAACCAAGTCAAGCTGTCGTCCGAATGTCCGGACAAAATATTGACACGGCTCCCTCGACGCGGCTAGACCTGGGGGCAGCCGATGCGAGGGGAACTGATGGAGGAGCTCAGGGAGTCCGCGCCGCACTCCGCAGACGGGTCGGACGGCGGACCGCTCGGAACCGGTGACCGGTACGACCTCGTCACCATGGGACGGATCGGCGTGGACCTCTACCCGTTGCAGACGGGCGTGCCCCTGCCGCAGGTGACGTCCTTCGGGAAGTTCCTCGGCGGTTCGGCGACGAACGTCGCGGTCGCCGCCGCGCGCCTCGGACGCCGTACGGCGGTGATCACCCGTACGGGCGACGACCCCTTCGGCACCTACCTCCATGAGGCACTGCGCGGCTTCGGTGTCGACGACCGCTGGGTCACCGCGGTCCCGGGGCTGCCCACCCCGGTGACGTTCTGCGAGGTCTTCCCGCCGGACGACTTCCCGCTGTACTTCTACCGGCAGCCCAAGGCGCCGGATATGGAGATCGACGCGCACGAACTGGACCTGGACGCCATCCGGGCCGCGCGGATCTTCTGGATGACGGGCACGGGTCTTAGCGAAGAGCCGAGCCGCACCGCCACACTCGCCGCGCTCGCGCACCGCGCCAAGTCCGGTACGACGGTCTTCGACCTGGACTGGCGGCCGATGTTCTGGCGGGAGGAGCGCGACGGCTCGCGCCCCGGGCCGGACTCCGCGCGCCCCTTCTACGCCGAGGCCCTGCGCCACGCCACGGTGGCCGTCGGCAACCTCGACGAGGTGGAGGTCGCCACCGGCGAGCGCGACCCGCACACCGCCGCCCGTGCCCTGCTGGACGCCGGGGTCGAACTCGCGGTCGTCAAGCAGGGGCCCAAGGGCGTCCTCGCCGTCAGCAGCAGCGGCGAATCGGCGGAGGTCCCCCCGCTTCCGGTCACGGTGCTCAACGGCCTCGGCGCGGGCGACGCGTTCGGCGGGTCGCTCTGCCACGGACTGCTCGGCGGCTGGGACCTGGAGCGGATCATGCGGTACGCGAACGCCGCCGGCGCGATCGTCGCCTCCCGACTGGAGTGCTCGTCCGCGATGCCCACGCCCGACGAGGTGGAGAACGCGGTCACGGCGGGAGCGGTGCTGTGAGGACCACCGCCACCGCCCGCGTCGACGTCGCCGAACTCGTCCGCCTCCGCACGCACCGCCCCGAGGCGGTGGCCGAGGCCGCCGCCCGCCGTGCCAGGCGCCCCCTGGTCGAGGACACCGGCCGGCTGATGATCGTCGCCGCCGACCACCCCGCGCGGGGCGCCCTCGGCGTGGGTGAGCGCAGGATGGCCATGGCGAGCCGCGCCGACCTGCTCGAACGACTGTGCCTGGCGCTCTCCCGCCCCGGTGTCGACGGCGTGCTGGGCACCGCCGACATCCTCGACGACCTGCTGCTGCTCGGGGTCCTCGACGACAAGATCGTCATGGGCTCGATGAACCGCGGCGGCCTTCAAGGGGCATCGTTCGAACTGGACGACCGCTTCACCGGTCACCGCCCGAAGGACATCGAGCGGCTCGGCTTCGACGCCGGAAAGCTGCTGCTGCGCATCGACTACGACGATCCGGGTTCGCTCAACACCCTGGAGTCCACCGCCCGTGTCGTCGACGAGATGGCAGAGCGCCGACTCCCGGTGTTCGTCGAACCGTTCATCAGCCGCCGCACTCCCGAGGGCCGGCTCCGCAACGATCTGGGCGCCGAGGCCGTGACCAGGTCGATAGCCATCGCCAGCGGCCTGGGCGGTACGTCGGCGTACACCTGGCTGAAGGTCCCCGTCACGGAGGACCCGGACGACATGGCCCGGGTGATGGAGACCTCCACGCTGCCGGCCGTGCTGCTCGGCGGCGACGTCGGCGAGGACCAGGAGGGCGCGTACGAGAAGTGGCGTCACGCCCTTCGGCTGCCCACCGTCCAGGGTCTGGTGGTCGGCCGTTCGCTGCTCTACCCGGCGGACGGCGACGTCGCCGCGGCCGTGGACACCGCCGTAGGACTTCTGTGAGGGCCGCATGAGCAACGAGCTGTACGTCCCCCGGGGGACCACCGCCAACGCGCAGTACACCCTCGACATCGACCCCAAGCGGGCCGGCTGGAGTCACAGCAGTCTGCGGACGGTGGAGCTACGGCCCGGCGGCACGCACATGTTCACCACCGGCGACAGCGAGTGGATCGTGCTTCCCCTCGAGGGCGCCTGCACCGTGCACATTGAGGACAAGAGGTTCCAACTCCTGGGCAGGGACGACGTGTTCGCGGGGGTCTCCGACTTCGCGTACGTGCCCCGCGACGCCCGGGTCCACATCGCCTCCGGCGCGGGAGGCCGCTTCGCCCTGGCAGGAGCGAAGTGCGAGCGCCGACTCCCCGCCCGCTACGGCCCCGCGCCGGAGGTCCCCGTCGAGGAGCGCGGCAGCGGCAACTGCGCACGCCTGGTGCGCAATTTCGCCTCTGCCGACGCCTTCGCATGCGACAGGCTCATCGCCGTCGAGGTCGTCACGCCCGGCGGCAACTGGTCCTCGTATCCGCCCCACAAGCACGACGAGGCGCGGCCCGGCGAGGAGACGGAACTGGAGGAGATCTACTACTTCGAGATCCAGGGCCCGAACGGCTTCGGGTACCAGCGCGTATTCCCCTCCCGTGAGGGCGGCTCCGACGTCCTCGCCGAGGTCCGCACCGGCGATGCCGTCCTCGTCCCCGACGGATGGCACGGCCCCTCCATCGCCCAGCCCGGACACTCCATGTACTACCTGAACGTCATGGCCGGACCGGGCGAGGAGCGCCAGTGGCGGATCCGATTCCACCCGGACCACACGGAGGGATACCGATGACCTCGACGACGAGGCTCACGGTCGCTCAGGCGCTCGTACGCTTCCTGGCCGCCCAGTACACCGAGCGGGACGGCGTGCGCCGCCGCCTGATCGGCGCGACCTGGGGCATCTTCGGCCACGGGAACGTCGCGGGCGTCGGCCAGGCGCTGCTGGAGTACGGCGGCGTGATGCCGTACCACCAGGGCCGCAACGAGCAGGCGATGGTGCATGCGGCGGTCGGCTGGGCCCGGCAGTGCGACCGGCTCTCCACGCACGCCGTGACCACCTCCATCGGGCCCGGCGCCACCAACCTCGTCACGGGCGCCGCCCTCGCCACCGTCAACCGCCTCCCGGTCCTGCTGCTGCCCGGCGACGTGTTCGCCACCCGTCCCGCGGACCCGGTGCTGCAGCAGCTGGAGGTCCCGCACGCGGGTGACACGTCCGTCAACGACTGCCTGCGCCCGGTGTCGAAGTACTTCGACCGGATCACCCGTCCCGAGGCCCTGATCCCGGCCGTGCTCCAGGCGATGCGGGTGCTCACCGACCCCGTCGAGACCGGTGCGGTCACCCTCGCGCTGCCGCAGGACGTGCAGGCCGAGGCCCACGACTGGCCGCAGGACCTCTTCGCCGAGCGGACCTGGACGGTACGCCGTCCGGGCCCCGACCCCGTCGAGCTCGCCGAGGCCGTACAGGCGATCCGTGCAGCACGGCGACCGCTCGTGGTGGCCGGCGGCGGTGTCCACCACAGCCGGGCCGAGGACGCCCTCGCGGAGTTCGCCGGGACCACCGGCATCCCGGTCGCCTCCACCCAGGCCGGAAAGGGCTCGCTGCGCTGGGACCACCCGCAGGATGTCGGGGGAATCGGGCACACCGGCACCGCGACCGCCGACGAACTGGCCCGCACCGCCGATCTGGTGATCGGCGTCGGCACCCGCTACACCGACTTCACCACCGCCTCCGGCACCCTGTTCATCCGGGACGGCGTCCGCTTCCTCAACCTCAACATCGCCCCGTTCGACGGCCACAAGCTCTCCGGGCTGCCGCTGGTGGCGGACGCCCGCAGCGGCCTCGAGGAGTTGACCGAGGCACTGGAGATGCACGGCCACCGTGTCGAGCCGGCGTACGTCGTCGAGTACACGGAGGACAAGGAGCGCTGGGAGCAGCGCGTCGACGCCTGCTTCGATGCCGACGAACCGGACATACGGCCGACGCAGACTCAGGTCATCGGCGCGCTGGACGCCCTGGTGGACGAGTCCGACGTCATCGTCAACGCGGCCGGTTCGCTCCCCGGCGATCTGCACAGGCTGTGGCGGTCCCGCTCCCGCGACCAGTACCACGTCGAGTACGGATACTCGTGCATGGGCTACGAGATCCCGGCCGCCATCGGCGTGAAGATGGCCGCTCCCGACCGCGCCGTGTGGGCCCTGGTCGGCGACGGCACGTATCTGATGATGCCGACGGAGATCGTCACCGCCGTGCAGGAGGGGATCGCGATCAAGGTCCTGATCGTGCAGAACCACGGCTACGCGTCCATCGGCGGCCTGTCGGAGTCGGTGGGCGGCGAGCGGTTCGGCACCGCCTACCGCTACCGGTCCGAGGACGGTGCGTACACGGGCGCACCGCTGCCCGTGGACCTCGCCGCCAACGCGGCCAGCCTGGGGATGCGCGTACTGCGCGCGAAGACGGTACGGGACCTGCGCCGGGCCCTCGCCGAGGCACGCGCGGCGGACACTCCCACATGTGTCTACGTGGAGACCCAAACCGCAGACACTGTGTCGGGCGCGCCCGGGACGCAGGCCTGGTGGGATGTACCCGTGGCCGAGACCGCGACCCGATCGTCGGCGGTCAAGGCGCGCGAGGAGTACGACCGGCACGTCTCGACCCGACGCCGCCATCTGTGAAGGAGTACTTGGCATGACGAAGATCGTCAACCACTGGATCGGCGGGAAGACCGTCGAAGGTGCGTCGGGCACGTACGGGCCGGTGACGGACCCGGCGACCGGCGCGGTCACCACGAAGGTCGCCTTCGCGAGCGTGGACGAGGTGGACGCCGCCGTCGCGGCGGCCAAGGACGCCTACCGGACCTGGGGCCAGTCCTCGCTCGCGCAGCGCACGTCCGTCCTCTTCAGGTTCCGGGCGCTGCTCGACGCGCACCGCGACGAGATCGCCGAACTGATCACCGCCGAGCACGGCAAGGTGCACAGTGACGCGCTCGGCGAGGTCGCCCGCGGCCTGGAGATCGTCGACCTGGCGTGCGGCATCAACGTCCAGCTGAAGGGCGAGCTGTCCACGCAGGTCGCGAGCCGCGTGGACGTGGCCGCGATCCGGCAGCCGCTGGGCGTCGTCGTGGGCATCACCCCGTTCAACTTCCCCGCGATGGTCCCGATGTGGATGTTCCCGATCGCCATCGCGTGCGGCAACACGTTCGTGCTGAAGCCGTCGGAGAAGGACCCGTCGGCCTCCGTCCGCCTGGCCGAGCTGCTCGCGGAGGCCGGACTGCCGGACGGCGTCTTCAACGTCGTCCACGGCGACAAGGTGGCCGTGGACCGGCTCCTGGAGCACCCGGACGTCAAGGCGGTGTCCTTCGTCGGCTCGACCCCGATCGCCCGCCACATCCACACCACGGCCTCCACGAACGGCAAGCGGGTGCAGGCCCTCGGCGGGGCCAAGAACCACATGCTGGTGCTGCCGGACGCCGACCTGGACGCCGCGGCGGACGCCGCGGTCTCGGCGGCCTACGGCTCGGCCGGCGAGCGCTGCATGGCGATCTCCGCCGTCGTGGCCGTGGGCTCCATCGGCGACGAGCTGGTGGAGAAGATCCGCGAGCGCGCCGAGAAGATCAAGATCGGCCCGGGCAGTGACCCGGCCTCGGAGATGGGCCCGCTCATCACCAAGGTGCACCGCGACAAGGTGGCCTCGTACGTGACGGGCGCGGCGGCCGAGGGTGCGGAGGTGGTCCTCGACGGCACCGGTTACACCGTCGACGGCTTCGAGGACGGCCACTGGATCGGCATCTCGCTGCTCGACAAGGTGCCGACCACGGCCAAGGCCTACCAGGACGAGATCTTCGGCCCGGTGCTGTGCGTACTGCGCGTGGACACCTACGAGGACGGTGTGCGACTCATCAACGACTCGCCGTTCGGCAACGGCACCGCGATCTTCACCCGGGACGGCGGCGCGGCCCGCCGCTTCCAGCTGGAGATCGAGGCGGGCATGGTCGGTGTGAACGTGCCGATCCCGGTCCCGGTGGGCTACCACTCCTTCGGCGGCTGGAAGGACTCGCTCTTCGGCGACCACCACGTCTACGGCAACGACGGCACGCACTTCTACACCCGCGGCAAGGTCGTCACCTCCCGCTGGCCCGACCCGTCCGAGGGCCCCGCGGGCGTCGACCTCGGGTTCCCGCGCAACCACTGAGCGTTGCCGTAAGCCCTCGTCAGGCCGTCCGGATACCGGACGGCCTGACATTTTTTTGACGCCTTCGCTGCGGTTCCCGTGTGGACGTCACCAAACGGGTGATGCAGGCGACGATGCGCATTCACCTTGGAAAGCAAGGCCCAAGGGCTGGACGACTTGCTCAATCAAGAAGAGGGGCGTCTCGTCCTGGGAAAGCAACGTGACGCAGGTCGCTTCACAAGTGCGGATTCCGAAGGTTAACGGCCATTGACGCGCCGGTTTTCGTCGGGGTTCCATGCAGCCCACCGGGAGAGGACCAGCACCAGAACGACCCAGCCTCCGGAGGCGATAGAGCTCCCGTCCGAACCACCGCCGCACGAGTCGATCGGAACCGCCGCATGACCGACACGCTCAGTACCGTCGAGACCGTCGTCGCCCCAGCACCCGACAGCAGTCCCCGGACACTCAAGCGCTCCATCGGCGTCGTCGGCGGCACTCTGCTCACGCTCTCGTGCGTGACGCCCGCCTCCACGCTCTTCGTGGTCGTCCCCGACCTGTTCGGCTCGCTGGGCACCGCCACCGCCGTCACCATCGCCATCGGCTCGCTCCTCTGTATCGCCGTGGCGTTCTGCTACTCGGAGCTGGGCACCCTCATCCCCAGCGCCGGCGGCGAGTACGCGATGGTGTCGACGCTCGCCGGACGCCTGGCGGGCTGGCTGGTCTTCGTGCTGTCCCTGCTGGTCGTCGTGATCGTCCCGCCGGTGATCGCGATGGGCACGGCCGACTACCTCGCCCCGGTCGTCCACCTCGACCCGGCGATGACCGGCGCCGGGGTCATGCTGCTCGCGACCCTGGCGGGCCTGCTGGACCTGCGGGCCAACGCCTGGATCACCGGCATCTTCCTGGTCCTGGAGGTCGTGGCCGCGGGTCTCGTCGCGATCCTCGGCTTCGCGCACAGCGAGCGGGGCACCGGCAGCCTCGTCTCGATGCAGGTGGCCGGCTCCGGCGGCCACGCGGACACGGTGACGGCCGCGATGGTGGTCTCCGGGCTCGCCATAGCCCTCTTCATCACCCAGGGATTCTCGACCGCCGTCTACCTCTCCGAGGAACTCGAGAACCCGCGCCGCAACGTCGCCCGCACGGTCCTCGCCACCCTCGCCATATCGACGGTCGTCATCCTGGTCCCGGTCGTCGCGATCACCATGGGCGCCCCCGACCTCCAGGCGCTGACGAGCGGCGACATCAGCAGCATGGTCGCCGCCTGGTCGAACTCGGCCGTAGGCACCTTCATCAGCCTCTGCGTGGCCCTCGCGATCATCAACGCGGGCATCGTCATGGTCATCCAGAACTCCCGGGTGCTGTTCGCCTCGGCGCGCGACAAGGCCTGGCCGGAGCCGGTGAACAACGCCCTGTCCCGGCTCGGCCGATTCGGCTCCCCCTGGGTCGCCACCCTCGTCGTCGGCGTACCCGGCGCCCTCCTGTGCTTCGTCAACCTGGACACGCTCTACGGGGTCACCGGCGTCTCCGTGACCGGGATGTACCTGCTGGTGGCGATCGCCACCCTGCTCGCCCGGCGCGGCTCGCACGCGCGGACGCCGGCCTGGCGGATGCCACTGTGGCCCGCGACCCCCATCCTGCTCATCGCCGTCCTGACCTACATTCTCAGCCTGCAGGAGGTGAGCTACCTGCTGTGGACGGGCGGCATCACGGCGGTGGCCACCCTGTACTGGCTCCTCTACCTCCGCCCGCGCCGCACCACCCGTTGGCTGGTGTCGATCCCGGAGGACGCACAGGCCTGAGCCGGCATCCCCGCGCTCAGCCGAAGTCCCACGTCACCACGGAGCACGTCCCGTCGTCCTCGCCGCCCGCACTGCGGTACGCGGCGAGGGCGACGTCGTTCCCGGTGTCGATCAGCACCCACATGCCGTAGCAGTCCGACTTCCGGGCGAGCGCGGCGAGGCGCTCGACGAGCGCGCGCCCGATCCCCCTGCGCCGGTAAGGCTCCGCCACCGCCAGCTCGTAGAGGAACATCTCCGTGCCCTTGTCGGGGTGGATCGTCTCGACCCCGCTGACGAAGCCGACGGGAGCGGACTCACCGTCCGCGTAGGCGAGGAAGAGATGGTGTCCGGCGGCGGCAAGAAAGCGCCCGGCCCACTCGCGGCGGACGGGATGGTCGAACAGGTGCTCGGCGGCGGCCACTTCGACGACGGTCGTGGCACGGCGAATCTCCATGGGTCTTCGTACCACGGCTGCGGTATGCGGCATCAGGCCTCTACGTCCATGGGAGGGTCCCCGGTTCAGACCGGCGGCTGCTTCGGATGTCGGTGCCCGCCCTTACCGTTGACACATGGATCTTCGACTGCCCCCGGTCCGGGGGCTGCGCCGGGGTGCCGTGGCCGCCGTGGCCGCGGTCCTCCTCGTGCTGGCCGGCGTGGGGACATGGACGGCCGTCGCATCGGACGACGCGCCCGCCGTGCGCCGCACCGACAGAGTCATGGACATGGGCGGCGGGGTGCGGATCGACACGTCGTACTTCGCCTCGGGGACCGCCGGGCACCGCCCAGCGGTCCTGCTGGCGCACGGATTCGGCGGCAGCAAGCAGGACGTCGCGGGCCAGGCCGAGGATCTCGCGCGCGACGGGTACGCCGTGCTGACCTGGTCGGCGCGCGGCTTCGGCCGGTCCACGGGGAAGATCGGGCTGAACGACCCCCGGAGCGAGGTCGCCGACGTCTCCAGGCTGATCGACTGGCTGGCGAAGCAGCCCGGCATCGAGCTCGACAGGCCCGGCGACCCGCGGGTGGGCATGGCGGGCGCGTCGTACGGCGGGGCGATCTCGCTGCTGGCCGCCGGGTACGACCACCGGGTGGACGCGATCGCCCCCGCGATCACGTACTGGAACCTGGCGGACGCCCTGTTCCCGAACGGCGTGTTCAAGAAGCTCTGGGCCGGCGTCTTCATGAACTCCGGCGGAGGCTGCGCGAAGTTCACCGCCGAACTGTGCGGGATGTACAACCGCGTCGCGGAGTCCGGACGGCCCGACGCTCAGGCGCGAGCCCTCCTCGATGCACGGTCCCCGTCCGCGATCGGCAAGGACATCAGGGTGCCCACCCTTCTCTTCCAGGGCCAGTCCGACTCGCTGTTCCCGCTCGGCCAGGCGGACGCCGCGGCCAGGGCGATCAGAGCGAACGGCGCGCCCGTGGACGTCGACTGGATCGCCGGCGGACACGACGGCGGGGACCTGGAGCCAAGCCGCGTCCAGGCGCGCGTCACGGCGTGGTTCGACCGCTATCTGAAGGACGGGAAGGGCGTCGACACCGGTCCGGCCTTCCGGGTCACACGCACCGGCGGCGTCGACTCCACCGACGGCACCGCCCTGTTGCGCGGCGCGAGCGGGGACGCGTACCCCGGTCTGGAGAGCGGGCTGCGGACGGTCCCGCTCAGCGGTGGCGCGCAGCGGTTCACGAATCCGGCGGGGGCGAACCCGCCCGCGATCTCCGCGCTCCCGGGCCTCGGCGGGGCGGGCGGCCTGTCCCAGCTGTCGTCGCTGGGCATCGGGGTCTCACTCGACTTCCCCGGGCAGTACGCACGCTTCGACTCGCGGCCCGTGCACGACGACCTGTGGGTCACCGGATCGCCCACGGTGACCGTCCATGTGACGTCCACCAGCGACGACGCCGTCCTCTTCGGAAAGGTGTACGACGTCGGGCCGGGCGGCGGCAGGCAGGTGCTCCCGTCGCAGCTCGTCGCTCCCTTCCGGGTGACCGGCGCCAAGGCAGGCAAGGACGTCACCCTGACGCTGCCGGCCGTCGACCACGAGGTGCAGAAGGGACACCGGCTGCGCTTGGTCCTCGCCTCGACGGACCTCGGTTATGCCTCCCCGGCCGCTCCCGCCACCTACTCGGTGTCCCTGAAGGACGCTCTGCACGTGCCGACGGCACCGGGTGTGACGACCGCCGCGGCCCCGCTTCCCGGCTGGGTGTGGTGGCTGCCGGCGGCCGGAGCCGTCGTCGCCCTGGCCCTGCTGCTGGCCGGACAGCGCCGTACGACGGCACCGGCGCCCGATCCCGCACTGGTCGACGTGCCGCTGCAGATCACGGACCTGAGCAAGCGATACGCGAGGTCGGCCGACCGGTACGCGGTGCGGGATCTCTCGCTCCGCGTGGAGAAGGGCCAGGTGCTGGGCCTGCTCGGACCGAACGGCGCGGGCAAGACGACAACGCTCCGCATGCTGATGGGCCTCATCAAACCGGATGGTGGCGAGATCCGGGTCTTCGGCCATGCCATCCGCCCGGGTGCCCCGGTGCTCTCGCGGGTCGGGGCCTTCGTCGAGGGCGCCGGTTTTCTGCCGCATCTGTCCGGCCGCGACAACCTGGAGCTGTACTGGCGGGCGACGGGACGTCCACAGGGGGACGCGCATCTGGACGAGGCGCTGGAGATCGCCGGGCTGGGCGACGCGCTGGCCCGCGCGGTGCGCACGTACTCCCAGGGCATGCGTCAGCGACTGGCCATCGCCCAGGCGATGCTGGGTCTTCCGGACCTGCTGATCCTCGACGAACCGACCAACGGCCTGGACCCGCCGCAGATCCGTGAGATGCGCGAGGTCATGATCCGGTACGCGGCGGCGGGCCGTACCGTCATCGTCTCCAGCCATCTCCTGGCGGAGGTCGAACAGTCCTGCACCCACCTGGTGGTGATGGACCGCGGGCACCTGGTCCAGGCGGGCCCGGTGCACGAGATCGTGGGCTCGAGCGACACCCTGCTCGTCGGCCTGGCGGCGGACATCCCCGATCCGCTGGTGGAGAAGGTGGCCGCGCTGTCCGGGGTGTCCTCGGCGGTGCGGACAGAGGGCGGTCTCCTGGTGCGCCTGGCTCCGGTCGCGGAGTCGGCGGAACCGACCGTCGGAGCCGCGGGCACGGAGCCTGTCGTCGCCGGCCCCGCCCGCGACGTGGTGTCCGCCCTGGGATCCGTGGAACCGGTCGCCTCCGCCGTGGGGGCTCCGGGGCGGACGACGTCCCTCGACACCGGCGAAACGATCACGGTCGCGGCCATAGGGCCGCTCACCACCGCGGACCTCGGCCCCGAGCCCCTCCCGTCCCTCGCGAACGGCGAGGACGCCACGGGCACCACCGCGCTCCCCGAGGGGTCCGGCGACCCGCTCCGGTCCGGATCCGCGGCCGCGGCCCGGCTTCTCGTCGAACTCGTCCGGCTGGAGGTTCCGGTGGCCTCGCTCGGTCCCCACCGGCGCCTCGAGGACGCCTTCCTCACGCTGATCGGAGGTTCCGCATGAGTGCCCTCGCCGAGCGGGCGGAGACGGCCGACGGATACCGGGTGCGGCGGACGCTGCCCCTGCGCGTCGAACTCGTCCGGCAGTTGAAGCGGCGCCGTACGCTCGTCATGGGCGCGATCCTGGCCGTGCTCCCGTTCGTACTGGTCGTCGCCTTCGCCATCGGAGGCGACCCCGGGTCCCGCAACGGCCAGGTCACGCTGATGGACACGGCGACCGCGTCCGGTGCGAACTTCGCGGCGGTGAACCTCTTCGTCTCCGCCGGGTTCCTGCTGGTCATTCCGGTGGCCTTGTTCTGCGGGGACACCGTCGCCTCCGAGGCCGGCTGGTCCTCGCTGCGCTATCTGCTCGCGGCGCCCGTCCCGCGGGCCCGTCTGCTGTGGTCCAAGCTCGTGGTCGGTCTCGGCATGAGCCTCGCGGCCATGGTGCTGCTGCCGGTCGTCGCAGTCGCGGTGGGCACCGCGGCCTACGGCTGGGGACCACTGGAGATACCGACCGGCGGCTCTCTCCCCGCGGGCACGGCTGCCCAGCGGCTCGTGGTCGTCGTGGCCTACATCTTCGTGTCCCAACTGGTCACCGCCGGCCTGGCGTTCTGGCTGTCGACGAAGACGGACGCGCCGCTGGGCGCGGTCGGCGGCGCCGTCGGCCTCACCATCGTGGGGAATGTGCTGGACGCGGTCACCGCGCTCGGCCACTGGCGCGACTTCCTGCCCGCGCACTGGCAGTTCGCCTGGGCCGACGCCGTTCAGCCCCGTCCGGAGTGGTCCGGCATGATCCAGGGCACGGCGGTTTCCATAACGTACGCGCTGGTGCTGTTCGCCCTGGCCTTCCGCGGTTTTGCGCGCAAGGACGTCGTTTCCTAGGTCAACGGAGGGTTTCACACCGGTCTCGAAGGCGGCCCGCCGTGGCCGGTTCGAGATTCATCCGCAACGTCCCGTACCGCACATCTCGGCCCCCTCCGCCGTCACAGTCACAGACGTCGACGTCAACGGACGGAGGGGACCCATGCGGGAGTACCGGACACGACGGCCCTGGGGGGTGCTGATCGCGATCACGGTCGCGGGCGGCCTGTTGCTCACGGGCTGCGGGGGCGGCGCCTCCGACAAATCGGGCAAGTCCAACGGCTCCGCCGTCTTCCCCGCCCCGGCGTACAGCCCGGGGCCGAACGACGGCAGGGAGAGCACGAACCACCTGTCCACCTTCGCGCTGGACGTGGACACCGCCTCGTACGGCTATGCGCGCCGCGTCCTTTCCGAGGGCCGACTGCCGGAGCCGTCGACCGTCCGGCCCGAGGAGTTCGTCAACAGCTTCCCGCAGGACTACGAGCGCCCACGGGGCAACGGATTCACGGTCACCATCGACGGTGCCCGCACCGGCGACGCGGACTGGTCCCTGGTCCGGGTCGGCCTGGCCACCCGTGCCGTACCGGCGGAGGGCGAACGTCCGCCCGCCGCGCTGACGTTCGTCGTCGACGTCTCCGGCTCCATGGGCGAGCCCGGCCGCCTCGACCTGGTCCGGGACTCCCTCGACGTACTGACCGACCGATTGCACGACGACGACTCGATCGCGCTCGTCACCTTCAGCGACGAGGCACGGAAGGTCCTGCCCATGACCCGCCTCGGCGGCCATCGGGCCCGGGTCCACGACGCGATCGACGAACTCGAGGCGACGGCCTCCACCAACCTCGGCGCAGGCGTCCGCACCGGCTACGCCACCGCGGTCGAGGGTCTGCGCCCGGGCGCCACCAACCGGGTCGTCCTGCTCTCCGACGGACTGGCGAACACCGGCGACACCGATGCCGACACCATCCTCGAACGCATCGCGGACGCCCGCCGCGAACACGGCATCACCCTCTTCGGGGTGGGCGTGGGCAGCGAGTACGGCGATGCGCTGATGGAACGCCTCGCCGACCGCGGCGACGGCCACACGACCTATGTCTCCTCCGACGGCGACGCCCGCAGGGTCTTCAGCGAGCAGCTGCCGCAGAACGTCGAGCTGACGGCCCGTGACGCGAAGGCGCAGGTCGCCTTCGACCCCCGGAACGTCACGGAGTTCCGCCTCATCGGTTACGACGACCGGCGCGTCGCCGACGAGGACTTCCGCGACGACCGCGTGGACGGAGGCGAGATGGGCCCGGGACACACGGTGACCGCGCTGTACGCGGTTCGCACCCGGCCCGGCGCCGGCGGGCATCTCGCCACGGCGAGCGTCCGCTGGCTGGACCCCGGCACCCGGGAGCCGCACGAGGAGTCGGGACAGCTGGAGACCGGCTCCCTCGACGACGACCTGTGGCACTCCTCGTACGGCCTGCAAGTCGCCGCGACGGCCGCCTACTTCGCGGACGACCTGCGGGTGAACCGGGCGGGCGGGGCCCCGCTGCCGGGCAGGCCGGACCTCGGCGCACTCGCCGACCGCGCCGACTCACTCGCGGAGCGCAGGCAGGACGCGGACGTACGCGGGCTCGCCGAGGCGATCCAGACGGCGTCCGAGCTGCGCGGCTCCGAGTAGGCCGAGGGCCGCGCCGGCCCCACGGGGGAGCGTGCGCCCGGACTGTCCCGGCCACGCCCTCCGGGGCCGCAGCCGCTCTGCGGGACCACCTGGGCCCCGGCCCCGGCGCCTGCGCCTGCGCCTGCGCCTGCGCCTGCGCCTGCGCCTGCGCCTGCGCCTGCGCCTGCGCCTGCGACGGGACCGTACCGTCCGGCCCACGCCCCTGTGCACGGCCCGCGTCCGGATCACCCGTGCGCGCACCATTGAAATTCCTTAACTGGTGAGTAAGTTGACTTCCAAGTAAGTACGCATGTCCGCACGCGAGCCGCGACCGGAGCCGTCATGGGCGTACGCAGGGATCTGAAACGGGCACAGCGGCGCGGGGACCTGGCCTCCCGCGGCGAGGTCGAGCTGATCAGGGACGGGACCGGCACCGTCCGCGAGGTGCGCGCCGCACCGATGACACCGCGCCCCACCACGGGCAGCACCGCCGATCTCCCCTACACCAACGCCCAGGAGGCACCCGAGGCGGTGGTGCTGCGCCGTCAGGAGGGCACCTCCTGGCGACCGGTCACCGCCGCGGCGTTCGCCGCCGAGGTGACCGCCACGGCCAAGGGGCTGCTCGCGGCGGGGCTGGAACCGGGCGGCCGGGTCGCGGTCATGTCCCGCACCCGCTACGAGTGGACGGTCCTGGACTTCGCGATCTGGGCCGCCGGCGGGCAGACCGTCCCCGTCTACGCCACGTCGTCCGCCGAGCAGGTCGAGTGGATCGTGCGGGACTCGGGGACCCGCTTCGCCGTCGTGGAGAGCGCCGAGAACGCGGAGACGGTCACGACGGCGACGGCCGGGCACCCCGAGCCGCCGCGGATGTGGCGGCTGGACGAGGACGCTCTGGGCCGGCTCTCCGACCTCGGCCGGAATGTCCCCGACGAGGAGGTGACCAAGCGCCGCGCGGCACTCACTCCCGAGACGGTGGCGACGATCTGCTACACCTCCGGCACCACCGGCCGGCCCAAGGGCTGTGTCCTCACCCACGCCAACCTGCACGCGGAGGCCGCCAACACGGTCGAACTGCTCCACCCGGTCTTCAAGGAGGTCACGGGCCAGATCGCCTCGACACTCCTGTTCCTGCCGCTGGCCCACATCCTGGGCCGCTCGCTGCAGATCGCCTGCCTGATGGCCCGTATCGAGATCGGCCACTTCCCGAGCATCAAACCCGACGAACTGCGGCCCGCGCTGCGCGGGTTCCGCCCCACGTTCCTGGTCGGTGTCCCCTACCTCTTCGAGAAGATCCACGACACCGGGCGCGCCACCGCCGAGAAGATCGGCAGAGGCGCCTCCTTCGACCGCGCCGACCGGATCGGGGTCCGCTTCGGCGAGGCCTACCTGCACCGGTTCCTGGGCACCGGCAAGGGCCCCGGCGCCGGCCTGTTCGCGGCGTGGGCGCTGTACGACCTGCTGGTCTACCGGCGCATCCGCAAGGAACTCGGCGGCCGTATGCGGTACGCCGTCAGCGGCGGATCCCCGCTCGACCGCGATCTCAACCTCTTCTTCTACGCGGCCGGAATCATCGTCTACGAAGGCTACGGCCTCACCGAGACGACCGCCGCGGCCACCATCGTCCCGCCGCTCGGGCCCCGCCCCGGCACCGTCGGCCTCCCTGTGCCGGGTACGGCCGTCCGTATCGCCGACGACGGCGAGGTCCTGGTCCAGGGCGGTGTGGTCTTCGGCGCCTACTGGAACAACCGGGCCGCCACGGACGCGGTCCTCGGCGACGGCTGGTTCGCGACGGGCGATCTCGGCTCCCTCGACCAGGACGGCTACCTCACCATCACCGGCCGCAAGAAGGACATCCTCATCACCAAGGGCGGCAAGAACGTCTCCCCCGCCGTTCTCGAGGACCGGCTGCGCAGCCGCCCGCCCGTCGGGCAGTGCATCGTGGTCGGGGACAACCGCGCCTACGTCGCCGCCCTGATCACCCTCGACCCCGAAGCGATCGCCCACTGGTTGTCCGTGCACAGGCTGCCCCCGGACACCCCGATGTCCGAGGTCGTCCGTGACCCGCGGATCCTCGCCGACGTCCAGAAGGCCGTCGACCACGCGAACGCGGCGGTGTCCCGGGCCGAGTCCATCCGCAGGTTCGCCCTGGTGGAGGGCGAGTTCAGCGAGGACAACGGTCTGCTCACCCCGTCCTTGAAGATCAGGCGTCATGCGGTGAGGACGGCGTTCGCACGGGAGATCGAGGCACTGTACGACGGCTGAGGCCCGAGGGACCCGGACACGCCGGAGCGCATCGCAGGAGGGGCCCGCCGAACGGTTCGGCGGGCACCTCCTGTGATGCGCGAAACCCGGCTGTCGACGCGCCGTCCGGCAACGGCAAATGGCGTCGATCGGACGTTTCCGCAGGTGCGGGTCACGCTGATGATCCTGTGCGCTTTCCGTATGAATCGAATCGCGGCATTCGGGTGAATTGAACGGCAACTGAGGCTGGGGGGTTGCTTCCGCGGCCGATTCCTCGTTTCACAGAGTGCAGGTCGTGCGGCGAGCTGTTCAAGTTGTGCTCGCTCGGCTTCAGCCGTCACAGGGGCACGACCGCACAGAAGGGAAATTACGTGAAGCACAAGAAGAGCGCTGCCGTTGTCGCCGGCGCCATCATGACCCTGGGACTGGCCGCCCCGGCCATGGCCGACTCGGGCGCCGAAGGTTCCGCGGTCAACTCTCCGGGCGTCCTTTCCGGGAACGTCATCCAGGTTCCCGTGCACGTGCCCGTGAACGTGTGCGGCAACACCCTCAACGTCATTGGCCTGCTGAACCCGTCCGCCGGGAACGCGTGCGCCAACAGCTGACGTCATAGCCGCCACGGCTGAGGCGTCACACACCAGCCGTGGCGGCGGTGTCAGGGCCGGCCTTGGACTGCTCCTTCACGGCGCCAGGGCCGGCTTTCCACTTCTCCCACCTCTACCAGCAGGAAGACAACTAGATTGCGACAGACCCTGAGCAGGGGAATGGTCGCGGCGGCCGCCGCGACGGGCATTCTGTCCCTGTGCGGCAGCCCGGTGTTTGCGGACTCGAACGCGGACAGCACCGCGGCCGGATCACCGGGCGTCGCGTCCGGCAACACCGTCCAGGTCCCCGTGAACATCCCGGTCAACATCTGCGGCAACACCGTCGACGTGATCGCGGCGCTGAACCCCGCCTTCGGCAACACCTGTGCCAACGGCACCAGCGTGCAGACCCCCGAGGAAGACACCCCGGCCGTCCCGGAGCAGCCGCCCGGTGACAACACGGGCACCGACACCCCGGGCGGGTCGACCACCACTCCGGGGCAGACCGTCGACACGCCGGGCACCGGACAGGACCAGCCGGGTGACAACACGGCGCCGCCGACCGAGACCGTGGACACGCCGCAGATCGGCACCCCGGTGATCAACACGCCCAGCACGTCGTCGCACACGACGCCGGCCCTGGCCGAGACCGGCAGCGAGGGTCTGCTCGCGGCCTCAGCGGTCAGCGTGGCCATGCTGGCCGGTGGGCTCATCCTGTACCGACGCGGCCGGGCGACGTCCCACCGCTAGTGCACCGGGTGCCGGGCGCCGCGTGCGCCCGGCACCCGCGCCACCACCCCGCACGTTCCCTCTTCGGCCGACGGCCCGGGGGCCGCATCCTTCACTCGGGTGCGGCCCCCGGGCCGTCGCCGTGTGCGAGGGGACGGCAGGAGATCCACGGCGCGCAAGTACCCCCGCCGGGGCGGAATTCATCACCCCTGTCACAAACGCGTTGCCCGTGTCACACATGTCCCGTGGACGTGGCGCTTCTGTCACACCCGTTTCACAGGCACTGTCCGCCCGTCGAGGTGCGTCGTTGAGCGAGCACAGCCTTTGTGATCGCCAGCGCGCGTCCGGCTCCCCCGACGGCCTCCCCCGGCCGCCGCCGCGGCGCGCGCGGGGAGGTGCTACTGATGACCGACCGCAGTCTCTGGTCGTACAAGGACATCGCGGCGCATATCCGGGTGCAGCCGGACACCGTGAGGTCGTACCGAAAACACGGACTGCTGCCACCACCCGACCATGTGGAAAGCGGAAAACCCTATTGGTACGCAGACACGGTCCGGGCATGGGTGGCCGCCCGGCCCGGCAACAGGGGCCGCACCGGTTCCTGACCACCTCCCGCCGCCGTGGCCCGCCTCGGTCGGGGGCGGGCCACACTGCCGTCTTCGGCCTGCGGGTCGCCGGCGCGGGCCCGGGCGGCAACGGGTCCCGGCGATCCGCCACGGCGGCCTCCCGGCCGGCTCAGCTCCACGGTTCGACGACCGTCACTCCCTGGCCCGGGGCCGTCCCCATCGCGGCCAGGGCCACCGGGGACGCGGACAGCGGGATCGTCGATGTGACCAGCAGGTCGGGGCGCAGCGCGCCGGAACGGACCAGTTCCAGCATGGGCGGGTAGGCATGGGCCGCCATGCCGTGGCTGCCGATGATCTCCAGTTCCAGGGCGATCGCCCGGGCCATCGGGACCGGACTCGTACCGGAGGGGGACGGCAGCAGACCGACCTGGATGTGCCGGCCTCGGCGGCGCAGCGCGTTCACCGACGCGGCGCAGGTCGCCGGGGAGCCGAGCGCATCGAGGGAGAGATGCGCGCCGCCGCCCGTCAGGTCGCGGACCGCCTGCGCCGTGTCCTCGGTGTGCTTGGCGTCCACGCACTCGGCCGCGCCGAACTTCCGTGCCAGCTCGAGGGCTCGGGGCGAGACGTCCACCGCCACGACCCTGGCCCCCGAAGCCGCCGCGATCATCACCGCCGACAGTCCGACGCCCCCGGTGCCGTGCACCGCGACCCACTCCCCCGCGGCCACCCGGCCCTGCTGTACGACCGCGCGGAACGCCGTGGCGAAGCGGCATCCCAGCGCGGCCGCCGTGCGGAACGACATCTCCGCGGGCAGCGCCACCAGATTCACGTCCGCGTGCTCCAGCGCCACGTACTGCGCGAAGGACCCCCAGTGTGTGAACCCCGGCTGTGTCTGGCGCTCGCACACCTGCTGGTCGCCCGCCGCACAGGAGGGGCAGCCGCCGCAGGCGCACACGAAGGGCACCGTCACCCGGTCGCCGGGTCGCCGGCCGACGACCCGGGCACCCACCTCCTCGACGACACCGGCGAGTTCGTGTCCGGGCACGTGCGGGAGCGTGATGTCCGGGTCGTGCCCCATCCAGCCGTGCCAGTCGCTGCGGCACAGCCCCGTCGCCTCGACCCGGACCACGACCCCGTGCTCGGACGGCTCCGGGTCCGCCACCTCACGTACCTCGGCCGGTTCCCCGTACCGCTCGAAGACCACCGCACGCATGAGCCCGCACCCTCCGCCCGTGTCCTCGATCCCCAGCCCCGGAGATCGTTCCTGTGGCGGAACGCTAGCCGTGCACCCCGGCGGCGTCCCGGTCCCGGTCCGCCGCCTTCTCCTCGACGGCCGCCACCGGCTCCTCCTCACGCAGTCCGAACCGTCGGTGGAAGCGACGCAGCGGGGCCGGGGCCCACCAGGTGGCACGGCCGGTCAGCCGCATCACCGCCGGCACCAGCAGACTGCGTACGACCATCGCGTCCATCAGCACGGCAAGCGCGATACCGAGTCCGAGCATCTTGGTGTTCGTCACCCGGGAGGTACCGATCGCGACCATCACCACCGCCAGGATGACCGCAGCCGCCGTGATCAGCCCGCCGGTGCGCTGCAGTCCGAAGCGCACCGCCTCGCGATGGTCCCCGGTGCGGTCGTACTCCTCCTTGATACGGGACAGCAGGAACACGCCGTAGTCCATGGAGAGACCGAAGGCCACACAGAACATCAGCACCGGAAGGGTCGTCTCGATCGACCCCGGGCTGGTGAATCCCAGCAGACCCGACAGATGCCCGTCCTGGAAGACCCAGACCACCGCGCCGAACATCGCCGTCAGGCTCAGCGCGTTGAGCAGTACGGCCTGGACGGGGATCAGCACGCTGCCGGTCAGCAGGAAGACCAGGATCAGGGTGACCACCGCGATGATGCCCGCAGCCCAGGGCAGCCGCTCGGCGATCGCGTGCTTGGAGTCCACCAGGATCGCGGCCGTGCCTGTCACCGAGGTGTCGAAGGGGGCGGACGTCGCCCTCAGCTCGCCCACCAGCCGCTGGGCTCCGGCGTCCACCGCCTCGCCTCTGGGCTGCACCGTGAAGTACGCCTTCTCGCCCTTCACCAACGGGCCGTCCACCCGCAGCACCCCGGGCAGGGCCGTGATCCGGTCCTTGTAGGCGTCGTACTGGGCGGGGGTGGCCCGGCCCTCGGCCAGCACCTCCAGGCCTCCGCCGGGACTGCCCGGGAACCCGTCCCGTATGTGCTGCTGCACCACATGGGACTCGGCACCCGAGGGCAGCTGGCGGTCGTCCGCGGTGCCGAACTTCACTCCCATGAACGGCAGTCCGAGGACCACCAGGCCGACGGTGGTGGCAACGGCGAACAGTGGGGCACGCCGCATCACAAGGGTCGCCATCCGGCTCCAGCCGCGCCCCTGCGCGGTCGCCCGCGGAGTCCCGCGCCTGAACAGCCGCCGCAGGTCGAGCGCGTTCACCCGGTGGCCCAGCACCATCAGTGCCGCGGGGAGCAGGATCAGCGCCGCCGCGGCGGCCAGCAGCACCACCGCGATGCCGGCGTAGGCGAACGAGCGCAGGAAGTACTGCGGGAAGACGAGCATCGCGGCCAGGGACACCGCGACGGTCAGCGCGGAGAACAGGACGGTGCGTCCCGCGGTGCGCAGGGTGGTGGCCACCGCGCCCAACGGGTCGGCTCCGGTGGACAGTTCCTCGCGGAACCTGCGCACGATGAAGAGCGCGTAGTCGATGGCGAGGCCCAGCCCGAGGGCCGTGGTGAGGTTCAGGGCGAAGACGGAGACGTCGGTGACCTCGGTGAGACCGCGCAGTACCGCGTTGGTGCCCAGAATGGCGACGATGCCGAGCCCCAGCGGCAGCATGGCCGCGACCGCGCTGCCGAACACCATCACCAGCAGCACCAGCGTGATGGGCAGGGCGATCATCTCGGCCCGGGTCAGATCCTCCTGGATGATCGTCTGCATCTCGGAGCGCACGGCGACCGGGCCGCCGACCTTGACCGTGACCGGCCCGCGTGCGCCCCGGTAGTGGGGCGCGATGCGGTCGAGGGTGTCGCTCGCGGCCTTCTCGTCGCCCGTGATGTGCGCGGCTATCAGCGCTTCGCGGCCGTCCTCGGCGCGCAGTGCCGGTGCTCCCGACTGCCAGTACGAGTCGACCCCTGTGACGCCGTGTTCGGAGGCAAGCCGCGCGGTCAGACGCCGGGCCTCCGCGGCCACCGCCGGATCGTCCGCGGACCTGTGACCCGAGTCGACGAGGAGCAGCAGATTGGGCTGCGAGGCGGGGAACTCCCGCTCCAGCGCGTCGGTCGCGTAGGTGGACTGTGCGGCCGGATCCTGCCAGCCGCCGCTGCCCAGCCGGTCCGCGACCCCGCTGCCGGCGACCACCGCGAGTGCGGTGAGGAGCAGCGCGACGAGCAACGACAGCCGGGGCCGCGCCGTCACGAACCGTGTCCAGCCACCGGGCCCCGCCCCGCCCTCACCCGTGTGCCCGGCCCTTTTTGCCGGCTCCGGCGCACCCCCTCCGCCACCGGTCTCCCGGCCGCCCCTGCGGTTGACTTCGGCCATGATGCGGTGTCCCCTTCACCGTGACCCCGCATGCCGTGCATCCGTGCATCCGTGCAGGCAGCATGGGTCGTCGATTGCCATAGACTGGCAAACACGAGTGAGCGCTCGCGTTTCTCAAGAATGCGAGCGACCTCTCGCGTTTGTCAATCGCGTTCCGAGAGGTGGGGACAACGCGTGCCCAGGAGTCAGAAGACCGAGGGGCCTGCCACCGGACCGGGCGCGGAGTCGGCCGGGCAGGAGCAGGAGGCCCGGCCGCGCCGCCGCCAGGCCCGGGGCGAGCGCCGTATCGCGCAGCTGCTGCAGGCCGCCGCCGAGGTCTTCTGCCGTACCGGCTACACCGCCGCGAGCACGAACGCCATCGCCCGCGAGGCCGGCGTCTCCCCGGGGACGCTGTACCAGTTCTTCCCGAACAAGGAAGCGATCGCCATCGGCCTCGGCGACCAGTTGCTCCAGCAGTGGCAGGAGTCGCAGGACCGCGCGCTGACCGAGGAGAACCTCGGACTCCCCCTGGACCAACTGCTGGACGCCGCGCTCGACCCGCTGATCGCGTTCAACGTCGAGAACCCGGCCTTCGGCGTCCTGCTGCACGGCCCCGACGTCCCCGGGCCGATCGCACAGGAGCACAACACCCTGCATGAGGCGTCCCTCACCCGCATCGAGGGGATGATCGCGGGCTTCCTGCCGGACACCCCGCCCGACGAGCGCTCCCGCACCGCGAACATGCTGCTCGCCCTCTTCAAGGCCGGGCTCGACCTGATCATGTCCCACGACGGCGCGGCACGCGAGGCCTACATCACCGAGCTGAAGACGGCGATGCACCGGTATCTCGAGCCGATGCTGCACGACGACGAGGACGACAGCGGCGACGGCTCCACCGGCCACTCCCCCTGAAGCCCCACCGACGACCCCCGCGAGCCCCACCGGAGCCCCAGCGCCAATCGCCCCCGAAGCCCCCAGCGGCGAGTCCACCCGGAAGCCCTCGCCGGCGGTTTCCGCCGACGGCCGCCGCCGAGGAACCGGCGCGGCTCGCGGACTCACCCCGCAATCCCTTGGATGAATACCCCCTAGGGGTATAGTCTGGTTCTCGTAAGCCACACGAGCCTCCCCGAGGAGTTGGAGAGATGACCACACAGACCGAGACTCCGGGTTCCGTGACGACCGTCTACAAGGTGAGCGGGATGAGCTGTGGGCACTGCGAGGGCTCCGTCTCCGGCGAGATCTCCGCCATCGCCGGCGTCAGCTCCGTCACCGCCGTCGCGTCCACCGGCGAGGTCACGGTCGTCTCCGCCGCACCCCTCGCCGACGAAGCCGTGCAGGCAGCGGTCGACGAGGCCGGCTTCGAGCTCGTCGGCAAGGCCTGAACCAGCATCTGCTCCCCGCGCCGGGTCGTACCGACCAGCTGATACTGGCTCCGCACGGCCCGGTCCGTTGTCTGGAGTCCGGACATGACCAGCACCGCAGCACCGGCCGCGATAGACGCGGCCACGCCCTCCGAGGTGGAACTCGCGATCGGCGGCATGACCTGCGCCTCCTGCGCGGCCCGTGTCGAGAAGAAGCTCAACCGCATCGACGGCGTCACCGCCACGGTGAACTTCGCGACGGAGAAGGCGAAGATCTCCTATCCCGCCGGGATCCAGGTCGCCGACCTGATCGCCACGGTGGTGAAGACCGGCTACACGGCGGAGGAACCCCCGCCGCCACAGCCGGAGCAGCCCGCGGCCCCCGAGGCCGCCGGGGAAGACCCCGAATCGGCCGCCCTCCGTCAGCGACTGACCGTCTCGGCGCTGCTCGCCCTGCCCGTCGTACTGCTCTCGATGGTCCCCGCCCTGCAGTTCGACAACTGGCAGTGGCTCTCACTGACGCTGGCCGCGCCCGTCGTCGTATGGGGCGGACTGCCCTTCCACAAGGCGGCGTTCACCAACGCCCGGCACGGCGCGGCCACGATGGACACCCTGGTGTCGGTCGGCACGCTCGCGGCGTTCGGCTGGTCGCTCTGGGCGCTGTTCTGGGGGGACGCGGGCATGCCCGGCATGCGCCACGGCTTCGACCTCACCGTCTCCCGCACGGACGGGTCCTCGGCCCTCTATCTCGAAGTGGCCGCCGGTGTCGTCGCGTTCATCCTGCTCGGCCGCCATCTGGAGGCCCGCTCCAAGCGGCGCGCCGGCGCGGCCCTGAAGGCGCTGCTCGAACTGGGCGCGAAGGACGTCGCGGTCCTGCGGGACGGCCGTGAGGTACGCGTTCCGGTGGCCCTGCTGGCCGTCGGCGACCGGTTCGTCGTACGGCCCGGCGAGAAGATCGCCACGGACGGGACGGTCGTCGAGGGCGCCTCGGCGGTCGACGCCTCCATGCTCACCGGAGAGTCGGTGCCGGTCGATGTGACCGTCGGCGACCGCGTGACCGGCGCGACCGTCAACGCCGGGGGCCGCCTGGTGGTCGAGGCCGCCCGGGTCGGCGCGGACACCCGGCTCGCACGGATGGCGCGGCTCGTGGAGGAGGCGCAGAACGGCAAGGCGGAGGTGCAGCGCCTGGCCGACCGCATCTCCGGGATCTTCGTGCCCGTCGTCCTGCTGATCGCCCTCGGCACGTTCGGGGTGTGGCTCGGCGTCACCGGCGACACCGTCGCCGCCTTCACCGCGGCCGTAGCGGTGCTGATCATCGCCTGCCCGTGCGCGCTGGGGCTCGCCACCCCGACCGCCCTGATGGTCGGCACAGGCCGCGGTGCCCAGCTCGGCATCCTCATCAAGGGCCCGGAGGTGCTGGAGTCCACGCGCCGGGTCGACACGGTGGTCCTGGACAAGACCGGAACGGTCACCACGGGCCGGATGGCCCTCCAGGGGGTGCACACCGCCGAGGAGGAGGACGAGAAGGACGCCCTGCGGCTCGCCGGAGCCCTCGAGCACGCCTCCGAGCACCCGGTCGCCAGGGCGATCGCGGCAGGCGCTCAGGAGCGCCTCGGCGGGCTTCCCGCCCCTGACCGGTTCGAGAACGTACCGGGTCTCGGCGTGCGCGGGCGTGTGGAGGGGCACGAGGTCACCGTGGGCCGCTTCCCGGACGCCCTTCCGGACGCGCTGGCCCGGACGAAGGCGGAGGCCGAGGCCGAGGGACGCACGGCTGTGGTGGTCGCGCGCGACGGCGTGGCACTCGGCGTCCTCACCGTCGCCGACGCGATCAAGGAGACCAGCGCCGAGGCCGTACGGGAGCTCCGGGCCCTGGGCCTCAGGCCCGTCCTGCTGACCGGGGACAACCGGGCGGTCGCCGAGGCCGTGGCGGGTGCCGTGGGCATCGCCGCGGGCGACGTGATCGCCGAGGTGCTGCCGGAGGAGAAGGTCGCCGTCGTCAGGCGGCTCCAGAGCGAGGGACGGACCGTCGCCATGGTCGGTGACGGCGTCAACGACGCGGCCGCACTGGCCACCGCGGATCTGGGACTGGCCATGGGGACCGGGACGGACGCGGCGATCGAGGCGAGCGATCTGACGCTGGTGCGCGGGGATCTGCGGGTGGCCGCGGACGCGATCCGGCTCTCACGGCGCACGCTCTCGACGATCAAGGGGAATCTGGTCTGGGCCTTCGGGTACAACGTGGCCGCGCTGCCCCTGGCCGCCGCCGGGCTCCTGAACCCGATGATCGCGGGTGCGGCGATGGCCTTCTCGTCGGTCTTCGTGGTCACCAACAGCCTTCGGCTACGGGCATTCTCATGACGAGAGGGTGAGAGTCCCTCTAGAGTCCGACGCGAGCCTCACATAAGCTCTTCACAAGGCTCGCGCATCATCCTTACGCTGGGGGCCTCGGTCGACGTATCGGGGCTCTTGCGTATCTTCAGGACATATGCAAGAGACACAGATCACAATGATGTGAACGTAACCAGCGGAAGGGTTCGTGAGTCTAAGTTGGCGGTGTCAGAAGCGTCTTGGGGGGCGTGACTGACATCCGGGGATGTCTTGGGGGACGTTCCCAGGAAACTGCGTTGCCGGGACACGTACACCGGGGAGCTTTGAGCGGCCCTCCCGTCCGTACGCGTCCCGGCAGACCGCACCGCAGTGTTATGCCGAGTTGTGCTCGTTTTGCTCACAGCGATTCAGGCGCTGTCCCGCAAACGCCCGGCCGGATCCCGTGGGGGGAATCCGCACCGGGACATGGGAAGGCGCCCTGCACGTCGGCCCGTGGGGGGACCGGCTGTGGGGCGCCTTCCGCTTTTCACAAGACTTTTCATACGGCTTGAGACGAGTGTGCGTCACCGCACCTGGCGTACGTCGCTCCACGACGACGTACGCCCTGCGTACATAATCCTGCTCAGCGCCCCTCGACCGGAACGAAGTCGCGCTCGACCACGCCGGTGTAGATCTGGCGCGGGCGGCCGATGCGGGAACCCGGCTCCTTGATCATCTCGTGCCACTGGGCGATCCAGCCCGGCAGCCGACCGAGGGCGAACAGGACCGTGAACATCTCGGTCGGGAAGCCCATCGCGCGGTAGATCAGTCCGGTGTAGAAGTCCACGTTCGGGTAGAGCTTGCGCTCGACGAAGTAGCTGTCGGACAGCGCGTGCTCCTCGAGCTTCAGGGCGATGTCGAGCAGCTCGTCCGACTTGCCCAGCGCGGAGAGCACATCGTGCGCGGCGGCCTTGATGATCTTGGCGCGCGGGTCGAAGTTCTTGTAGACCCGGTGGCCGAAGCCCATCAGGCGGACGCCGTCCTCCTTGTTCTTCACCTTGCGGATGAAGGTGTCGACGTCGTTGCCGGAGTCGCGGATGCCCTCGAGCATCTCCAGGACGGACTGGTTGGCGCCACCGTGCAGCGGGCCCCACAGCGCGTTGATGCCGGCCGAGATCGAGGCGAACATGTTGGCCTGCGACGAACCCACCAGACGCACGGTCGAGGTCGAGCAGTTCTGCTCGTGGTCCGCGTGCAGGATCAGCAGCTTGTCCAGCGCGGAGACGACGACCGGGTCCAGCTCGTAGTCCTGCGCCGGGACGGAGAACGTCATACGCAGGAAGTTCTCGACGTACCCGAGGTCGTTGCGCGGATAGACGAAGGGGTGACCGATCGACTTCTTGTAGGCGTACGCGGCGATCGTCGGAAGCTTGGCGAGCAGGCGGATGGTGGAGAGGTTCCGCTGCTTCTCGTCGAAGGGGTTGTGGCTGTCCTGGTAGAAGGTGGACAACGCGGAGACCACCGAGGAGAGCATCGCCATCGGGTGCGCGTCGCGCGGGAAGCCCGTGTAGAAGTTCTTGACGTCCTCGTGCAGCAGGGTGTGCTGCGTGACCTCGTTCTTGAAGGCGGAGAGCTCGTCGACGGTCGGCAGCTCACCGTTGATCAGCAGGTAGGCGACCTCCAGGAAGGTGGAACGCTCGGCCAGCTGCTCGATCGGGTAGCCGCGATACCGGAGGATGCCCTGCTCGCCGTCGAGGTAGGTGATGGCGGATTTATATGCGGCGGTGTTGCCGTAACCGCTGTCCAGGGTGACCAGACCGGTCTGGGCGCGGAGCTTCCCGATGTCGAAGCCCATGTCACCGACGGTGCTGTCGACCACCGGGTAGGTGTACTCGTCGCCGTCGTACCGCAGTACTACAGAGTTGTCGCTCACGTCTTCCCTCACCGACGTAGTGCCTCATCTTCGAGGTGCCCTGACTGTCTCTACCATCCCCCATTTGGCGCAGGAGAGTGCACTCGGGGTCGACCTTTGGGCGCATCGGCGGCACTGAGTGCCGTCAACCTGCTCATCCTGCCCCCCGTCGACCGGTTCCGGAAGTGCTCTGTGACCTTTGCGACTCGTTTGATCGATCATTTTTTCCAATGAAGGGTGCGGATGCGAACCGGGCCGGGGCTCAGCCCTCGACGGGCCTCGGCGACAGCCTGAAATCCAGGGCCGTGCAGCGCCGGCCCGCCGAGACCGTGCGGACCGCCTGCCCGATCGCCTTGCGGGAACCGACGAGCACGACCAGCTTCTTCGCCCTGGTGACGGCCGTGTAGAGGAGGTTGCGCTGGAGCATCATCCACGCCCCGGTGGTGACCGGGATCACCACCGCCGGATACTCGCTGCCCTGCGAGCGGTGGATGGTCACCGCGTAGGCATGCGCCAGCTCGTCCAGCTCGTCGAACTCGTACGCCACCTCCTCGTCCTCGTCCGTCAGCACCGTGAGGCGCTGATCGACCGGGTCGAGCGAGGTGACCACGCCCACAGTGCCGTTGAAGACACCGTTCTTCCCCTTCTCGTAATTGTTGCGAATCTGGGTGACCTTGTCGCCGACACGGAAGACCCGGCCGCCGAACCGCTTCTCGGGCAGATCCGGACGGGCGGGGGTGACCGCCTGCTGGAGCAGCCCGTTCAGCGTGCCGGCGCCTGCGGGTCCGCGGTGCATGGGCGCGAGCACCTGCACGTCGCGGCGCGGGTCGAGACCGAACCGGGCCGGGATCCGCCGCGCCGCCACGTCCACGGTGAGACGGCCGGCCTCCTCGGTGTCGTCCTCGACGAAGAGGAAGAAGTCCTTCAGGCCGTCGGTGAGCGGATGCTGCCCGGAGTTGATGCGGTGCGCGTTGGTGACGACGCCCGACTGTTGGGCCTGGCGGAAGACGCGGGTGAGGCGGACGGCGGGAACGGGACTTCCGTCGGTGAGCAGATCCCTGAGGACCTCCCCGGCGCCGACGCTGGGCAGTTGGTCGACGTCACCGACGAAGAGCAGGTGGGCGCCGGGCGGCACGGCCTTCACCAGTTTGTTGGCGAGCAGCAGGTCGAGCATGGACGCCTCGTCGACGACGACCAGGTCCGCGTCGAGCGGGCGGTCCCGGTCGTATGCCGCGTCGCCGCCCGGCTTCAGCTCCAGCAGGCGATGCACGGTGGAGGCCTCGGCCCCGGTCAGCTCGGACAGGCGTTTGGCCGCGCGGCCGGTGGGCGCGGCCAGGACGACCTTGGCCCGCTTGGCCCGGGCGAGCTCGACGATGGAGCGCACCGTGAAGGACTTGCCGCAGCCGGGCCCTCCGGTCAGGACGGCGACCTTCTTGGTCAGCGCGAGCCGCACGGCCTCCTCCTGCTCGGGCGCCAACTCGGCTCCCGTGCGCCCCTTGAGCCAACCCAGCGCCTTGTCCCACGCCACGTCCCCGAACGCGGGCATCCGGTCCTCGCCCGTGCGCAGCAGGCGCAGCAGCTGGGCGGAGAGGGACAGCTCGGCGCGGTGGAAGGGGACGAGGTAGACGGCGGTGACCGGGTCCCCGCCGTCCGGCCCGGGCACCCTCTCCCTCACGACGCCGGGGTCGGAGTCGTCCTCGGGGGGCGCCGCCAGCTCGGCCAGGCACTCGATGACCAGCCCGGTGTCGACCTGGAGGAGCTTGACCGCGTCCGCGATCAGCCGCTCCTCCGGGAGATAGCAGTGGCCCTGGTCGGTCGACTGGGACAGGGCGTACTGCAGACCGGCCTTGACTCGCTCCGGGCTGTCGTGCGGGATCCCGACGGACTGGGCGATCCGGTCGGCGGTGAGGAAACCGATGCCCCAGACGTCCGAGGCGAGGCGGTACGGCTGGTTCTTGACGACGGAGATGGAGGCGTCGCTGTACTTCTTGTAGATGCGTACGGCGATGGACGTGGAGACCTCGACGCTCTGCAGGAAGAGCATGACCTCCTTGATCGCCTTCTGCTCCTCCCAGGCGTCGGCGATCTTCTTGGTCCGCTTCGGGCCGAGCCCGGGCACCTCGATGAGCCGCTTGGGCTCCTCCTCGATGATCTGGAGGGTGTCGAGCCCGAAGTGCTGGGTGATCCGGTCGGCGAAGACGGGTCCGATGCCCTTGACCAGGCCGGAGCCGAGATAGCGGCGAATGCCCTGGACGGTGGCCGGGAGGACGGTCGTGTAGTTCTCGACGGTGAACTGCTTGCCGTACTGCGGATGGGAGCCCCAGCGCCCCTCCATCCGCAGCGACTCGCCCACCTGGGCGCCGAGGAGCGCTCCGACGACGGTGAGCAGATCACCGGCGCCGCGGCCGGTGTCGACGCGGGCGACCGTGTATCCGTTCTCCTCGTTGGCGTACGTGATCCGCTCGAGCACACCCTCCAGCACGGCGAGGTGCCGCTCCCCGGCACCTGCCTGCCCCGCCCGACTCGACTCCTGGGTCATGATCCGACGCTACCGAAGAGGACCGACAGTGACGACGACACGGTCCTCACGGCCCCGGACTCCTGCATGCTGGGGCCATGGAACCGGTGCTGCGCGGCCTGCCGTCCGCCTTCTGGAGCGTCCCCTATGTGGGGTCCCGCTACCCGGGATCACCGGCAGTGGCAGCGCGCCCGGACCTGGCGGCCGGCGCGAACTGCCAGCTGTTCGCGTACGAAGTGCTGCGCCACTTCGGACTGGTCCCACCCGTCCTGCGCTCGAGCGGCCTGTGGACGGACGCACGGGCCACGGTCCGTGTGTCCGCGGCCCGGCCTCTCGACCTGATGCTCTTCAACTCCACCGACGACGCCTACGGCGCGCACGTCGGGGTCCGGGTGGAGAGGGGGCGGGTGCTGCACCTGTGCGCGGAGGTGGGCCGACCGGCGGTCTGGGAGCCGGCGGAGTTCGCGGCGCGGGAACGGTACCGGGTGCTGGTCGGCATCAAGCGGGTGACGGCAGGTCGGGCGAACAGGGGTGCCAGCAACAGGGATTGACAATCCGGGGGGCCTCCGACGAGTGGTTTTCCCGTGGGCTCCCCTGCGGATCAGGTCTCGAACTCACCCAGCCAGCTGCGCTGGACGAGGTGCTTGGGAAGGTAGTCGGACTCGACCTCGATCGGGATCCCGCCGTCATGCGCGAGACAGACGACCGCCAGGAGGCCGAGGGCCACCAGTCCGTCGACCCGTTGCGCACGGTCCTCGTCCGCGGTCCAGTACTGTTTGTGCAGCTCAAGGGCCTCCACCAGGGCCTGGTTGAAACCCTGCTCGTCCTTGCGTACGAAGCGATGGAAGAGGTTGATCGGCTGGTAGAGAATGTTCTGCAGCAGGTCGGGCGGGGTGATCGTCGCGGCTTCCGGATAGGACCCCTCGATGGCGGCCACCAGCTTCTCGACCAGTCCTGGACGCCTGAGCCAGTAAGTCTGCAGGGCATCCACCCAGTGGTAGACGTATTCGTCCACCTCGGCACCGGAAGCCCGCAAAAGCTCGATCGGGACCTCGCAGAGCTGAGCCATGCGGTTCTGTTCACGGCAGACGACCGCGAGCCAGAAAGCCGTGAGCCAGTTGCCCGCATCCGAGTAATCCTGCGGACCCGTCGCGGGAATGGTCCGCATCTCCCGGTTGATACGGCATTGCACCGATTCCTCGGTCGTCACCGCCGCAGCGAACATCGCCGAGCCCACCTGCATCGCGGTGACCACGGCTTCCCATGTCTCCAGTTGCCCCGCCCGCGGATCGACGGCACAGCGCGCGTCCATGTGCAGGATCGCCTTGCCCAGCGTCGAGTTGAACATGCGGGGCGATTCTTCCAGCCATTGGATCGACTTCGCCGTGCTTTCACCGAGCGACTTGGCGTAGGCCTCGTCATCGGGGCCCGGAGCTCCATGCCGTGCCACTCGTACACTCACTGCGCTCTCCCGATCACCCGATGTCGAACTTCGACATAGTGTACCCGGCATACTCGCCGACGTTACGATTGCCCTTGACGACGATATAGTCCAACTTGTTGTCCTTCAGGGCGCGTTCGAGTTCATCCGCCAGATCCAATTCCCTCGGGTTCTGTCGGGCCCTTCCCCGCATTTCGCGGAGAATATCGTCGAAGTACTTCCTCGTCCCCTGGGACACCCGCTCACCATTGGGCAGATTGCGAGCCCCCAGCTCCGTGTCCACGCTGCTCTTGGCCTCGACGACCACGTAGCCGCCGTCATCACGTCGCCAGACCTGGTCGAACTGGTCATTGCCGTTCAAGGGACCGTCCAGCGGTTCCCGGGTGGCATGTGGATAGTGCTCGGGTATGACGTGGTGTTCGGCTATGGATTCGCCGTAGGCTTCGGCACTGTCCCGCATGTCACGGTGCGCCGCCTTGTACTCGTAGGTCCGCTCCGTCCGCGTGAGCTCTGTTTCCGAATTGGGCGCGTCGTGATGTGCCTGTACGGCTTCCGCCTTGTGCCGACCGGCCGCCTGGTCGTAGTTGACCGCCTGGTGCCGATGAGCCGCTGCATCGTCAAGGGTCTTGAGCCCCTCGGGAGTGATGTGCTCCCGACCGCGCACCACGGGATCCTCGAGGTAATCGGGCTTCAGAGGCTCCGGGGCGTCCTTGGCCGAAATCCACTCGCCAGTGTTCATGTCCTTGACGAGTTGAGGAGGGACAAGGCCCGTGTGGTCGGGAATCTCGACGCTCTTACGATTGCCGTTGGATTTGTAGAACTCTTTGAAGTAGTCCGGGTCGTGGTTTGCCCGCGCCACCTGCTCCTGCATGATCTCGAGCTTGCGCTCGGGAGACATGTGCGCGGGGTCCTCGGGACCGTCATGGGCAACAGGAGCTTCGTCACCCGGATTGTGCCCGCCGGGTGTGTGCTCTCCGGCACCACCGATGTCGTCGGCCGCGTGACCGAGATCGTCCAAGGGCCCCCGGCCGGGCGGCACGCCATGGCCATGACCCGACAGGGTGTCGGTGCCGCCGCTCGGCAGGTCGTGTCCGGTGCCGGGTTCGTGGCCGTGCCCGCCCGGCAGGTGGTCGTCCGCCCTGGTGGGTAGCGCGTTGTCCGGGGTGTGTCCGGGGGCGTGGGTGTCGAGGCTGTTGGTCGGCATGTTGTCGGGTGCGTGTCCGCCGGGAAGGTGGTCCCCTGTGTGCACGGTCGGGATGTTCTCGCCGCCGGCGTGGACGGCGGGCATGTCGTTGCCGGCGTGGACGGCGGCGTCGTCGCCGGTGCGGCCCACGTCGCCGAGGTCATGACCCGCGCTGTCGCCCAGGCGGATGTGCTGCCCGGCCTGTTCCGCGGCATGGGTGCCCGCGCCGACCAGCGCCGGTTCCTTCACCGGGGACGGTGTGTGCGGGACGTCCGAACCGGCGTGCGGGTCGCCGAGGTCGGGCTGGTCCACGATGTCGCCCGGACCGTCCTCGGCCTTCTGCAGCACATCGCCGTGCTCGTCGAGGATGTTGCCGTGCGGGTCCATGTACTGCGCCGGCGCGCCGTGCTCGGTCGGCAGCTTCATGCTGCCCTCCGGCAGCACCGGCCCATCGTGCGGCAGCTGGAAGTTGCCGTCCGGCAGCTTGACCGCACCCTCCGGGATCACCGAACCCTCGGGCAGGTGCACGGTGCCGTCCGGCAGCTTCAACGCACCCTCGGGCAGCGTGACCGCATTGTCGGGGAGTTTGGGGATCTCGATGTTGCCGACGCCCTTCAGCGCCTTGCTGATGTCCCCGATCTTCGACAGACCCGCACCCGCACCCTTGGCGATGTA
>NZ_LMWH01000253.1 GCF_001507435.1 Streptomyces sp. NRRL F-5122
GCCGATCTGATGGCGCGTATCGAGGAGATCCTCGAGCCGGTCGCGGTCACCGACCCCAAGCGCGTGCACGACAACGTACCGGAGCGCCGTCCCTGAGACGGCGAGGCCCTGATCGCTCGGACGGCGTGCCGCGGGGAGGGCACGTTCAATGCCCTTGCTCGGTGTGAACCAGGCGAACATCCGAGGTGGTTCGCGGACTTCAGCGGGCCGGGCCGGGGGAGTGAGGGGCGTACCCGACACACGCCTTTGCGGCATGCCTCGTCGAGGAGCCCGCTGCCCCGGTGTCGGGCCCCGAGTCGCAAAGTAATGACGGACGTGGCGACTCGTACATGCCGTGTTCAACGGCAGCGATTATTCAAGGCGGCATGCCTGGATGTGATTTCACCCGAAGAGATCTTCTGAGCTGGTCCGCGGTGGCCGCGGCGGCGCCCTTCGTTGCGACCGCGTTCGACGGCGTCTCCTCGGCCGCGACCGGCGGGGACGACATCTCACCCGCCAACCTCGAGCTGGTCACGCTCACCGAGGACCGAGCCGTCATCACCTGGTACACGGGCTACACCGGCAGCGACGACGGACTGGGCCGCATGGTGCCGGCGCCCGCCGACGGAGAGGTGCGCTGGGGTACCCACCCCGGCCGCCTCAACCGGGTCGCGACCGGCCTGTCCTCCCACACGCCGTACCACTACGTCGAGTTGACCGGCCTGGAGCCGGGCCGGACCTACTACTACCAGGCCACCTCGCACGGCAAGCCGGTCCCTCCGACGGCCTTCACCCTGATCAAGGGCAACGCCGTCGGAACCTCGGACTACGGCCTCGACGGCACGGGCCCCTACAGCTTCACCACGCCCCAACCTCCGCCCGGTCGCTATCTGTTCTCCATCGCGCTCTGCAACGACCTCCACATGGGTGAGACCCAGGCCGGACTCGTCGGCGGCCAGCCGCAGTACATCGGCATCCAGCAGGAACCGGGCCTGCCGCCGTACCCGGAGGTCATGCTGGAGTCCCTGGTGCAGGACGTGACAGCGCTCGGTGCCGACTACCTGCTCGCCGCGGGCGACATCTCCGCCGAAGCCGTGCCCCTCGACCTCAGCCAGGCCCACAAGCTGCTGGGCAGGTTCGGCGCCTACCGGGACGACTACTTCGTCACGCGCGGCAACCACGACCGGGCGCACCTAGGCGATCCGTACGCGCACTGCCGTGCCGGGCAGTGGCAGGGCAACGACTGCTTCGCGGACCGGTTCTTCCCCGCCCAGCAGGACCGCACCTACTTCACCCGGACCCTGAACGGACTGCGGGTCATCGGAATCGACACCTACGACAAGCCGGGCAACGGCGGTGACGCCGGGGCCCTTTCACCCGATCAGATGGCCTGGTTCCGCGACCAGCTGCACCGCGACCAGGACCGGCCGACGATCGTCTTCGGCCACCACCCGCTCGTCGTCCAGGACTCGGCGTTCCCCATCACGGCCGGCAACTCGCTGGACGCCACGCAGGCAGCCACGATCCTCGGCGACTACGCCCGCATGCCGGGCCTGTTCCTGCACCACGCGGGCCACACGCACCGCAACAAGCGCACGATCAGCCCGCTGGCGCCGCGTGTCACCCAACAGGAGGTCGCCGCCGCCAAGGAGTACCCGGGTGGGTTCTCCCTACTGCGTCTGTACACGGGCGGCTACGCGCTCAACTTCTACAAGAGCCGCAGCGAACTGGCCCGTCGATGGAGCGAGCGCAGCCGCATGGAGATCCTCGGCTACTGGCCGCAGTTCGCCCTCGGCGCGAGCGTCGCCGACCGCAACTCGGTGGTACGCCGCGATCTCTCCGGCCTGCGTCCCCACCACCGAGGTCACCACACATCGCACGGACACGGCGGCAAGCAGCACATGTCCGCCTGACGCATCGGCGAGGGCCCGCGACCGCGGGCCCTCGCCGTGCTGCCCATGCTGTCGGCACCCACCTGGAAGCACCGCTCCGGCGTCTCGCCCACGACGTCGAAAAGGTGCGGATCGCCGTGCGGCGGTCCGTTGCGTCAGCCGGCCTCGGAGGAGAAGGGGCCGCCCTCGCCGAATGCGAGCCGCGCGAAGTTCTCGGCGATGCGTCGGTGTCCCGCCGAATCGGGGTGGACCTCGTCGGGCAAGGGGAGTTCGGCGTAGTCCGTCTCGCCGTAGAGGCGGCGGCCGTCGAGGTGGTGCAGGTGGGGGTCGTCGACCGCCCGCTGCTCGACGATCCGGGCGAGTGCATCGCGAATGACGTTCAGCGTCAGGCGCCCGGCGGCGCGTTCGGCCGGGTCGCCCGTGGCCTTGAACCGCAGGGTCCCGCCCTCGAATTCGGGCGCGAGGGGTCCGGGGGTGTCCTCCTGGACCGGGCACAGAATGGGGGAGACGACCAGCACTGGCGTGGTGGGATGCCCCTCGCGGATGGTGTCGAGAAAGCCGTGGACTGCGGGGGTGAAGGCGCGCAGACGCATGGCGTCGGTGTTGACGACATTGATGCCGATCTTGAGGCTGATCAGGTCCGCCGGGGTGTCACGCATCGCGCGGGCGGTGAAGGGGTCGAGCAGTGCACTGCCGCCGAACCCCATGTTGATCAGCTCCACACCGCCCCGGGCCGCGGCCAGGGCCGGCCAAACGGCGGTGGGGTGCGTGGCGTTCGAGCCGTGGCTGATGGAACTGCCGTGGTGCAGCCAGACCCTGCGGCCGCCGACCGGTGCAGGCTCGACCGGGGCATCGGTTCGCAGCGCGACGAGCTCGGTGATCTCCGTGTGCGGCAGCCAGATCTCGACGTCCTTGTCACATGCCGGGAGGTCGGTGAACCGGGCGGTGCCGGCGGGCCCCTCGTGCAGTTCGAAGGACTGGGTGGCCATGTCGATCAGGTGGACGTTGCCGCCGGTCACCGTGGCCTGGGATGCGAGGCGGCCGTCGACCAGTAGGTCGTAGACGCCGTCCGCCGGGGCCGGGAGACCTCGGTACAGCCGCTTGGTGGGCACTGTGTCCAGTTCGACGGTGGTTGCCCGGGTGCGGAAGACCAGCCGCACACCCGAGGGCTGCGCCTCGGCCATGGCCAGTTGGTCGTCGGGGATCTGCCGGCGAGCACGAGCGGGCAGCCGATGGGGCAGCAGACCGTTTTCCGTCGCTTCGACGTCGAGGAAACCGCGCAGCATGTTCTCGGTGACCGGTGTCGTGATCCAGTCGTGTTGGGTGTTCATAGCCTCAGCCTGTTGATCAAGATGTGTGCACGGCGCCGCTGCGCCGACGTGCAGCGGGCGAATGTGTTCGGTGGTGCGGGCCACCGGTCAGGACGTGGTCCAGTTCCGCAGCAGTGCGTCCAGGGAATCCACCATCCAGTCCCAGGACTCCTTCGGGTCGATGGCCGTGTGGTCGAAACCTCCGGCCATCTCCAGGCTGACGTAGCCGTGGAAGACGCTGCCCAGCATCCGGACCGCGTGTGTCTGGTCCGGCTCCGTCAGGTCGTAGCCGCGCAGGATCGCCCGTGTCATCTGGGCGTGCCTGGGACCGGCACTGGCGGCCGCCGTCTCGGGGTCGAGCCTGAGACGTGCGGCGGCGTACCGGCCGGGATGCTCCCGGGCGTAGTCGCGGTACGCGTCCGCGAAGGCGGCCAGGGCGTCCCTGCCGGCCCGTCCGGCCAGCGCGGAGGCCACCCGGTCGGCGAGTTCCTCCAAGGCGAACAGGGCGATCCTGGTCTTGAGGTCCTGGGAGTTCTTCACATGCGAGTACAGACTCGCAACCTTGACGTCGAACCGCCGGGCGAGCGCCGAGACGGTCACCTGGTCGAAGCCGACCTCGTCGGCCAGTTCCGCTCCCGCCCGGGTCAGCCGCTCCGGGGTCAGGCCTACTCGAACCATAACACCTCTCCCTTCTGGCGACAGCCATTATGCATTTGCCTAAAAGCTTTAGGCAAATTAGCCTGCCGCTCATGAATCCGCTGACCGAGCAAGAGATCCGAGCCGCCTTCGTGAACTGCTCCAAGGGTGAGGCGAAGCGGCTCTCCGTACCCCGTGACCTGGCCGAGCGCCCCTGGGACGACCTGGACTTTCTCGGCTGGCGTGACCCTCAGGCTCCCGACCGGGCCTATCTCGCCATCGAACTCGACGGCCGGCCGGTGGCGCTCACGCTGCGCAGCCCGGCCGTCACGTCCGGGACGCGCCGCAGCATGTGCTCGATCTGCATGACCACGCACACGGGAGGCGTGTCGCTGATGGTCGCCGCGAAGGCGGGCAAGGCCGGGCAGCAGGGCAACTCCGTGGGCGCCTACATATGCAGCGACCTCGCCTGTTCGCTGTATGTACGGGGCAAGAAGGATGCGGGCGTCGGCGCCCGGCTCCACGAGTCGCTCACACTGGAGGAGAAGATCGAGCGGACCGTCGCCAACCTCGCCGCGTTCATCGCCCAGGTCACCGCATGAGGCACTAGGTTGATCGTCGGGTGCGGAGCCGGTGTGTGAGGGTCCGTCGCCAAGTCGAAGGGCCCTCAAACGAGTTCAAGGCCTGGCACGGTCGGCGTTCCCATTCGAGCCATGGTGGCTCACGCCCCGGCGCCCGGCACCGCAGGGGACTCCGACCACCGGCCTGAGACCTTTGTGGTACGACGGCACTTGAGCCGGGACCGTGTGACTCCGCTCAAAAGGAGGGGTGTCACAAATGGCCTGACCACGCGGTCATGTTCCCGGACAGGGCCGAGAGACGGGAGTGGTTGTGAAGATCGCAGTTGCCGGCGGTACCGGGGTGGCCGGACGGCTCGTGGTGGAGGTGCTTCAGGCCCGCGGACATGCGCCCGTGGTGCTGGCGCGTGGTGCGGGTGTCGATCTGCTGAGCGGGTCCGGGCTGGATGCGGCGCTGGCCGGAGCGGAAGCGGTGATCGATGTCAGCAACGTGATCACCATGCGCAGGTCGGTGTCGGTGGGCTTCTTCGACACGGCGGGACGGCACCTCGTGGAGGCGGCAGAGCGTGCAGGGGTGCGGCACCTCGTAGCCCTGTCGATCGTGGGGGTCGATCGGGTCAAAAATGCCTACTACGCTGGCAAGTTGCGGCAGGAGGAGATCGTCCGGGGCGGGGCGGTGCCCTGGACCGTGCTGCGCACCACCCAGTTCCACGAGTTCGCGGGACAGATGCTGAACAGCGTGCCCGGGCCGGTCGCGATGGTGCCGACGGGACGGGTCCAGCCCATCGCCGTACGGGAAGTCGCCGAAGCCCTCGCCGACATCGCCCCTCGGGCACCGCAGGCAATGGCCCCCGAGCTCGCCGGGCCGCAGACCGAGTCGCTGGTCGACATGGCCCGGCGCCTCATCGCCGCGGGCGGCGCGCGCCGGCGTCCGGTCCTCCCGCTGTACTTCCCCGGCGGGATGAGCAGCGGCGGCCTGCTTCCGACCGGCACCGGCCCCCGTGGCACACAGACGTTCGCCGATTGGCTCAGCGAGAAGATCCCCGCGACGTCGGCATGACGAAGACCGGTGAAGCGAACCGACCTGTCGCCTGTCTGCCGGTCGGGACGACCGGACACAGATCGTTGGACGGATACCGGGATGCCGCAGGTACTGGTGGCATGGGCTGTTGCTGTTTGCCGCGCGATCCGCGGTGGACCGTCGGTCCCTGTGGGCCAGCGGCCCCGTCCGATGCATGGGATACGGAACTTTGCCGGTACGGCCTCGAACTGCGTGTCGTCCGCCCGTGGTTCGCCCGTGTCGAGGGGCGACGACAGGCGGACCACGGATGTCGGCACTCAGGTGGAGCCTGCTGGTACACCCCCATGCCGGGGCGACGAGGGAGCAGACAGCCGGACGGTCACGAGAGTGAGCGGGCCTCAGTCACCGGTCGTACCGTCGAGCATCTCGCGCAGGATGTCCAAGTGGCCGTTGTGCCGTGCGGTCTCCTCGGTGAGGTGGAGGAGGATCCAGCGCAGGTCGACGTGCACGCCATCGCGGCCGGCACGCTTGGCCTTGGTGTCCAGGCTGTTCCCGGCGACCAGTTCGCGGTAACGGGCGCTTTGTTCTGCGTACTCGTCGAGCAACTGCGTGAGCGCGAAGTCGACGGCGATCCGCATCTCGCGGTCGGGGTCCTCTTCGGTCCAGGGCCCGTCGTCCTCCTCGCCGAGGAAGACCACTTGGAACCAGTAGTACTCGACCCAGCGGAGGTGGTTGATCAGTCCATTCAAGGTCATCAGCGGTGAGCCCGGCAGGAGCGCCTTGCGGGCGTTCTCCTCGGAGACGCCCTCGCACTTGATGCGGGCGGTGTCACGAGCGTAGTCGAGGAACGTGGTGAGCTGGCTGCGTTCGTCCCAAGCGGGGGGCATGTCATCGATTCTGGTCATCGTGCGTAGCATCCACGATCGCCCTGACCGCTGTCGACGCATTTGCCGGCGACGACTGCGCACCGCACTGTTGAGAGCAAGGGCGGGCGATCGCCCCAGGGGACGGCCTGCTCGATGCGTCGGAACGCACTCACAGCAGTCGGGCCCGCACAGCCTCACATCCGGGATCTCAGTACGTCGACCTCACAGCCCGGCGCAAAGGGGTCGAAGCCGTGCTCGCTCAGCCAGCGAACCACCAGCAGGCTTCGCAACGACCACCACGCGTGGATCACGTCGAGGTCGACGTCGGTGCCATAGCCGGCGATGACGTCGTCGAGGTGCTCCTCGTGTCCGAGCGTGAAGGTGGCGAGGTCGTGCAGGGCATCACCCTGGCCCGCCTCGGACCAGTCGATGATGCCGGTGACCTCGCCGCCGTCGACGAAGACGTGCGCGATCTGCAGGTCGCCGTGCGTGAACACCGGAGTCCACGGCCGGAGCGCGGCCTCGGCGACCTGGCGGTTGCGGGTGACCAGGTCGGCGGGCAGGACGCCATTGGTCACGAGCAACTCGCACTCGGCGTCGAGTTCCGCCGCCAGCGCGACGATGCTCCGCCCGGCCCCGCCGGGCCGGGGCGGCAGCGGCGCGTCGTGCAGCTTCCGGATTGCGGCGCCCGCCGCGGCCCACGCCGCCGGTGACCCGGTCGACGGCCCGCCGAGGCGCCCGAGCGTCGTCCCCGGGACCGCGGCGAGCGCGAGCACGGGCGGCTTGCGCCACAGGACCTCCGGGGTCGGGACCGGCGC
Source organism: Streptomyces sp. NRRL F-5122 (assembly GCF_001507435.1). Lineage (GTDB taxonomy): Bacteria > Actinomycetota > Actinomycetes > Streptomycetales > Streptomycetaceae > Streptomyces > Streptomyces lannensis. The sequence goes on from NZ_LMWH01000253.1 coordinate 7,101, forward strand.
GAGGGACATCACCTCGACCTCGACGTCGATACGCGCCTGATCGGCGTCCACCTTCAGGAACACGTCGCCGACGCGCAGGGTCGCGCGCTCGGAATGGGCGACGACGACTTCGACCTCATCCATGAGCGACCAGTATCCCGGGGACGATCGCCGACGTCGCCGGGTTTGTCGCGTGCGATTACGCGGCTGACCACGTCCCGGCACCCCGCGGCCTCATGCACGACATCGACCTTTGACCAGGTCGAGCGGACCACTTTGGCAGGAGTCCTCAGTCCGCCCCGGCCCGGATGAGGGTCGCCCGATCCGGGGGAGACGCGCCTGCCGCTCGCCCCCGCGTCCGTTCAGTGCGGGGCGTTGGCCGCGCTTTCGTCGTCATCCTGCCGGGGCCGGGGCGTTCGGTACTGGAGCAGCAGTACCGAACGCACCGGGCCCTCCGGCGCGGCGTAACCGTGGGGGATCGAGGCGTCGAAGGCGATGTAGTCGCCGGGGCCGAGGCGGGTGAGGTGTCCGTCGACCTCCACGTCGAGTTGTCCGGACTGGACGATGGTGTGCTCGGTTCCCGCGTGACCGAGGGAGGCCTGCCGGCCGTCGGTTCGTACCTGCTGGTCGTACACCTCGACGATCAGCCCCCCCGTCTGTATCCGGCGCAGCGGCCGCAGGTCGACGCCTTCGCCGCTCAGGACCTCGGTGTCGGCGGCGCGGACCACGGTGACGCTGCCCGAGGGATCGGTCTCGAGCAGGTCGGAGATCGGCAGGTCCAGAGCTCGGGAGAGGCTGAACACCGTTTCGATCGTCGGGTTTCCGGTGGCCGACTCCAGTTGCGACAGCGTCGCCTTGCCGATCCGGGAGAGCCGGGACAGTTCGCTGAGGGACAGCCCGCGGCGGTTCCGCTCACGCCTGAGGTTGGCGGCCAGGGTCTGTCTGACCGAGCTGCTCGGGGTCATCACACGATCTCCTGCGGGGCGGGTGCGTTCGCCTCAGCGTACGGGGTCCGCGGCTGCCTTTGACGGCCGTTGACAGTCGAGGACTTGCGGGAAAGAGGCCGAGGGCCGGCGCCGTCGCGACGCCGGTCCTCGGCCGATGGGGTCGCCGGGAGTGCTCCCGGCGACCGGATTCTCAGCGGTGCACGGTGCAGTTCGCCTGTGCCGTCTTGTGCGGATCACTCTCGGAGCGTGCGGTCAGGGTCACCTGGGAGTGGTTCGCCGCGCCCTTGCCGGCAGCCACGGCGACGTTGACCGTGGTGCGTTCGCCGACCTTGGCGGTGGCCAGAGCGTTGGGCACCTCGGCCCGCCACCCCGCTCCCTGCGCCGTCGCGGAGAGCCGGTAGACGTCCGCATCCCGGTACGCGGCCGACTGGTCCGTCGCGCCGCTGGAGCCGTGTCCGGTGTTGGCTAGCTGGAAGGTGCAGACGGCACCTCGGCGTTGGGCGTCACCCGCCGAGCTGCCGTGGCTGAGTGCCACGCCGCGGGTCTGCGGGCCCGATCCGTCCAGCGACCGTACGGCCACGGTGTAGGAGAGCTCACCGGCGGGATCGGTCTTCATATTGATGACGTAGAACTTGAGCCTGTTGGCCGTGTCCGTGTACTCGTACGCGCTGCCGGAGCGCGTACCCGCATGGAACAGGCCGTCGTTGAGCTGACGGTAGTCACCGATCGAGCGCATCACCTTGGTACCGTCAGGCCGGGTGAAGTCGACCATGTTGATGTCCTGGGGATTGGCGTCGATCATCCAGCTGAAGCAGAGGTAACCGCAGCTGGCGCCCTCGTCGTCGAACGGCTTGTTCTTCGTGAGCATCACCCCGTGATCGGGGGTGAAGGAGTCCGCGCCGATTCGCTGCACCGTCTCGATGGTGTAGTCGGTGAAGCCGGGGCCGGAGCAGAACGGATCCGTATCGACGTCGCATGCCGGGGTCTTGTCCGTGCCCAAGTCGATCTCGACACCCTGCAGTTGGTCGTTCTTCACCTTCGCCGACCGGGCGCGGACGTCGAACACGGCCAGACCATGGTCGGCGAGTGCCTGCGGCGACAGCGTCAGCAGCTGGTCGTCGTCGAGGAAGCCGAGCTTGGTCTTGGTCCGCACGGTCTGGCCGGCGGGCATCGAGGCGCCCTGGGTTGCCGGGACCTGCCAGCGGTTGTGCGGTCCGCCCGGCCCGTTGAAGGAGCCGCGGTCGAGCACGTCGAAGGGGCCGGTGCCCGCCCGGTGGTAGGGCTCGACGTACGGATTGTTGTTGTTGTCGCCGATACCGAAGGTATGGGTGATCTCGTGTGTGATGGTTCCCGAGCTCTCCCCTTGCCGGATACCGGAGTTGCCCCAAAGCTGTGACCCGGCCTTCCACGAGGTGAAGCCGGTGTACCGGCTGCGCACGGCGTTGGGAAGGTCCGGATCGGGCGGTCCCCATTCATCGGGCACGTCCTGCGGGGTCTGGAACTTCATCTCGCCGAACTCCTGCCAGACGGACGTCTCGTCGTAGCCGGCGTAGATCCGCATCACGCGGTCGAAGGTCTTCGCCTCGTCGGCCCCCACGTCCTGCTTCCACACGGGGTCGATGTCCTTCTCGATGCTGCCGTCGCAGGTGTGTCCGCTCGGGCAGCCCTCCCGCTCCTGGCCGATGTCGTTCAGCCCGTACTCGTACGACGGCCGGGGAGCCCGGTACGGTCCGAAGGGAACGAACTCGACACCGATACGGCCGCCGGTCTGCTCCATCCAGTACTCGTTCACGGTGTGGCCGTGGTTCAGCGCGCTGGGCTTGTTGTAGAAATCCGCGTAGAACCCGGGGATGTCGTCACGGGATACGGGGTCTATCTGCGGGTTGCCGAAAGGGTCGCTCTTTTTCGGCATAGTCATGACAAATGGCTGGTCCGGGAAATCGACCGCGACCAACGCTATGCGCAACTTCTTCTGGGTCGGCTGGAGTTGGGGATCCGCCCAGTTCGTGCCCGGAACCCTTTTATAGTCGCTCCAGGTCATGTCCTGTTGGTCCTGCGGGTGTTGCGGATCGATGGGCGCGAACGGATCCGAGATGTGCGCCGCGGCGGGCGGAGGGCCTGCGGGTCCGGCGGGCGCCGCCCCCGCACTGCTGCCGATCAATGCCGTCACCATCGCGACGGCCCCTGCCGCGACTGCTCTGGTCCTTCCGCCGATCAGGCCTGACCACACGTGGCACCGCCTCCTGAACGTCGTTGTCGTTCTGCGGAACGAACGATCGGGAGCGTATGGCGCTGCTCGTCGAGTGTCAACGATGCATGCGGTGACGCGAGTTGCCTGACAACTGGCCCTCGGGTGCCCCGACCGACGTCGAGTGGGACGTTCTGTATACCGAACCCTTCACCAATGCCAGGGGTGGGCCGGTCGGTGCAGGTGGGGTTGTGTCTCCCACGCCGACCGCGACACATGCGGCCGCAGTCCTCCCTGCCGACCGTGAACGGAACAGCACCACGAGCCTCTGCCGCGTTGTCACGTGAAGCGTGTACAGCCGCTGCGCACAGTGGGCGTCCTCATGGCGCATATGTGCCATGACCAATGGCGACACCATTCCGATATGGCTGACCGGAAAGCGAACGCCGCATGATCGCCCGGTACTGCCCCCGCAAACACGGCGGTGAATTCACATTGCCCCACATATCCTCTCGTAGAGGACGGCTGACGGCGCTCGGCATCACAGCGGCCATGCTGTCCCTTTCGGTCACGACATCCGCAGGCGCGCAGCCCGTACGGCAGACGGGAAGCACGGCGGCGGCCGGTGCACCAGCCGCGGCCGCGGCCGCGCAACCCCGTACCGTCACGCTGATCACCGGCGACAAGGTCACGGTCACGCCCGCCGGAGACGCGGGCACCATGACGGTGAGCGGTCCGCACGGTGAGCCCGTCGCCGCGCACACCGACAAGGTCGGCAAGGACCTGTACGTGTACCCCGAGTCGGCCGCGCCGTACGTCTCCGCCGGGCTCCTCGACAAGGAGCTGTTCAACGTCACGGGGCTGGTGGCCGACGGTTACGACGACGCCCGGGTCAATCACCTGCCGCTCATCGTGACCTACACCCACAACGCCGCGGCCCGCGCGCAGGCCGCACCACGCGGCGCGAACCGGGTGCGCACCCTTTCCAGCATCAACGGCGCGGCTCTCGCCGAGGACCACGACAAAGCGACCGAGTTCTGGTCGGCCGTCACGGCCAAGGTGAGCGCATCCGCGGTGTCCCGCAGCAGCGAGCTCCTCGTCTCGCCCGCCCCCAGACCCACCCTTGCCGGCGGCATCTCCAAGATCTGGCTGGACGGCAGGGCCAAGGCGACGCTCGCCGATTCGACCGCCCAGATCGGTGCGCCCGAGGTGTGGCGCGGAGGCAACACGGGCAAGGGCGTGGACGTCGCCGTACTCGACACCGGCGTCGACGACGGACACCCCGATCTGGTGGGCCAGGTCGCGGAGGCGACCAGCTTCGTACCCGACCAGCCCCCTGGTGGAGGCGACGGTCCTCAGGGTCAGGCGACCGCCGATACGGACGCCGTGGACCACCACGGGCACGGCACCCATGTGGCCTCCACCATCGCCGGGACGGGAGCGGCCTCCGGCGGCAAGGAGAAGGGCGTCGCCCCCGGCGTCCGGCTGCACATCGGCAAGGTCCTCAACGACTCCGGCGAAGGACAGGACTCCTGGATCCTGGCCGGTATGGAGTGGGCCGTCCGGGACGCCCACGCCAAGGTCATCAGCATGAGCCTCGGCGGAAGCCCGTCCGACGGATCCGACCCGCTCAGCCAGGCCGTCAACCAACTCAGCGCAGAGACAGGCGCGTTGTTCACCATCGCCGCCGGCAACTCGGGTCCGGACTCGAAGACGGTCGCCGCGCCCGGCGCCGCGGATGCGGCACTGACCGTCGGTGCCGTGGACGGGGACGACAAACTGGCCGATTTCTCGAGCCGCGGCCCGCGTTGGTCGGACAGTGCGATCAAGCCGGAGATCACCGCTCCCGGCGTCGACATTCTTGCCGCCCGCTCGCGGTACGCCGGCGGCAGCGGCGACTACACCACGATGAGCGGCACCTCGATGGCCACTCCGCATGTCGCCGGAGCCGCCGCGCTGCTGGCCGCGGAGCACCCCGACTGGACCGGCGGGCAGATCAAGGACGCCCTGGTCAGTACATCGAAGTCGACCCCCACCTACACCGCGTTCCAGGCCGGTGTCGGCCGCGTGGACATCGCGGCCGCCACCAAGTCCACCTTGTACGCCACCGGTACGGTCTCCCTGGGCGAGCACCCCTGGCCCGCCGATCCCGGCGCGACGGTCGACAAGACGGTGACATACACCAACATCGGCGACTCCGCAGTGACGTTGGACCTCGCGGTCTCCGCCCCCAAGGCCCCGGCCGGGCTGTTCACCCTGTCGAAGGACAAGGTCACCGTCCCGGCACATGGCACCAGCACGGTCACCGTGACCGCCGACGTCGACAAGGCCGCCCGGGGAACGACCTACGACGCGCGCATCGATGCGTCGGCGGAGGGCGTCCCCCTCGCTCACACCGCCGTAGGCTTCGTCACCGCCAACCAGACCTTCAAGGTGACGATCGTGTCCAAGGACCGGTCGGGCGGGATCTACACGGGCCCAGGCACGCTCATGGGGGCGTCCGACGAAACCTCCGACCCCTTCGTGAACAACTGGAACATCAACTTCGACATCGATTCGCCCGGTGTTCTGACGCTCGAACTTCCCGCCGGAACCTGGTCGTTGGGTCAGTGGATGGAGGTCGAGGGCAGTCATGGTCCGCAGTCCCGCGGACACGCGCTGGTCATGGTGCCGCAGTTCGACCTGAACCGTGACACCACCATCGTGCTCAGTGCGGCCAAGGCCCGGCAGATGAAGCTGCTGACCCCTCGGGAGTCCAGGAGCAGCGCGCTGCGAGTCGACTACACACGGGCCTTCCCCGGCGCGGGCAACCAGGTGATGTCCTTCCTCGTGCCGCGCACCGAGGACACGCTCTGGGCGGTGCCCACGGCGAAGGTGACCAAGGGGACCTTCGACGTGCGCACCCGGTGGCGCAATGAGCAGCCCGCGCTGAAGATCTCCGTGGGCGGCACCTCGTTCGACGACCTGTTGGTGCGGCGTGGGACGAAGCCCCTGTCCAAGGGCTCGCACCGGCTGAGGCCCGTGTACGTGGGCCAGGGTGCCGCGGCGGACTACACGGGCCGGGACGTCCGCGGCAAGGCCGCTGTGGTCGACCGCAACGACACGGTTGGGCTGTCCGAGCAGGCGGCCACCGCGGCGTCGGCCGGCGCCGCACTGCTGCTCGTCGTCAACGACGGCCCCGGCCTTGTGGAACCGCTGGCCTTCGACAGCATCGCGCCGTTGAACATCGCGACACTGGACCGGGAGGAAGGCCGCCGCCTGATCTCGCAGGCAGCCAAGTCCGGCACGGCGCTGGAGGTGTACTCCAACCCGACCACCGAGTACCTGTACGACGTGGTACGCAACCACCGCAGCCAGATCCCGACGGATCTCACCTACCGCCCGAACACCGGTGATCTCGCCCGGGTCGACATGTCCTTCCGCAACTACCGTCCGGCCCAGGCGACGGACTTCCGCTACGACGTGTATCCGGAGTCCGACTGGTGGGCCATCGGTTGGCCGGAGATCCCGGGACAGGGCCAGGGCGACCGCACCGACTATGTGTCCCCCGGCGTGCAGTACCGAGAGAGCGCGACGGTGACAGGTGAGACCCGGGTCATCGCCGCGGACAAGCGCTACGGCCCCGGGAGCCGCACGGCGGAGAACTGGTTCTCCCCGATCCAGCGGCCACGCATCTCGTACGACGGCACTTCGCTGTCCCGCCAGGACGACGCCCTCTTCGCGTTCGTCGCCGGCTGGGGAGACGCGGGCGCCGACCGCGGAGGATACGGCACCGCCCCGGGTGTCCAGGCGAAGACATCGATCTACCAGGGAGACACTCTGCTCGCCCAGTCGTCCGACTACTACACCTATGCGACGGGGCTGAAGCCCGAGGCGCTTCCGTACCGCATCGTCTCGGAGTTCTCCCGCGGCACCTGGGCGAGCCCCTACTCCACCCGCACCCGTACGGTCTGGGACTTCACGTCGGCGGCCGGCCGGCGTTACCAGAACATGCCGCTGCCGCTGGTCCAACTCGACTACGACGTCACCACGGACTTCTCGGGCAAGGCCGGCCGCGACGCGGTGTTCACCATCAAGCCCGCCAAGCCGTCCGGTGAGTGGCCGAAGGCTTACGCGGACCTGCCCCCCGCCGCCTTCCACGACGGGACCCTGGAGTTGTCCTACGACGACGGCGTCACCTGGCACAGGGCACATCTGACCCGGACGTCCGACGGCCGTGGCTGGCGCACGGAGCTGAACGCCCCCAAGGGTGCCCGCTTCGTCACCGTCCGGGCCGGCGCCACCGACTCCGACGGCAACTCCGTGGAGCAGACCATCGTCCGTGCCTTCGGACTGAAGTGACCTCAGCGCGCCACCACTGAGAGAGGAATGCAACCACCGGGGGCGGGACCACCGAAGGGTCCCGCCCCCGGAGTTCGAGGGAGTGCTGCAGCGGGGAGTGGGGATTGTGCGTCACCGGCGCGGTGTCGGTCCGCGAGCTCAGGTGAGGGCGGTGACCAGCAGGGTGAAGGCGGCGATGATGACGGCGACGCGGACGTAGTGGAAGCGGTCCCAGCGGTTCATCTGCTCCTTCCAGTCCACGGGCAGGTTCTCGGGGGTCCACGTCTTGGTCCGGTTGTTGATCGGGACGAGCAGGAGGATCGACATGATCACGCTCACGATCAGCAGTGCGGCGGCGATGACGACGAGACCGGTGCCGTGGTGATGCCGTCCGGCTATGGCCCAGACCGCGCTCAGGACGAGAGAGCCGATGTACCAGAACGGCATCAAGGCGCCGAGCATCCGGGCCCCGTGGGTGCGGCCGCGCAGGCCGTTGTCGCCGGGGAGTCCGTTGAGGATCGGGTTGATGACGAAGGCGACGGAGAACTCCACCCCCACCATCAGGCCGACGACCACGGTGGTGAAGATCTCGAGTGCGTTGAGCATGATGACTCCTCCTGGGATCTAGCATTGCTAGATGATGAGGCAACGCTAGTACTTCTGCCGCTCGCTTGTCTAGCGGTGCTAGGATCGAATCATGTCGGTACAGGAACGCAAGGAGCGCGAACGGGCGGGCCGCGAGCGCCTCATCGTGGCGACGGCCCGTGAACTCGCCGAGCAGCAGGGCTGGGACGCGGTCACCACCCGCCGGCTGGCCGAGCGCATCGAGTACAGCCAGCCCGTCCTCTACAGCCACTTTCGCGGCAAGCGGGAGATCATCGGCGCCGTCGCCCTACAGGGCGCCGCCGAGATGGCCATGGCGGTGCGGGCCGCGACCTCCGCCGCGGACGGCCCGCGCGCCCGGGTCACCGCCCTCGCTCGCGCCTACCTCGACTACGCCGAGAGCAACCCGGCGGTCTACGACGCGATGTTCCAGCTCGACGGCGGCCTGGCGTTCGCGAACGAGGACACCCCGGAGCCTTTGAAGGACGCTTTCGCCGCCCTGCTGGAGAGCCTCGGCGAGGTCGCCGGGGACGGCGTCCACCCGGGACTGTTCACCGAGGTGTTCTGGGCGGCCCTGCACGGGCTGGCGACCCTGACCCGCGCGGGACGGCTGCCGCCGGAGGACGCCGAGCGGAGGGTGGAGTTGTTGGTGGACCGGCTCGCCATGCTCTGACGCAACGGCCCGGCGGGCACACAGCCGGGTTCCTCGGGCGCGGTGCCTGCCTGCGGTATCGCTTCCGGTCCCTCACGCCCACACGGCCCGGCCGCAGATCGCCGAGCCTCGCACCCCCGACGGGCGTCCCGTCGGGGGTGCGAGGCTCAATGATCACGACCCGATACGCGCCCTGGTACGCGACTGCGTGCAGGCGTTGCTCGGCCCACTCCGTTGCGGGTCGCCACGCCTGCGAGCGCAGAGCGTGGGACCGGCTCTTCACCGCTCGGTCGCTTCCGCGGGCGACATGCCCGCGAGGTCGACCGAGCGCGGCGGATTGAGCGCGCCGTGCACCTCTGCCCGCAGTCTTCCGGCTCAGACCGAGGCGGGGGAGAGCTCGGGGTGGATGGTGCGTGCGTTGTGCTGATCGGCCCAGTTCTGCAGCGCGCTCATACAGGCGTGGTCGAGGTGCAGCAGACCGGTGAGGTTGAGCTCGGTGGGCCGATGCGCGGGAAGCTGCTCCAGGGTCTCCAGGATGCGGGGCAGTCGCAGGAAGGTCGCATGGCCGAGGATCCGCACCTGTACCGGTCCGGTTCCGGCGTCATCGACCTCGATCTGAACGCGCGAAGTCTCCCAGGCGGTCTTCACCACCGACAGCAGCAACCCGATCAGCACGCCCTCGAACATGTTCGTGAGGAGGATCGCTCCCGCGGTGACCACCAGCACCACGGCCTCGCCCCGGTGATCGCGCCACAGGGGGCCGAGTTCCTTGTGGGGCAGCAGTTTGAGGCCTGCGTGAATGAGGACCCCGGCAAGAGCGGCAGTCGGAATCAGGTCCAGAAGGTGGGGCAGCAGTGCGGCGAACATCAGCAGCCAGACCCCGTGCAGGACGCGCGACAGTTTCGTCCGGGCACCCGCCTGCACATTGGCGGCGCTGCGGACGATCACCGCGGTCATGGGCAGTGCGCCGAGCAGCCCGCACACGGTGTTGCCCGCGCCCTGCGCCATCAACTCCTTGTCGTAGTCGGTCTTGGGGCCGGCGTGCATCCTGTCGACGGCTGCCGCGCTGAAGAGGGATTCCGCGGAGGCGATGAGAGTGAAGGCGACGATGGTGGTCAGCATGGCCACCTCTGCCAACTTCTCGAATGCGTCGAGACCGGGCGGCTGGATGGAGGCCATCAGCCCGTTCACCTCGATGCGGGTGACGGGCAGATCGAAAGCGAAGGCGGCGAGCATCGCCGCACCCACCGCGACGAGCGGGCCGGGCAGCATCTGCGCTTTCGGCGGAAGCTTCTTCCACAGCGTCATGATCGTGACCGTTCCGGCACCGACACCGACGGCGGTCAACGCGGGGCCGGAACCGACGACGTCGGCGACCAGGTCCGGCAGCCCCGCGATGTTCGACGTACCGCTGCCGGGGGCCTTGCGGTCGGCGAGCGCGTAGAGCTGTCCCGCGATCAGCACCAGCCCGATGCCGGCCAGCATGCCGTGGACGACGGACAGCGAGATGGCACGGAACAGGCGTCCCAGACGCAGGGCGCCGAGGGCCAGTTGAAGGAGTCCGGCGGCGAGGACGATGACGCCGAGTGCGGACAGCCCGAAGTCCCGCACGGCGGTGAACACGAGCACGGTCAGTCCGGCGGCCGGGCCGCTGACCTGGAGGCTGCTGCCGGGGAGCAGCCCGGTGACCAGGCCACCGACGATGCCGGTGATCAGGCCGAGTTCGGCCGGTGCTCCCGATGCGACGGCGACGCCCACGCACAGCGGCAGGGCGACGAGGAAGACGATGAGGGAGGAGGAGAGGTCGGTCCGCAGTGCGGTCGCGAAGCTGGAGATGCGTGGAGTCATGGCGTTCTTTCTGCGGGGGGAAGGAACGTCGCGGGAGGCGCCGGAACGGGCGGTGCCGCATGAGCCGTGGCCCGATCGGGCCACGGGGACACGAAGGTACGAGTGCGCGGGGTGGCGGCAAGGACCTTGCGGGTGTCGGCGGTGCGGTACCGGGCCTGCGGCCTCGGAAGGGCCGGAATCAGGCGCCGGGCGATGAACGGGATGGCTGCTCAGGTGGTCGAGCCGGGTCAGGGTGTGCTGTACGAAGGAAGCGGTGTCCGGGCCGGGCGGTCCGCGTGGCCGCGATGCGGTTGCGGACGCGGAACCTCGGCGCCACGTTCGAGGCGGTAAGGGTGTCGCAGGTATCACGGGGTGCGGCCGCATGCCGTCGGCCGGGGTTCCGGAGCGTTCACGCGTGAACGTCGGCAGGCCCGCTCGTAACGGCGCGCGGGCCCAGTGATTGCTCTCTCAGCAGCGCAGGACGACCGAGCCGGGAGCGGACGCGATGTTCCCGGAACCCAGCATCCCTCGCGATGTGGCCGTGGAAGCAGCGCCGGGTGCGGCGCGGACGGCGTCGACGGCGGGGGCGGCGTGCGGCGGAGCCCCGAGTTGCTGCCGTCCGTACGTGGAGGCGGAGCGGGACTGCGCGCCTCCGCTGTGCTGGTGGTGCCGCTCGGCGTCGGGGCCGGCGACGGCTGTCGAAGGTGTCGCCTGACAGCGTGGATCGCTTACGGAGACGGCCTGTTGACGGCAACCGTCCGGCTCGAGCACGGTCAGGTGCGACGCACAGGTGCTGAATGTCGTGTGGAGGAGAGCCAGGAGGGCGAGCAGCGCAAGGGCGTACAGGCCGCGACTTCTCGTGGGCCGCACTGCGCTGTGGGTGTGCCGCATCCGCATCTCCTGGTGTGTGTTCTCCGCCAGGAAACTCTGGACGGCGGCCACCGGCGACCGGAACGCAGCCAACTGCCATCAGATTCACTCGATGCGGCGATCAACAGCGTCCAAGGGGTGACGCGCAGGTGTCCGCCGCTCACGCTGCACCGAGGATGAGCTCGGCTGCACGTTCCCCCACCATCACGGACGGGGCGTATGTGGTCCCACGAGTGATGGCATGCATGACCGAGGCGTCGACGACGCGGAGCCCCGTGATGCCGGGCACCTGCACTCTGGCGACCGACACAGTGCCGGGTCCGTGATGCGCGACCGCCACGCGGATATCAAGGTCAAGAGGGTCTGCGTCGGTCGGTCCCGCCCCAGAGGAATCCCCTGTGCGGAGATCACGGCCGCCCCGTGGCAGAGCCGGGTGACCTCCTTGAACGCACGTGGCCCTTCCCGCTCCGGGTGGAGTGGAAAGGGCCACGTGGCGTCTCAGCCCGCCGTCACAGGCCGCACTTCCTGTTTCGGCGGCTGAGGCGCATCGCGCAGAAGGCCATCCGGAACCTTGGCGCGTGTGGTTCAACCCGAACGGCAACTGTTCTGGTCGAAACCGGATAAATCGAGCATCCGCGCTTCCGGGGCAAATTGGAATTATCGGGTACCTCACGCTGGTGTGACCACTGCGGTCACGCCAGCGTGAGGGACGTCTTCGGCAGGTCAGGCGGTCGGGGAGCGGTCGGATCGCTCACGTCGACTTCGCTCATGTGCGATCACGTGGTGCGCCGCCTGATCGCCGCGTCGAGGTTGTCGAGTTCCGCGGTGCGATGGGCGCGGTGCTGCTGCGTCCAGGTTTCGTCGTGGAGAGGATCGACCGTCATGGTCAGCCTTGTGAGGTCGCCCGCCGGTTCGATGTCGACGGTTGTCAGGTGCTCATAGGGCTCATGCCCGGGCACGAAGTCGATCAGTGTCAGAAAGGCGAGGCGACTCGGGTGGACGACCTCGGTGAACGTCTTGCGCAACTCGCTCGAGAGAGGCATCCCGGCGTTGCGCAGAAACGCGACCTGTTCCGGCGCGGTCGCGGTCATGGTGTACCTCAGCTGACCGCCGGGTTTGAGCTCGAGCGCGATCACCCGCGTTCCGAAGCCGTCTGTGGTCCACCACTCCTCGAGACCGGCGGCGGTCGTACAGAGCTCCCACAGCAGCTCTGACGGTGCGCCGTACGTGCGCTCGAGACGTGCGGCGTTCGGACCGAGGGTCGGTTCGGTGGTCATGGGTTCTCCTGGGTCGTTCGGGTCTGTCGGTCCGACAACGACGCCCTCTCAGGGGCTGAGCTCAGTTCCAGCGGCTGATCTCTCCGGCGGGGTAGGCGGCGAACGTGTCGCTCTCGGCACCGGTCTTGAGGCTGGTGAGGTAGGAGCCCCAGTTGGTGCTGCACCCACTCATGAACTCGCCGGCCTGTCGCCAGTTGGCGTGGGTGAAGAGAAGCGTCGTGCTGTTGTGGCCGCTGGGGCGGAGCGTGAAGGTGATCAGAGTGTCGGTCCAGGTGTCGGGGCCGTCGGTTACCCGCCACACCACCTGGTCCGGGGTGTCGGCCAGGACCTGCATGACGGCGGCGGGTTGCTCGGCGTCGCCGAAGTGGACACCGAAGCTGGATCCGATGGTGTGTTCACCGGTAAGCGGCCGCCCGGTCCACCAGCGGGCGATGCCGTCGGTGCCGGCGATGAGGTCGTGGACCCGCTGCGGCGGGGCGTCGATGCTCACGCGGTGCAGGATGTCGGGCATTTTGCGGTCCCTTCGGTCGGATGACAGTGAGAATTGGGCCGGAGCGGTGCGGGAGGGCGCGATCGCGATCAGGCCCAACCCCGGCACGTCCGGATCGTGGTCGGGGTCGTGGCGGACGGGGAACGGGCGTTCGTCATGCGTTCCTCCCGCGTCCTCGCCGCCTCTTCATCAGCGGCTCTGCAGCAGTGACGAACGGCCGAGTCCCGGACGGACAACACGCTGAAAAAAAGATCGGTGGGTGTCCGCTGTCCGTCCACGGCGATGCCGTTCGTCTGATACTTGACGAGGCACCGACCGGTGACAGGAGGACTCATGCAGTACGCGTTCTTGGCCTACACCCCGGCGGAGGACACGGACCGGGCAACGCGCCCGATCCCAGGTGCCCTTGCCGCCCTGTTCGACCAGCCGGACGTCACCGGCTGGGCACGGCTGCACACCCACGAGTCGGCCACCACCCTGCGCAATGACGAGGGACGGATGCTGCTGACCGACGGTCCGTTCATCGACAGCAAGGAGTACCTGGCCGGCCTGATCCTGATCGAGGCCGACAACCTGGACCGGGCACTCGCCATCGCCGAGGGAATGCTCCAGGAGACCAGGCCCGGTACCGCGATCGAGGTGCGGCCCGTCCTCGCCGGACACTTCCGTGGCGCTTGACGCCGTCTTCCGTGACCAGTGGGGTCGCGTGCTGGCCACCCTGGTCGGGGTCCTCGGTGACATCGAACTGGCCGAGGAAGCCGCCGCCGACGCCTTCGCCGTCGCCGCCGAACGCTGGCCACGCGACGGGGAACCGGCCAACCCCACCGGCTGGCTCGTCACGACCGCTCGTCGCCGTGCCGTCGACCAGCTGCGCCGTCGGCAGGTCCTGGCCGCCAAGACGAAGCTGCTCGCCCGCGACATCGAGACCGGGCCACAGCCACCGGAGCCGCTCATGGACGACACCGTCTCCATCCCGGACGAGCGACTGGAACTGATCTTCACCTGCTGTCATCCGGCGCTCGCCCTCGAGGCGCAGGTGGCGCTCACCCTGCGCACCCTCGGCGGCCTGTCCACCGATGAGATCGCGCTTGCGTTCCTCGTTTCGTTCGAGACCATGAGCAAGCGACTGACCAGGGCGAAGCACAAGATCCGTGATGCGGGCATCCCCTTCACCGTGCCGCCCGATCACCAACTGCCCGACCGGCTGGCGGCGGTCCTCTCCGTGGTGTACCTGATCTTCAACCAGGGCTGGGGCGGCGGCCGTGTCGACCTCGCCGCGGAAGCTATCCACCTCGGTCGGCCGCTTGCCGACCTGATGCCGGACGAACCCGAAGTACTCGCTCTGCTGGCGCTGATGCTGCTGCACGACGCACGCAAGGCGGCCCGTCTGCGCGACGGGGAACTCGTTCCCCTCGACGACCAGGACCGCAGCCTGTGGGACACACAGCAGATCGACGAGGGGCGCGCGCTGCTGAGGCGGGCCATGACCCGGAGGCGCACCGGGCCCTACCTGCTCCAGGCGGCCATTGCCGACCTGCATCTGTACCAGCCCCGCGACTGGCGCCAGATCGCGGCCCTGTACGAAAGGCTTGCCCGACAGACCCGCTCCGCGATCGTCGAGATGAACCGGGCCATCGCGGTGGCAGAGATCGACGGGCCGGAAGCCGGCTTGACCATCCTCGACCGCCTCGACCTCGACCACTACCGCTATTTCCACTCGACCCGCGCCGAGTTGCTGCGCCGTGCCGGCCGCGATGGTGAGGCCCACCGTGCCTACCGCCGGGCACTGGATCTCGCGCAGACCGAGCCGGAACAGCGCTTCCTCGCCGAACGGCTGGCCGAGACGAGACCCTCCGAGCGCGCAGAGCACAAGACCGCAGGTCCATGACTCTGTCGCCGTCACCGTCCGGTATGGAGCAACCCCACTGTTCGACCGGGCGCCCCACTGCGGCTGAGCCGTTCGGTCGGCGAATGAGCGGCCCGGGATGCGGGCTGGACAGATACTGCCGGCCGCAACCCGTGCCGGCTGTAGCACGCCCCTTGTTAGATGTTTAGCCAAGATGCTAAATATCAAGGATGACGGAAGCTCAGGACGAGGCGGGAGCCTTCCGTGCCCTCGCCGATCCGACTAGGCGCCAGATTCTCGAGGACCTCAGAGGTGGCGAGCTCGCGGCCGGCGAGATCGCGGCCAGGTTCGCAATCAGTGCGCCTTCCATCTCACGACATCTCGGGGTGCTCAAGGGGGCCGGACTCGTCACTGAGCGACGGGAAGGCAACCGCATCTTCTACGCGCTGGCCGAGGAACGTCTGGCCAACTCCATCGGTCGGTTTCTCAGCGCCGTCTGCCCCGAGCAGATAGTGCTCCGTCACACCAAATGGCGCCCCACAGCGCAGAACGAGGGATCATGAGGCAGCCGCGTCTGTCCAGCGTCGTGGAACGCAGGCTTCTGGTGAACTACCGAGTCGCCCCGGACGTCGCGGCACGCCTGCTCCCCGGGCCACTGCGCCCGCAGCTGGTGCACGGCTACGCGGTCGCGGGCATCTGCCTGCTGCGCCTGGGACATGTACGGCCCACCTGGGCCCCCAAGGCCCTCGGACTGCGGAGCGAGAACGCGGCACATCGGATCGCCGTCGAATGGGACGGACCTGACGGTGTCGAGACCGGTGTCTACATCCCACGGCGCGACACGGCCTCATGGTTCAACACCTGGGCCGGAGGCCGCCTCTTCCCTGGTGAACACGGCCGTGCCGACTTCGAAGTGCACGAGACGCCCGGTCGGATGCGCGTCGCCCTGGCGACACGGGATGGAGACACCCGGGTGGATGTCACCGTCGAACTGTCCGACGAACTGCGAGGCAGTGAGCTCTTCGCCGATCTTGCCGAGGCTTCGCGCTTCTTCCGGGGCGGGGCAAAGGGATTCTCGGCCACCGGCTCCGGCCGCCACCTCGATGCAATGGAACTGCGGACCAGCGCCTGGCATGTGGATCCCGGCCGGGTTCGCTCCGCCGCGTCCTCCTACTTCGACGACCCGGACCGCTTCCCGACGGGGAGTGCGACCCTGGACTGCGCTCTGGTCATGCGCGGCGTCCCCGTCAGCTGGCGGCCACTCCCGGCCATGGCTTCCCAACTCGGCAACTGACGCGCCTGCATCTGCACGAGTCGATCGCGCAGCGACCACTCCAACTCCGCTCGGATGCCCAGTTGGTCCCGTACCGGGCGGTGGAGCTCGCCCCACGGCTGGACCCGGCTCCACGTGATGAACCGCCGGCGGGTGGTCGACCCTGGGTGCGACAGGCCGGCCGGGCATCACGCTGTATGACCGGGGCTGTGGATCGGTCGGGCCCGAACTTGTTCAAGTCCCGTAAGGACGACCGGCAGTCGATCCGGTTCACCGCCAACGTCCGCTGGAACGGCGCCGACAGGGGTCGTCTGAAGGACGCCGGTGGGCACGTCAGTGGCCGGTGAAGACGGCGTTGCGGCGCTCGACGAAGGACCTGACGCCTTCGGCTCCGTCAGCGGTGCTGCTGAGCCGGGCGAGGTCGGGGCGCAGCTGGGCGATCGCCGCGGCGTCCCCCGACTCGCGGGCGAGGTGGGCGGAGGCGAGAGTGGTGCGTACGGCCAGCGGCGCGGACCGTTCGCTGATGACCCGCGCGATCTCCTTGGCCCGCTCGACTGCGGAGGCGCCGTCGGCGAGCACTTCCTGGACGAGACCGATGCGCTGGGCCTCGGCGGCGTCGAACTCCTCGCCGGTCAGGATCCAGCGCATCGCGTTGCCCCATCCCGTCTCCCGGGGGAAGCGGAAGGTGGCTCCACCGAAGGGGTAGATCCCACGGCGGACCTCGAGTTGGCTGAAGCGGGCATCCCGGGCGACCACGCGGATGTCGGCGGCCAGCAGCAGTTCGATGCCCGCCGTCATCACCCAGCCCTGCGCCGCCGCGACGAGTGGCGTGGACCATGTTCCGTCCCGCCGCCACGGATCTCGGCCACCTTCCGGAACGGCGAAGTCGCCCGAGGCGAGATCGGTGCCGACATCGACCATGTCCAGCCCTGCCGTGAAGTGGTCGCCGTGCGCGAACAGCACCCCGCACCACAGGTCCTCGTCGGACTCCAGCAGCCCGTAGGCCAACGACAGCTCACTGATCATCTGCCTGGTGAAGGCGTTGCGCTTCGCCGGCCGATTCAGGCCCATCAGCAGCACATGTCCGTCCCGTTCGACGGTGATCGTGGCCGCGTTCGCAGACGTGGAGCTCATAACTCCTCCAGTTGAATATCGAGACTCTTCGGACGCCACTGGGGTCGCATCGCGGGCGGGCGGTGAGGCGCCGCGCTCGGCCGTGGCGAGCCGAACTGCCTCCCTCTCGTAGTCCACGTTGAACTCGCGGAGGCGCCGGGTCATCTCGGCGAAGTCCCGAGCGTTGTGGAACACGGACGTGAGGTCCTGGCCCGTGACCTGGCCACCGACGCCCGGTAGGTGGTCATCGACGTCCGTGAGCAGTCACCGACGCCCGTGACGCGGTTGCCGAGGCGCTCATCCCGGGCAGCACGGTGGACGCAACTGCCGTGATCGCTCAGGCCTGCTCAGTGCCGCGATCCACTCCTCGGGCCAGGGAATGCTCGCGGCACCGTTGAGGTGGTCGCGGTTGCTGTGGGCCGTCACGTACCGGCCGCTCGCCGCCCGGCGACACGGCCGCTCCCGGAATTCCTGGCCCCAGACCTCGAAGTCGAAGGCCATCGAGGTGGTGCCGATGCGTACCAGTTCCACGACCGTGCACACGTCCTGGCCGAAGAAGAGCGGTGACTCGAAGTCCACCTCGTAGTGGACGCGGGGTGCGACCGGGAAGTAGCCGTGAAGACCCAGGCCGCCCATGAGCGAGGCCTCCGCAGCCTCCACGAAACGAACAATCACGCTGTTGTGGTAGATACCCGCTGCATCGGTGTCGATCCACTCGATTCGCGTCCGGTGGACACCGACCGGGTTCCGGTACTGGGGCAGGGTGGTCATGCGCGCCCCCTGCCCGGAGGCGGCGCCCATCGGGCCTCGACGTTGCCGAGAGCGCCCTCACCCAGCCGTGACAGTAGCGACGGGTTCTCGTCAGTGCGGTCAAGGGTGGGCATGTGCGCTCCTCGCGGTCGTGCGGTCGTACGGGCCTCATGTTCAGGTCGGACCCTGGAATCAAGCGTGTTCGCTTCCGGCGCGCAATGGAATGACCAAGTCGCCCCTGTCGGTGTGACCACCCTGGTCACACCGGCAAAGGGCGACCCCCGACCGCTGGGAACCGGCGGCCGAGCAGTCCTGACGGATGGCGGTCCAGCGCGACGCTCCGTCGACAGCGGCCCGAGGCCGACGAGGACCCGCGCCACCGGCGTGCCGGCCCCGCTCAACGGTCGCGCCACGCCGGAACCAGGGCGACGAGCATCACCGCAGCCGTGAGAGCGAAGGCTGCCGGGTAGCCGGTGTGCGCCGCCGCCGCGCCGAAGCCGACCGCGCCCAGGCCCATCCCACCGTCGTAGGCGACGTTCCACAGCGCGCTGACCGTCCCGTACCCGGACTCCGGCACCCTGGCGTACATCAGTGTCAGCGTCGCGTTCTGCGCCACCCCGAAACCGGCCCCGAACACCGCGACCCCGGCCAGCACCGCCACCGGACTGCTCGTCACCGACGTCACCAGTAGACCGGCGGACGACGCGAGCAGTCCGGGCAGGACCAGGCGGGCCGGGCCGTGGCGGTCCCCGTACCGTCCGGCGAACCAGCGGGCCACAGTGGCCATCGCGGGCTGGGCGAAGAGCGCGACCGTCACCAGCCCGGACAGTGAGGCGGGGACGGCGACCGGCAGGAACGTCACGATGATTCCGGCGCCGATCGCGGTCGTCGCGAACACCGCGGTGGGCCGGCCCAGAGCCCCGTTGCGCAAGCCCGCGACGACCCCGGCGTCCCGGCCCGCGGACCGCTCCCGCCCGGGCAGCCCCGGCACCACCACGACGGCGGCCAGGGCGGCCACCCCGCCGGCCACGCACACCGGGGTGAACCCCACGTGCGAGACCAGCCCCACACCCAGCGGCAGGCCCACCAGGGACGGCACACCCGACACGATCCCGGCCAGTGCGAGTCCCTCGCCGCGTCGCTCGGCCGGGATCAGGGAAGCCGTCAAAGCACCGCCGGCAACGACGGTGAGGGCGAAGCCCAACCCGCGCAGCAGGCACATCGCGACGATCCACGCCATGCCGTCCGCGGCGGTCAACACCAGCGCGGGCATGCCGAGCAGACCCAGCCCCGCGGCCAGTGCCACCCGGTAGCCGTACCGTGCCACCAGGCGCGGAGTGGCCAACTCGCCGCCGACTGTGGCCAGCATCAACGCGCCCGTGGCGAGGCCGGGGCTGCCGCCGCTGCGCTGTGTGTAGAGCGGCACCACCGACAGCAGCAGGAAGAAGCTTGCGGAGGCGCCGATCACCGTCAGGAAGCGCAGCAGCAACTGCCGTGTCACCAGCGGAGGAAGGGCGGGCGAGGGAGGGGCGTCCGGGAGGCGTGCGGTGTCGGCGGACGAGTAGCTGGGTGGCTTGGTCATGCCGTTGACGCTAAGAGTCATCACGTAGCTCCGTGATGTCCGTCCGGTGTCTGTGCGGATCGGGTGCGCCTGGGTGGTGCGTTGTCCGTACAGCCGGCTGTTCCGACGTGGGCCTTGTGCCGCTCGTTCGCGGGTCGGGTCTCATTCGGGGTTTGTCCGGTACCGGTTGGTGGCGTTGTGTCGAGCAGAGGACCTCGGCCGGGGGTTTCCGGCTTGGGGCTGCCGCGCGGGTGCAGCCCCGGGTGGGGTGGGCACCTCGCTGCGGTTGACTCGACAGGGCCTCTTGCAGCCCTTTCTGGAACAAGCTGTGTGTCTGGCGCGCCTGGACGATGTCCAGGCGTGCAGTGGTGGGGTCGTCTGGATTCTCGAGTTGGACGTGGGCGGCCAGGGCTGCGGAGACCATGTCCCGGTTTCCATTCAGCCCGCACGAGGTGCAGTGGTGGATCCGGTCGGCGAGGGTTTTGGCGACTCGCGCTCCGCAGAAGCAGGCCTGCGACAGCTTCGTGGTGAAGGTGGAGGCGCGGCGCATCCGGCCGCCGGTCCTCTCGCACTCGCGGGCTATGGCGGTGACGAGCCGTCCTGGTGTCGTGGCTTGCAGGGTTTTGCCCCACAGCCGGTACCAGGTGCGAATGTCGCAGTCCTCGACGATGAGGTTGGCGCCGTGGCGGGTGACGATGCGTTCGGCGGTGCGTCGGGCGCGGTGGTCCTTCGCCTCGGCTTCGGTTGCCGCTGCTTCGGCGAGCTGGGCCCGCTTGAGATGATATCCGGCAGACAGCCTGTCGCGTCGGTACGCCTGTTTGGGCGCACCTGCCTTGTTTGCCTTCCGGGCACCGCTGGGGAGCTGGAGCGTTCGCGCCGGGAGGTCGGCGGCCGCGCGCCGCTCGGCCCTGGTCTGCTGGCGCTTCGACGGCCTGTACTGGTCGGGGTTAGACGCCCTGCGGGAGCGGTTGAGTGCCCTGTTGCGGCCGCGTGTCTTCCGGTGGGCTTTCGCCAGGGCGGCTAGCTCATCGTCGGTGAGTTCGACGCGAGTCGCCTCAACGTCACCATGAGATGGGTCGAATGTGGAGGGGAAGGAGACGATGGAGAGGTTGGAGACGTTGCCGTCGACCCCACCGACACGGTCGAGCCCCGCCGCGGCCGCACGTCGGGCTCGTGTTTGCGCAGATGCATACCCGACGCAGAGGACTGTGACGTGCGCCTCGTATGCCCACCCGCCCGGTGCGGAAGCGTCCCGGCGGCGTACAAGGTCGATCTTGTGCCAGGTGCCCGGGTCGCCTAGGAAGTGCGGCAGCCGCGGCCATCGGCCGGAGCCAGAGGGCAGCCGGACGGGCAGGACCAGATCGCCCTGATGCGAATCAGCGCCGCCGGTGAATACAACGGTCAGGGGCCCGGCGTGGTCCCACCAGGTTGCGGCACGCGTCTTCGGTTGTTTCTTCGGTGTCACGTCGCCCGTTGCGATCGTCCCGAAGGGCGTACGGGTGTGGGCAGGCGATGCGGCTGCTCAAGGACACGCACGTCGGGAGGGAGCATTGCGGCTTGCTCCGGGGTGGTCACCGCGCGGTCGAGGCTCCGGTGCCGGTAGGCGGCCAAGTGCCCGGCAAGTGTGCCGTGCAGGCGGAACGTCTCCCATTTACGGGCCGTGGTGTGGGAGCGAGCTCGGCCCGGGATGCGCGTGTAGTCCCACCACCGGCCGGTCATCGGTCTACCATGCCGGCGACCGGAGGCGTCCGGGAACAGATGACGGCTCACCGATGTCTCAAACACCTCGTCGGCCTGGTGCATTACCAGTGCTTTGGTGACGTGATGGCCGAGGTGCTTCGAGTTTTCCATGTGCCGGTAGGCGCGGCGCTCCATTCCCTCCCGGGACAGACCGAGTTCCAGACGCCACGCTTTCCCGTCTGTCTCACGGCGGACATCGCCAGCCCAGTACGCGTCGACCGCCTTGCGGGCGTCGCGCTGCAGTGCGCGCTTGACGGACCACATGGCCGAGTACAACTGCTCGACCCGATGTCGGGTGCCGGGATCGTGTACGTCCAGGGGGAGGCGGATCACCGCAAGCTCGGTGTCCTCGCCGCGCGTCCAACGTTCCTTCTTGTTCCTGCCGCGGAATCTGCGCGCAGGAACATCAGAGGAGGCCGCGACCTCAAGTAGCCCTGCACTCATCGATGACTCACCTCCTTTTCGCTCCCAGTGGTGTCTACTCGTCCGTGCTTGGGCGGCGCGGCAACACCGAAGCTACAAGGCGCCACTGACAACGCCTTATTGCAACAGAACGCCGAGCTCTAGGATCCGGGCATTGCCTTCGTCCTGCCCACTGCACGACCACCGGCCTTCACCCCTGGAAGGCGTTTTCCAGTTCGCAGATCTTCACTGCGCTGACTGCCGCGTCAACCGGCAGGGACGTGCCGGAGGGAGGACGAGAGACCGTTCGCCGTCTGGCCACATGCTTGGCGCATGGCTGCCGAGATGGCTCGAGGAAGACAGAGCCGGGCGAACGGGCAGGTGGCCATTACGTGGTGTCGAGCGGCAAGGTTCACGCTGCGCACGTTGCCTTGCACCCCGTCCGAGAGGCTCGCCGACCGTCCGCAGCCCGTATCAGCCCGGACGCCGGCGCATGTCCAGGCAGCAGCGCAGTCGCACTCCGGACCGCCCGGGACCCCGGGGCGTTCGCTCGATCCGGGTGGTCACCCACATCGCCGCCAGGGCCGCATGAAACGCAAAGGCAGTCGCGTCGTCCGCGGCCACCACGTCGACCACGACCAGACCCGGCTCCGACACATGAACCTCGTTGATCACATCCACGAAGGACATCACGATCCGCGGCAGACGACAGGTTCTTCCCGCGGCGAGCAACCACTCGACTGGCGGAGCGAAGAATTCTTCGATACGGACACTCGCGGTTCTGCGGTCGGCCGACCGGCACCGATGGAGGCACTGTCGGCAGTCGGCTCGTAGGTGTCGGTCACGCGGTACTCCTGACGCGCGCGACCATCTCACCTCCAGGGCTTGGTGCCCCCGTCTTGACGGTCACGCAGCTCGCGGGGCGCCGACCGCCGTGGTCGAATGCGCGGCGGCAGCCCTGGACCGCGCTTCGGTGACTCGCCCGGAACCGCCGGAGGGCGATGGGGTGGGCTGTTCGTTCCGGAGGATCCGCCGGGCCGGTGCGGAGGAGGAGTGGTGCGCAGCTTTGAGGCTGGAGAGACGGTCGTACGACGCGATGTGCAACGCAGCGGCCGCGTATGGAGCGAGCAGGCGCTTCGTGTCGTCGCCGACGGCACCGAGGCGCTGGTGACCGCCTGCGCGCCCGGCGCGGAGCTCCGCCGGCCGTGGCGGTACGCCCAGGCCTGTGCCGACGGTGACCGGCTCCCGCGCTGTGAGGCCTTCGAGGCGATGGCCATGGGGGAGTTGGAGCTTGTGGCCGGGGTGTGGCAGGACACCGAACTGCTGCTGTGGAAGCCGCCTACGGCGTGGTTCAGCCTCAACGCCTTCTATACGAGCGCCGGGATGCGTAACTGGTACGTGAACTTCGAGCACCCCATCCGGCGCACGGGGGACGGGTTCGACACCTTTGACCTGGCCGTTGACCTGGTTGTCGCTCCCGACCTGAGCTGCTGGCACGGGAAGGACGAAGACGAGTACGCCCATGTGCGACGGCTCGGGATCGTCACCGACGCCGAGCATCGGGCCGTGGACGTCGCCCGCGGTCAGGCCCTCGCGATGATCGAGGAACGCTCCGGTCCGTTCCGTGACGCCGCTGTGTGGAGATCGTGGCGTTGGGGGCCGGGTTGGCCGGCGCCGCGCCTGCCGCGGCGCTGACCGCGTTGCTTGCGAGCTTCGCGGACCTCGAGATCGGGCGCGCTCCCGGTCGAGAGCCCGCCGAGGACGCCCGTCTCCCAGATACTTGCATGCGACCGCAAAGTCCATATGAGGTATCCCGCGTTTGCAAGTAGCGAGCGTCTGCAACTATTGTTGCGGCTTGTAAGTGCTCCCCTGATCATCTGCACCTCTACGTACGACCCGGCTGCGCGTCGTTCCTTGCGACGACGTCCCACAACCACTCACCGACGGAGTGTGATCATGAGAACGACCACGATCGGCGCCTCCTGACCGTCCTGGATTCCGGAGGCCACCAGCGCCGTTCCCTCCGACGAACGGGCGGTCCTCGACTCGGGGGAGACCGGAACTCGTCACCGACCGCGGTTCCTCGTCCCGGGCCGTCCCCCTTCGATGCGGCGCACACCCGGACGGCGCCGACGGGATCGGCGGACGTACGTCCGAAGACGACGGCGCCCTGCCGGTGAGGTCGTCGGGACGCTTCGCGACTCCGTGGGCCACCCAGCCAGACCAGTACTTCATACGAGAAAGCTCCACCCACATGACTTCTGTCCCCACTGTCACCCTCAACAACGGCGTGAAGATCCCGCAGCTCGGCTTCGGTGTCTTCCAGGTCCCCGACGAGGAGACCACCGCGGCCGTGGCCTCCGCTCTGGAGGTCGGCTACCGCTCCATCGACACCGCCGCGATCTACGGCAACGAGTCGGGCGTGGGCAAGGCACTCTCCGTGGCAGGCGTCCCCCGCGAGGAGTTGTTCATCACCACCAAGCTGTGGAACGCCGACCAGGGCTACGACGCCACGCTCAAGGCGTTCGACGCAAGCCTCGCCAAGTTGGGCCTCGAGTACATCGACCTGTACCTCATCCACTGGCCGACGCCGGCCCGTGACCTGTTCCGGGACTCCTGGCGGGCGATCGAAAAGCTGGTGGCCGACGGCAGGGTCCGCACCCCCGGCGTGTCCAACTTCCAGCCCGCCCACCTGCGGCGGCTGGTCGACGGCGCCTCGCTCCTGCCGGCCGTGAATCAGATCGAGCTGCATCCTGGCCTGCAGCAGACCGAGTTGCGAGCGGTGCATGCCGAACTGGGCATCGCCACCGAGGCCTGGAGCCCTCTGGCCCAGGGCGCTGTCCTCGGCGACGACGCGATCACCACCGTCGCGCAGCGGCATGACAAGTCCCCCGCCCAGGTGGTCCTGCGCTGGCACCTGCAGCTCGGCAATGTCGTGATCCCCAAGTCGGTGACTCCGGCTCGCATCCGAGAGAACCTCGACGTCTTCGACTTCACCCTGTCCGACGACGAGATGGCCGCGATCGCCACGCTCGACCGCGGCCTGCGCACCGGCCCGGACCCCGACACCTTCAACTGAGCCGCTTGCTGGTACGTCAGACTGTGGTCCCGAGGTCCGGGGTCGTTTGAACTGGTTGAGGCGGGTGAACGTCTGCTCGACGGACAACGGGGCCGCGAGCCGAAATCCGAGGTGCGCCTTTCCGGACGACATTCGGTATGAAGGCGTGGCCCCAGGAAATCGCGCACAGCATCCGGCTGAATGCCGAAAGGGGGCCCGCCCGGTCGAGTACACGCTGTCGGGGGGTGACCGTGCGCTGGGGCCACGGATCACCCTCCGTACTACAGCCCGGCCGGTCGAGCCGGCCTTGTGGGCGAGGTCCCCGACATGTCGGCCGCCCGAGCCCGGCATCCGGTCGCGTGGGAGTTGCGGCCTCTGTCGGCCGAAGGTGAAGGCCTTCTACGGCAGGGGTGTTCCCCCGGTGGCATTGAGGATCTCGGCGGTGATGAAGGACGCCTCATGGGAGGCGAGGAAGACATAGGCCGGGGCCATCTCCGCCGGTTGCGTCGGACGGCCGATCGGGGCCTGCTTGCCGAACTCCACCGTGTTCGGAAGCGTCGCCGGGATCAGAGGCGTCCACCCAGGTCCCGGCGCCACAGCGTTCACGCGGATGCCGCGATCGACCAGCATCTGGGCCAGCCCTTGAGTGAAGGTGACGATCGCGCCCTTTGTCATGACGTAGTCCAGCAGATGCGGGCTGGGCTTGTACGCCTGTACTGAGGTGGAGTTGATGATGCTGCCGCCCTCGGGCATGTGTGGCAGGGCGAACTTCGACAGCCAGAACATGCCATACAGATTGGTGCGCAGCACGCGGTCGAACTGTTCCGTGGTAATCGCCTCGATGCCCTCCGGTTGGGACATCTGATACGCCGCATTGTTCACCAGGATGTCGATGCGGCCGAGCTCACGTGCGGCCTGGTCGATAAGTGCCCGGCAGTTCGCTTCCTCCCGGATGTCGCACTGGACCGGCAGCGCACGCTGCCCGGCCTCCGAAACCAGGTCGGCGGTCTGCTGCGCCTCGTCCTTCTCTTCCTCCAAGTGCGTGAACATGACGTCGGCTCCCTCTCGGGCGAAGGCCAGGCACACCGCACGTCCGATCGCGCTGCCCCGGGCCTGGTGTCGAGCGTTGGTGGCCGATAACGGATGTCCGGGTTCCGGCCCCACGAAGTACCCGCTGCCGCACTGAGTACCGCCTGGGTTTTTGAAAGGTGTCGAGTGAGCAGTTCCGGACGGCGATGTGCAGGCAGGCCAGAGATCGCTCCCTGCGCGGGTCTCTCGAATGTCGGTCCGAGCTCATCCCGATGGCGCTCAGCTGGGGCGAGGGCGGACGCGCCCTCGCCGTCAGCCGACATTGGGCCCGATGGGGGAGTCGGGCGCGGACCCCGGCGTGGTGACTGCCGTCTGCGCAATTGCTCCGGTCCAGGGTGTTGAGACGGTCGACGACCTGACGTGGGCGGTGCGCGGAGTCGATTGCGTCCGCCTCGGCCCGTGGGAAGGTGTTTCGGATGAGTGACATGGCCCGTGCACGTGCACGAGTGCTGGGAGACCTGATCGCTGCCAGTCATCTGATGGCCTTGGACCAGATGCCCACAGTGGTGGCAAGGCATGCGGCGGGGGCGGGATGGACCGACGTATTTATTTACCTGGCCGATCTACAGCAGGAGCGGCTGCACCTGCTCGCCGGTGAGCAGGGCGGCGACGTGCCTCCTGAGCTGGCTGTCGAGGGGACGGTGGCGGGGCGGGCTTTCCAGCTGGGGGAGGTCTTCCCGGCGTCTGCCTCCTCGAGCGGCCAGTGGTGGGTTCCGCTGTTGGACGGCACCGAGCGCTTGGGTGTGCTGCGAGTCCGCTTGCCGGATGGGCAGGAGCCGGACGAGGACCTGGGCAAGCTGGCAGGGCTCATTGGCTTGCTGCTGGTCAGTAAGCGCGGTACGAGCGATTCCTATGCTCGACTGGTCCGGCGTAGGCGGATGAAGGTGGTTGCCGAGATGGAGTGGCGCCTGATGCCCCCGAGGACCTTCGCCACCGACCGGATCCTGATCAGTGCGGTGATGGAACCGGCCTACGAGGTCAGCGGGGACGCGTTCGACTATGCGCTGGCCGGCGATACGCTGCATATGGCCGTCTTCGACGCGATGGGTCACGATACGGCCGCGGGCCTGACCGCGAACCTGGCCCTGGCGACCTGCCGTAGCTTCCGGCGCGAGGGCGCGGACCTGCTCCGGACCGCGGACGGAATCGAGGAGGCGCTGGCAGAACAGTTCCGTGGCGGCCGCTTTGCAACCGGCATCCTGGCGTCTCTGAACACGACGACTGGTGTGTGTACCTGGATCAGCTGCGGTCACTACCCTCCGGTCATCGTTCGCGGTCGCCGCACGATTGTCCACTTGTCGTGCGCGCCCTCACCTCCGTTGGGTACGGAACTGGGCCTGTCGGCGTCCGTCTGCCGGGAGCAGTTGGAACCCGGGGACCGGCTGTTGCTCTACACCGACGGCGTCACCGAAGCCCGCAACGCCGACGGCCAAGAGTTCGGTCTTGAGGGTCTGACTGATTTCCTCATCCGCCACAACACCGATGATCTCCCCGTCCCGGAGACCCTGCGCCGACTGGTTCGCCATCATCTCGACTACCATCGAGGGAAGCTGAACGACGACGCCACGATTCTTCTGCTGGAGTGGCACGGGCCCGCGCCCTTCCGGCCGGAAAGCCTTGAGTCTCTTGTCGGTCTTCCCCCCTCCACATCCTCCGGCGAGCCTCTGGCACCACCCTGACCGATCCCAGCGCGAAGATCCGCGCGGGTACCGGGGCGTTCACCGGGACTCGGCGCAGTCAGCGAGGAGGGCACGCACTGAACTTCGTGCCAGGGAGTTCGACAGGTCGATCGGGGGGAGAGCCTGTTCGGCGTCCAGACGGGTGCCGAGGCTCGACCGAGTGCGGCCGGCGCTGCGCGCCGAGTCGCATCCCCGCTGCTCCTCGAGATGGTCGGGTCCTGGCCCTGGACCGAGGTGTCAGTATGTCCAGGCCTGGCGCGGAACGGTGTGGCCGATTTCTGCGATGGTGCTGGAGATCTAGCTGATGACATGGTGGGCGCCGTCCTCGTCGCCGGTGACCACCACTGCGGCCACGCGGTCGTAGGCAACGGGCCGGTCGTCATCGTCCGTCCCGGACATCATCGTGTCCATGCGCTCGAGCACCCGTCGGCTGCAGTGGTCCAATCGCGATGGGAGAGGCCCGGGTGTAGAGATCGCCATTGGTGGCGGCCATTCGAGGCCAACGCGTGTTGCCGATGATTCCAGTCCGCAAGTGTGTTGCCGCTGCGGACGCCGCACGCGGAGACGCGAACCGGCTACATGACCCGCGTCACGGCATGTCCTGCTGGATACCGGAGCCATACGGAACGCCCGCCGCCCAGCCCCGGTACCCATCGAACTCTGCTTCCGTGGGACGAGGAGGTCAGGACTTCCCGCGTCCGGTGACGAAGTCACGAGCCCGGTCCACCAGACCGGCGCCCGGTGCGAGAAGCTTGTTCGCAGGCGGAGTGTCCGGGGCGGAAGGATGCGGACGTGTCGGGGCGATGGCTTTGGCCCGCCGGACCTTTTCCCCGAGATCGCCGAGCATCTGCGAGGAGCACGCCTGGCGCAGCATCGGGAAGAGATTGTTCTCCTCATCCTCGACGTGGGCCGCTACCTCTTCCATGAGCTGCTGCAGCAGCGGGCTCATCTCGGGACTGTCTGCTTTCGTCTTCTCCAACTGCTTGAGGAGTTTCTCGATACGGCTGTGGTCCCGGATCTCTTTGTCGGCGATCCCGTCGCCGCCCTCCACATGCTCGCGCACCGCCGGGTACAGATACTGTTCCTCGGCGACCGCGTGCCTCACCAACTCGATAGTGACCTCGTCCACGAGATCACGCAGCTCCTGACCTTGGCCGGCCGTGGACTGGATTTTGCCGAAGATCTCCTCGACCTCCCGATGATCGGCCATCAATTCCTCGATGACGTTCCCGCCGTGCCCCATCGTGCATCACCTCTCGTTCCGTCCGTCGGGACCGGTACGTCCGGTCGCGAACCTGATCCCCCCGGTAGGTCATGAAGGGTTGAGCTCGTCCGCCTCATCCGAAGAGGCCATCCCCGTCGCACAAGCCGCCCATCTCGGCGGCACTCAGTCGCCGACGGTGAAGCGTTCCCACACGCGGTGTGCGCCCAAGAGGCTTGTCAGTTGCTCCAGGACGGTCGTACCGCTGTCACCGACAAGTACGCCGGGTGCGTCGGTGGGTACGCCGGCGGCCTCGAGTGCCCTCTCTCCACTCGCCCAGGCACCGATGGCCTTGCCGTGTCGGAAGGCCTCGGACAGCAGCAGAGCCACGCGCGGGTCCGACGCCGACTGTGAGGTGGCGGCCGGCCGGCCCTTTGCGTCACGTGCGCCGTATGCGTCGCTGCCCATGCCGGGGCTTCCGGCCACCAGGACAGCGTCGAACTCGACCGAGCGTGCGGTGGCGTAGGTGCGCTGCACTGTCACCGAGCCATCGGCGGCGCCCAATGTGCCACCGGTCGGCGCGACGAGCAGTGGGACCATGCCCGCTGCGAGCACTGCCTCGCGCACGGCACGCACGCCGCCCAGATCGCCTTCCGGACCGGCGACAATGCCGATGATGCGGCCATCCGTTGGCCAGGTCCGGCCCACCTGTGACAGCGCTGGGCTGGGTTCGACGTCGGCCGGCGGCGCGGTGGGGTCTGGCGCGGGCAGGCCAAGGCCCGCGGCGACCTGCTTGCACAGCCAGGAGTCGATTCGTGCCAGAACCAGCAAAGCTCGTTCCTTGATCGCCTTTTCATAGCATTTGCCGAGCTCGAAGGTGTAGGCGCCGATGATGTGCTCACGCTCCACCGGGCTCATGCTGAGCCAGAATCGGCGGGGCTGGCTGAAGTGATCCGAGAACGATTCGGGCGCCTCGCGGACCTTCGTGGCCTCTGGGATGCGGACTGGAACCTCAATATAGGCACCGGTCTCGGCGTTTGCCTGGAAGGGGCAGCCGCCGTCGAGGGAGTTGGGCCGGTAGGGTGCCGCACCCCTGTGGACCGCCGTCTGGTGCATGCCGTCGCGCAGCATGTCGTTGACCGGGGCGTGGGGGCGG
The DNA here is from genome assembly GCF_001507435.1 of Streptomyces sp. NRRL F-5122. Classification (GTDB taxonomy): domain Bacteria; phylum Actinomycetota; class Actinomycetes; order Streptomycetales; family Streptomycetaceae; genus Streptomyces; species Streptomyces lannensis. The sequence goes on from NZ_LMWH01000253.1 coordinate 37,122, forward strand.
TTGATAGGGAGCTGGGGGAAGTTGGGGCCGCCCAGGCGGGTGATCTGGGTGTCGAGGTAGGAGAAGAGGCGTCCGGCCAGTAGGGGATCGTCGGTGATGTCGATGCCGGGCACGAGGTGTCCGACGTGGAAGGCGACCTGCTCGGTTTCGGCGAAGAAGTTCGACGGGTTGCGGTTGAGAGTCAGCAGCCCGACCGGCTGCACGGGGGCGAGCTCCTCCGGGACGATGTTGGTCGGGTCGAGCAGATCAATACCCTCGAAGGTCTGCTCGGGGGTATCGGGGAAGGTCTGGATGGCCAGCTCCCACTGCGGATACGCCCCTGCCTCGATGGCGTCGGCCAGGTCGCGGCGGTGGAAATCGGGATCGATGCCGTTGATGAGCTGTGCCTCCTCCCAGACAAGGGAGTGCACGCCCAGCTTGGGTTTCCAGTGGAACTTCACCAGTGTCGTGGCGCCGTCGGCGTTGACGAGGCGGAAAGTGTGGACGCCGAAGCCCTCCATCATGCGGAAGGAGCGCGGGATGCCGCGGTCGGACATGTTCCACAAAGTGTGGTGCGTGGCCTCGGTGTGCAGGGTGACGAAGTCCCAGAAGGTGTCGTGTGCGCTCTGGGCTTGAGGAATCTCCCGATCGGGGTGCGGCTTTCCGGCGTGAATGACGTCGGGGAACTTGATCGCGTCCTGGATGAAGAAGACCGGGATGTTGTTGCCGACCAGGTCGAAGGTGCCTTCACTGGTGTAGAACTTCGTCGCGAAGCCTCGGGTGTCGCGGACGGTGTCGGCCGATCCTCGGGAGCCGAGCACCGTGGAAAAGCGTACGAATACCGGCGTTTCCGTATCCGGGCCCAGGAAGGCGGCCTTGGTCACCGAGGCGGCCGTGCCATAACTCTGAAAGACACCGTGCGCAGCAGCGCCCCGGGCATGCACCACGCGCTCGGGGATCCGCTCGTGATCGAAGTGCATCACCTTCTCGCGCAAATGGTGGTCCTGCAGCAATACCGGACCGCGCGGGCCGGCCTTGAGCGAGTGATCGGTGTCGTACAGCCGTGCACCCTGCGCGGTGGTCAAGTAAGCGCCGGACTGCGCCATCCGGGCCTGATCGGCGCCCGTGGGCTGCCCTGTCGGTGACACGGTGTCCGGTCCGGTCTGGTCCGCCTTCGGCGGCAGCGGCTCTTGGGGCTCCGTCGGCTCCGAAACGGACGGTGACTTGGAGCCAGGCTTCCCGGGAATCCCATCCTCCGGACCCGCGTCGTTGCTCTGCAATGCGCCGGTGATCTTATCGGTCGCACGCTTGAGGGGGCTGGTCTCGCCCATCGGGTTCGTCCTAACTTCCGCGGGGGCGGCGGTCGTCGCAGCCCGAAGCTCCATTTGCAGGTCGTCCTTGCCAACTTGGGCTGCGCATGCGCCCGTGGTGAGCGCGAAGCCTGGAAGGCGCCGGCTGACTGAAGAGGGCGAAACGATACATAACGCCTCAGTCGACGCCTAATGTTCAGCCTCTCGCGCCACGAGGACCTCCGTGCAGGAGGCGCGCATCAGGAGAGGGACTCTCATCCATCGAGATGTCACTGGTCGCTGCCCGAAGTGATGACCTGCCTTTCACTCTCCATCAGTGCTGTCGTTCACGCCACCGCCCTTCACCCGAACGGTGTCAAGATCTCCTTCTTGGCCAACAGGAGCCCGGGTGGCAAGGCGCCGCCGTCGGAGTGACTCCGGCCCTCGCTGTGGGGGCGGCGGCTCTACAGGCCCGAGGCGCGTCGTCCGAAGAGACCGGGACAGGAGGGTGAGAGGCACGACAGAACGTGGAGGGTCGTATCGGGGGATCACCGTGCCCGGCAATGATCACTGTCAGTCTTGGCGCGTCGCGTACTGGAACACCATCCCCAGAACCCCTCGGGCCAGTACCCCGGCGCCGATGAGGAAGAGCCACAGTCCGTAGACCACGCCCAGGGCGGCGATGCTGAAGCCCAGCGCCGTGACCAGGGGCCAGGGGCTGTGGGGCGGGAAGAACTCCAGCGGTCCGGCCGCATCCGCCACTTCCGCGTCGGTGCGGTCCTGGGGGCGGCGTCCGCGGCGCCGGTACTGCACCGCACAGAAGAAGGAGACGACCGCGGCCATGCCGAAGGCGACGATCAGTACCGCTGTGCCGGCCGGTTCGCCCGACCATGCGCCGTACAGCGCGGCGGCGGCGGCGAAGAACAGGGCGACTCCGCCGAAGAGCAGGGCCTCGATCTTCATCGCAATTCCTCCTGCGGTGCCTGCCGGACGATCTCTGGGTGGTGCAGGTCGAAGGCGGGGGAGTTGGACCGCACCCGTGGCAGGGCCCGGAAGTTGTGGCGTGGCGGTGGGCAGGATGTGGCCCACTCGAGGCCGCGGCCGTATCCCCAGGGGTCGTCCTCGGTGACCTGTTCGCCGTGCCGTGCGGTGTGCCACACGTTGTACAGGAACGGCAGCGTGGAGACGCCGAGCAGAAACGCCCCTGCAGACGAGAGCGTGTTGAGCAGGGTGAAGCCGTCGGCGGGCAGATAGTCGGCGTAGCGGCGGGGCATGCCCTCCGTGCCGAGCCAGTGCTGGACCAGGAAGGTCAGCTGGAAGCCGATGAACAGCAGCCAGAAGTGCACCTTGCCCAGTCGCTCGTTGAGCATTCTTCCGGTGAACTTGGGCCACCAGAAGTAGAAGCCCGCGAACATGGCGAAGACCACGGTGCCGAAGAGCACGTAGTGCAGATGCGCCACGATGAAGTACGAGTCGGTGACGTGGAAGTCCATCGGCGGGGACGCGATGAGCACTCCGCTCAGACCGCCCAGCAGGAACGACACCAGAAATCCGACCGACCACAGCATCGGTGTCTCGAACGACAGCGATCCCCCGCGCATCGTCCCGATCCACGCGAAGAACTTGATGCCTGTAGGTACCGCGATCAGGAACGACATCAGGGAGAAGAAGGGCAGCAGCACCGCGCCGGTGGCGAACATGTGATGGGCCCATACGACCGCCGACAGCATCGTGATCGCGACCGTCGCACCGATCAGGGGCAGATAGCCGAACAGCGGCTTGCGGGAGAACACCGGAATGATCTCCGAGACGATGCCGAAGAACGGCAGCGCGACGATGTAGACCTCCGGGTGACCGAAGAACCAGAACAGGTGCTGCCACAGAAGGGCGCCGCCGTTCGCCGCGTCGAAGATGTGCGCACCGAACTTCCGGTCGGCCTCCAGACCGAGCAGCGCGGCAGTGAGCACGGGGAAGGCCGGCAGCACCAGGATCGAGGTGAACAGGATGTTCCAGGTGAGGATCGGCATCCGGAACATGGTCATACCGGGTGCCCGCAGACACATGATGGTGGTGATGAAGTTGACCGCACCCAGAGTCGTCGACACACCGGTCACCACCAGGCCCATCACCCACAGGTCCCCGCCGGCGCCGGGGGACCGGTAGGCGCTGTTGAGGGGGGCATAAGCGAACCAGCCGAAGGACGCGGCGCCTCCGGGCACCAGGAACCCCGAGACCACCATCAGGCCGCCGAAGAGATACATCCAGTACGACAGGGCGTTCAGACGCGGGAAGGCGACGTCCGGGGCACCGATCTGCAGCGGCATGACCGCGTTGGCGAACCCCGCGAACATGGGTGTGGCGAAGAGCAGCATCATCACCGTGCCGTGCACCGTGAAGAACTGGTTGTAGGTGTCCTCCGACATGAGCTGCAGTCCCGGACGGGCGAGCTCGGCCCGCATCCCCAATGCCAGCAGACCGGCGAAGAGGAAGAAGCAGAAGGCGGTGACCATGTACAACCGGCCGATCACCTTGTGATCGGTCGTCGTCGTCCAGCGCAGCAGCGACCGGCCGAGCGGGGACGTGGCGGAAGCGCCGTGCCGGGCGGCGGCGGGATCCGACAGACGCGACATCCTCCTCCTCCAAAAGCCCGACCTCGCGGGCGTCAGGTCCGCTGCGAGGCCGGGCGGCATACGGGCGCGACGCGAGTGCCCGGCGCGCGCCGAGGCAAACCGGTCGGGCTGAGGAAGCGGACATACCGCATCCGTCCGGGTCGGCCGGTGGGGAAGATCACCGGTCGAAGTGGCCGTACGCCGCGACCCTACCGACGGGCATCCCGGGCGCCGCGTTGCGCCACGCCCGTCGCGCGGTACTTCACTGCCGCGGGCGCAGGAAGGGCTCTGCAGTCGCGCGTCGACGTGTTCCTTCCCCTCTCGGGGGAACCCGGCGGGAATGATGCTGATCTCGATCGAAATGGCAGCTTCGGACGCTGCGTGGGGCGTGGCCGGCGCCCTGGTGGCAGGTCTGGTCGTAGCCGGGTTCCTGGTCTGGGCCATCCGGCTCGGGATCAAGGTCCGACGCCGGGAGCAGGACCCGTCACGCACCTCCCCACAGCCTCCGCGCCCCGATTCCGGCGGTGGTCCCGACATGTCGGCTCTCGAGCGGAGGGAGCCGGACGAGGTACCGCGGGCCGCAGACGAGAGTGAGCGCCTGACGCCGCACCAACTGCATCCCAGCGGGAGCAGGCGCAGCGAGGACCAGAATCGCCCCCGGTGGGAGTCCGGCTCCGGTGGTCCCTTCGGCAGCAGCGGTTCCGGCGCGAGCTGATCGCACGGCGTTCCGCGTTTGTCCACTGCGGGCGGGGTGTGTTCGCCGCCGAACGATGTCGGCCGCACCTCGTTCCGCCTCCGCCGGTTCAGCGGTCGGACCTTCGAGATCGAGTGGCCGGCCTCGCGTGTTCGAATTTTCGTTCGATATGGTGGCTGCGGAGGAGGTGGACCGCCGTGGCTGATGACGTAACGGGGCGTGGACTGTCCGTCGTGATGCATGTCCGCTGTCCGGACCGGGTGCCCGAGGAGGTCTTCCGGCGAGTCCTCGAGGAACTCGCGGAACTGTCCCCGGTCGTGCAGGCCCTACCGCCGTCAGCCGCCCTGGTCGAACTCAGGGGTGCGCTGCGCTATCACGGCGTCGACCCCGGTCGACTGGCGGAGGTACTGCGGGTGCGGACCCTCTCCCGCCTGGGCGTCGACGTGCGCGTCGGCATCGGGCCGTCGATCACCGTGGCCGCTACGGCCTCCGGTCGGATCGATGGCCAGGGCGGTGTACTGGTCGTCACCCCCGAGCACGTCACCGAGTGGCTTGCTCCGCTTCCCGTGGAAGCCCTCCACGGCATCGGCCCCCAGCAAGCGCATGCTCTGCGCGACTACGGGATTCACAGTGTCGGCCTGCTCGCCGCTGTCCCGCCGGCCACGGTGCAGCGTCTGCTCGGCGGCCGCACGGGGCGCCTGGCCGTCGACCGGGCCCATGGCATCGACCCCCGCCCCGTCGTCCCGCGCGCCCTGCCCGCCTCGGCTGCGGTTCGGCACGTCTTTGTTCGACACACCCTGGACGGTGCCGAAGTCCGCGCTGCCCTGCTCGACCTGGTCATTCAGCTCGGGCGGTTGTTGCGCCGACGCGGTCAGGCGGCCCGAGGTCTGACACTGACGCTGCGGTTCGTCGGCGAGGGCAGGTGGGAGAAGACCCGCCGTCTGCCGAGCGCCTCCGCGCACGACGACGACCTGCGCACCCTGGCGTACCAGTTGATGGACGCCGCCGGTCTGCAGCGGGGCCGGCTCGCCGGACTGATGCTCAAGGCGGAGGACCTGGTGGAGGCCGATCGGGTCGCCGAACAGCTCAGCCTTGACGGGGCCCGCGAATCGCGGTTGGCCGCCGAGGCCGTGAGCGACCGTATCCGCGACAAGTTCGGGCCTGGCGTGATCGGTCCGGCGGCTAGGTTCCGCCGTGCCTCCTGACGGGTTCAACTCCCTGCTCTCTGCCGTGATCCGGGCTTCCTGCATGCACGCCTTGCCCTCGCCCTACAGCCGTAGCGGCCCAAGTCGACCCGAAACCGCGTCGAACCGGGGTCGATCACGATGACAGGATGGCGGGACGCTTCCGAGCCGACATGGAAACCGTGCCGACAACACCCGCAGTCAGTCGCGGTCGACGACGGTTGCGACGCCTGCCGCCGAGGATCACGCCACAGAATGCGCTCGGTTTGCGAATGTTAGAGGCTGAGCTCATGGTCGAGCATTGCGTGATCGTGCAGGGGCCAAGCGGATCCGGCGGTCGGCGGGTCTGTATCGATGGCGAGACCCTGGGCACGGCGTATTCGCTGCACGACCTGACGGTGTTCCTTCGCTACGTCGGTCTGGTGGGAGGGGACGAGCTGGACGTGGCCGAGTCGGATCTCATCGAGTGGCACGGCGGTGGCCCGGAGGTCTGGCCACGCAAGGGGGGCGGACCGGATTGCTGGGCGGGCCCGGGCGAGCTCGCCCCATCGGCCGGTGAGCTCGGACCATCGGCTGAGGAACCGGGCGGGCGTGAACCAGGTCGCGCAGGGCTCTGACGCGCAAAAACGGGCAGCAGATCGGGAGTGTGGATACGGCGGGCCGCCTCGGCTACGTCGACGAGGCGTTCACATCGGTTCACCCACCCGCGCGCGTGTCGGGCCGTATGACGGGGGCCGCGTTCCAGCTGGCCAGGAGCGGCAGGACGCGCGCGGTGGGGGAGTCGGGCTCGGTCGTGTAGACGACCAGCCGCTGGTCCGGCTCGTGGGGCGCACAGACGATCTCGATATTGAACGACATCGGGCCGGCGGCAGGGTGCTGGATGCGTTTGGTCACGGACGCGTAGTCGCGAACGGCATGGTCGTCCCACCACCGGGCGACGTCGGGATCGCTGGTGCGCAACTCGTCGACGAGCGCAGTGAGCCGGTTGTCATACGGACGGCGGGCGATCTCCCGGCGCATCGTGGCGACGGTGGCCGAGGCGAAGTCCGCCCAGTTCAGGATCCGCTCACGGGCGACCGGATCCTGGAACATGAAGCGGACGAACGACGACCCCGGTTCCAGCGGACGGCCCAGCACCTCCGTGAGCAGGGCGTTGCGGGCCAGGACCTCCCCGCGGTGGCCGAGGAGCAGTACCGGTACATGATCGAGGGTGTGCAGCAGACGCAGAAGGCCGGGATCCGGGCGCTGGAGGGCGTGCGAGACCGCGGCGCGGTGCCGTGTGGTGGGCGCGGCGAGGTCCCGCAGATGCGCACGCTCGACCTCGTCCAGACGCAGTGCCCGGGCCAGCGCGTCGAGCACTTCGGTGGAGATGTTGGCCTGGCGTCCCTGTTCGAGCCGGCTGTAGTAGTCCGGGCTGAGACCGGCCAGCACGGCCAGCTCCTCGCGCCGTAGCCCAGGCACCCGTCGGGCCCCCGGGAATGCCTCGATGCCGGCTTGGGAGGGTGTGAGGCGGTCTCGCCGGGAGCGCAGGAACGCTCCGAGCGCGGCGCGGTCGCGTGACATGGCTCCAGGGTAGGCGGCCCATCGGCCCGCTGGGTGGTCCTGGCATGCCCAGGTTCGTCCTGACCTGGCCCGATACCAGCGGGCCGCCCTAGAAAGGGACCCATGACTTCCCTTCACACGAACATCAGCACCCCGGCAGCCACCGGCGCTCGGCTCTCCGGCCGCACCGCTGTGATCACCGGCTCGACCAGCGGGATCGGTGCGTCGATAGCCCACACACTGGCCGGCGAAGGCGCACACGTCGTCGTCAGCGGTCGGCAGGCAACCCGCGGAAAGAGCGTCGTCGAGGAGATCCGGCAGGCCGGTGGCAGCGCGGACTTCGTCCCGGCGGACCTGGCAGGAAGCTACGAGCAGCTGCGCGCCTTCGCGGCACAGGCCACCGACATGCTCGGGGGACGGGTCGACATCCTGGTCAACAACGCAGGCATCTATCCCGCGACGCAGACCGAGGACCTGCCGGACGCGGACCTCGACGCCATGCTGGCGGTCAACATCCGAGCCCCCCACGTCCTGGTCGCGGCGATGGCGCCGGCCATGGCCGAGCGGGGCAGCGGCGTCATCGTCAACATCGGCTCCTGGATGGCCCGGGTCGGCAGCCCCTTCGCGGCGATGTACACCGCGACCAAGGCGGCGGACGAGCAGCTCACCCGCAGCTGGGCCGCGGAGTACGGGTCGCGGGGCGTGCGCGTGAACACCGTCTCGCCCGGGGCGACCCTCACACCCGGCAACGAGGCGGGCCGCGCGCAGCTCGACGCGCTGACGGCCGCCACACCGGCGGGCGTTGTGGTGAGGCCGGACGACATCGCCAAGGGCGTCCTGTACGTCGTCAGCGACGACGCGGCCATGGTCCACGGCATCACGCTCTACGTGGACGGCGGGATTTCCGCCACCCGCCTGTCCTAACCGCCCCTCGAGCCGGGCCGAGCCGGCGATGACCGGCCTGCACGTCCGGTACGCGGTCCTGCCGCGTGCTGAAGCTGCGGGCGGGGCGATATGTGCGGGGCGCCAGTGGGTGCCCTGGGCAACGCGCACAACGTACCGACCTCGCTACGGTCGTCTGCCCCGACTGTCATCGGTCGGCGCCGGCTCTTGTGTGTCGGCCTTCGTGACAGGGGCCGTGCCAGTCCAGGCAGATGACCGTCGCGTCGTCGGCGAGGTGCCCCTCGCCGGCGTCGGTGACCGCGGAGGTCAGGATCCGGACGACCTCGCGGGGATGCTCGGTTGCGGTGTCGTGGATGACGCGCCGCAGGTCGACGGCTTCCGCCTGGCGCTCCTGCATGCCGTCCGTGTAGAGCACCAGGCGGTCCCCGGGCTGCAGGTCGAGGTCCTGGACCCGGTACGGGGAAGCAGACCTGAAGCCGAAGGGCAGGCTGACGTCCAGGTGCAGCATCTCTACGCTGCCGTCGCGCAGCCGAAGTGGCCAGGGGTGACCGGCGTTGACGGCCTGCGCGCCGCTGCCGTCCAAAGCGATGCGCAGCAGCTGTCCGGTGGCGAAAGAGCTGCGGCCGTGGTCCAGGAGGGCCACTCGACGGCTTCACAGGAGGGCGCCGTCGGCAGGAGCCGGCGCTGGATCTCGGCGGCCAGGGTCACCGGGACAGTGCGCTGTCCCCAGTGGTAGAGGTCGGTGAAACGACGGTCGTTGACAAGGATGTACGCCAGCGCGTGTGCCTTCCCTTCGACCTGGTCCAGCACCTGCTGTGTCACATGGGGCAGGAACAGTTCCAGTACACCCAGGCGTCGCCGCGGTTGGTGACGGGGGCGAGCACTCGGTGTCCTCGCCCGCCGTCCAGCGCCCGCACCCGGCCGATCGGGTGTCACTCTCCGTACCCGCCCACGCAGCCACTCGTCGGGCTCCCCGGGGTGCAGGCGGGCTGCGCGGTTCCCGATCCGTGCCTTGGGCGAGTGCGGCCTATGACGGCCCTTCCGGGACGATCACCGCTGCACCAGGTTCAGGATCAGCGAGGCGATGTCCTCCGGAGCCTCCTCGGCCATGAAGTGGCCCGCCTGGGTGGTGAAATGCTCGAGGTCGGTGCTCCACGGCCGCCAGGTCGCGGTGGCGTCGAACCCCAACTGCCGTCCCCAGTCCTGCTGGACGACCGTCACCGGCATGGTGAGCCGGTTGCCGGCGTCGAGGTCGGCCTGGTCATGTTCGATGTCGACGGTCGCGGTGGCACGATAGTCGGCGACGATCGACGGAACGGCTTGCCGGCATGCGCGAAGGTATTCGGCGCGCACGTCCGCCGGGATCGCGTCGGAGCTCATGGACCAGACGTCGAGGAAGTGGCCGAAGAACGCGTCGGCGCTGCCCGCGATCATCTGCTCGGGCAGACCGGGCGGCTGAGCCATCAGATACAGATGGAAGGCCACCGCCGCGCCGACCCCGTGGAGGACGTTCCAGGTGTCCGGAGTGGGAACGATGTCCAGGATTCCCAGGTGACTGATCCGATTCGGGTGATCAAGGCCGGCCCGGAAGGCGACATGCGCACCGCGGTCGTGCCCGACCAGCGCGAACCGGTCGAACCCGAGTGCGTCGGCCAGGCCGACGATGTCTGCGGCCATCGTCCGCTTCGAGTAGGTGTCCTCGGTGACCGCTTCCGGCTTGCTGCTGGCACCGTAACCGCGAAGGTCGGGGCAGACCACAGTGTGGTGCTCGGCCAGGGTGGGGGCGACATGCCGCCACATCAGGTGGGTCTGTGGAAAGCCGTGGAGCAGCACAATGGCCGGTCCTTCTCCGCCGACCGCCGCGTTCAGCTCGACACCGTCGGCCACACCGATCGACCTTGTCTCGAACCCCGGAATGCCGATGCCCATCGTTGTCCTCTCCTTCTCCTGGACGCGTGAGTCGCTGCGACTCACGCGGATGCGTGAACGACAGGAATGATCCGAGAGCCGGATCAGCAGTGGATCAGCAGCAGCCCGAGACCGACGACAATGACGACATGGAGATCCTCGTCAACGTGCTCGGGCCGATCGAGGTCACGGATGCCGAGGGCAACCCCGTACCGGTGGGCAGCCGGCGTCGCCGTGAGCTCTTGGGACGGCTGGTCGCGGTCGGCGGACGGGCCGTCCCGCTTCCTGTGCTGGTCGAAGATCTCTGGGAGGACCCGCCGCCCGCAGCGGCAGGGACGGTCCGCACCTTCGTCGCCGAACTCCGCCGCGCCCTCGAACCCGATCGTCCTCCGCGAACCCGCTCGCTCACCATCGAGACCGTCGGCACTGGATACGCCCTGCGGATTCCACGGGCACACGTTGACGCCCACCGATTCGAGGACACCCTTCGGGCCGCGCACGAGGGGCCCAACGGCCGCGCTGCCCGTGCGCTGAGCGAAGCGCTGTCGTGGTGGCGGGGCGAGCCGTACGCAGACCTCGACGCCTCACCCTGGCTGACGCCGGAGCGAGCCCGGCTGACGGAACTGCACCGTGAAGCCGTCGAGCTGCGTGCCCGCGCGATGCTCGACCTCGGACGCGGTGCGCCACTCGTCCCGGAACTGGAGGCGTTCGCGACCGCACACCCGTGGCGGGAACACGCCTGGCTTCTGCTTGCCCATGCTCTCTACCAAGCCGGCCGCCAGGTCGATGCGCTGGCCTCGCTGCGTGACGCGCGATCCAGGCTGCTGAATCGGTTCGGACTGGAGTCGGCGGACAACCTCGACCATCTTGAACGTGACATCCTGCGACACGCTCCGCACCTCACACCCGCACCTCAGGACGAGGACCGGCTGCGTCTGCTCACCCGCACGGAAGCGACGGGGACCTACACCCGGCTGCGTTCTATGAGCACCGTCGCCCGGGCCGCAGCGGTCACAGGCGGCACCAACCTGGTACTTGCCCAAGAGCAACGTGCCGCGGCAGCCGCGGAAGCGGAACGGACCGAAGACCCCGGCCTCACTGCCCGCGTGATCGCGGCGTACGACGTCCCCACCATCTGGACGCGCTCCGATGATCCCCACCGGTCCGAGGCACTGGTCGCGACCACTCGGCGCACCCTGCACCGACTGGGGCCAGGGGCTTCACCCGCGCTTCGCGCACGTCTCCTCGCCACCATCGGGCTGGAGCATCGCGGAAGCCGAGACGGCTGGGCCGGCGAGGCAGCGAGGGAAGCCGAACGACTCGCCCGAGACCTCCACGACCCCGGCGTGCTCGTACTCGCGCTCAACGCCCGATTCGTACAGTCCTTCCAGCACCCCGGGCGCACCGGAGAACGCGACGTGATCGCCGGCGAACTCATCGACCTCTCCACCCGGCATGATCTCCCGATGTTCGAGACCCTTGGCCATCTGATCAAGATCCAGGTCTGCGCGGCCCGCGGCGACACCGAGACCGCCCAACGCCACGTCGAGACGGCCGAGCAGCTCGCCGCCATTCACGAAACCCCGCTGGTCCACGTCCTCACCGCCGCTTTCCGGGCGATGCAGCTGGCCACACGCTCGGACGACCCCGCCGAGGTCGCTCATGCCTATCGCACCGTGGCCACCGACCTCGCCGGCGCCGGTATGCCCGGGGTGGAAGCCGGCCTCTTGCCGCTCGCGCTCCTCTCACTGCGCATGCGCCACCAGCGTCCCGCGCAGGCGGACCCCGCCCTCGACTGGGGACCCTACCGTCCTTGGGTCCAGCCCCTCCTCGACCTCGCCCGCGGCAACCCGACAGCGGCCCGCGAAGCTGCCGCCGTCCTGCCCAGACCCCGTGCCGACCACCTGTATGACGCGCTCTGGGCCGTCAACGCCCACACAGCGGTCCTGCTCCAGGACCGCTCACTCGCCACGCAGGCGCATGACGCCCTCTTCCCTCTGCGCGGCGAGATCGCGGGTGGAACCACCGCCATGATCAGCTTCGGCCCTGTCAACGGCATCCTGGCCGCCCTCGATCAGTTCCGCATGCGGAGATGACGCCCACCGTCCGTCGGCACCACCTACGCGGGCACAGAGCAGGCTCAACCGCCGTTCAACGTCTGATGTGGAGCGCGCCGATACATGTCCCGGTAGAGGGAGGCGAACCGGCCCGGGTGGTAGAAGCCCCAGCGAGCGGCGATCCCGGTGACCGTGGAAGCTTCGGCGGGGTCGGCGGCCACAAGATCCCGATGCGCCTCCGCGAGCCGCACGCCGCGCAGATGGGCGAGCGGGGTGGTGTCCAGATGGCGCCGGAAGGCGTACTGCAGGGCCCGCGGGGTGACATGGGCGGCCGCAGCGATCTGCGCGACCGTGATCGGCTGGTCGGCGTGGTCGTCGATGTAGGCGAGGGCGCGGCGGAGCACCACCGGGTGCGCGTCATTCCTCTCGGGACTTCCCTCGTCGGCGAGCGCGGTGTTCGGGAAGGCGGACAACACGCTGGCTGCCAGGTGCTGCGCGGCGGTGGACGCCACCAGAGGCTGGTCGGCGACGGCGGGGTCGGCAAGGACGTGATCACGCAGATAGTTGATGGCGTGGTTCAGTTGCCGTGCGGCCGCCGGCGAGTGCGGCCGGTGACCTGTCACCCTGACCGACTCGTCGCCGTGCGGCCCGGTCGGCCAGCGCCGCCCCCACCTCCGAGTCCGCGAGGGGAGCCACGGCTGCGGCACCGCGGGACGCCGAAGCCGCGCTGTCAGACGTCTCGGCACGACAGCCGGAGAGGGCGAGGAGCGCGATCACGAGTGCAGAGGCAGACGCGCGCACGTCGGGCAGGCTCATGCGTGCAGTATGCAGGAACAACTTCTTGACCCTCGAGGCGCTTCAGCCCATGCCTGCCGGGCGCCCGGTGGGTGGGCTTGCGGTCCTGCCACGGCCACGCGGCGCCGGGATGTCCAACGGGGTTCGGTCCGGCGCTTCTTCGCGACCGCGCGATGGTGGCGCCCTCTACGTGTACAGGGTTCGTAGCGGGGAAGATACTCGCGTCCATGGCACTGATCGCGAAGTACCGCACCAAAGGTCGGCCGGACCGCGGCATCATCGAGGACTATGGCGCCGACGCCTACGAGGCTGATCGCGAGGCGGCTGTCAGGGCCCGCGCTGAGGTGGTCGCCGGCGACGGCTACCACTTGTACCTCCGCACCGCGGAGCCCGACCTGCTTGGGGAAGCCCCCGGCAGCCGATGACTCCCAATGAAGATGTCAAGCCGCCTCAGCCAGGGGTGGTGTGAGTTGGTAGCACCGTCCGTCACGCAGCAGCGCCCACAGGACATTGACCCG
>NZ_LMWH01000254.1 GCF_001507435.1 Streptomyces sp. NRRL F-5122
ACACCACCCCCCAGGTCATCCGTTCGACAGGGGGCAACAGCCATGCCGGGCCCGGAGGCCAGCGGCCCTCTTGCAGGACCGCAAAGAAGATAACGGGGTACCGATTCATCGGTCGACAGATGGCCAGGCGCGGGAACGAGGGTCGACGGAGTACGTCAGTCTCGATGCGCAGATCGACGACCTGCCAGGCGTCCTGGATCCGAGACCGACTGCTCAGGCAGGCCGCGGGCCCAAGAACCGGCCGAGTGAGGACATTCGGCGCGTGCCCATTCAGCCCCGACGAAGGGGACTGCGGGAACCGCGATGAGTTCTGCGGCGTCCGGCGGTCGTACTGTCGAACCCGTTGCCGAGGAGGACTTCTGATGCGCAGCGTGACCTATTCGATGAATGTCTCACTTGACGGCTACATCGTCGGTCCGGACGGCGGCTTCGACTGGACGCCGCCCGACGAGGAGGTCTTCCGCTCCTGGATCGACGAGATTCGAGAGGTCGGCGTCCACCTGCTGGGACGGCGGCTGTACGAGACGATGCTGTACTGGGAGACCGCCGACCAGGATCCATCGCTCGACGACTCGAGGCTCGAGTGGGCCGCGATCTGGAAGCGGCTTCCGAAGGTGGTGTTCTCCACCACGCTCTCTGCGGTGCAGGGCAACGCCCGCCTGGCCGGCGGCGGCCTGGCGGAGGAGATCGAGCGCTTGCGGACCGAGCCGGGGCAGGGCGACATCGCGATCGGCGGCGCGACTCTCGCCGCAGGGGCGGCCGAGTTGGGTCTGATCGACGAGTACCGGGCCAGGGTCCACCCGGTGCTGGTCGGCGGTGGCATTCCGTTCTTTCCCCGGCACGAGCGCCGGGTGGATCTCGAACTCGTCCAGACCCGCACCTTCAACTCAAGAGTCGTCTGCTTCCGCTACCGCGTGGCGCGCCGGGCAGAGCCTGAAAGCGCGTGCTGAGCTGGGCAGACACTCGGCCTCCCGTCCCTGACCTCATCCGCCAGCCAACTCCCGTGCCACTCACGGGCGTTCAGGTCTCCCGCCCCTTTGCCCTCGGCCCCTGTCGGGGCGTACGGACTTCGCCCTGACCCTGAACGTCTTCGAGCGGGAGGGCCGGCTCCCGGAGCTCGTCGAGGAGATCCCTCGGGCCACGGTCCAGTGCGTCGCTCACTTGGTGAAGGCGAATGATCTTCCAGCATTAGGCTCATTCCGCAACACGACGCGAAGGGGAGATCGGTGGCGCGGGTTGCGGTGATCGGTGGGGGTATCAGCGGACTGGGGGCGGCGCTCATGCTTGGCCGACGGGGCCACGTGGTCACGTTGTTCGAGCAGGACGCGCGGCAGGCCGGAGAGGACCTGAACAGGGACTTCTTCCAATGGGACAGACCCCGAGTCCCGCAGGCCAACCATCCCCATTCCTTCCTCGCGCCCGTCCGCACCGTACTGCGCACCGAGACCCCTGATGTCTACACGGACCTGCTGATACGCGGAGCACGGGAATACCACGACTTCGACTGGTTCGGCGAGCACCCGCCGCATCGAGACGGCGATGAGGACTTGGTGACCCTGCGCACCCGCCGCATCGTGTTGGAGGCCGCCCTGACCGCGGCCGTGTGGCGGGAACCCACCGTTGAAGTCCGGCGAGGCTGCCGGGTGCGCGCCCTCACCTTCGGGAACGGCCGCCCTGCCCGGGTCACCGGCGTGCAGGTGGGTGTGGAAATGCACCGGGCGGACCTCGTCATCGACGCGTCCGGTCGCCGCTCGCCGGTCCCCGGCTGGCTGACCGCGGCCGGCTGCCGCCCGCCCGTGGTCGACAGCCACCGCGCCGGGATCGCCTATCTGTGCCGCTGGTACCGCCTGCGTCCCGACGGCCCGCGTGACCCCGGACGGGTGAAGACCGGCTCGGCCGCACCGTTCGCGCTCGCCGGAGTCTTCCCTTCCGACAACGACACCTTCGCGGTGAGCCTGGTGCTCTCCACGAGTGATCCGAGCCGCGGCGCGCTCACCGACCCTGCCGTGTTCGAGGCCGTCGCCCGCCGCTTTCCCGCCACCGCCGCCTGGCTCGACCTGGCCCCCGAGGCACAGACAGCCGTCCTGGCGATGGCCGGCCTGGACAACCGCTGGACCTCCCTCGTCGACGATGACGGACCTGTCGTCACGGGCCTGGTCAACGCCGGGGACAGCCTCGTCCACACCAACCCCACCCTCGGCCATGGCGTGGCCCTCGGCCTGCGTGCTGCCCAACACCTCGCCGCCCATGTCGACCAGGCCGCCGCGGACCCCATCGGCTACCACACCTGGACGGCACAGGTCCTCCGCCCGTGGTTCGACGCGCAGGTGGCGGCCGATCGTGGCAACGAACAACGCCTCACCGAGAATTCACCATCCTCGGATCTGCGCACTGCGGCCCTGGCCGCTTGCGCCTTTGACGATCCCGTCGTCATGCGAGCCCGTGCCCAGGTTCGCCATCTCCTGCAACCGGCCGACGAGGCTTACGGCACCGACGAAGTGGACCGAGCTGTAACCGATTGGCTGGCCGCCCATCCAGACCTCTCGCCGACGTACGACGGCCCGACTCGCGATCAGTGGGACGCACTCGTTCCGGGCTGAGCGCCCGGCCGCAGACTGGAATGCCCCTCAGGTGCTGCGACGGTCCGCGGAGCGTCCATGGTTGTTTGCCCTTGTGCGTGCGAACCGATACGCCCCGGGTGTATGGCGAGAGCGGAGCAGAGGTGAGCGCGGTCCGATGGAATAACGGTTGCCCTGACGGTCACAGACCGCCAGGATCGCGTCCCGTGCCTCGCTTGCTCCCTGACCTCGCCCCTTGGCGGTCTTCCCGCGATTTCCGGCTGATGTGGTGCTCGGGGCTGATCACGAACTTCGGCAGCGCCCTGACCCTGGTGGCCTTGCCCGTCCAGCTGAAGGAGCTGACCGACTCACCCCTGGCAGTCGGCGCAGTCGGCGCGGTCGAGCTGATACCGCTCATCCTCTTCGGGCTCTACGGTGGTGCGCTGGCGGACGCCCTCGACCGCCGCAAGCTGATCGTGTACACGGAGGCGGCACTCGGTCTGCTGATGGTCGCCCTCCTGGCCAACGCGCTGCTTCCGCACCCCCTGGTCTGGCCGCTGTACATCGTCGCGGCGCTGAGCAGCGCTCTCGGCGGCCTGCAGCGCCCGGCGCTGGACGCGATGGTGCCCCGCGTCGTCCCGCACGACCAGCTCACCGCTGCCAGCGCCCTCAACGCCCTGCGTTGGCAGATCGGTTCGATCGCGGGCCCGTCCCTTGCGGGCCTCCTCATCGCCCTCGCCGGTCTTCAGTGGGCCTACGTCATCGACGTCGCCACCTTCGCGGTCTCGGTCGCCCTCGGTCTGCGCCTGCGGCCGGCCCCCGCCCGGCGTGGCACCGGGAAGCCGTCACTGCGCTCGATCGCGGACGGCGCACGCTACGCGTGGAGGCGCAAGGAGTTGCTCGGCACCTACGCCGTCGACGTGGCCCAGACCGGCCTCGGGTTCCCCATCGCGGTCTTCCCCTTCCTCGCCGACGACCTCGACGCACCCTGGTCCCTGGGGCTGATGTACGCGGCGCTGCCGGCCGGTGCGCTCATGGTGAGCCTCACCAGCGGCTGGTCGTCCCGCATCCATCACCACGGCCGCATGCAGATCCTCTCGGCCACCACATTCGGCCTCACGATGACGATGACGGGCCTGGTGCACAACGTCTGGCTGGTGCTGCTCCTCCTCACCGTCGCGGGCGGCTGCGACACGATCAGCGGCATCTTCCGCCGGACGATCTGGAACCAGACGATCCCCGACGAGCTGCGCGGCCGTCTCGCCGGCTTCGAGATGTTCTCCATCGCGGGCCTTCAGCTGGGCCAGGTCCGCGCCGGCGGCATGGCCGCCCTCGTCGGCGTCCGCGCCTCGGTCTGGTCGGGCGGCCTTATGTGTGTGGCCGCCGCCGGCCTGCTCGCCATCTCGCTGCCGCGGCTGATGTCCTACGACGCCCGTACCGATGAACATGCTGAGCGTCAGCGCATGATCGCGGCACAGAGGCATGACTCCACTGCCGTGGAGACCGGCGTGCCCAGTGAGGACAGGCAGTCCCAGCGCTAGAAGAAGTACACAGCGCCCGAGCACTCAGGGGTCGTCGCCGGCCGAAGTTGTCCGAGTTCTGGGCCGTGTCCGACGTCATCGCCCCATGGACGATGTCCAGCTCCCGCGGCAGGGAATCCCATCGGATCTGAGCACGCGGCACGCACATGAGCCCGCACAGCTCCTCTCGGTCCGGCAGCGGCCTACGGGCGCCGCATGTGCCCGCCCGCACGTGTTTCCATGACTCTCATGCCGCCTCGGCAGCTGTGTGACAGCGGACACAGGAACTCGGCCGGGGCGGCGGAGGGTAATGAATGTGACGCACACAGAACCAGCAGAGTCGTCGCGTGGGCGAATACGGGCAGGAGACCGTGCCGCGTTCGCCGACCTGTACGAGCAAAACGCGCGGGCGGTGTACAACCACGCGCTGCGGTTGACCGGCAGCTGGTCGGAGGCCGAGGACGTCATGTCCGAGACCTTCCTCGCAGCCTGGCGCGCGCGGGAGACCGTGGAGCCGGAGGGTGACTCCCTCACTCCGTGGCTGCTCGGCATAGCCACATACAAGGCGCACAACGCCAACCGTGGACTGTGGCGAAAGCTGGCCTTCCTGGCGCGCAGCCCGGAGCCTCGCCCCGTCCAGGACTTCGCGGACGAGACGGTCGGCCGGATCGACGACGCCCGCCGTCTGGCCGCCGTCCACGACACACTGCGCCAACTGCGCCGCCAGGACAGGGAAGTGATCGCCCTGTGCGTGGCGGCCGGGCTGGACTACCAGCAGGCCGCCGAGGCCCTGAACATCCCGGTCGGCACCGTGCGCT
This sequence comes from Streptomyces sp. NRRL F-5122, assembly GCF_001507435.1. Lineage (GTDB taxonomy): Bacteria > Actinomycetota > Actinomycetes > Streptomycetales > Streptomycetaceae > Streptomyces > Streptomyces lannensis. The sequence continues at coordinate 4,897 of NZ_LMWH01000254.1, forward strand.
CACGGCTCTCGCGCGCCCGGAGCCGGCTGGCCAGGCTGAGTGCCGCACCGGCGCGTGATGACGCGAGGGTGGAACCGGGCGGTGCTCGCGGAGAGATAGAGGGCGAGGCCGCGTTCGCGGCGCTCTTTCTGCAGGAGGAAACCCGATGAACGCCGACAATCCGCACGGCATCGGCCCGGCCGAGAGTGAGGCGGAAGAACTGCTGGCGACCTCGGCCGCTTGGGACCTCTCGCCGAGCCGCCATCTCCACCACAAGGAAGTTCTGATGCACCAGATCGACCAGGACCGCGTCTCCGACACTCGAACGTCGACGGCACAGCCCCGCCGTCGGCTGCTCCGCCCCGCGATGGTCCTGCCCGTGGCAGCCGCGCTGACCGGTGTGCTGGTCGTCACCGCATCCGGCAACGACAACGCCTCCACCCCCAGGCGGGCAGACTCCGCGGCCGAGTCGGCAAAGGACGACAGCGCGTCCGCCACCCTCGACCGGATCGCCGCCGCCGCCATGTCACGGGACGTGAAGCCGGTGAAGGACAGCCAGCTCGTGTATGCCGAGAGCCTGACCCGGGAGAACACGGGCACCTTGGGCGGCTCGGTCCGGCTCGGGGCGTTGCACAAGACCGAAGTCTGGACCGTCCAGGGCTCCGGCCCCACCACCAGGACGGGCTGGATGCGCGAAACGGGCAAGGACGCTGTGATGCCTGGTCAGCGGATCCCCATCGTCACCCCCACGCCCGTGCACGCCGGCCTGGACCACCCCACCTACACGTGGCTGGCCACACTGCCCACGGATCCCGAAGCCCTGCGCACACTGCTCTACGCACAGACCAAGCCGTGGGGCAGCCTTTCGCAGGACGAGACCGTCTTCAGGAACGTCGGCGACCTGCTGGGGTCGACGATCATGCCGCCCGCCACCGCCTCGGCTCTGTACAAGGTCGTCGAGAGGATCCCCGGAGTCACCGTGATACCCGACACGGTCGACGCTGCAGGCCGTCACGGCATCGGCATCACCCGTAAGGACCCCGCATCCGCCACCCGTGACGAGTGGATCTTCAACAAGAACACCCTCGCCTATCTCGGCTCACGGTCATACATGACCGCCGGCAAGCGCACGGGCGTCACCGCCGACACGTTGTACGGCATCGACGCCATCATGGAGCGCGGGGTCGTCGACAAGCCCGGCGAGGTCCCCGCGAGCGCCGAGGGCTGACCCTGGCGCAGACTCCTCCTGGACGACCCACGCCCGGCTGTCGGCGACGTCGAAGGCCGCACCCGGTCCGTGCACCGGTTGGGCGACCGAGGAGCCTGGAACGTTCGCGTGGCGGTGGACGCGCCGGATCGGGATGCCGGTGCCATCGATGTGACTGTTGGACGGCGAGGCGCGTTCCAGATTCTTCGAAGTTCGGCAGTCTGCGGATGTCGAGAACGTGCCACCGGCTCCGTCCCAGGGACATCAGCGGCCACCACCGGCCGCACGAGGAAGAAGGAGAAACCAGCATGGCGATTCAGCGGATGGACAACGTCGGCATCGTCGTCGAGGACATGGATGCCGCCATCGCGTTCTTCGAGGAACTCGGTATGGAGCTGGAGGGCACGGCGGAGATCAAGGGCCCCTTCGCCGACCAGTGCACCGGACTCGAGGGCGTCCGCTGTGACATCGCGATGGTCCGGACCCCGGACGGTCACAGCCGGCTCGAGCTGGCGAAGTACCACAGCCCCGCGGTGATCAGCGCCGGGCCGCGCAACCGGCCGCACAACATCCTGGGCACGCACCGCGTCATGTTCGCCGTCGACGACCTCGAGGACACCGTTGCCCGCCTGCGCCCTCACGGCGCCGAACTCGTCGGCGAGATCGCCCGGTTCGAGGACAGCTATCTGCTCTGCTACCTCCGCGGACCGGAGGGCATCATCGTCGGACTGGCCGAGCAACTGCGCTGAGAAGGAGGAACCGAACCATGCGGCCGATCGGAAGCCATGAGACGGACCTCGGAGAGTGGTGGCTCGCCACCACTTCTCAGGCCGATACGCGCCCCGGGCCGCGGCCCCGCTCGGCTGCCGGCAGCAGCGCATGCGCCGCCTGTTCCGCATCATCGGGTGTCAGGTAGATCTCCTGCGTCCACAGCAGTGACAGCCGGATCCTGCCGTTGAGGAGGTTGGTTGCGACATCCACCTCCACACCATTGCCCGTCACGTCGGCTACCAACAGGTCCTGGTCGCTGCTGTAGGCGCTCACATCTGCGAGCATGCCGAACCGCAGGTCGCGAAGAGAGGCGATTACATCACCCGACGCCGAGCCGCTAACCGTCGGCTGAGGCCTGATAGTCCGGTTGCGCTCGGCCCGGTACGCGTCGAACAGGCTGAAGAACAAGCCGATCGCAGGTAATTGGAGGGTCTACCGTGGAGTTCCCGCTCGATCGGGCACGGGAGGTCCACGAGCCCAGCAGAATGCCGAAGTGGCTATATCGCAGAGAGAGCACCAATCCAGGCAGTACGGTGCTGCAGGCGCTTGGGCCTTCCTCGGGCCGGCGCTCCTGAGCATCACCGTGTTCATCGGAGTGCAGGCGGCGGTGGTGCTCGGCGTCCTGGGGGAAAGCGGGCAGATCGCCACGTCCAGTTGCGTACGGAAGGATGGCGGCAAGGGCGGCTCCTACACCCTCTGTGAAGGGCGATTCGTCTCTGATGGTGCAGGCACGACTGTTCCGCTGGCGAAGGTCCGGTACCCGGGGCGCGCTGGTGATGACGTCCCTGTGCATCGAGCCCCCTGGGGAACGTTCGAGGCGCTGGACGACAGCTTTCAGCAGAAGGCGAAGCAGTCCGTTATCGTCGGCCTGCTTCTCTCTGCGGCCATTGGCTGCATGGCACGAGGTGCCTTCTACCTGCGGAAGCTGACGTAGGTCGAACCGAGTCTAAAAGACCCGGTCGAGCTTTCGGGTGCCATCCATCGGCGAGGACGGCGCCAGTGTGGGATGCCGACTTGAGATCTGGCCTCATCATTATCAGATTGATCATCACACACTGTCGGCGCTGGAAGTCAGCTGATGTACGACGCCCAAGCGGTCGCCGGAGTCCACGCGAATACGCCTTCGTCGACCGCTGTTGGTGTCAGTCGCGGTGTTCGCTCGGTATCGGGCGCAGACCACCCGCGATCATCGTGTCAGGGCAACTGACGCACGACCAGTCGGTTCTGCCGACCCGCGAAGCACCGTCTCAGTGATCGCGCCTCACGATCACTGGAGGCAAAGAGGCCCTGTTTGTCCACGTGGATGACGAGAACGTCATGACAATCAATAACCTCGGAGATTCCCCGGGTCTGGATGGTGTCCGCCCACGCATCCAGGTTCCGTCCGAACCACTCAGGCAGTCCGCAGGGCCCAGCCACAGCGTCCCAGAAGTCGTCGAGCGTCTTGATCGGCCGACCGCGAATCTGCGCCTTCTCCGCCATAGCCGGAGATTGGCCAACGCGGCAGTGAGCCGAATATCGCTTTTGCCCGGTCGCCACGTGGAGCAGGAGCCTGGCCGCTCCCCTCGTCGGGCTCTCGCACTTGCGGCTCTTCCTCAGGCGGATGCGCCAGGCCGCGATGCGTGAGCGTGCGCGATCGCTGGAAGGACAGTGACTACGTGTTCACCACGCGTACGGGGCGATCGATCGAGCCGCGCAACGTAACGTCTACGCCAACGTCGTCCAGGACACGCACCGCGAGGCGGTCAGCCACATGGACCGGCTGCTCATGCGGCGCCTACAGCGCGAGTAGCCGCAGCACTGATGTCAGATCCGGATGTCAAAGGCCCCCAGCCATGATCGGCTGGGGGCCTTTTTCCTGGTGGGCGCGGACGGTTTCGAACCGCCGACATCCGCCTTGTAAGGGTGGCGGTCAGGCACGAGCCTGGCACGCAGGTCACTCCGGCTATGGAGCGCCCCAGGTCAGCGGCCCATCTCGACCGAGGCGAACCGGTGTTGACCGCAGCTGACCGCCTTGTGTGGCACGGCTGTGGCACGCGCCGAGCGACCAGGCGCTTAGAAGATGCGGGCACACCCCAGTTGGCTGGGCCAGCAAGTCTGCCGGGTTTCCGTGACAGGCCGTCAGGTGTTGTCGTCGTCCGCACTCGTTCCCGTCAGCGTTGCCGTCACTGCCGTCTGGGCCTTGATGACCCGTCTCACCGAAGTTTGGTCGGTCTCAAGGAAGTTTGACCACAGCACTCAGCAGCGACCCGAGCTGGTGGAGCAGTGTCAGAAGGGCGGTTCGGTGGAGTGGGTGCCGGCCCAAGGATCGTCTGCCGGTGCGGGCTGCGGGCGTTGTCGGAGAACTTGCACCGCTTCCTCGATGCGGCCGAGGTCGATGAGGCACTTGGCCCGGAGCGAGGTGTTGCAGGCCGGGTGTCGTTCAAGAACGGAGAGGGCCTCCTCGGCGCGGCCGGCCGTGGCGAGGAGGTCGGACAGAGACCAGGCCGCGTACCAGGTGTCTTGTTCGGGGTGCGTCTGGGTCTGCTCGATTGCTTCGTCGAGCAGGCCGAGGCGAACCATGAGAAGGAGCCGGATCCGGAAGAAGTCCCAGTCTTCCTTGCCGCCGCGGCGCGCCTTGAGAATGTCGAGGTAGGCCAGGCCGTCGGGGGCTCGGCCTAGGTCGGCGTACAGGGTGCACAGCGTGTGGACGATCCAGTCCTCCGCGCCGCCAGGCCGGTCGGCGAGGGTACGTATCACTCCGATCGCCTCGTTACCCTGCCCGTGCCGGACCAGGAGTTCGGACAGCGGGACGACCACGTGCCACATGCCGTCGGACTCTTCAGCGAACGTCCGTAGACGGTGATCGCTCCTTCCGCATCGCCGCGCTCCTCAAAGACCTCGGCCAGGCGCTGCGCGGCGTGCCCGTGGTACTCGGAGGCCGCGTACGCGCGCAGTTCCTCGATCCGGTCGTGTCTGGCCAGCAGGTCGGCCAGCGCGTCGCGGCCGTTGACCGAGGTGCTTTCCCGGCGGCGCAGCAGTTCGATCGCCTCCTCAATCCCGCCCTGTCGTTCCCGGATGGCGGCGAGCAGAGGGAAGGCGTTGGACGGTTCGAGGCGAAGCCTGCCGCAGTCGGGGTCGTCGCAGGCCGGGACCGCTGCGGCGATGCGGGCCTCCAACAGCGCGGCAGCCTCCTCGTCCAGCCCCGCGACTTCGGCGACGTCCACCAGGCCCTCGGCGAGGAACCAGTCATCGATTCCGGGCCGCAGCAGCGCGAACGCATCGGCGCCGTGGCCGTGACGGGACAGCAGGCGAGCGAAGAAGTTCAGGACCAGCCGGTCCCCGGCCTCCGCGTACGGGCGGCACAGCGCGATCGCCTCGTCGGCCCGTCCCCAACCCTCCAGCAGCTCGGCCTGGGCTTGGGCCGCTGGCCACCAGCCCGTCGCGATGTACGGGGCGAGCACCTCCAGCGCCCGCGCGTACTGCTGTCGATCGCCCAGCAATCGCGCCCACGCCAGTGCGCAGAACCACTCCCCGCGGCCGGCCTGCAGCTCCACCTCCCGCTCATGGCCGAGCTCGAGAAGCCGGGCTACCAGTGATGAAGGAATGCAGCCCGTCAACGTTCGGGCCTGATAGTCAAGATCAGCAGCGTCCACGGCTCCGCACCCTAGCCCCCGCCTCTGACACGGCTCCCGGATCAGCGAGCGGTGAAAGTCCGATGAGACGAAGTCCAACCCCGTGAAGCTGCGGTGAGACTGATCAAAACTTCGGTGAGACGGGTCACTTGATGCGACCGCCGCTTTACAAGTTCGATCCGACATCCTCGGCAGGCGATTGCCGCGAAGCTTGAGCTGGCGCCTACGGCCGCCTGGAGCTGCTGACGTCCGGTGCCGTTGATGTCAGCCGTGGATGTCAGATGCCCCGCCCTGTTCGGCTACGGGCGACGGTAGACGGCAGGATCGGCTCCGGGAGCCGGCGCCCGGGACAAGTCCAGGTAGCACGGGTAGTCGGGGTCACCTACCTCCATGAGTACGAACTGATCGACGTCGTGCTTGGCGAAGCGATGGAGGTACTGCAAGAAGAGTTCCAGTTCCTCGTCGGAGAGGGGTTCGTCGTGTCGGTCGTTTCGCACGCCCTCACCCTACGGCTGGCCCGGGTGGCGTGACCGCTTCGTCCCGAAGCAACTTGGGTGGGCGTCCGGCTTTGGGCTGGTGTGCTGCTCACCTGCGCCGATGGTCCGCTGACGTCCGCGCTCGTCCGCCGGTGTTCGTCGGCGTTGTCACGCAGTTAGACACTCAGCCTTGCTCCATCTGCCTTGTGGGGAAACACGGGTGCAAGGGCGCTGACGGCCGTCCTACCATGAGTCTGCCTGCGTCGGCCGGCTCGCTGTAGACCCGCAGCACCGGCCCGCTGTGGAGGGGACCAGCCCGTTCGAGCCGGGCCAGGTGGGCTGACACCTGCTGAGCGGTTCGATACGAGGTTCGCCAATGCCTCAGGGTGGGGCCATGAAACGGGAGCAGCTCGAACGGCTGCTGGGTCGTGGCGACGACACGTCGGCGGCCGCTCTCGCTGCACTCCGCGCCGACGCTTCATACGTCGTTTGGGACGGGACGACCTCACCCAAGTCACTCGCGACGGTCTACGGGCGCCGACTCCGTCACACCCTTCGGCGGGGCATCGAGACCTCCGGCTTGGCCCGGGCCGTGCAACGCCTCGACCTATACGGCCGACCGGTTCGATTGGGGCAGATCAGGACTGCCGACGGATCGTGGATCTTCATGCTGTTTCTCGACGCGGACGGCAGCGCGCTGGTGGCGTGCACTGGCGTACGGCAATCCAAACCAGGCTTGGCACGACCAGACACCTGCTGAACCGGCGCACGGCCAACACGCTTTCCAAGTGTGCTCGTGCCCATCGGACGGCCGTACGGAGTCGTTCACCTGCGTCTATGCGTACTCGTTGCCCTGGATCTCAACCTGCGCTGGTGCTCATCCGGACTGGGTGGTACGCATGCGAATGAGACCAGAAGTGAGACCAGGCGTTTGGCGCGCACCTCGTCGTCTGGCACGACGTCGCGCCGATGGAACGTCGCAGCCTGCCGTTGGATGCCGCACCACACGGCGTCAGGCGGTCGGCGCTGCGGGAGCCGCCCGGGGCGCAGACACGGTCACCGATCACGCGCTGACCACATGACTGCGCCGCCATGCGTCCGTCATGCCATGGGCATTGCCGGGCCTGGCTCGTGCTCGCCGGGTGGAGTTCCAGGCTTGAGGATGACGGAGGTGTAGTGGTTGGCGAAGAAGTACGAATAGGACAGGCCTTCGTCGATCCTGCCGAACTCGTTGCTCATCATGGTCATTAGCGCTGTGGTGCGGGTGCCGTCGCTGGCGTAGGCGGTGAACATCTGGTTGGGTGGCAACCCAGTGGCTCCGATGGTGACTTCGTTGATGCCCGGGAGTGCCCGGATCAGAGCCGTGCCCTCGCCGGAGCTACCGGAGACGCGCAGGGGGAGGTTCTCTGTGCGCATGCCCAGACCCTGCCGGCCCAGGTTTTGTGTGCTGGTGGCTGGAGTGTTGCGGGCCACGTACACCAGCGCCATGGGCGACTGACCGATGGGGAGGGTCTTGATCACCGAGTTCGTGTGCGTGTCAATGACGTCAACCGCGTCGGAGTTCTGTAGGGCGACGTAGATCCTGGTGTTATCGGGGCTCGGCCAGATGCCGTGGGGGCCGTGGCCGTGGTTGTGGATGGTCTTCACCAGCGTGGGCGGCGCCCCGGTCTTCGATCGGCGGTACACCAAGGTCTCGTCCAGTCCGCCGACGGTCATGTAGGCGTAGTCGACGCCGCCGACGGTGACGAAGTTGGGGTGGTTGGTGCGCGGCCCCGTGTTCATCACCGCCTCCACACGGAAGGTTTGTGCATTGACCACAGCGGTGGTCCGGCCGTTGACCGGCATGCCGAGCCAGATGTCCCGGCCGTCGGGCGAGATGGCCTCGTCGGAGGACCCACCCGCCTGTTCGGGAATCGGCAGGCGCTTGATGATCCGGCGGGAGGCCACATCGATCATGTCCAGCCGTGAGGCGCGCAGGTGGTTGACATAGGCGAGTTTGCCGTCGGTGCTGAAGACCACCTTCGACGGCCCGTCCTCGGTGTGGATCCGGTCGACCTCCTTGCCGGCCCGCCAGTCGAGCACCGAGATGTAGTCCTGGCCGCGCACCGCCACCCACAGCCGCGTGCCGTCCGGCGAGAAGAATCCCTCGTGCGGCGCCCGGCCGACGTACATGGTGCGCACTACTTTGTTGGTCGCAGTGTCGATGATATGGATGGCGTTGGTGGTCACGTCGATCACGTCGAGCCACTTCCCGTCCCGGGAGAAGCCCAGGCCGTGCACGTCGATCTCCCCGTCGTACATGGCCCCCAGCACGTCCGCGCTGGGGTCCAACCGCGGCTTGCCCAGAGCGATCGTGCCCAGCACCTTGTTCGTCGCCGGATTGATGACACTCACCGTATTGGAGTCCTGGTCGGCGGTGTACACCCGGTCGTTCGCCGAGATCTGTTGCGCCCCGCGCAGCGCCGGAGCTTGGATCACCGTGCCCGACACTGGGCTGGCGTTCGACCCCGGACCTGGGTGGGAGGCCGCAGATTCCGGCGTCCCGGTCGCCGTGCACGCGGCGATTGACGCGTACACGGCCGCCGCCGCGAACGCGCGGGCCAAGCTGGGTTTTGTGCCCATGTTCACTCCTTGTGGTCACGTCGTCGGCGGATGGCCCGCGCCGCAAGTTGCCAGCGGCGCTTGGCTTGTGGGGGCTGTGCCGCGTGGCGTGAGAGGTTGCGGCAGGAACTGATCGCTGGTTCATCAATGGCCGCCAGGCGAGAGCAGCGCCTGTCATCGTGGCGCCGAGGTCACCTCTTTCGAATGCGGTCACGTATTTCCGAGCACGTGATCGATGGCGCCTGACGTCGGTCGGCTGAATCATCGTCGAGCCAGAAAGGAATCTAAAGGGACACTTTCGACATGTTCACCTCGGCCGGAGGTTTTCACTCGGACGGCCCGTCTGTTGGCGAACGGCTGGCGAATGCACGGCCGTTCAGGCTTCGTGCGGTGTACGCCGAACGGGTTCACGATGGTTCACGACGGGCCGACCACAACTGCGATCGCAGCCTCGCGGGGCAGTAGCCCGCGCGGTCGGCGGAGTTTCAACGGCACGGTCAAGCGCCGCCGCGCTCGGATCCTGGAGCACTAGTTTGAAAGACGCCGTATGCGGATCGCGGCTGACCTGGCAAGGCACTGACCTGGGTCGGAACGCGATCGGCGCCGCTGTTCCCCGTGAGTCCCCGCTGCGTCCCGCTGGATCGGGCACGCAGGGCACAGCCGACCTTCTGCTTTTCAGGCGAGTTGATCGTGCGGCCAGGAGCATGATCCGGCCCGACAACGACAGATGTTGACACCTCGTGACACCCCGCTGCGTACCCTGGCGTCCGTTGCCGTTGCCGTCAGACTGCCGTCAGGGGCGCCGGCCAGGGATGGTGTGGGGCACGGGGGCACCTTCTGATCCGTAGCTCTACACAGATCGGTCAGTGACGGTCATACAGCGTCGCCTCAGGGTCTCCGGAGGATGTTGCTGGACAGGGAAGGACGCTGTGGTTGCTGTACTTCGCTGCTGTACGCGAGCGAGGTCTGCTCTCAGGCGTTCGGCCGTCGTTCTCCATTGCCCGCCTGCGGAGCTCGCCAGGAGGGTGTGACGGGGAAGTGTCATCGTCTTGCAGTCCTGTCGGGCGATGGATTCAGCTACTTGGCTGTATTTGCTGCTGTTTCTGGGTGAGGAGGGGTTGCGGCTCACTGGGCGAGGTGCGGGGGGCGGCTTTGCTCGCAGTGTCCGGGACGCGGATGAGGGACCGTCTGTGCTCCGAAGGTGCCTGCACTTCAAGGAGAGCCATGCGATACACCACCCTGTCCGGCATCGCCGCCCTGGCCGCGGTTCTCGCCAATGGCGTGAGCGCGGTACCGGCCGTCGCGGGAGGCGGAAGCGGGAACGGGATTTCGGTGCCGTGTGACACCGCGGCCCTGATCAACGCGATCGCCATGGCGCCGGCGGGATCCACCCTCGTCCTCGCCCGCCACTGCACCTACCACCTGACCACGGCCTACAGCGGCGACGACGGACTGCCCCCCGTCGACAGACAACTCACCATCGCGGGCCGGGACTCCACCATCGTCCGCGACGGACTGACCGCTAGTGCTTTCCGTATCTTCCACGTCACCTCCACCGGTGACCTCCGCCTCGACGACCTCACGATCCGCGGCGGCAACGCGCCCGATGACGGGGGAGGCATCCTCGTCGACGCCGCCGGCATGCTGAAGCTCAACAAGGTCACTCTCGACAACAACACCGCCTTCATCGAGGGAGGCGGCGTCGATGTCGAGTTCGGAGCCACGGCGTACATCACCCGAAGCGAGTTCACCTTCAACAACACGACGGGCGAGGGTGGCGGCCTGGAGTCGGACGGTACCGTCACCACCGACGGGGTCGTGTTCTCCCGCAACTTCGCCGGTGGCGGCGGTGCCATCGGCCACGAGAGCGGTGACTCCATTTACCGCAACACGACCCTGAAGAACAACACCTCAAGTTTCGAGGGCGCTGGTATCGACATGACCGCCGGCACCGCGCATTTCATCAACAGCAAGATCCTCAACAACACCACCGCGGGTGTCGCCGGTGGCGGCATCTCGAATGCAGCCTTGATGACGCTCGTCAAGACCGAGGTCTCCGGCAACGTCGTTGGAGGCGCCGACGGCAAGGGCGGCGGCATTTATGAAGACAGCGGCACTCTCGTGCTGCAGTACAGCTCCGTCGACCGCAACAGCGCGAATGGCTCCGGCACTTCACAGGCCGGCGGCATCTACAACACCGTCGGTGGTGCGGTGACGCTCGATCACAGTGAGGTGGACAACAACGCCTCCACCACAGCACCGGGCGGCGTGTGGACCGACACCCAGTTCACCGTGAACCGGTCCCAGATCCGGCACAACATCCCCACCAACTGCGCGGGCAGCCTCGTCATCGTCACCGGCTGCGTCGGCTGACCCCTCACGAACCAAACCCGGCGGGCATCCGACCCCACCCCAGCTCACCGTGACGACGATGATCGCTGGACCTTGCCACCTCCTCAACCCGCCGCCTTCCCCAGCTCCCATCCCGTCTGCCGTCGACCCACACACCGTGGAGCAGGCGTGGTTCCTGGCGTCCAGGTGGAGCGCGCCACTGTACGAACGACCTGGACGCCAGGGGCCGCGTCTGCTCGGCTCTGCCTGGGTCGATGGCAGGCGGGATGGGAGCTCCCCGCGCACGCCACTACGGACCCGCAGTCGGAAGCGGCGCCCCCTCCATCCCGGTGCCGGCCGCCCCCGCCGGAGGCATTGCCTTGACCGTGGGCCGCTCTATGCGGTGCTCGACTCATGGCCTACTGCCCTATCCACATGTGGGCGCGCGTCGGCGCAGCGCGGGCGGAGCGGGCCGAAGGCAGGAGCGTCGCCCGCAGCGGAGCCGGGAAGCGCGCCCGGCGGAGCGGAGCGCAGCCGGGGCTTGATGGAGTAGAGAAAGTTCTATCCCGCTGGGATGGCATGCCGCTGTCTTGTCTCGGTTGATGCCTGACGTTGCGGCTCCGCTCGCTGCCTTGTGAGCGTTGCTCGTTGCCCGCTGGAGGGGCCATCAGGACGGCGCTGACCGTGGTGCCGCGAGCTGACTCGACCGCTGTGTTGGCGGCAGGGTAGGTGCCGATAGGCCTGGAGTGGCAGAGATCCGTTAAAGCGCGATGGGCTTGTATGCCATGGCGCGGTCGACGACTTTCTCGGCAGAGAACGCGGGGTCGTAGTCCCAGAAGATGTAGTCCGAGATGTGCGGACAGCCCAGTCCACGCTCTAGGGCTTCGAGGATGTCGGAGTCCTCTGCCTCGTTGGCTGTGTCACCGTTCAGGAGGCGCTGCACGAGGGCTATCGCCTGGTTGCGGCTCATTTTCTGGGCGCGTTCGATGGTCATTGGGCCGGTGCCAGGTGCTTGCCATCATGGCTTCGCACGTGCGGGCCGTTGCCGTCCAAGGCGTCCAGAAGTCGGACTGCGAAGACTTCGGCCATGCGCTCGCTGACCTCGTCGGGCGTGAGCCATTCGACTGCCGTGGACTCGTTGGAGGTGCGTTCGGTGCCGCCTGAGGGCTTGCAGCGGAAGACCAGGGCCACGATGCCCCGCGTCGTGTTCTTGTAGACCCCGGTGAGCTCGTCGACCTCGACGTGGATGCCGGTCTCTTCCAGGACCTCGCGGGCGACGCCGGCCTCGGGGGTCTCGTTGAGTTCGAGTACGCCGCCGGGGAGTTCCCAAGTGCCGTTGTCGGCTCGGCGGATGGCCAGGAGGCGTCCGTCCTCGCGCACTACTACTCCGGCGACGGACACGGAGTGCAGCGGCGTTGACTGGCCTTCCTGGGCACTGTTACTCATGTACAGGAGCATAGGAGGAAGAGAAGGACTATGGGAACAGCGGTAGGAGGTGAGAGGGCCGTACCTCGGTACGTGCAGATCGCCGAGCAGATCGTTCAGCAGATCCGGGCCGGTGTCCTCAAGCCCGGTGAGATGGTGCCGAGTGAGTCGGAGCTGGTGGACCGCTACGGCGTCTCGGGCGGCACGATTCGCAAGGCCATGGTCGAGGTGCGCGCGAGCGGGCTGGTCGAGACGCGGCACGGCAAGGGCTCGATCGTGAAGGATCGCCCGCCGGTACGGCATCGCTCCTCCGACCGCTTCCGGCGCTCGCACCGCCAGGGCGGCAAGGCCGCCTACCTCGCGGAGTCCGCGCAGTCCGGCGCCACGGCCAAGGTGAGCGTCCTCTACATCGGCCCCATGGAGGCCCCCGAGGATGCCGCCGAGCGACTGGGCGTCTCCGCCGGCACCCAGGTGCTCGCCCGGCGTCGCCTCTACTTCCGCAACGGCACCCCCGTCGAGACCGCGACGTCGTACCTCCCGTGGGATGTCGTCAAGGACATCCCCGAGCTGTTCGCCGAGAACCCTGGTGGCGGTGGCATCTACGCCCGACTCGAGGATCACGGGCACGAGTTCGCCGAGTTCGTGGAGACGCTGCAGGCGCGTACGGCTTCCAAGGCGGAGGCGTCGGAGCTGGCGCTGAGCCCCGGTGCGCCGGTGGTTCATCTGGTCCGTGAGGCGCGTACGACGGAGGGTCGTGTGGTGGAGGTCTGTGACACGCTCATGGCCGCTGACCAGTTCATCTTCGAGTACCGGATCCCTGCGGTCGACTGACGCAGACTCAACTCTCTTCAGCCCGTCGCGAGTTCTTCTTCGCGGCGGGTTGACTCATGTATAGGAGTCAGACACTCTTCTTCATGTCACTCATGTACATGAGTGACGGAGTCCAACCTCTATAGAGGAGTGAACTGCTGTGCGTCAGATTCCCGTCGACACCTCCGCCGCGACCGTGATGGTCGCCAAGACTCCGCAGCCGAAGGTCAAGGACCGTCGGACCGGTGAGATCGCGACCGATGCCGAGACCGGGGCGAAGTTGATGACCGTGGACGTGATGTTCGCGGCGAACGACGAGGTCGAGATCCTGTCCGTCACCGTCCCCGAGCCGGGTATCTCCGGTGAGCTGGCCATGGGCACCCCGGTCGCTCTGACGGGCCTGATTGCCCGGCCGTGGGAGAACGACTTCAACGGGCAGAAACGGCACGGGATCGCGTTCCGCGCGGTCGCGGTCACCTCCCTGGCCGCCACCGGTTCGACGCCGAAGGCGGCCTGATCATGACCGGGTTCACGGTCGCGCTGGTGCTGGTCGCTGCTGCTGCGGGTCTCCTGCGGTGGCGGCGCCCGGCCTGGTACTGGCTGACCTTCGGGGTCACCCTCGTGAGCCTGCGGGTCCTGGTTCGTTACGCCACGGTCATGGACGCCTGCGGGCTGACTGTTCCTCCGTCGCGGTGGCGGCTGGCGTTAGCCCGGGCCACCAACCGTCCCGCACCCGAGTCCCGCCCGCCGCGCATCCTGCTGCTGCGTCCGACCCGGACCGGGCTGGTTCTGAGGTTGAAGCTGCGGCCCGGGCAGGACGCTTTCGACGTCGCTGCCGCGTCCGACCGGTTGCGCCACTCCTTCTCGATGTACGGGGTCACTTCGCGGGAGCTGCGTTCGGGTGTGGTGGAGGTGCGGATGACCGGCTATGACGTCCTCAAGCGGGTCCAGATGCCTACCCAGATCGACACCCGTCCGATGCGGGTTGCGGTTGCGCTGCGGGAGGACGGGGCGGTCCACTACCGCGACTACCGGGCGATACCCCATGCCCTCACCCTGGGTGCCACCGAGTCGGGTAAGTCCGTCTACCAGCGCAACCTCGTCGCCGGACTTGCCGCACAGGATGTCGCCCTGGTCGGGATCGACTGCAAGCAGGGAGTCGAACTGTTCCCGCTGGCCCGCCGCTTCTCCGCCCTGGCCGACACCCCCGACATCGCCGCTGACCTCCTTGACGCCCTCGTGGCCCGCATGGGGGAGGTGTACCAGCTCATTCGTGCTGAGCAGCGGATCACTGCGGACGTGCCGGATGCGGAGATCGCCGCCGACATCTGGGACCTGCCCGAGCACCTGCGCCCGACCCCGGTCGTGGTGCTGGTGGATGAGGTTGCCGAACTCGCCCTCTTCGCCTCAAAGGACGAGGAGAAGCGTCGGGATCGGATCATCACCGCCCTGGTCCGCCTCGCCCAGCTCGGCCGCGCGGCCGGCATCTACCTCGAGATCTGCGGGCAGCGCTTCGGCTCCGAACTCGGCAAGGGCATCACCATGCTCCGCGCCCAGCTCACCGGCCGCACCGCACACCGCGTCAACGACGAAACCTCGGCGAACATGGCCTTCGGCGACATCTCCCCGGACGCCGTCCTCGCCGCCATCCAGATCCCCGCCGAAATGCGCGGCGTCGCCGTCGCCGGGGACTCCACCGGGGGCTGGCACCGCATCCGCGCCCCCCACACCTCCCTGCGCCAGGCCGTCAACGTCTGCAACCGGCACGCCGACCGGACCCCGGACCTGCCCGAACTGGCACCGTTCCGGCCCGTGCTGGTTGGTGCTCCTGCGGCTCAGGTGCCGTTGTCGAAGGCCGCCCCAGCGACGGCCTGACCCTCCCTGTCCCCCGGTTGGCGTGACCGTCTTCGCGCCGAGTCCCTACCCCCTCCATGCCTGAAACAGGAAGGAGCCGTGATGAGCCGCCCCGCTCTCCGCGTCGATGCTGTGCTGGTCCAGGCCGTCATTGCCGGGGCGCTGTCCTTCGCCCACCTGCACGACCTGGCCGCCGCTGCCGGACAGGACGGGTGGAAGGCGTGGGCCTACCCGGTCAGCGTCGACCTGCTCCTGGTCGCCGCCTGGCGACGCCTGCGCTCCGATGGCCCGTCTCGGCTGGCCTGGTGCTGGTTCGTGATCGCCCTGTTCGCCTCACTCGGCGCCAACATCGCCACCGCCGGATTCCTCGACCTGGCCAACCCGCCTGCCCTGCTCCGCCTCGGCATCGCCGGATGGCCCGCCCTCGCCTTCCTCGGCGGCACGCTCCTCGCCCACTCCGGACACAGGGAGCCGCATCCGCCGGCACCCACAGCCCCGGACTCCGCACCCCATATCGAGCCCGACCCGGAACCTGAGCCCGTCAGCGCTCCAGCGCCCGAGCCCACATCGGTTGAACAGGCCCCAGCTCTTCCCGCCGCCGCCCCGGTGCCCGCGGTCCCGGCCGTGCTAATCGAGCACGCGCGCAAGGTCGCCGACGACCACCAGGCCCGCACCGGCAGCCGCATCGACACCGACACCCTGCGCGCCCGGCTCGGCGTCCCGCCGCAACTGGCCGACGCCATCGCCACCCAACTCGCCTAACACGAAGGGAGAACCGCCCGTCATGCCTGCCCGTGACCACTTCCATTCCGTGATGCCGATCGGCCCGGTGCAGATCGGCACCCACCGCGACCGCAACGGCCAGACCAAGCACGCCGCCGTGTGCACCAACGACCGGTGCGGCTGGTCCGCCGACTACTCCAGCTCCTCCGCCGCCCAGCTCGCCGCCCGCACCCACCGCTGCCACGCCCGCTGAAGGAGACAAGCCCGTGCAGGTTCCGCTCTGGCTCGCCCTGCTGATCGTCGGCTACCTCGGCGTAAAGCTCATCCGCCCACCCGCCTGGTTCGTCGCCGTGCTCCTCCTGGGCGGCTTCCTCCTCGCCCCCGCCATCGACACCTTCCTCAAATAACACCCGCAGAAAGGAGATCCACCGTGCTCCGCCCCAAGGTCCCGACCAACCCAATGCCGACCGGCATCGCCAATCCGCCCACCGTCACCGAGCCCACCACCGTCGTGCAACCCCCGGCGGCTCCCGCTCCAGTCGCGCCGGCCCCGGCCCGGCCGACCGTCCAGCTCACCCCGGGCGCTGTGATCGCGCTCGTGGGGGGTGGGACGGCCGTGGTCTTGGTCGTTGGCGCTGTTCTCGTCTCCATGCTCCTCGCGGTCGCCATTACCGGCGCCTCGCTCGCCATCTGCGCCCTGGTGATCCGCTCGCTCATCACCGCCGACGCCAAGCGGCGCTGACCGGCCCCCGGGCGGCCCTGATACCGCCAAGCATCCACCGCCCGGGAGCCACGCCCCCAACCGATCCCGCAGAACCGGAAGGAACCCCAGCATGACCGACCGCACCACACCCCCGCCCCACATCTGCCCCAACTGCGACGGCTTCGCCTCCGCCGCCATCACCCTCGGCGGCCGCAACGCCCGCGGACAACTGCGCACCATCACCGCCCACTGCCCGGCCTGCCACGGCACCGGAACGGTTCCCGCTCGTGTCAAGGAGGGCGCCCGTGCCTGACACGCTGCTCGACCCGACCACCCTCGGCGACCTGCTGAGGGTGGCCTCGGCCGATGACTACCACCGCTGGGAAGACCAGATCCGCCGCACCGGCGGCTGCGCCGACCCCATCCACCTCCAGGGCTGGACCCTCCACAAGGACAAAACCACCGGCGAAACCCTGCACCACTACAGCACCGAGAACGAACCCGGCGGACGCCTCCGGATCGCGTGCGGCAACCGCCGCGCCTCCCGCTGCCCCGCCTGCGCCTTCACCTACGCGGGCGACACCTACCACCTCATCCGCGCAGGCCTGGCCGGAGACGACCGCCGCCACATCCCCGCAACCATCCGCGACCACCCCCGCGTCTTCGCCACCCTCACCGCCCCGTCCTTCGGCCCCGTCCACAACCGGCCCGACCATGGCGTCTGCCGCTGCGGCACCCGCCACCAGGCCGACGACCCTGCGCTCGGCACGGCACTGGACCCGGAAACCTATGACTACGCGGGTGCCGTCCTCTTCAACAACTACGCCGGGCAACTGTGGATGAGGTTCACCACCCGCCTGCGCCGCGAGATCGCTGCCCGCGCCGGACTCACCCGCAGTGAACTCCCCGACCACGCCCGCCTGTCGTACGGCAAGGTCGCCGAGTTCCAAAAGCGCGGTGCCGTGCACTTCCACGCCGTCATCCGCATCGACGGACCGGAAGGACCCGACACCCCACCCCCGGCCTGGGCAACAGTCGAACTCCTCACCGACGCGATCAGCGCCGCCGCCGCGCACTCCTACACCTCAGTCTCGGTGCCGGCCGCTGGCGACCAGCCCGCCCGCACCTTCCGCTGGGGCACTCAACTCGACGTCCGCCCTGTGAAGGCCTTCGGTGACGGCTCCGACATCACCGAACAGGCCGTCGCCGCCTACGTCGCCAAGTACGCCACCAAAGCAGCCGAGACCACCGGCACCCTCGACCGCCGCATCGGCGAACTCTCCGAACTCGACCGCCACGGCGTCCCCGACCACGCACGCCGCCTCATCGAAGCCTGCAAGCTCCTCGACCCTTTGTATCCCGACAGGCGCCTCTGGGCGTGGGCTCACATGCTCGGCTTCCGCGGCCACTTCTCCACCAAGTCCCGCAACTACTCCACCACCCTCAGCGCTCTGCGTCAGGAACGCGCCGACTACCGCGCAGCCCAGGAACGCGAAGCCCTCGGCCTCAACGCCCTGGAGGACCGCGAGCCGGACACCGTCCTCGTCCTGGCCGACTGGCAGTACGCCGGACACGGCCACACCCCAGGCGAATCCGCCCTCGCCGCCACCATCGCCCGCGACCTCCAACTCAACCGCGACACCGCCCGCGAAGCCCTACGCGACCAACTCGCCCAGGAAGGAGCCCCAGAGTGAAGGACCGCTACCTCAGCGTCGACCAGGTCGCCGAAATGCTCGGCACCACGGCACGCTTCCCCCGTCGACTGATCGCGGAACGCCGCATCACGTTCGTCAAGGTCGGACGGCACGTTCGAATCCCTGAGAGCGCGGTCGACGCCTTCATCGAGGCCCACACGGTCAAGCCCATCACGTCGCGGTCGATGCGCCTCAAGGCGGTGGCCTGATGCCGAATGCCAAAGGTCGCCGTCGCCGCTTCGGGTCCGTGCGCAAGCTGCCCTCGGGACGCTTCCAGGCTCGCTACCGGGGCCCGGACGGGTTGATGCGCACAGCTGACAACACGTTCGCCACTCAGACCGACGCCAACCGCTGGTTGGTCAAGCAAGAGGCCAAGATCCTCGACGGCGATTGGCGCAACCCGGACGTCAACATGACGTTCGGGGCGTACGCAGAAGCCTGGTTCAAGGATCGCGACTACGCTGCCACGACCCGCGAACGCAACGTCGGCATCCTGAACCTGCACATCATGCCGACGTTCCTCGCGGTGCCGCTCCATGAGATCACTACGCCCCAGGTGCGGCGCTGGCGTACGGGCCTCCTGGACGCCGGGGTCGGCCCCGCCACCGTCGCCAAGGCCTACACGATCCTCCGCACGATCCTGAACACGGCCGTGGACGACGGCCTGATCCAGCGCAACCCATGCCGGGTCAAAGGGGCCGGTACGGCCGATCACGCCGAGCGGCCGTTCCTGTCCGTGCCCGAGGTGTACCGGCTCGCGGACGCCGTTCCGTCCCACTGCCGAGCCCTCGTCCTCATGGCGGCCTTTTGCGCTCTCCGGTTCGGCGAGCTGGCAGCCCTGGAGCGCCGCGACATCGACCTGGAGGCCCGTACCGTGTCCGTCCGACGCTCGTACTCCGAAACCCGCGCCCACGGCCTCACCGTCAAGGCTCCCAAGAGCGCTGCCGGTGTCCGCACCGTGGCCATCCCCGCCTCGCTCGTCGAGGAGCTGGCCCATCACCTCGCCGAGTACTCCGGTGCCGGCCGGACCGGGCTCGTCTTTCTCGGCGCCCGCGGCGGTGTCCTGCGCCGGAACAACCTCCGCCGGATCTGGCTCCGGGCCCTCGACTCGACCGGCCTCGATGGCGTCCGCTTCCACGACCTCCGGCACACCGGTAACACCCTGGCCGCGACCGGTGGCGCGACCACACGCGAGCTGATGCACCGCATGGGCCACTCGTCGGTGCGGGCAGCGCTGATCTACCAGCACATCGTGAACGGCCGTGACCACCAGATCGCCGACTACGTCGACGGCCAGATCAGGAGAGTGGAGCGGCCTCCCCGCGGTTCATCTGGCACGTAAGTGGCACGACGACTCCGAGCGGCCGAGAAAGATCAAGGCCCAGGTCTCCGGGTATCTCCCCGCTGACCTGGGCCTTAGTCGTGTCCTGAGACCAGTGGGCGCGGACGGTTTCGAACCGCCGACATCCGCCTTGTAAGGGCGGCGCTCTACCGCTGAGCTACGCGCCCAGGACGAGTCGACAGCCTACATCGATCCAGGGGATACCCCGCAAACGCACATGACGGGAAGGCGGCAGGAACCCTGGCAGGGGGTTAACCCCACCTCGGACCGGGGAGTCCGCTCCATCCTCCCGAGGGCCGCCGGTCCGTACGGTCGAAGAACACTCCGCTTCGGTACTTCAGGCTCTCAGGGGGACACTGTCATGGCTCGTAGGACGACGCACACCGGTCGGTCAGGCCGGGTCGGGCGCACTCGGTTGATCGCCGTCGCCGGGGCCGTCACGGTCGCCGCCACGGTCGCGGCCTGCGGCAACGACGCCCGCGACGACCGGCACCCCGACCACCGCTCCTTCGCGCTGCACGGCCGTACGCTCACCGTCGACTCCGACGACTCGGCGCTCGAGATCGTTCCGGCCGATGTGCACGATGTCCGGGTCACCCGGTGGTTCCAGGGGACGGTCGTGGTCGGCGGGGATCCACGGGTGACCTGGGCCATGAAGGACGACCGGCTGGTACTGCGGCTGAAGTGCTCCGGTCTGGTCGCCGACTGTTCCGCGCGGCACCGGATCGAGGTGCCGCGCGGGGTGGCCGTCAAGGTCGAGGACGGTGACGGGAGCGTGCGGGCGCAGGGCTTCCAGGAGGCGCTGACCATCCGGACCCAGGACGGTTCGGTGCGGGTGAGCGACTCCACGGGGCCGCTCACGCTGGACAGCGGTGACGGGTCGGTGCGGGCGACGGGGGTGGGCTCACGGCGCGTACACGCCGCCACGCGGGACGGCTCCGTCCATCTCGAACTGGGCACCGTGCCCGATCTCGTCGAGTCGAGCAGCGAGGACGGCTCGGTCACGATCTCGCTGCCGCACGAGACCTACCGGGTCACCACCCGCACCGGGGACGGCTCCGTCCATGTCTCGGTCCCCAGGGATCCGGGCAGCTCACACGTGGTCGACGCGCGGACCCGGGACGGGTCGGTCACGGTGCGGACGGCGGGGTAGACCCCGGGCCGGGCAAAGAAGTGGTGGGGCCGCGGCACATCACGAACCGAACGCCCCGTGTGTTCGTCCTCAACCGGTGGGAGAATGACACCGGGCAGGGCGGATGACAGCACGGGAGAGGGATGTGACGGCGACACCACCACAGCCGTGTACGCCGTTTGCGCCATGCGCGCACCACCGATCGCCGAGCGTCCCGCCCGGCCGCACGACCATCCCGGGTGCCCCGTCCGACGTCCGGGGACACCCGGGCACGTCCGCCGGCGCCGGTGCCGCACCCGCCCGCGCCTCGGCCGGCTCCCGGGGCCGCACGGCCGTCCGTGACATCCTCGCCCTCCTCGCCCTGCCCCTCGTCGCCGCGCTCGTGCTCCCCGGCGCCTTCGCCGGGGGCGGGACACGGCGGTGGTTCGGCGGACGGTCCGAGGGGCAGCGGGCCGAGGCCCAGGCCGCAAAGGACGCCGCCGCGGCCGCCTTCTACGAGCTCGACACCGCCCAGCGCGATCTCAGGATCTCGATCGAGACCATCGACGCCGTGGACGACTCCCCCGCCGCCCGGCGCGCGATCACCGACTTCGAGGCGCTGGGACGGCGCATCGACGAGGCCAGCCAGCGGTACATCCAGGCCGTCGACGCGCACGACCTCGACCGCGTTGATCTCGACGCCTCCGCCGCCTCCCGGGCCCGCACCGAACTCACCGCCGCCAAGGACGAGCTGGGCCGGGTCAAGCAGGAGCTGGATCGTTTCGGCGCGAGCCTCGGACCGCTGCTCGGGAAGGCCGAGACCCAGCTCGCCCGGCTGGCCCCGGCCGTGGAGCGGGCCCGCCAGGCGCTGCTCTCCGCCAGCAACGCCCTGGACGGCGTCCGGTCCTCCGGACTCAAGGCCGACGATCTCGCCGCCCGGCTGGCCGCCCTCGCGCCCGAGCTGACCAAGCTCAATCAGGGGGCGGCCCGACACGGCGTGGCGCAGACCCTGGAACGCGCGGAGCGTGTCGCCCGGGAGGCGGAGGGCGTCCGTACGCAGGCCGAGCGGCTGCCGGAGCGGGCCGCCGAGATCGATCACCGGCTCGTCTCGCTGCGGACCCGGGCGCAGGCTCTCACCACGCGTGCCGGTCAGGTCGAGCCCGTGCTGAGCGAGCTGCGCCGCCGGTTCGCCGCGGCCTGCTGGCAGGACCTGCAGCAGGTCCCGGAGCAGGCCGGCGAGTCCGTGCGGCAGGCCGAGCTGAAGCTGAAGGAGGCGCAGGCCGCGCGGGAGGCGCAGCGCTGGCCGGACGCGACCTCGCTGCTGTCGACCGTCCGGGCGCTGCTGAACACGACGGACGAGGCCGTGTCCGCTGCCGGTGACCGGCTGCGGCGACTGAACGCCGTGCAGAAGGACCCGCAGCAGGAGATCGAGCGCACGCGGTTCGCGATCCGGGACGCGCAGCGGCTGGCGATGACGGGGCGCAACAAGCCCGATCCGCGGCACGCCCGGCCGCTCGACGACTCCGTGGCCCGCCTGGACCGGGCGGTCGCGTCGCTGGAGGGCCGCCACCCGGACTACTGGCACTTCCTGACCGAGACCGAGGCGGTGCGCCGGACGGTCGCACGGGTGGTCGGCAGTATCCGTGAGGAACGCGGCGCGGGAACGTCGTAGCACGGGGTGCGGCGCCAGGCTGAGGGGGCCTCGCGGTATCCACGCACGGCACAGGGACGGGGCGGGGGCGGTGCGGGAGCCGGACGGCCCTGCGCCCGGGCGCAGGGCCGCTCGGCGGCACTCGAGCGACGGCTCAGGTGCGGTACGCGTAGTACGCGGCGTTCGGGTACGACGCGATGATGCTCGCCACCGACCTGTTGTAGGTGTTGGTGGAGTGGTACGTCACATACGGCACGCCCTGCGAGTTGCGGGAGGTGACGATCATGGAGTGGTCCTTGGACCCGTCCTTGTCGAAGTCCATCTGCAGCACGTCGCCGACGTCCATCTGGTAGACGTTGGCGAGGCTGGTGACCCGCTTGGAGGACAGGGCGAACCAGGAGAACTCGTTGACCCCGATGAACGAGTCGGACTGGATCTCGGAGTTGCCGAACCACTTGTGGAAGTCCGACGTGTAGCCGGGCACATGCTTCCAGCCGCCCGCCTTCAGGGACTGGCTGACGAAGTTGGTGCAGTCGCCGCCGGCGCCCTGGCCGTTGAAGTTCGGGTAGTCCGGGTTGTACTTGCTCCAGTACTTCTGCGCGTACGCGGCCATGGCCTTGTAGTCGTAGCCGGTGGCGGAGAAGTTCTTCGGCTTGGCCGGCGCGGGCCGCGTCGTGGCCGAACGAGCCGCCTCAGGCGGGCCGTCGTCGGCCGCGGTGGCCGGTGCCGCGACGGCCGGCTTGGCGACCTGGTTCACGGCCAGGTAGCCGTCGTCGGTGTCCCGGATGCCGGTCAGCTGCCAGTCGCCGTCACGACCGGCCTTGAACGTCAGCTCGTGGTGGGCCTGGAAGCCGGTGGTCTTCGGCTCGCTGCCCTTGACCTTCTCGTACGTCAGGGTGGTGGTCTCGGTGATGGCGACCGTGGCGTGCCGGCCCTTCACCTGCGTGGCGTCCAGCTTGACGCTGGTGTTGGCCGCGCTGTACTTCTCCCCCAGCTGCGCGAGACGGGCCTTGCGGCCGCTCAGCTCCGACAGCGCCGTGTTCTCGTGGCGGGACTGCGTTCCGGACAGGCGCACCTTGCCCGAGAATCCGGACGTCAGCCGGTGCCCCTTCTTCCCGCCTTCGGTCTTGTCCACCAGGGCCTGGGTGCGATCCGTGAAGACGGCGTCGGCCAGCCGCTGGAAGGTTGCCCTGGTCGCCGGGTCCACCTTCGGGTCGTCCGTAACTGCCGCGCCCGCGCTCCAGTTGGGCAGCAATGCGACTCCGGCGACCACCGAGGCGGCCGCCGCGGTGATGATGGTCGTGCGGCTCCGCTTACGGCTCAATCTTCTTGATTTCAATGATGTTCCCCTCTACGCCGGTACACCTACCGGGCGACGGAATCTTCGCACGGGCTGTGTGACGGTTGTGAAGAGGGGACGCACAAGTGGAACCGGACTGCTCCAGGCGTCACTTGACCACCGTCGACCAGTCAGGCGACTGCGCCGGGTCCAGGCTGCGCAAACGGTCCAGCGTCTCCGGCTTCTGCACGTCGAGCCAGTCGGCCAGCTCCTTGAACGAGACGCACTGGACGCCCTTTTTGGTGCACACGTTCTTGACCACCTGGTCGATGGCCTTCATGTAGATGCTGCCGTTCCAGTCCTCGAAGTGGTTGCCGACGAACAAGGGGGCCCGGCTGCCGTAGTAGACGCGGTCGAAACCGGCCATGTACGAGTCCACCGTCATCTGCTCCCACTCGGCGTACTTCGACGCGTCGCCCTGCGTCTCACCGGCCGACTGGTTGTAGAGGAAGTTGAAGTCCATGGACAGGCCTTGGTACTTGCCGCCCTCGTACGGCAGCATCTGCAGCGGGAAGTCCCAGATGCCCTTCTTCTTCACCGGCCATATCTGGAAGTCGCCGGGGGAGCTCGCGTCGTAACGCCAGCCGTAACCCTTCATGGCCTTCAGCAGGTTCGGCTGGCCCTCCAGGCAGGGCGCCCGTCCGCCGGTGACCTCCTTCTTGAAGTCGAAGGGCAGCGCGGGAATGTCCTTGTAGCCGGTGTTGGTCTTCCAGTTCTCGACGAAGGAGTAGAACTGGTCGATCTCGCTCTTCCACTCGTCGACGCTCCAGTCGCCACCGCCCTTGGCGTCGCAGAAGTGCCCGTTGAAGTGGGTGCCGATCTCGTTGCCGTCGTTGTACGCCTGGCGCAGCTGCTCCAGCGTGGTGCGTATGTGCTCGTCGGTGGCGTAGTCGATGGCCGCGTCGCCCGCCTCGTGCTGCGGCGGGTGGTAGAGATCCTTCTTGTTCTTGGGCAGCAGGTAGATGCCCGTGAGGAAGAAGGTCATGTGGGCGTTGAACTCCTTGGCCAACTCCCGGTAGTGCGAGAAGAGATTGTCGCTTCCCTCCAGCGCGCCGTCCCAGGAGAAGACCACGAACTGGGGCGGCTTCTCACCGGGCTTGAGCGGCTTCGGCTTCAGCGAACCCTTCTGCGGTCCCGTGTAGGAGGTCGAAGCGTCGCCGATGACCTGTGTCCTGCCGTCCCACTTCGGCGTCGCGGTCGGCTTGGCGGCGGCCTTGTCGTCGTTCCGCTCGGTGCCGGCGGAGGCGGTCGGCGCCGTGTCGTCGTGCCGGGCCACCGCCAGGAAGGTCACCGTGACGGACGCCACGGCGAGAAGGGCCGCCAGGGTGATGTTGCGGCGGTTGTTGGTGCGGGTGGGGCGTGCGCGGCGGCGGTGGCCGTTCTTCTTCGTCACGGGCGGCTCGTTCCGGGAGGAGGCGGGGGGTTGTGACTCGGCGCCGTCGTCAGCCGAGTGGACTCATGGCTTTGGACCAGATGCCGTAGGGGACGCTGCCGGACGTGGTGCCGGCGAGCCCGTCGAGTTCCAGCGGTTCGAGGCTCTTGGACAGGTCGATCCGGTAGACCACGACCGCCGTCGACACGGACGCGGCCGTCCCGACGTACCAGGACGCCGTGTCGTCGTGCGTGGTTCCGGCCTTGCCGGCCACCTGGGCGGTGGTGGGGGCCGCGTCCGGATGAGCGGTGCGGAAGGACTCCGTCAGCGCCTCGGTCACCTGGCGGGCCACCGTGGAGCCGAACGCCTTCCGGGTCCCCGGCACTTTGAGCGCGACCTTGGAACCGTTGCGGGTCACACGGCGCACCGAGTAGGGCTCGGTGTGCGTACCGTCCGCGGCGAACGTGCCGTATCCGCTGGCCATCCGGATCGCGCTGGGCGTGGCGGTGCCCATGGAGAGCGCGGGCACCTGCGGTCCCATGCTGGAGGCGAGCAGTCCGGCCGCCTCCGCGGTGTCGCGAACCTTGTTCAGCCCTGTGTCCATGCCCAGTTGCATGAAGGGGGTGTTCACCGAGAGGGTGAGTGCCTGCCCCAGACCGATCTGCCCGTAGGACTTGTTGCCGTCGTTGTGGGCGGCGACCTTCTTGCCGCTGCGGTCCCAGTACGGTCCCTCGGGTGTGGTCACGGGAACGCCGTCGTCACCGTCGTAGAGCGACTCCGGGGTGACCGGGGTGGCCGGACCGTTCCTGGTCTTGTAGACACCGTGCTCCAGGCCGGCGGCATAGACGAACGGCAGGAACGCCGAACCGGCCTGCACGGTGGTCGCGTTGGACTCGTTGTACCCCTGGGTGCGGTGGTCGGGGCCGCCGTAGACCGCGAGGATGCGCCCGTCCGCGGCGACAGTGGCCGCGCCGTAGTGGGCGGTCTTCGCCGAGTCGGGGTGGTCCTTCCGGCCCTGGTTGCGGGCCTTGGTCACCGCGTCGGTGAGCGCCTCCTCCCGTTTGCGGTCGAAGGTCGTGTAGATCTGGTAGCCGCCCAGGTCGAACTGCTTGTCCGAGACGTGCCCGGACTTCTTGACGTACTGGGAGGCCAGTTCGACGAGATAGTCGCTCTGCTCGCCGGTGTTGTAGAGCGGGTTCTGCTTGAGCGGCTCAGGGAAGGTCCGGTACTTCGCCCGCTCCGACGGCGACAGCTTGCCGATCTCGACCATCCGGTCGAGGATCCAGGACCAGCGTTCCACGGCTCGCTGGTGGTTCACCTTGCTCAGAGTGGGGTCGAACAGTCCAGCCCCCTTCAGCAGCGAGGCGAGGAAAGCGGCCTCGCCCGCGTCGAGCTGGCTGACGTCCTTGCCGTAGTAGGCCTGGGCGGCCCGCTGGATGCCGTAGGTGCCGCGGCCGAACCAACTGGTGTTGAGGTATCCCTCGAGGATCTTGTCCTTGCTCATCCTGTTGTCGAGCTTGAGCGCGATCATCGCCTCGGTGAACTTGCGGCTCACCGTCTGGTTCTGGGTCAGATAGACGTTCTTCACATACTGCTGCGTGATGGTCGAACCGCCCTCGGTGTCCCCCTCACCGACCGTGCGCCACAGGGCGCGGGTGAGACCCGAGAAGGAAATGCCGGGGTCCGAGTAGAAGCTCTCGTTCTCGGCCGCGAGTACCGCCCAACGGACCTGCTCCGGTATGTCCTTCAGCGGCATGGCCTGGCGCTGCACCCAGCCGGTGCGGGCCATCGGCGTGCCGTCGGACCAGAAGTAGACGTTGTCCTGCTGGGTGGCGTACGTGTTCAGGTTCTGCGGTATGTCCGTGGCGGCGTACGCCACGGCGAGGAGGACCCCGCTCAGGCCGACGGACGTCAGTACGGCCCCCAGCCACTGGCGCCAGGAGGGCGTCCAGCGCCGCCAGCCGGTCCGGCCCGGGCGGGGGTAGAGCGGCCTGAGCCTGCGGACGTGGTGCGCGAGCCTGCGGGCGTGGGGGTCGAGTCGGGCCTTGAGACGGGCGAGCGGCGGAGGTGGGGCGGCCTTCTGGCGGGCGCTGCGCCGGGGTCCCAACTTCGGTATGGGTATTCGCAGTTGCATGGTGACGTCCGGCTTCACCGGCGCGACGTCGTCCGGGTCCGCGGACTCCATGGTCTTCAACTGCATGGTGACGTCCGGGGGAAGGGGTGGTGTCCGGAGGCAGGGGCGCTCCGGCCTTCAACTGCGTGGTGGTGTCCGGAGACAGGGGCGCTCCGGCCTTCAACTGCATGGTGGTGTCGGGATCGAAGGACTTCCCGGTCCGGGCCTCGCCCTCGGGGCGGCGCTCCCGCGGCTGCTCGGGCGCCACCTCGGGTTCCTCGGGACGGCCGTCGTTCCCGCTAGTCACGGTGAGCCCTCTCGCACGCACGCGTTTGTGGATGCCGGCCCTGTATTCGCTGCCGTGCCTCGGTCACCACTGCGTCTCCCTCCGCACTCGGTCTTGCGCGCGCGGGTAGATGCAGCTGCCACACATATGGCTGCGAGCCCCCTCACGACGTTGCGGCTCCTCGCGGCTTCTATAAATTATCAGCGGCCTCTGTGATCTACCGGATCAGGAGTGGCAGAGAAGTGGCCAACTCATGGAGAGTGAGGAGATGTCAAGAAGACACTCGGGTCACCCACGCACCCTCAGGGGCGATCTCAGTGGCCCCTCGGACAGCCCGCCGCTCTTGCGGTCAGGGGGATCAGAACGTCCTGAACTCCTCGAAGGACGGCTCGAACGAGGGGTCGGGCAAGCGAACGGCTGCGCAGCGAGGCGCCGGTTCGGCCCGAGGATCACCGACGGCCGCCGTCGGAGCCCCCGGCTCACGGGGGAAGGCGTCGGGAATCACCGTCCAGCCGAGGTTGCGCTCGTAGTAGCGCAGTGCGGTCCGCACCGAGGGTGACCAGACGTCGTCGAGGACGATCAGCCCACCGGGTCTGACGATCTTGCGCAGGAAGTAGAGATCGACGAACACCTCGTGGAACCGGTGGCTGCCGTCGACGAACGCCGCGTCGGCGACGAGGCCTTCGGCGAGAAGCCGCGGAAGCGCGATCGACGACGGAGCGGACAGAAGAGAGGCGATCGAGTCCAGTCCGGCCGAGCAGAGCAGGTCCCAGCCGGCAAGGGACCAGTCGCGCTCCTGGTACGGGTCGACGATGATGTGCCGGGGACGCGGCGGGTCGACCGTGACCAGCGCCTCACCGATCGCGAGCGCGGAACCGGCGTAGGCGAGACCGATCTCGACGACCGTCTGCGCGCCCTCGGCGATCAGCAGGTCGCGCAGCCGATCGCAGGTGTGCTCGGGCACCGAGATCGTCTCGAAGTCCGCCGCACCGCCCCGAGTCCGAGGCGGTCCCTCCCGCACCAGCCGGCGGCGTACCGCGCCGACCCGTGCCCTGCGGTCGTCCGTTCCCGGCTCTCCCCCGTGGTCGTCGAACACTCTTCAGTACCTTTCGACGTCTTCGTGACACGTCCCGGGAGTGCTTCCGGCCCCCCGATGTCCTGGGATCGCCGGTGGCCGCCGGTTAGCCTGTGCCCATGCCACGCTACGAGTACCGCTGCCGCAGCTGCGGCGACACGTTCGAACTGAGCCGTCCGATGGCGGAGTCCTCCGCCCCCGCCACGTGCCCGTCCGGTCACGACGACACGGTGAAGCTCCTGTCGACCGTCGCGGTGGGCGGCAGCGCGTCGGCCCCGGCGCCGGCGCCCCGGGCGGGCGGCGGCTGCTGCGGCGGCGGCGGCTGCTGCGGCTGAGCACCCGCTCAGCGCCGTCGCGCCAGGGTCAGCCCGTCCGCCACCGGCACCATCACGCTGTCGACCCGCTCGTCCGCCGTCACATGGTCGTTGAAGTCCCTGATGGCGGCGGCGAGTCCGGACGCGCCGGGATCCGTCGCACCGCCGTGGTAGAAGACGTTGTCCACCACGAGCAGACCGCCCGGACGCATGCGCGGCACCAACTCGTCCCAGTACGCGACGTAGTTGTCCTTGTCCGCGTCGATGAACGCCATGTCGATGCGCGGCCCGGCGGGCAGCGCCCGCAATGTGTCGATCGCGGGTGCGATACGCAACTCGATCCGGTCGGACACCCCCGCCTTCGCCCATCCCGCCGCGCGTACTCCGTCCACTCCTCGCAGACGTCGCACGTCAGCAGGGTTCCGTCGGGGGGCAGCGCCTGCGCCATGGACAGCGCCGACAGCCCGGTGAAGGTCCCGATCTCGACGACCCCCCGCGCCCCGGTCAGCCGCACCAGAAAGGCCAGAAGCGGCCCCTGTTCCTCGGCGACCTGCTTGCCAGCCACCAGCGGCAGCCGGGTGTGCGTGACCTCGACCAGCATCCGCTGCACGGGGTCCAGCGGTGGGTTGTGGCCGAGCATGTACGCGTAGAGCTCGTCCGTCAGCGGCGTCCCGTTCCCCTTGGCCACCCGGTCCTCCTCCGGCCCGCCCCGAGATCCTGAGCGCTTCGGGCTCTCTTCCACCGTATCCCGGGGTCGCCGGAACGGGGCGGGTCGTGCCGGACGGGGACGGGTCAGGCCTGGCGCGCCTCCTTCAGGAACTCCCGCAGGATCCGCTCGCCGGCCAGCACGCCCCGCTCGGGCAGGGCGGTGATGCCCGGTGCCGTCCAGTCGGCGTCGGCGAGCTCGCCGTGCCCAGGGCGCCAGCCGCGGTCGGCGGCCAGCAGCAGGTCCGCATCGAGCAGCGAGTCCCCGGCGGCGAGGGTGAGCGCGGCCCCGGTACGGCGGGCGACCTCCCGCACGGCGGCGCTCTTGGTGAGCGGCTTCGGCACGGCGTAGATCTTGCGGCCCTGCAGGGACACCGTCCAGCCGCGGTTCTCGGCCCACACGGCCAGTTCCTTCACCCACTCCTCCGGCAGCAGCTCGCGCTCCACCACGAGGTAGGCGAAGAGGTCCTCGGCGACCCGATGCTTGCGCAGCCACACCGGGTCCGCGGTGGCCGCCAGGTGCTCCCGCACCTCCTCCAGCGGCGCGCACTCCTCGGCGAGCCGGGCGACGACCGCTGCGTGCCACTCGGGATCGGCGACACCGTCGACGAGCAGATGGCCGCCGTTCGCGCAGATCGCGTACGTCGGGGCCGGGCCGGGCAGGTTGATGCGCTGGTACTGCTTGCGGGTGCGGGTGGTGGTCGGCACGAACACCGCGCGGTCGCCGAGGTCCGTGAGCAGCGCGGCCGCGGTCTCGGTCATGTACGACAGCGGCCTGCTCTCGTGCACCTCGACGCACAGCAGCCGGGGCGCCCTGGCGTCCGGCATGGTCAGCGCGAGCGCCGCGGACGAGTAGATGAGCGTACGGTCGAGGTCGCTGGCGACCAGAACGGGGCTCATGCCGTCACCGCCCTGCCGTCGGCGCCGGTCGCGCCCCGGGTGTACTTGGGATGGATCAACCCCACGCAGGTGTAGGGCAGTTCGTCGACCAGCTCGACGGGCACGCCCCGCTGCCCGGCCAGCAGCCGCACATGGTCGAGGTCGGCGCCCGCCCCGGACCGCGCCAGTATCTTCCAGGGCACCCGGCGCAGCAGTACCCGCGTGGTCTCGCCGACGCCGGGCTTGACGAGGTTCACGTCGTGGATGCCGTACTCCTCGCTGATGCGTTCCACCGCCGCCCAGCCCTCCCAGGTCGGCGCGCGGTCACCGGAGAGCAGTTCCTTGGTCTGTGCGTCGACCGCGTCCTCGACCTCCGTGAAGCAGGCCGAGACGGTGTCGAGGAAGGCGACCGAGACGTCCGCTCCGGCGAGTTCGCGGTAGAACTTCGCGCCGTGGTAGTCGTGCGGCCCGACCAGGTCGGCACGCAGCACCGTGCGGGATATCAGCCCGGAGACCGTGGAGTTGAGGCAGGCGGACGGGATCAGGAAGTCCTCACGCGTGCCGAAGGTCCGTACGCAGGAGCCCGGGTCCGCGAGCACCGCGATCTCCGGGTCGAAGCCGGTGATGCCGTCGGACTCCTCGAACTCCCGGATCGCTTCGGCGAGTTCCCGGGTGATGGCGCCCTTGCCGGTCCAGCCGTCGACGAAGACGATGTCGGCGGGGTCGTACCGGTCGGCGAGGTAGCGCAGGGCGTTGGCGTCGATACCGCGTCCGCGCACGATGGACACCGCGTAGTGCTGCACGTCGATGCCGTGGCGGTGCCGCGCCCAGCGGCGCATCAGGACGCCCACGGGGGTTCCGGCGCGGGCCAGCGAGACGAGGACCGGACGCGGGGACCGTTCGGCGAGGACGGTCTCGGTGACCACGCCGACGGCCTGCGCGATACGGGCGGCGGACGTCTCGAGTGCCGCGTGGAACAGCTCCTGGTACTGCTCGCTCGGCTGGTACTCCACCGGCAGCGACTCGGCGTAGTGCGCGCCGCCGCTCTGGATCGCCTCCTCGCGTTCCTCGGTCGGCGCCTCCAGGGTGACGTCCGAGAGGTCCTGGAGCAGCCAGCCGACCTCGTCGGGCGCGTACGAGGAGAAAGCGGGGCCACGAAGTGGCTCGGGCAGCATGGCGGGCCTTTCGGGGACGTGCCGGGGCGCGGGGACATAGCTGGGCACGACCGCGAGCAGGACGTGCGGGGTGTGGGCGGCGAGCCGGTCCAGGAGGCCGCCCGGGGCGTGCAGTCCGGGTGTGTCGGCCACGGAGTCCACGACGGCGACGACGGCGTCGAAGCCGGCACCCGCCACGTTGTAGGCATAGCGCTCGCCGGGGCCGTCGGCCGGGTCGTCATGCGCGGGGAAGGCGATCCGGCTGCGTATCGCATAGCCGGGGTCGTCCACGGCGAGGACGGGCGAGCGGGTGGTCGTGGAGAAGCGGACCTCGGCGGGGACGACCTGCTCCAGCTCCCGGGCCAGCCGCAGCGGCGCGTACATCAGCTCCTCGAAGCCGAGCACGAGGACGCGTCGGGCCGCGCCGGGTATCGCCTCGGCCAGCCGCGCCGCCATGGCGGGCAGCGCACGCTCCAGACGGACCCGGTGCTCGGGGGTGAAGCCGTGGCGCCCGCCGTCGGGCAGACCGCCGGGCCAGCCGAGGCTCACCCGGGCGATGCGGCCGAACGCGTCGGCCCTGTCGCCGGATGCCTCGCCGGACGCGCTGTCCGACTCCGTACCACGCACGGCGCTCTCGTGCTCCGCGACCAGCGCCTGGCCCTTCTCCAGCACCCCCACCGGCAGCCGCACCGTGCCCGAGACCGCCGCCACCAGGTCCACTCGGGCGCCGATCTCCCGGGCGAAGCCCTCCAGGCGCCCCAGATCCGCGGCCGAGCGCATGTCGACCAGCGCGACGACGACGTACCGGTCGCGCGGATACCGCTCGTGCAGGTCGCGGATCGTGTTCATGACCGTGTTGCCGGTCGAGAACTCGTCGTCGACCAGGACCAGCGGACCGTCGCCGGCCAGCAGCGCCGGATCCTCCGGCAGCAGCAGATGCGAGGTGGCGTGGGAGTGCGACTCCTCGAAACCGCCGGCCGGGGCGACGCCCTCGACGGGCCGGCGGGTGGAGTGCAGATAGGGGGCGAGCCCGAGACCGTCCGCGACGGCGTGACCGAGCCCGGTGGCCGTCTCCGCGTAGCCGAGGACCACCGCGCCGCGTCCGCCCGAGCCGTACCGACCACCGCCGTCGCCGCCCAGCAGCTCCCGCACCCGGCGGCCGAGCGCGAACCCATGGCTGTAGACGACGGCCGGTGACTGCGGAACGTGCTTGCCCAGCACGTTGGAGACGAGCAGATGCGCCCGTTTGGGGTTGCGCCGCAGCGCGAGACCCAGCAGATCGGTCAGCCGTTCGTCGCCGACCAGCTCCACCCCGAGCCGCTCGGCGACCCACGTCCCGGACCAGACCACGTTCTTCCTCGGTTCCATCTCAGTCGGTGCCGGCGTCAGCCGGGAAGTCCCGCGGCCAGCAGCTCCACGAAGCCGATGTCCTCGCCCGCCACACCGAAGACCTCGGCGCGCTGGAGCGTGCGCTCCGCCCAGGCGCGGTGCGGCTTCACCTCGTTCATCTTGTTCGTGTACGCGGAGCGCAGCACTCCGCCGCCGAGCCGCTCGGGCCGCATGATGTCCTGGGCGTCGCTGAACTCCTCGTGACTGACGACCGACAGTGCGTGCACGGGCATCACATGCGAGGGGTGGATGCAGGTCTTGCCGAGCAGGCCGTTGGCACGGTCGAGGGAGATCTCGCGCAGCAGCCCGTCCAGGTCGTGCTCGATGAGCGTCTCGCGCAGTTCCTCGACCTCGCCCTCCATGAAGGGGCTGCGCCGCAGCTGCGGCTTGAACATCCGCTCCTGCGCCCTGAAGTACTCCCACACGGGCCCGGTCACCGTGAATCCGGTGCCGTCGGCCCGCCCGAGGACATTGACGACGTCGGCGATCACGGAGGCCACGATCTGGACGTCGTAGGCGGTCATGTCGGGCGCACGGCGCAGGCCGTACGAGGAGCAGAAGTCGGTGACGCCGAGGCGCAGCGCGAGCACCCGGTCGCGGTACTTGTCCACGGTGCGGAAGATGCCCTCCAGCGTCTCCCGGCGCGTCTCCAGGTAGAGCAGGGAGGGCGACTCGAGGACCGGCATGGCGAAGAGCCTGCGCCCGCTCGCCGTCACGGCCCCGGTCAACGCCTCCATGAAGGGGACGCCCCGCTCCTCGGTGAACTTCGGCAGCACGAAACCGGAC
Organism: Streptomyces sp. NRRL F-5122; assembly: GCF_001507435.1. Lineage (GTDB taxonomy): Bacteria > Actinomycetota > Actinomycetes > Streptomycetales > Streptomycetaceae > Streptomyces > Streptomyces lannensis. The sequence goes on from NZ_LMWH01000254.1 coordinate 38,601, forward strand.
AGCAGCCGGACCGCCGGACCGAGCCGGGCCACCAGGTCCGGGATCTGCTCGGGGACACGGACCCGGATGAAGAGCAGCGGCAGCTCCACGTCCGGGCGCCCGGCGAGGTCGGTGAACTGCCGGACCAGATTCTCCTCGGCGTCCACGACGTCCGCGTCGTCGATGGAGTCCTCGAGGCACAGCACCATGGACACGACGCCCCGGCCCGCCTGCTTGACCACGTCGTCGGCGAGCTGCGGACGGGTCGCGGGACTGTAGAGCGTGGCGCCGAGGGCCACCGCGAGCACACGGGCCGGCGCGTCGGCGGTGAAGACGGCGGGCTCCTGATGGAAGAGCCGCCGCCGCTCCTCAGGGGCGATATGCCCGAAATGACGCATGAGACTCCCCCGTGGTGCTGGACTGCCCGAAAAGTGGTGGCCGGTAATACTACGTAGAACTCCATGTCATGGGTTCCCGTTGGGCATGAAGTTCAGGTAACTCGGCTGTGTCCGTGGTACATCGGCGCAGCGGCGGGGGTCCACCCCCGCGTTGTCGTGACCTTGACGGGGAAGGCAGGATGACGCCATGACGCACGCGATGCTGAAGGGGTCGAACGTACCGCTCGAGGTCACGGCGGTACGGGCGGTGCTGCGCTGGGCAGCGGGACAGGGCGCTCCCGAGGTGGACGCCTCGGCGCTGCTCCTCGGCCCCGAAGGGCGGGTGCGGTCCGACGAGGACTTCGTCTTCTACAACCAGCCCCGGCACCCCTCGGGCAAGGTCCGGCTGCTCGGGAAGAAGCGGGAGGCGGACCGGCTGACCGAGACGATCCAGACGGACCTGGCGGGCGTCGAGCCCGGCGTGGGCCGGGTGCTGCTGGTCGCCTCCGCGGACGACGTCACCTTCGACCAGGTCCGGTCGCTGAGCATCCATCTGTACGACGCGGCGGCCGCAGACGGGGAGCCACTGGCGTACTTCGACATCAAACCGGAGACCGGCGCCGAGACGGCCCTGATCTGCGGGGAGCTGTACCGGCGTGGCGACGCCTGGAAGTTCCGGGCACTCGGCGAGGGCTATCTGAACGGGCTGAAGGGCCTCGCGAACGACTTCGGCATCTCGGTGGACGAGTCGGAGGCACCCGCCGAGACCGGAGCGGTCCCGGCCGTCGCCGAGATCTCGTTGCCGCTGCCGCCGGAGCAGCCGGTGCCGCAGCAGCCGGCTTACGGCTATCCGGCGGAGCCGGTGTCGACGCAGCCGGCCTACGGCTATCCCCAGCCGGCCAGCCCGCCCGCCTACGGCTATCCGCAGACGCAGGCGGCCCCGGCGACGGCGCCCGCCTACGGCTATCCGCCCACCGCGGCACCGGCCCTGGACCCGAACTTCACTCTCCCGCCGCAGGGGCCGCAGTTCATCGGCCGGTAGCCGGCTACGCCTTCGTCTTGTAGCCCCGGCCCCACTGCAGACCCCAGCCGTAGAGCCGGTCCAGTTCGGCCTGGAAGCCGTACACGAACTTCACCTCGCGGCGGACGACGATCTCGCCCTTGACGTTCTCTATCAGGACGACCGCGCAGGAGCGGGCCTGCGGGTGGCGTTCGTCCAGACCGATCTCGATGCGCGGGCCGTTGCTGGGATAGAGCGTGACCACGGCGTGCGTACGGTCGAACGCGGGCGTCTGGTCGTAGATGTAGACGAAGATCAGCAGCCGTTTGAAGTCGTCCCGGTGATCGAGGTTGACGAAGATCGTCTCACCGGAGCCGGAACCGAACCGGTCGTCACCGCTCAGCTTGATGTACGGCGGGTCGTTGAGCTCCCCGAAAAAGCTGCCCAGCGGCTGCACCACACCCTTGGTGCCGTCGGCCAGCTCGTACATGCAGCCGAGGTCGAGGTCGACGTTGACCATGCTCTGGGTGTGCGCCTGCACGACCTCGGGGGTGAACATCCGGAACGGGTGCCTCAGCAGGCTGCCCCGCTCGGGACCGCCGATGTCCGAGGTCCGCATCCGCCACGACAGGTTGATGCGCAGGTTGCCGGTGGCCGCGCCCTGCTTGGTCAGCGAGACCCGCTGGTGCCGTTTGGTCAGCTCGATCGAATTGCTCGCCGCGCTCCCCGAGTCGAACTCCGTCGCGCGCCCGCGCCACACGCCGTCCCAGAAGCTCATGCCCGCCCCCTGTGTCACTACACGGTTCAACAGCCACGGGGCGGCCGCCGAGAACGTGTCCTCGCTGCCGCCCCGCACAGAGCGTTCCTCACCGGGGCCCGGTCCACACCCGCGAGACCGTCACCGACGGGCGGGAAGGTGTGCGCCCCGGGGCTCATACGCCCCGGAGGTCGACCGGACCCTCGAAGGGGGAACGCGTGCCCCTACACCCCGGACGAGACCTCAGTCTTCGCGTCCGGCGCCTCCGCTTTTCCCTCGGCCGCGGCGAGCGCACGGTTGCGGCGTACCGAGGACCAGAAGGACCAGCCGATGAGGACGACACCGACGAGACCGGTGATCACCTCGTTGATCTGGTACTGGATGGTGACCATGAGGATCACGGCCAGCGCGCCGATCGCGTAGTGCGCGCCGTGCTCCAGGTAGACGTAGTCGTCGAGGGTGCCCTGCCGGACGAGGTAGACGGTCAGCGACCGAACGTACATCGCGCCGATGCCGAGGCCGAGCGCCATCAGGATGATGTCGTTGGTGATGGCGAAGGCGCCGATCACACCGTCGAACGAGAAGGACGCGTCCAGGACCTCCAGGTAGAGGAACATGAAGAACGCGGCCTTGCCGGCCAGCCGGACCGCCGAGCGCTCCTTTCCGGTGCGCGCGGCCTCTTCCTCCGCCTCGCTCTCCCGCTCCTCCTCGTCCTCGAGCCTGTCCTCGAAGTAGCCGGAGAGACCGCCGACGATCATGTACGTGATCAGACCGGCGATGCCGGAGATCAGAACCGTCTGGCCCTTGTCGATGTGCGCGCCGCCGTGCTGGTGGGCGTGGGTCGCGAAGGTCATGGAGGCGATCAGCAGGACGATCAGCGCGATGCAGACCGACAGCATGTCGACCTTGCCGAGCTTGGAAAGCGGGCGCTCGATCCAGCGCAGCCACTGGATGTCCCGGTCCTCGAAGATGAAGTCCAGGAAGATCATCAGAAGGAACATCCCGCCGAAGGCGGCGATCGCCGGGTGGGCGTCGGTGACGAGCTGCTGGTACTGGTCCTTGTCGGTCAGCGCCAGGTTCACCGCGTCTATGGGGCTCTTCTTCGCCGTGACGGCGACGATCACGACGGGGAATACCAGCCGCATGCCGAAGACCGCGATCAGCACACCGACCGTGAGGAAGATCTTCTGCCAGAAGGCACTCATCTTCTTCAGGATTCCGGCGTTGACCACGGCGTTGTCGAAGGACAGCGAGATCTCGAGGACGGACAGGATCGCCACGATGCCGAAGGCGGTCCACCCCCCGTAGAGGACCGCAAGGACCAGGCCGACCGCGGTGACCACGAACGACCAGCCGAAGGTTTTCAAAAGCACTGGCTACCCAATCCGAATCTGTACGGGACTCCCCCGTCGCCGTACCCGGCTTTACGAAACGTTGACTCCGAAGTCTAGAGCGATTCCGCGCAGACCGGATGCGTACCCCTGTCCCACCGCCCTGAACTTCCACTCGGCGCCGTAGCGGTAGACCTCGCCGAAGATCATCGCGGTCTCCGTGGAGGCGTCCTCGCTCAGGTCGTAACGGGCGAGCTCCTGGCCGTCGGCCTGGTTGACCACACGGATGAAGGCGTTGCTGACCTGGCCGAACGTCTGACCGCGCTCGTCGGCCAGATGGATCGAGACCGGGAAGACGATCTTGTCGCACTGGGCCGGGACCTTGGAGAGGTCGATCAGGATCGACTCGTCGTCGCCGTCGCCCTCACCGGTGAGGTTGTCCCCGGTGTGCTCCACCGACCCGTCCGGGCTCTTGAGCTGGTTGTAGAAGACGAACCACTCGTCACCGAGGACCCGGCCGCCACTGCACAGCAGCGCGCTGGCGTCGAGGTCGAAGGGGGCTCCGGTGGTGGAGCGCGCGTCCCAGCCGAGCCCGATCATCACCTGCGTGAGATTCGGTGCGGCCTTGGAGAGGGAGACGTTGCCTCCCTTGGCGAGCGTGACGCCCATGATGCTGGTCCTCCCCGAGATGGTGCTGCTCTGCTTGTCCTGCGCGTCCGGCGCCGCACTCAAACCGTGCGACGCCGGACGATGCGGTTCAGGCTGCTCAGACGTTGACGCCGAAGTCCTGCGCGATACCGCGCAGACCCGAGGCGTAACCCTGACCGATGGCGCGGAACTTCCACTCCGCACCGTGGCGGTACAGCTCACCGAAGACCATGGCGGTCTCGGTGGAGGCGTCCTCGCTCAGGTCGTAGCGCGCGATCTCCTGCTGGTTCGCCTGGTTGACGACACGGATGAACGCGTTGCGGACCTGGCCGAAGGACTGCTGGCGGTTCTCGGCGTCGTAGATCGACACCGGGAAGACGATCTTCTCGACGTCGGTCGGGACCGAGGCGAGGTTGACCTTGATCACCTCGTCGTCGCCCTCGCCCTCGCCCGTGAGGTTGTCGCCCGCGTGCTCGACGGAGCCGTCCGGGCTCTTGAGGTTGTTGAAGAAGACGAAGTTCTGGTCGCTGCCGACCTTGCCCGACGTGTTCAGCAGCAGGGCGCTGGCGTCGAGGTCGAAGTCGGTACCGGTCGTGGTGCGGACGTCCCAGCCCAGACCGACGAGGACCGCGGTCAGGCCCGGGGCCTCCTTGGTCAGCGATACGTTGCCGCCCTTGCTGAGGCTGACTCCCACGAGTCCCTCCATTGGTGTCCAGGGGCGGGGAGCCCCGTAGTGCGTTGGCATCGGATCAACGAGTCGATCCTAGTGACGGGTTCCCGTACCCCGCAGGCCTTGGGACCCGAGAATCACAGGGTGTCGAGCGCCTTCACGTACTCGTTCAGGTCGCGCGCGTCCGGCAGGCCGTTGACCACGGTCCACCGCACCACGCCCTCCTTGTCGATGATGAAGGTCCCGCGCACCGCGCAGCCCTTGTCCTCGTCGAAGACGCCGTAGGCGCGCGAAATGTTGCCGTGCGGCCAGAAGTCGGAGAGCAGGGGGTACTCCAGGCCCTCCTGCTCGGCGAAGACGCGCAGGGTGTGGATGGAGTCGTTGGAGACGGCGAGCAACTGGGTGCCGTCGTTGACGAACGCCGGCCGGCTGTCGCGCAGCGCGCCGAGCTCGCCCGTGCAGACGCCGGTGAAGGCGAACGGGTAGAAGACCAGCACCACGTTCTTCTCGCCTCGGAAGTCGGCGAGCCGCACGGCCCTGCCGTGGTTGTCCTTGAGCTCGAAGTCGGGGGCCTTCTCGCCGACCTGGATCGCCATGGGCCTGCTTTCCTTCCGGTGGGGCTGGTCGAGTCGGACCCACCCTACGCAGCGGTCACAGCAGGCCTGAGGACGGGCTGAGCGTTCAGCCCGTCCTCGGGATCCCGTGCTCGAGCGACTTCGCGGACGAGGCCGTGAGGTCCGGGGTGGGGTCCGGGGGCGCAAGCCCCGTTACGGCCGCCCCGGCGACCGGCCGGTCCGGCGGAGCGTCACCTCTTGGACCTGGCCGCCTTCGGCGTCACCAGCCGGGACCCGCTCCAGTCCTTGCCCACGCTGACACTCTTGGACGCCGACAGACCCGCCGTCGTCGCGGATTCAGAGATGTCGCTCGGCTCCACGTAGCCCGTACGACCCGTCTTCGGGGTGAGGAGCAGGATCGAGCCGCCTTCTTCGATGTACGTGGTGGCGTCCACCAGCACATCCGTCAGGTCGCCGTCCTCGTCGCGGAACCACAGCACCACAGCATCGGCGACGTCGTCGTACTCCTCGTCCACGAGCTGGCTGCCGATGAATTCCTCAATGGCCTCGCGGAGCTCCTGGTCGACGTCGTCGTCGTAGCCGATCTCCTGGACCACCTGCTCGGGCTGGAACCCCAGCCTCGCGGCAGGGTTCGTCCGCTCCTCCGCGTGGTCCGCGGTCGCGCTCACGGCTTGCCTCCTGATCATGTCTTGTCGAATATCTCAGCCACGCGCGTACGCGAAGCGTTGGCCGTAGTCCACACGGGCGCGGCGGATCGCGCAAGTACCCGGCGGTTCAGACCGCCGAAACGGTGACGATCCTGGCCGTGTCGCCGCAACTCCAGGCACGGTATCGCGTCGGATGGTGATCCACACCACACCGTTCTGCCCGGTTTGCGCATTCCGGAATCCTCTGCGGGTACGAGAGTCGAATGACTTTGCGGGACCCGTCACCGCCTGGGCGTATCGTGTCGCTTTGCTCGTGAGCGTCCCCGAAGAACCGATCCGCCACTGTGGTTACCTCACGGTAGAGATGACGTTTCCCTTCCCCGAGGTACACGATGGGGATCGGTGCAGGCACAAGGAAAAAGTGGCCCTCTGACAGGTAAGGAACAGCGTGGCTTCCGGATCCGATCGCAATCCGATCATCATTGGCGGCCTTCCTAGTCAGGTTCCTGACTTCGATCCCGAGGAAACCCAGGAGTGGCTCGACTCCCTCGACGCCGCAGTGGATGAGCGCGGCCGTGAGCGGGCCCGCTACCTGATGCTCCGTCTGATCGAGCGGGCCCGCGAGAAGCGCGTGGCCGTGCCCGAGATGCGCAGCACGGACTACGTCAACACCATCCCCACCAAGAGCGAGCCGTTCTTCCCCGGCAACGAGGAGATCGAGCGCAAGATCCTCAACGCCACACGGTGGAACGCCGCCGTCATGGTCTCCCGCGCCCAGCGACCCGGAATCGGGGTCGGCGGCCACATCGCCACCTTCGCCTCCTCCGCCTCGCTGTACGACGTGGGCTTCAACCACTTCTTCCGGGGCAAGGACGAGGGCGACGGCGGTGACCAGGTCTTCTTCCAGGGCCACGCCTCCCCGGGCATCTACGCGCGGGCCTTCCTCCTCGACCGGCTCTCCGAGCGTCACCTGGACGGGTTCCGCCAGGAGAAGTCGAAGGCTCCGTACGGGCTCTCCAGCTACCCGCACCCGCGCTCGATGCCGGACTTCTGGGAGTTCCCGACGGTATCCATGGGTCTCGGCCCGATCGCCGCGATCTTCCAGGCCCGGATGAACCGCTATATGCACGCGCGCGACATCGCGGACACCTCCCGCTCGCATGTGTGGGCCTTCCTCGGCGACGGCGAGATGGACGAGCCGGAGTCGCTGGGGCAGCTGTCCATCGCGGCCCGCGAGGGCCTGGACAACCTGACCTTCGTCGTCAACTGCAACCTCCAGCGCCTGGACGGCCCGGTGCGCGGCAACGGAAAGATCATCCAGGAGCTGGAGTCGGTCTTCCGCGGTGCCGGCTGGAACGTGATCAAGCTGATCTGGGACCGCACCTGGGACCCGCTGCTGGCGCAGGACCGGGACGGCATCCTGGTCAACAAGATGAACACCACGCCGGACGGCCAGTTCCAGACGTACGCGACCGAGTCCGGCGCGTACATCCGGGACCACTTCTTCGGCGACGACCACCGGCTGCGCGCGATGGTCGAGAACATGACCGACGACCAGATCCTGCACCTGGGCCGTGGCGGTCACGACCACCGCAAGATCTACGCGGCGTTCAAGGCGGCCAAGGAGCACAAGGGCCAGCCGACGGTGATCCTGGCCAAGACCGTCAAGGGCTGGACCCTTGGCCCCAACTTCGAGGGCCGCAACGCCACGCACCAGATGAAGAAGCTGACGGTCGCCGACCTCAAGCACTTCCGCGACCGGCTGCACCTGCCGATCTCCGACAAGGACCTCGAGTCCGGCCTGCCGCCGTACTACCACCCCGGCCGGGACACGGAGGAGATGCAGTACATGCACGACCGGCGCAAGTCGCTCGGCGGGTACGTCCCGACGCGCGTCGTGCGCTCCAAGCCCCTGCCCCTTCCCGACGAAAAGGTGTACGCGGGGGTCAAGAAGGGCTCCGGTCAGCAGTCCATCGCCACCACCATGGCATTCGTGAGGCTGCTGAAGGACCTCATGCGGGACAAGGAGATCGGCCGGCGGTTCGTGCTGATCGCCCCGGACGAGTACCGCACCTTCGGCATGGACTCGTTCTTCCCGAGCGCGAAAATCTACAACCCGCTCGGCCAGCAGTACGAATCGGTCGACCGGGACCTGCTGCTCGCCTACAAGGAGTCCCCGACCGGCCAGATGCTGCACGACGGCATCTCCGAGGCGGGCTGCACGGCGTCGCTGATCGCGGCCGGGTCGGCGTACGCCACGCACGGCGAGCCGCTGATCCCGGTGTACGTCTTCTACTCCATGTTCGGTTTCCAGCGCACCGGTGACCAGTTCTGGCAGATGGCCGACCAGCTCTCGCGCGGTTTCGCCCTCGGTGCGACCGCGGGCCGTACGACTCTGACCGGTGAGGGCCTCCAGCACGCGGACGGCCACTCACAGCTCCTGGCCTCGACCAACCCGGGATGCGTGGCCTACGACCCGGCCTACGCGTACGAGATCGCCCATATCGTGGAGGACGGTCTGCGGCGGATGTACGGCTCCTCGCCGGAGCACCCGCACGGCGAGGACGTCTTCTACTACCTGACCGTCTACAACGAGCCGATCCGGCAGCCGGCCGAGCCGGCCGGCGTGGACGTCGAGGGCATCCTCAAGGGCATCCACCGGATCTCCGAGGGCACCTCGGGCACCGTCCGGGCGCAGATCATGGCCTCCGGCGTGTCCGTGCCCTGGGCACTGGAGGCGCAGCAGCTCCTCGCCGAGGACTGGAACATCCGTGCGGACGTCTGGTCGGCGACCTCGTGGAACGAGCTGCGGCGCGAGGCCGTGGACTGCGAGAAGCACAATCTGCTGCACCCCGAGGAGGAGCAGCGGGTCCCGTACGTGACGCAGAAGCTGGGCAGTGCCGAGGGTCCGTTCGTCGCCGTGTCCGACTGGATGCGATCCGTTCCCGACCAGATCGCGCGCTGGGTGCCCGGCTCCTACCAGTCGCTGGGCGCGGACGGCTTCGGCTTCGCGGACACGCGGGGCGCGGCCCGCCGCTTCTTCCACATCGACGCGCAGTCGATCGTGGTGGCGGTCCTCGCCGAACTGGCCAGGTCGGGCAAGATCGACCGCTCGGTGCTCAAGCAGGCGATCGACCGCTACCAGCTGCTCGACGTGACGGCGGCCGACCCGGGAGCGGCGGGCGGCGACGCGTAACCGCCCGCATCGCCCGGCCGCGGTGGCCGAAGGGCGGCGAGGCCTGCGGCCTCGCCGCCCTAGCGCGTTCCTTACGATGCGGGCATGGAGGAACGAACGGCGCAGGCCCGATGGGAGCGGCGCACCCAGCGGCCTCTGCTGGCGCTCGCGGTGGGGTTCGCCGTCGCCTACGCCGTGCCGATCGTGGACAGCTCGGCGAGCCGGTCGCTGACCGTCGCGTGCACGGTGACCGAGTGGTTGGTGTGGGGAGCGTTCGCCGCGGACTATCTCGTGCGGCTCGCGATCGCGCCGCACCGCAAGGAGTTCGTCCGCACCCACTGGCTCGACCTGTGCGCCGTGGTGCTGCCGCTGCTCCAGCCGCTGCGGCTGCTGCGGCTGGTGTCGACGCTGATGCTGGTGGGCCGGCGCGCGCGGATGGCCTCCCAGATCCGGCTGACGACGTATGTCGCCGGAGCGGTCGTCGGACTCCTGATGTTCGGCTCACTGGCCGTGCTCTCGGTGGAGCGGGACTCGCCGCACGGGAACATCAAGACGCTGGGCGACGCGGTGTGGTGGTCGTTCACCACGATGACGACCGTGGGCTACGGCGATCACGCACCGACCACCGGCCTCGGGCGCATCCTCGCCGTGGGCCTGATGCTCTCCGGCATCGCCCTGCTCGGTGTGGTGACCGCGAACATCGCAGCCTGGTTCATCGCGCGGTTCGAGAAGGACGACGTGGAGGAGCGCCGGCAGACGGCGGCGATCGAGGCGCTGACCGAGGAGGTACGGGCGCTCAGGGCCGAGGTGGCCGCGCTGTCCGGTCCGCCCGTGCCGCACCCGCTCGCCCCCGAGGAAGCGGGGCCCCGGCCGTAGCCGGGGCCCGACGCTCGCTCTCCAGGATCAGAGCAGTCCGTTCCCGGGGGTCGCGGTTCCGGCCAGCCAGACGATCGCCAGCAGTGTGTCGATCGCGCCGAGGACCAGGGCCACCAGAGCCGGAATCGAGCGGCTGCCCGCCCAGCTGCGGCCCATCGCGAGCCATCCGCACACGGCCGCGACCGGTCCCAGAACGATGCCGAGGGCGAAGAAGCCCGCGACAGCGCAGATGACTCCTATGATCCCGAGCGTCGCGCGATCCGGCCCGGTCCGCGACCACGTCCGGCCGCGTGAGCGGGGGTACCTGCGCGTGCCGTTCCCGAAGCCCGCCATCATCAACTCCCTGAACTCATCGGTCAGTTCGGGCGTGATGAGCGGGTACCCCGGTTTCCCGCGGCAAGTCCTGCCCGCACGCGGCTCCCTACGGCAGCGCGCCGCGGTCCGTCCGGCCTCGCGGGCGCACGGCGGCGGACGGACCCACTGCGACCTGCGACGTCCGCCGGACGGGAAGGATCCGAGCGCCTTCGCCCCGACGGACGAACGCGCTCGGATCCGCGTCAGATGTGCGCGGCCCCCGCGCCCGCCTCCGCGTTCTCGCCGCGCTTGGTGAGCAGCGCGACCAGCACCGCGACCGTCGCGACACCCGCCGCGACCAGACAGGCCAGGCTCATGCCGGAGATGAACGTGTCGTGCGCGACCGCGGTGATCTTCTGGGCGATGGCGGCCGGGGTGTCCGGGGCCACCGGGGCCACACCCACCTGCACCGCCTCGGAGGCCTGGCCGAGCTGCGGCCCGCTCAGCGGCGGAAGTCCGGCGTCCGTCCAGTTGCCGGCGAGGTCGTTGTCGACCTTGGAGGCCATCACGGCGCCCAGCACCGCGGTGCCGAGGCTGCCGCCGATCTGCATCGCGGCCTGCTGCAGTCCGCCGGCGACACCGGAGAGCTCCATGGGCGCGTTGCCGACGATGACCTCGGTGGCGCCGACCATGACGGGCGCGAGTCCGAGACCGAGCAGCGCGAACCAGATCGACATGACGCCGCTGCCCGTTCCGGCCTCCAGCGTCGACATCCCGTACATCGCGATCGCGGTGGCGGCCATGCCTCCGGCCAGCGGGATGCGCGGGCCCAGCTTGGTGATCGCGGCACCCGCGAGCGGAGAGCCGACGATCATCATGCCGGTCAGCGGGAGCAGGTGCATACCCGCGTCGACCGGGCTCATGCCGTGCACGTTCTGCAGGTAGAAGGTGACGAAGAACAGGCCGCCCATGAAGGCGATCGCCATGAGGACCATGAGCACGACACCCGCGGACAGCGGCACCGAGCGGAACAGTCCCAGCGGGATCAGCGGCTCCTTCACTCGCTTCTCCCACACGGAGAAGAGGACGAAGCCCAGCACGGACGCGCCGATGAACAGCCAGGTCTTGCCGTCGCCCCAGCCCCAGGCCGGCGCCTTGATGAGCGCCCAGACCAGGCAGAACATGGCGCCGGACAGCAGGGCGATACCGAGCAGGTCGAAGGAGCGCGGCGCGTTCTTCGCACGGTGGTCGGTGAGGATCAGCAGGCCGAGGACGAGCGCGAGCGCGCCGACGGGCACGTTGATGAAGAAGACCGACTGCCAGCTGACGTGCTGGACGAGCAGACCGCCGAGGATCGGGCCGCCCGCGGTGGAGGCGCCGATGACCATGCCCCAGATACCGATCGCCATGTTCAGCTTCTCGGCCGGGAAGGTGGCCCGCAGCAGACCGAGCGCGGCGGGCATCAGCAGCGCGCCGAACAGACCCTGGAAGACGCGGAAGGTCACGACGAGGGCGATGCTGTCGGACAGGCCGATCGCGCCGGAGGCGGCCGCGAAGCCGACCACACCGATCAGGAAGGTCTGCCGGTGGCCGAAGCGATCACCGAGCTTGCCCGCGGTGATCAGGGTGACCGCGAGGGCGAGGAAGTAGGCGTTGGTGATCCACTGGACGTCGGAGAAGCTGGCTCCGAGGTCCTTGGCGATGGCCGGGTTCGCGATGGCCACGATGGTGCCGTCGAGGGCCACCATCATGACGCCGACCGCCACGGTGATCAGGGTGAACCACGGATGTCCGCGCAGTCCGCGGTCAGGCGCCCGCTCCGCCGGGACCGTCGGCGCCCCGACCGTCTTGTCCCCCGGTTCCGTCGCATCGACGGTGGTCTGACTAGTCATATGGTGGAGGTTAGTGACAGCCACTGACAATTGACAAACCAATTCACAAGTCGGTAACTGTCACGCTACTCGCGGCTTGACCCAACCGGGCCGTACGACCGGAAAGAGGACCGATGGAGACGGCGTCGCGACCAGGATTGCGTGAGCGCAAGAAACAACGCATCCGTGACGCGCTGCTTCGCGCCGCTCTGGAGCTGTTCCTCACCCAGGGGTACGAACGGACGACGGTCGACGAGATCACCGCGGCCGTGGACGTCTCCCAGCGCACCTTCTTCCGCTACTACGCCGGAAAGGAGGAGGCGGTCTTCTTCACCCACTCCGTCGCCGCGTCGCACTTCGTCGACGCGGTGCGTGCGCGCCCCCGTGACGAGGCCCCGCTGGAGGCGCTGCGACAGGCGGTTCTGCAGGGCTGGGACGGCATCGGGGAGACCATCGAGCGGATCATCCCGGTCGAACTCCACCTGCGCACCTACCAGTTGATCGAGTCGACGCCCGCCCTCTTCGCAACCCACCTGCGCCGTTCGGCCGAGGTGGAGGAGGAGATCGCACGCGTGATCGCCGAACGCGAGGGCCTCGACGTGGACACGGACCCCCGACCTCGTGTCGCGGTGGCCGTGTTCGGCGGGGTGATGCGCGTCACCGAACGGCTGTGGGGCACGGGCGAGGACATCAGCGTCGCCGCGATCCACCGGCTGACGGTCTCGCATCTGGACGCCGTGCGCCCGGCGCTGGCGGAGAAGTGGCGCACGGACGGCGCGGACGGCGCCTCCGCCGCCGTCAACTGAATTCCCGGCGTCGGGGGGCCGGACACGGCCGACGGAGTGAAGCTGCGGCCACGTGGAGTGTCAAGTGACGTGCGCCTCATCGACCCAGCGTGACGATCGGACGTAAGACCCATCCGTTTTGCCGTAATTGGCGCCACAGAAACGTGAGACGCATCACTCGGTTAACGCGAGACACTCCCGTTCTCCTAGTGTGTCCTTCCAGTGACTTCCTTCGAAACCTCCCCGCAACTCAACGTCTGGCGCGCGCTGCTCGCTCTGGCCGTTGTCTTCGTGATGCTCGCGACGACCGGCTGGACCGCCGTTCGCAACCACCGAGGTCCCACGCCGCTCCAGGAGTCACGCTCGGCGTGGGAGCACGGGACGATCGCCGGACGCAAACTGCCGGACACCGACGCGTCTCCGCACCGGATCACGCACTTCTTCTCCTCGCTCAGCGCCCACCAGCGCTCCCGGCTCGTCCACCGCTTCCCGCTCGCGGTCGGCAACATGAACGGGGCGCCGGTGCGTCTGCGCTACGCGGCCAACCGCATCGCCCTCGACCAGCAGCGCAAGGTCGAGCGTGCGCGGATGCACGACGACCGGCTGTCGGCCGTCGGCCAGCGCGAGGCGGGCCGGCTCATGCACCGCTTCGAGGCGCTGATGCGGACGGACCGGCAGATCCTCGCCTTCGACCCGGAGGGCTCGGGGCGCGTGGCGGAGGTGCTCGGCAACCTGGACCGCGCCCAGCGGATCTCCGTCGTCGTCCCCGGTGTCGACACCGACCTGCTCACCTTCCAGCGCACCTTCCGCTCGTACTCTGCGCCGGTCGGCATGGCCAAGTCGCTCTACGCGGCCGAGCGGAAGGCCGGCCCCCTGACCCGTACGGCCGTGATCGCCTGGGCCGACTACACCGCGCCCGGCGGTCTCGGGGTGGAGGCGGCGACGGCGATGCGCGCCGAGGAGGGGGCCGTCCGGCTCAACGCCCTCGTCCGCGCCCTGCCCGGCCGCTCCCCCGTCCAGCTGTACTGCCACAGCTACGGCTCGGTGGTGTGCGGGGTGGCCGCGCACACGCTGCCGTCCCGGGTGTCCGACCTGGCGGTGGCGGGCAGCCCCGGCATGCGCACCGGTACCGCCGCCGGTCTGCGGACCCCAGCCCGGGTGTGGGCGATGCGGGACGCCGACGACTGGATCCAGGACGTGCCCTATCTGGAGGTGGGCGGTATCGGCCACGGCGCCGACCCGGTCTCCCGTGCCTTCGGGGCGAGGGTGCTGTCGGCGCAGGGGGCGAAGGGCCATGCCGGATACTTCGCGCCCGGCACCGAGAGCCTGCGCAACTTCGCCGAGATCGGCGTCGGCGCATATCGCGCGGTGGACTGCGTCCACAACGATGACGTCTGCCGGGCGGATCTGCCCGGCGCGGCGTCGGCCGGACGCGCGTAGAAGAACAGGAATTGCGGTCCGCCAGGGGAGGCGACGGAGGAGCACGTGCCGCATACGATGAGCCGCATGGGTGACGTACTGGCCGGATTTCATGCCGCCTGGGAGTTCGAGTCCGACTCCGTGCTCATCCGCTTCGAACGGGGTATTCGCACACCGAAGCTGTTCCAGACGCTCGGTGAACGCCGTGTCCCCCTGGAGGCGATCACGGGGGTCACACTGGCTCAGGGCAAGCGCGGGACCGTGGTCCTGCACGCGGTGCCCAGGCCCGGGGCGGACCCGCTGATGGAGGCGGCGGCGGGACAACTGAAGGAGTCCTGCGATCCGTATCGGCTGGTTCTGCCCGCCGACCGCGAGACCCTCGCCGAGTACTACGCCGACGAGCTGCGCGCACGACTGAGCGGGGACGGTGAGCCGGCCGAGCGGTTCCTGGTCGACCCGCCCAAGGCACCCGTGCAGTTCAAGGCGTACGACGGCAAGGCTTCCTTCGACGGTACGTCGGTGTCCTTCCGCTGGTTCTGGACGGGGGCGTCGTCCGCCAAGTGGAAGGCCGGCGACCAGAATTTCCCGGTCACCGGCCTCGGCGGCGTCGAGTGGCGCTCCCCCGAGGTCTTCGAGGGGCATCTGCGGCTGCTGCGGCGTGATCCCGCCGGCGGCGCACAGCCGGCCCAGCCGGACCAGGACCCGGCGGCCGTGGTCTTCGGCCTCGGCTACGGCCCCGTGCACGAGTCGTTGCCGTTCGCCGCGTCCGTGCTCGCCGCCGTGCGTGCCGCGGGCTCGGGTCCGGTGGCGGTGCCGGTCGCGCGGCGCGACCCGGCGGACATCGCCGAACGGATCCGCCATCTGGGGGAACTTCACCAGGCCGGGCTCGTGACGGACGAGGAGTTCTCCATGAAGAAGACGGAGTTGCTGGCGGAGCTCTAGGGCCGCGGGGTCCTCTACTCCCGGCCGGCCGAGGAGAACGTCATGTCCGGGTAGCGGTCGCCCGCGACCTTCGCGGCGATCGGTTCCAGGAGGCCCAGTTCGTCGGCGCTCAGCACGACGCGGGTCGCGTCCACGTTCTCCTCGACGCGTGTGCGCTTGGTGGTGCCCGGGATCGGGACCACCGGGAGCCCGTACACCGCCGCCTGCTGCTGGACCCAGGCCAGGGCGATCTGCGCGGGCGAGGCGCCGTGCGCCTCGGCGACGGTCCGGATCGGCTCGAGCAACGCCACGTTGGCGGCCGCGTTCTCCCCCGTGAAGCGGGGCATCGTACGGCGGAAGTCCTGGTCCGTGAGGTCGGTGTCGGCGTTGGAGAAGGAACCGGTGAGGAAGCCGCGCCCCAGCGGCGAGTACGGCACCAGGGTCACGCCGAGTGCCTTGGCGGCGGGCACCACGTTCGCCTCGATGTCCCGGCTGAACAGCGACCACTCCGACTGCACGGCGGCGATCGGGTGGACCGCGTGGGCCGCCCGCAGTTCACCGGCCGTGACCTCGCTCAGCCCGAGGTGCCTGACCTTCCCCTCGCGCACCAGCTCCGCCATGGTGCCGGCGGTCTCCTCGATCGGAACGGTCACATCGCGCCGGTGCATGTAATAGAGGTCGATCACCTCGACGTCCAGTCGCTTGAGGCTCGCCTCGACGCACTGGCGGATGTACTGCGGGTCGTTGCGGATGATTCGCTTGTAGGGCTCGTCCGGCGAGGAGGAGATCCCGAACTTCGTGGCGATGACGACTTCGTCGCGGTGCCGCCCGAAGAAGGGCGACAGGAACTTCTCGTTCTCCCCCGCGCCGTAGGCGTCCGCCGTGTCGAAAAGCGTGACGCCCAACTCCAGCGCCCGTTCCAGGGTGGCGCGCGCCTCCCCGGCGTCCGAGGGACCGTAGGCCCAGCTCATGCCCATGCAGCCGAGGCCCTGCACCCCCACCTGCGACCCGTCAGCGCCGAGCCGCGCCTTCGCGATCCTGCCGTCCGTCATCGGGGCCTCTCCGACGCCAGGGCGCGCCCGGCGTCCCCATAGAAATCGATCTTCCGGTCGAGCACCGCGAGGGTGTCCCGGAGCTCCGCGATCCGGGCGAGCACGTCCCTGCGGGTCGCCTCCAGGAGTTCGTAGCGCTCGCCGTACGTGTGGTCGCCGGCGCGCACCAGCTCCGCGTAGCGCACCATGTCGGCCACGGGCATACCGGTGAGCCGGAGTTTGCCGACGAGGTCGAGCCAGTCCAGGTCGGCGTTGCAGTAGCGGCGCTGACCCGTGTGCGAGCGGTCCACATGGGGCATGAGCCCGATCCGCTCGTACCAGCGCAGGGTGTGCGCGGTCAGTCCGGTGAAGGCGACGACCTCGCTGATGGTGTAGCTGTCCTGCCCGTCGGGACGGGGATGCCTCCCGGGCGGTACGGAGCAGATGTCGGTCCCGTTGTCGGCCGCCTCGGTCAAGGTCTCCATCACCGTCATGAACCCCACGCTAAAACCTTGGAGTGCACTCCAGGCAAGCGGAACAAGGGGAAAATGCCGAGCCCCGCCGGCCGGGTGCAACTAGCGTGCGCCCATGAGTCTCGTACGCCGGGCCGTGCCCGAGGACGCCGAAGAGCTGCTGCGACTGCGCCAGGTGATGATCGATTCGGTCTTCTCCACCGACTCCTCCACACACTGGCACAAGGAGTCCCTGCCCACCGTGCGCCACCGGCTCGCCGACCCGGAGGGCGGATTTGTCGCGTTCGTGATCGACCATCCCGAGCGGCCGGGAGCGCTGGCCGCGCTGGTGGCCGGGACCGTCGAGTACCGGATCGGCCGGCTGGGCAATCCGCAGGGGCTGGTCGGGCACGTCTTCAGCGTCGCCACCGACCCCGACGCGCGCCGCCGGGGCTATGCACGCGCCTGCATGGAGACGCTACTGGACTGGTTCCGCGAGCAGGACGTGCGCCAGGTCGACCTGAACGCCTCCGCCGAGGCCGAACCCCTGTACGCGTCGCTGGGCTTCGTCCGCAAGCCGGACCCCTCGATGCGGCTGCAGCTGGGAAGCGCATAGTGTCGGAGGCATGTCCCTGCAGAGTCTGGCGCTGATCGAGAACTGGCCCGTCCCCACCGCCGCCGCGGCGGTCGTCCGCGCGGACGGCACCGTGCTCGGCACGCACGGCCCGGTCGACCACCGCTTCCCGCTGGCCTCGGTCACCAAGCCGCTCGCCGCGTACGCCGTGCTCGTGGCGTACGAGGAGGGGGCAGTCGAGCTGGACGAGCCCGCCGGGCCGCCCGGCGCCACGGTCCGGCACCTCCTTGCGCACACCTCCGGGCTGGCGTTCGACGAACACCGTGTCACGTCCGCACCCGGGGAGCGGCGGCTGTACTCGAACGCCGGGTTCGAGGTGCTGGGCGATCATGTGGCGAAGGCGACGGACATCCGGTTCTTCGAGTACGTGCGCCAGGCCCTCCTCGAGCCGCTCGGCATGGACTCGACGAGCCTCGACGGCTCCCCGGCCAAGGACGGCGTCTCGACGGTCGCCGACCTCGTACGGTTCGCGGCCGAGGTGCAGGCGCCCCGGCTGCTGGACCCGCGGACGGTGGCGGAGGCGATGACGGTGCAGTATCCGGGCACGAAGGGCGTACTGCCGGGGTACGGGCACCAGAACCCCAACGACTGGGGGCTCGGCTTCGAGATCCGGGACTCCAAGTCGCCGCACTGGACGGGTGGTTCGTCCTCGCCGCGGACGTTCGGTCACTTCGGGCAGTCGGGCACGTTCCTGTGGATCGACCCGGTCGCCGGCGCGGCGTGCGTGGCGCTGACGGACCGTGCGTTCGGACCGTGGGCCGCCGAGGCGTGGACGCCGTTCACGGACGCGGTGCTGGCGGAACTGCGGGGCTGAGGCGCCCGGCTACCCCGCCAGCTCCCAGACC
The DNA here is from genome assembly GCF_001507435.1 of Streptomyces sp. NRRL F-5122. Classification (GTDB taxonomy): domain Bacteria; phylum Actinomycetota; class Actinomycetes; order Streptomycetales; family Streptomycetaceae; genus Streptomyces; species Streptomyces lannensis. The sequence goes on from NZ_LMWH01000254.1 coordinate 56,888, forward strand.
AGCAGCTCCGCCTCCGTCAGGCCCACGGCCTCCATGTCCTTCGCGTCCGTGATCCGCGCCGCGTCGCCCGACCCCAACTCCGCTCCGCCCAGGTGCACTTCTCCGCGCACCACATGGACGTAGGCGTACGCCGCGTCCGGCACCGCGGTGCGCTCCCCCTTCCCGAGGCGGCGTACATGGAGCATCGCTCCCGCCTGGGGGACCGCGTACGGCGTGGAGTCCGCGATGCCGTGGACCACCTCGTACGCGGGCTCACCGCCCGGCTCCAGAGGCGCCAGCCACATCTGGACGAAGACGAGCGGGACGTCGGCGTCGTTGCGCTCCACATGGCGCACACCGCCCGCCGAACTCAGCCGCTGGACGTCTCCGGGCCGGACGACCGAAGCGTGGCCGGTCGAGTCGCGATGGGTCAGCTCGCCCTCCACCACCCATGTGACGATCTCGGTGTGGCTGTGCGGGTGCTCGTCGAAGCCCGCACCGGGCGCGAGCCGCTCCTCGTTGCAGGCGATCACGGCGCCGAAGCGGAGGTTGTCGGGGTCGTAGTGCGGGCCGAAGCTGAAGGCGTGCAGGGACTCGATCCCGGCGACCGGGTCCCCTCCCCGGTAGCGCTCGCCGGCGCGCCGTACGTCCATCACGGCAACCACCGTAGCCCCGCCCTTCCCGCCCCCCGGGACCCCCACCGCACGCTCCCGGCCCGATAAGGCAGTCTTGTCCCCGTGCCCGAACCCGAAGCCAGCCACGCAGACCACACGGTACGTTCCGTCCATCCCCACGCCGCGACCCTGAAGCGGCTGGAGAAGTCCTCCGGAAGCCTCGCCGCGCAGGCCATCGCACGCATGGACGAGACCCTGCCGTGGTACCGGGCCATGCCGCCGGAGAACCGCTCCTGGATCGGTCTCGTGGCCCAGGCGGGCATCGCCGCCTTCACCGAGTGGTTCCGGCACCCGGACGCGCCCCAGGCGATCTCCACCGACGTCTTCGGCACCGCGCCGCGCGAACTGACGCGCGCCATCACCCTCCGGCAGACCGTGGAGATGGTGCGGACCACCATCGAGGTGATGGAGTCCGCCATCGACGAGGTGGCCGCTCCGGGCGACGAGTCCGTGCTGCGCGAGGCGCTCCTCGTGTACGCCCGCGAGATCGCCTTCGCCACCGCCCAGGTCTACGCGCAGGCCGCCGAGGCACGCGGTGCCTGGGACGCCCGGCTCGAGTCACTGGTCGTCAACGCCGTGCTCAGCGGCGAGGCCGACGAGGGAGCCGTCAGCCGGGCCGCGGCGCTCGGCTGGAATTCGCCCGAACATGTGTGTGTGGTGCTGGGAACGGCGCCCGACGGTGACAGCGAGTTGACGGTCGAGGCCATCCGGCGGGCCGCACGGCACGCCAAGCTCCAGGTCCTCACAGGGGTGCTGGGCGACCGGCTCGTGGTGATCGCCGGCGGCAGCGACAACCCGCTCGCCGTCGCCAGGTCACTGATCGGCCCGTTCGCCGCCGGGCCCGTGGTCGCCGGCCCCGTCGTACCCGATCTGCTCGCCGCCACCCGCTCCGCGCAGGCCGCCGCCGCGGGCCTCAAGGCGTGTTCCGCCTGGCAGGACGCACCGCGCCCGGTACTGGCGGACGACCTGCTCCCGGAGCGCGCGATCGCGGGTGACCCCAGCGCACGCGAGCAACTGGTGGAGGAGATCTACAGACCGCTGGAGGAGGCGGGCTCCGCGCTTCTGGAAACCCTCAGCGTCTATCTGGAGCAGGCGTCGAGTCTCGAGGGTGCCGCCCGAATGCTGTTCGTTCACCCGAACACCGTGCGCTACCGGCTCCGACGTGTGACTGACGTCACCGGTTGGTCGCCCTCTGATGTACGCTCCGCGTTCACGTTGCGGATCGCGCTGATCCTGGGACGGCTCACCGAGGGGGATTCGCAGACCTAGTCTTTTGTCGGGGGCCCACAAAACCCCCTGCTGTTCTTCGTCCCTGTCCCCACGGGCGGCCGTGGCCGTCTCCAAGAGAGAGTGTGAGAGTGCTCGTACTCGTCGCTCCCGGCCAGGGCGCCCAGACGCCCGGCTTCCTGACTCCCTGGCTCGAACTGCCCGGTGCCGCCGACCGTATCGCCGCGTGGTCGGACGCCATCGGGCTCGACCTCACCCACTACGGCACCCAGGCCGACGCCGATGCCATCCGCGACACCGCCGTGGCCCAGCCGCTGCTGGTCGCCGCCGGTCTGCTGTCCTCCGCGGCACTCGGTGACACGGTCCCCGGTGCCGTCGCGGGCCACAGCGTCGGAGAGATCGCCGCCGCCGTCTTCGCGGGCGTCCTCGACGAGGCGGCGGCCCTGACGCTGGTGCGCCGGCGGGGACTGGCCATGGCCGAGGCCGCCGCCATCACGCCCACGGGCATGTCGGCGCTGCTCGGTGGCGAACCCACGACCACGATCCCGCACCTGGAGCACCTGGGCCTGACCCCGGCGAACGTGAACGGTGCCGGGCAGATCGTCGCCGCCGGCACCCTGGAGCAGCTCGCCGCCCTGGAGGCGGACAAGCCCGAAGGGGTGCGGCGCGTCGTTCCGCTGAAGGTGGCGGGTGCGTTCCACACCCACCACATGGCGCCCGCCGTCGACGCGCTCGCCCGGGCCGCCGAGGCGCTCACGCCCGCCGTGCCGCGGGTCGCGTACGTCTCGAACAAGGACGGACAGGTCGTCGACACCGGGTCCGAGGTGCTCCAGCGCCTGGTCGGCCAGGTCGCCAACCCGGTCCGCTGGGACCTGTGCATGGAGACGTTCGAGAAGCTGGGCGTGACCGCGATGATCGAGGTGTGCCCCGGCGGCACCCTGACCGGCATCGCCAAGCGCGCGCTGCCGGGCGTCGCGACCCTGGCCCTGAAGACCCCCGACGACCTCGACGCGGCGCGCGCCCTCGTAGCCGAGCACAGCGCCTGATTAGGAGCCCCAGAGCATGTCGAAGATCAAGGCACGTAAGGGCGCTCCGTACGCGCGCATCCTCGGAGTGGGCGGCTACCGCCCGGTCCGGGTCGTGCCCAACGAAGTGATCCTGGAGAAGATCGACTCCTCCGACGAGTGGATCCGCTCCCGCTCCGGCATCGAGACCCGCCACTGGGCGAACGACGAGGAGACCGTCGCCGCGATGTCGGTCGAGGCGTCCGGCAAGGCGATCGCCGACGCCGGGATCGCCGCCGAGCAGATCGGCGCGGTCGTCGTCTCCACCGTCTCGCACTTCAGCCAGACCCCGGCGATCGCGACCGAGATCGCCGACAGGCTCGGTACGGACAAGGCCGCCGCCTTCGACATCTCGGCCGGCTGCGCCGGCTTCGGCTACGGTCTCACGCTCGCCAAGGGCATGATCGTCGAGGGGTCGGCCGAGTATGTCCTCGTCATCGGCGTGGAGCGGCTCTCCGACCTGACGGACCTCGAGGACCGTGCCACCGCCTTCCTGTTCGGTGACGGCGCCGGCGCGGTCGTCGTCGGCCCGGCGCAGGAGCCGCACATCGGCCCGACCGTCTGGGGCTCGGAGGGCGACAAGTCCGAGACGATCAAGCAGACCGTGCCGTGGAACGAGTTCAGGCTCGGCGATGTCTCCAAGCTCCCGGTCGACAGCGAGGGCAACGTCAAGTTCCCCGCGATCACCCAGGAGGGTCAGGCGGTCTTCCGCTGGGCCGTGTTCGAGATGGCGAAGGTCGCCCAGCAGGCGCTGGACGCGGCCGGGATCACCGCGGACGACCTGGACGTCTTCATCCCGCACCAGGCCAACGTGCGGATCATCGACTCGATGGTGAAGACTCTCAAGCTGCCGGAGCACGTCACGGTCGCCCGCGACGTGCGCACGACCGGCAACACCTCGGCCGCCTCGATCCCGCTCGCGATGGAGCGGCTCCTGGCGACCGGCGAGGCGAAGAGCGGCGACACCGCGCTCGTCATCGGCTTCGGGGCGGGTCTCGTGTACGCAGCGACGGTCGTTACCCTCCCCTAGGCACTCCGTGCCGGATCATGCGGTCCGGCACGGGAACTGCACACCCCTGCCGCTGACGCGGCGGGCGCCACACCCTCTGGATACATACGAAGGAGCGCCTGACATGGCCGCCACCCAGGAAGAGATCGTCGCCGGTCTCGCCGAGATCGTGAACGAGATCGCCGGGATCCCCACCGAGGACGTCCAGCTGGACAAGTCCTTCACCGACGACCTGGACGTCGACTCGCTGTCCATGGTCGAGGTCGTCGTCGCCGCCGAGGAGCGCTTCGACGTGAAGATCCCCGACGACGACGTCAAGAACCTCAAGACCGTCGGTGACGCCGCCGAGTACATCCTCAAGCACCAGGCCTGATCAACCGATCACCTGGGCAGACGACAGCCCGTTGACGGGCTGCGGCCTGTCCAGCGGGCCGTTGCCCCGCCACCCGGCGGTGGCGCCGCCGAATCCTCGTATACGTTGGAGAAAGAATTCCCGTGAGCTCGACCAATCGCACCGTGGTCGTCACCGGTATCGGCGCAACCACACCGCTGGGTGGCGACGCGGCCTCCACCTGGGAGGGCCTGGTCGCCGGCAAGTCCGGTGTCCGCCTCCTCGAGCATGAGTGGGCCGCCGAGCAGGCGGTCCGCATCGCCGCCGAGATCGCCGTGGAGCCGTCCGAGGTCATCCCACGTCCCCAGGCCCGCCGCCTGGACCGCTCTGCGCAGTTCGCGCTGATCGCCGCCAAGGAGGCGTGGGCGGACGCCGGTTTCACCGACAAGGCCGGTGAGGACCCCGCCGTCGACCCCGACCGCCTCGGCGCGGTCATCGCCTCCGGCATCGGTGGTGTGACGACCCTGCTCGACCAGTACGACGTGCTGAAGGAGAAGGGCGTCCGCCGGGTCTCCCCGCACACCGTGCCGATGCTGATGCCGAACGGCCCGTCCGCCAACGTGGGCCTCGCCGTGGGCGCCCGGGCCGGCGTGCACACCCCGGTCTCCGCCTGCGCGTCGGGCGCCGAGGCCATCGGCTACGCCATCGAGATGATCCGCACCGGCCGCGCCGACGTCGTCGTCGCCGGCGGTACGGAGGCCGCGATCCACCCGCTGCCCATCGCCGCGTTCGGCAACATGATGGCGATGTCCAAGAACAACGACGACCCGCAGGGCGCCTCGCGTCCCTACGACGTCGACCGGGACGGCTTCGTCCTGGGCGAGGGCGCGGGCGTGCTGGTGCTGGAGTCGGCCGAACACGCCGCCAAGCGCGGTGCCCGCGTCTACGCGGAGGCGGTCGGCCAGGGCATCTCCGCCGACGGCCATGACATCGTCCAGCCGGAGCCCGAGGGCCGTGGCATCTCGCACGCCCTGCAGAACCTGCTCGACAACACCGATCTGGACCCGGCCGAGATCGTCCACGTGAACGCGCACGCCACCTCCACTCCGGCCGGTGACGTGGCCGAGTTGAAGGCGCTGCGCAAGGTCTTCGGTGACGACGCCGACCACATGGCGGTCTCCGCGACCAAGTCGATGACCGGTCACCTCCTCGGTGGTGCGGGCGGTGTGGAGTCGGTCGCAACCGTCCTCGCCCTGTACAACCGGATCGCCCCGCCGACCATCAACGTCCGCGAGCTCGACCCCGAGGCCGAGGCCAGTGCCGACATCGTGCGCGGCGAGGCCCGCAAGCTGCCGGTCGAGGGCCGTATCGCGGCGCTGAACGACTCGTTCGGCTTCGGCGGCCACAACGTCGTCCTGGCGTTCCGCACGATCTGACGCGGACCGTCACCCGACACGCTGAAGGGCCCCCACCACCCGGTGGGGGCCCTTCGGACGTCTCAGACGTTGTCGGGTGACGGCCTTCAGACGACCTGGTGGAGCCACCGCACCGGCGCGCCCTCCCCCGCGTACCGGAACGGCTCGAGCTCGTCGTCCCACGGCTTGCCCAGCAGTCTGGCGAGCTCGGCCTCGAGCTCCGTCTCGCCGCGCTGGGAGCGCACCAGTGCGGCGCGCAGCCGGTCCTCGGGGATCAGGATGTCGCCGTGGATGCCGGTGACCGCATGGAAGATGCCGAGGTCGGGGGTGCAGCTGTAGCGCTCGCCCTCCGCGGTCGGGCACGGTTCCGCCGTCACCTCGAAGCGCAGCAGCTGCCAGCCGCGCAGCGCGGAGGCCAGCTTGGACGCCGTGCCGGCCTCGCCCTGCCAGGAGAACTCGGATCTCCAGGTGCCGGGTGCGGCGGGCTGCCGGATCCAGTCGAGGTTGACGCGCGTGCCCAGCACGCCCGCGACCGCCCACTCGACGTGCGGGCACAGTGCGCGTGGCGCGGAGTGCACGTACAGGACTCCACGTGTCGTCACCTGAACCTCCGGGCAGACCGCGACATCTTGTAACTTTACGGAACGGGCGTGGCGGGGCGGCCACGGGGCGAGGCTACCGTGCGGCGGCGCAAGGAGTGTGACGTACCGTCGGTCCCGACGGCACCGAACACCGAGGTTTCACCCAAGGGGACGCGGGACCGACCCAGCGTGTTCGAAGCGCTGCCGAACGACGGCGTCCACCGGCCGGCCGGTGGTGGACCACGAACGAGGGGACCAGGGATGCGGAAGCGAAGCCACCGCTCGCGCGCCGGCGTGGCGCTCGCGGCGGCCGCCGTCCTGGGGCTCGCGGCGTGCGACGCGACCGGCGGCGCGGAGTCGTCTCCCCGGGCCACCACCACTCAGTCGAAGCCGTCCCCGAGGCCCTCGCCGCTCTGGGACCGCTACCCGGGCTCGATCGCCGCGGTGGGCGACTCCATCACCCGTGGTTTCGACGCCTGCACCGTGCTGTCCGACTGCCCCGAGGTGTCGTGGGCGACGGGCAGCGACGCCCACGTCGACAGCCTCGCGGTACGGCTCCTCGGGGCGAACGGGGCCTCGCTCAACAGCTGGAACTTCGCGGTGACCGGGGCCCGGATGTCCGATCTCGCCGCACAGATGGAGCAGGCGGCACAACGGAAGCCGGAGCTGGTGACGGTGATGGCGGGCGCCAACGACGCCTGCCGATCCACCGTCTCCGCGATGACCTCGGTCACCGACTTCCGCGCCCAGTTCAAGGAGGCGATGGACGCGCTGCGCGGGGAGCTGCCCCACGCGCAGGTGTACGTCTCCAGCGTGCCGAACCTGAAGCGGCTGTGGTCGCAGGGCCGCACCAGCCCGATCGGCAAGCAGGTGTGGAAGCTGGGCGTCTGCCCGTCGATGCTGGGCAACGCGGACGCCCTGGACGCCGCGGCCACGGACCGGCGCGCCAAGGTGCAGGCCCGGGTGGAGGCGTACAACAGGGTCCTGAAGGATGTGTGCGGGAAGGACCGGCGGTGCCGCTTCGACGGAAACGCCGTCTTCGACTACCGCTTCGGCACCGACCAGTTGAGCCAGTGGGACTGGTTCCATCCGAGCCGGAACGGCCAGGCGCGGCTGGCGGAGATCGCCTACCGCACCATCACCGCGAAAGACCCGGTGACCTAGGGTTTCCCGCATGAGCGAACTCTTCGGCACACTTCCCGACGGCACACCGGTCCACCGCTGGACGCTGGAGCGGGACGGGGTGCGGGTGCGCATCCTGTCGTACGGCGGGATCGTGCAGTCGGTCCAGGTCCCGGACCGGCGGGGGTCCGAGCTCTCGAGCGGGGCCGGCAGCGGGGAACTCCACCCCGCGGAGATGGTCCTGGGCTTCCCGGACCTCGAGGGCTACCTCGCCCACCCCGAGCCGTTCCTGGGGGCGCTGATCGGGCGTTACGCCAACCGCATCGGGGGCGCCCGCTTCCCGCTGGACGGCCGTACCTGCACGCTCGAGCCGAACGACGGACCGAACTCGCTGCACGGCGGTTCGCGGGGCTTCGACAAGCGCGTGTGGGACGTGGAGCCGGTCGAGCACGGCGTACGGCTGTCCCGGGTCGGCGCGGACGGCGAGGAGGGCTTTCCGGGCCGCCTCGAGGTCTCCGCGACGTACTCCCTCGGACCGGGCGGTGCGCTCCGGATCGCGTACGAGGCGGTCACTGACGCGCCGACCGTCGTCAACATGACCAGCCACTCGTACTGGAACCTGGCCGGTTCGGGGCACACGGGCGGGCACGAGCTGCGGATCTCGGCCTCGCGCATCACTCCGGTGGACGAGGAGCTGATCCCGACGGGCGAGCTCCGGAAGGTGGCCGGCACCCGCTTCGACTTCCGGACGCCACGCAAGGCGGGTCCGGGGTACGACCACAACTTCGTTCTGGACAAGGGCGTGACCGCCGCGCCCGAGCAGGTGGCCGAGCTGTGCGACCCGGCGTCCGGGCGGGTGCTCACCGTCGCCACGACCGAGCCCGGTCTCCAGCTCTACACCGGGGACCACCTCGGTGCCCCGTTCGCACCGGGCGACGGGATCGCACTGGAGACGCAGCACTTCCCGGACTCCCCGAACCGCCCGGAGTTCCCGAGCACGGTGCTGCGGCCGGGAGAGCTCTACCGCTCGCAGACGGTGTACGGCTTCGGCACCCGCGACTAGCGCCGCAGTACGCCACGAGCCCCGGTCCAGGGGTCAGGTCCCGGACCGGGGCTGCTCGTGGAGGGCTTCTCCCGGGTCAGACGTTAATCGTCACCGTGACGCGGCGGTCCGCGATCGAGCGCCCTGCCGCAACCTCGTACGAACCCTTCACAAACGACCACACGTTCGAAACCTGGTCCCAGATCTCGAAGCCCCGCCGCGGTAGCTCCACGACCACGTCGACGCTCTCCCCGGGGGCCGCCTCGACGCCCGCGAAACCGGCCAGCCGGCGCACCGGGCGCAGGGAGTCCGGCTCGGCCGGGCCCAGATAGACCTGGACGACCTCGCGCCCCGGCCGTGAGCCCGCGTTGCGGACGCGGACCTTGACCGTCGTGCCTTCGACCTCGATCGACTCGTACGCCCAGTCGGTGTAGCCGAGGCCGTGGCCGAAGGGGTACGAGGGCTCCCGGCCCGCCCTCTCCCAGGCGCGGTACCCGATGAACACGCCCTCGGTGTAGTGGAGTTCGCCGTCCTGTGGAACCACCTCGGTGACCGGGGTGTCCTGGAGCGGCCCCCAGGTGGTGGGCAGCCGGCCGCCGGGCTCATGGGCGCCGGTGAGGACGTCGGCGAGCGCGGCGCCGCCCTCCTGGCCGGGGAACCAGCTCAGCAGCACGGCCGCGACGTCGTCACGCCACGGCAGCTCCACCGGGGATCCCGAGTTGACGACCACGACGGTGTTCGGGTTGACGGCGGCGACGGCGTGCACCAGGTCGTCCTGCCGTCCGGGGAGCCGGAGGTCCGTGCGGTCGAATCCCTCGGACTCCACGCGCTCGGTGGTGGCGACCACGACGACGGCGGTGTCGGCGTCGCGGGCTGCCTCGACCGCCTCGGCGATCAGCTCGTCGGGGTCGCGTTGCGGCTCCTGGTGGGCCAGCGTGAATCCGACGACCTTCATCGGGATGCGGTCGGGGAACTCGACCACATGGGTGAGGGAGACCTCGACCGTCGTCCCGGCGGTGAGTTCGACCCGGGCGCGCGGCACCGGCGCGCCGGACAGCGCCTCGAAGGGGTTGCCCTCGACGGCGGGGCGCTGGACGTCGTCGTAGTGGGTCGTTCCGTCGACGACGAGGCGGAAGGCGCCGACGCCCTTGACGCCGAAGATGTGCGGGCCGGATTCGCGGGGCGTCAACGTTCCGGTGAGTTCGACGCTGTGCAGGGCCTCGTGGGTGACACCCTCGGGGAGGTCGGAACCCATCCACTGGATGTGCCCGGTGGGCGCGGACCCGGTGCCGAGGACGTTCCCCTCGGCGTCACGGCAGACCGCCCGCAGCGAGAAGCCCTGGCCGGCAACGTCGAGTTCGGTGGCCGGGTCGGCACCGACGGCATACCTCAGGCTGCCCTCGGGGAGGGCGGCGGTCAGACCGTCGAGCGGCGAGACGATCCGGGGCGGGAAGACCGTCGCGGAGCCGCCGCCGAGCACACGGGCGTCGCGGGCCGCGGCACCGATCAGGGCGAGGGTGCCGTGCGGCCGCAGCGGGAGCGCGGCGTTCTCGTTGCGCACGAGCACGAAGGAGCGGCGGGCCGTCTCACGGGCCAGGGCCTCGCCGTCGACCTGCTCGGGAGGACGGGTCACCACGGGTTCGGCGCCCTCCAGGATGCCGACGCGGGCGGCGAGCCGGAGGACGTTGCGCACGGCGTCGTCGACCCTGGCCTCCTCGACCTGTCCGTCGCGCACGGCCCGGGCCAGGGCCTCGCCGTACACGGTGCGCGGACCGGGCATGGCGACATCAAGACCGCCCTCGACGGCGCCGGCGGTCGAGCGGGCCGCCGTCCAGTCGGATACGTTGAAACCGTCGAAGCCCCACTCGCCGCGCAGGACCTCGTCCACCAGGCGGCCGTGCTCTGTCATCGTCGTGCCGTTGACCGTGTTGTAGGCGGTCATGATGCCCCACGGCCGGGCGCCGGTGACGATGGCCTCGAAGGGCGCGAGGTACAGCTCGCGCAGGGTGCGTTCGTCCACGACGTTGTTCACGGTGAAGCGATCGGTCTCGGCGTCGTTGGCGACGAAGTGCTTGACCGTGGTGCCGACACCGCCGGACTGCACCCCCTGGACGTATCCGGTGCCGATCCGTCCGGTCAGGTACGGGTCCTCGCTGTAGGCCTCGAAGTGCCGGCCGCCCAGCGGGGAGCGGTGCAGGTTGACCGTGGGCGCGAGAAGGACGTGGACGCCCTTGCGGCGGGCCTCCTGGGCGAGGAGGACACCGGCGCGGTGGGCCAGGCCGGGGTCCCAGGTGGCGGCGAGGGCGGTCGGGGAGGGCAGCGCGACGGACGGGTCGTCGGACGTCCAGCGCACTCCGCGGACGCCGATCGGGCCGTCGGACATCACCAGCGACTTCAGGCCGATCTCCGGGAGGGCGGGAAGGGACCACATGTCCTGGCCGGCCAGCAGCCGGGCCTTCGCGTCCAGCCCGAGCTTGCCGAGGGCCGCCTCGACCACGGCCTCACGCGCCTCGTCCTGCGGGGTCTTCGCTGTCCTGGCTGCCGTCCTCGCCATGCGGCACCTCCTAGTCGAAAGCCATCGGCGGTCTCCATCGTGCACCCGATCCCTGTGGAGCGGTAGGTTTTGTTATCCCGCCGCAATATGACGAGGGGTCGCATGCCGTACGGTGACGCCATGACGGCCCGGGCCAGGAACGAGGAGCGGCGCGCCGAGATCGTGCGCGCCGCCCTGGAGGTGATCGCCGAACGCGGCTACCGCGGCGCGAGCATGGCCGCCGTCGCCGAGCGGGTGGGCCTGACCCAGCAGGGGCTGCTGCACTACTTCCCGACGAAGGACACACTGCTGGTCGCGGTGCTCAAGGAACGCGACCAGTGGGACGCCGTCCCGGACGGCCGCTGGCGTCTGGAACTGCTCGCCGCCCTCGTGGAGTACAACGCGATGCGGCCCGGCATAGTGCAGACGTTCTCGGCCCTGCTCGGCGAGAGCGTCACCGAGGGGCATCCCGCGCGCGGCTACTTCACCGAGCGGTACCGCGATGTGCGGTCGAGCATGGCGGCGACGCTCCGCTCCGAGTACGGGGACCGGCTGCCGAGCGGCCTGACCCCGGAGCGCGCCGCGCCCCTGCTGGTGGCGGTGATGGACGGCTTGCAGTACCAGTGGCTGCTCGACCCGGACTCGGTGGACATGCCGGCGGCGTTCCGGGACTTCCTGGTGCTCCTCGGCGAGGCGGAGTAGGGGGCACCCCCCTCACGTCCGGCCTGCGCGGCGCGCGGCGGCTCCGCCGCACCGGCTCCCGCCCCATGGCATCCACCGCTTCCCTCACGCGATACTGCGACGGTCCGGCACCACGCACCCCACTGCGATCGGAAGGACCTGAATTCCCTTGATCTCCCAAAGTGTTCGGCTCGGCGTCCTGGGACTGACCCTGCTCGCGGGACTGGCTGTCCCGCAGACCGCGACCGCCGGCCCGGCCCCCACCACGACCGTCGAGGAACAGCGGCTCGACGGCGCGGTTCCGCAAGAGATCCTCAGGCGATCCGGATTCGCCTCCGTCGCCCCCGAGTTCGCCCGGGCACTGGCGAGGAGCCGCTCCTACGCACAGGCCGAGCGCGTCGTCACCCGGCAGGGATCACGGCTGTGGCAGCGGGCCGTCGACCGGGCGCAGGGGCGAGGGCCGCTGGGCGGGGACCTGAGCCGGGACGACGACCGGCCGCTGTACTGGGCACGACTGGCGATGACCCGGGAAGTACGGTCCTGGGAACCGCGCTTCGGCCTGTCCGACGGCCGACGCGCGAGGCTGCTGTCGGAACTGGAGACCACCTCACGCGGTCAGGACAGCGTCCGGTACCCGCACGGCGGGGGTGTGAAGCGGATCCTGCTCACCGGGTTCGACCCGTTCACGCTGGACCGGGACATCCGGATCTCGAACCCCTCGGGGGCCGGCGCGCTCGCGCTGGACGGCACCACGGTCCGGACGGCGGACGGTCCCGCGCGCATCGAGACCATGGTGTTCCCCGTGCGCTGGCAGGACTTCGCCGACATGACGGTGGAGCGGTCGCTGCGCCCGTACCTGCCGAAGGTCGACCTGTTCACGACCGTGAGTCAGGGCAGGGTCGGCCGCTTCGACGTCGAGCGGACCAACGGGGCCTGGCGGGGCGGCTTCCCGGACAACAACAACGTCAGCAGCACCGGCACGGTCCCGGTCGCCCAGCCGGCGACACAGCCTCAGTGGACGTCGACGACCCTTCCGTATCGTGCGATCGTCGCGTCGGACACCGGCCGCTTCCCCGTCTACGACCACACGGAGGTCACCGAGATCCCGGCGGGCGGCACCACTGCCGTCGTACGGGCGGACGGGCCGACCCCGGGTTCGACGGCGCGGGCAGGAGGCGGCGGCGACTATCTCTCCAACGAGATCGCCTACCGGGCGACGCTGCTGCGGGACCGGCTCGGACTGCACGGGACTCTGCCCGGCGGGCACGTGCACACACCGGTCCTGCAGTTCGGGGCGGGGAACACGGATCCCGCGACGGGGACGGTCACCGACCCCGAGTTCGTACGGAACCGGGTCGACATCATCGCGCAGGTCCGGGCGATCGTGACGGTGGCGGCGAACTCCGTCTCCGGACCCGGCCTCAGGCGGGGGTGACCTGCTCCCCCTCAGTTTCCCGCTCCCCGGCCGTCTCCTCACCGAGCAGGTCGCGGGCCAGCAGCGTGGCGCCCGCGACCGCGCCCGGCATCAGGAACACGGCGACGAACGGGACGAGGAAGGCAAGGCCGAGCGGCGTGCCGAAACCCCAGACGAGCAGCTTGCGGGAGCGCAACAGCGCGAGGCGCTCCCGCAGTTCCACCCCGCGGCGCTGAAGGGCGATGGCGGTGAGTTCCTCGGTGAGGAAGAAGCCGGTGACGAAGAAGCCGATCACGGGCACGACGGTCTGGCCGACGAACGGAACGAAGCCGAGAGCGAAGAGGAGAACGCCCCAGACCATGGCGCGGACGAGGATGCGGGCGCTGTCCCGGATCGATATCCACAGTTCGCGGTGGAGCGGCAGACCGGACTGCGGGGCCGTGCCGTCCGGCGAGACGTCGCGGTCGACCGTTTCCGAGAGGCTTTCGTAGAACGGCTGACCGACGACGAGGGTGACGGCGGTGAAGGTGAGCACGGCCAGCAGCAGGGCGAGTGCGAAGAGCACGGCCGTGAGGAAGCCGCGGAAGAGGCCGAGCCAAGGGCTCGGCCAGCCGTCGGCGAACGGCGTCGCCCAGGTCACGGCGTCCTCGCCCCACACGGCCAGGGCGAACAGCGCCGCCGCGTACAGGACGAGGGTTATCAGCCCCGGCAGCAGGCCGATGCCGTACTGCCTGCCGTGCCGGGCCACCCATCGCTGACCCGACAGAAGACGACCGAATCCCACCCCGAGATCACGCATGGGGAGGACTTTACCGAGACGCCCGCACGGCCCCGCGCGGGTGTCAGGGCAGTAGGGGCCGGACCGCGGCGATATGAACCGGCACCTTTGCTAATGACCCTTTAATACAACGGAATTCACGGTCCGATATCACTCCGCCCGCTCTGAATACGTACGTTCGGGTGGTCTGCGGCAGTTGATCACCTACGACAGATGACGACATATCGGGCGCATCGTTACCTTGGCCGCCATGACGACCGCCGAAATCCATCACACCCGGCGTCGTCCACCGGGCTCCTCACGCAGCCGGATCCCATCCCGACTCCCTGAGATGTGACAAGTGAAAAGATTGTGGACAGGCGTCGGCGCAGCGGTCGCGGTCGCCGCAGGAACGGCCACCTGGGCCATCATGTCGCAGCCGGCCAAGGCTCCGGAGGCCAAGCCCGACGATGCGCCCCGTACCGCACTCAAGGCCGACGCGCTCATGCAGGCAGGTCTGTTGCAGGTGCAGTACCAGGACTTCGACGGTGCGAAAGCCACCTTCAAACGCGTCCTGGAGTTGGACCCGCACAACAAACTCGCCTGGTACAACATGGGCGTCGTGGCCGAGAGAGAGGGCCGACGAGCCGATGCCCTCAAGGCGTACGACTCGGCTCTGAAGGCCGACTCGTCGTTCACGTCGGCTCTTTTCAACAAGGCCCTGCTGCTGAAGAAAAGTGACCCCGACCGGGCGCTCGAGCTGCTGCAGCGGGCCGTATCCGTCAACCCGAAGGCCTCCACCGCCTATTTCCAGATCGGCGAGACGATGGCCATCAAGGGCCTCGACAAAAAGGCACAGGACGCGTATCAGCACGCCGTCGACCTCGACCCTTCCCTGCGCTCCCAAGTACCGAAGCCCTTCAAGGACTCCGTCGAAGCCGGCTCCGAATCCAACGAGACCTCAGGCAGGTAGCCCCAGATGACGTCGAATGCGACACCCAGGTTCTCCGTCTTCACCCCCAGCCACCGGCCGAGCTTCCTGGACGAGTGCCTGGCGACGCTGCAGGCGCAGTCCTGCTCGGACTGGGAGTGGATCGTCCTGCTCAACAACGGGGCTCGCTGGCGACCCGAACGGCCCGACGAGCGGGTCCGCGTGGAGATCGCGGACGACGTCAGGGGCGTCGGGGCCGCGAAGCGCAGGGCCTGCGAACTCGCCTGCGGCGAGATCCTCGTGGAACTCGACCACGACGACCTGCTGGCCAGGGACTGCCTCGCCGAGATCGGCAAGGCGTTCGACGAGCACCCGGACGTCGTCTTCGTCTACAGCAACACCGCCCAGATCACCGAGGACGGCGGACGGGACGACTCCCGCTTCAACGAGACGTACGGCTGGAAGTACGAGGAGGTGGACGTCGACGGCCGGCGGCTGCTGGCGGCCAAGACCATGGCACCGACGCCGCACAACGTCTCGTACATCTGGTACGCGCCCAATCATGTGCGCTCGTTCCGGAGGGACGTCTACGAGAAGGTCGGCGGCTACGACGCCACCCGCACGGTGCTGGACGACCAGGACATGATGTCCCGGCTCTTCCAGGCCGGCGACTTCCACCACATCGAGCGCTGCCTCTACCTCCAGCGCATGCACGGCGCGAACACCCAGCGCGACAAGGAGATCAACGCGCACATCCAGCGCGAGACGGTCGCCCTCTACGACAAGTACATCGAGGCCAACGCCCTCGCCTGGACCCAGCGCCGCGGGCTGGTGGCGCTCGACCTCGGCGCGGCCCACCGCAAGCCGCCGGGCTACCTGGGAGTGGACCAGCACCCGGGAGACGGCGTCGACTTCGTGGCGACGCTGCCCGACAGACTGGACCTGCCGGACGCCTCCGTCGGTCTGATCCGGGCGGTGGACTTCCTCGAGCACGTGCCCGCCAAGGTGCCGCTGATCAACGAGCTGTACCGGCTCCTCGCGCCGGGCGGCATGCTGCTGACCATGACGCCCAGCTCCGACGGACGCGGCGCCTACCAGGACCCCACGCATGTGGCGTTCTACAACGAGAACTCGTTCTGGTACTACACCGACAACCAGTACCGGGCGTTCGTCCCCGAGATCGAGGCGCGCTTCCAGAGCTCCCGGCTGGTGACGTACTTCCCGACCGAGTGGCACTCCGCGAACAACATCTCCTATGTCGTGGCGAACCTCATCGCCATGAAGGAGGGCGCGGTGCGCAACGGCGGGCCGCTGCTCGTCTGAGAGGGATGGCGCCCGCTCTGCCCGGCACCGCTCGGGCAGGGCGGGCGCCATGCGTCCACCGCGTGTCAGGGCGCGTCCGCCGGCTTCGCCCGGACCGACGGACCGACGGGCTCGCCCGGTCAGCCCGGGATACGGGCCGCGGCGGCCAGTTCCGCGAACCGGGACGTGTCCAGGGCCGCCGACAGCTGCTCCTGCCAGCGGGGCTGGCAGGGGACACCGGCGCGCGGCCAGGCGCCGTGCCCCAGCACCCCGAACGCCGGACGGACGGCTGGCCGCGGGAAGGCCTCCGAACCGACCGGGCGGATGCGCTCGGGGTCGAGGCCGCTGAGCCGGTAGGTCTCCCGGGCCAGTCCGAACCAGGTCGTCCGGCCGGCGGCCGTACCGTGGTAGATGCCCGCCGGCGCCCGGCCGGCCAGTGCGGCGCGGCCGAGCGCGGCCAACTGCCGGGCGAGGGCACCGGACCAGGTGGGCTGGCCGAACTGGTCCGCGACCACGTCCAGGGTCTCGCGCCGGCCCGCGAGTTCGAGCATGGTGGCCACGAAGTTGCGCCCGTGCGTCCCGTAGAGCCAGGCGGTGCGTACCGTGTAGCCGGTGCGGGGCAGCAGCTTGGCCACCGCCCGCTCCCCCACCAGTTTGCCCCGGCCGTACGCGTTGAGCGGGCCGGTCCGGGCGTCCTCGGTGTAGGGATACCCCGCGTCGCCGCTGAAGACGTAGTCGGTGGAGACATGCAGCAGGACGGCCCCCGCGTCCGCGCAGGCGCTCGCGAGATGGCGCACAGCGGCGCCGTTGACGGCGGTCGCGGCCTCCTCCTCCTGCTCGGCACGGTCGACGTCCGTCCACGCGGCGCAGTTGACGACCACGTGGTGCCCGGCGACGGCCGCGCGCACGGCCTCAGGGTCGGTGATGTCGAGCCCACTGCGCGTCCGTGCGGTCACCTCGGCGTCGGGATCGGCGGCGAGCTCCGTCAGCACGTCCCGGCCGAGCATCCCGCCCGCGCCGGTCACCAGCCACTTCATCGTCATCCCCACTCCCCCCTGATCTTGAGCGGCTCCCACCAGGAGCGGTTGTCCCGGTACCAGGCGACCGTGGCCGCCAGCCCCTCCGCGAACGGGAATCGGGGCGCGTAGCCGAGCTGTTCGCGGATCTTGCTGTCGTCCAGCGAGTAGCGCAGATCGTGGCCCTTGCGGTCGGGCACGTACGTGACCCGGTCCCAGTCGGCCCCGACGGCGTCCAGCAGCAGTCCGGTGAGCTTGTGGTTGCTCACCTCCGTCCCGCCGCCGATGTTGTAGACCTCCCCGGACCTCCCGCCGCGCAGAACCAGTTCGATGCCCTGGCAGTGGTCCGAGACGTGCAGCCAGTCGCGGATGTGGCGGCCGTCCCCGTACAGGGGGACGTTCTTCCCGTCGAGCAGGTTGGTGATGAACAGCGGAACGACCTTCTCGGGGAACTGGTGGGGCCCGTAGTTGTTGGTGCACCGGGTCACGACCACGTCCATGCCGTGGGTGCGGTGGCAGGCGAGTACAAGGAGGTCGGCCGCGGCCTTCGACGCGGAATAGGGGGAGTTGGGCGCGAGCGGCCACTCCTCGGTCCACGACCCCTCGCTGATCGAGCCGTACACCTCGTCCGTCGAGACCTGGAGGAACCGGCCGACACGGTGCCGGAGCGCCGCGTCCAGCAGTACCTGGGTGCCGACGACGTTGGTGTGGACGAAGGGCCCGGCCCCCGTGATCGACCGGTCCACGTGCGACTCGGCAGCGAAGTGCACGACCGCGTCCTGACCCGCCGTCACCTGGTCGACCACATCGGGATCGCAGACGTCGCCGCGCACGAAGCGGTAACCGGGATGCCGGGCCACGGAGGCGAGATTCTCCTCGACCCCGGAATAGGTGAGTTTGTCCAGAACCGTGACATGTGCCGTCGGATCGGAATTCAGCCACCTCCGGACGAATTCCGAACCGATGAAGCCGGCCCCGCCGGTCACAAGGATGCGCATGGTTCTCCGATGCTCTGACGTGCCGGAACTACGGCCGGGAGACTGCTTGTTCTTGATGAGGCCGGAATGTGGGACGACGGCGCCCCGAGCCCCGGTGACGCCGGGACCCGGGCACCGCTCGGGGTTCGCTTCACGCCGGCGACACCGCAACCGGGTGTTCGTCCGGCCGGGCCTTCAGGCGCTGCCGATATGCGACGCACTCCGCATAGGAGGGCAGCAGGCCCTCCCGCTCGGCCTCCGCCAGGGTGGGAGCCGCGGCGTCCTTGTCGGAGAGTTCGGGACCGAGATCCGTGGGCCATTCGATCGCCAGCGCCGGGTCGAGGGGGTGGACGCCGAACTCCCGCTGCGGCGCATATCCCTCGGAACAGAGGTAGACCACGGTGGAGCCCTCCTCCAGCGCCATGAAGGCGTGGCCCAGACCCTCCGAGAGGTAGACGGCCCGGTGCTCCTGGTCGTCCAGCCGGACCGCCTCCCACCTGCCGAAGGTCGGGGAGCCGGTACGGATGTCCACGACCACGTCGAGCACCGCTCCACTGATGCACGTCACGTACTTGGCCTGCCCCGGCGGAACCGACGCGTAGTGGATGCCGCGGAGAGCGCCGCGCATGGACCGGGAGCAGTTCGCCTGCTCCAGACGCAGTGCGTGACCGGTCGCCTCGCGGAACCGGTCGGCCCTGAACCACTCATGGAAGCGGCCCCTCCGGTCCGTGAACGCCCGGGGCGTGTCCACCCAGGCCCCTTCGATGCCAAGCGGTCTCACCCGATGCTTTCCTTCCACAGACGACACATGCGGCCGAGTCCCGGCCGCCGTCACTTGACCGCGAGGGACTGCGCCCGGAACGGCTCCCCCTGGCGCGGGCCGCTGCCGCGCTGCGGCACGACGGTGCACCATTCGTCGTCGAGCAGCCCCAGCAGGTACTGGCCGTATCCGCTCTTGAGGAGCGGCCGGGCAAGTTCGCGCAGCTGGTCGTCGTCGATCAGTCCGACCCGCCAGACCGCCTCCTCGACACAGCCGACCTTGAGACCCTGGCGCTCCTCGATCACCCGGACGAACTCCGAGGCCTGCACCATGGACGTGAAGGTCCCCGTGTCCAGCCAGGCGGTGCCCCGGTCGAGCCGGGTGACGCGGAGTTCCCCGGCGTCGAGGTAGACGCGATTGAGGTCCGTGATCTCCAACTCGCCACGTGCGCTGGGCCGCAGCCGGCGGGCGATCTCCACGACCCGGCTGTCGTAGAAGTACAGCCCGGGCACGGCGTACGGGGATCTCGGCCGGGCGGGCTTCTCCTCGACGGAGAGCGCACGGCCCTGCTCGTCGAACTCGACCACACCGTAGGCCGACGGGTTTGCGACCTGGTAGGCGAACACCTGGCCGCCGCGCATCCCGTCCTCGTGCGCCAACCGGGCGCCGAGGCCCGATCCATGGAAGATGTTGTCACCCAGGATCAGCGCGACGGATTCGTCCCCGATGAATTCGGAGCCCAGCAGAAAGGCCTGGGCGATGCCCTCGGGGCGCTCCTGCGTCACATAGTCGATGCGCAGACCCAACTGGCTTCCGTCGCCGAGCAGCGAGCGGAACTGCTCCTGATCGCCCGGGGTCGTGATGACGAGGATTTCACTCACCCCCGCCAACACCAGTGTGGAAAGCGGGTAATAGACCATGGGCTTGTCGAACACCGGCAGAAGCTGTTTGGAAACGGATCGGGTCAGCGGCCAGAGTCGCGAGCCGGTGCCGCCTGCCAGCAGAATTCCACGCATGGCGTCACCATAGAGGAGCCTGACGCATCTTCAATACGCTGACACGAGCCGCAATTTGCGGTCGGGCAAGCCTTTTTGGATACCAATTCCTCCGTCATCCGGCCCAAGAGTGCAGCCGAATGAGCGGCAGTTTCCCGTTACTCCACCCTGCCACTCGGGTGATCTTGTCCGTCCGGTGCGGGCCGCGAATGAGCCAGACCTGATCGTCTGTGAACAATGACGCCGTCCGTAACTCTCCACGAACGCCGCACAAACACACCATTCGATCGCATTGCCGTCGCCCGCAGGGAAGGCCATGAGTCTTCTCCGGGCGCCTGGTGTTTCCGCGGCGACCACGCGGGCTCCTCGGCCTGCCTCGCACGGCGGCCACGGCCCACTCCAAGTTTCTTCACGGAAGGATGTCCGGTGAACCGTAAAACCATCGGTCGCAACCGGGTGAGAACCGTCACCCTGGTTTCGGCAGGCACCCTCGCTGCGGTGCTCAACGTGGTCCCGAGCACTGTGGCCATCGCCGATGCCGTCCAGCGCTCGGGCTCCCAGCACAGCCTGGGGCTGCCGGGACCGAACGGTGCTACGACGGTCAGGGCCAACGACCGCGACCGCGGCCCACAGGGTCCACGCGGCGAACGCGGTGACCGCGGCGAGCCAGGTCCGCGCGGCTTCCAGGGCCCCCAGGGCGTACCGGGTATTCGGGGCCCGCAGGGCGTCCCCGGTGTCGGCATCCAGGGGCCCCAGGGCACACAGGGAGCACAGGGAGCCTTCGGCGGCCCTCAGGGAACACAGGGAGCGCAGGGCGTTCCGGGAACGCAGGGAGCACAGGGCGTTGCGGGAACACAGGGTTCCCAGGGTGCCACCGGCGTACCGGGAACGCAGGGCACCGCAGGAACACAGGGCCCGCAGGGCGTACCGGGAACACAGGGCGTACCGGGAACACAGGGCGTACCGGGAACACAGGGCACCACAGGAACACAGGGCCCGCAGGGCACCGCGGGAACACAGGGCGTACCGGGAACACAAGGCCCGCAGGGCGACCTGGGCGGGGCGATTCTGAACACCTACGTCATCAAGGGCGACAACGCCGTCGGGTTGGGCGTGCAGTCGACCGCCCAGTGTTTGGACGACGATTCCGCCACCGGTGGCGGCTACATCGCCACCGGTGTCCTGGCACCGCTCAATGTCACCGCCAACAATCCGGTGCCCGTGGGCGTGGGCACTCAGTCCGGCCCAGCCACCGGATGGCAGACCACGGCATCCGCCACCGTCCTCGGCGGAGGGTTCCAGGCCTACGTGATCTGCCACGTCCAGCCCGCGCCGTAGCCGCTGGTAAGCAGCTCACCCGACTGGGCCGTCGTCGCAGTCCTTCTGCGGCGGCGGCCCGCCTTGTGCCCGTCGCGACGGACACAAGGCGGGAAGCCGGAGGGCCGCACCCCACGTCCAAGGGTGCGGCCCCGTCGTGTCGAACGACCCTGATCCGGCAGGCGTCACGGTGAAATCGCCCGTCAGAGCTTGACGATCATCTTCCCGATGTTGTCACCGCGCAGGACACCGAAGAACGCCTCCAGATTGTTCTCGATGCCCTCGACCACGGTCTCGCGGTACTTGAGCTCGCCGGAGCGGACCCAGGGGCCGACCTCCTGGACGAACTGCGGCTGCAGGTCGTAGTGGTCCCCGACCAGGAAGCCCTCGATGCGGCCGCGGGTCTGGATCAGGCGGGCGAGGTTCCTCGGACCCGGGGAGGGCTCGGTGTCGTTGTAGACGGAGATCATGCCGCAGACGGCGACGCGGCCGCCCCGGTTGAGGGATCCGACGGCCGCCTCCAGGTGCTCACCGCCGACGTTGTCGAAGTACACGTCGACGCCGTCGGGGGCGGCCTCGCGCAGCTGCCGGCTCACGGGCCCGTTCTTGTAGTTGAAGGCCGCGTCGAAGCCGTACTCCTCGACCAGGAGCTTGACCTTCTCGTCGGATCCGGCCGAGCCGATGACCCGCGAGGCGCCCTTCAGCTTGGCGATCTGACCCACCTGGCTGCCGACGGCTCCGGCCGCACCCGACACGAAGACGGAGTCGCCCTCCTTGAACGCCGCGGTCCGCAGCAGACCGGCGTACGCGGTGAGCCCCGTCATGCCCAGCACACCCAGGTACGTGGACAGCGGCGCAGCGTCGGCGTCGACCTTGACGACCTGCGCCGCGTCCACAACGGCGTACTCGCGCCAGCCGAGGAAGTGCAGCACATGGTCGCCGGCCTCGATCCCCTCGGCGCGGGAGACGACGACCTCGCCGACCGCACCGCCCTGCATCGGCCGGTTCAGCTCGTACGGCGCGGCATACGACTTGGCGGCGCTCATACGGCCGCGCATGTACGGGTCGACGGACACATACGTGTTCCGGACCAGGACCTGGCCCTCGCCCGGCTGCGGGAGCTCCGCCTCGACGAGGGCGAAGTCCTCGGCGTCGGGCCAGCCGACCGGGCGGCTGAGCAGATGCCATTCACGGCTGACGGCGGGGAGGGTGGGGGTGTCGCTCATGGCGCCTCTCGTCAGGGTTGCGATCCGAATACTTCAGTACCTGAAACAACCATGCTCCTGAATATTTCAGGCTGTCAAGTAAAGAGGTAGCCTGGACCGCATGGCCACGCAGAAGACACCCCGCATAGACCCGCTGACCCTGGAGGTCGTGGAACTGATCGGTGCGGTCGTGGCCCGCTACCACGAGGAGTACGAGGAGGCGGCGGCCGAGCACGCGCTGACCGGGGCCCAGGCACGACTGCTGAGCCTGCTGTCGCTGGAGCCGCTGCCGATGCGGCGGCTCGCGCAGAAGCTGAAGTGCGAGCCGTCCAACGTCACCGGGATCGTGGACCGGCTGGAGGCGCGGGGGCTCGTGGAACGGCGCCCGGACCCGGCGGACCGCCGCGTGAAGCTGGCGGCGGCGACGGAGGAGGGCAGCCGGCTGGCGCGCGGGCTGCGTGATTCGCTGAACTTCGCCCGGGAGCCCCTGGCGGGGCTGTCGGACGACGAACGTCTGTCGCTGCGGGACCTGCTGCACCGGATGCTGGAGGCATAGCACGGTCCCGGGAGGAGTTCGGCCCGCGGCGCACCGCGGCCTCTGCCGCACCTCCCCCCGTACACCGGACGGAGCGTGCGGCCCCCGGATGCGCGCCTCACACAGGTACTACGTGCACCACCACAGGAAACGGTTGCAGGTTTTCGTGGGCTTCGGGTGCGGAGTCGGGCTCGACGACGGAGGACGGCTCGACGGAGCCGAACTAGGCGCGGACGACGGCGTGATCGAGGGGGCCGGGTTCGAGCGGGGCGGAAGGCTCGTCGCGGTCGCCGACGGCGTGGCCGCGTCGGTCTCCTTGCCCTTGTCCTTCTTGTCCTTGGCGGACTCCGAGGCCGACGGAGACACGGAGATCGAGGAGGAAGGCGAGGCCGCACCCCCGGCACCGCCGTCGGACGGCGTGGCGCTCTCCTTCGCGGCGGCACCGCCGTCCGCCGTCTCGTCCCCGGCGGCCGCGGTCTTGGGGGTGGTCCCGGGTGCCTCTATGCCGAGTTCGGCGAGGCTCAGCGCGCCCGCGGCCAGCAGCAGTCCGGCACCCACGAACAGCACGCGCCTACGGCGCCGCCGATGGGCCGCGGCCTTGCGGTCGCGACGACCCGACCGCCCGACTGAGGCGTCGTCGGCGTCGTCGGAGGGCCCGCGCCGCTGCGACCGTCGCCGGCTCTGCGCCCGCCCGGACGCTCCCGGCTCGTCCTCGTCCGGCGGTTCGGCTCCGTCGGAGCTGTCGTATCCCTGATCGTCGTCGCGGCCGTCGGCATGCGCGTCGGCCGCATCCGCGCGGGCGTACGCGCGTAGTTCGTCGACCGGCGTGCCGCACCCCGGGCAGGCGAGGGCGCCGTTGAGGTGCCTTCGGCACGGGTGGCAGTAGTCCATGACGCGGGAAGACTAAGTTCCTCGCAGGTAACGTTCCTAGGGGCAGCTGTGAAAGTTGTGTGCGGAATCGCTCGTTACGGTGTGGCAAGTTGAACACGGCGTGCGACGCGGTTGCCGAAACCCTTGCCGAAACCGTTATGCGCACAGCCCATTGACACCCCCGCCGCCCCCTCCTTACTGTCACGCCAGCATTTCGAACGCGTGACGAAATTTCGAACAGACCGCCTGGGCCGACGAATCACCGACGACGCAGCAAGGGGCAACTGCCGTGCGCATCACCGGAATCAGCACACACGTGGTCGGGACGCCGTGGCGCAACCTGACATACGTCCAGGTGCACACCGACGAGGGCATCACCGGAGTCGGCGAGACCCGGATGCTGGGCCACACCGACGCGCTGATCGGCTATCTGCGGGAGGCGGAGGCCAACCACATTCTCGGTTCCGATCCGTTCGCCGTGGAAGACCTCGTACGGCGGATGAAGTACGGCGACTACGGACGCGCGGGCGAGATCGTCATGTCCGGTATCGCGGTCGTCGAGATGGCCTGCTGGGACATCAAGGGCAAAGCCCTCGGCGTCCCCGTCTGGCAGCTCCTCGGCGGAAAGGTCACCGACCGGGTCAAGGCGTACGCCAACGGGTGGTACACCACCGAGCGGACCCCGGACGCGTATCACAAGGCCGCCCAGGAGGTCGTGGCCCGCGGCTACAAGGCCCTGAAGATCGACCCGTTCGGCACCGGACACTTCGAGCTCGACCACGACCGGACCCTCTACTCCGTCTCCCTCATCGAGGCGGTGCGGGATGCCATCGGGCCCGACACCGAGCTGATGCTGGAGATGCACGGCCGCTTCTCCCCCGCCACCGCCGTCCGGCTGGCCCGCGAGCTCGCGCCCTTCGAGCCGGCCTGGCTGGAGGAGCCGGTGCCGCCGGAGAACCTCAAGGCGCTGGAGAAGGTGGCCGGGAAGGTGGACCTGCCGGTAGCCACCGGTGAGCGGATCCACGACCGCATCGAGTTCCGCGAGTTGTTCGAGAGCCAGGCCGTCGACATCATCCAGCCGGACGTCGGCCACATCGGCGGCATCTGGGAGACCCGGAAGCTGGCCGCGACCGCCGAGACCCACTACATGCTGGTGGCCCCGCACAACGTGGGCGGGTCCGTCCTCACCGCGGCCTCCCTCCAGGTCGGCTTCACCACCCCGAACTTCAAGATCCTCGAGCACTTCAACGACTTCGCGGACGCGGAGATCAAGAAGGTGGTCAAGGGCGCGCCCGAGGTCGTCGACGGCTACTTCCACCTCTCCGACGCCCCTGGGCTGGGCGTCGAGCTGGACATCGACGCCGCGGCCGAATTCCCCCAGCAGCAGGCCCGGTTCGACCTGTGGGCCGACGGCTGGGAGCAGCGCAAGCCCAAGGGGACGAAGTGAGCACCGCGGTCGTCGTCGAGGCACCGGGCGCGCACCGGCTGGTACCCCACGACCCCGTCGCGCCGGGACCCGGCGAGGCGCTGGTGGGCGTGCATACCGTCGGCATCTGCGGCAGCGACCGCGAGGTGTACCAGGGCAACCGGCCCGAGGGGTACGTCCGTTACCCCCTCACCCCGGGCCACGAGTGGTCGGGCACGGTCCAGGCGGTCGGTGCCGGGGTGCCCGAGGGCCTGGTCGGCCGCAAGGTGGTCGGGGAGGGCTTCCGCAACTGCCAGGTCTGCGACCGCTGCCACGCCGGTGAGACCACTTTGTGCACCGCCGGCTACGAGGAGACCGGCTTCACCCGGCCGGGCGCCATGGCCGCCACGCTCACACTGCCGGCCCGGCTGCTGCACGTGCTGCCGGACGACGCGGACCTGACGGCCGCGGCCCTCCTGGAGCCCGCCGCCTGCGTCGCGGCCGCCGCGCTGAAGGTGAACGCCCGGCCCGGCGAGCGGGTCGCGGTCGTCGGCACCGGCACGCTCGGCATGTTCGCCGTGCAGTTCCTGAAGGCCGCCTCCCCTGCCGAACTGCTGGTGGTCGGTTCCGGGACCGACCGCGAGGCGCTGTCCCGGCGGTTCGGGGCCACCGGCTTCCGCACCAAGGACCAGGAACTCACCCCCGACTTCGACGTCGTCGTCGAGACCGCCGGGTCAGCGTCCGCCGCGCGCACCGCGGCCTCCCTGCTCAGGCGCGGCGGACGCCTGGTCCTCACCGGCATCCCGGCGCCGGGCGCCGAGGGCCTCGACCCCACCGATCTCGTCGTACGGCAGCTGGAGGTGCACACCGCGTTCGGGGCGCCGCCGGACGCCTGGGCGCACGCGGTACGGGTCTTCGGCGCCGGACTGCTCGATCCGTTGCCGCTGGTCACCCACGAGTTGCCCCTCGCCGAGTTCTCCCAGGCCATCGAGCTGGTGGGAGCCGGCGATCCGAAGGTCGGCAAGGTCCTGCTGCGACCGTGACGTCTCCCGGACCGTGCGCCGGTACGGAGTCACCTGACGTGCTCCGTGCCGGCGTACCACCACAAGTTTCTTCACACCCAGAGTCGCGAACCTTGTCCGAAATACCGAACATGAAGGACGCCCTGTGACCCACCCCGCTACGGCAGCCCGCAGGCCCGGTGAGCAGGTCCTCGCCGCGCTCGGCCTCGGCGCGCCCGCTCTCTCCCCCGCCGACGCCTCCCCTCACACCTTCCCCGGAGGCGGCCGCTGGCGCACCGAGATCCCCTCGTGCGAGGGCCCCGAGGCACTGGCGGTGGTCCTCAAGGAGTCCTCCAGGCTGGACGTGCCCATCCACCGCATCAGCCAAGGCAGCGGCGTATGGATGCTGACCGATTCCGAGATCACCGAGATGGTCGAGGCCACCGGTGAACGCGACATCGAGCTGTGTCTGTTCACGGGGCCGCGCGGCACCTGGGACACCGGCGCCTCCGTACGCTCGGACTCACGCGGGGCGGGGCTGCGCGCCCGCGGCCACGACGCCGTCGCCGGCTGTGTCGAGGACGCCGTGCGGGCCACCGAACTGGGCGTCAAGTGCCTGCTCGTGGCCGACGAGGGCGTGCTGTGGACCCTGCACCGGGCACGCACGGCGGGCATCATCCCGGCCGACACCACCCTCAAGGTGTCCGCGCTCATCGGTCCGGTCAACCCGGCGTCGTACGCCGTCTTCGAGCACCTCGGCGCCGACTCCGTGAACGTGCCGAGTGATCTGACGCTCGATCATCTGACGGAGATCCGGCGGGTCTCCGCCGCTCCCATGGACATGTACATCGAGGCCCCCGACGACCTCGGAGGCTATGTGCGGATGTACGAGGTCGCCGAGCTCATCCGGCGCGGCGCACCGCTGTATCTGAAGTTCGGTCTGTCCAGGGCACCCGGGATCTACCCGTACGGCACCCATCTGCGGGACCTGACCCTGGACACCGCCCGGGAGCGGGTGCGGCGCGGCCGGCTCGCTCTCGACCTGCTCGCCCGGCACGGCGCGGACGGCGACATGGCGCCGCTCGGCTCCCGGCTGCCCGGCTCGTTGCATCGCTTCCCCACCGGCGACCGACCGCCGGCCACCCCTCTCAACGACGAGAAGAACAAGGACTGATCACCATGCGCACTCGCAGAGCCGCTCTCGCCGCGATGGCCTCGGCCGCCTCGCTCGCCCTGACCCTGTCCGCCTGCGGCCAGAACAGCGAGGGCGGAAGCAAGGAGGACAAGGGGAGTTCCAAGGGCGGCACCATCGGTATCGCGATGCCGACCAAGTCCTCCGAGCGCTGGATCTCCGACGGCAACAACGTCGTCAAGAACCTCCAGGCCAAGGGCTACAAGACCAAGCTCGTCTACGGCGAGGACGACCCGGACACCCAGGTCTCGCAGATCGAGAACCTGATCACCCAGGGCGTCAAGGGCCTGATCATCGCGGCCATCGACAACAAGTCGCTGAACAACGTGCTCCAGGAGGCCGCGGACGCCAAGATCCCGGTCGTCGCCTACGACCGTCTGATCCTCGGCACCAAGAACGTCGACTACTACGCATCCTTCGACAACACCAAGGTCGGCGAGCTCCAGGCCAACTACATCGTGGACAAGCTCGGCCTGAAGGACGGCAAGGGCCCCTTCAACATCGAGCTGTTCGCCGGATCCAACGACGACAACAACACCAAGTACTTCTTCAACGGCGCGATGAGCGTCCTCAAGCCGTACCTGGACAGCAAGAAGCTGGTCGTCCGGTCCGGTCAGACCGCGCTCAACAAGGTCACCACCCTGCGCTGGGACGGCGCCACCGCGCAGAAGCGCATGGACGACGTCCTCACCTCCTCCTACAAGAGCCAGAAGGTCGACGCCGTCCTGTCGCCGTACGACGGCATCTCCATCGGTGTCCTGTCCTCGTTGAAGTCCGACGGCTACGGCAGCAAGAGCAAGCCGCTCCCGGTCGTCACCGGCCAGGACGCCGAGCTCGCCTCCGTGAAGTCGATCATCGCCGGTGAGCAGACGCAGACCGTCTACAAGGACACCCGCAAGCTCGCCGAGGTCGCCTCGGCGATGGTCGACGACGTGCTGACCGGCAAGAAGCCCGAGGTCAACGACACCAAGACCTACGACAACGGCTCGAAGGTCGTCCCGTCGTACCTGCTCCAGCCGGTGAGCGTCGACAAGACCAACTACGAGGAGACCCTGGTCAAGGGCGGCTACTACACCGACGCCGAACTGAAGTGACCCCGCGGCCGTACCCGACCCCAAACTGATTGGAAGGCACGACCATGGCGGGACCCGTCCTGGAAATGCGCTCGATCGTCAAGACCTTTCCCGGCGTCAAGGCGCTGTCGGACGTCAATCTGACCGTCCGCCAGGGCGAGGTCCACGCCATCTGCGGTGAGAACGGCGCCGGGAAGTCCACCCTCATGAAGGTGCTCTCCGGCGTCCATCCGCACGGCACCTACGAGGGCGAGATCCTCTTCGACTCGGAGGTCTGCCGCTTCAAGGACATCCGGGCGAGCGAGCACCACGGCATCGTCATCATCCACCAGGAGCTGGCGCTGGTGCCGTTCCTCTCCATCGCCGAGAACATCTTCCTCGGCAACGAGCACGCCACGCGCGGGTTCATCAACTGGAACGACACCCTCAAGCACGCCACCGAACTGCTGCGCCGCGTCGGACTCGACGAGCACCCGGAGACCCGCGTCGCCGACATCGGCGTGGGCAAGCAGCAGCTCGTCGAGATCGCGAAGGCCCTGTCGAAGTCGGTGAGGCTCCTCATCCTCGACGAGCCGACGGCCGCGCTGAACGACGAGGACAGCGGCAAGCTCCTCGATCTGATCCTGGAGCTGAAGAACCAGGGCATCACCTCGATCATCATCTCCCACAAGCTCAACGAGATCCGCAAGGTCGCCGACTCCGTCACCATCCTGCGCGACGGGCGCACCATCGAGACGCTCGACGTGAAGGCGCCGGAGACGACCGAGGAGCGGATCATCGCCGGCATGGTCGGCCGCGACCTCGACCACCGCTTCCCCGAGCGCACCCCGCACAAGCCGGAGGAGGGGGCGGCCCCCGCGCTCGAGATCCGCAACTGGACCGTGTTCCACCCGATCGACCAGCAGCGCAAGGTCGTCGACGATGTGTCGATCCAGGTGCGGCGCGGGGAGATCGTCGGCATCGCGGGGCTGATGGGCGCCGGGCGCACCGAACTCGCGATGAACCTCTTCGGACGCACCTACGGCCGGTACGCACAGGGCACGGTCCTCAAGGACGGCAAGGAGATCCGGACCAGGACCGTCGCCGAGGCGGTCGGCCACGGCATCGCGTACGTCACCGAGGACCGCAAGCACTACGGGCTCAACCTCATCGACACCATCAACCGCAACATCTCCCTGACCGCCCTGAAGAAGGTGTCCAGGCGGGGTGTGGTCGACGAGCACGAGGAGCGCCAGGTCGCCGAGGGCTACCGGACGTCCATGAACATCAAGGCGCCGACCGTCTTCGAACCGGTGGGCAAGCTGTCCGGCGGCAACCAGCAGAAGGTCGTGCTCAGCAAGTGGATCTTCGCGGGTCCGGAGGTGCTGATCCTGGACGAGCCCACACGCGGTATCGACGTGGGCGCCAAGTACGAGATCTACACGGTCATCGACCGGCTGGCCGCCCAGGGCAAGGCGGTCGTCTTCATCTCCTCCGAACTGCCGGAGCTGCTCGGCATGTGCGACCGCATCTACACGATGGCCGCAGGGCGGCTGACCGGTGAGGTACCGCGGGCCGAGGCCACGCAGGAAGTGCTGATGCGTCATATGACGAAGGACAAAGAGGTAACGCGATGAGCACGGATGTGACCGCCAGGACCCCGGCCCCCGCGCCGCCGGGCAAGAGCGGATCGGCCACGGGCGGGAGCCTGCTCCAGCTGATGCTGAACGGGCTGCGCCGCAACATGCGGCAGTACGGCATGCTGATCGCGCTCGGTCTGATCGTCGTCCTCTTCGAGATCTGGACCGGCGGGGACCTGCTGCTGCCGCGCAACGTCTCCAATCTGGTGCTGCAGAACAGCTACATCCTGATCCTCGCGATCGGCATGATGCTGGTGATCATCGCCGGGCACATCGATCTGTCGGTCGGCTCCCTCACGGCGTTCGTGGGCGCGTTCGCCGCCGTGCTCACGGTGCAGCACGGTATGGCGTGGCCCCTGGCCCTGGTGCTGTGCCTGCTGGTGGGCGCGGTGGCGGGTTCGGTGCAGGGATTCCTGATCGCGTATCTCGGCATACCGTCGTTCATCGTCACCCTCGCCGGGATGCTGCTCTTCCGCGGCCTGACGGAGATCCTGCTCAAGGGGCAGACCCTCGGCCCGTTCCCGAACGGGCTGCAGAAGATCGGCAACGGCTTCCTGCCCGAGGCGGGGCCGAACACCAACTACCACAACCTCACGCTGCTCCTCGGCCTGGTGCTCATCGCCGCCGTGGTGTGGCAGGAGACGCAGGACCGCCGCCGCCAGCGGGAGTTCGCCCTCGACGTGCCGCCGGCGAAGCTGTTCGTCCTCAAGCTCGTCGCCCTGGTCGCCGCGATCCTCGTGCTGACGCTGCTGCTCGCCAGCTACAAGGGCGCCCCGATCGTGCTGATCATCCTCGGCGTCCTGGTGGTCGGCTACGGCTATGTGATGCGCAACGCCGTCTTCGGCCGCCACATCTACGCGATCGGTGGCAATCTGCCGGCGGCCAAGCTCTCCGGCGTCAAGGACAAGAGGGTCACCTTCCAGGTCTTCCTGAACATGGGCGTGCTCGCGGCCCTGGCGGGGCTGGTGGTCGCCGCCCGTCTGAACGCGGCCTCGCCGAAGGCGGGCGTGAACTTCGAACTCGAGGCCATCGCCTCGTCGTTCATCGGTGGCGCGTCCATGAGCGGCGGTGTGGGAACCGTCCTCGGCGCGATCATCGGTGGGCTCGTCCTCGGCGTGCTGAACAACGGCATGAACCTCCTCAGCGTCGGCACCGACTGGCAGCAGGTCATCAAGGGCCTCGCCCTTCTGGTGGCGGTCGGCTTCGACGTGTGGAACAAGCGCAAGTCCGGTTCGTAACACGTCAGCTCGGGCCCCGTCGTGACGACGGGGCCCCACCCTTCACGGGAGCCGCACATGGAACTGAACAGACGCACAGTCATCGCGGGCGCCGCGGCAGCGGGCGTCGCCGCGACCACCCTCGGCACCGGCACCGCCGAGGCCGCCACGGGAGGCAGGAAGCCGGTAAAGGAGCTCTTCGGCAAGCTGGATGACGGCACGAAGGTCTACCGCTGGTCCCTGCAGAACGGCGGCACCCGGCTGAAGGTCCTGTCCTACGGCGGCATCATCCAGTCCCTGGAGATCCCCGACCGGCACGGCCGCTACGCCAACGTCTCGCTCGGCTACGACAACCTCGCGGCCTACGTCGCCGGCACCACCTTCTTCGGCGCCACGATCGGCCGCTACGGCAACCGCATCGCCAAGGGCCAGTTCACCCTGGACGGCAAGAAGTACCAGCTGAACGTCAACGACGGCGTGAACAGCCTGCACGGCGGCGCCAAGGGCTTCAATACCAAGGTGTGGGACGTCGAGGGCTTCACTTCCGGCTCGGACGTGGGCTTGCACCTGTATTACACCAGCGTCGACGGCGAGATGGGCTATCCGGGCACACTCAGGACCAAGGTCACCTTCACACTGAACCGGGACGGCGACTGGCGGATCGACTACGAGGCCACCACCGACAGGCCGACGGTCGTCAACCTCACCAACCACACGTACTGGAACCTCGCCGGCGAGGGCAGCGGCACCGTCGAGGACCACGAGCTCACGATCGCCGCCTCCCGCTACACGCCCACCGACACGGGCCTGATCCCCACGGGCGAACTGGCGAAGGTCTCCGGCACCCCCTTCGACTTCCGCAAGAGCAAGCCGGTCGGCCGGGACATCCGCGCGGGCCACCCCCAGCAGGTGCAGGCCAAGGGCTTCGACCACAACTGGGTGCTCGACAAAGGCGTCACGGCGAAGCCGGTGCACATCGCCACTCTGCGCGACCCGCGCTCCGGCCGCACCCTGAAGATCGCCACCGACCAGCCGGGCCTGCAGTTCTACTCCGGGAACTTCCTCGACGGCACCCTCGTCGGCACCTCCGGCCGCACCTACCGGCAGGGCGATGGCTTGTGCCTGGAGACCCAGCACTTCCCGGACTCCCCGAACGAGCCGTCGTGGCCGTCGACCGTGCTGCGGCCCGGCCAGACGTACCGGACGACGACGATTCACTCGTTCGGCGCGTGACACCTCACCGGAGGAATCGGTTCCGGAAATCACACCTGCTTCACACGAGTTGAACACCGTCCCTCCCCCGTCCGTATGACTGGGTGGCCCGTGCTCCCCCGCGCGGGCCACCCACAGACGACGGGCCCGCCGTCCCCACCGGGCCCGCCTCATACGGAGGTTCCATGGGCGACACCGTCACCTCGCTGTTCCGCGGTACCGCGGCGCACAGTCCCTCGATGGCGGCGCTGACGCGCGAGGGCGGCGACGGAACGGGTCCCGTGGACTTCTGCATCCCCTGCAACCCCTACTTCCCCACGCCCGCCATGTTCGACGAACTGGCAGGACGGCTGCGCGAGATCATCACCTACTATCCGAGCAGCGCCGAGACGATCACGGCCGAGCTGTGCAACCTGCTCCAGCTGCCTGCGAGTTGTGTGGCGATGGGCAACGGCTCGACCGAACTGATCACCTGGATCGACCATCTGCTGGTCCGCGAGTCCCTCGCCGTCCCCGTCCCCACATTCGGCCGCTGGACCGACCAGCCCATGGAGACCGGCAAACGCGTCGACATGTTCCCGCTCCAGGAGTCCAGCGGTTTCGCCCTGGACCTGGCCCAGTACGCCGAGTTCATCCGAAAGCGCGGCACCCGCGTCGCCGTCGTCTGCAATCCGAACAACCCCGACGGCGGGTTCGTGCCCCGCCAGGCGCTGGTGCAGTTCATGGACGCGATGGCGGACCTCGACCTGGTGGTGATCGACGAGTCGTTCCTGGAGTTCGCCGACGCCGAGAACGAACCGAGCGTCGTCCAGGACGCCGTGATGCGGCCCAACGTCATCGTGCTGCGCAGCCTCGGCAAGAACTTCGGACTGCACGGCATACGCTTCGGCTACCTGGTCGCCAATCCCTCGCTCGCGGGCCGGGTCCGCTCGATGCTGCCGAAGTGGAACCTCAACTCCTTGGCCGAGCACGTGGTGTTCATGCTGAGGGAGCACGGCGCCGAGTACATGGAGAGCCTGCACCAGGTCCGCCGCGACCGTCTGGACATGTCCCGGCAGCTCTCCCAGCTGCCCGGTCTGACGGTCTACCCCTCCCAGGGCAACTTCCTCTTCGTACGCCTGCCCCTGGGCGCCGAGGGC
Organism: Streptomyces sp. NRRL F-5122; assembly: GCF_001507435.1. Lineage (GTDB taxonomy): Bacteria > Actinomycetota > Actinomycetes > Streptomycetales > Streptomycetaceae > Streptomyces > Streptomyces lannensis. The sequence goes on from NZ_LMWH01000254.1 coordinate 90,483, forward strand.
ACCGTCGTCCGTGACCGGCTGCTCACCGAGCACCGGATCCTCGTCCGCGAGTGCGGCAACAAGATCGGTTCATCCAGTCGCTTCCTGCGGCTCGTGGTGCGCCCCGAGGTGGACGTGCGTCGCCTGGTGTCCGCCATGGAAGAGGTGCTCTACGGGACCAGGAGGGGAGCCGCCGTGCCCGAGCCGGGCACAGGGACCAGCTACAGCTCGGGCACGGCGGCGGTGGACCGGCTCGTCAGCCAGACCAACGGCGCGGGTGTCATGGGGCTCGCCTCCCAGGCGTCGTCGATGCCGCTCGCCCCCGGCTCGGCACCGGCCCCCGTGCCGATGCCCGCGCCGATGCCCGCGGCACCCCCGCTGCCCGCACCGACTCCGCTGCCCGCACCGCCCGTCCCCGCCCCGATGCCCGCTCCGGCACCCGCTCCCATGCCGGCGCCGGCCGCCGCTTCGCAGCTGCCCGGAATCGCTCCGGCCCCCGCCGCCGGTCTGCAGCCCGTCCCGCAGACCGGCCTGCCCGGACTCGCGGCGGCCGCGCAGAACCGGCGCGGCATGCCCGCCGCGGGCGGTCTCACGGCCGCTCAGGTCCGCGGCCGCACCCAGCCGGAGCCGGTCCCCGAGCCGACGGGCTGGCCGGCGGCGGGCGCGATGTACAACCAGGTCGGCTGAGCCTGCGCGGCGGGGGCCGCGCAGGTGACCTCGCGGCCCCGCAGGCGAACCCCGGGTGTCCCAGTTGACGCGCCGGTGAACATGGTCGGGAGGATCTCGGTTTCCCCGGGCAACCAGGTGCCCGCTCCACTCACCATGGCCTCTCCGATCATCGTGCCTGCTGCAGGAGTTGACCGTGAGCGGCATTCCCTGGGACACCGCACTGGCCGTCTTCGGTCTGGCGGTCTCCGGCGCCGCGGCCGTGTGGGAGTTCACGCTCGTCGGCCGCAAACTGCTCGGCTACCGGGTGCAGATGGACACCACCGCCCAGGACGCGGCCGCCGCACCCTACGCGGGGGTGCTGCAGCAGATGCAGCACAACGGCACGCCTCTGCGCGATCCGTCGTTCGTGCTGCTGCGCATCGAGAACAGCGGCCGGGCCCCGATCGTGGAGGACGACTATCTGGCGCCGGACGGCGCCCGGGCCGGCATCCGGGTCGCGTTCCGGGGCCGCCGTGTCGTCGGCATGGTCGTCACCGAACTCAGCCGCAGCGAACTCGGCAGCTTCTTCACCCCCGACGACCACGGCCCGGGCAGCCCGCAGCAGGTGCCGGGCCTCGGCGTCAGCGACGGTCTCATCGAACTGCCCAAGGTGGAGCTCAACCGCCGCGACCACTACAAGGTGCTGGCGGTGCTGGAGCGCGAGGAGGACTTCAGGGAGCAGGCCTTCCCGGACCCTGAGGTGGTCGGCGGCATCGTGGGCGGGGTCCGTCGCGGCAGGATGCGGAAGACCGAGTACTACCCGTTCGCCGCCAAGCCGGTCCGGGCGCTGCTCGTCGTCCTGGTGCTGGTGCTCATCGGGGAGTCCCTCTTCATGCTCCTGCGCAGCGACCCCGAGCCCGCGCCGCTGGATTGCGCGAGCGGCACGCTCACGCTGTCCGGCTCCACCGCGTTCGCGCCGGTCCTGCGCGAGGCGGCACGGCAGTACGAGAAGGTCTGCCCCGATGCGCACATACCCCTGTCCGATCGCACCTTCCAGGGCAGTGTCCCGGGCCTCAGCGCTCTCGCCGCGGCGGGCAAGAAGGCCCACCTCACGGGCAGCCAAGGCCTGGGCGACCGGCTGGCGTTCAGCGACGGCCCGAAGAGCGAGGACGGGCGCCCGCAGTTGCTGCCCCGCCCCGTGGCGCTCTCCCTCTTCATGCTGGTCGTCAACCCGGACGCGGGCGTGAAGGACCTGTCCCTGAAGCAGGTGAGGGGCATCTACGCCGGGAAGATCACCAACTGGAACCAGGTCAAGGGCAACGACGTGCCGATCCACCTGGTCAGCCGCAACCCCGGCTCCGGCACCCGTACCACCCTCGAACGCCAGGTCCTCGGCGGCAGGTCGTTGCCGGCGGCCACGGTGAGCGACTGCGCGTCCCTCGCGGCGGCCGAGCCGGGACGCTGCGAGGTCGCGGACACGGAGACGCTCCTCGACACCGTGGCCTCGACGCCCGGCGCCCTCGGGCACAGCGAGGTCGGCGCCGCCACGGCGCAGGACGGTGTCGAGGAGGTGCGGATCGACGGCTATCCGGCCACCCTCGAAGGTGCCGACGAGGGCGCCTACCCCTACTGGCAGACGGAGTTCGCCTACACCTACGGCGAGCCGCCGGCCGCCTCCATGGCCGCGGGCTTCCTGCGCTACCTGGCCGACGAGGTCGGCAAGGACATCATCCGCTCCCACGGGGACCGGCCCTGCTCGGAGCTGGCCAAGCCGTTGCTCTGCCGCCCGAGTTAGGGCGGCCTCCGCCCTAAGGCCCCGCCACACGGGACCGGGACCCCGCCGCCGACCGGAGTGCCCTGTGCCTCGTCCCGGACGACGGCCGCAGCCGGCGCCGGACGGCCCGCCTCAGCGCCGCACCGTCGGCGGCCGCCGACCACCGGTACTCCGTCCCCGCCCCCTTCGGCGGCCTGGACGACCGGCCCGACGCCCCCGGAACTTTTCCTCGGCAGGGCGACACGCGGGCCCGAGCGCGATGACGACGAGCAGGACCGTCGGCGGCCGTCCGCCCGTATCGGGGGAACGGGCGGACGCGTGGCCCCCGTTGCCCCCGCGGCGCGTTCCCCGGACCCACGTGTGCGCGAAGCCCTCGTACCGCCCGTACCGCGTAATCCGTCCGTTGCGGGTCCCTCATGGGCCGTCCTGGTGCCGGGCACCGGTGACAATGACGGCATCCGCGACCCTGAGGAGACCGCCTTGGTGTTGAGCAGACGCGCCTTCAGCGCGATCGTCGGAACCGCCGCGCTCGAGCTGGCGCTCGGTGCGAGCGCCGGGCATTGCATCGCCGCGACAGGGCCCACCGGCCCCGCCCCCGGGCCGCCGCGTGCGGACGGACGGCGTCACACGGTGGGCTTCGACAGATACTCGATGATCGTCGACGGCGGACGGGTCGTGCTGTGGTCCGGCGAGGTCCACCCCTTCCGGCTGCCGAGTCCCTCGCTGTGGCGGGACGTCCTGCAGAAGATGCGCGCCCACGGCTACAACACGGTCAGTGTCTACGTCTCCTGGAACTACCACTCTCCGGCCCCCGGCTCCTACGACTTCACGGGCGTGCGCGACCTCGACCTGTTCCTGCGCACGGCAGCCGAGGTGGGCCTCTATGTGATCCTGCGCCCCGGCCCGTACATCAACGCCGAGGTGGACGCGGGCGGTTTCCCCGGCTGGCTGACCGCCACGAAGGGCAGGGCCCGCACCTCCGATCCGACCTACCTGACGTACGTGGACGAGTGGCTGACCGCCGTGAACCGGATCGCGGTGCGTCACCAGTACACCGCCGGAACCGGCACGGTCGTGCTGTACCAACTGGAGAACGAGTACGCGGACCACGTCACCGAGGCGGCCGGCCGCGACTACATGGCCCATCTGTACCGCAAGGTCCGCGCCGACGGCGTCGACGTGCCGCTCTTCCACAACGACAAGGGCAGGAACGGGGACTGGGCGCCCGGCACCTTCGACACCGGCGGTGAGAGCGGGCACTGGCTCTATGCCTTCGACGGCTACCCCTCGCCGTTCCGGACCCCGCCGGACTGGGGGTACTTCGGCCCGGGCGGGACCAAGGGCGGGGCGTCCGCGAGCCCGGGCACCCCGGGATTCCTGGCCGAGTTCGGGGGCGGCTGGTTCGATCCCTGGGGCGGAGCCGAGTTCGACGGCAAGGGGTACGCCGAGTCGCGCCGTACCCGGGACGCGGCGTACGAGCGGCGCTTCTACCTGACCAACCTCGCCAACGGCATCACGATCCACAATGTCTATATGACCTTCGGCGGCACCTCCTGGGGCTGGCTGCCCGCACCGGTCGTCTACACGTCGTACGACTACGGGGCCGCCCTCGACGAGGCCCGCCGGCCCACCGCCAAGCTGGTCCCGATGCACCAGCTCGGTCATCTGCTGGACAGCGTGCCCGAGTTGGCCGAGCTGGACCGTGCGGAGGACCTCGACGTCGGCGGCGGCCCTGGGCTCAGGGCGTACCACCTCGTCAACCGGAGGACACGGGCGCACGTCCACGTGCTGCGCAACGACACGCCCGACGAACGTGTCGCCGCCGTCCCGCTGGCCGGGACGACCGTACGGGTGCCCGTCCCCGGCCTCGACGCCCGGCTGCTGGCCACCGGGATCTCCCTGGGACAGCGCACGCTGCGCCACTCCACCGCCCAGCCGATGCTGCGCCTGACCGCGGGCCGCCAGGACGTCGTGGTGTTCACGGGCCGCACGGGCGAAACGACGGAGACCGTCGTGGAGGCCGCGGCCGAACCGGTCTTCACCGTGCTCGAGGGGGAGGCCCGCTGCGAGTACCGGAACGGCGCGCTGCACGTGCAGGCCCGGCTCGGCGGGCTGGTCCGGGTGCTGGTGGACGGCGGAGGGGTACCACGACCGCTGCTTCTCCTGCTCGCCGACGACACAACCTCCGTGCGGCTGTGGCGTCATGACACCCCGTCGGGTTCGGTCCTGGTGTACGGACCCGAGCTGCTGCGCACGGCCGGTCTGAGCGGTACGACCGCGCAGCTGGGCGGCGACACGGTCGAGGAGGCGGACCTGGAGGCGTGGCTGCCGCGCGGTGTGACGGAGGTCGTCTGGAACGGGCGGCGCGTGCCCACGCACACCACCCGCTCGGGCAGCCTGCGTGCCACGCACCGGCTGCCCGGCGCGGGACCGGTCCGGCTGCCCGCGCTGACCGGGTGGCGCCGCCGCGTCGAGAACCCCGAGTCGGCACCCGGCTTCGACGACTCGGCGTGGCGGACGGCCGACCGGACCACCTCCTCCAGTACGACTCCTGTGCCGGCGCCGGGACCCGTCCTGTTCGCCGACGACTACGGCTTCCACTACGGCGACGTCTGGTACCGGGGCCGCTTCGAGGACGCGGCCGGCGCCTCAGCGGTGTCGTTCTCGTATGTCACCGGCACCCAGGGCCTGCTGATGGCGTGGCTGGACGGCAGGCCCCTGGGCACGCACCGGATGCCCGTGCCGGACAAGGCGACGGTCCGGAAGGGCACGTGGTCGGCGACGGCCGCGTTCCCGGTCGCACCGGGGAAGGGACCCCATGTCCTCTCCGTCCTCGTCCGCCGGATGCAGCACGACCAGGACGGACGGGCCGACGACACCCACAAGGCGGGACGCGGGCTCGTCTCGGTGGCCTTCGACGGTGCGACACCGCGGGTGAGATGGCGGATCCAGGGCGAGACCGCGCCCGATCCCGTGCGCGGACCGATCAACAACGGCGGGCTGTACGGGGAGCGGCACGGCTGGCATCTGCCCGGATTCGCGGACGGCGGCTGGGAGCCCGCCGAACTGCCGCGGGGCGAGCGGCGGCAGGGCGTCGTCTGGTACCGGACCACCTTCCGGCCTGCCGTCGATCCGGGAACGGACGCGTCGATCGGGCTGACGCTCACCGACGACCCGTCCCGCGCCTACCGGGTGCAGGTCTTCCTCAACGGCTGGAACATGGGCCAGTACATCAACGACGTGGGCCCGCAGCACACGTTCGTCCTGCCGAACGGGGTGCTGAACACCCGTGGGGAGAACACGCTGGCCCTGGCGGTCCTCTCCGACGGGACCACGCCGGCGGGACCCGGAGGAGTACGGCTGACGCTGCTCGGCAAGGCGGCGGGAGGAGTCCCGGTGGCGCTGGTGGACTCCCCCCGCGCCGCGCACTGACGAGAGCGGGGGCCCCTGCCCGGCGGGCCGGGGCCCCCGACGAGGGGTCAGCCGGCGAACGCGGGCTGCGGCAGGCCCTTTCCGGCGCCCGGCACGACGAGCACCGAACCGGAGAGCGGATGCGGTGCGTCCAGCCCCGTACGGGCGGTGGTGATGTACAGGTCGGCCAGGTCCGGCCCGCCGAACACACACGCGGTCGGACGGCGGACGGGCAGCTCGAGGACGCGGTCCAGCACGCCGGAGGGGGTGTAGCGGTGTACCGCGCCGCCGTCCCACAGGGCGACCCAGACACAGCCGTCGGCGTCGACGGCGAGCCCGTCGGGGAAGCCGCGGTCGACGTGGGCCAGCGGGCGCCGGCCTGCCGGGAGCCCGTCGTCGCGCACATCGAGGACGTCGACCCGCCGGGTCGGCGAGTCGATGTAGTACATCAGCCGGCCGTCGGGGCTCCAGCCCGTGCCGTTGCTGACGGCGACGTCGTCCAGCACCGTCAGGACCTCGCCGTCGGCTGTGATCCGGGACAGCGTGCCACCGCCGGGTGCCTCGTCGTACCGCATGGTGCCCGCCCACAGTGATCCGTCAGCGGCGACGGCCGCGTCGTTGGCGCGGCGGCCCGGGACGACCTCGCGGTGCAGCCAGCGGAAGTCGCTGCCGCCGGGCCCGTACAGGCCGACTCCGTCGCGGAGGTTCACCACCAGACCGCCGCCGGCACGCGGCTTGGCGGCTCCCACGTGCTGCTCCGTGGCCATGACCGTGCGGCGTCCCGAGGCGGGATCATAGGTGTGCACCCGTGAGCCCAGGATGTCGATCCATATCAGCCGCTGTGCGCCGGTGTCCCATGTCGGCCCCTCGCCCAGGGCCGCCTCGGCCCGTACGGCGACCTCGTAGCCCGTCATGCGGCACCCCTGTGGCCGAGCCTCTCGGAGAGCTCCGCGGCGCCCTTCGCGGCGAGCTGTTCGAGCTCGGCACGGCGCTCGTCGCTCCAGCGGATCATCGGTACGGAGATCGAGAGCGCGGCGACGACCTGTCCGGCGCGGTCGCGCACCGGCGCGGCGACGCAGCTGACGTCGGGGTTGGACTCGCGGGTCTCGACGGCGAGACCGCGTCCCCGGATCTCGTCCAGCACCGTGCGCAGGACCGCCGGGTCGGTGATGCTGTTGGGGGTCATCGCGACGAGTTCCGCGCCGTCGGGGATGCGGGCGGCCAGTTCCTCCGCCGGGAGGGAGGCGAGGAGCATCTTGCCGACGGAGGTGCAGTGGGCCGGCAGCCGGCGGCCCGCCGCCGACACCATCCGCACGGCGTGCGTGGAGTCGACCTTGGCGATGTAGATGACGTCGGTGCCCTCGAGGATCGCCACGTGCACGGTCTCGTCGCAGGTCTCGGCGACGGACCGGGCGACGTGCTGGCCCTCGGCGGCGAGGTCCAGCTGCTCGGCGTAGCGGCTGCCGAGCTGGTAGGGCCGCACTCCGAGCCGGTAGCGTCCCGGTTGCCCCGGCACCTGGACGATGTAGGAGCGTGCGGCGAGCGTGGTGACCAGCTCGTGCACGGTGGTACGGGGCAGCTGGAGCCTGCGCACGATGTCGGGGGCGGAGAGCGTCCCGTCCCCGTCCAGGAAGAGCTCCAATATGTCGAGAGCCCGGGTCACGGCAGGTACAAGGCGTCCCACGACCGGCCCCCTCCCTTGCGTTCGAAATTTCAACCGGCGATCGGCATGGCGAACACAGGCTAATCACAGTGGACTGGGCCGGGCAATGGCCCGGTCCAGGTGACGTCCCGGGGGCCCGGTCCCGAGGGGCGGTCGCCGTCCCGGTGCCGTGACCGTGGGCGAGGATGGTGTGCATGCCGCCCGCGAAGCGCCCCACCGACCCCTTCACACCCGTCGACTTCCAGCTGGTCCTGCTGCGCCGCATGGCCGACCACAACCCGGACCTCGTCGAGAACGCCCGCCACGAACTGGGGGTCTCGATCGCCGACATGCGCGAGGCGAACCGGCGCTGGCAGGCGATGCTGCACTCCCCGCGCGCCCGGGCCGCCGCCTCCCGTTACCGCTCCGTCCTCGGCGAACCCGAGTCGACACAGGCCCGCAGGGTCGGCGACCTGGACTGCCGGGCGATGCTCTGGCCTGTCCCGCTCTGGCCGGATCTGCGCTTCGAGATCCTGGTGGCGCCGAACGGGGTGGTGTGGAACGAGTGGCTGGTACGGGCGCCGGGCGCGCCCGGCCCGAAGCTGGAGACCCTGGAGGACCTCACCCCCTGGTCCTGCACGGTCGACGAGGTGGCGCGCGCCTTCGCCCCGGCCCGCCCGTTGGAGGGCACGGCCCCCACCCGCTGGGGTCTGGCCTTCACCGCGCCGGACGCCTCGGGCGAGCGGCGCGACGTCGCCGCGGAGTTCACCTGGGGGCTGTTGCAGCGGACGGGCGTCAGCGGGCGGCCGTGAGGACGGCCTCCACCACCGTCGGCAGCGACCCCGCATGCAGGTCGAGGAACAGGTTGGGCTCGACCAGCTCCAGCTCCATCACACACGGACCGCCGTCCGCGCCGTCGACGAGGTCGACCCGGGCGTAGAGGAGTTCCTCGGAGCCCGGTATCGCCGCCAGGGCCCGCTCGGCGACGGCCAGCTCCTCCGGGGCCGGGGTCCAGGCCTCCAGGCGGGGGTGGGCCACCTTCTTCTCGTCGTACGGCGTTCCGGGCGCGAGAACGGCCCCCTTCCGGCTGGCGTGCAGCAACCGCCCGCCGAAGAACTGCAGCGCCCGCTCTCCGCTGACGTCGATGTTCTTCACATAGGGCTGCACCATCGCGGTGAACCCCTCCGCGTGCATCCGCTCGAGCTGGCGCACGGCGGTGGCCCGCTCCGCCGGGGTGTACCGGGCGGCGTAGCGGGCGCCCGCGCCCGAGGTGGGCTTGACGACGTACTCGTGGTCCTCGGGCAGGTCGAGGGGCTCGCCGGGGGCGAGGTACCGCGTGGGGACGACGGGTACGCCTGCCGCGGCAAGGTCTCCGAGGTACCGCTTGTCGGTGTTCCAGCGCACGACCTCCACCGGATTGGCCAGCCGTGTGGCCCTCGCACAGCGCTCGGCCCACGCCGTGAACTCCGCCGCGCGCCAGCTGTAGTCCCAGGTGGAGCGGATCACGGCCAGGTCGTAGGCCGCCCAGTCGATGTCGGGGTCGTCCCAGTACACGGCGTCGGCGGCGGCACCGGCCGCCCTCAACTCCGCCACAAGTCCCGGCAGATCCCGGTCGACCGAGACCTCCGGCCGGGGGCGGCACGTGACCAGTGCGACTCGGGCTGCGGAGCGGGGCACGTCTGCACTCCTGTTCTTACGGCGGCTGCTGAGCGCAGGTTAACAACGGGCCGGGGAACCGCCACAACCTTGTTGACCTTCACCTTCGGTGAAGCCACGGCAGCCGTCGACGGAACGGGGAACGGCCGCAGGGGCGGGGTGCGCCGAGATCCGCCACGTCGACCGGCCGCGCATCGGTCGAACAGCGGCGGGCCCCGGGCAGGGCACGGTCGCAGGCATGCGCGGACCGGTACCTGCCGTGGTGGGATGAGGCGTCCGTCACCGCGGGGAAGGGTTTTCGCCCGCCGTGATGTAGGAACGGTCCTTGAGTCCGTACGTCCGCTTCGAGCCCAGGAGTACCCCGCGTGTCCTCCCTCTTTCCGGCCCTGACCGAGCCCTCGGCCGGGCGGCGGCCCGCCCTGCGCTTCGGTGAGCGGGCCCTGACGTACGCGGAGCTTGCCGCGGCGGCCGGCGCGCTCGCCGGGCGGATCGGCGGTGCGGGAAGGGTGGCCGTGTGGGCCACGCCGTCCTTGGAGACCGCCGTCGCGGTGGTGGCCGCGCTGACCGCCGGTGTGCCCGTCGTACCGCTCAACTCGAAGTCCGGGGAGAAGGAGCTGGGACACATCCTTTCGGACAGTGTCCCGTCCATGGTGCTGACCGCTCCGGGCGACGAACTCCCCCCACCGGTGGGCGCGTTGGAGCGCATGACGGTCGATGTGCACGGCTCCGGCGCGTACGCGCCCGCCGAGGTGGACGAGGAGAGCCCGGCCCTCGTCGTGTACACCTCCGGAACCACCGGACCGCCCAAGGGCGCCGTCATCCCCCGCCGTGCCGTGGCCGCCACCCTCGACGCGCTCGCGGACGCCTGGGAGTGGACCGGGGACGACGTGCTGGTGCAGGGGCTGCCCCTGTTCCATGTGCACGGTCTGGTGCTCGGTGTGCTCGGCCCGCTGCGGCGCGGCGGATCCGTGCGGCACCTGGGCCGCTTCAGCACCGCGGGTGTGGCGCGCGAGCTGGGCGCGGGCGCGACCATGCTGTTCGGGGTACCGACGATGTACCACCGGATCGCGGAGACGCTGCCGGGCGACCCCGCCCTCGCCGAGGCGCTGGGCCGGGCCCGGCTGCTGGTCTCCGGGTCCGCCGCGCTGCCGGTGCACGACCACGCGCGGATCGCCGCCGCGACCGGCCGCCGGGTCGTCGAGCGGTACGGGATGACGGAGACCCTGATGAACACGAGCGTGCGCGCCGACGGGGAGGCGCGCCCGGGCACGGTCGGCGTGCCGCTGCCCGGTGTGGAGCTGCGGCTCGTCGAGGAGGACGGCTCGCCCATCGCGGGTGACGACGGGGAGACGGTGGGCGAGATCCAGGTCCGCGGCCCGAACCTGTTCACCGAGTACCTCAACCGTCCCGACGCCACCACCGCGGCGTTCACCGCCGACGGCTGGTTCCGCACCGGCGACATGGCGGTCCGCGAGGCCGACGGGTACGTGCGCATCGTGGGCCGCAAGGCCACCGACCTCATCAAGAGCGGCGGCTACAAGATCGGTGCGGGCGAGATCGAGAACGCGCTGCTGGAGCACCCGGGGGTGCGGGAGGCGGCCGTCACCGGGGAGCCCGACGAGGACCTCGGCGAGCGGATCGTCGCATGGGTGGTGCCGGCGGACGCCGGTGACCCGCCCGGCGCGGAGGAGTTGGCCGACCATGTGGCGCGGCGGCTCGCCCCGCACAAGCGCCCACGCGTCGTGCACTACCTCGACGCCCTGCCCCGCAACGACATGGGGAAGATCATGAAGCGGGTGCTGGGCGATGCCTGACCGCCCGACCGCACGGCAGGCCCTCGCCCTCCTCACCGACGACTTCGCCGAACTCCCCCACCCGGCCGGGACCTCCTGGCCCGACGGCCCGCTGGAGTGGGCCGGCTACGACGCCTCGCGTGCCCGCGCCGCCGCCCGCACCGGCGAGGACGAGTCCGTGGTCTGCGGACACGCGACCGTCGGCGGCACCCCGGCCGTGCTGATCGCGTTCGAGTTCGGCTTCCTCGGCGGCTCCCTCGGCGAGCGCACCGGCGACCGGCTGGAGGCGGCGCACCTCCACGCCCGTGAGCACCGGCTCCCGGTCGTCTCGCTGGTCGCGACCGGCGGCAGCCGGATGCAGGAGGGCATGCTCGCGCTCACCCAGCTCCAGCGCGTTGCCCGGCAGTCGGCGCTCACCCGCGCCGCCGGCCTGCCACAGCTCTCCGTCCTGCGGGACCCGACGACCGGCGGCGGCTGGGCCACGCTGGGCGCGGGCGCCGACGTGGTGCTGGCCCTGCCGGACGTCCAGGTGGGGTTCGCCGGCTCCCGGGTGCGCCCTGCGGACGCGGACCCGGCGGCGTACACGGCGCAGGCGCAGCTGGCGGCGGGCACGGTCGACGCCCTCGTACGGCCCGAGGAACTGCGGGACACGGTGGGCCGATGGCTCGGTCTGCTCACCGCGTCGTCGTCCGACCCCGCCCCGGTGCCCGGGGCGCTCGGCCGGGTGGACCTCCCGGCGACCGGCTGGGACGCCGTCCGGCGCGCCCGCGACCCCCTCCGGCCACGGGCGCAGGCCTACCTGGACGCCTACTTCACCCGGCGGGTGGCCCTCGGCGGCGACCGCTGCGGTGGCCGCGACGAGGGCATGCTGTGCGGTTTCGGCTCCCACGACGGCCGTACGATCGCCTACGCCGCACAGACCGGCACCGCGACCCGCCCCGCGGGATACCGCACGGCCGCCCGGCTGATCCGGCTGGCGGACGCGCTGTCGATCCCCGTGCTGACGCTGGTGGACACACCGGGCGCCGCCAACGACGCGGAGGCCGAGCGGCACGGCGCGGGCACCGCCATCGCGGACCTGTTCGCCGCGGTCGCCACCGCCCGTACGCCGCTCACGACGCTGGTGATCGGCGAGGGCGGCTCCGGCGGCGCCCTGGCACCGGCCGCACCCGGCAACACCTGGGTCACCCCCGACAGCTACTTCTCCGTCATCGCGCCGGAGCTCGCCGCCGCGATACTCAAGCGCCCGGCGCACGAGGTGCGGGCCACGGCGGACCAGCTCCGGCTGCGCCCCCAGGACCTGGTGGCCCTGGGGGTCGTACGCGGGATCGTCGGCGGAGACACCGCGCCGGCCGGATGATCTCCCGGGCCCGCTCCGCCCCGGCGGGCGCCGCGCGCGCGGCGCCCTCGCGGCCCGGCACGGCCCGGCCGGCACACGGACTTCCGGGGCACCCGGCGCGCCCGAGATCACTCGCCCGGAGCCGCCCCGCCCGGCCCACCTCGAGAGGCGCGGTCCCCGCCCGCGGCACACGATGGGGGAGGAGAGGCCCGCCGCCCGGCGGCCACCCGCGGCCTGTTTCGGAAGGTACCGCCATGACCGTGAGTCTGGACCAGCTGCGCCGTTGCCATTTCGCCGTCGACCTGGGGGCGGCCCGGACCCGTGTGTACGTCAAGGGTGCCGGGCTGGTGGTGGATCAGCCCAGCGCTGCCGCCGTCAACACGCGGAACGGTGCGCTGATAGCGGTCGGTGAACTCGCCGAGAAGATGACGGGACGCACGCCTTCGTACATCCGGGTGGTACGGCCCGTCTCCGGCGGCACGGTCGTGGACATCGAGATGGCCCAGCGCATGCTGCGCCATCTGCTCGGCGAGAGGCTGCGCCGCAAACTGCGCCGCAAGCCCCGGCTGCGGGCCGCCGCCTGCACCCCGCACGACGCGGACCCGCTGGCCCAGCGCGCGGCCATCGAGACCCTCGTCGGACTGGGGGCCCGGAGGGTGGAGCTCGTGGACACGCTCGTGGCGGCCGCCGTCGGCTGCGGCCTGCCCGTCGAGCAGGCCGAGGCTTCCATGATCATGGTGTGCGGTGCGGCCGCCACCCAGATCGCCGTTCTGTCGCTGGGCAACATCGTCACGGCCGAGCGGGTCCCGGTGGGCGGCGAGGCGGTCGACCACGCGATCGTGCAGCACCTGCGCCACGAACACGCGTTGATGCTGCCGAGTCAGTCGGTACGGCCGCTGCAGGTCGCCCTCTCCGGCAACGGGCTGACCCCGCACGGACCCGCGGCCACCGAGATCCAGGGCCGGGACGTGGCGACCGGTCTCGCCCGTTCGGTGCTGGTCGACACCGCCGCCGTGCGGATCGCCATCCAGACCCCGCTGACCGCCGTCCTCGACGGCATCGGCAAGGTGCTCCGGGACTGCCCGCCCGACCTGGTGGCCGACCTGGCGGACCGGGGGATCATGATGGTCGGCGGCAGCGCCCTGCTGCCGGGCCTGGACCAGATGCTCCGCCAGGCGACCGGCATGCCCGTGCACATCGCCGAACGCCCGGACATCTGCGCGGTCCAGGGCCTGGGCGCGATGCTCGAGGGCAGAATCCAGCCGCTGGTACTGAATCCGCTGGCGGCCTGACGTCGTCAGGGGCCGGGCCCGTCCGCGGCACCCCGGCCCCGAAGACGCCCCGTACATGCGCCCGGCCCTGCGCCGGGCCTGCCGCCATGCGCCCTGCGCACCGGGGTGTGCTCACGTACGGCGATGGGGAGGACGTATCCGTGACTGGAACCGGTACGACCGACGCCGCCGCGCGACGCGCCACCACCCCTCGGCACACCGCCGCAGGGTTCACCGTCGCGCCCCGGACTCCTCCGTCCCCCCGTTCCTCCACCCGGACCCGCGTCACCCGCATCGGCGTCACCGGCCACAGGTCGATCCCGGCCGCCGTCCTGCCGTCCGTACTGTCCGGCATGCGCCGGCAACTCAGCGCCGAGGGACGCCTGGAGGCCCTCAGCAGCCTGGCGGCGGGCGCGGACCAGCTCTTCGCCGACATCGCCCTGGCCAACGGCGTACCGGTCACGGCCGTGATCCCGGGCATGGACTACGAGGCCCATCTCGGGGACGCCGAGGTCCAGGTGTCGTACCGACGACTGCTGGAGTGCTGTGCGGCACGCGTCGATCTGCCGAGGGAATCCACCCACGAGGAGGCGTACTACGCGGCAGGCCGCTGGATCGTGGACCACGCGGACCTCCTGATCGCCGTCTGGGACGGCTGCCCCGCACGCGGCCTGGGTGGCACCGCCGATGTGGTTGCGTACGCACGCAGAGCGGGAGTACCGGTGACCGTGCTGTGGAGCCCAGGCGTCCTTCGACGCTGACCCCACGGCACCGGACGGCAGGATTCAGGATCCGAATCGCACCAGCCAGTCCGTGTGCTGCGGACTGACCAGCCGCTCGGCTTCGGCGACCGCCTCGGCCCATCCCTCCTCGGTGACCGTCGTACCCATCACGACCCGCAGGGTGTCGAGGTCCTGCTCGATGAGCGAATGGGCATACGTCAGCGGACGATGCCGACGCACCTCCTGCCAGGCCACGCCAGCCGCGGCACTCGCGCTGAGCAGACCCGCGAAGTCCCAGTTCCCGATCACGCCGAAGGCCCTGAGCGTGGCCGCGAGCAGCGCGAGGGACGTCAGTGAGGCCGTGACCGAGGACCAGCGCACCGACGCGCGATGGGCCTGGGACGCCCGGTTGCCGTACCAGATCAACTGCTCCAGAACCCGGTCCCGCAGGTAGATGTCCCGTCGTGCCTCGAACGATTTGGCGCGCACCGCGCGCATCCGGGACGTGATCTGCCCATCTCTGTACGCGCCGTCCCGGGAGTCCCTCCAGCCCAGCTTCCGGAGCTCGCGCAGCCGCTCCTCCAAGCGGTCGGTGAACAGCCCCTCGGGATTCGCGACCCGGGAGTGGAAGGGGCCTCCGTGGACCATGTACTGCCAGGCGAGGGATTTGAGGGTCTCTGCAGCCGCCCGGTGGGCCTGCCAGTGGGCACGCGCGCGGCGGCGCGAGGTGTGCACTCCGATGACGGTCGTCAGGGCATACAGCACGGCGGCACACCCCGAGGCGATTTGACTGTGCAGGTGCTCCGCCAGTGCGGCGGCCGCCGTGGCGAGCAGCAGAACGATCAGCTGGGTGCGGACGGCGCGGATCGATTCACTCTGACGGGCCAACGCACGCCGGTCATTGTCCAGAAAAAGCGGTGGTAAGTCCGCATCGCCTATGGTCGTGCTCGGTCCCGTACCCCTCACGATGGCACCTCGCGTGGTCGACGGCCTCCATCTTGGCGGCACCGACCGAGGGAGTTCCAGGCCCGTGAATGGACTTCTGAAGGGCCGATGCATCGCGCCTGGTGTATGTTTCGCCTAACAGACCCTCAGCTGGGGTCGGGCTGTCTCAAGTCCCAAAAGTCGAACTCATGCGCAGCAACCCTGTGGCAGCGACCTCTGTGACGGGAGGCCGCCGGTTCACCTCCCGCGCGTTCGACGCACAGAACAGAACGAGGCCGTCATGATCCTTCAGGTAAAAACGAGCGGTACCCCCATCTCCCGCAGGGAGCCGAAGCAGCACACCCCGCTCTCTGCCACCGCGCACCGCGAGGCCACCGCCCGGTCGGCGGACCGGCGGGACACCCCGGTGAAGACCGCCACCTTCAACTCGTCGATCTGACTACGCAGCCGAAGGGCTGGGTGCGTCCTCACGTTCTCCGTGCGCGGGAGTACACCCGCACCGCCAAGCGGGTCACCAACGCGCCTTTTGCACTAGCGGGTTGGCTCGGCCCAGCCTTTCGAACCGACTAAGGTGCGAGCAGTGACGACTGCGCCCGCATTACAGCAACTGGTCCTCAAGGTCCATTCCAGATGTGACCTGGCGTGCGATCACTGCTACGTCTACGAACACGCCGACCAGAGCTGGACCCGGCGCCCCAAGATCATCTCTCAGGACACCGTCAGGCAGGTCGCTCACAGTCTCGCCACCTACGCCAAGGAACGCGAACTTGCCACCGTCTCGGTGATCCTGCACGGCGGGGAGCCCCTTCTCGTTGGCCCCCTCCGGTTACGCGGCATCTGCGAAGCGCTCACCACGGCTCTCGCCCCTGTGACCGCACTCGATCTGCGCATTCACACCAACGGCGTGCAGCTGGGACCGCGCCACCTCGAGGTCTTCCGGGAGTTCGACGTCAAGGTCGGCATCTCCCTGGACGGAGACCGTGCCGCGAATGACCGCCATCGCCTGGACCGCAGAGGCCGCAGCAGTTATGACCGGGTCCTGCGAGCCGTCGAGTTGCTACGGACCCCGGAGAACCGGCACCTGTTCGCCGGGCTGCTGTGCACCGTGGACGTGGAGAACGACCCCGTCGCCGTGCACGACGCCCTGACCGCGCTCGATCCACCACGTATCGACTACCTGCTCCCCCATTCCACTTGGGACAATCCACCTCCTCGAACCGACGGATCGCCGACGCCCTACGCCGACTGGCTGTTGGCCGTGTTCGATCGCTGGGAACAGCAGGGCCGAAAGGTACCGGTGCGGATCTTCGAGTCCGTGCTCAGCACCCTGGGCGGCGGACCCAGTCTGACCGAGGCACTGGGACTCGCCCCGTCCGATCTCGCG
Source organism: Streptomyces sp. NRRL F-5122 (assembly GCF_001507435.1). Lineage (GTDB taxonomy): Bacteria > Actinomycetota > Actinomycetes > Streptomycetales > Streptomycetaceae > Streptomyces > Streptomyces lannensis. The sequence continues at coordinate 107,047 of NZ_LMWH01000254.1, forward strand.
GTTGTGGAAACCGACGGCACATTCGAACAGGCAGACTCCCTCAAGACGGCCTACGACGGCGCGGCGGAAACCGGCTACGACGTCCTCCAGCACAGCTTCGCGGAGTTGGCGGATCACCCCGGCGTACGGAAACGGCAGCTCGGCATCGACGGGGTGAGCGACACCTGTCGGGCGTGTCCGGTCGTCGAGTCCTGCGGCGGCGGCCTCTACGCGCACCGATACAGCAGCAGCCGCGGATTCGACAACCCGTCCGTGTTCTGCGAGGACCTGCGCGCCTTCATCGAAGGAGTGACCGAACGGGTCGAGAGCAAAGCAGCCGCCGTCCGAAGGGGCGGTGAGTTGCGGTTCTCGTACGTCGAATTGAGCCGACGCCTGATCACCGGTCAGCTCGAGCGGCTCGTCGCCCTTCCCGGCGGCGAGGAGGCTTGGCGCCTGCTGGCCCGGTTGGACGCCGACGAGCGGAGCCGCCCACATGTCGACGCGGTCCTCGGCCATCCCTATCTCCTGTCCGTCCTCAGCAGTCTTTGGCTGCTTCCCGGTGGAAACGCCCTGCTCATGGCGCTCACGGCGGCCGCGGCCGTACGAGCGGGAACGGCCGCTACGCTCTCCTGGGACCAGCCCCACCGCGAACTGCACCTCCCCACGCTCGGGACCGTGACGCTCCCCGAGCCCGGCCGCGTCGAACTCACGGTGACCGATGAAGGTTTCCAAATCCGCAGTGAGACGGACACGGAGCCCGGAAGATGGCGCCCCCTGGGGAGCGTCGAACTCGCCGACGGCACGTCCTTGCTCGTGGACGACGCCGATCCGTTGCGCCGCGACTCCTACTCCGTTCCCGTGGCCCCTCCGCTGGCACCCGCGGACCTCGACGCGTTTCGCGAACGGGTGCGAGCGGCCTTCGGCCTGTTGGAGGCCCATAGGCCCGGCCGGCTCGACGACGGCGACATGCTGGACGTCACGACCGTCACACCGCTCGCGCCGGGCGCCGGACTACGGCTCGGCAGTCACGGCTACGCGGCGCTGGGCCTCGCCGTCGACTTCTCCCCGGAGGAGTTCGCACGCGAACTGCCCGGCCTGAGGCGACGGATCCTTCCAGCCGCCCCTGATCGGGTGACCGGCCCCGGACGGGAGACGGTCCCTCATGCCTGAGAGAGACCGACTCACGCGTTCCTTGACCCGGTTGGGCATTCGGCGCGGAGGTGTACTCATGGTGCATTCCTCCTTGCGGGGCAGCGGGCTGCGCGACCGCGAAGTCCTGCACGCCCTGCGCAAGGCAGTCGGACCGCACGGCACACTTGTCGTTCCCGCCTTCACCCCCGAGAACTCCGACACCTCCACCGCCCACCAGGCGCTCGTCGCCGGCATGACGGACCGGGACGTCGTTGCGTTCCGGGAGTCCATGCCCCCCTTCCTGCCGGACACGACCCCATGTCCGTCGATGGGTGTGCTCGCCGAATGCGTACGGACCACGCCCGGCGCTGTACGCAGCGCACATCCGCAGACCTCCTTCGCCGCGCTCGGCGCTCGTGCCCGCGAACTGATGGCGGACCACCACCCCCACTGCCATCTCGGGGAGCGCTCGCCCCTGGCCCGGATGTACGAAGCCGACGCCCAAGTGCTCCTGCTCCGCGTGGGGTTCGGCGTATGCAGCGCCTTCCATCTGGCCGAGTACCGGATGGTCCCGCCACCGCCGTCGCGACTGTACCGCTGTGTGGTCCAGGACAAGGGCAACTGGATCACCTACGAGGACCTCACGCTGAACGACGCGGACTTCGCCGAGGTCGGGGCGACCCTCCCGGGTGAGCTGCTCTCCGTCGACACGGTGGCGGAGAAGCCCGTCATGGTGTTCGCCATGCGGTCGGCAGTCGACCACGCGCGACGCGCGTTGACCGAAATTCGGCGATGAATGGCCCGAAAGAAGCCCCGCTTATCAGGGCCTCGTCAGGCACATTTGATTACTCCCGGTGGGACGGTGAGAGCAGCGCCCGCTGGAGGGACGACATGCCGTCGGTGAGCGAACCGGCCGGCAGGCGGGGGGTCGTGTGGATTACTCGGGCCGGGGCTGGCTGTCCGACACCAGGCCCTACTTCTTCCTGAGTTACGCCCACACACCGGCATGGGGCCCGAGCCGCGGCGACCCCGATCACTGGGTCTACGTCCTCTACAAGGACCTGTGCGACAACATCATGCACCTCACCGACCTGCCCGCCGGCGCGTCGGCCGGGTTCATGGACCGGGAGATGCACTCCGGAGACGGCTGGCCCGAGAAACTAGCCGAACATCTCGCGATCTGCCGGGTCTTCGTACCGCTGTTCTCGCCGCGGTACTTCACAAGCGAGATGTGCGGCCGTGAGTGGTATGCCTTCAACGAGCGGATACTACGCGCCCGGGCCGCCGGCGCCGGCAACCTTCCCGCCATCGTCCCGGCCCTGTGGGCGCATGTGGGCTACGACCAGCTCCCGGAGTCCGTGCGGCACATCCACGTCGACCACGCTGCCTTCGGAGCGCGCTACGCGGACGAGGGGATCTACAGCCTCATCAAGCTGAACCGGCTGCGCGACGAGTACGAGGAAACCGTGATGCAGTTGGCCCGGCGCATCGTCCAGGTCGCCCACGACTCTCCGCTGCCCTCCTGTCAGCCGCGCCGCTACGAGAACACGCCCAGCGCGTTCAAACCGCGCGGCGAGGGTCCTCGGAGCATCCATCTCACCGTCGCCGCACCCACCCTCCACACCATTCCGGAGCACCGCGACCGTCGCCCCTACGGCGAGCATCCCCATGACTGGAACCCCTATCCGGAGGAATCCGCCAGAGCCCTGCCCGGTCTGGCCGAAGAACTCATCCGCTCCCTTGACTACCGGGTCACCGTGGCATCCTTCGACGACGAGGACACCGGACCCGAGCCCCTCGCCTCACCCGAGGACGACAAGCCGCCGGGCCGGCCCGGGATCCTCCTGGTCGACCCCTGGGCGCTCGACGACGAGGAGCGGTGCCGCAGGCTCTCCGCCTTCGACACCAACACACGCCCATGGATCAACGCCGTCGTTCCCTGGGATCGCTCCGACCTGCAGTGCCAGAGCGAGGAAGGCAAGCGGCTCACCGACAAGCTGGAGCGGACCCTGCCGCTGACCCTGGACCGGGGCCGGCGTACCGACTGCCGGATCGCCGTCAACGGCGTGCCCACGCTGACGGCGTTCACCGATGTCCTGCCCAAGGTCGTGGCACACGCCACGAAACAGTTCTTCAAGCACGCGACACCGCACCCGGTTGCCGGGCCGCACGTCCCGAGACCCCGTCTGACGGGACCGACGCCCTCGACACTCCCGCACGCGCGGGACACCACGATGGAGGAGAAGCATGGCCGCGGCTCCTGACGGACGCATCATCACCTTCTACTCGTACAAAGGTGGTACCGGACGGACCATGGCGCTGGCCAACACGGCCTGGATCCTCGCCGCCAACGGCAAGCGCGTGCTCGCCGTGGACTGGGATCTGGAGGCGCCCGGCCTCCACCGCTTCTTCCACCCGTTCCTCGACCCGGACGTGCTGGCCTCCACCACGGGTGTCATCGACATCATCACCGAATTCCACTGGGCCGCCACGACCGGGGCGCCGCGCACCGGCGACTGGCACCGCGGTTACGCACGCGTCCAGCAGCACGCCGTCTCGCTCCACCCCGAGCGGCTCGGCTGGATCTTCCCGGACGGCGGCAGCCTCGACTTCCTCTCCGCCGGACGCCAGGACCGGGCATACTCGGCGACGGTCTCCTCCTTCGAGTGGGACAACTTCTACGAACGCCTGGGCGGAGGCCAGTTCCTCGACGCCCTGCGCGACGACATGAAGGCCAACTACGACTACGTCCTCATCGACAGCCGCACAGGTCTGTCGGACAGCGCGGACATCTGCACCATGCAGATGCCCGATGTCCTCGTGGACTGCTTCACCCTCAGCGATCAGTCGCTCGAGGGTGCCGCCGCCGTGGCCCGCAGTGTCGAGGAGGGATATCGCCAGCACGACGTGCGAGTGCTGCCCGTTCCCATGCGCATCGACGAGGGCGAGAAGGAGAAGGTCGACGCCGGCCGCGCCCTGGCCCGGCTCAAGTTCGACGGGCTGCCCAAGGGGCTCAACGGCGAGGAACTCACCCGCTATTGGGGCGCAGTCGAGATCCCGTACCGGCCCTATTACGCCTATGAGGAGACCCTCGCCACCGTCAGCGACGAGAAGGGCCTCGCCAACTCCCTGCTGTCCGCCTTCGAGCGGCTCACCGGAGTGATCTCGGAGGGCGAGATCAGCTCGCTGCCCGCCGTGCCGGAACCGGTGCGGCTGCGCTGCAAGGAGGCCTACGTACGGCGCCGGCCGCTCGCCAAGGTCGCAGAGGTCGTCATCGCCTACGTCGCGGAGAACCGGATGTGGGCCGAGTGGACGGAATCCGCCCTCATCCGGTCCGGATGCAACGTCACATTACGCGATGTGTCGGCCGCGCCCCTCGAACGTCCGGACGGCGGGACCCGCACCCTCGTCCTGCTCTCCACGCCGTTTCTCAACTCCCGTCACGCTCAGGGCTCCTGGCGGGTGCTCACCGACACTTCGGTGAGCGGGGCGTCGGCGCCGTTCGTGCCGCTGCGCGTCGACGACGCACGGCTGCACTCCTCGCACCTGGAGTACAACCCCGTCGACCTGCACCGCCTCGACGAGGCACACTGTGCCGCCAGTCTGCTGCGCGCCCTCGAACTGCCCGCGCAGCCGCTGGACCCGGGCCCCGCCGGCCCCCGCTTCCCGGGCAGCGTGCCGCGGATCTGGAACGCGCCCCAGCGCAACGTCGCCTTCACCGGCCGCAGCATGGTCCTGGAGAGGCTGCGCGACCAGCTGGGTGGCGGCAGCATGTCCGTGGTGCTGCCACTGCCGCAGTCACAGGCGCTGTTCGGGCTCGGCGGAGTAGGCAAGACACAGCTGGCCAACGAGTACGTGCACCGGTTCATGGCGGACTACGACCTGGTGTGGTGGATATCGGCCGAACACAGCGACAATGTGGTGTCCTCCCTCGCCGAACTCGCCGTCCGGCTCGGCGCTCCCGCGGGCGACGACATGTCCATGGCCTGCCAGGAGGCGCTCCAGCGCCTCGGCCGTGGCACACCGGGACGCTGGATTCTGGTCTTCGACAACGCCGATGACCCCGAGGACCTCAAGCCGTACTTCCCCGAAGGCGGCGGCGGGCACATCCTGATCACCTCTCGAAACCAGTCCTGGGCCCAGCAGGGGCCTTCGCTGCCCATCGACGTGTTCCTCCGCGAGGAGAGCGTCGAGCACCTGATACGCCGGGCCAGGAGCCTGACGCCCGAAGACGCCGACCGGGTGGCGACAGCCGTCGGAGACCTGCCGCTGGCCGTCGCCCAGGCCGCGGCATGGCTGGCCGAGACAGCCATGCCCATCGACGACTATCTGGAGCAGCTCGCCCACCAGACGGCCGACGTCCTCGCCCTCAACCAGCCCGCCGACTACCCACAGCCCGTCGCCGCGACGTGGAACATCTCCATCGCCCGCCTGCGAGAGAGGTCACCTGCCTCGGCCCGCCTCCTGGAGCTGTGCGCCTTCATGGCTGCCGAGCCGATCGCCGCCCAACTGCTCTACAGCAAGGAGATGATCGACGCGCTCAAGCCGTACGATCCCGCGCTCCAGGAAAAGCTCGTCCTCGGGCGGGTCATCCGGGAGATCGGACGGTTCGCGCTCGCCAAGATCGACTCGATGGGCACCAGCATCCAGGTGCACCGCCTCGTCCAGGCCGTCATCCGCTCCCAGCTCACCGAGGAGCAGCAGGAGGAGACGCGCCGGGTGGTACACACCGTGCTCGCCGGCGCACGTCCCGACGAGGACGAGCCGATCGACGACCCGGCGACCTGGCCCCGGTTCGACCTCATCTGGCCCCATCTGGACGCCTCGGGTGCCCGCAACAGCGCCGAGCCCGAGACCCGGCGGCTGATGATCGACCGGGTCCGCTACCGCTGGAAGCGTGGTGACTTCGCGCGTGCCCTGCAGCTCGCCGAGGAGTTGCTGGCCGACTGGAAGGATCTGCTGGGCGAGGACGATGTGCAGTATCTGTACCTGCGCTGCCAGCTGGCCAACGTCCAACGTTCGCAGGGGCGTTACGTCGAGGCGCGGGCGATCGACGAGGAACTGCTGGAGCGGCAGCGTTCCGTGCTCGGCGAGGACCATCCGCACACGTATGTGACCACCTCGAGTCTCGCCAGCGACCTGGCCGCGCTGGGCGACTACCGGGACGCCGTGGAACTGGCCCGCAACGCGCACGACGGATTCAGCCAGATATTCCACGAATCCCATCCGCGCACGCTCAGCGCCGCCAACAACCTCGCCCTCGCCCTGCGCATGGTGGGCCGTTACGGCGAGGCCCGCGCCCTCGACCAGGACGTCCTCGACCGCCGTATGGAGGTCCTCGGGCCCGATCACATCTACACGCTCGCTTCAGCGGCGTCACTCGGTCGTGACCTGCGCGAGGTCGGCCGCTACGACGAGTCCGTCTCGCTGCTGTCCCGGACGTACGAGGCGCACAAGCGAATCCTGGGCAAGAGCTTCCCCGGAACCCTGGCATGTGCCAAGTCGCTCGCGGTGTCTCTGCGTCGGGCCGGCCAGTTCGAGGACGCGCGCAGGCTGACTTCGGCGACCCGAGCGCAGTACCGGGCCCAGTACGAGGCCCCGAACCCGGACTCGCTGGCCTGTGATCTCAACATGGCCGCCGACCTGTATGCGGCCGACGACAGGGAAGCGGCGCGCCAAGTGGCCCAGGAAGCGCTGGTGGAGTACATGAAGGTGCCGGGCGAGGCTCACCCCTACACCCAGGCCGCGCTCAACAACCTCGGCATCTTCCACTGGGGCTGCGGTGACGTGCAGGCAGCCGAGGCCGTGTTTCTCCAAGTGCTGCCGCGGATGACGGAGGTGCTCGGCGAACATCATCCGCACACGCTGTTCTCGGGCATCAACTACGCGAATGTGCTTGCCGACATGGGCTCCCTGGAGCAGGCGCGAGAACTGGAGCAGGGAGCCATCGCCTCGCTGCGCACGGTCCTGGGACCGCACCACCCGGAGACTCTGGCCGTGGTGACGAACTTCGCGCTCACACTGGGTGCCCTGGGCCACGAGGAAGAGGCACAAGCCCTGCACGAGGACGCACTGAGGGAGCTGCGCCTGCTGCTGGGCGACGACAACGGGATCACGCGGCTGGCGAGCCAGGACCGCCGGGTCTACCGGGACCTGGAGCCCCTGGCGGTGTGACTCACACCGGGGGCGCGCTGTCGGATCCGAAGTCCGCCATCAACCACTGGAGCACCGTCGGCAGCGCGCTCAGCGCGGCGAAGTGCGCCGCCTCCGGGTCGAGGACCGTGGTGGCCCGAGGGATGCGGGCCGCCAGCCAGGAGGAGTGGGACGCCGGTGAGAAGACGTCGCGTTCGCCGTGCCACAACAGCACCGGCACCCGGATATCGGCCGGATCGAATCCCCAGGGCCGGCACAGGGCGAGGGCGTCGTCGATCCATCCGTAGGCCGACGTCCGAAGCGCCTCACGGTAGTTGTGCAGCATCATCATGCGGATCCCCTTGTCCGAGACGATCAGCCGGTCGGCGTCGGGGAGTTCGCTGCGCAACTCGTCGAGGAGCCGGGCGGGGTCCTTGCGGATGGCGGCGGACCGTGGAATGAGACGGGCCGCGAAGCGCTCGGGATCACGGTCGGCGGTGCGGAACTCGCTGACGTTGGACGGTGCCATCCCCTCGAACCAGTCCAGCCCTTCGGCGTCCCGCGGAGCGAGGCCCACCAGCGCCGCGGCGCGCGTCACCCGGTCGGGCAGCAGCGCGGCACACGCCAGCGCGTGCGGGGCGCCACCGGAGCGGCCTGCCACCGCGAAGCGGTCGAGTGCAAGGGCGTCGGCGACCTCTGCGACGTCCTGGACGCCGTCGACGACCCGGCGGCCGGCCTTGCGGTCGGAACCACCGTATCCGGGCCGGTCGTAACTGATGAGCCAGGCGCCGCGCTGGTAGAGGAACATCGACCGGGGCCGGGGGCCGATACGGCTGCCGGGAGTGCCGTGCAGGAGGAACACCGGGCGACCGCGGGGATCGCCCGCACACTCGACCCGTAACAGCCTCCCGTCGGCCGTCCGCACGTGTTCGAGCGTGCGCACCTGTCCCCGCATGGCGCCCCCTCCCTCGGTCCGCGGACCGGGACCACGCTGCCGGAAGATTGCCCCAAGTCGCAGCCCGCGAAACGAATCACCAGGTCGATCGCGCCTGGTTCGACCGTCTCCGGGCACCTGGAAGGGCGTGTACGAAGCCGTTCTCCAGCGGGGCCGTCCTCGGGTTCCTCCGACCGGGTGCACCTCGAGCAAAACGAACGAAGGCGGCCCCCGGATCTCCTCCAAGAGCCGCAGACTGGACCGGCGTGACGAGCGGAACCGCCGATCGCATCGTTTCTCCACGCGTAGCGTGCGGTGGGGCGGGTGGGACTCGAACCCACGGCCGACGGATTATGAGTCCGCTGCTCTAACCGGCTGAGCTACCGCCCCGTTACGGCGCGTCGCGTACATGTGTACGCGCCGTCTGCCGCAGCATAGCCGCTCATACGATCTCCTGCTTCGGATGGTCGGCTACACATGACCTTGAGGACTCCACCGAGCGGGCGACGGTTCCTGCGGACATGAAAAAGGACCCCTGTGGGGCCCTCGTTCAGCGCTCCCCCGACTGGACTCGAACCAGTAACCTGCCGGTTAACAGCCGGCTGCTCTGCCAATTGAGCTACGGAGGACCGAGCTCCCCCGACTGGACTCGAACCAGTAACCTGCCGGTTAACAGCCGGCTGCTCTGCCAATTGAGCTACGGAGGAATGCATCGTTGCATCGAACGTACCTACCTGGGTATTCGCCAGGGAGCGCGCGCTCGCTGCGACACATACATTAGCGCAAGCAGGGGGGTGCTCCGCCAATCCGTACTCCCCACGACCGATGCCCACGCAAAGGGACGACGCAGACGCAAGGGAAGGGTGGCCGCCATGCGCTATCGGCTCACGTTCGTCGCCGGGCTGTTTCTGGGCTACGTGCTGGGCACACGGGCCGGGCGAGAACGGTACGAGCAGCTGAAGAAGTCGGCCCGCCAGGTCGCGCAGAACCCGGCTGTCCGCAACACGGCCGAGACCGCGGCCCAGCAGGGACGCGAGATCGCAGGCAAGGCGTTCCACGCCGTGAGCGACAAGGTCGGCGACCGGATGCCCGCCTCGGTCGCGGGCCGGGTCCGCTCGCTTCGTGAACGGAATGCGAACGGCAGCGTCGAGGACGACTGGGGCACCAGCAACACCTGATCGCCCCGGGCCGCAGGCTCCGCCCGGCCGGCCGTCGGCATCCGCCGCGCCGGGCGCGCCGTCCCACTCCTCCCGGCGAGGCGCGCCCAGCCCCCTCCGTACGGCAGAATTTCCGCCATGGGGATAGTCGCCGGGTTGGACAGTTCGCCCGATTTCACTCGTATCGTCGTCTGCGACTCGGAAACGGGCGCCGTGCTCAGGCAGGGATACGCGCCGCATCCGGTGGAGGGTGACGGCCGTCCCTCCGACGTCGATCCGCAGGCCTGGCTGCTGTCCCTCGGTGAAGCCGCCGGCGGTGGCCTCCTGGAAGGCGTGCAGGCCATCGGCGTGTCGTCGCAGCAGAACGCGCTGGTCCCGCTCGACTCCCAGGGGGCCACGGTGCGGCCCGCGCTGGTCGGTGGCGACAAGCGGGCGCAGGTCGCGGCGGCCGACCTCATCGACGCGCTCGGCGGACGGCAGGCCTGGGCCGAGGCCGTCGGCTGCGTGCCGCAGGCCGCTCGGCCCGTGACCAAATTGCGCTGGCTCGCCAAGGCCGAGCCCGACAATGCGCGGCGCGCCTCCGTACTCCTGCAGGCCCACGACTGGCTCGTGTGGCAGTTGCTCGGCCGGCCTGTGAGAAGGACCACGGACCGCGGCGGCGCCTCGGGCACGGGGTACTGGTCGGCGGCGACCGGCGCCTACCGTCCCGACCTCGTGGAGCTGGCGCTCGGGCACCAGGCCGGGCTGCCCGAGGTGCTGGGGCCGTCCGAGGCGGCGGGGACGACACCGGAGGGGCTGCTGATCTCCGCGGGCACCGGCGAGACCATGGCCGCCGCCCTGGGCCTCGGCATCGGGCTCGGCGACGCGGTCGTCTCGCTCGGAGCCTCCGGATCGGTGATGGCGGTGCACCCGGAAGCGCTTGTCGACTCCACCGGGATGATCACCTCCCTGGCGGACGCGACGGGAATGCATCTGCCGGTCGTGACCACGCTCAACGCCGTGCGCACCCTGCGCGGAACCGCCGAACTGCTCGGCGTGCCCGACCTGGAGGGCCTGTCCGACCTCGCGATGAAGTCGACGCCGGGCTCCCACGGGCTCGTCCTGCTGCCCTATCTGGAAGGCGAGCGGACCCCGAACCTCCCGCACACCGCGGGCACCCTGGCCGGACTGCGGCGCGAGTCGATGAAGCCCGAGCACCTGGCGCGGGCCGCCTTCGAGGGCATGCTGTGCGGGCTCGCGGACGCGCTGGACGTACTGCGTGGACGCGGGGTCGAGGTCCGCCGGATCTTCCTGCTCGGCGCGGCCGCGGAGCTCTCCGCCGTACAGGCGGCGGCGCCCGCGCTCTTCGGCGTGCAGGTCGTGGTGCCCCAGCCGGCCGACTACGCGGCGATCGGTGCGGCCCGGCAGGCGGCTTGGTCCCTCGGCGTGTCGCAGGGGACCCAGGACCCGCGCACCCCGCCGGTCTGGCAGGGCGCGGTCGCCCAGGTCCTGGAGCCGGGCGACGAACTGGCGGTGGGCCAGGCCGTGCGCCAGCAGTACGTGTCCGTACGGGAGCAGACGCATCCGGGGGCGTTCCGCGCCTAGTGCGGGCTCCGTCGTACGGCTCGCCACGCGTCGTACCCCTGCGGGTGCGTCCGCTACGCCACCTGCCCCGGCCCCGCTCCGTCCGCGGTCCATGACTGAATCCAGGTCAGTAGTTCAGCCGCCGTTGGATAAATCGGTTGAGGTAACGCGGGTGGAATGTTCGACGATAGGGGGTGGTGCAGCACCGGCTGCCACGCCGTCCGCCGACGACTCCGAGAGATCCCGCGTGCTCATACGACTTCTGAGGGCCCACCTGCGCCCGTACAAAAACCCGATCACCCTGCTGGTGCTCCTGCAGTTGCTGCAGACCTGCGCCACGCTCTACCTGCCCACCCTCAACGCGCACATCATCGACAACGGTGTCGTGAAGGGGGACACGGACTACATCCTGACCTTCGGCGGTCTGATGATCGCGGTCTCTCTCGGCCAGGTCCTGTGCAACATGGGCGCCGTCTACTTCGGCGCCCGTACCGCGTCGGCCCTCGGCCGGGACGTGCGGGCCGCCGTCTTCGACCGGGTGCAGTCCTTCTCCTCCCGCGAGGTGGCCCACTTCGGGGCGCCGTCGCTGATCACCCGCACCACGAACGACGTGCAGCAGGTGCAGATGCTGGTCCTGCTGTCGTTCACCCTGATGGTGTCGGCGCCGATCATGTGCGTGGGCGGCATCGTCCTGGCGCTCGGTCTGGACGTGCCGCTGTCCGGTGTGCTGGTCGCGGTCGTGCCGGTGCTCGGCATCTCCGTGACGCTGATCGTGCGCCGGCTGCGGCCGCTGTTCCGCAGCATGCAGGTCCGCCTCGACACGGTGAACCGGGTGCTGCGCGAGCAGATCACCGGCAACCGCGTCATCCGCGCGTTCGTCCGCGACGGCTATGAGAAGGACCGCTTCCGGGGCGCCAACACCGAGCTCACGGACGTGTCCCTGAAGACCGGCCGGACGCTTGCGCTGATGTTCCCCATCGTGATGACGGTGGTGAACCTCTCCTCCATCGCGGTGGTCTGGTTCGGCGCGCACCGCATCGACAGCGGCGGCATGCAGATCGGCGATCTGACGGCGTTCCTCGCCTACCTCATGCAGATCGTCATGTCCGTGATGATGGCCACCTTCATGTTCATGATGGTGCCGCGCGCGGAGGTCTGTGCCGAGCGCATCGAGGAGGTGCTCGGCACGGAGTCGAGCGTCGTTCCGCCCCTCGCACCCGTGTCCGAGCTGCGGCGTCACGGCCACCTGGAGATCCGCGAAGCCGGGTTCCGCTACCCGGGTGCCGAGGAGCCGGTCCTCAAGGCCATCGACCTCGTGGCGCGGCCCGGCGAGATCACCGCCGTCATCGGCTCCACCGGCAGCGGCAAGTCGACCCTGCTCGGTCTGGTGCCCCGCCTCTTCGACGCCACCGAGGGCGAGGTGCTCGTGGACGGCGTGAACGTCCACGAGATCGACCCGAAGCTGCTGGCGCAGACGGTCGGGCTCGTCCCGCAGAAGCCGTACCTGTTCGCGGGCACGGTCGCCACGAATCTGCGCTACGGCAATCCGGACGCGACCGACGAGGAGCTGTGGCACGCGCTGGAGGTGGCGCAGGCCAAGGAGTTCGTGTCGAAACTGGAGAGCGGTCTGGACTCCCCCATCGCCCAGGGCGGGACGAACGTCTCGGGCGGCCAGCGGCAGCGCCTCGCGATCGCCCGCACTCTGGTCCAGCGCCCGGAGATCTATCTCTTCGACGACTCCTTCTCCGCGCTCGACTACGCGACCGACGCGGCGCTGCGCGCGGCGCTTTCACAGGAGACCGCCGAGGCGACGGTGGTGATCGTCGCCCAGCGGGTGGCGACCATCCGTGACGCCGACCGGATCGTCGTCCTCGACGAGGGCCGGGTCGTCGGCACCGGGCGCCATCACGAGTTGATGGCGGACAACGAGACGTATCGGGAGATCGTGCTCTCCCAGCTCACGGAAGCGGAGGCTGCCTGATGGCCGGGCCCATGGGACGCATGATGGCCGGGGGCGGCCCGGACCAGCGCTCGATGGACTTCAAGGGGTCCGGGAAGCGGCTCCTGTCGCTGTTCAAGCCCGAACGCACCCTCATGATCGCGATGCTGGTCTGCGGTGTGCTGAGCGTGGGGCTGTCCGTGATCGGCCCGAAGATCCTCGGCAGGGCGACCGACCTCGTCTTCGCCGGCATCATCGGCCGGCAGATGCCGGCGGGCATGAGCAAGGAGCAGGTCCTCGAGTCCATGCGCAGGCGGGGCGAGGGCGGCATGGCCGACATGCTCTCCGGCACGGACTTCACCCCCGGCAAGGGCATCGACTTCGACGCCGTGGGACGGGTCCTGCTGCTCGCCCTAGTCGCCTTCCTGTTCGCCGGTCTGCTGATGGCGGTCTCCACCCGGCTCTCCAACCGGGCCATCAACAAGACCGTCTACCGCATGCGCGAGGAGGTGCAGGCGAAGCTGTCGCGGCTTCCGCTGTCGTACTTCGACAAGCGGCAGCGCGGCGAGGTGCTCAGCCGCGCCACCAACGACATCGACAACATCGGTCAGACGCTGCAGCAGTCGATGGGGCAGCTCATCAACTCGCTGCTGACCATCGTGGGCGTGCTGATCGTGATGTTCTGGGTGTCGTGGCTGCTGGCGCTGGTCGCCCTGGTGACCGTGCCGCTCTCCTTCGTCGTGGCCACGCGGATCGGCAAGCGCTCGCAGCCCCACTTCGTTCAGCAGTGGCGCACGACCGGCGCGCTCAACGCGCACATCGAGGAGATGTACACCGGGCACACGCTCGTGAAGGTGTTCGGACGCCAGGAGGAGTCGGCCCAACTGTTCGCGGAGCAGAACGACAAGCTCTACGAGGCCGGGTTCAAGGCGCAGTTCAACAGCGGTGTGATGCAGCCGCTGATGATGTTCGTGTCGAACCTGAACTACGTGCTGGTGGCCGTGGTCGGTGGTCTCCGGGTCGCGTCCGGTGCCCTGTCCATCGGTGACGTCCAGGCCTTCATCCAGTACTCGAGGCAGTTCTCGATGCCGCTGACGCAGGTCGCGTCGATGGCGAACCTCGTGCAGTCCGGTGTCGCCTCGGCGGAGCGGATCTTCGAGCTGCTGGACGCGGAGGAGCAGGACGCGGACCCCGAGGAGGGACTGCGGCCGCGGGAACTGCGCGGGCGGGTCGCGCTGGAGGGCGTGTCGTTCCGGTACGACCCCGAGAAGCCGCTCATCGAGGACCTGTCGCTGAAGGTCGAGCCGGGGCACACGGTCGCGATCGTCGGCCCGACGGGCGCCGGGAAGACCACGCTGGTGAACCTGCTGATGCGGTTCTACGAGGTCAGAGGCGGACGAATCACGCTCGACGGGGTCGACATCGCGAAGATGTCCCGGGACGAGCTGCGGGCCTCGATCGGGATGGTGCTCCAGGACACCTGGCTGTTCGGGGGCACGATCGCGGAGAACATCGCCTACGGTGCCGCGCGCGAGGTCACGCGCGGTGAGATCGAGGAGGCGGCGCGCGCGGCGCACGCGGACCGGTTCGTCCGCACGCTGCCGGACGGCTACGACACCGTGATCGACGACGAGGGCACCGGGGTCAGCGCGGGTGAGAAGCAGCTCATCACGATCGCGCGTGCCTTCCTGTCAGACCCGGTGATCCTGGTGCTGGACGAGGCGACGAGTTCGGTGGACACCCGGACGGAGGTCCTGATCCAGAAGGCGATGGCGAAACTGGCGCACGGACGGACGTCCTTCGTCATCGCGCACCGGCTGTCGACCATCCGGGACGCGGACACGATCCTCGTGATGGAGAACGGGTCCATCGTCGAACAGGGCTCGCACAGCGAGCTGCTGGCCGCCGACGGCGCCTACGCGCGGCTGTACAAGGCGCAGTTCGCCCAGGCGGTGGCCGAGGTCGACTGATTCCGGGGGGACCGCCCCGTGCGGGCGGTCCCCTTTCAGTCCAGGTAGCCCCTCAACTGGTCGGCGAAGGCGTGGTCGCGGAGCTTGTTCAGCGTCTTCGACTCGATCTGGCGGATCCGCTCACGGGTCACGCCGAAGATGCGGCCGATCTCCTCCAGCGTGCGGGGGCGGCCGTCGGCCAGCCCGTAGCGCAGCTGCACGACCTTCCGCTCCCGTTCGCCGAGGGTGGAGAGGACCGCTTCCAGGTGCTCCCTGAGCAGCAGGAACGCGGCGGACTCGACCGGGCTCGCGGCGTCGCCGTCCTCGATGAGATCCCCGAGGGCCACGTCGTCCTCCTCGCCCACGGGCGCGTGCAGCGAGACGGGTTCCTGGGCGAGCCTCAGTACCTCGCTGACCCGCTCGCCGGGCAGTTCGAGGTGGGTGGCCACTTCCTCCGGCGTCGGCTCGTAGCCGCGCTCCTGGAGCATGCGGCGCTGGACCCGGATGACCCGGTTGATGAGCTCGACGACATGGACCGGGACGCGGATGGTGCGGGCCTGGTCGGCCAGGGCGCGGGACATCGCCTGGCGGATCCACCAGGTCGCGTACGTCGAGAACTTGTACCCGCGGGCGTAGTCGAACTTCTCGACGGCCCTGATCAGGCCGAGGTTGCCCTCCTGGACGAGGTCGAGCATGGTCAGCCCGCGTCCGACGTAGCGCTTGGCGACCGACACGACGAGCCTCAGGTTGGCCTCGATGAGCCGGCGCTTGGCGACCCGGCCCATGACCACGAGCCGGTCGAGGTCCAGGGCGAGTTCGGTGTCCAGGTCGGGGGTGTTGCCGAGCTTCTCCTCGGCGAACAGACCGGCTTCCACGCTGCGGGCGAGTTCGACCTCCTCCGCGGCCGTGAGCAGCGGGATGCGGCCGATCTCGCGCAGGTACTGCCGGAACAGGTCCGAGGAGGGCCCGCTGGTGTCGGCGCGGCCGCGGAGCGGTTCGGCGGGCTCGGGCGCTTCGGAGACCTCACCGGCGGGTGGCTCCTCGATCTCGGGCGGCTCCTGCGGCTCGTCCTCCGTCTCGGGGTGGTGCGCGGGCCGGCTCTGCGGCGGCACCCCCGCGAGGACGTCGGTCTCCACATCCGGCTCGTCCGTACGGATGTCGGTCTGTGTGAGGGTCTGGGTCTGCACGGGGGCGACCTCCAGGAATGTCGCTGCTGAGGCATGCGGCAGCGGTACGTCGGGGATGGGGCCGGTGGTCCGCCCGCCGGCCATCCCGTAGTCGTTGAGCGGAATCGCGGGGGTGTGGGACCCGCCATGGGCGGGCCGGCCGCGCTCCGGGGACTCAGGCACCGCACCCCAGTGTGGGGTACGACACATCGCTGCCACGAGGGGCGTGCGTCCACTTTTTGCGTCCGGTGCGTGACCGGCCGGTTACTCAGGTCGTTCGACCATCACACCGGACAACCGGGGGCATCGGGGAAGTTGGGGCACACGAGCGAGAACGAGGAACTGCGGCGTCGTCCCGAGGCACCCGGGGCACGCGTGGACGAGGTCGTGGAACGGCAGGCCACGACGCCCGACCTCGCCGGTCAGGTCGAGCAGGGCCGGGTCCTCGCCGGGCACGGCACGGTGTCACGGTCCCTGGCCGCGGGCCGGTCCGCGATCCTCGACCACCTCGGGATCACCGCGCCCGAGCCGGCCCCGGAGGGCTGCGCACTCCGCGCGGCGGCGCTCACAGCGCCGCCGCCCCGCGTTCCCGCAGCGCCTGGTCGTACTGCTGCAGCACCCACAGTTCGTTCTGCACGGCGGACAGATGGGCCGGGTCGGCGTAGGCGCCCAGGCGGGTCAGCGTGCTCTGGACGTCGCGGACGCGGCGTTCGACGGCACGGCGGCGGACCGTGACCAGCTGGGCGCCCGCGTAGGTCTCGTCCACCTCCTTGCGGAGCATGATCGCCTCGACCGCCAGTTCCGTCACCATGGCGCGCACCGTGTCGTCGGGGGCCGCCTCACGCACGCGGACCAGGTACTCCTGCGGGTCCTGCGCGCCGTACTCCGCGCCGCCGGCCTCCAGGATCGCCTCGCGGACCGCCGCGTACGGCTGCGCGGTGAACTCGTCGACCCCGTACGCGTCGAATGCCGGAGAGACCAGCTCCGGCCTCTGCAGGGCGAGTTTGAGCAGCTCGCGCTCGGTCGCGTAGACCGGGTTGCGGAGGGTCAGCGCCGGGCCCGTCGCCGCCGGGCGGGAGGCCGCCTGGTAGGACTGCGGGGCACGGTGCCCGGCCGGCGCCGGGCCCCGGCCGCCCCGGTCACGCGCCCAACGGGCGAGCTGCGCCACCCGCTTGACCACGAACTGGGTGTCGAGGATGCCGAGCATGCCCGCGAGCTGCACCGCGACCTCGTGCTGGGCACCGCTGTTCTTGATGCGGGCGACGACCGGCGCGGCCTCGTCCAGCGCGGCGGCGCGCCCGGCCGGGGTCTCCAGGTCGTAGCGGCCGAGGATCTGGCGGAGCGCGAACTCGAACAGCGGTGTCCGGGGTTGGACCAGGTCGGCGACCGCGTCGTCGCCCTTGGCCAGACGCAGCTCGCAGGGGTCCATGCCGTCCGGCGCGATCGCGATGTACGTCTCGGCGGCGAACTTCTGGTCGTCCTCGAAGGCGCGCAGGGCGGCCTTCTGGCCGGCCGAGTCACCGTCGAAGGTGAAGATCACCCGTGCCGAGCCGTTGTCCATCAGCAGCCGGCGCAGGATCTTGATGTGATCGCCGCCGAAAGCCGTGCCACAGGTGGCGATGGCCGTGGTGACACCCGCGAGGTGGCAGGCCATGACGTCGGTGTAGCCCTCGACGACGACCGCCCGGCTCGACTTCGCGATCTCCTTCTTCGCCAGGTCGATGCCGTAGAGGACCTGGGACTTCCGGTAGATCGCCGTGTCGGGGGTGTTCAGGTACTTGGGCCCGTTGTCCGCCTCGTACAGCTTCCGCGCGCCGAAGCCGACGACGTCCCCGCCGATGTCGCGGATCGGCCACATCAGCCGACCGCGGAACCGGTCGATGGGGCCGCGCCGGCCCTCCTGGGACAGTCCCGACAGGAGCAGTTCCTTGTCGCTGAAGCCCTTGCCCCGCAGGTAGCGGGTGAGGTGGTCCCAGCCCTGGGGGCTGTAGCCGACGCCGAAGTGGACCGCTGCGGCCTGGTCGAAGCCGCGCTCGGCCAGGAACGCCCGCCCCGCCTCGGCCTCGGGTCCGGCGTCGAGCTGCTCGGCGTACCACTGGGCGGCCAGCTGGTGGGCCTCGACGAGCCGGATGCGCTCGCCACGCTGGTGGGTCGGGTTGTACCCGCCCTCCTCGTACCGCAGCGTGATGCCCGCGCGGGCCGCGAGGCGCTCGACCGCCTCGGAGAAGGAGAGGTGGTCGACCTTCATCACGAACGTGATGGTGTCGCCGCCCTCCTGGCAGCCGAAGCAGTGGAACAGGCCCTTGCTCGGGCTGACCTGGAAGGACGGGGACTTCTCGTCGTGGAACGGGCACAGGCCCTTGAGGTTGCCGCCGCCGGCGTTGCGCAGCTGGAGGTACTCGGACACGACGGCGTCGATCGGGACCGCGTCCCGTACCGCCTTCACGTCCTCGTCGTTGATCCGTCCTGCCACGAGGTGATTCTACGGGGCAGGACCGACACTCCTGGGGCGGGACGGCCGGCCCCCGCCGGGGCCGGCCCGCCGCACGGCAGACGCGCTGCCCCGGGGGGATCACGGCACGCGGGCCGCGGACGGCGGCCTCCGGATCACGGGACGAGGCTCTCCAGCGGCACACCCGGGTCCGCCAGGGCCTCCTGGTCCACGACGGACCTCGACCGGATCAGGTCCTGAATTCGCTCTGTGACGTCCCACACGTTGACGTTCATCCCCGCCAGCACCCTCCCCTCCTTCAGCCAGAAGGCGATGAAGGTCCGCTTCCCGACGTCGCCCCGGATCACCACCTCGTCGTACGACCCCGCCGGCGCCCATCCGGAGTACTCCATCCCGAGGTCGTACTGGTCGGAGAAGAAGTAGGGCAGCCGGTCGTACGTGACCTCGCGCCCGAGCATCGCGCGGGCCGCCGCCGGGCCGCCGTTCAGCGCGTTCGCCCAGTGCTCCACGCGCAGCCGGGTACCGAGGAGGGGGTGGTGGAGGGAGGCGATGTCGCCGGTGGCGTAGATGTCGGGGTCGGAGGTGCGCAGCTGCTCGTCCACCACCACGCCCCCGCCCTGCGCGCGGTCGGCGATCTCCAGGCCCGCCGCCTCGGCGAGCCCGATGCGCGGCGCGGCACCGATCGCCGCGAGCACGTCGTGCGCGGGGTGCTCCTCGCCGTCGTCGGTGCGGGCGGCCAGCACCATGCCGTCCTGGCCGACGATCTCGGTGAGCCGCACACCGAAGCGGAAGCGGACGCCGTGCTCGCGGTGCAGTTCGGCGAAGACGTTGCCCAGCTCGGGGCCGAGAACCGTGTGCAGCGGGGTCGGCCCGTGTTCGACGACCGTGACCTCGGCGCCGTACTCACGGGCGGCGGCGGCGACCTCCAGACCGATCCAGCCGGCACCCGCGATCACGAGATGGCCGTTGTCGCGGCCCAGCGAGGTGAGAACGCCCTTGAGACGCTCGGCGTGGGCGAGACGCCGCAGATGGTGCACGCCGGCGAGGTCCGTGCCCGGGATGTCGAGGCGCCGGGGCTCGGCACCGGTCGCGAGCAGCAGCTTGTCGTAGTGGACAAGGGTGCCGTCGTCGCCGAAACGGACCGTCTTGGCGCCGCGATCGATGGCGTCGACGGTCTGGCCGAGATGCAGTTCGACGTCGTTGCGCGCGTACCAGGCGGGCTCGTGGACGAAGACGCTGTCGCGCTCCTCCTTGCCGAGCAGATACCCCTTGGAGAGGGGCGGCCGCTCATAGGGGTGGTCCCGTTCGTCGCAGATCAGTATCACGCGGCCGGTGAAGCCCTCCGCGCGGAGTGTCTCGGCCGCCTTCGCACCGGCAAGACCTCCTCCGACGATGACGAATGTCTGATCCGCGTCGACCACTTGATGCCTCCTCTTAATGATGTCGCCATATGCGAGCGTCCCGCACGCAGCGTGCAGCGGGAAGGGGGAGTGGCCCGATCAGGCCACTCCCGATCACGTCCGGCTCAGGTCCGCCCCGTCAGCCGCTCGTGCAGGGACCGCGCCGAGGCATCCGTGAGCGAGGCGATCTGGTCGACGATGACCCTTTTGCGCGCACGGTCGTCGGCCGCCTCCTGGAACAGCGCCCGGAACTGCGGATCGAGCCCTTCGGGTGCCCGCTCGGTCAGGGCCGCGGCCAGCTCCGCGACCACGACGCGCTGGTCGGCCCGCAGCCGCTCCTGCTCGGCACGCTGCATCACGTACAGGTCGGCGACCGCCTTCAGGACCGCGCACTCCGTGCGGGCGTCCGCGGGGACGACGAGCTCGGCGGCGTACCGGGTCAGGCGCCCGCTGCCGTACGCCGACCGGGTGGCGCCCTCCGCGGCCAGGCAGAAGCGGCCGATGAGCTGACTGGTGGCGTCCTTGAGCCGGGCCTGGGCGACGGCGGATCCGTCGTAGCCGCTCGGCCACCACTCCTGGCCGAGCAGCCGGTCGAGGGCCTCCGCCAGCTCCTCCGGGTCGGTGTCCGCGGGCACGTACCGCCCCCGGGCGACGGCGAAGACGGCCTCGCGCTCGGGGTCGGCGTGCAGACAGCCCGGGTCGATGTGCCCGGCGTGCAGGCCGTCCTCGAAGTCGTGCACCGAATAGGCCACGTCGTCGGACCAGTCCATGACCTGGGCCTCGAAGCAGGTGCGGTGGCCCGGGGCACCCTTGCGGACCCAGTCGAAGACGGGGCGGTCGTCCTCGTAGACCCCGAACTTCCGGGACGTCGGGTCGGTGGGGTGGGCGCCGCGCGGCCACGGGTACTTGGTGGCGGCGTCGAGGGCGGCGCGCGTGAGGTTCAGGCCCACACTGACGAAATCGCCGGTGTCCTCGCTCCGTACGAACCGCTTGGGCTCGATGCGGGCGAGCAGGCGCAGGGACTGGGCGTTGCCCTCGAAGCCGCCGCAGTCCCGCGCGAACTCGTTCAGTGCCTGTTCGCCGTTGTGTCCGAACGGCGGGTGGCCCAGATCGTGGGAGAGGCAGGCGGCCTCGACGAGGTCGGGGTCGCAGCCGAGGGCGGCGCCCAGCTCACGACCGACCTGGGCGCACTCCAGTGAGTGGGTGAGCCGGGTGCGGGGGCTGGCGTCCCAGGTCTCGACGAGGGTCCCCCCTGGACGGGCGAGACCGAGGACCTGGGGGATCGTGCCGGGCGTGACGACCTGGGTCTTGCCCGCCAGACGGCGCAGTGCGGCCGAGTGCAGCACCCGCGCGCGGTCGCGCTGGAAGGCGGTGCGGCCGGGGCGTTTGTCGGGTTCGGGCGCCCAGCGCTCGGCCGCAGCGGAGTCGTACGCCGAGCCGGCCGAGCCGTTCTCGTACCGCGCGGAGGTCTCGCAGGCCTTCGGTGCAGTGCCGTCCATGACCCGACAGTAAACGCAGCGGGCGGCGATCGGGATGTGCGCGTCCGTCTCCCGCCGGGCCGTTTCGCGCCGTGGAGCCGGTCGTTCAGGCGGAGGTCAGCGCGTGTTCGGCGGCGGCTTCCGGGGCCGCGAGGGTCTGCGCGTAGCGGTGCAGGACAAGACGGGCCATCGCCGGATGGGCGCCGAGCGGGGCCGCGGCGATCCACGGGGCGGCCCCGGCGCACTCCGCGGCGAAGCGGCCGGGCGCTGCGAAGTAGGAGGCGACGGCGATCCGGTGGCGCCCGCGGGCGGTGAGCGCGCGCACTGCGCCGGCGACGGTGGGCGTGGCGGCGGAGGCGTAGGCGGGGACGACCGGGACGCCGAGGCGTTCGGCGAGCAGCCGAGCGGTGCGCCGGGTGTCGGCGGCGGAGTCGGGGTCGCGGGAGCCGGCGGCCGCGAGCACGACGGCGCTCGCCCGGAGCTGGGCGTCACTGAGCGTCGTGCGCCAGCCCGCCTCGACCAGCCGGGCGTAGAGGGTCTCCACGAGCAGGGGGTGCGGGCCGAGCGGGGCGGCCACCCGGGTGTCCGCCCGCGCCGCGGCGGCGGCTTCGGGGATGTCCCGCTTGACGTGGTGACCGCGGCCGAGCAGCAGCGGTACGAGGACGGCGCGGCCGTCGCCGAGCGAGGCGAGCGTGTCGGGCAGCAGCGGCTCGTTCAGCTCGATGTGGCCGAGGCGCACCGGGAGCAGGGGGCGCAGTTCGCGGACGCGCTCGACCAGGGTGCGCACGGTCGCCAGGGCGCGCGGGTCACGGCTGCCGTGCGCCACCAGGACGAGCGCGGGCGGGGCCGGTCGCCGGGTGCCGTCGAGGGACACGAGGCCGAGCCGGGTGCCGAGTTGACTGCCGATCCGGTTCATGAGCTGCGCCGCACTGTCGAGGTGTGCGTCACCGGGCGGCAGCCCGCCGGGGCGGGCGTGGGACTCGTCGCGATAAGGGTTCGACGCCGTCATGGAGCGATCCTGCCGGGGGGAGGTTGCCGCCCCGTTGCACGGCCATGACCGGGTTGTTTTCCGGGGTTTCACAGCACGAAGACGGGTGGTGTGAGGCGGGCCCGGTCGGTTGCGCGCACGCCCCGGAGAGCCACAGGCGCGGGTGCGTCCGCACGACACGACGCGGGAGGGCGGCGGTTCGCGTGAGGCACGTCTCGCGGTGCGGGCGAACCGGATCACCGTACGCTGCGTCCACACTGGCGACACGGTGAAGCGATCGACCTGGGGGGGACGCGTGCCGATGGGCCTGCCGCGCCTGAGGATCCGCCGGCCGAGGCTGCCGCGTACGCGCGCGGGGCGACGCCGGGCCGTACAGGTTCTTGTCCTGGTGTGCGTGCTGGCGCTCCTGCCGGCGACGTGGATGTACCTGGCCACGGGCAGCAGGTTGCGCACGACCGCGGACGTGCCGCGCACGGAGGTGGCCGTCGTCTTCGGCGCCGGTCTCTGGGACGGCGAGCCCTCGCCGTATCTCGCCCATCGGCTGGACGCGGCGGCGCGGCTGTACCGGGCGGGCCGGATCGAGGTCGTCCTGGTCACGGGCGACAACAGCCGCAAGGACTACGACGAGCCGGGTGCGATGCGCGACTATCTGGCCGGGCACGGTGTGCCGCGTGCCCGGGTCGTGACGGACTACGCCGGATTCGACACCTGGGACTCCTGCGTCCGGGCCAAGAAGATCTTCGGTGTGGACCGGGCGGTCCTGATCAGCCAGGGCTTCCACATCCGGCGCGCGGTGGCCCTGTGCCAGGCGGCGGGCGTGACCTCGTACGGCGTCGGCGTCGACGACAAGCACGACGCGACCTGGTACTACGGCGGCACCCGGGAGATCTTCGCGGCGGGCAAGGCCGCCCTCGACGTGCTGTTCCACCCGGGGCCCCGGTTCCTCGGCCCCAGGGAGCACGGCGTCGCCAAGGCACTGGCCGCGGCGCGGGGCTGAGACAAGGCCGGTCCGGGACCCGCCGCGCCGGGACCTCACGCCGCCGCACGCCCCGCGGGGAGGTCCCGGCCCCGGCGGTGTAACGGCGGGCGGCGCGGTACGAAACACGGCATCGGCACGCTGGGCGGCATGCGGACCACCTCGACGCCCACCCACTGCCCGTACTGCGCACTTCAGTGCGGGATGAATCTGACGCTCCTGCCCGGCGGAGGCGTCGAGGTGACGGAGCGCGCGGACTTCCCCGTGAACCGGGGCGCGTTGTGCGGCAAGGGCAGGACGGCGCCGGCCCTGCTGTCCCCCGAGGTGCGGCTGACCTCGCCGTTGGTGCGCTCACAGGGCGTGCTCAGGCCGGCCGGCTGGGACGAGGCCCTGGACCGCGTCGCGGAGGGGCTCTCCAGGACGCGCGCGGAACACGGTCCCGACTCGCTCGGGGTGTTCGGCGGAGGCGGCCTGACGAACGAGAAGGCGTATGCGCTCGGGAAGTTCGCCCGGGTGGTGCTCGGCACCTCGCAGATCGACTACAACGGGCGGTTCTGCATGTCGTCGGCGGCTGCCGCGAGCGTCCGGGCGTTCGGGCTCGACCGGGGGCTGCCGTTCCCGCTGGAGGACGTTCCGCGCACCGGCTGCGTGATCCTCGTCGGCTCCAACCTCGCGGAGACGATGCCCCCCGCTCTGCGTCATCTGACGGAACTGCGGGAGAACGGCGGCACACTGATCGTCGTCGACCCGCGCCGCACCCGCACGGCCGAGCAGGCCGACCTCCATCTGGCCCCCCGGCCGGGCACGGATCTGGCGCTGGCGCTCGGTCTGCTGCACCTCGTCGTCGCCGAGGGCCGCACGGACGAGGCCTACATCCGGGAACGCACCAGCGGCTGGGAGGAGGCGCGGGCCGCCGCGATGGCGCACTGGCCGGAGTACGTGGAGCGGATCACGGGGGTGCCCGTCCCCCGACTGCGCGAGGCGGTACGGCTGTTCTGCACCCCGAAGAGCGCGATGGTGCTGACCGCGCGCGGACCCGAGCAGCAGTCCAAGGGCACGGACACCGTGGGCGCCTGGATCGACCTGTGCCTGGCGACCGGCCGCGCGGGGCGCCCGTACTCCGGCTACGGCTGCCTGACCGGCCAGGGCAACGGGCAGGGCGGCCGCGAACACGGCCAGAAGGCCGACCAGTTGCCCGGCTACCGCAGGCTGACGGACCCGGCGGCACGCCGGCATGTGGCGGAGGTCTGGGGGGTGGATCCGGACACCCTGCCGGGCCCGGGCCGCAGCGCGTACGAACTCCTCGACGCGCTGGGCACGGACATCCGTGGCCTGCTGCTGATGGGCTCCAACCCCGTGGTGTCGGCGCCCCGCGCGGCCCATGTCGAGGAGCGGCTGCGCTCGCTGGACTTCCTCGCGGTCGCCGACGTGGTCCTCTCGGAGACGGCCCGGCTGGCGGACGTGGTGCTGCCGGTCGCGCAGTGGGCGGAGGAGACGGGCACGACGACCAGCCTGGAGGGCCGGGTCCTGCTGCGCCGACGTGCGCTGAGCCCGCCGGCCGGGATCCGCAGCGATCTGGAGGTGCTGCACGAACTGGCCGCCCGGCTCGGCGTGGAGAAGGGCTTTCCCGTGGAGCCGCAGGAGGTCTTCGACGAACTGCGCCGCGCCACGGCGGGCGGCCCGGCGGACTACTCGGGCATCACCTACCGGAGACTTGCCGAGGAGAACGGCGTGTTCTGGCCGTGCCCGGCGCCGCCCGGTTCACAGGCGGGTGTGTCGCCGGGTGTGCTCACCGACGATCCGCCGCAGGAGGAGTCACCGTCCGCCGTCCACCCCGGCACGCCTCGTCTGTTCCTCGACCGGTTCGCCACCGGGGACGGGCGGGCACGGTTCGCCGCCGTGTCGTATCGGGCCTCCGCCGAGGAACCCGACGAGGCCTACCCACTACTGCTGACCACGGGACGGGTCGTCGCCCAGTACCAGTCCGGGGCGCAGACGCGGCGCGTCGACGAACTGAACGCCGCCGCGCCCGGCCCGTACGTGGAGATGCACCCGCGGCTGGCCGAGCGGCTCGGCGTGACGGACGGCGAGCCGGTGGCCGCGGTGTCGCGGCGGGGCCGGGCCGTGGCGCCCGCACGGATCAGCCCAGCCATCCGGCCCGACACCGTGTTCATGCCGTTCCACTGGCCGGGCGAGGGCCGTGCCAACACCCTGACGAACCCGGCTCTCGACCCCACCTCCCGCATGCCGGAGTTCAAGGTGTGCGCGGTGAGGCTGGAACGTGTGGGAGGCGCCCCCGAGGACGGCTCAGGGGCCGGGCGTGTGTGAGGCGCTCGCGGCGCTGTCCGGCGGCGTGCTCGACACCGCTCCCCCGGCAGGGGCGGTCGCCGACGGGGCACCGGGCGTCCCGGCCGGGGACGGGGAGGCGGGCGGTCGTGAGCTGTCGCCGGTGACTGTCCCGTCGCTCTCGCGTGTGGTGTCGATCCCGACGGTCAGGGTCGCGAGCAGCCCTGCGTCCACGTTCCCGGTGACGGCCATCAGCCCGTCCCTCGCACCGCCCCCGCGGTACACCTGGTCCCGGGCGAGCCGGACGCGCGTCCCCTTGTGCCGGGTGTACGGGGACCTCGCGTACACCTCGTCGGCATGGCGGTCGTCGAAGAAGAGCTGCCCGGTCCAGTTGATCCTGCCGCCCTCGTAGGTGCCTGCGGTCCTCCGGCCGCCGGTGTGCACCCTGACGTCGATGTGGGGGGCGCGCGAGGCGTACCAGCCGGGGAAGACGGTCACGAACTCGGCGACGCCGTCGGCGCCGGTCTGCTGAAAGCCCCTCAGATACGCCCCTGCCCGCGTGCCGCCGGCCTCCCGGCTCGCGGCGGGCGGCGTGCCGCCGGGTGAGCCGGAGTAGTGGCCCTGCGCGTCGCAGTGCCAGATCTCGACGGCCGCGCCCGACAGGAGGGCGCAGGCGTGGGGCTCGTCGCGCACGGTCAGCCGCACCGTGAGCGGCACTCCCGGCCTGCCGTCGGTGATGTCCTTGCGGACGGGCGCTCCGCGGAGGTGGTACGGCCCCGCCGTGGTGCCCGGTGTCAGCACGCACAACTCACCGGCGGAGCCGGGGCTCGGCGCCTGGCGGGAACCGGGGGCGCGGGAGCCGCGGGTCGGGGAGGAACAGGCGCCGGCCCCGAGTCCCAGGACGGCACCCGCGGCGCCGCCGCCCAGCGCGAGCACCCGCCGCCGGGAGATGTCCCTGTCGGTCATGGCCGGGACCCTAGGACGCACGGCTCTGCGGTGGGAGGGGAATCACGGCCCGGTCGCCCGCACGAGCGACCCCGCTGCCCGGGCGGCCACGTCCGCCCCGGGACACCGTGCCGCCGGTGTCGATCCATCGGGGACCGGGACGGGCGCCTCCCGGCGGCTCCTCCTCCGCGGGGGCCTTTCGGCCGCCGTCTCAGGGGCGGGCCAGCCAATCCCCGCCCTCGATCGGTCTGCCGTGCGCGCGCAGTCGTGCCGCGACGGCGGGCGCGGCGAGGTACACCCACGCCCGGACCGCCCTGCCGTCGGACGCCGTCACCTCCCGGTCCACCCGCTCGTAGAGACTGCGGGGGTCGCCCGGGACGTACTCCTCCAACCGGTCGAGGGCGTCGAGCAGTTCGCCGTACGCCTCGGGCAGCGCGGTGACGATCTCACCGGTGACCGTGCCGCCGTGCTGCTCCACGGCGTAGGGGTATCCGGGACCGTCGTACAGCAGGGCCCCGGGCAGCAGCCCCGGCTCCTCGCAGCGGGTGCGCCCGCGCAGGAACACGTCGTGGTAACGCTCACCGGGGCGCAGTGTCCCGTACACGAAGAACGGCAGTCTCACCTGCCCGCTCCTCGGTTGATCCCATGGGCCGCCACCATGATCGGTCTTCCTTCCGCACCCGTGCCGAGTCCCTGCAGAAACGATTTTCACCCCCCTCACACATCTCCTCGAACGCGCTATGGACATGACATGTCATGAACCCTTAAACCGGTGAGACGTCCGGGGCCGCCGCCCCCGACCCCCACATGCGCCCCCACGCGCCTTCCCGAGGAGACCGATGAGTCGGATACGGCACATCCGAGGTTCCCGCCTCGCCGCGGCCGGCACGGCCGCGACCACCGCGGTCCTGCTGGCCGCCGCCCTCGCCCCCGCTCCCGCCGGCGCCGCGGACAGACCCGACCGGGCCACCGCGATCGCCAACGCCGCGACGGCACTGGTGCACCAGGCGGCGCGCCTCGGCCTCACCCCGGCACAGGGCACCACCGTACGGGACGTCGTCGTGGACGCCGACGGCAGCCAGCACGTGCGCTACGACCGGACATACCGTCAGCTCCCCGTCCTCGGCGGGGACTTCGTGGTCCACCTCGCCCCCGGCGGCTCCTACCGCAGTGCGGACCGGGCCACCGGGCGAGCCATCACCGTGCCGACGACCACCCCCACGGTCAAGGCACCCGAGGCGGCCGACCTGGCCACCGCCGCGCTGCGCGCCGTGAACGCCGGCGAGTTGCTCAAGCGCGTGACCGCCAAGCCGCAGCTCGTCGTCGACGCCCTGCACGGCGCGCCGAAGCTCGCCTGGCGCACCGATGTCGTCGGCCAGGACTCGCTCGGCAACCCGGTCGCCCGCACCGTCCTCACGGACGCCCGCACCGGGAGGCAGATCGACGCCTGGGACAGCATCGAGACGGCGACCGGTGACGGGAAGTCCCTCTACAGCGGCACGGTCGCCCTGGAGACCACGCAGTCCGGCTCCACGTACCAGCTCAAGGACCCGACGCGCGGCGACACCTACACCGGCGACGCGGCGAACAAGACGGACCTGTGCTTCCTCGGGATCTGCCTCAGCCGGGCACCCGCCACCCTGTTCACCGACCCGGACAACCACTGGGGCACGGGGGCGGCGACGGACCGTTCGTCCGCGGCGGTGGACGCGCAGTACGGCACCGACGAGACCTGGGACTACTACAAGAACGTCCACGGCCGCAACGGCATCGCGGGCGACGGCAAGGGCTCGTACAACCGCGTGCACTACGGCACCAACTACAACAACGCCTTCTGGGACGACACCTGCTTCTGCATGACGTACGGCGACGGCGACGGCAGCACCTTCGGCCCGCTGGTTGCGCTGGACGTGGCGGGCCACGAGATGTCGCACGGTGTGACGTCGAAAACGGCGGCACTGACGTACTCGGGTGAGTCGGGCGGCCTGAACGAGGCGACGTCGGACATCTTCGGGACGCTGGTGGAGTGGTATGCGAACAACTCCTCCGACCTCGGTGACTACCTCATCGGCGAGAAGATCGTCCGCTCGGGCTTCGGCCAACCGGCCCTGCGGTTCATGGACAAGCCGTCGAAGGACGGGAACTCCGCGGACTGCTGGAGCTCGTCGGTCGGGAACCTCGACGTCCACTACTCCTCGGGCGTCGCCAACCACTTCGCGTACCTGCTCGCGGAGGGCAGTGGCGCGAAGACACTCAACGGGGTGTCCTACAACTCCCCCACCTGCAACGGCTCGACGGTCACCGGCATCGGCCGGGACAAGCTCGGCAAGATCTGGTACCGGGCCCTGACGGTCCACATGACGTCCTCGACCAACTACTCGGGCGCCCGCACGGCGACGCTGAGCGCGGCGAAGGACCTCTACGGCGCAGGCAGCGCCGAGTACAACGCCGTGGCGGCGGCGTGGACCGCGGTGGGCGTGGGCTGACCGACCCGGCTCCGGCTCCGGCTCCGGCTCCGGCTCCGGCTCCGGCGAAAACCCGTGGCAGGTCGGGTCCCGGTGCGCCTACGCTCCGGGACCCGACCGGTCCACGGCCCCACGGAGTCCCATGCCCACCACGAAGATGCACGCCGACGAACTCGACGTCGACGACGCCCTGGTGCGCCGCCTGGTCGCCGACCAGTTCCCGCAGTGGGCGCGCCTGCCCGTCGCCCGGGTCCCGTCCGCCGGGACGGACAACGCCATGTTCCGGCTGGGCGACGACATGGTCGTACGGCTGCCGCGCCGGCCCGACGGGGCCCGGCAGGTGACCGAGGAACAGCGCTGGCTCCCCCGGCTCGCCCCGCATCTGCCGCTGACGGTTCCGGTGCCGCTCGGCAGGGGGGAGCCTGCCCCGGGGTACGGGCAGCCGTGGTCGGTGCTGCGCTGGCTGGACGGCGAGAACGCCTACGACGCCCCGATCACCGAACTGGCCGATGCCGCCGTCCGGCTGGGCCGTTTCGTGGTGGCGTTGCGGAGGGTGGACGCCACCGGCGGCCCGGCATCCTGGCGCGGCGGACCGGTCGGGGCGAACGACGCGTACGTCCGCGCGGCGATCCGCGACCTGGGCGCCCGCGGCAGGGTGGACCCGGCCGCGGCGACCGCGCTGTGGGAGGAGGTGGTCCGGCTGCCGCCCTGGGACGGCGGTCCCGTCTGGCTGCACGGCGACCTTCTGCCCGGCAATCTGCTGACCTCGGCCGGCCGGCTCACCGCGGTGATCGATTTCGGTGGCCTGGGGGTGGGCGACCCGGCGGCCGACACGCTGGCGGCGTGGGCGGTCTTCACGGCCGGCACCCGCGACCTGTTCCGTGAGGCGGCCGAGGTCGACGACGCCACCTGGCAGCGGGGGCGCGGCTGGGCGCTGTGCTTCGGCCTCATGGCGGAGCACTACTACCGGACGACCAATCCGGTACTCGCCGCGGTGGGCCATCGGGCGGCGGCCGAGGCACTCCAGGGCTGACGGCTCCCGCACGCCCGGGACACCTCCGGCAGGGCGGCGCACAGCACTACCCGGCGTACGGGCTCCTCTCCTTCGCCTCCCGCAGCGCCCGTGCCCACCAGACCAGTTGGTCCAGCATCACCTTGGCCGCCGCTGCGGGTCCGGACGTGTCGCGCGGGTGCCCCTCCGCGTCGAACGCGGCGCCCGCACCGTGAAAGGACACCGTGTCCCGCACGGTGACCGCGTGGAGCTCGGCGAAGACCTGACGGAGGTGTTCCACCGCACGCAGGCCTCCGGAGACGCCGCCGTACGAGACGAGGGCGACCGGTTTGGCACGCCACTCGGTGTAGTGCCAGTCGATCAGGTTCTTCAGCCCGGCCGGGAACGAGTGGTTGTACTCGGGGGTCAGGACGACGTACGCGTCGGCGTCGGCCAGCTTCGGGGTGACCCCGGCGAGTGCGTCCTTCGCCTCCGGGGTCGGGGACAGCGTCGTCGGCAGGGCGACCTCGGCCACGTCCACGACGTCGGGTACGAGGTCGTCCCGTTCACGGACCCGGCCGAGCAGCCAGTCGGCGACGACGGGTCCGAAGCGGCCCTGCCGGTTGCTGCCGACGACGACGGCGACGCGGACGGGTGGGACGACAGGGGGTTGCGTGGTGGTGTTCATGGCACCACCCTCGTACCTCAACCTTTCTTGAGGTCAAGCGACACCTCCGCCCGGACGCCGCCCCACGGGCCACCCGTGCGCGTCACCCGTTTCGCAGCCACCCCTGCACCCTTCGGGTGTTCCCTGACGGGCCGCCGGAAATGCACCGGTGACCTGCCGAAACGTCGCCGCGACGCCTCCCTTGACGCCGGGGATGACACCCGTTCATCCTATTTCTGACGTGCCGTCAGAAAGCGGGGGCGACGGACTGCCGCTTTCCTCGAAAGGGCAGGGGCACGACCTACGCAGCGGCACACTCGGGATGTCGCGGGCCGTGCTCTCTCTCCGAGGAGCACCACGATGCGACGAACGGCCCGCCTGGTCACCGGTCCCGCGCTCGCCGTCGCCGCCGCGGCGCTCGCCGCCGCACCCGCGTACGGCGCGAACACCGACGAGCTGGCGGTCTCTCCCACGATCGCCGTGCCCGGCGGGCAGGTCACCGTCGACACGACGGCCTGCGGCCCGGACGGCTCGGCGGCCGGCGACGCCTCGGCGGTCGGCGCCGGAACGTTCATGCTGGCGCCCGGCACGCACGGGGCGAAGGCGACGGCGCGGTTCCGGGTGCCCCCGGGCGCGCAGCCGGGTACCTACGAAATCGTCGCGACGTGCTCCGGCGCACAGCACACGACCGTGACCGGGGACCTGGTGGTCTCCCTGACCGCGGTCAAGGACCCGGCGCTCCCGCAAGGAAGCGTGAAGACGGGGGTCGGCGGCGCACTCGGCCCCGACCCCGTGAAGACCGCGGCCGGTGTGGCGGCTCTTGCCGTCGCGGCCGCGGGCGGTACCTGGCTCCTGCATCGCCGGGTGAAGGGCGACGGGATCTGACGGACACCCTCCGCGGTCCGTCGGCCGGTACCGCCAACCCGCTCCCCCTCCGGGTCCGATGCCCCTCGCGGCCCGGAGGGGGCCCGGTAGACCCCTCACCCCGCAAGGAGGCTCATGTGCGCAAGGTCGGCAAGTCCCGCACCGCCGGTGACGCCGCGATAGCGTCCGTCACTGCGGTCGCCCTCCTGGCCGGCATATGGCTGCTGCAAGGCGCCGACGAGCCCGCGTCGCCCCCGCAGCCGACGGCCGCTCAGGCCGCCCTGGGCACGGACCAGGAGCGGTTCGGCCCGCCCGCCCTGCCGCCCTCGCCACCGGACCGCATCCGCATACCCTCCCTGCACGTCGACGCCCCCCTCACCCGCCTCGGCCTGACCGGCACCGGGGCGCTCCAGGCCCCGCCCGCCGCCGCCAAGAACCTCGCGGGCTGGTACGAGAACGGCGCCACGCCCGGCGAAGCAGGCACCGCGGTCGTCGCCGGCCACGTCGACAACACCACGGGCCCCGCCGTCTTCTACGACCTCGGCGCGCTGAAGAAGGGCAGCACGATCGATGTGCACCGACGCGACGGCTCGACCGCCGTCTTCACGGTGTACGCGGTCCAGGTCTTCCAGCGGAAGGACTTCCCCGACGCCAAGGTCTACGGTCCCGCCGCCCGCCCCGAACTCCGGGTGATCACATGCGGGGGCGGCTACTCACGCAGGACGGGCTACCGGGGGAACGTGGTGGTCTTCGCCCGCTTCACGGTCGGCCACCCGGCCCTCACACTCCCGCTCCGCCTCCGCTGAGGTCAGCGTTCCGGACGGGAAACAGCCGTGATGCGGGCGGGTAACGTCGGCACCGCACGCTTCGATGCATGACCTCGAATACGCGTGTGGTGGTGATCGGCGCCGGACTCGCGGGCGTCCGTCTCGCCCGGCGCCTAGGCGAACTCGGCACGCCCGCCCTGCTCGTCGGCGAGGAGGAGCACCCCCCGTACAACCGCGTGCTGCTGGCCGACGTCCTGGCCGGCCGCTACCCGCCCGAGGTGATCTCCCTGCCGGCCCCGGAGCGCCTGATGCGCGCCCGGGTCACCCGGATCGACCGCGCCGGCCGTGAGCTCCACTGCTCCGACGGCTCGGTGATCGCATACGGCACGCTCGTCCTCGCCACCGGATCCAACCCGGTGCTTCCGCCCCTGCGCGGCCTGCTCGCCCCCGGCCGGGCCGAACTGCCCGAGGGCGTCCACGCCTTCCGCACCATGGACGACTGCCTCCGGCTCGCCGGGGCGGTACGCGAGGGGGTGCGGGCCGTGGTCATCGGCGGCGGGCTGCTGGGGGTCTCCGCCGCCCGCGCCCTCGCCGCCCGCGGTACCCAGGTGGTCCTCGCCCAGCAGGCGGAGCGGCTGATGGAACGCCAGCTCGACCCGGGCGCCTCGGCACTGGTGTGCCGTCACCTCGCCGCCCTGGGTGTCGAGGTGCACACCGAGACCCGGGTCCGCGGTGTGCGCACCCGGGCGGGCGCGGTCCGTTCCGTGGAGATGGCCGACGGCTACTCCCTCGACACCGACCTCGTGGTGCTGGCCTGCGGTGTCCTTCCGCGGGTGGGCCTGGCCCGGGAGGCGGGCCTGGCCGTGGACAGCGGCGTCCTCGTCGACGACGAACTGCGCACCTCGGACCCGGGCATCCGGGCGATCGGGGACTGCGCCCAGCACGCCGGCACCGTGTACGGGCTCGCCGCCCCCGCACTCGAGCAGGCCGGTGTCCTCGCCGAGCTGCTCGCGGGCGGGGCGGGCGACCGGACCCGCCGCTACACCGGCACCCGTTCCCTCACCCGGCTCACCTTCGCCGGGCGGGACGTCCTGGATCTCGCCGCGTTCGGCGAGCCGGACCCCCGCCCCGGCGACGACGTCGTGCGGCTCGCCGACGCCACCCGCGGTACCTACCGCAAGGTCGTCGTCCGAAAGGACCGCCTGGTCGGCGGCGTGCTCGTCGGCGACCTCGGCACCGTCGGCGCCCTCGCCCGCGCCTGGGAGGGTGCCGAGCCCCTTCCCACGGGCGGCGCCCCGCTGCTGCATCTGCTCACCAACGATGGAGGCTCCTGATGTCCACGACCGCACGCGGCGGGGACCGCCCCACGATCGTGCTCGTCGGCCACGGCATGGTCGGCCAGCGCTTCCTGGAAGCGCTGGCCGAGCGCGGCCTGACCGCCACGCACCGCGTGGTCGTGCTGTGCGAGGAGCCGCGTCCCGCCTACGACCGGGTCCGGCTCACCTCGTACTTCTCGGGCACCACGCCCGAGGAACTGTCGATGACCGACATGGAGTTCATCAACAGGCACGGGATCGAACTCCGCGTCGGCGACCCCGCCGGAAGGATCGACAGGGACACCCGCACCGTCACCGCGCGCTCCGGGCTCACCGTCCCGTACGACACGCTTGTCCTCGCCACCGGCTCCTACCCCTTCGTGCCGCCGGTCCCCGGCAAGGACGCCGAGGGCTGCTTCGTCTACCGCACCGTCGAGGACCTGCTGGCCATCGAGAGGTACGCGAGGACGCGGGCCCGCACGGGCGCGGTGGTCGGCGGCGGGCTGCTCGGCCTGGAGGCGGCCGGCGCGCTCAAGGGTCTGGGCCTCTTGACGCACATCGTGGAGTTCGCGCCGCGGCTGATGCCCGTGCAGGTCGACGAGGGCGGTGGGGCCGCCCTTCTGCGCACCATCGAGGACATGGGCCTGACCGTGCACACCGGCACGGGCACCCAGGAGATCGTCGCCGGTGCGGACGGCACGGTGGCGGCCATGAAGCTGTCCGACGGCTCCGAGCTGGCCACCGACATGGTGGTGTTCTCGGCCGGAGTCCGCCCCCGCGACCGGCTCGCCCGCGACTGCGGGCTGACGGTGGGCGAGCGCGGCGGCATCGCCGTGGACGAGCAGTGCCGTACGGTCGCGGACCCCCGTGTGTTCGCGATCGGCGAGTGCGCACTCGCCTCCGACGGCCGGGTGTACGGGCTGGTCGCGCCGGGTTACGAGATGGCGGAGACTGCCGCGGCCACGATCGCCGCCGACGAGGCCGCGTTCACCGGGGCAGACCTGTCCACCAAGCTCAAGCTGCTCGGCGTGGACGTCGCGTCGTTCGGCGACGCGCACGGCACCACCGAGGGCTCACTCGACGTCACCTACGCGGACTCGCGTTCGGGCACGTACAAGAAGCTGGTCGTCGGCCGGGACGGGGAACTGCTCGGCGGCATCCTGGTCGGTGAGGCGGAGGCCTACGGGACGCTGCGCGCGCTCACCGGTTCGGTGCCGCCCGTACCGCCGGAGTCCCTGGTGCTGCCCGCCGGAGCCGGGTCACCCGCCCCGCTCGGACCGTCCGCGCTGCCGGACGAGGCGGTCGTCTGCTCCTGCCACAACGTCTCCAAGGGCACGATCCGCGACGCGATCACCGGGCACCGGTGCACCACCGTGCCGGAGGTGCAGAAGTGCACCAAGGCCGGCACGGGCTGCGGAAGTTGCGTCAAGGTGCTCGGCGGCCTGGTCGCCGACGAACTGGCGGCGAGCGGTGTCGAGGCCGACAAGGGCCTGTGCGGCTGCTTCCCGCAGACGCGGGAGGAGCTGTACGAGATCGTCCTCAGCCTGCGTGTCTCCTCCTATCGGCGGCTGCTCGACCGGTTCGGGCACCGACGCGCGCGGGGCGGGGACGGGTGCGAGATCTGCAAGCCCGCGGTCGCCTCGATCATCGCCTCCCTGGCCCCGGCGATCGGCGCCTACGGACATGTGCTGGACGGCGAGCAGGCGGCACTTCAGGACACCAACGACCACTTCCTCGCCAACCTGCAGAAGAACGGCTCCTACTCGGTCGTGCCTCGCATCGCCGGCGGCGAGATCACCCCGGAGAAGCTGATCGTGATCGGTGAGATCGCCCGCGACTTCGGCCTCTACACGAAGATCACCGGAGGCCAGCGCATCGACATGTTCGGCGCGCGGGTGGAGCAACTGCCGCTGATCTGGACCCGGCTGGTCGACGCCGGGTTCGAGTCCGGCCATGCCTACGGCAAGGCGCTGCGTACCGTGAAGTCCTGCGTGGGCCGGACCTGGTGCCGCTACGGCGTCCAGGACTCCGTGCGCATGGCGATCGATCTGGAACTGCGCTACCGGGGGCTCAGGTCCCCGCACAAGCTGAAGTCGGCGGTCTCCGGCTGCGCCCGCGAGTGTGCGGAGGCCCGGTCCAAGGACTTCGGCGTGATCGCCACGGCGAACGGCTGGAACCTCTATGTGGGCGGGAACGGCGGCGCCTCCCCGCGCCATGCCGATCTGCTCGCCCAGGACCTCTCCGACGCCGAACTCGTCCGTACGATCGACCGCTTCCTGATGTTCTACATCCGCACCGCCGACCGGCTGGAGCGCACCTCGGTGTGGCTGGAGCGGATCCCGGGAGGTCTTGCCCACGTACGGGACGTGGTGGTCCACGATTCCCTCGGGATCTGCGGGGAGCTCGAGTCCCTGATGGCGGCCCATGTGGCGAACTACCGCGACGAATGGGCCGAGACCGTCGCCGACCCCGAGAAGTTGGCTCGTTTCGTGTCGTTCGTCAACGCGCCGGACACCCCGGACCCCGTCGTCGGCTTCGTGCCCGAGCGCGACCAGATCAAGCCCGACCTGCCGTTGCTGGCCATCGGCCCCCGCCCCGACGAGGACGTCCTGGAAGGAAGTGCCGCACGATGACCCTGGCATCGGGGACGACCGGTCCGAAGGTCCAGCTCCGCCTCGACGGGGACGGCTGGTTCACGGTCTGCGACCTGAGCCTGCTGACCCCCGAGGGCAGAGGCGTGGCCGCGCTGCTGCCGGACGGCCGCCAGGTGGCGCTCTTCCGCGACCGCGCCGGCCGGCTGTACGGCATCGACAACCGGGACCCCTTCGGCGGCGCGGCGGTGCTCTCTCGCGGCCTGACGGGCACCCACGACGGCCGGCCGTTCGTCGCCTCCCCTCTGCTGAAGCAGCGCTTCGACCTGCTCTCCGGCCGGTGCCTGGACGACGAGTCGGTTCGGGTGGCGACCTACGAGGTGCGTACCGCGCTCGACCCTTTGCTTGACTGATCGTTCCGGAAAATCCTAGGCTCCGGCATATGGCGAGGACCAAGGAGTTCGACCCCGACGCCGCGCTGCAGGCGGCCCTGGAGCTGTTCTGGCGGCGCGGCTACGAGGCGACGTCCATGTCCGACCTGGTCGAGCACCTGGGGATCGGGCGCGCCAGCCTGTACGCGACGTTCGGCAGCAAGCACGAGCTCTACCTCAAGGCGTTCGACCGTTACGGCGAGAACCGCGACGCCGTCCTGCTGAGGGAGCTGTCCCGGCCGGGACCCGCACTGCCGGCCGTACGGGCCGTCCTGCGCCGCTTCGCCGCGGAGGCGGCCGACGAGGAGCGGCTCAGCGGCTGCCTCGTCACGAACACGGCCGCCGAGCTCGCACCGCACGACCCGGAGGCGGCCCGCCGCGTCGAGCAGCGGTGGGACTACGCCGAGACCCTGCTGCACTCGGCGCTGGCCCGCGCACAGGCGCAGGGGGAACTGTCCGGCGACCGCGATCCGCGCGCCCTCGCCCGCATGCTGCTGGTGGTGATGCAGGGGCTGCGGGTCGCCGGGAAGGCCTCGTCGGACCCGGCACGCGTGCGGGACGCGGCGGAGCAGGCCCTGTCCGTGCTCGACTGAGGCACTCGTGCGGTCAGGCCCGGGGCCATGCCGTCATACTGAACCAATCGTTCCAATAAAGGGGGAGATCATGAGCACTCGCTTCTCCGGCCGCACCGCCCTCGTCACCGGCGCCGGCTCCGGCATCGGCCGGGCGATCGCGCAAGCGCTGGCCGCGGAGGGCGCACGGGTCGTCGTCGCCGGAAGACGGCGCGAACCGCTTCAGGAGACGGTCCGGCTCATCGAGGAGCGGGGCGGGACCGCGCTCGCGGCGACCGCCGACGTCGCACGCCCCGGAGACGCCGAGGCACTGGTCCAGGCGGCGGTGGACCACTACGGCTCGCTCGACGTGGCGGTCAACAACGCCGGCGTCTTCCGGGGCGGCCGGCCCCTGGCCGACCTTCCGGAGGCCGACTGGCACAGCCAGCTCGACATCAACGTCAGCGGCATGTTCCTGGCTCTGCGGGCACAGATCCGCCGGATGCGGACCCAGCCGTCGGGCGGCGCGATCGTCAATGTCTCCTCCACCTTCGGACTCCACACCACAACCCCCGGGGCCGCCGCCTACTCCGCCACCAAGGCCGCCGTGACCGCGCTCAGCCGCGGCGCCGCCCTGGACCACATCCGCGACGGGGTCCGTATCAACGTGGTCAGCCCGGGAGCCACCGACACCCCGATGTCACTGCGATCCGGCGAGACGGAGGCCGGGCGCACCGAGCGCGCGAGGGCCACGCTCCCGCTGGGCCGGATCTCGGCGACACAGGAGGTGGCCGCCGCCGTGCTCTATCTCGCCTGCGACGACGCCGCCTCCGTCGTCGGCACCGATCTCGTGGTGGACAGCGGCGGCTCGCTCTGACGCCTGCGGCCCGCCGCGAACGGACCGCGTACGGCAAGAGGGCGGCACCCCCCGCACAGGGGTGCCGCCCTCTCCCGGTGTCCGGTGCCGCCCTCGTGTCGGTTCGGTGAGGGTCGGGGTGACCGACGACGGCCCCGGAGGTCTCGCGCCGGCGTCAGCGGTGGTCGCTGCCCTCCGCCAGTGATGCCGCCCGGCCCGCCTCAAGGCGGGCCACCGGGATCCGGAACGGGGAGCAGGAGACGTAGTCGAGGCCGACCTCGTGGAAGAAGTGGACGGACTCGGGGTCGCCGCCGTGCTCGCCGCAGACCCCGAGCTTGAGGTCGGGGCGGGTGGCACGGCCGGCCGTGGCGGCGGCCTTCACCAGGGAGCCGACGCCGTCCCTGTCGATCGTCTCGAACGGGCTGACGCCGAAGATGCCCTTCTCCAGGTACGCCGTGAAGAAGCTCGCCTCCACGTCGTCCCGGCTGAAGCCCCACACCGTCTGGGTGAGGTCGTTCGTGCCGAAGGAGAAGAACTCGGCGGCCTCGGCGATCTGAGCTGCGGTCAGCGCGGCACGCGGCAGCTCGATCATGGTGCCGATGGCCAGCTTCAGCGTCGCGCCGGAGGCCGCCTCCACCTCGGCGATGACCCGGTCCGCCTCCTCGCGCACGATCTCCAGCTCCTGGACGGTGCCGACGAGCGGGATCATGACCTCCGCGCGCGGGTCGCCCTTGGCGGCCTTGCGTTCGGCGGCCGCCTCCGCGATGGCCCGCACCTGCATCGTGAACAGTCCCGGGATGACGAGGCCGAGGCGCACCCCGCGCAGGCCCAGCATCGGGTTCTGCTCGTGCAGCCGGTGCACCGCCTGGAGGAGACGCAGGTCGTTCTCGTGCGGCTCCTGACGGGACTCCGCAAGCGCCACGCGCACCGAAAGCTCGGTGATGTCCGGCAGGAACTCGTGCAGCGGCGGGTCCAGGAGCCGGACCGTCACCGGGAGGCCGTCCATCGCCTCGAAGAGCTCCACGAAGTCCTGCTTCTGCAGCGGAAGCAGCTCCTTCAGGGACTCCTCGCGCTCGGTCTCGGTGTCCGCCAGGATCAGGCGCTCGACCAGCTCGCGCCGGTCGCCGAGGAACATGTGCTCCGTGCGGCACAGGCCGATGCCCTGCGCCCCGAAGCGCCGCGCGCGCAGCGCGTCCTCGGCGTTGTCCGCGTTGGCGCGTACGCGCAGACGGCGCTTGCGGTCGGCGAACGCCATGATCCGGTGCACGGCCTCGACCAGTTCGTCGGCGTCGTCGGCACCCGCGTGCATCCGGCCCTCGAAGTACTCCACCACCGGCGAGGGCACCACCGGGACCTCACCGAGGTACACCTTGCCGCTCGACCCGTCGATCGAGATGAGGTCGCCCTCCTCGACGACGTGCCCGCCGGGCACGGTCATCCGCCGGCGCTTGGTGTCGACCTCCAGCTCCTCGGCGCCGCACACACAGGTCTTGCCCATGCCGCGGGCCACGACGGCCGCGTGCGAGGTCTTGCCGCCGCGCGAGGTCAGGATGCCCTCGGCCGCGATCATGCCGTCCAGGTCGTCGGGGTTGGTCTCGCGGCGCACCAGGATGACCTTCTCGCCCGAGCGGGACCACTTCACCGCGGTGTACGAGTCGAAGACCGCCTTGCCGACCGCCGCGCCCGGCGAGGCCGCGATGCCCCGGCCAACCTGCTCGACCTTCGCGTGCTCGTCGAAGCGCGGGAACATCAGCTGCGCGAGCTGGGCGCCCGTCACCCGCTGGAGCGCCTCCGCCTCGTCGATGAGGCCCTGGTCCACCAGCTGCGTCGCGATGCGGAAGGCCGCGCCCGCGGTGCGCTTGCCGACGCGGGTCTGCAGCATCCACAGCCGGCCGCGCTCGATGGTGAACTCGATGTCGCACAGGTCCTTGTAATGGTTCTCCAGCGTCTCCATGATCTGCATCAGCTGGTCGTACGACTTCTTGTCGATCTGCTCCAGATCGGCGAGGACCACGGTGTTGCGGATGCCCGCGACGACGTCCTCGCCCTGCGCGTTCTGCAGGTAGTCGCCGTACACGCCCTGATGCCCGGAGGCGGGGTCGCGGGTGAAGGCCACGCCGGTACCCGAGTCGGGGCCCAGGTTGCCGAAGACCATCGAGCAGACGTTGACGGCCGTGCCCAGGTCGTGCGGGATGCGCTCCTGGCGCCGGTAGAGCTTCGCCCGGTCGCCGTTCCACGAGTCGAAGACCGCCTTGATGGCCAGGTCCATCTGCTCGCGCGGGTCCTGCGGGAAGTCGCGCCCGGCCTCGGTCTTGACGATCTTCTTGAACTTGGTGACCAGCTTCTTGAGGTCCGCGGCCTCCAACTCCGTGTCGACCGAGACCTTCTTGGCCTGCTTGGCCGCCTCGAGCGCGTCCTCGAAGAGGTCGCCCTCGACACCGAGAACGGTCTTGCCGAACATCTGGATGAGACGGCGGTAGGAGTCCCAGGCGAAGCGCTCGTCGCCGGCCTGCTTCGCCAGACCCTGCACCGACTTGTCGGAGAGCCCGATGTTCAGGACCGTGTCCATCATGCCGGGCATGGAGAACTTCGCACCGGAACGCACCGAGACCAGCAAGGGGTCGTCGGCCTGACCGAGCTTCTTCCCCATCCGCTTCTCGAGCGCCTCGAGGTGCGCACTCACCTCGTCACGCAGTGCCGCCGGCTCCTCACCGCTGTCCAGGTAGACCTTGCAGGCCTCCGTGGTGATGGTGAAGCCCGGAGGGACGGGCAGACCCAGGTTGGTCATCTCGGCGAGGTTGGCACCCTTGCCGCCGAGGAGGTCCTTGAGGTCCTTGTTGCCTTCGGTGAAGTCGTAAACGAACTTCACGCCCTCGCCGCCGTTTTCAGCTACGTGGGGATCTTTGTTTTCCGACACGGTCTCGACTCCTCGAGGACGCGGTGGCTGCCCTGACGGCGAGGAACATACCCAGATCAAAGGCGTCTGGGTACGTCCACTTGTGCGTCATGCCGCTGTAACCACTCGTCCGCCACCGGATCGAAAGTCAAAGCTTGGCAACCGCCCATCGGGTGAGGTTTTCACTTCTTGAACGCATCACCGCCCAGCAGTCCGGATTTATTGCTCAGATGAGCAGCTGGCCACACGTCTGATTTCGATCGATGAACGATCAGCGGGTGGCACTCAGTGCCACTCCTTGGAGAAGTGCAGCCGAGCATGATCCGCTCATCTGAGCGGAGCCCCTATCAAGGGTGGCGAGAATCACGCTATACGGAGCGGTCCGGTTTCACCATGTGGACGGGGATCCGGGCGGAAACACGGCTTTCACGTCTCGGGCGCGGGCAGCCCTCACACACCGAGCGCGAGCAGCCGTTCCTCCACCCGGTCCGGGGCGTAGAGATGCTCGACGACCAGGGCACCCGCCCCCACCAGGCCCGCCCGCTCCCCGAGCCGCGAGGTCACCACGTCCAGATGCGCGGTGGAGCGGGGCAGCGCCCGCTGGTACAGCAGTTCCCGCAGGCCCGTCAGGAAGGGGGTTCCGGCCAAATCGCCGGCGATCATCAGCACCCCTGGATTGAGCAGCGTCACCACGGTCGCCAGGACGTCCCCGACATGCCGCCCGGCCTCCCGGGCGAGCGCGGCCGCCTCCGGATGCCCGGCGGTCAGCAGGTCCCGTACGTCCGATCCGGAAGCGGCCGGAACCCCCGCCTCCGCGAGCCGTCGCGCCACGGCTCCACCGCTCGCCACCGCGGCCAGGCAGCCGTAGGAGCCGCAGCGGCACAACGCCTCCGCGCCCGCGGGGACGCGGATGTGCCCGATGTCCCCGGCGCCGCCGTCGATGCCGCGGTAGATGTGCCCGTCGACGACCACACCCGCGCCGATACCGGTGGAGACCTTGACCAGCACGAAGGCCGAGCAGTCCGGATGTCCGGTGCGCTGTTCGCCGTAGGCCATCAGATTGGCGTCGTTGTCGACCAGGACGGGCACCTCGGCGCCGGAGCGCGCGTGCTCGGCGAAGGCCCGGCCCAGGCGTCCCCGTATGTCGAAGCCGTCCCAGCCCGGCATGATCGGCGGCTGGACGATCCGGCCGGTGTCGCTGTCCACCGGTCCGGGAACGGCGAGCCCGATCCCGCAGACCTCCTGCACCCCGCGGCCCGCCTTCGGGAGCAGTTCGGCGAACCAGCGGCCCAGCTCCCCGAGGACGGCGTCCGGGCCGTCCTCGACGACCAGGCTCCCGGAGTGCTCCGCGAGGATCTCGCCGGCCAGGGAGAGCACCGCCGCACGGCCATGCCGTGTGTCGAGGTCGGCGGCCAGCACCACCGCGTGGGCGTCGTCGAACTCCAGGGTGATCGAGGGGCGGCCGCCCAGCGGGGAGTCGACCGGTCCGCCGGCGCCCTCGCGCAGCCAGCCGGCGCGGAAGAGCCGGTCGAGTCGCTGACCGACCGTGGCCCGGGACAGCCCCGTGGCCTGCTGCAGGGCACCCCGTGTCGTCGCGCGGCCGCTGCGCACCAGCTCGAGCAGATCTCCGGCGCTGGCCTGACCGCCCGCCTTCCCGGTCCTCGCGCTCATGCGCACCCCCTTGCGTTCGTCAACCTTGCATTACATGCTGGGTTTTGCGTGTCAAATAGACGTAACTCTACGGTAGCTGGGGCCGAACCACTCGGCCGGACGTCGTTCGGGGGGACCTGAGTGGACCGCACGACCCGACCCACCGCCCGCAGCACGGGACGCACAGGTGCCGTGGGCGCCTCCGGCCCGCCGACGGCGCCCGGTCCGCGGGAGGACATCGGTCCCGGCCCCGGCGCATACGGTCCGTCCCGGCCCATCGGGCCAACGCACACCGGGGCGTCCACCGCGCCGTCGCCCGGGCCCTGTCCGCACCGGCGCTCCTGGGGCCCGGCGCTCATCGTGACCGGGCCGTGCCGTCCGTCGTCGTCGCCGCCGCGGAGGCGGAACGAGCCGGAGACACCGCTCGGCGTCCGGGCGTCCGGACGGGCGGATCGTGTACATCGTCCCCACCCCCTCCGCGCCGCTCGACGCTGGTTCCCGGGCCCGGGCTTCCGGCGCTCCTCGACCGACGGGCGCACAGCGGGCACCTCGCGCACCGTACAGACCTCGGGCATCGTGCGGCCACCGGTGCACGCGCCGGACGCACGGCCTTCCGCCCCGGCTCCACCAGGTCCCGGCCTCCCGGCACGAGTGGCCGCCGCGCCGTCGCGACCCGGGCGGCAGGGGGCTCGCCTCGGCGATCCGGAACCGGGAGCGGAGGCCTTCCGGGGCGGCGACCGGTGGCGGGCCGGGCCGGCGTCCGTGCCCTCCAAGGGCATCGACACGTTCGACAGGAGTGACAAGGAAGGGGACCGGGCATGACGGACCGGCATCATCTGCTCGTGCGCGGCGGGACGTTCGCCGCCGTGGGCGACAGCGGGGACATCAACGGGGTGCGGGGCGTCGGTTCCCCGGCAGGGTTGTTCGTACGTGACGCGCGGCATCTGAGCCGATGGCAGCTCACCGTCGACGGAGCCGTGCCGGAGACGCTCGCACCGATCGCCGACGGGGACACCGCCCGCTGCGTCCTGGTGCCGCGCGGCGGCCGCGCGGAGCCGCCCGCGCACACCCTCTTCCGTGAACAGGCCGTGGTGGAAGCGGCGTTCGTGGAGTCACTGCGCGTCACCAGCAACCGCCCGGTGCCGACCACGGTGCGCGTCGCGGTCACCGCGGACGCCGACTTCACCGACCAGTTCGAACTGCGCTCCGACCACCGTACGTACGCCAAGTCGGGTGCCGTGCGCTCCCGTCAGGTCCTCGAGGACGGCGTGGAGTTCGGCTACCGGCGCGGCGAGTGGTGGTCCCGCACGACCGTGACGGCGGACCCTCCGCCGGACGCCGTGGAGGAGACCGGCACGGGCGCGCGCCGCCTCTGCTGGACGCTGGACCTGGAGCCGCACGGCTCGACCCACCTCGTGTTACGGGTCGCGGCA
The DNA here is from genome assembly GCF_001507435.1 of Streptomyces sp. NRRL F-5122. Classification (GTDB taxonomy): domain Bacteria; phylum Actinomycetota; class Actinomycetes; order Streptomycetales; family Streptomycetaceae; genus Streptomyces; species Streptomyces lannensis. Next base: position 151,000 of record NZ_LMWH01000254.1, read on the forward strand.
CGGCCGCACGGAGCGACAGCGGCACCCGTGATCCCGGCGTCCCCGGCCGCCGCGGGCGGCCAGTTGCTCGCCCTGGAGGGTGAGTTCATTCAGGACGTGGCCCTCCCCACCGGCCGGCCCGAGCTGGCGGCCGCCTGCGCGCGGGGACTGTCCGACCTCGCCGCGCTCCAGGTCCCGGCGACGGGTCCGGACGGGGAGGAAGTGAACGTGCCCGCCGCCGGGGCGCCCTGGTTCCTCACGCTCCTCGGCCGCGACGCACTCCTCACCTCGCTCTTCGCCCTGCCCTACCGCCCCGGGTCGGCCGCGGCCACGCTGTCCGCACTCGCCGCCACCCAGGCGACCGCGGTGGACACACGGTCGGTGGCCCAGCCGGGGAAGATCGTGCACGAGGTGCGGCACGGGGAACTGGCGCACTTCGGGCAGGTGCCCTACGGGCGGTACTACGGTTCCGTCGACGCCACCCCGCTGTTCCTCGTACTGCTCGGGGCGTATGTCGAGCAGACCGGTGACGTGACGACCGCCCGCCGCCTGGAGCCCCACGCCCGCGCCGCGATCGGCTGGATGCTGGACCACGGCGGGCTCACCTCGCGCGGCTATCTCCTCTACCGTGCCGATCGGGGCGGCCTCGCCAACCAGAACTGGAAGGACTCCCCCGGCGCCATCTGCTGCGCCGACGGCAGCCGTCCGGGCGGCCCGGTGATGGCGGCGGGCGCCCAGGGTTACGCGTACGACGCGCTGCGCCGCACCGCGCATCTGGCGCGCACGGTGTGGGACGACGAGGTGTACGCGGCGCTCCTCGAGCAGACGGCCGGAGATCTGCGCGACCGCTTCCAGCGGGACTTCTGGATGGACGCGCACGCCTTCCCGGCGCTGGCCCTGGACGGTGACGGCCGTCAGGTCGACGCCCTCGCGTCGGACGCGGGCCATCTGCTGTGGTCGGGTCTGCTGGACAAGGAGTACGGGGAGCTGGTGGGCCGGCGCCTGCTGGAACCCGACTTCTACTCCGGTTGGGGCGTGCGCACCCTGGCCGCCGGTCAGGCCGCGTACCACCCGATGTCTTACCACCGCGGTTCGGTCTGGCCGCACGACAACGCGCTGATCGCGCTGGGGCTCGCCCGCTACGGGCTGCACGACGAGGCCCGCACGGTCGCGCACGGGCTGGTCGACGCCGCCATGGCGACGGGGCACCGGCTCCCGGAGGTGCTCGCCGGGTACGGTCGCGACACCCATCCGGAGCCGGTGCCGTACCCCCACGCGTGCGTCCGCGAATCCCGCTCGGCGGCGACACCGCTGGCCCTGCTCACCGCGGTCGGCGGCGCCTGACCGGGCACCGAGCCGTGTTGACCTGGGATTTGCCGAGTGTTTGCCGGGCGCTGGGGCGCCCCGTTTGAACACATCCGTGCGACAGCCCGTACGGGATGACGGCGGGTCCGGCCTCCCCAGCGTGGCCCGCCCCTCCACCACGGGCTTCGCACGGAAGGACCCTCGGGTTGCCTCTCAACACGCGCTCACCACAGAAGACGGACAAGGCTGGGGCAGCCACGGACGGGGCACTGCCAAAGGAGGCGGAACGGTCCGAGACGGCGGCGGAGCCCTCCCACGGCTCGGACGCCGGGTCCGAACCGGCCACCGAGTCCGCCGCGCCCGCACCGGGATCCTCGGCGGAACCCGGGTCCGAGCCCGACGCCGCATCGGTGACAGAAACGGAGGACGAAGCCACCGCCGCACCGGCACCCGAACCGGAGAGCGGCGGCGACTCCGCGACCGGCCGGGCGGCGAAGGCCGGGACGGAGGCAGGCACTGAGGCCGACATAGCCCAGGCTGAAGCCGCCTGCGCCGACACCCCCGCCGCCACCGAGTCGAATGCCGCCACCGCGGACCCCGACACACCCCTTGCCGATACCGAACCAGGTGCCGCCGCCGTGGACGCCGACGCGCCCGCCTCCGACAGCGTGGACGGCCGGACCGCCGCCGAGGGCGACTCCGACGCCGCTGCGGACGGCGGAACCGACGCCGGCCGGCCGCCCGGCGCCCGTCCCCGGCTGCGCCGGCTGCGCGACTGGCGGGCCGACCACCCCGTGGCCGCTCGCGTCATCGGCGTCACGGTCACCGCGCTCGCCGGTGCGCTCGTCGTCGCCTCGCTCCTCCTGCCCAACAAGCCGGACTTCCGGCCCACGGTGTTCCTGAGGATCCCGGTGGAGGCGCTGATCGGTGCCGTCGTGCTGACCGCGCTGCCACGGCGGCCGCGGCTCATCCTGGCCTGGCTCGGCGGGATCGTGCTCGGTGCACTGACCCTGCTCAGCCTGCTCGACATCGGCTTCTACCAGTACCTCGGACGAGGCTTCGACGTCATCCTCGACTGGTCGCTCTTCGCGGACGCCTACGCCTATCTCGAGGACACCCTGGGCGGTACGGGCGCCCTGGGGGCACTGGCGGCGGTCATCGTGCTGGCCCTGTTCATACCGGCCGTCTCGGCGCTGTCCGTCGTCCGGGTCAGCAATGTGATGGCCCGGCACCGCGCCGCCACCACCCGTACCGTGCTCGTCCTCAGCATGGTGTGGATGACCTTCACGGCCCTCGGCCTCCAGGTCAGCGGGATGCAACTGGCCTCGGACCACATCGTCACGCTGCTCCAGGCACGCGCCAAGAACGTTCGCACCACGCTCCACGACGAGCGGGAGTTCACGAGGACCGCGCAGGCCGATAAGTTCGGCAACACCCCCGCCTCCCAGCTCGTGCCCGATCTGCGCGGCAAGGACATGATCTTCACGTTCATCGAGAGCTACGGCCGCAGTGCCGTCGAGGACCCGATCATGGCCCCCGGGGTCGACAAGACACTCGACGCCAGCACCAAGGCCCTGGACCGGGCGGGCTTCCATGCCAAGAGCGGCTGGCTGACGTCGGCGACCTACGGCGGCAGCAGCTGGCTCGGGCACTCCACGTTCATGTCGGGCCTGTGGGTCGACAACCAGCAGCGCTATCGCACGGTCACCGCGAGCGACCACCTCACCCTCACCGAGGCGTTCAAGAAGACCGGCGCCTGGGACACGGTCGGCATCATGCCCGGCGTGCAGAAGGGCTGGCCGGAGGCGAAGTGGTACGGCCTCGACAAGGTCCGCAACGCCTTCCAGCTCGGCTACCGGGGCCCGAAGTTCAGCTGGTCGACCATGCCGGACCAGTTCACGCTGGAGCAGTTCCAGAAGCTGGAGCACAGCAAGAAGCGCGACAAGCCCCTGGCCTCGTTCGTCATCCTGACGTCGAGCCACCAGCCTTGGGCGCCGATCCCCAAGATGGTCGACTGGGACCAGCTGGGCGACGGCTCCATCTTCGACGCCATCGAGAAGGCCGGCACCAAGCCGGCGGACGTCATCGCGAACTCCACCCGGTCGAAGGAGGGGTACGGCGAGTCGGTCCAGTACTCGGTGACCGCCCTGACCCAGTGGCTCGAGCGCTACGGCAACGACAACACCGTGCTCGTCTTCCTCGGCGACCACCAGCCGATCTCCCGGGTCAGCGGGAACAACGCCAGCCGGGACGTGCCCTGTTCGATCGTCGCCAAGGACCCGAAGGTGCTCGACAAGATCGCCGACTGGGGCTGGACGGACGGCCTGCGGCCGGCCCACGACGCCCCGGTGTGGAAGATGAGTTCGTTCCGGGACCGCTTCCTGACGGCGTACGGCTCGACACCGCACCCGTCGGGGCACTGACCCCGCCGGGGCTCAGCCCCCGGAGGTGTCCAGCTCCGCGTCCTCGCCGACCCCCGCGCAGTCCCACGGGTCCTTCAGCCAGCCGTCCGGCAGCACCACGCGGTTGTTGCCGGACGTGCGGCCCCGGGGCCCGTCGGCGCCCACCGGCCAGGCCTGGTCGAGGTCGAGCTCGTCCAGGCCGGCCCGCAGCTCCGCGAGCGAGGACGTGATCGCGAGCCGCTTGCGCATCTCCGAGCCGACCGCGAAACCCTTCAGGTACCAGGCCACGTGCTTGCGGAAGTCGATGACCCCGCGCGACTCGTCGCCGATCCACTCGCCGAGCAGGGTGGCGTGCCGGACCATGACGTCGGCGACCTCGCGGAGCACCGGCCGCGCGATGTCACCGGTCCGCCCCTCGAAGGCGGCCACCAGATCCGCGAACAGCCAGGGCCGCCCGAGGCACCCGCGGCCCACCACGACTCCGTCGCAGCCCGTCTCACGCACCATCCGCAGCGCGTCCTCGGCCGACCAGATGTCGCCGTTCCCGAGCACCGGGATCTCCGGCACGTGCTCCTTGAGCCGCGCGATGGCGTCCCAGTCCGCGGTGCCGCCGTAGTGCTGGGCGGCCGTGCGACCGTGCAGCGCGATGGCCGTCACACCCTCCTCGACGGCGATCCGCCCGGCGTCCAGGTACGTGATGTGGTCGTCGTCGATGCCCTTGCGCATCTTCATCGTGACCGGCAGGTCGCCCGCGCCGCTCACGGCCTCACGCAGGATCGCCCGCAGCAGGTTGCGCTTGTAGGGCAGCGCGGAGCCGCCGCCCTTGCGGGTCACCTTCGGCACCGGGCAGCCGAAATTGAGGTCGATGTGGTCGGCCAGGCACTCTTCCGCGATCATGCGGACGGCCCTGCCGACGGTCGCCGGGTCCACGCCGTACAGCTGGATGGAGCGCGGCCGCTCGGTGGCGTCGAACCTGATCAGCTGCATGGTCTTCTCGTTGCGCTCCACCAGCGCCCGAGTCGTGATCATCTCACTCACGAACAGGCCCTTGCCGCCGCTGAACTCCCGGCACAGCGTGCGGAACGGCGCGTTCGTGATCCCGGCCATGGGAGCGAGCACGACCGGGACCCGCACGTCGTGCGGGCCGATCCGCAGTGCCGGGTCCGTCGTGGTCGGGTTCGTCGTGAGCGTGGACATTCCCCCATTGTCACGTACGCAGACGGGTACTCGGCACCTGTGATCGTGTAGAGGTCATTAGTTAACCGCACTATCGACATCGGCGTACGATGGGTCGCATGCCCGAGCTCAGCCACCGACGACGTCTTCTGGTGCTCGCGATCTGCTGCATGAGCCTGCTGATCGTGAGCCTCGACAACACCGTTCTGAACGTCGCGCTCCCCTCCATGCAGAAGGAACTGCACGCAAGCGTGTCCGGCCTGCAGTGGACGATCGACGCCTACACCCTGGTCCTCGCCTCGCTGCTGATGCTCTCGGGCTCGACGGCCGACCGTATCGGCCGCCGCAGGGTCTTCCAGGCGGGCCTCGTGATCTTCACGATCGGCTCACTGCTCTGCTCCCTCGCCCCGAACCTGGACTCGCTGATCGTCTTCCGCATGGTGCAGGCCGTCGGCGGCTCGATGCTCAACCCGGTCGCGATGTCGATCATCACCAACACCTTCACCGACCCCCGCGAGCGCGCCCGCGCGATCGGCGTCTGGGGCGGAGTGGTCGGCATATCCATGGCCGCCGGCCCGATCGTCGGCGGCCTGCTGGTCGATTCGGTCGGCTGGCGCTCGATCTTCTGGATCAACCTGCCCGTGGGGCTCGCCGCGCTGCTGCTGACCGTTCTGTTCGTGCCCGAGTCCCGCGCACCGAAGGCCCGCCGCCCGGACCCGGTGGGCCAGCTCCTGGTGATCGCCCTGCTGGGCTCCCTGACCTACGCCATCATCGAGGCGCCGAGCTCGTCGGCCGCCGGCGTACTGGCCTTCGGCGCCGTGGCGCTGATCGCGCTGCTCGCCCTGCTCTGGTACGAGCCCCGGCGTGACGAACCCCTGATCGACCTGCGCTTCTTCCGTTCGGCGCCGTTCAGCGGGGCGACGGTCGTCGCGGTCAGCGCCTTCGCGGCACTCAGCGGTTTCCTGTTCCTGTCCACGCTGTACCTGCAGAACGTACGCGGTCTGGACGCGCTGCACGCGGGCCTGTGGATGCTGCCGATGGCCGTCATGTGCTTCGTGTGCGCCCCGCTCTCCGGACGTCTGGTCGGCAGCCGCGGCCCGCGCTTCTCCCTCGTGACGGCCGGGATCGCGATGACGGCGAGCGGTCTGCTGTTCGCGGCCTTCGAGGCGGAGACGTCCAACGTCACGCTGGTGATCGGCTACGTCCTCTTCGGCCTGGGCTTCGGCTTCGTGAACGCGCCCATCACCAACACGGCCGTCTCCGGCATGCCCCGCACCCAGGCGGGTGTGGCCGCCGCCGTCGCCTCCACCAGCCGCCAGATCGGCGGCACCCTCGGCGTCGCGGTGGTCGGCTCGGTCCTGGCCTCGGGCGTGCGCACGGGCCCCTACCGGGAGGTCTTCGTCTCCGCCGCACGCCCCGGCTGGTGGATCCTCACGGCCTGCGGGCTCGCGGTCCTGCTGCTGGGCACCCTGACGACGGGTCGCTGGGCCCGCGGGACGGCGGAGCGCGCGGCGGACCGGCTCCAGGCCTCGGAGATCCGGGACGCGGCGGGGGTCGGCGCGTAGGGCGTCAGGCCGCCGCGCGCTCCCGCCCGAGGGCGATGGTCCGGAGCTGCTCGAGCCTCCTGCGCGACTCCTCGTCGGCCGGCGCGTACGTCACCATCCGCGCCCCGTTGTGCGGGCCGAGCCACAGATCCGTGTGATCCAGGTTCAGATGGCCCACATGGGCGTTGAGGAACTGCTTGCGCTTGGTGAGGGACCGCACCACCTCGTGCCGCTCCCATGCCTCGCGGAACTCGGCGGACTCGGTCATCAGCCGCTTGAGCAGGATCTTCCATGCGGGCTCGCCCAGGTGTTCGGCCATATTGGCGCGGAACTTGGCGGCCATCAGGCGCATGGCCCCCTCGAGATCGACGGTCGCCGCCTGCCAGTCCGGGTTGGTGTAGCAGAGCACCATGCAGTTGCGGTCCATCGGAGGGACGGCGTCCAGGTCGCACATCAGCAGACCGTAGGTGCGGTTGTAGGCGAGGATGTCGTACCGGCTGTTGGTGATGCAGGCCGGCAGCGGCTCCAGCTGGTCGAGCACGATGCGCTGGGCGTCCGTGACGGACGAGCAGTGCGAGCCGGGGGCGGGGTCGACGGCCCCGGCCAGGTTGAACAGATGGGCCCGCTCGCTGGCGTCGAGCAGGAGGGTACGCGCGAGAGCGTCGAGGACCTGGACGGAGACCTGGATGTCCCGGGCCTGCTCCAGCCAGGTGTACCAGGTGACACCGACCGCGGAGAGGTGCGCGACCTCCTCCCGCCGCAGCCCGGGGGTACGGCGGCGCCTGCCGCGGGGCAGCCCGAGCTGTTCGGGGGTGATGTGCTCGCGCCGGTGCCGCAGGAAGGCGGCCAGTTCGTGCCGCCGCACCTCGGAAGCGGGTGTCTCGTGAAGCCTGCGGTCCCCGGTCTCCCGGCTTGTCGCCGTCTCCTGCACCATGGTCGCCATGTCCTCAGCCTGCCGTGCCCCCGACCCTGTTGCCAGGTAGTGCTTGTACCAGGATAAGGACACTCTGGTACCACGCTGAGGGTCGGCGGAGGCTCGACGGCGTGACCGAATCACTGTCTTCGACACTGACCTCCCGTACCGTCCGCTCGCCGGTGACGGCACCGGGGCTGAGCGGACTCGGACTGTTCACGGTGCTGCTGGCGGCGGCACTGCCCCTCATCGACTTCTTCATCGTCAACGTAGCCCTCCCGACGATGGGCAGGGACCTGCACGCGAGCGAGACCGTCCTCGAACTCGTCGTCGCCGGGTACGGGCTCTCGTACGCCGTGCTGCTCGTTCTCGGCGGACGGCTGGGCGACCTCTTCGGGCGCCGCGAGTTCTTCCTGGGCGGCATGGCGGCCTTCGGCGTGACCTCGCTGGCGTGCGGACTGGCACCCGACGCGTGGACGCTGGTCGCGGCGCGTGTCGCACAGGGCGCGGCGGCCGCGGCGATGCTCCCCCAGGTGCTCGCCACGATCCAGGCGGCGACCAGCGGCCCGCGCCGCGCCAAGGCGATGGGCCTGTACGGAGCGACGGCCGGACTCTCCATGGTGGCCGGGCAGATCCTCGGCGGTGTGCTCGTGGCCGCGGACATCGCGGGCACCGGCTGGCGCTCGGTCTTCCTCGTCAACGTCCCGGTCGTCGCCGTCGGCCTGTTCCTGGCCGCACGGACCGTCCCTGAGACCCGATCCCAGCACCCCGAGCCGGTCGACGGTCCCGGCACCGTGCTACTCGCCGTGGCGCTGGTCACCCTCCTCGCTCCGCTCACCGAGGGCCGCGCGGCCGGCTGGCCGCTGTGGACCTGGCTCGCGCTCGCCGCCTTCCCCTTCGCGGCCTGGGCGTTCTACGCGGTGGAGCGCCGCGCGGACCGGCACGGCCGTACGCCGCTGGTGCCGCCCAGCCTGTTCGCGCTGATGTCGCTGCGTCGCGGACTGGTGATGATCGTGCCGTTCTCGATCGGGTTCAGCGGATTCATGTTCGTGATCGCGGTGGCGCTCCAGCAGGGCGCGGGGCTCGGTCCGGTCTCGGCGGGTCTGGCACTGACGCCGATGGCGGTGGCGTTCTTCGTGGTGTCGCTGTGCGGACCACGGCTGGTGGCCCGCTTCGGCACCCGGGTGGTCAGCGCCGGCGGTGCGGTCCAGGCGGTCGGCGTGACCCTGATGGTGCTCGCGGCCTGGCGCGCCTGGCCGCATCTGGGCGTGCTGGAACTGCTGCCGGGCGCGGCGGTGGCCGGTGCGGGGCAGGCGCTCCAGCTCCCGGTCGTGCTGCGGCTCATCCTGTCGGAGGTGCCGCCGGCCCGCGCGGGCGTCGGCGGCGGCGTCATGATCACCACCCAGCAGTCGGCGCTGGCGCTGGGCGTCGCGACGCTCGGCTCCCTGTTCCTGGCCCTGGTGCCGGGCCTGGGGATGCGGGACGCGCTGGTGATCACGCTCCTGGTCCAGCTGGCCGGGATCGCCCTCACGATCGCCCTGAGTCTGCGCCTGCCGCGGACGATCGGCTGACGCGGCGCGTCAAGTCGTCGTTCAAGAACCCCTATTGATCTTCCAGTTGCTGCACACTCCTTGCTGCGCAAGCGGACAGGTACTTCCTGGAGGCGTCATGCTGCAGATCAACTCGAGCAAGGTCAGCCGCTGGGACCAGCACGGGCGGGAACACGTCGTGCGGGTACAGCGGACCGGGGCGCAGCGCACGATCAGGTGCGACACGTGCGGCTGGCGCAAGAGCGCGCAGTTCCTGCCGTGGCTGAAGGCGGAGGAACACCTCGCGGAGGCGCACGAGGCGACGGTGGATCCCGCGGACGACTAGCCGGTCCGGTCGTTCGCGGGAGACGGTTTCCGGCTCCGGGCCCCCGGTGCGTGCCGGCGGCGATAGAACTGGTCGCATGGCAGCTCTGGACTGGAAACTGGTCGTCGACACGCGCAACGCCACCGCCCTCGCGGACTTCTGGGCGATGGCGCTGGGCTACGAGGTGGAGGACAACAGTGCTCTGATCTCCCGTCTGCTGGCCGCCGGCCGGCTGCCGGAGGAGGCGGTCGCCGAGCACAACGGCGTCCGCGTCTTCCGGGGCTTCGCGGCGATCCGGCACCCCCTGGACCCGTACGACGAGGATACGGGCATCGGCCGGGGCCGGCGTGTCCTGTTCCAGGACGTCCCCGAGTCCAAGACCGCGAAGAACCGTCTGCACATCGACGTGCGCTCCGGCCCGGACGGCCGGGAGGCGACGGCCGCGCGTCTGGAGTCCCTGGGCGCGACCCGGGTCGAGGAGGTCGACAAGGGCCCGGCCGGCCGCTGGACGGTCATGCGGGACCCCGAGGGCAACGAGTTCTGCGTGGCCTAGCCGGCGGGGTGGTCGGCCGCCCGCAGCCCCCTCAGCAGGAGGTCGACCACCGCGTCGAACTCGGACCGCACATGGGGCCGCAGCCACCGGCTCGCATACGCGGGATCGTGGAAACGGCCCGTCGCCTGGAAGACGGCACGGGCCGCGAGCGCGGGGTCGGTCGCCGTGAACGCGCCCTGAGCCACGCCGTTGCGGACGATCTCGGTGAGCTGGGCGGTGAGTTCCGCGATGTGCTGATCGACCACGCCGCTGTTCTCGTCGGCGAGCACGCTGAACGTGGCGAACAGCTCGGGGTCGTCACCGGCCTTGCGGCGCTTGGCGTCGAATAGGGCCTCCAGCCACTCCCGCAGCAGCGTCTCCGGCGCGCGGTCCTGGCCGACGATCGCGGAGAGCCTGAGCGCCGTACGGTCCAGCCACCTCTTGGTGACCGCCTCCCGCAGCGCCGCCTTGGTACGGAAGTGGCGGTACACGCTGCCATGGCTGACACCGAGCGCACGGGCCACGTCCACCACGGTGGCCTTGGCGGGGCCGTGGCGGCGCAGCACCTCCTCGGTCGCTTCGAGGATGCGCTCGGCGGTCAGGGTCTCGGTGGTCGGTGCCATGTTCCAGACCGTACCCGGGGCCGGTGTCAGCGCTCGCTGTCGAGGTGGGTCATCTGGGCCGCGGGATAGCGGTCACCGGCCGCAGCGTCCGCGGGCACGGCCGCCTCGATCGCCGCCAGATCGGCCTCCTCCAGGGTCACGGCGGTCGCGCCGAGCGCCTCCGACAGCCGCTCACGGGTGCGGGCGCCGATCAGCGGCACGATGTCCTCGCCGCGCGAGAGGACCCAGGCGATCGCGAGCTGTGCGACGCTCACACCCTTCTGGCCGGCGATCTTCCGCAGGGCCTCCACCAGACCGAGGTTGTGGTCGAGGTTCTCGCCCTGGAACCGGGGCGAGAAGGAGCGGAAGTCGTTGGAGGCGAGCTGCCGGTCCCGGGTGTAGTGGCCGGAGATCAGGCCCCGGGACAGCACGCCGTAGGCCGTGACGCCGATCCCCAGTTCGCGCGTGGTGGGCAGGATGCGCTCCTCGATGCCGCGCGAGATGAGCGAGTACTCGATCTGCAGATCGGAGATCGGGGCGGTGGCCGCGGCCCGGCGGACGGTCTCGGCGCCGACCTCGCTGAGCCCGATGTGGCGGACGTACCCCTTCTCCACCAGCTCGGCGATCGCACCGACCGTCTCCTCGATCGGCACGGCGGGGTCGAGGCGCGCGATCCGGTAGATGTCGATGTGGTCGACGCCGAGGCGCTGGAGCGAGTACGAGGCGAAGTTCTTCACGGCGACGGGACGTCCGTCGTAGCCGAGCCAGCTGCCGCCGGGGTCCCGCAGGGCACCGAACTTCACGCTGACCAGCGCCTGTTCGCGGCGGGCCGCGGGGGCGGTGCGCAGAGCCTCGCCGACCAGCATCTCGTTGTGGCCCATGGCGTAGAAGTCACCGGTGTCGAGAAGGGTCACGCCCGCTTCGAGGGCGGCATGGACGGTGGCGACGGACTCGGCCCGGTCGGCCTCGCCGTACATCGCGGACATGCCCATGGCGCCGAGGCCGAGAGCGGAGACCCGGGGACCGGTGGTGCCGAGGGTGCGGGTGTGCATGAGGAACTCCTTGGTATCCGTTTCAGGACGTCTGGCTCCAGCCTCGCATGACAGATGACAGATTTCAATATCTGTCATCTGTCATGCCGTCATTCGCCATACGTGCACCTGTCGGCCGATCTGGTCCAGACCTATTGACGAGAGGTCTGGACCACGCGCACTGTCATGCCTACGACACCTCACCGCACCCCCCACCGGGAGGCCTCGCATGATCCGCCACAGGCTGCGCCTGCTCGCCGCCGCGCTCACCGCGGCCGTTCTCGTGCCACTGTCGATCGCCACCGCCCCCGCCGCATCCGCGGCCGACACCTGCGCCGTGAAGTCGCGCCCGTCCGGCAAGGTCCTCCAGGGCTACTGGGAGAACTGGGACGGCGCGGCCAATGGCGTCCACCCGCCCTTCGGCTGGACCCCGATCACCGACTCGCGCATCGGCACCCACGGCTACAACGTGATCAACGCGGCGTTCCCGGTCATCCGCTCCGACGGCACCGCGCTGTGGGAGGACGGCATGGACGCGGGGGTGAAGGTGGCCACGCCGGCGGAGATGTGCGCGGCGAAGGCGGCGGGCCGGACGATCCTGCTGTCGATCGGCGGCGCGGCGGCGGGCATCGACCTCAGCTCCACGGCGGTCGCCGACCGGTTCGTCGCGACGATCGTGCCGATCCTGAAGAAGTACAACTTCGACGGTATCGACATCGACATCGAGACGGGCCTGGTCGGCAGCGGGGACATCGGCCGGCTCTCCACGTCCCAGGCCAACCTGATCCGCATCATCGACGGAGTGCTGGCGCAGATGCCGTCGAACTTCGGTCTGACGATGGCCCCGGAGACGGCCTACGTCACCGGCGGCAGCATCACCTACGGCTCGATCTGGGGTGCCTATCTGCCGATCGTCAAGAAGTACGCGGACAACGGCCGGCTGTGGTGGCTGAACATGCAGTACTACAACGGCAGCATGTACGGCTGCTCGGGCGACTCTTACGCGGCGGGCACCGTGGCGGGCTTCACCGCGCAGACGGACTGCCTGAACAAGGGACTGGTCGTACAGGGCACCACGGTGAAGGTCCCGTACGACAAGCAGGTACCGGGCCTGCCCGCCCAGTCGGGTGCGGGCGGCGGCTACATGTCACCGGCGCTGGTCTCCCAGGCCTGGCGCCACTACGGCACCTCACTCAAAGGCCTGATGACCTGGTCGATCAACTGGGACGGCTCGAAGAACTGGACCTTCGGCGACAACGTGAAGTCCCTGCAGGGCCGCTGACGGCCGGCCCGCCTGCGGACGCAGCGCGGGCCCGGAGCGGGCCCCTTACCGGGACCCTGCCGAAAACGCCGGGTGGGCCGGATCGCTCCGGCCCGCCCGGCGTTCGGGTGTTCGGGAGTTCAGGCGGCGACTAGCAGCCGACGAGGCGGCTCGCGAGGTAGCCCTCGATCTGGTCGAGGGACACGCGCTCCTGCTTCATCGAGTCACGCTCGCGCACGGTCACCGCGTTGTCCTCGAGCGTGTCGAAGTCGACCGTCACGCAGTACGGCGTGCCGATCTCGTCCTGACGGCGGTACCGGCGGCCGATGGCGCCCGCGTCGTCGAACTCGATGTTCCAGTGCCCGCGCAGCGCCTGCGCCAGGCCCTTGGCCTTCGGGGACAGCTCCGCGTTGCGGGACAGCGGGAGCACCGCGACCTTCACCGGGGCCAGGCGGTGGTCCAGGCGCAGCACCGTGCGCTTCTCCATCTTGCCCTTGGCGTTCGGCGCCTCGTCCTCGACGTAGGCGTCCAGCAGGAACGCCAGCATCGCACGGCCGACACCGGCCGCGGGCTCGATGACGAACGGCGTCCAGCGCTCGCCGGCCTCCTGGTCGAAGTAGGAGAGGTCCTGACCGGAGGCCTTGGAGTGGGCGCCCAGGTCGTAGTCGGTGCGGTTGGCGACACCCTCGAGCTCGCCCCACTCGGAGCCGCCGAACTGGAAGCGGTACTCGATGTCGGCCGTGCGCTTGGAGTAGTGGGAGAGCTTCTCCTGCGGGTGCTCGTACCAGCGCATGTTCTCCTCACGCAGGCCGAGACCCGTGTACCAGTTCCAGCGCTCCTGCATCCAGTACTCCTGCCACTTCTCGTCCTCGCCAGGCTTGACGAAGAACTCCATCTCCATCTGCTCGAACTCGCGGGTGCGGAAGATGAAGTTGCCCGGCGTGATCTCGTTGCGGAAGGACTTGCCCATCTGCGCGATGCCGAACGGCGGCTTGCGGCGCGAGGTCTGCTGGACCTGGGCGAAGTTGGTGAAGATGCCCTGGGCGGTCTCGGGGCGCAGGTACGCGATCGAGCCGCTGTCCTGCGTCGGACCCAGGTGGGTGGAGAGCAGACCCGAGAACTGCTTGGGCTCGGTGAACATGCCCTTGTTGCCGCAGTTCGGGCAGTTGATGTCCGCGAGGCCGTTCTCCGGCAGGCGGCCGTGCTTGGCCTCGTACGCCTCTTCCAGGTGGTCGGCGCGGAAACGCTTGTGACAGGAGGTGCACTCGGTGAGCGGGTCGGTGAAGGTGGCGACGTGTCCGGAGGCCACCCAGACCTCGGTCGCCAGGATCACCGACGAGTCGATACCGACGACGTCCTCGCGCGACGTCACCATGTAGCGCCACCACTGGCGCTTGATGTTCTCCTTGAGCTCGACACCCAGCGGTCCGTAGTCCCAGGCGGCGCGCTGGCCGCCGTAGATCTCGCTGCAGGGGAATACGAAGCCACGGCGCTTGCTCAGGCTGACGATGGTGTCGATCTTGTCGGCGGCCACGGTGCTCTCTTCATTACGACGACGGGCGACGAAGCGACTGCTTCAGAGCATTGCTTCAGAGCGAATGCTTCAGGTTACCGGCGGGGGCTCCCCTCCAATCAAATCGGTACTGACCCTGAAGCCGGTCCCCGGGTCGGTCCGGTCCCGCCCGGGGAATTTATTGACAACGGTTTCCATATTTGATGAAAATGACTGTCATGAACGTACGCCGACGCCTCATACCGGTGACCGCCCTGACCGGGGTCGCCGCACTGACCTTCGCAGCGACCTCCGCCTGCTCCACGAGCACCACGGCCGGTGGCACGGGAAAGTTCGACGTCGTCGCCTCGTTCTACCCCATGGCCTTCCTCGCCGAGCAGATCGGCGGGAAGTACGTCCATGTGACCAGTCTGACCCAGCCCGGTCAGGAGCCGCACGACCTGGAGATCAGCGCCAGACAGACCGCGCAGCTCCAGGAGTCCGACGCGGTGCTCTACCTCAGGAACCTCCAGCCCTCCGTCGACGAGGCGGTGGCCCAGTCCGAGGTCGGGACCAAGATCGACGCCGCCTCCCTGACCACCCTCGAGACGCACGGCAACGAGGTCGGCGGGCACGCGGCCGCCCACGACTCCCACGAAGGGGAGGAGCCGGGCGGCAAGGACCCCCACATCTGGCTCGACCCGGTGCGCTACGCCGCGGTCGCCAAGGGTGTCGGCACGGCCTTCGAGAAGGCGGACCCGAAGCACGCGGACGCCTACCGGGCGAACACGGACGCCCTGGTCAAGAAGCTCGACGAACTCGATGGGCGGTTCGCGTCCGGGCTGCGGAACACCGAGGGCAAGGTCTTCGTCACCACACACGCCGCCTTCGGCTACCTCGCCGAGCGCTACGGCCTCACCGAGGAGGCCATCAACGGACTGGACCCCGAGTCCGAGCCCAGCGCCGCGCGCGTCCGGGACCTCGAGACGATGGCGAAGGCCGACGGCGTCACGACGGTCTTCTACGAGACGCTCGTCAGCGACAAGACCGCCAGGACCATCGCCCAGGACGCGAACCTCAGGACCGACGTCCTCGACCCGATCGAGGGCATCACGTCGAAGTCGCGCGGCAAGGACTACTTCGCGGTCCAGGAGGCGAACCTCAAGGCGCTGCAGACGGCCCTGGGCGCCAAGTGATCGTCATGGAGGACCGTATGACCGAGCCCCTCATCACTCTGCGCGGTGTCCGCGCCGACCTCGGCTCGCGCCCCGTCCTGCGCGGCATCGACCTCGCCGTGCACCGCGGTGAGGTCGTCGCGCTGCTCGGGGCGAACGGTTCGGGCAAGTCGACGATCGTGCGCGGCATCATCGGCCAGGTGCCGCCGAGCGCCGGCGAGATCAAGCTGTTCGGCACTCCGCTGCGCCGTTTCCGCGACTGGCGGCGGGTCGGGTACGTCCCGCAGCGCACCACGGCCGCGGGCGGCGTGCCCGCCACGGTGACCGAGGTGGTGTCCTCCGGCCGCCTCTCCCGGACCCGCTTCGGAGTTCTGCGCAAGGCCGACCACGAGGCCGTACGACGGGCCCTGGACATGGTCGGGCTGGCGGACCGCGCCAAGGACTCCGTCGACGCGCTCTCCGGGGGCCAGCACCAGCGGGTGCTGATCGCCCGGGCGCTGGCCTCCGAGCCCGAGGTGCTGATCATGGACGAGCCGATGGCGGGCGTGGACCTGGCGAGCCAGGAGGTGCTGGCCGGGACGCTGCGGGACCAGGTGGACTCGGGTGCCACCGTGCTGCTGGTGCTGCATGAACTGGGCCCTCTCGAACCGCTGATCGACCGGGCCGTCGTCCTGCGCGACGGCTGCGTGCTGCACGACGGGCCGCCTCCGAAGGCCGTCGGCCAGCACGCCCTGCCCGGTCACGACCATGTGCACCCGCATGCGGCGGACGCCGCACCGAGCCGTACGGGACTGCTGAGCTGATGGACTTCCTGGACTACGCCTTCATGCAGCGGGCACTGCTCGCCGCCGTGCTGGTCGGCATCACCGCGCCGGCCGTCGGTATCTACCTCGTGCAGCGCCGCCAGGCCCTGATGGGCGACGGCATCGGCCATGTGGCGATGACGGGCGTCGGACTCGGCTTCCTCCTCTCCACCTCCCCGGTGTGGATGGCGACTGCCGTCTCCGTCCTCGGCTCGATCCTGATGGAGCTGATCCGCTGGTACGGCAGGACGCGCGGCGACGTCGCGCTCGCCATGCTCTTCTACGGCGGTATGGCCGGCGGCGTGATGTTCATCAACCTCGCGCCTGGTGGCTCGAACGCCAATCTGACGTCGTATCTGTTCGGCTCGCTCTCGACGGTCTCGCAGTCGGACGTCGTGGCGATCTGCCTGCTGGCGGCCTTCGTCGTCCTGGTCACCCTGGGCCTGCGCCGCCAGCTCTTCGCGGTCAGCCAGGACGAGGAGTTCGCGCGGGTCACGGGCCTGCCGGTGCGCGCGCTGAACCTGCTGACGGCGGTCACGGCGGCGGTGACGGTGACGGTCGCGATGCGGGTGGTGGGCCTGCTCCTGGTCTCGGCCCTGATGGTCGTCCCGGTGGCGGCGGCGCAGCAGCTGGGCCGCAGCTTCGCCGCCACCTTCGCGATCGCCGTCGCCATCGGTGTGACCGTGACCCTCGGCGGCACCGTCACGTCGTACTACCAGGACGTTCCGCCCGGGGCGACGATCGTGCTGCTGACGATCGCCGCGTTCGTCGTCCTGACGGCGCTGGCCACTCCCCTGGCCCGCCGCCGCGCCCGTGCGGCCGCTGCCGCGCACTCCGCCGGGGACCCGGTGGAGTGCGCGATTCCGGCCACCCGGGGGGCCGCCGAGGAGGTCGGAGCCTGACCGGGCACGGGCCGGGCTGGCACAATGGCTCGGCAAGGCGCAGACGTGAGCCGTGCGAGAGCCGAAGGGGCGCCGCGGTCCCGGCAGCGACTCAAGGCGCCCCGTAGGCGAGCGAGCCATCACGAAGGAGGCAACGGTGACGACCGCCGGCCAGCCCGTACGGGGACGATCCACTCGCCAGCGTGCGGCCGTGGCTGCGGCGCTCGACGAGGTCGACGAGTTCCGCAGCGCGCAGGAGCTTCACGACATGCTGAAGCACAAGGGCGACTCGGTGGGCCTGACGACGGTCTACCGCACGTTGCAGTCCCTCGCCGACGCCGGTGAGGTCGACGTCCTGCGCACCTCCGACGGGGAGTCCGTCTACCGCCGCTGCTCGACGGGCGAGCACCACCACCACCTGGTCTGCCGGATCTGCGGCAAGGCCGTCGAGGTCGAGGGCCCCGCGGTGGAGAAGTGGGCCGAGGCGATCGCCGCGGAACACGGTTACGTCAACGTCGCCCACACGGTGGAGATCTTCGGCACGTGCGCTGACTGCGCCGCGGCCGCCGAGGGCTGAGCAGGACTCGGGGCCGGGGCGGTCGGGCCGCCCGGCACGACGCGCAGCCGCTCCACGTCCTTCCGGGTGTGCGTGCCCCGGTCGACGAGCACCGCCGCACAAGTACCGGCGCGGTCGGGACCGCGCAGCACGCGCCTGCGGATGCGCGGGGCACCGGGGACAGCGGTGCCCGCGCACGGCGAACCTCACCCCGAACGCGACACCGGCGCTGTCCCCACCGCGCGGCGCACCCGTGACGGGCAAGGAGCGGGTTACTCCTGCCTGCCCTCCATGGCCAGCAGCTCCTCGTTCGGGATGGCGCCGCCGAAGCGGCGGTCGCGGGAGGCGAACTCCAGGCACGCCCGCCACAGGTCACGCCGGTCGAAGTCCGGCCACAGCACGTCCTGGAAGACCATCTCGGCGTAGGCGCTCTGCCAGAGGAGGAAGTTGGAGGTGCGCTGCTCGCCGCTCGGCCGCAGGAACAGGTCCACGTCCGGCATGTCCGGGAAGTACATGTGCTTGGCCAGGGTCTTCTCCGTGATCTTGGCCGGGTCGAGCCTGCCCTGCCGCACGGCCTCGGCCATCGCCTGCGCCGCGTCCGCGATCTCGGCCCGTCCGCCGTAGTTCATGCAGAAGTACAGCGTCAGCAGGTCGTTGTCCTTGGTCTGCTCCTGGGCGATCTGGAGCTCCTTGGCCACGGACTTCCACAGCCTGGGCATCCGGCCCACCCAGCGCACCCGGACACCGAGTTCGTCGAGCTGGTCACGGGTCTTGCGGATGAAGTCGCGGTTGAAGTTCATCAGGAAGCGCACCTCGTCGGGCGACCGCTTCCAGTTCTCGGTGGAGAAGGCGTACAGGGAGATGTTGCCGACGCCCATCTCGATCGCGCCCTGGAGCACGTCCAGCACCCGCTCGGCGCCGACCTTGTGCCCCTCGGTGCGCGGCAGGCCCCGTTCCTTGGCCCACCGGCCGTTACCGTCCATGACGATCGCCACATGATTCGGGACCAGCTCGCCCGGGATCTTCGGCGGCCGGGCCCCGGACGGGTGCGGCTCCGGCGTCCTGACCTCGCGGCGCTGCCGCCCCAGGAACCCGCGTACAGCCATGTGCTTCTCGTCTCCCTCGATCTCAGGTCGCTCTACTGTTCCACGTACCGGAGCGAACGCAGTCCGCGCTCCAGGTGCCAGTGCAGGTACGCCGACACCAGTCCGCTGCCCTCCCGGACGTACCGCGGCTCGCACACGTCCGCGGTCTCCCAGTCTCCCGTCAGCAGCGCGCCGAGCAGTTCGAGGGCCCCCGGCGAGGGTACGACGCTGCCGGGCACCCGGCAGTCGCCGCAGACGACCCCGCCCGAGGCCACCGAGAAGAACCGGTTCGGCCCGGGCATGCCGCACTTGGCGCAGTCGCTGAAGCTGGGCGCGTAGCCGTTGACGGCGAGGGAACGCAGCAGGAAGGCGTCGAGGACGAGATGCGGCGCGTGCTCACCGCGGGCGAGAGTCCTCAGACCGCCGACGAGCAGCAGATACTGCTGCACCGCCGGCTCGCCCTCGTGATCGGTGAACCGCTCGGCGGTCTCCAGCATGGCGGTCCCGGCCGTGTAGCGCGCGTAGTCCGTCACGATCCCGCCCCCGTAGGGAGCGATGGTCTCGCTCTGCGTGCACAGCGGAAGCCCGCGCCCCACCAGTTCGCTGCCACGCGAGAAGAACTGCACGTCCACATGTGAGAAGGGCTCCAGCCGGGCCCCGAACTTCGACTTGGTCCGCCGCACTCCGCGTGCCACGGCGCGCACGCGCCCGTGACCGCGGGTGAGCAGCGTGATGATCCGGTCCGCCTCACCCAGCTTCTGGGTGCGCAGCACGATGCCGTCGTCGCGGAACAGACTCATGCGGCCATTCTCGCGTACGGCGTCGGCGCGCGTGGCCGGGGTGTCGTATGCCGCCCGACGGAGCCGGTTTCCCGGGGCCGGACCGGTCCGCCGGTTCGAACGGGACAGGCGGACGGGCGTCGGCGACGGCCTGCGGGGCGTCGCGGCGGGCCATCTGCACCCCGGCGGGGGAAGTCGGCGCACAGGGCCGCGTCCCGGGCCGGCGGTGAGATACCCGGGAGCCGTTGGGCCCCTGCCCGGTGGCCCGCCGGATCGGCTCCTGCCCCGAGGCGGTCCGCGAGGCGTTCCGATCACGGGCGACCGGCGCGCTCGGCGGCACCGTCCACAGCCGGCGCATCGTGGACCGGGCGGGCCACCGGCACCCGGCCCGCCGCTTCCTCCACCGGGCCGTGCACCCGCGCACCACGTCATGCCCTGCGCGGAGGCAGTGGCCCGGCCGCCTCAAGGGACCTCGCCCCGGCTGCGGGCGTTCGCGTACGCGGTCGCGGCCCTCAGCCGCTCCGCCTGGGTCGCGCTGCGTACCGCCTCCGGCTCCACGTCCCATTCCTTGCCCCCGCCGTACGGTCTGAGCTGGACGTACGGACCCTCGTGTCCCATCACCACGCCCACCCGCCCGGTGCGGACGTCGACGGCGTACGAACCGATCGGCGGCTTCTGCATCACGCCTCCGCGGCCCGCTGCGTGCGGAGGACCGCAACGCGCCGGGCGGCGAAGTCGACGTGGCGGCCGTCCGGTCCGGCGAACGGGCGGGTAGCCCCGCGCGGGGGAGCCACCGGGGCGAGCCGGAGCGGCGGCACCACGGTTCCTGCTTCTGCGAGCGCCGCCCGCGATTCCCTCACTGCTCCTCCGCCTCTTCGGCGCAGCACGCCGAATGTCGTCCCCCGAGTGGTACGTGTACTGCAGCCACCCTGTTGCCCGGCCCACCCTGTTTTTACTCTTCGCATCACCCTTGTGACGCTCTGCATATACACTCGGCAGGTGCCTGCGCCCTGCAAGTGCGCAAGCACAAAGGGGTATCGGGCCCGGGCGGACCGGGCGCGCATGTACCACGCAAGTGACCGGATCACCGGCTCGGCGGCATGGGCGGAGTGCGTCGGACGACGTCAGCCCGCCACCGACACCAGCCCCGCCTCGTACGCGGTGATGACCAACTGCACGCGGTCCCGTGCGTCCAGTTTGGTCAGCAGACGGGTCAGATACGTCTTCGCGGTCGCCACGCTGATGCACAGTTCGGCGGCGATCTCGGCGTTGGACAGGCCGGTGCCGACCAGGGTGAGGACCTCCCGTTCCCGGTCCGTGATGCCCCGCAGTTCGCGGCGTCCGCGTGCCGGCCCGGGACGCGCCGCGAAGTGCTGGATCAGCCGGCGCGTCACACCGGGCGCGATCAGTGCGTCGCCCGCCGCCACCACCCGCACGGCGCCGATGATGTCGTCCAGCGCCATGTCCTTCACCAGGAAGCCCGACGCACCCGCGCGCAGCGCCCCGTACACGTGGTCGTCGTCGTCGAAGGTCGTGAGGACCACGATCCGGGTGTCCGTGGACCCGGCGGTGATGCGGCGCGTCGCCTCTATGCCGTCCATCTCCGGCATACGGATGTCCATGACGACCACGTCCGGGGCGAGTTCCCCGGTCAGGGCCACGGCCTCCGCGCCGGTGGCCGCCTCCCCGACCACGTCCATGTCCTCGATGTCCGCCATCACCATGCGCAGCGCCGTACGGATCAGCTCCTGATCGTCGGCGAGGACCACCCGGACCGTCATCGGACGGACACCGGCAAGGGCAGCCGGGCCGCGACCCGGAAGCCGCCCTCCGGACGGGGTTCGGCGCTGAACCCGCCGTGCAGCAGCGCCACGCGCTCGCGCATGCCCGCCAGGCCGAAGCCCGTGTCGGTCGACGTGCCGTGCCCCCGGCCGTCGTCCGTCACCTCGAGGGAGATGTCGTCCTCGCCGTAGTCCACGGTCACCCGGCATGCGTGCGTACCCGAGTGCCGTACGACGTTCGTCACCGACTCCTGGATGATCCGGAACGCCGACAGGTCGATGTCGGGCGGAAGCCGGCGGGGCTCACCGAGCCACCTCACCTCGACCTGTACGCCCGCCGCGGTCGTCGCGGCGGCCAGCCGGTCCACGTCGGCCAGCCCTGCGGGCCGCGCCTCCGCGGCCGTGCCGTCCCCGTGCCCCGCGTCGGCCGCCCGGAGTGCGACCAGCATTCGCCGCAGCCCCGCCAGCGTCTCCCGGCCCGTCGTCTCCACCGCCCGCATCGCCTCCCGTGCCGCGTCCGGCTGAGTCGCCGTCACCCGGGCCGCCGCCCCTGCCTGGAGGGCGATGATGCCGATACTGTGGGCGACCGTGTCGTGCATCTCCCGGGCGATACGCAGCCGTTCGGCCGTCACCGCCTGCGCCGAGGCCTGTGCGCTCAGCCGCTCGGCGTGTACGCGGGCCTGGTGCGCCGAGTCGCCGAGCAGCCAGCTGATCACCGACACCAGGACCACGGCCAGTTCCGCCGACATGCCGACGGCCCATCCGCTCAGCAGCCGTGTGGCGATGTACGCGACCAGCGCACCGACCCCCAGGACCAGAGCCAGGACCGAGGTGCGGCGCGGCGCCGCCGCCGCGATGAAGTACAGCGCGAGGATCGGCGCGAGGTACTGCGCCATCGGCAGTTCGCTCACCCCGATCGTGACCGCCTCGCAGATCGAGGCCAGGATCAGCAGGGCGAGTGCGACCAGCGGCCGTGTCCGCAGCAACACGGCGCCGTACAGCGCCATCAGGGCGGAGACCACGTGGAACAGCAGACCGTCCCAGCGGTACAGCTGGGCCGTCCCCCACTCCTCCGGCTCCGTCTCCCCGGGCAGCCTGAACGTGGTCAGGAGCGTGAAGAGCGTGCTCGCGCACCAGACGAGCACGATCCACGTCCGCGGCGACACTCGCTTGACCAGGGGAAGCGGCGCAGTGACGGGCATGTCGCGATCGTAGAGGCGCGGCGCGGCGGCGGTCATCGGACCGGGGACGTACAACCACGGTCGACAACGGCCGGCGGTGAATGTCGTCGGCCGCACGATGCCCCACGACGCCCTGCCGCGCGACGGTGGTCCCGTGATCGAAGTCGACCGCCTCACCAAACGCTACGGCGGGACCACCGCCGTCCGCCAACTGTCCTTCACCGTGCGCCCCGGCCGTGTCACCGGCTTCCTCGGACCCAACGGCGCCGGCAAGACCACCACCCTGCGGATGCTGCTCGGCCTGGTCGAGCCCACCTCCGGCGCCGCCACCGTCGACGGGCACACCGTCCGCCGGTATCCGCGCGGACTGCGTCACGTCGGCGCCCTCCTCGATGCCGGCGATGTGCACGGCGGCCGGACCGCGCGGGCGCATCTGCACGCGCTGGCCCGCAGCAACCGCATCCCGGCACACCGGGTGGACGAGGTCCTCGCGGAAGTCGGACTGGCCGGTGCCCCGGCCGGGCGTCGGGTCGGCGGCTACTCGCTGGGCATGAAACAGCGCCTCGGGATCGCCACCGCGCTGCTCGGCGATCCACCGGCTCTGCTGTTCGACGAACCGCTCAACGGACTCGATCCGGAGGGCGTGCTGTGGGTCCGCGGGCTGTTCCGGAGGCTGGCCGGCGAGGGCCGTACCGTCTTCGTCTCCAGTCACCTCATGTCCGAGATGGAGAACACCGCCGACGAGCTGGTCGTCATCGGGCGAGGCGAACTGATCGCGGCCGAGAGCCTGACCGAGTTCGCCGCGCGCGGCACCCGGCCGACCGTGACCGTGCGCACGCCCGACGCCGGGACGCTGGCCGCCGCGTTGTCGGCCGAAGGCGCGGCCGTGGCGCCGTACGACGGGGAGACGCTGAAGGTCACCGGGCTCAGCTCCGACCGGATCGGCGAGATCGCCTTCGAACACGGCTTGTTGCTGCGGGAGTTGGCCACCGAGACCGCCTCTCTCGAAGCCGCCTTCATGGAACTGACCGCCGACAGCGTCGAATACCTCGCCGGAGAGCCCCGATGACCGCCTCGACGACCGCGCTCCCCCTGCCCGCCGCCCGCTTCACCGACCTGCTGGCCGCGGAGTGGATCAAGCTCCGGTCGCTGCGCTCCGTCCACTGGGCGCTCGGCGCCGGCGCCCTCGGGATCATCGCCTTCAACACCAACGCGGCCCGTGCGGACTACGTCAACTTCCCGCACTACGGCCGCGTCGTCCGGACGCACTTCCTCTCCTGGGCACTGCGCGACGCGTTCACCCAGGGTGCCGCCATGATGCTGGTCCTCGCGGCGTCGAGCATCGGCGCCATCAGCATCGTCGGGGAGTACACGACGGGCCTCGTCCGCACGACCTTCGCGGCCGTCCCGGACCGGCGCGCGCTGATGACCGCGAAGGTGGTCGTCGTTGCGGCCGTCATGACGGTGTATGGCGCCTTCACCGCGGGCGCCTCCTTCGCCCTGACGCAGGCCGTCCTCGACGGGCGCGGTCAGGGCGTGTCGATCGGCCATCCGGGCGCACTGCGCGTGGTCGTGGCGTCCGCGCTGCTCGCGCCGGTGTGCGCCCTGGCCGGCCTGGGTCTGGGCGCGCTGATCCGGCACAGTGCGACGACCACTGTGTTCGACGTGTTCGTCCTGCTGTTCCTGCCCACCTTCGTGACCGACCGCTACCACTGGACGGCCTGCGTCAGGAACGCGCTGCCCTTCAACGCCTGGTACCGCCTCGTCGACGTCGAGTACGGACATCAGCCGTTCACGCTGACTCCCCGCTATCCGACGACGGTGACGGGCGGCTGGATCGTGTTCGGTGCGTGGGCGCTCGCGGCGGCCGTCGTCGCGGTGGTCGCCGTTGACCGCCGCGACGTGTGACGCGGCCCATGGCGTCGGCCCAGCGTCTGCGCGGGACCGCCTCCCGGCGCCCCGGTTCGGGGGCTCCGGGGCCCTGGTGCGTCTTTTCGTGCCGCAGCAGGGTCAGGTGCGCGGCGGTGAGCGCCAGCAGGATGCCGATGTTCACCAGCGCCGCCACATGCAGTCCGTCCGTGAACGCCGTCCGGGCCTGCGCGAGGAGGTCGCCGCCGAGCCGTTCGGGCAGCCGGGCGGCGACCTCGGTGGCACCGCCGAGGGTCGCGCGGGCGGCCCCGGCCGCGTCCGGCCCGACACCGTCCGGCAGGGCGTCGCCGCTCAGCTTCGCCCGGTACACGACGGCGGCGACGGACCCGGCGACGGCCACGCCCAAGGCCTCGCCCAGGTTCGCACCGGTCTCCCCGATGCCCGAGGCGTTTCCGGCGCGTTCGGGTGGAGCGCTGCTGATGATGACGTCGTTGGTGAGCGCGAGCGCCGCCTGCACCCCGAACGACATGACGGCGAACCCGATGACGACGAGTCCCGGCCCGGACGTCGTGTCCGCCCGGGTGAGCAGCGCCAGCCCCGGCACGGCCAGCAGGAATCCGCCCGCCATGACCCGTCCCGGACTCGTGCGTGCCGCCACGAAGGGTGCGAGGAGCGCGCTCACCACGCCCGCCAGCACCGCGGGCAGCGTCCACAGCCCGGTCACCAGCGGGGACAGCCCCAGCACCAACTGGAGGTACTGCAGGAGCAGGAACTGGATCCCGGTCACCGCGAAGAGCCCCAGGGTCAGCCCGCCCAGCGAGACCCCGAAGGCCGGCCGGGTGAACAGTCTGAGGTCGAGCATGGGATCGGGGAGTCTCAACTGTCTGCGCACGAAGACGGCGCCGAGGCCGAGCCCCAGCGCGAGGCCGATCAGCGGCACCGTGCCGACACCGTGCTGGGCGATCTGCTTGAAGCCGTAGACCACCGGCAGCACCGTGGCGATGGACAGGGCGACGCTGGCCGGATCCAGGCGGCCGGCCGCCGGATCGCGGTACTCGGGCAGCAGCAGCGGACCGGCGATGAGCAGGACCACCCCGACCGGCACGCCCATCAGGAACACCGAGCCGTACCAGAAGTGCTCCAGGAACAGTCCGCCGACCAGCGGGCCGATCATCCCGCCGATGCTGAAATTGGTCATCCACACCGCGACCGCCACCCGCCGCTGTCCGGGGTCGCGGAACATGTTGCTGATCAGGGAGAGGGTCGAGGGCATCAGCGTGGCCCCGGCGACCCCCAGCAGGGCGCGCGAGGCGATGAGCATCGCCACGCCGGACGAACAGGCGGCGAGCACGGAGGCTGCGGCGAACGCGGCGGCACCGATCAGCAGCAGCCGGCGGCGCCCGATCCGGTCACCGAGTGTGCCCATCGTGGCGAGGAAGCCGGCGACCATGAAGCCGTAGATGTCGACGATCCACAGCAGTTGGGTGCCGCTCGGATGCAGTCGCTCGCTGATGTGGGGGGCGGCCAGGTGCAGCACGGTCATGTCGAGGCCGATGAGCATGGTCGGCAGCGCGAGGACCGCCAGTCCGGTCCACTCCCGGCGCCCGGCCCGCATCGGGACGCCCGCGCCGCCGTGTGGTCGCACCACCGGGGTCAACCTGCCGCACAGGAGGAGACCAGTGCGTCCCGGCAGTCCTCGAGCAGGCGGCGTACCGCGTACGTGACCGGACGCTCCAGTGCCTCGGCGGGTGTCAGCCATTCGGCCGAGCTGCCCTCCGGGCCGAGGTCCACCACGAGGTCCGTGTCCACCTCGGCGACCGTCCGGTAGACGTGCCACAGATGCGCGTCGGCCCCGCGGCGGCAGCCGTCACCGGGTACCCGGATCCTGGCCAGGTGTTCGAGCGGCCTACCGGCGATGCCGGTCTCTTCCCGCAGTTCGCGCTCCGCCGCGTCGTCGGGCTGCTCGTCACACTCGACGTGCCCGGCGGGAATCGTCAGGCCGAACGGGAAGGCCGTACGGTCGAAGAGGAGGACCCGGCCACGGACGTCCCGGACGAACACGCCCGCCGTCTCGTGCCAGTACTCGCCCTCGGCATCGGTCCACCAGCGGACCTCGGGATCCAGCACCAGCGCCCGGTCGGCGACATGGCCGCAGGACCGGCATGCGCAGTGCCGTCGCCCCGCGACGGCACGCCACTGCACCGACTCGCCGTGGCACCGCAGGCAGTAGTGGTGCACGGCGCCGTCGTTCAGCGCCTGCGGTGGAACGAAGTCCAGCTTCATGGCTCACTCCCGGAACTACGGATCTCACGGTCTCGGGCGCCCGTCACGGGGCCGGGCTGCCGGACGGCACGGCCCCGCGCGGTGGGCCCATCCAGGTGCCCACCGCGCGAAACCCGGTGCGCCGGAGCCGGCGGACCGTCAGGCCTCCAGGCCGAACCGGGAGAACAGCTCCTTGTCGCCGGCGACATAGGAGGTGTCGGTGATCACCGTCTGGTCGGAGGGGCCCCGGCTGCACATGCACATGTGCCGTCCGGTCGAGACCACCCGCGCCGCGCGCGCACCGCCCGAGTTCATGATCTCCTCGGCGATGTCCTTCACGAGGTGCTCCTGGATCTGGAACCTGCGGCTGAACGCCTGTACCAGCCGCGGGAACTTGCCCAGACCGAGGATCCGGTCGCCGGGCACGTACGAGACCGCCACCTTCCCGTAGAAGGGCAGGAAGTGGTGCGCGCAGATCGAGTAGTAATTGATGTCGTGGACGCGGACCACTCCCGCATGCTCACCCTGGATCTCGACCGTGGTCTTGAGGATCGTCGATGTGTCGATCTCGTAGCCGCTCAGCAGCTGGCGGTAGGCGCGGACGATACGGGGTTCGCACTCGGGTTCCCGGTACCAGTCGAGTGCGCGCTTGTCGGTAGTGACGTTCTCTTCGAGCCACTCGGCGATGCTGCTCACGAGACACCTCCTGACGGACGGATTTGCGCGTTTGCTGCTGCTGATTCAGGTATGCCTCTGGCTGGTTCCGCACAAGTGGATCTCCGAGGAATCTCCATCCTCGTATTCGAGCCGGATGCTCATGGGGCCACCCCCTGGGTATCCGTTCCACCGGTACCCCAAGTGAGTACACATGTGCTTTGAGCAGCAGCTTTGCGTTGACGGTGTCATGCTGCCCGCGGGCAGCATGGTGCGCAACTCATCGGAGATGTACGGGTGACCCGTCACTCTCTCGGGCGTTTCTCGCTTCCGATGGGGGCTACTTCACCCTAAAGATCTGGAAAGAAAGCGAAGGCGAGAAGAGAAGGAAGAGAACGGCACCGTGATGCCGGCCTCGGCGTCGCACGGCGCGGCGCACGTCACCGGACGGCTCCCGAGGACCGCCCGCGACGTGCGACGTACCGTGCGATGCGCCGGGCCGCGCCGGTCAGCCGGACGTCACGGTCGGCTGCGGCTCGGGCTCCGGGTCCGCGGGCTCCGTGGCCTCCCAGAGGACGGTGAAGCGGTTGATGCGCTCCGCGACGTGCTCACGGGTCATCTTCAGCGTCGTCTTGGCGGGCATGACCTCGACGTCCGGTTCGGTCTCGTAGGACAGCTCCCCGTCGAAGACGATGAAGTCGTTGAGCGGGGTCACCTGCGCGGGCGGCGGAAGCAGTGCGCGCACCGCGATACGGGCGTCGATGCCGAACTCGCGATGGCGCTCGCACAATTGCTCGAGGCTGGGGGTGCGGTCCTCGGGCCTGCTGACCAGGAACAGCCGCCGTACCACCACACCGCGCTGCTTGATCGCCCTCTCCTGCGCCTTCAGATACCGGTTCGCGGGCTCGCTGAACCAGAAGTCGCGGTCCACCGAGGTGCTGGTGGCGTACACCGTCTTCTTGGCGCAGGTGGTGAGGTCGATCAGCCAGTCGTGGTTCTCACCCGGGCAGTCGGCGCTGCCGTTGCTGAGGCTCTCCATCAGCGAGGCGAGCCGACCGATCTCCTCCTGGGCGAAGGTCTTGACCAGTTCCGAACCGTGCTCGCCCACCTGCGTGTACTTCCGGGCCAGCCGGGTCACGCCGTCCGAGCGCAGCACCGATCGGTCCACCTGGCTGAACAGCTCCGTCGCGTCGTTGATCTTGGAGAAGCTCTCGTCGACCGCCCTGCGCATCTGCTCGTGATGGCTGGCCAGACTGTCGCGCATCTCCCGGATGCGCTTCTTCTGACTCCCCTCCATGGCCTCGAGCCGCTGCTCGAACTCCACCAGATACTGGATGATCAGTGCCGCGCCGCCGAGGACGACGGACACGGTCAACTGCCACACCTGGTTCTTGTCCTGGTCCAGCACGTTGGTCAGCACATAGGTGCCGGCCGCCACCACGACCGTGAGCAGCGTCTTGCGGAGCAGCTTGGATATGCGCTGCTCCTCCCGCTGCGGCACGGCCCCGGCGTCCCCTGTCGATGCTCCGCTCATTTCGGCCTCCCCCGTCGGTGTCTCGTTCGTGCAGCAGCTCAGCGCGTGCTCAGCGCCTCGTGCAGCAGCGGTATGGCCTGGACGGCCAGTTGGTCGCGGATGCGCTGGACCAGGGTCTGCCACTGGCGAGTGAACCCCGGCTCCCGTTCCAGCACGTCCCACAATCGGCCCAGCGTCCGTTCCACGTGCGCTTGCGGCATCCACAGATGCAGCAGGTGGTCCACGGCCGGGCGCAGCGCCAGGACGGCCGACGGGCCGTCCACCGCACCCAGCCGGCTGTTGTCCAGCATGTGCACGAGGGTCGTCAGCAACCAGTCGTGCAGCGCCAGGTCCTCGCACAGTCCCACGGCCGCGGTGGCCGGTGTCTCCTCCGGCAGGCTCAACTCCACGGTCCGCAGCCCGTCCTCGGCCAGGGTGAAGCGCTCCAGTGACGCCCCTTCGCCCGCCGGGGCCCGCCGCGCGACCCAGCGCAGATGGGTCCGCCGGGACTTGAAGGGCGCCTTGTGATCGAGTAGCGGATGCCGCAGCAACTGGGCGAGCAGCCCCTCGGCGATCATCCCGAGGTCCAGTTCACCGCGGGAGCTTCCGCGCAGGACGCCTTGCGCGGTTGCCTGCTCGGGAAGCTTCCCGAAGGGTTCGACCAGCCCGGGACGTACCAGATAGTGGCCCCAGGGCCGGCGTGTGTCCGGGCCGGCGGACGGGACACTGAACCAGGCGCTGGCCTGCAGGACACGGCCCTCGGTGAGCGCGGCGCGGGAGGCCACCGTGCCGACGGCGCGCACCTTGGCGCCGTTTGCGGTGGGCAGCCTGCAGTCCACCCCGGTGAGTAGCTCCGGCGAGAGCGCGTAGAGGTTCGGCCGCTCGGAGACGCTGACCTGTTCGTCCGCGCGCAACCTCAGCAACTGGGCGGCGGCCCGGCCGTCCAGCGCCTGGAAGGACGGAAGCAGACAGGTGCGCGTCTCGCCGCAGACGAGGACCGCGGGCGCCGTCCGCCCGGTGGCCGCCATCTCACGTCTCCCCGTGCAGGACGGCGTCGGTGGGCTCTTCGTAGAAGACGTACGTGGCGCGCTGCGCGACCGCGGCCGGCACCGCGGCCCCCTCACGGGCGGAACGCTCCGCGACCTGCCGCAGAGCGCCGGAGTCGACGTCGACCTGGTCGAGGATGAGCCGCACGGCGTCCTCGACGGCCAAGAAGCGGTTCGGCATCAGTGTGCAGGTGCGGTACGCGCTGAAGGGCGCCGCGGAGGCGTTGAGCTGGAGCAGCGGCGGCAGCAGATCCCAGTCGTGGGGGAAGTCGCCGCCGTTCCAGGGGCGCGGGGCCAGCACCGGCGCGCCGAGGTGGCGCAGCAGGCCGAGGCGGGCCAGCTGCCAGACGGCGGCGAGGAAGGGACAGGACCACAGGCGCTGCCCGTCCTTCTCCGACCACAGCTCGACGTCCATAAACACCGAGTGGTTGCGGGCCGCGGTCTCCTGCGGCGGCTGCCAGCCGGTGACCTCGCCCATGGCACTGCGCGACGTCGGGGTCCGCTGGCCGTTGGGGAGCCAGCCGGTCTCGCTGACCGGCGGGCGGGAGCCGTAGCTGCCCGGCGGCGGCGATTCGACAAGGCGATGCATCACGGATTCGGCCGGCTCGATCTTGTCGGCCACCGCGCAGCCGGACTCGCGGGCGAGGTAGTCGATGACCAGGCCCGCCCGCTCGGCCTCCGCCAGCACCACCGGGACGAGTTCGGCGGGGGTGGAGAAGCGTGTGAAGTAGTCGTCGATGAGAAAGCACGTGCTGATGCGGGGCCGCCTGCCGCCGGTACGGCGTGCGGCGGCGGCGCGGGCCGCGTCCACCCAGATCCGCACCTCGGCGAAGTGCTCGCGCAGCCGCTCGGGGCCGGCTTCGAAGTCCTCCATGTAGAGGTGGCCGAGCTCCAGCGAGAGATGGGAGAGCGGTACGGACTGCGTTCGGGGCTGCGCGGTCGTCTCCTGGAACACGGCTTCCGTCACGCCTGCTCCCAGTACTTGTCGTCGGTCAGCCGGCCTGCCAGGTCGCTGAGCGCGTCCCAGGTCTCCCTGGTGGCGATCTGGCTGTCGAGTACGTCCTCGTCGGTGATGAGCTGTTCGCGCCACTGCAGTACGGGCTCAAGGGGCACGGAGCCGAGAACCTGGGTGTAGCCGATGCCCAGGGCCGAGGACATCTGTTTGAGGTCGCGGTCACACTCGCGCATCCACGCCGACTGGGTGGCCGAGACCTGTGACCACAGCGGCGACTCGGGATCGGGCACGGCGGCCCGAACGAAGCGGATGACGCTGCGCAGCGCATCCTCGTCGTGGCCGCGGGCCACACCGCCGGCGACGATGCCACGCTTGCCGAAGACCAGGCTCGCCGCGGCCGCCACATGCTGCCGGGTCCAGCGGTGGAAGACGAGCCAGCGGAAGTCCACACCGCGCATCTCGCGCTTCGAGGTGGCCTCCAGCACCATGTCGACGGCGTAGCTGCGGCCGGCGCTGAGGTCGACGACGATCAGGTCGAACTCGCCGTTGAGCCGGAGCAGGAGGTCGACGCACCGGCGCAGGTTCTCCTCGCCGGTGGCGAACTCGCCACCGGAGAGGTCACCGGGCATCAGTACCAGACGGCCGGAGCCGGGAGGCCGGTTGCGCAGCACCCGGTGCTCGGTGTCCGACCAGACGTCGATACGGAGGGGCTCGCCCACCTCGCCGATCAGATACGAGTGCAGACCCCGGTCCTCGGCGGCTTGGCGCGCGTCGGGGACGTCGAAGACGGCCGCCGCGGTGGGCGATCCGAAGTCGAAGTCGAGGTAGCACACGTCGTCACCGGCCAGCGCCCGATGGTAGGCGAGGTTGGCGCTGGTGACGGAGCGGCCCGTGCCTCCCTTGTCGGAGGCCGCGAAGACGATCAACTGTCACACCCCCTGGGCCGCGGCTTCGCGGGCCCGGGCGAGGGCGTCGAGCTGTCCGAGCACGTCGAGCGTCAACGCGCACGCGGTTCCGGGCTGGTCGTCGACGAGATCCCTGGCACGGCGCAACTTGACCTCGATGCCCCTCAGTTCCATCCCGCGGTTGCCCTCGGAGGCGGGTGCGGGCTCCATCTGCTCGTTGCCGAGGAGGTGTGCCGACTCGCTGAGCAACGCCCGGGCGAGTTGGGTCAGTTCCAGGCTGCGGATCGGCGGCTGGTGGTACATCTGGTGGACCTGGACCATCACCTCGGTGACACGCTCGGTGATGCTCCAGGACACCGGCCCCTCGGAGACCGGCGACTCGGGGTAGGCGGCGTGGACGTTGTCCCACAGGCCGGCTCCCTCACCGTCGCGGATCCTGCGCAGCCACACATGACCGAAGATGTCCTCGGCGAGTCTGAGCAGCCGGTCGTGCGAGGCGAGGTTGCGGGAGAGCGTGCACAGCTGGATGGTCCGTTTGAGCAGCTGTGCCGAGAAATCCGTCATGATCCACTGCATCGGCGGCCCGACGGCTTCACTGCCCTGCAGCGGCAGGGTGACACCGGGGTTGTGCAACTGGACCATGGGGTCGTCGCGCGTCATGCGACTGGTGACGCGGCCGCGTTCGGCGAGGCGTTCCATGACGCTCACGGTGCGGGTCAGGTCGTCGTCGGTGGCCCGGCGCCGCATCAGGTCGTGGACCAGGATGGCGGCGACGGAGAGCGAGAAGTACTCGGACTCCAGCTTCTGGCCGGTGGTGCGCCAGGGGATGTCCTCCAGGGGCCAGCGGTCGCTGTCGAAGCGCGCGATGCCGGACCAGAACTGCTGCGTGATCTCCCAGCGCAGTCGTAACGCCTCGGCCAGCTTCTGCTGTTCGGAGTTGAGCAGGCCGAGGGTGAGCGTGCGGTCGGAGAACAGGTCCTGGATGCCGTCGAGCGCGACCACGGTGAAATACAGGTAGGGCACCTGGTTGGCGACTCCGACGGGCTGGGGCCCGATCTCCTCGTCGGTCTCCACCTCGGGAGCGTCCTTGACGATGCTCCAGCCCCAGCCGCACTCGAAGAGCTGGTTCTCGTCCTTGAGGCCCTCCTGGACGTCGACACCGAGGACGAAGCTCTCGACGATGGCGGCGCGCAGCGGCCGGAAGCGGCGCTGGAACTTCTGCAGTACGTGCCGTTGCGACAGCCGCCCCTGGCCCAGCAGTTCGCAGAGCGTACGGCCCTGGGAGGAGTCGGTGTCGAAGGCGTTGACGGTGAACGAACGCAGCAGGCTCACCATGGCCGCGGTCAGCCGGTTGCTGGTGGCGGCGCGCAGTTCCTGGATCGTCTCCAGGACGTCGCTGCGACGGGTCTTGGACTCGTACACCTTGAGGAAACCGAGTGTGGCCAGACACAGGGTGATCGACATCGAGTACGAGTCGACCACCCCGAGTTCACGCTGTTCCTCGGTGAGGTCCCGGTCCTTGTCCGCGGAGACGAAGTAGGAGCCACCGGCGAACGTGGGTCTCTTGTCCTCGCCGGTGTGCATCCGCATGAACTGCGCCGCGGCCAGGACGAGCTTCGCCGGGACCTCCAGCCGTCCGCCCGCCTTCCTCAGCACCTTCTGGACGTCGTCCTGAGTGGTGTCGGGGTCGTCGAGGCGGAAGGCCGGGATCTCCGTTGCCGGGTACAGGAGGCAGAGCAGGCGCTCCGCATCGGAGACACTGCTTTCCCCGCCCCGTTTGCCCCACGCCCACTCGCCGCCGTCGAACGAGTTGCGGGCCACTGCCTGCCAGATGTCCAGCAAATGCTGGCGTGGCTTGATCTGCATCCCATGCCCCTCACACAGGCCGCACTGCCATCATTCGAGGAAGGCCGTCCCCTGTTGTGACGGCCGTTCCTCAATCGGTCGGAATCCCGGAGTCCGAATTCCGCCGCCCGTAGGCGACGATCATTCCGGAATAGCCTTCGCGTACGGCGGCCGAAGCCTTGAGGCGCATCGTCTTGAACTCGCCCGCAAAAGGCTCGAGGCTCTCGTACACCTCCAACTCTCCCACGTCGCAGGCGGGGAAGAAATGCTCGCCCGCGTGATAACCCTTGGAATGTTCCATGAACGCGGCGGCGAAGGGCGCGCCGGGTGCGAGGGCGCGCAGGAAGCACTCGACACCTCGGGCGAACTCCTTGTGCGAGGTGGTCATCGACTCCGCGACGAAGAACATGGTCCCCATGGACCACCGTCCCTCGTGCCGCACGAGGTCGAAGAGATTGCCGGGCTCGACCCGGACGGCGTCGCGAAACTTGGCCCGCGGGTCCATGTCGAGGGCGGCGTACGCCTCGTTCTTGCACAGGACGCGCCAGAACTGGTCCCAGTTCGCGGCGTAGGAACCGACCTGGCTCTCGAGGTAGCGCACATTGGCCGAGGAGCGCTCGAGAAGTGTGATCTCGTCGCACCAGGGCAGCATGGCCAGTGCGGGGTAGAGGTTCGCGCCGGCCCCCACGTCGATACCCGAGACAGGTCCGGGGGTGCGCCCTCTGAAATGATCGCCGAAATGATCGCGTACGATATGAATGATCTCCTCGTCCTCCGCCTGTAAGTCGCGGTAATTGTGATCAACGTAGGCGATCGGGTCGAACGAGGCCCAGGACACATCCGCATTCAACTGCGTGTCCCCCGGCGATCTGAAGGTCATCCCTACACGGTACCAACGCCGGAGACCCGGTGGATCCCCTCACCCCGGCGCCGCGGAACAATTACGCCGCGGGGCGCATCGGGGGCGCACCGGGGCGAATGGACTTCGAGACCTGATCAGGCCTTGAACGCCCAGATCATTCCCGCTCAAGATGGTCGCAACTCCGCCGAACACACCCGAACGGCAGACGGCACGCGTCCCATCCGTACCACCCCTACGGGTGGGGCATGTCCCTGACTCCTTCCCACAGGGGGGCCGCATGACTGCGTTACCAGAGGAACGTTTCCCTTCGCGTCGGAGCCGCACCGGCCCGTCGTTGTGCCGCGACGGGGCGTTCGTCGAGCGGCCTCTGACGATGCGGGAGGTCACGGAGGACGACCTGCCCGAACTCGTGCGCGTCGACCAGGAGGCCTTCCCCGACGACCCCTACCCCTACTTCGTGCTCCGCCAGTTGTGCGATCTGCACGGCGACTGCCTGCTCGTGCTGGAGGACGGGAAGAGCCTGCACGGCTACGTCCTGTACGTCACCACGCGGGACGGGTACCGGAGTTGGATCGTCAGTCTCGGTGTCACACGCGACCAGCGGGGGCGCGGGCTGGGCCGGCGGCTGATGCTGGAGGTGCTGCGCCGGCTTCGGGGCGAGGACGTCCGCGAGGTCCGGCTGACCGTGGAACCGGCCAACGCCGCAGCGATCATGCTGTACCGCTCGCTGGGCTTCTCGTCCGACGAGGGTGTGCGCCACGACTACTTCGGGCCCGGCGAGGACCGGCTCATCATGACGCTCGGACTGTGAGGCTCACGGCGCGGGGGCTGTGAGGCTCGGGGACCGCCGTTCAGGCGGCGAAATGCCGTACGTACCGCCGTTGCCACGGGGTCTCCACCGCATGCCGGTCGTAGTGGGCCCGCACGAACGCCACGGCCTCCCGCGCCGGCACGCCGTCCAGCACGGCGAGGCACGCCAGCGCCGTGCCGGTGCGGCCGCGGCCGCCTCCGCAGGCGATCTCGACCCGCCCGGCCGCAGCGTGCGTCCACGCCTGCGTCAACACCCGCAGCGCCTCACCGCGGCTGACGGGCAGCCCGAAGTCCGGCCAGCGCAACCACTGCGCCTCCCAGGCCACCTGCGGGGGCCGCCTGCCAAGCAGATGGACGGCGAAGGTGGGCTCCGGACCGTCCGGGAGCGGGCGGCGCAGGGCGCGGCCGCGCACGAGGCGGCCGGACTGCAGCCGCAGTACGCCGGGCGCCCCGGGGTCCCAGCCCCCGGCGCCGGTCTCCGGACCTCGGCCGTGCTCGCTCATCTCCTCAGTGTCGGCCACCGCCCGCGGCGCGGTACCCGTTTCACGGCGAGCCCGCCCTCATCGCTCGAACCGGCCGCCGCGTTCCCGCGCCGCACGCGCCTCGATGCCCCGGAAATGGTCAGCCATCGCCCGCTCCGCGCCCTCGGCGTCCCGCGCGCGCAGGGCCGTGACGATGTCGCGGTGGCGTCGGGCCGTCGACCGGGGCGCGGCCGCGTCCGACCAGCCGTGGGCGCGGGCGACCCGCCGGAACACCGTCCAGAACGCGCCCAGCAGTTGCGGCACGAGCGCGTTTCCCAGGTTGCCGTAGAGCAACGCGTGGAATTCCTGGTCGAGTTCGGGGAAGGCGCGGCCCTCCCGGGCCGCCGCCTCCATCCCGTCCACGACCGCCTCCAGACGGTCCAGATCCGGCTCGGCGAGCGTCACGGCCACCCGGCGGATCAGCCCTTCCTCCAGCACCTCACGGACCTGGAGGATCTCACTCAACGCGTCCATCTCGTCGTCCGGCCGGACGAGCGTGCGAAAGGTGAGACCGTCCACGAACGGGGTCAGCGACGCCTGCCCGACATACGTCCCGTAACCGTGTCTGATCTCCACGATGTCGAGCGCCTGGAGGGCCTGCAGCGCCTCGCGGACGAAGTGGCGGCCGACGCCGAGATCGGCCATCAGTTCCGACTCGGTGGGCAGCGGGTCGCCGGGCCGGAGTTTGCGATCGAGGACGATCCGCATGACCTCCCGCTGGATCCGGCTGCTGACACGCCGTTCGTCACGGCGCCGGTTTCCGGACTCCTCAGACATGTGTCGCATCGTACGCTTGCACGTGCCCGTCGTCCCCCCTCCCGGAGGGGCGACGGCGTCAACCACCTGCGGTTCACGGCGCCATTGGTCGCACCTTTGACGACTACTCCGTTCGTGTGCGTTCCCTTGACCGCCCCCACGCCCACTCCTATGGTCACGCTGCCGCCTGTGACGTAGGACGTCGTATCTCCCCCCATCCTCGAGCCCTTCGGAAGTCCTCACCCAGACCATCTTTGCTGGAGGAACCGTGCGCGACGTGACCCCCGACGTTCCGGTGACGGCCCGCCGGACGGTGCTGAAGTACTCCGGCGCGCTCGGCGCGGCCGCCGCGCTGTCCTCGTCACTGGCCGCCTGTTCCTCGGGCCCGGAGTCCACCAACGACACCGGCGGCGGGAGCGGGCAGGACCGGACGCTGACGGCGGTCATCGGCTACGGGAACGACGGCAGTTGGGATCCGACCCAGACCGCCTCGGCCTTCTGCATGGCCGCCAACCACCACATCTACGAGGGGCTGCTCGATACGGACCCCATCTCGCGTGAGCCCTACGCGGCTCTCGCGACGCAGGTGCCGAAGGGCCTGCGGGGCACGTCCTGGAAGTTCACACTGCGCGAAGGGGCGACGTTCCATGACGGGCACCCGGTCACGGCCGACGACGTCGTGTTCGTCTTCGACCGGATCCTGGACCCGGACACGCAGACCCTCGCCAAGGGCTTCTTCGCGAGCTGGCTGCGGGAGGTCCGCAAAGTCGACGAGCGAAACGTCGAGCTGGTGCTGAAGTTTCCCTTCCCGGAAGGGCTTTCACGGCTGACGCTGGCGAAGATCATGCCGCGGCACATCTTCTCCCGGCCCGGCGCCTGGGACGACGCGATCAAGGGCAAGGCGGTCGGTTCGGGACCGTATCGACAGACGGCGCACCACCCGAAGTCGAACACGACCTTCGAGGCCTTCGCCGGCTACAACGGGCCCCGCAGGCCCGCCTTCAAGAGGATGAACTGGCTGACGATCGTCGATGCCGCGCCACGGGTGGCCAAGATCTCCGGTACCGGTGCGGGGGCGCAGATCGCGGACAACATCCCGTACGCCAACATCGCGCGGCTGAGGAGCGGCGGGCTGACGGTCGAGGGCGGGGCCGGGATGAACAACCTGTTCCTGATGTTCAACACCCGGCACAAGCCCTTCGACGACGTCCGCGTCCGGCAGGCACTGCACTACGCCATCGACACCGGCAAGATGGTCGAGGTGGCCCTGAAGGGCCACGGCAGGCCTTCGTCGTCCTTCCTCAACGAGGCCAACCCGGGCTACCGGCGGGCGGGGACCGTCTACGACCACGACCCGGACAAGGCGAAGCGGCTGCTGAAGGAAGCCGGGGTCAGCGGGCTGAGGATCGACATCCTCGCGGTGAACGTGAGCTGGATCGTCGACTGCCTGCCGACGATCAAGGCGTCCTGGGACGCGATCGGTGTGGAGACGACGCTGTCGCCGCAGGAGACGACGGCCGTCTTCACGAAGATGGACCAGAAGCAGGACTACCAGGTCGTCGCCGCCGCCTCCAACCCCAACCAGTTCGGCCTCGACGCCGACCTGATCATGCACTACAACTACGGTCCGCAGAACCTCTGGATGCAGTACACCCGCTGGGCCGACGACCCCGTCGCGAAGAAGCTCTTCAAGGACATGGACCAGGCGACGCGGGAGCCGGACCCGGACCGGAAGAAGACGATGATCCAGGACTACATCGACATCGTCGCCGAGCAGGCCGTGCTCTACCCGGTCGTCCACAACGAGCTGATGACGGCCTGGAACCCGAAGAGGATCACCGGTATCAGGGCACAGCCCTACCCGGGCATCAACCTCCTTCAGGCCAAGTGGGCCTAGCGGCGGGGGAATCGATTCCGTGGTCGCCATCGCCAGGATCCTGACGCGCCGCGTCCTCCTGCTCGGGCCGCTGATGCTCGGCATCGTGCTGTTCGTGTTCCTGGTGATGCGGTTCTCGGACGTCGACCCGGCGTCCGCGTTCTTCCAGGGCGCCAACCCGAGCCCGCAGCAACTGCACGACTTCCGGGAGCAGAACGGCCTGCTCGACCCGCTGCCCGTGCGCTACGTGCACTTCGTGGGCGATCTTCTCCGCGGCGACATGGGCACCAGCGCGCTGACCCGGGCGCCGGTGGTCGAACAGGTCACCACCGCGCTTCCCCTCACGCTCCAGCTCACCCTTCTCGGCCTCGGCATCGCGGTGATGCTGGCGCTGCTCGGCGGGGTGACCGCCGCGATCCACCGCGACCGGCTGCCCGACCAGGTCATCCGGGTGGTGTCCCTGACCGGTGTGGCCGCTCCCGGCTTCTGGCTGGCTCTGCTGATGATCCAGTACCTGGCCGTGGACCGGGGCTGGTTCCCGACCGGCGGCTACGTCAACCCGGCGGACTCCCTCACCGGCTGGCTGCGGACCATGGCCCTGCCGGCCCTGGCGCTCTCGCTGCCGGTGGCGGCGCAGCTCACCCGGATCGTGCGGACGGCCGTGGTGGAGGAACTGGACAAGGACTATGTGCGCACCGCGATCGGCAGCGGGCTTCCCCCCTGGGTGGTCGTCGGCCGGAACGTACTGCGCAACGCGCTCGTCAACCCGCTGACCGTGCTGGGTCTGCGGGTGGGGTATCTGCTCGGGGGCGCGGTCGTGATCGAGACCATCTTCTCCCTGCCGGGGATGGGCAAGCTGATGATCGACGCCGTCAAGAACGGCGACCCGGCCGTCGTCCAGGGCGTCGTACTGACCACGGCGACCGGTTTCGTGGTCGTCAACCTCGCCATCGACATCCTGTATCTGCTGGTCAATCCCCGGCTGAGGGACGCGGCCCGATGATCACGCGCAAGGCACTCGCCGACACCCTGTCCCGTCCGGGTATCCGGCTGCGCGGACCGCGCCGGATACCGCTGCCGTCGCGGGTGGCGGTCTGCTTCCTGGCCCTGGTCGTGCTGGTCGCGCTGCTGGCACCCCTCATCGCCCCGCACGACCCGCTCGACCAGCAGGATCCCGTGGACGGCAGCGGGCATCCGTCGGCCGGGCACTGGATGGGCCAGGACAGCCTCGGCCGCGACATCCTCAGCCGGCTGATGTACGGCGCCCGCTGGTCACTCGCCATCGGGCTCGGTGCGACGGCCCTCGCCCTGGTCGTCGGAGCCCTCCTGGGCGCGGTCGCGGCGACCTCACGCAAGGCCGTCGACGAGACGCTGATGCGGTGCCTGGACGTCGTGATGGCGTTCCCCGGCATCGCGCTCGCTGCCGTCCTCGTCTCCGTCTTCGGCGGCGGCATCACGGTCCTGATCTGCGCGATCGCCTTCCTGTTCACCCCGCCGGTCGCCAGGGTCGTCCGGGCGAACGTCCTCGACCAGTACGGCGAGGACTATGTGACGGCGGAACGGGTCATCGGGGCCCGCACGCCCCATATCGTGGTCCGGCACGTGGCCGTCAACTGCGCCGCTCCCGTCCTCGTGTTCTGCACGGTCCAGGTCGCCGAGGCCATCGTGTTCGAGGCGTCGCTGTCCTTCATCGGGGCGGGCGTACGGCCCCCGGAACCCTCGTGGGGCAGCGTCATCGCCGACGGCAAGAACATGGTGCTGACCGGCGGCTGGTGGGCGACGGCCTTCCCGGGCCTGCTGATGCTGATCACGGTCCTCTCCCTGAACATCCTGTCGGAGGGCGTCTCGGACGCCTGGGCGGCACCGTCCGGCCCGGACGTGGACGTACGCCAGGACCGCCTGGAGGCGCCGGAACCGGGCAGCGGCGAGGTGGTCCCCCTGCCCGGCCTGGCCGAGGCGGCGCTGCGGCTCCGTTCCCGGGCCCGCCCGCTGCCCGGCGGGGAGCCGGTGCTCGCGGTGGAGAACCTCGCCATCGGCTTCCCCGGCCGTCACCACGGCGTGGACATCGTGGACGGGATCAGCTTCGAGGTGCACCGCGGCGAAGTCCTGGGCCTGGTCGGCGAGTCGGGCTGCGGCAAGTCGCTGACGGCGCTCGCGGTGATGGGCCTGGAACCGAAGGGGGCCCGGGTGCGCGGCGGGGTGCGGTTCGGCGAGCGGCAGCTCGTGGGCGAACCGATGCGCGTGCGGCGCCGGCTGCTGGGCCACGAGATGGCCATGATCTACCAGGACGCCCTGTCCTCGCTGAATCCGGCGATGACGATCCGGGCGCAGCTGAAACAGGTCCTGCGGCGGGGCGGCCGCCGCAGTCCCGCGCAGCTGCTCGCTCTGGTCGGCCTCGATCCCGAGCGGACCCTGCGCAGTTACCCGCACGAGCTCTCCGGCGGCCAGCGCCAGCGTGTGCTGATCGCCATGGCGCTCTCCCGCGAACCCAAGCTGATCGTCGCCGACGAGCCGACG
The DNA here is from genome assembly GCF_001507435.1 of Streptomyces sp. NRRL F-5122. Lineage (GTDB taxonomy): Bacteria > Actinomycetota > Actinomycetes > Streptomycetales > Streptomycetaceae > Streptomyces > Streptomyces lannensis. The sequence goes on from NZ_LMWH01000254.1 coordinate 191,723, forward strand.
ACCGCCCTGGACGTGACGGTGCAGGCGCAGATCATGGAGCTGCTGCTCGGACTGCGGGAGGAGCTCGGCTTCGCGCTGATCCTCGTCTCGCACGACCTGGCGCTGGTTGCGGACGTCACGGACCGGGTGGTGGTGATGTACGGCGGGCAGATCGTGGAGAGCGGGGTCACCGCGGACCTGGTGGAGGCGCCCGCCCACCACTACACCCGCGGGCTGCTCGGCAGCGTGCTGTCGCTGGAGTCGTCCGCCGAGCGAATGACGCAGATCAAGGGGGTCGTCCCCGCGCCAGCGGACTTCCCCGCGGGCTGCCGCTTCGCCGACCGCTGCCCGCTGGCCGGCGAGGTGTGCCGCGCGACGGCACCGGATCTGCACGGACCGGTGACGCACAGGGCGGCCTGCCACCATCCGGCGGTCGACCTGGTGAGCACGGAGAGCGAGGCCGTCTCATGAACCCCGTCGTGGAGCTGTCCGGCGCCCATGTCGTCCACAAGGCCCGCAGCGGCGGTCTGTTCACCCGGGACAAGGTGTACGCGCTGACCGGCGCCGACCTCTGCGTGGCACCCGGTGAGACGGTCGGGGTGGTCGGCGAGTCCGGCTGCGGCAAGTCGACACTGGCGAAGGTGCTGGTGGGGGTGGAGCGGCCGACGTCGGGCGCGGTCCTCTTCCGCGGCCGCGATCTGTGGTCGATGCCGCCCGCCGAACGCCGGTCCGTCGTCGGCGCCGGCACCGGCATGGTCTTCCAGGACCCGTCGACGGCCCTGAACCGGCGGCTGACCGTGCGCAGGATCCTGCGGGACCCGCTGGACGTGCACGGCCGTGGCACCCGGGCCCAGCGCGAGGAGCGGGTAAGGGAGTTGATGTCCCTCGTGGGGCTTCCCCGCGCCCTCGCCGACGGTCTGCCCGGCCGGCTCTCCGGCGGCCAGCGTCAGCGCGTCGCCGTCGCCCGCGCCCTCGCGCTGGAACCGGACCTGGTGGTCGCGGACGAACCGACCAGCGCGCTGGACGTCTCGGTCCGCGCGCAGATCCTGAACCTGCTGCTCGACCTCAAGGAACGACTGGGCCTGGCCCTCGTCTTCGTCTCGCACGACATCCAGACGGTCCGGCGGATGAGCGACCGGGTCGTCACGATGTACCTCGGCCGGATCGTCGAGGAGGCCCCGGCCGCCCGGGTCACCGATCACGCGCGGCACCCGTACACCCGTGCCCTCTTCTCCGCCACTCCCGGTCTGCTCGATCCGCTCGACGCGATCCCGCTGGCCGGCCCGGTGCCCACCGCGACCCGTCCGCCGAGCGGCTGCCCGTTCCGCACCCGCTGCTGGCGGGCGGACTCCGTGTGCGCCACCGTGATGCCGGACTTCTCGGGCGCGTCGGCGGCCGGACACCGCTTCCGCTGCCACCATCCTGTGGAGGAGGGCGTGCCGACCCGCGATCTGGTGCGCCAGGCGGCGGCGCCCTCCCCGGCCACCGCCACGGCCGAGCTACTGCCGGACCAGAAACCCGCTCGGGAGCATTGATGTCCTTCCCCGCACCGCTGACCGGTGTCGTCCCGCCCGTCTGCACGCCCCTGACACCGGAACGCGAGGTGGACGTCCCTTCGCTCGTGAGGCTCGTGGACCATCTTGTGCACGGCGGGGTGGACGCCCTGTTCGTGCTCGGTACGTCCTCTGAGGCCGCTTACCTGACCGACCGTCAGCGCCGCCTCGTGGTGGAGACGGTGGTGTCCCATGTGGCCGGCCGGCTCCCCGTGCTGGCCGGGGCGATCGACATGACGACGCCGCGCGTGCTGGACCATGTGGCCGATGTGACGGAGGCGGGCGCGGACGCCGTGGTCGTGACGGCGCCCTTCTACGCCCGCACCCACCCCGCGGAGATCGCCCGCCACTACCGGCTGATCGCCGACCGCTCCCCCGCACCCGTCATCGCCTACGACATCCCCGTCGCCGTCCACTCCAGGCTGAGCCCCGAACTGGTCCTGGAACTGGCCGCCGACCGGACCCTGGCCGGGCTGAAGGACTCCAGCGGCGACCTGGCCGGCTTCCGCACGGTCGTGTCGGGCGCCCGCACCCGCCCAGGACTCGGGGGCTTCGCCGTACTGACCGGCTCGGAGCTGGTGATGGACTCGGCCCTGGCGCTCGGAGCGCACGGTGCGGTGCCCGGGCTGGCCAATGTGGACCCCGAGGGCTATGTCCGGCTGTACCGCCTGTGCCGCGCGGGCGACTGGGACGCGGCGCGTGCCGAGCAGGAACGGCTGTGCGGCCTGTACGGCATGGTCCGCGTCGGGGATCCGGCCCGGATGGGCGGCGGCTCGTCCAGCCTCGGTGCGTTCAAGGCGGCCCTGCACCTGCGGGGGGTGATCGCCTGTCCCGCGACCGCCGAACCGCAGGTGCCGCTGTCGGAGGCGGAGACCGAGCAGGTGGGGAAGTTCCTGGCGGGAGCCGGCCTGCTGTAGCAGCCCTCAGTCCAGGTCTGCGGCCGGGATCCGCCGGAACGCGATCGTGTCGTACATGCCGGTCGCACCCGTCTCGTAGAGGATCCCGACCTTGCCACCGCGCAGTTGTACGAGGTCGCTGTAGGCCGCGGGATTCCGGGACAGCGTCAGCGCCTTGGTGAAGGTCGCTCCGCCGTCGGTGCTGCGCCAGATCGCCATCGCCCGGCGCGCGGTGGGGACGGAGGGCCCGGAGAAGAGCAACGGCGCCGACCGGCCGCTGAGCTGAAGGACGCTCGCCTGTACCGCCGGGACGTCGTCCAGGCTGTGCTGCATCGTGTACGGGCGGTCGAGGGTCTCGCCGCCGTCGCTCGAGTAGCTGTCGAGGCGGTTGCCCCGGCGTGTGCCGCCCTGGTCGCGTGAACTGAAGTAGAGCCTGCCGTCAGCAAGTTGTGCCGCGCTGCTCTCGTTCGAGTTGTCGCCGCCGTCGTGGGAGCCGTCGGTGAAGCCGATGTGCCAGCTGCGCCCACCGTCGTCGCTGTAGAGCGCGTGCGCCGCGTAGTACCGCGCCTCGCGCCCGGTGTCGGAGGAGCCCTCGGGCGGGGCCGTGGAGTGGTTGGCGGGGACGACGAGACGGCCCGCATACGGTCCACGGGTGAGGGCGATCGCGTGACCCGGGCCTGTCGCGTACCACCGCCATCCGGGCCGCTTCACCTGCGCGGTGATCTCCCGTGGGGCCGTGAAGTGCCGCCCGTCGTCACTGCTCGTCTGCACGAAGACCCGGCGGCTCTGCGCGCGTGCCACCTCACCGCGCATGATCTGCGACTCCGTCGCCGCGCCGCCGTTGTAGGAGGTGACCAGGACGACCCGGCCGGTACCCGGAGCCACCACCGGCGCCGGATTACCGCGGGTGTCTCCCCTGCCGGACGCGACGACGCCGAGCGGCCCCCAGGTGCAGCCGCCGTCAAAGGAGCGTCTGAGCACGACGTCGATGGCGCCGCTGTCCGCGACGCCGTTGCGCCGGCCCTCGGCGAAGGCGAGCACGGTCCCCTTCCGCGTGGTCACGACCGCGGGGATCCGGTAGGTGTCGTAGCCGCCCTTCCCTGCGGTGTAGGGCACGGAGGAGACACAGCCGGTGCTCGCGGAGCCGGGTGCGGTCACGGTGAGCGGGGTGAGCAGTACGGCCGCGGCGACGAGGGCGCGGAACGGAAGGGTCATGTCTATCCCCCAGGGAGTGCGTCCCTCGCGGGACGGTGACCGTTGTCGGTCACATGCTCCCCGCCGTCACCGTCCGTGATCCCTACGCCGCGATCATGTCACCGATGTGAGTGACTAGGAGGGCGTGCGCGCCGCCGCCAGCAGACGGGTCACATCGTCCGAACAGATCGTCAGGGCCGCGCCCACCGTGGCCAGTACGTCGCGTTCGGCGGGGGTGTACGGCCCGTCCGCCAGGGCGATCCGGGCACCCTGGAGGAGAATCGACTCGCGGCCCGCGGGCGCGAGATGGGGCGCGAGGGGGTCCAGGGCCTCGTGCAGCTCTATGGCGAGGCTCGCACCGCCCGGTTCTCCGCTGACCCGGCCGGTGTCGGCGGCCAGGGCGTCGACCAGTGCGCTGAGCCCGTCCCCGGTGCAGTCGTCGAAGCCGGCCGAACGAACGGCGGCCGCGGCCGTCTCGAGGGACGTGCGCGAGCAGGCACCTCCCGCCGCGAGGAGCGCGAGGGCCACGGTGTGCACCGCGTCGCGCAGCATCGCCGAGAAGCGGGTCGTGGTGGGGTGGTCGAGGACGTCCGTGCCGTAGTGCCGGCCGCAGGCCGCGCACTCCACGACCGGGCCCGTCTCGCCACGGGGCAGGACCGGAACTCCGACCAGGGCGAAGCGGCGGCGGCCGGTGAGCCGTTGGTAGTTGCGATCGCCCCCGCAGCCGGGGCAGAAGAACTCGCCGTCACCTGCGGCGGTCCACACGGTGCGAATACCGAGGACGGGCGCGACGCGACTTCTGCGGGCTCCTCGGCCGTTGCGTCCCCGTCCTGGCAGCACGTCGCACCTCCGTAACTCCCCCACTGCCTCGAGGGCGTGGGCGGTGCCGCCGCGGCAACATCGCCGCGCTGGCGTGATGTTAGCCACATTGGTGATGCGAAGTCAGTACCCCGGACGAGACCTCTCCGTGATCTTGGGCAGAAATGGCTGGTCCATGATGTGGCCCCGCCCGCCCTGCGGGGCGCACGGGGCCACGAACGTGCCGGTCAGAGGGTCAGCGCGCGGCGCGGTTGACGGCCGAGACGACCGCCTTCAGCGATGCACGTGTCGTGTTCGCGTCGATACCGATACCCCACAGTACTTTTCCGTCGATCGCGCATTCGATGTAGGAGGCGGCCTGCGCGGAGGCACCCTCGCTCATCGTGTGCTCCTGGTAGTCCAGCAGGCGTACGTCGATCCCGATGGACTGCAGGGCGTCGAAGAAGGCCGAGATCGGGCCGTTGCCGGACCCGGTCAGCACGGTGTCCTCGCCGTCCACGGTGGCCTCGACCGTGAGGGCGTCCACGCCGTCCGTGTCCGTCGTCGACTGACCGGTCCTGACCTGGATACGGCCCCAGGGGTTGTCCGGGTTCGGCAGGTACTCGTCCCGGAAGACCGACCAGATCTCCTTCGGCGTGACCTCGCCGCCCTCGGCGTCCGTCTTCGCCTGGATGATCCTGGAGAACTCGATCTGCATCCGGCGCGGCAGGTCCAGCTTGTGGTCGTTCTTCAGGACGTAGGCGACGCCGCCCTTGCCGGACTGGGAGTTGACGCGGATGACGGCCTCGTAGGAGCGGCCCACGTCCTTGGGGTCGATGGGCAGGTACGGCACCGCCCACTCGATGTCGTCGACCGTCTTGCCCTGGGCGGCCGCGTCGGCCTCCATGGCGTCGAAGCCCTTCTTGATGGCGTCCTGGTGGGAGCCGGAGAAGGAGGTGTAGACGAGGTCCCCGATGTACGGGTGGCGCGGGTGGACCTCCATCTGGTTGCAGTACTCCCACGTGCGGCGGATCTCGTCGATGTGGGAGAAGTCGATCTGCGGGTCGACACCCTGGGAGAAGAGGTTCATGCCCAGGGTGACCAGGTCTACGTTGCCGGTGCGCTCGCCCTGGCCGAACAGACAGCCCTCGACGCGGTCGGCGCCGGCCATCAGGGCCAGTTCGGCCGCCGCGACCGCCGTGCCGCGGTCGTTGTGGGGGTGGACGGACAGGCAGACGAACTCGCGGCGGGAGAGGTTGCGGTGCATCCACTCGAAACGGTCCGCGTGCGTGGACGGGGTCGAGCGCTCCACGGTGGCGGGCAGGTTCAGGATGATCTCGCGGCCCGGCTCGGGCTGCCAGACGTCCATGACCCCTTCGCAGACCTCCAGGGCGAAGTCCAGCTCGGTGTCGGTGAAGATCTCGGGGCTGTACTGGTAGCCGAACTCGGTCTCGGGACCCAGCAGCTTCTCGGCGTACTCCATCACCAGCCGGGTGCCGTCCACCGCGATCTGCCTGATGTCGTCCCGGGAGCCGCGGAAGACGACCCGGCGGAAGACCGGGGCCGTGGCGTTGTAGAGGTGGACGTTCGCGCGCTTCGCGCCCTTCAGCGACTCGACGGTCCGCTCGATCAGGTCCTCGCGGGCCTGGGTCAGTACGGAGATCGTCACATCGTCCGGGATCGCGCCCTCTTCCTCGACGATCGAGCGCACGAAGTCGAAGTCGGTCTGCCCGGAGGCCGGGAAACCGACCTCGATCTCCTTGTAGCCCATCTTCACCAGCAGGTCGAACATCGCACGCTTGCGCGCCGGCGACATCGGGTCGATCAGGGCCTGGTTGCCGTCGCGCAGGTCGGTGGAGAGCCAGCGCGGAGCCTGGGTGATCCGCTGGGCGGGCCACGTACGGTCGGGGATGTCGACCTGGTCGTACGGACGGTACTTGTGGATCGGCATGGAAGTGGGCTGCTGGCGGTTGGCCATGGTGCGTGGGCTCCTCATGGGGTCCGGAAGGACGGCCGACGGCGCAACGCCAAACTCCGCGGGGAGGGAGTCGGCCTCGACTACAGGCCCTCGCCGCGGCAGCTAAGGAGGAGCAGCCCGAAACGCATGATGCTCCGCATGCTAGCCGAGCCACGCCGGCTGCGAAGGCTTGTATCAGTATGCGGGACCGCCAGGACAATTCGGATATAAAGTGCACCACATCACACCGCCCCCCTTCACATGGAAGCCCATAGCACCGCACCCGGCGACACGCGGCCCTTCGAGGCGGCAGTTCACCAATCACGGTTGCAGGTAGTGACAATCTCGTTACACAGTGCAATGGTTCCGGTCATGACCACCAACGGGGGCTTCCAGCCCGTCTTCTGCACGATCGTGCCGCCCCACGTCCTCGACCGGCTCGCACAGCACGAGGACTCCGGACTCGCCGCTCCCGCGCGCCGCACACTCGAGCGCGACGCCCTGGAGCGCACCCGGCGCCGGCTGACCACCGTCATCGGCGCCCCCGCGACCGCGCCGCCCGAGCACACCGCGGGCAAGCCGTACCGAACGGTCTACGACGCCGGCCACCAGGAGAGCCTGCCCGGCAGGAAGGTCCGCGGCGAGGGCGACGAGCCCGGCCAGGACGCCTCGGTCAACCGTGCCTACGCGGGGCTCGGCGCCACCTTCGAGCTGTACCGGACGGCGTACGGCCGGGACTCCATCGACGGCAAGGGGCTGCCGCTCGACGCGACGGTGCACTTCGGCCAGGACTACGACAACGCCTTCTGGAACGGCGAGCAGATGGTGTTCGGCGACGGGGACGGCGAGATCTTCCTCGACTTCACCATCCCGGTCGACGTGATCGGCCACGAACTCACCCACGGAGTCACCCAGTACACGGCGAACCTGGCCTACTTCGGGCAGTCGGGCGCGCTCAACGAGTCGCTCTCGGACGTGTTCGGCTCGCTGATCAAGCAGTACACGCTCGGCCAGACCGCCGCCGACGCCGACTGGCTGATCGGCACGGGGCTGCTCGCGCCGCGCGTCACCGGCAAGGCGCTGCGCTCGATGAAGGAACCGGGCACCGCGTACGACGACGACGTCCTCGGCAAGGACCCCCAGCCGTCGACGATGGACGGTTATGTGAACACCGGCCGCGACAACGGCGGGGTGCACATCAACTCCGGCATCCCCAACCGGGCCTTCTACCTGGTGGCCACCGCCCTCGGCGGCAACGCCTGGGAACGGGCCGGGCAGATCTGGTACGACGTGCTGACCGGCGGCGGTCTCGAGGCGGAGGCGACCTTCGCGGACTTCGCCAGGCTGACGGCGGCGGCGGCGAGGACCCGCTACACCGAGGACGGCGAGGAGCAGGAGGCCGTCCTCAAGGCCTGGGAACAGGTCGGGGTGCCCGCCTCGTAGCCCGCACGCCCGTTGTCGTACTAGACAGGTGCCATGCGTATTCGGGTGAGGCGCACGGGCGGGTTCGCAGGCATCGAGCGCCGGGCCGAGGTGGAGACCTCGGGACGGTCCGATGCCGAGGAGTGGCACTCCCTGGCCGAGCGGGCGGTCGCCGCCGGCCGGGGCGCGCCACCCGCCGTGGTGCCGGACGGCTTCAGTTACGAGATCACCGTGGACGGCCGGACCGTGTACTGCGCGGACCCCCGGCTGACCGAGGAGCAGCGGGCACTGGTGTCACGGGTGCTGAAGGAAGGCGCCTGACCCTGCCCGGCGCCGGGCAGGGCCCCGGCCGCCCTCGAGGTTCGGGCTTTCGGTTCGTTCCTGGCCGTTGACTTCCGTTACCGACGGTAAGGATGATCCGGCGCATGGTGACGAACCCGATGCCTCAGTTCCCGGCCGGTTTTCTGTGGGGTGTGTCGACCTCGGCGCACCAGATCGAGGGGGCGGCGGACGCGCGCGAGCCCTCCGTGTGGGACGTGTTCACCGCCGAGCCGGGACGCGTGAAGGACGGCTCGACGGCCGCGGTGGCCTGCGACTCCTACCACCGCTATCCCGAGGACGTGGCGCTGCTGGCCGGCCTCGGTGTGGACGCCTACCGCTTCTCGGTCTCCTGGCCGAGGGTGGACTCCCCCGGCGGCCTCGACTTCTACGACGGCCTGGTCGACGCCCTGTGCGCGGCGGGCGTACGGCCGGTGGTGACCCTGTTCCACTGGGACCTTCCGGTGGCCCTGGACTGGCTGGAGCGGGACACGGCGTCCCGCTTCGCCGACCACGTCTCGGTCGTCGCCGAGCGCCTGGGCGACCGCGTCGCCAAGTGGATCACGCTCAACGAGCCCGCCGAGCACACCTTGCTGGGCCATGCGCTCGGGGTCCACGCCCCCGGCAGGCGGCTGATGTTCGACGCGCTGCCGGTGGCCCACCACCAGTTGCTCGCCCACGGTCTTGCCGTACGGGCACTGCGCGCGGCCGGGACGGGCGACATCGGGATCGCCAACTCGCACGGCCCGACCTGGGCGGCGTCCGAGAAGCCGGAGGACAGGCAGGCCGCGGAGTTCTACGACCTCCTGCTCAACCGCCTGTTCTCGGACCCCCTTCTGATCGGCCGTTACCCCGAGGGCATCGGCGAGCTGATGCCGGGCGACGTCGAGGCAGATCTCAAGGTGATCGCGGAACCGATCGACTGGTACGGGATCAACTACTACGCGCCGACGAGGGTGGGCGCACCGCAGGGCGCGGAGATCGAGTTCGGCGGTCTCTCGCTCCCCGCCGAACTCCCCTTCACGGTCCGGGAGATCGAGGACCGCCCGGTCACGGACTTCGGGTGGCCGGTGGTCCCGGAGGCGCTCACCGAGCTGCTCACCGGATTCGCCGAGCGTTACGGCGACCGGCTCCCGCCCGTCCTCATCACCGAGAACGGCTGCTCGTACGAGGGCGTCGACGACCAGGAGCGCATCGCCTATCTGGACGGCCACATACGGGCGTTGCACCGGGCCGTCGAGGCGGGGGTCGACGTACGCGGCTACTTCGTGTGGTCACTGCTGGACAACTTCGAGTGGGCCGAGGGGTACGCGCGCCGCTTCGGGCTGGTGCACACGGACTTCGAGACGCTGGAGCGGACCCCGAAGGCGTCCTACGCGTGGCTGCGCGATCTGCTGCGGGCGCAGAGATGACGACGGCCGAGCGGCCCGCCGACCGTCCCCTGGACGCCCTCGCCGAGCCCGTCGAGCGGGTCGGCCGGGGCTGGACCTCGGCCCTGGCACTGGCCAACGGTGCGATCTGGGTCGGCTGGTACGGCCCGCTGCAGATCCTGCTCGCCTCCCAGGCGACGGACTTCGCCCCGGACGCCGGCATGTCCAAGGAGACGATGCTGGGCTGGGTGACGGGCGCGGGCGCGGTGGTGTCGCTCGTCGCGAACCCCTTCTTCGGTGCGCTGTCCGACCGCACCGTCTCCCGCCGGGGCCGCCGCACACCGTGGATCGTGGCCGGGACGTCAGGCGGGGCGCTGTCGCTCCTGCTGCTGGGCTGGGCTGGCGGGGTGTGGACCATGGCGCTCGGCTGGTGCCTGGTCCAGCTCACGCTGAACGCCGCTTTCGCGGCGGTGACGGCGGCGGTCCCCGACCGGGTGCCGCCCTCCCAGCGGGGATCGGTGGGCGGCTGGCTGGGTGCGGCGCAGATCCTGGGCGTCGTCGGCGGCACCGGCCTTGCGACCGTCGCCGGGGGCATCGGCGCGGGCTACGCGGCATGTGCGGTGTTCACGGTGGTGGGCGTGCTGCCCTATGTCCTGCGCCACCGGGACATGCGGCTGTCCGCGGCGGCCCGGCCGCCCTGGTCCTGGCGGGGTTTCCTGGCCGGGTTCTGGCTGAGTCCGCGCCGCCATCCCGATCTGGGCTGGGCCTGGCTGACCCGCTTCCTGATCAACCTCAGCAATGGGCTGGTGCTGCTGTATCTGCTGTACTACCTGCGGGACCGCATCGGCTACCACGACCCCGAACAGGGCGTCCTCGTCCTGACCGCGGTGAACGGCATCACCCTCCTCGCCACGGTCGTCGTCGGCGGCGTCTGGTCGGACCGGGTGGGCCGGCGCAAACCGTTCGTGATCTGGTCCGGGGTGCTGATGGCGCTCGCCACGGCGGCCCTGTCCGGCTGGCAGACCTGGCCCGGCACCGTCGTCGCGGCGGCCGTCCTGGGCGTGGGCTTCGGGGTCTTCACCTCGGTCGACTTCGCGCTGATGACCCATGTCCTGCCGAAGGCCCTGGACCGCGGGAAGGACCTGGGGGTGATCAACGTGGCCAACGCCCTCCCCCAGGTCGCAGCCCCGGCCCTGGCCGCGCCGATCGTGACGTATCTGGGCGGCTACCGGGTGCTCTACCTGGTGGCGGCGGTGGTCGGGCTGGCCGGGGCGCTGCTCGTGGGGCGGATCCGGGGCGTGGACTGACGTCGCGGCACCCCGCCACCGCGGCAGCCGCACGCCCTGGGGGCGGCGGGTGGACCGGGGCGGCACGGCGGGGCACACCGCCGGATCCCACTCGGGAAACTCCGGCCCCGAAAAGCCCTACGGCCTTGTCAGTACCGCGTCGTACCCTTGGAATCGCGAGGCCGCCCTCAGCTACGCGGCCGTGACGAGGAGGAACCGCAGGCCCGCGGGCCGGCCCATGACTCAGACACCCACAGCTCGTACCCCTGCGCAGGGGCAGGCGAGAACACAGATCACCGTCCCCGCCAAGCACCCCATGGTGATGGTGCTGGGTTCAGGCGATTCCCTCCTGCGCGTGATCGAGACGGCCTTCCCGGGGGTCGACATCCATGTCCGGGGCAATGAGATCAGCGCGGTCGGCGACTCGGCGGATGTCGCCCTGATCCAGCGCCTGTTCGCAGAGATGATGCTGGTGCTCCGCACCGGGCAGCCGATGACGGAGGACGCAGTGGAACGCTCGATCGCCATGCTCCGGGCGAGCGACGACGGTGAGGGCGACGGACCGGAGACCCCGGCCGAGGTGCTGACGCAGAACATCCTGTCCTCCCGCGGCCGCACGATCCGCCCCAAGACGCTCAACCAGAAGCGGTACGTCGACGCGATCGACAAGCACACGATCGTCTTCGGCATCGGTCCCGCGGGTACGGGCAAGACCTATCTCGCCATGGCGAAGGCCGTGCAGGCCTTGCAGTCCAAGCAGGTCAACCGCATCATCCTGACCCGGCCTGCGGTCGAGGCGGGCGAGCGGCTCGGCTTCCTGCCCGGCACGCTGTACGAGAAGATCGACCCGTATCTGCGCCCGCTCTACGACGCGCTGCACGACATGATCGACCCCGACTCCATCCCGCGGCTCATGGCCGCCGGGACGATCGAGGTCGCCCCGCTCGCCTACATGCGTGGCCGCACTCTGAACGACGCCTTCATCATCCTCGACGAGGCCCAGAACACGAGCCCCGAACAGATGAAGATGTTCCTCACCCGCCTCGGCTTCGACTCGAAGATCGTGATCACGGGTGACGTGACCCAGGTCGACCTGCCGAACGGCACCAAGAGCGGCCTGCGGCAGGTCCAGGAGATCCTGGAAGGCGTCGAGGACGTGCACTTCTCCCGGCTGTCGTCCCACGATGTCGTACGGCACAAGCTCGTCGGCCGTATCGTCGACGCCTACGAGAAGTACGACAGCCAGAACGGCACCGAGAACGGCACGCAGAAGCCCGGCCGCAAGGCCGGGCATGCCCACAAGGGGAAGTAGACCAGCAGCACCATGTCGATCGACGTCAACAACGAGTCCGGCACCGAGGTCGACGAGCAGGCGATCCTCGACATCGCCCGCTACGCGCTCGCGCGGATGCGCATCCACCCGCTCTCCGAGCTCTCGGTGATCGTCGTGGACGCCGACGCCATGGAGCAGCTGCACGTGCAGTGGATGGAGCTGCCCGGACCGACGGATGTCATGTCCTTCCCCATGGACGAGCTGCGGCCGCCGTCCAAGGACGACGACGAGCCGCCTCAGGGGCTGCTCGGCGACATCGTGCTGTGCCCCGAGGTCGCCGCCAAGCAGGGCGCCGAGGCGCCGACGCAGCACTCCATGGACGAGGAGCTCCAGCTCCTGACGGTCCATGGAGTGCTGCATCTGCTCGGCTACGACCACGAGGAGCCCGACGAGAAGGCCGAGATGTTCGGTCTCCAGGCGGCCATCGTGGACGGCTGGCGCGCGGAGAAGGGCCTGACCGGCCCGTCCCCTGCCCCGACCGTCTCATGAGCCCTCAGATCGTCCTCGGCGCGATCGCTCTGGTCGTCGTCGCCTGGCTCGCCGCCTGTGCGGAGGCGGGCCTGGCGCGGGTCTCCAGCTTCCGCGCCGAGGAGGCGGTACGCAGCGGGCGGCGGGGCAGCGCCAAGCTCGCCCGGATCGCCGCGGACCCGACGCGCTACCTGAACGTGGCGCTGCTGGTCCGCGTCACCTGCGAGATGGCCGCCGCCGCGCTCGTGGTCTTCGCCTGCCTCAGGGAGTTCGACAACACCGCCGAGGCCCTTCTGATCGCGATCGCGGTCATGGTCCTCGTCTCGTACGTCGCCGTCGGGGTCTCCCCGCGCACCATCGGCCGCCAGCACCCGCTGAACACGGCGACGGTCGCGGCGTACGTCCTTGTGCCGCTGGCCCGGATCATGGGCCCGATCCCCTCCCTGCTGATCCTCATCGGCAATGCGCTCACCCCCGGCAAGGGCTTCCGCCGCGGCCCCTTCGCCTCCGAGGCGGAACTGCGCGCGCTGGTCGACCTCGCGGAGAAGGAGTCCCTCATCGAGGCCGAGGAGCGCCGTATGGTGCACTCCGTCTTCGAGCTGGGCGACACCCTCGTGCGGGAGGTGATGGTCCCGCGCACGGACCTGGTGGTCATCGAGCGCTACAAGACCATTCGCCAGGCGCTGACCCTGGCCCTCAGGTCCGGCTTCTCGCGCATCCCGGTCACCGGCGAGAGCGAGGACGACATCGTCGGGATCGTGTATCTGAAGGACCTGGCCCGCAAGACGCACATCAGCCGCGACGCCGAGTCCGAGCTGGTGTCCACCGCCATGCGGCCCGCCACGTTCGTACCCGACACCAAGAACGCCGGCGATCTGCTGCGCGAGATGCAGAAGGACCGCAACCACGTCGCCGTGGTCATCGACGAGTACGGCGGCACGGCCGGGATCGTGACCATCGAGGACATCCTCGAGGAGATCGTCGGCGAGATCACCGACGAGTACGACCGCGAACTGCCGCCCGTCGAGGACCTGGGCGAGGACCGCTACCGGGTCACCGCCCGCCTCGACATCGGGGACCTCGGCGAGCTGTACGGCCTCGAGGCCTACGACGACGAGGACGTGGAGACGGTCGGCGGACTGCTCGCGAAGGCACTGGGCAGGGTGCCCATCGCCGGTGCCTCGTCGCTCGTGGAGCTGCCCGACGGACGCGAGCTGCGACTGACAGCCGAGGCCGCGGCCGGACGCCGGAACCGGATCGCGACCGTGCTGGTGGAGCCGGTGGGCCCGGCCGGGCCCCCGCGGGAGGTGCCGAAGGCGGAATGACCCCACAGGAGCTGCGCGCGTTCTGCCTGTCGTTCAACGCCGCGGTGGAGGACTTCCCCTTCGACCCGCAGACCTCGGTCTTCAAGGTCCAGGGAAGGCTCTTCGCCCTGACGAACCTGGCCGGACGGCCCCTGAAGGTCAACCTCAAGTGCGATCCCGAGGACGCGGTGCGCCTGCGCACCGAACACGAGGGCCTGATCGCGCCCGGCTGGCACATGAACAAACGCCACTGGAACACCGTCACCGTGGACGGCCGACTTACCGACCGCCTGGTCCGGGAACTCGTCGAGGACTCGTACGACCTCGTCGTCGCCGGACTTCCGCGCGCCGACCGTCTCCGCCTCGACCGTCCCTGACGAGGACCGGCGCCGGGCGACGACCCCGTCGCCCGGCGGCCGCGAGGCCGCTCCGTATGCTCGGGGCATGACCGACAGCACCGCGCTCGACCCCGAGGACCGCAAGATCGTCACCCTGGCCCGTTCCGTGCGGGCGCGCAACGGTGTGCCCGAGGGTGCCGCCGTACGGGACGAGACCGGGCGCACCTATGCCGCCGGGACCGTCGAACTGGAGTCGCTGAAGCTGAGTGCGCTGCAGACGGCGGTGGCCATGGCGGTGGCGTCGGGGGCGAAGTCCCTGGAGGCCGCCGCGGTCGTGACCATGTCGGAGTCCGCGTCGGCGCAGGACCGGGCGGCGGTACGCGACCTCGGCGGGCCCCGGACGCCGGTGCTGGTGGCGTCGCCCGACGGAGTGCTGCGGCACACGGTCACGGCGGGCTGAGATCCGGGGCGCCGCCCGGTGCCCCTCGTGCGTCGGCCTCTCCTCGTAACGCACCCGTCGCGGCGGCCCGCGAAGCCTCGTAACGCACCCGTCGCGGCGGCCCGCGAAGCCTCGTGACGCACCCGTCGGTGCGGCCCGCGAGGCCTTGTGACGGCTCATCAAGCCACGGGCCGCGTCCCGTCGGTCTCCCGTACGCCCCGGTGGCCTCGGGACCGTGACGGGTCGTCCGGCGGTCAGAGCGCGTCCGGGCCCCGCTCACCGGTCCGGACCCGCACCACCGTGTCCACCGGCACCGCCCACACCTTCCCGTCCCCGATCTTCCCCGTCCGGGCGGCCTTCACGATCGCGTCGACGACGGCGTCGGCGTCCCCGTCCTCGACCACGACCTCGATGCGGACCTTGGGCACGAGGTCGACCCGGTACTCCGCGCCGCGATACACCTCGGTGTGCCCGCCCTGGCGGCCGTAGCCGCTCGCCTCGGTCACGGTCAGCCCCTGCACGCCCAGTTCCTGCAGGGCCGTCTTGACCGTGTCGAGACGGAACGGTTTGACGACGGCGGTGATGAGCTTCATGCCGGGGGGTGACCTTCTGCGAGGCGGAGTGGGCGACCGGGGCGCCATGGCCCGGGACGCCGTGATCGTAGGCGGTGCCCGCCCCCGCCGTAAGGCCCCGGCAGCTGCGTTTCCGCGCCCCCTCACGGTCACATACGGGCATGATCCCGTGACGCTGAGTGGTGCGGCGGCGCTCGACGGGAAGGCGCGGGCTCCGGGGCGGGGCCGGATCGTGCGGAGGGGCTCCGTGGATCAGGGAGAATGGGCGCCATGAGCGTTCGCACCCAGTCCTCCGAGCCCACCGAGGCCGTCCACCGGGCGGGTTTCGCCTGTTTCGTGGGCCGTCCCAACGCGGGCAAGTCCACCCTCACGAACGCTCTGGTCGGGCAGAAGGTGGCGATCACCTCGAACCGTCCGCAGACGACACGGCACACGGTGCGGGGCATCGTGCACCGCCCCGACGCGCAGCTGATCCTGGTGGACACCCCCGGTCTGCACAAACCGCGGACGCTGCTGGGCGAGCGGCTGAACGACGTGGTGCGCACGACGTGGGCCGAGGTGGACGTGATCGGCTTCTGTCTGCCGGCCGACCAGAAGATCGGTCCCGGTGACCGCTTCATCGCCAAGGAGCTGGCGGGGATCAAGAAGACCCCGAAGGTCGCGATCGTCACCAAGACGGATCTCGTGGACTCCAAGACCCTGGCGGAACAGCTCGTCGCGATCGACCGGCTGGGCGAGGAGCTGGGATTCACCTGGGCGGAGATCGTGCCGGTGTCGGCGACCGCGAACAAGCAGGTGGACCTGCTGGCTGACCTGCTGATCCCGCTGCTGCCCGAGGGGCCCGCGCTCTACCCCGAGGGCGATCTGACGGACGAGCCGGAGCAGGTCATGGTGGCGGAGCTGATCCGCGAGGCGGCGCTGGAGGGTGTGCGCGACGAACTGCCGCACTCGATCGCGGTGGTGGTGGAGGAGATGCTGCCGCGCGAGGACCGCCCGGCGGACAAGCCGCTCCTCGACATCCACGCGAACGTCTACATCGAGCGGCCCAGTCAGAAGGGGATCATCATCGGGCCGAAGGGCAAGCGCCTGAAGGAGGTCGGCATCAAGTCCCGCAAGCACATCGAGGCGCTGCTCGGCACCCCGGTGTTCCTCGACCTCCATGTCAAGGTGGCCAAGGACTGGCAGCGCGACCCCAAGCAGCTGCGCCGTCTGGGCTTCTGAGCGCTTCCCGTACGTCGCGCGGGCCGCTCGCGCTCATGTCGCCCTGCGGAATCCGATCGTCGGCACGGCCCGCCGCCGCGGCCACGGCTCCACGCACTCCTCCGGCACCAACCGCTCCAGGAACGCGTACCGGCTGAGCGCCGCCGGGTCCTGGTCCTCGTACGACTGGACCCTGCTCCACCACGCCGCGATCTCGGCCCAGCCGGGCGCCGAGAGCGACCCGCCGAACTCCTGCACCGAGAGCGCCGCCGTCAGACCGGCGAAGGCGAGGCGGTCGGCCAGCGGCCATGCGGCCAGCGTGCCGGTCACAAAACCCGCCACGAAGACGTCGCCCGCCCCTGTGGGGTCGAGTGCCTCGACCGCGATCGCAGGCACGGCGGCGGTCTCCCCGGTGCGGCCGTCCACGGCGTACGCGCCGTCCGCGCCGAGGGTGACGACGGCCAGCGGCACGTGTTCGGTCAGCGCGTGCGCGGCGGCGCGGGGGCATTCGGTGCCGGTGTACCGCATGGCCTCCTGCGCGTTCGGCAGGAACGCCTCGCAGTGTTCGAGGTCGGCGAGGCCCGCCAGGTCCCAGGCACCGGTGTCGTCCCAGCCGACGTCGGCGAAGACACGGGTGCCCTGCTTGGCCGCCTCGGCGATCCAGGGGGCGCGTCTGCCCGGGGTCAGTGAGGCGACGGCGGCCCGCGCGCGGGGCGGGCAGGCGGGCGCGGGCTCCTCGGGCGGTGGCTCGTGACCGTGGGACACCATGGTCCGTTCGCCCTCGTAGGCCATGGAGACGGTGACCGGGGAGTGCCATCCGGACACCCGGCGGGAGATCGACAGGTCGATGCCCTCGCCCCGCTCCAGCTCGTCCCAGCAGTACTCGCCGTAGTGGTCGTCGCCGAAGGCCGCGGCCAGGGAGGTCTTCAGGCCGAGGCGGGCCAGCGCCGCCGCCATGTTGGCCACGCCCCCGGGGCTCGACCCCATCCCGCGCGCCCAGGACTCGGTGCCGCGCACCGGCGCGGAGGCGAGCCCGGTGAAGATGATGTCGAGGAAGACCGTCCCCGTGAGGTAGACGTCACAGGACGGATCGCCCGGCGCCCGAAGAGGGGCGAGCGGATCGACGTGGGGTTGGTGGTGCGGCCCGTCCCCGATGTGGGGGTGCTGCGGTCCCTCTCCGGCGGTCGCGGTCACGGTGGGCTCCCTGACATGGTGCGGATCCAGCCAGTGTGCACCAAAGGGCTCGCCGGGCGACGGCGTCGGCGCGACGCCGCCGGGACCTCACCAGCGGGGCACCGCGGGCGCGCGCCACCCGGGATGCGCGAGGCGCATCGCCGCACCGTCGTCGCGGTCGCGCAGGGCGCCGTCGTCCCCGAGCCAGCGCTCGTGCAGGGCGCCCAGCCGGTCGCGGTCCAGGGTGACGCCGAGCCCCGGGGCGTCGGACACGGCGACCGCGCCGTCCCGGAAGGCGGGACGCTCGGTGACGACGTCCTCGGCCTGCCAGGGGTAGTGGGTGTCGCAGGCGTGGTGGAGGTCCGGCACCGTGGCCGCGACATGGGTCATCGCGGCGAGGGAGATGCCGAGGTGCGTGTTGGAGTGCATGGACACCCCGACGCCGAACGCACGGCAGATCGCCGCGAGTTCACGTGTGTTGCGCAGCCCGCCCCAGTAGTGGTGGTCGGACAGGACCACCTGGACGGCGCCGCTCGTGAACGCCTCCCGGATCTCGGCGAACGTGGTGACACACATGTTGGTGGCGAGCGGCACCCGGGTCCGGGCGGCGATCTCGGCCATGGCCGGGGTGCCGAGGGCGGGGTCCTCCAGGTACTCGAGGACGTCGCCCAGCTCGCGGGCCACCGCCAGCGCGGTCTCCACCGACCAGGCGCCGTTCGGATCCAGCCGCAGGGGGTGGCCGGGAAAAGCCTCGGCAAGCGCCCGGATCGCCGCGATCTCCTCCGCCGGCGCGAAGACGCCGCCCTTGAGCTTGAAGGAGGTGAAGCCGTACCGCTCCTTGAACCTCCGGGCCTGCTCGACCACTCCGGTCGGATCGAGGGCGGCACCCCACTCGTCCTGCTCGCTCGCCACGCCCTCCGGGTGGCCGGCCCACTTGTAGAAGAGATACGCGCTGTACTCGACCTCGTCCCGCACCTTGCCGCCGAGCAGCGCGTGCACGGGCAGGCCGAGCGCCTTGCCGAGGGCGTCGAGGCAGGCGACCTCGAAGGCGGACACGACGGACAGGCGGAGTTTGTCGGCGGTCTGGACACCGCGCAGCCCGCCGACGTCGAGCCGGCCGCCGGACCGGGAGCCGTCGACGGCGACGTCGTCGGCGAGCGCGAACAGGCCGTTGAGATCGGACACCGGACGGCCGATCAGCTTGTCCGCCAGGGGCCGGGCCGGTTCGAGGTACTTGGTGTCCCCGTAGGTCTCGCCGACACCCGTGGTCCCGTCGGCGGTCACCACCTCCACGATCAGCCGGGGCGTATAGGGCTGATGGACGCCCTGGGTGTTCAGCAGCGGCGGGTCGGCGACCAGGATCGGCGTCAGGCGCACCTCGGCGATGGTGAGGTCACGGGAGGTCGCGGCGGTCACAGGGCGGCTCCTACGAGATCGAGTCCGGTGGCGAGCAGTGTCTCGAGATCGGCCAGATCGGCGGGCGAGGGATCGACGAGCGGGGCGCGCACGGGCCCCACCCGACCGCCCCGCAGCCGGGCAGCCGCCTTGACCAGAGAGACGGCATACCCGGGCACCCGGTCGCGGACGGCGACGAGCGGGACGTAGAACTCGCGCAGCAGCGTCTTCACCAGGTTGTCGTCGCCGTCGCGCAGCGCGGCGAAGAAGGCGGTCGCGATCTCCGGTGCGAAGGCGTGGACGGCGGAGGAGTAGGCCGGTACGCCGACCGCGGTGTACGCACGCGCCTGGAGTTCGGCGGTGGCGGCCCCGTTGAAGAACAGGAAGCTCTCGGGCGCGGCGAGGGTGAGGCGCTGCAGCCGGTCGAGGTCGCTGTGGCCGTCCTTGAGCCCGATGACGCCGGGGATGCGGGTGATGCGCCGGAACGCCTCGGTGCCGAAGGCGACCTGGCCGCGCTGGTAGGCGATGAGCGGGAGCGGGGTGCGGGCGGCGATCCGCTCCAGCTGCGCGACGAGTCCGGCCTGCGGAGCGGCCACGAGGTAGTGCGGCAGGACGAGCAGCGCGTCCGCGCCGGCCTCCTCGGCGATCCGCGCGAACCGGACGGCCTGCGCCCAGCCGTATCCCACACCGGCGACGACGGGTACCCGTCCGCCGGCCGCCTCCACGGCCGCGGCCACGACCTGTCCGTACTCCTCCTCGTCCAGGGAGAAGAACTCCCCCGTGCCGCAGGCCGGGAAGACGGCGCCGGGCGCGGCGGCGAGCTGCCCGGCGACATGGGCCCGGAAGCCGTCGAGATCCAGCGAGCCGTCCTTGTGGAAGCTTGTGAGCGGAAACGACAGGACCCCCTGTGCCATGCCGTTCCGCAGCCTCCGTGCCACCGCCTCCGGGTCCGCGTCCTTGGCGCCGCCCACCACACTCATCTCCTCATGTAGACGCCATCCATATATACAAATGCAGATTAGATACATGGACGGGCCCCGTCAACGGCGGGATCCGGACCGGGCCATGCACGGCCCCGCCCGGATTACGATCGGCGCATGTCAGACACCGGGGGCGTCCGCGAGGTGAAGTCGGCCGCGCGCACGGTCGAGCTGCTCGAGGTACTCGCCGCGCGGGGCGACCGTCCGGCACGCCTGCAGGAGCTCGCGGACCAGCTCGGGGTGCCGCGCAGCTCGATGTACGCCCTGCTGCAGACCCTCGTCTCGCGGGGCTGGGTCCGCACGGACGTCACCGGCTCGCTCTACGGCATCGGCATCCACGCCCTGCTGACGGGCACGAGCTATCTGGACTCCGACCCCCGGGTGCGCGCCGTGCGCCCGTACCTCGACGAGGCGTCGGAGGCCCTCGGTGAGACGATCCACATGGGTCGCCTCGACGGCACCGACGTCGCCTATCTCGCGACGCGCGAATCGCACGAATATCTGCGCACGATCAGCCGCGTCGGCCGGCGGCTGCCCGCGCACGCGGGTGCGCTCGGCAAGGCCCTGCTGGCGGAGCGGCCCGGCACCTGGCTGCCGGAGGGCCCGTACGCGGCCCTCACCCCGCACACCCACACATCCCACGCCGCCCTGCTGGCGGATCTGGCCGTGACCCGTGAGCGCGGGTACTCGATCGACCGCGAGGAGAGCGTCGCCGGCATCGTCGGTTTCGGTTTCGCCCTCCACTACGACCTGCCGGCCCAGGACGCGATCAGCTGCTCGGTGCCGGTGGCCCGGCTGACACCCGGTCACGAGGAGCACATCGTCGCGGTGATGGGGGAGATCCGGACCCGGATCGAGGAAATCGGACGGGGCGGAGCCGGGGCGCCGCACTGGCGCTGACCCAACGCGATCCCGGGTCTCCGCTTCTCAGAAGGCGCCGCTTTTACCCGGCCCGACCAGCACCAAACCCCTTAGTGACCCAGATCACACACCCCGCGCTTTTTTCTTGAACCGCGTGCTTGATACAAATTGCCCGCGCGATCCTGTCGTTCGACGGTCGGCGCCCCAATCCCCCGCTTTTCCGCCGCTCCTTTCGTATGCCCTGGAACGCCCGTGTCCTCCCGCCCCGCCCCGCCCTGGCCCCTCGTCGCCCTTTTCACGGCCGGGTATCTGGCCGCGTACCTCCTGCCCACCACCGTCGGCAGGCTGGACTCGGGCCTTCCGCTCTCCTCCACCGAAGCCGGCTCCATCGGCAGCGCCCTGCTGCTCGGTTCGGCCTGCGCGGGCTTCCTGCTCGCCGCGCACGTCCACCGGATCGGCCCCCGCAGGCTCGCCCGTGCCGGACTCCTGCTCGCCGCCGCGGGATACGGCACGGCCGCGCTCAGCCACAGCATCCCCGTGGTCGTCGCGGGAGCGGTGGCCGGCGGGTTCGGCTCCGGTACGGCGACCACCGTCGCCGCGACCGGCATCGCCGCGCAGCGCGACCCGCACCGCACCTCCACGCTCGGCCTGCTCGGCGTCTCCGCGCTCGCCGGCGTGATCTACCTGACGGTTCCCCGGCTCGGCCCGGGCCACGGACTCCCGCTCGCCGCCCTCGCGCTCACCGCGCTGCTGGTGTGGCCCGCGACCGGCCGCCTGTCCACCCCGGCGCGGATCGTCACGACTCACCCCGGGAGCGGGGAGAGCGGCCGTCTGCCCCACACCCGCTCCGGCATCGTCCTCGCCGCCGGCATTCTGTGCTGGTCCCTCGCCCAGAACTCGCTGTGGGGCGTCAGCGGCCGCATCGGCCTCACCCAGGCGCATCTGACGGAGGTCACCGTCGGCGCCGTCTTCGCGATCGCGCTCGGGGCCGGACTGCTCGGCGTGATCGGCGCGGGAGCACTCGGCCCCCGTCTCGGCCGCGCGCTCCCCATCGGTCTGGGCACCGCGCTCATCGCCGGCTGTATCGCGCTCAGCTCCTCCGCCACCGGCTTCGGCACCTTCGCGACCGGCGAGATCGCCTGGAACACGCTCTACCCGATCGTGCTGTCGTATCTGATCGGCCTCGCCGCCTCCCTCGACCGGCGCGGCCGCTGGGCGGTCCTCGTGGGCTCGGCCTCCTCGCTCGGCACGGCGGTCGGCCCGCTGGCCGGCAGCCTGCTGTCCGCTCGGGCGGGCTTCCCGGCGATGGGGGCGATCCTCGCCGTCGGCCTGCTGGCCATCACGCTCCCGCTGACCGCGGTCGCCCTGCACACCGGTGGCCGTCCGCTGCTGCCCGGCGCGGCCCGTCGTCGCACCTCGGCCGTCGTGGTGGCCGTCACCACGGGCACCCCCTCGGGTGCGGTGCCCCCGGTCGGCGCACCGGAGCAGGCGGTCGTGGAGTTCCCGCTCGACGCGGCGGCGGTGACGGCGCGAGAGGAGTACGACACGGCGGGGCCGCGGCAGGCCGCCGCCGCACCGGGACCCGGAACCCTCTAGCGGCCGCCGAACTCGTACGCGTCCACCTCGGACAGGTAGCGCGCCCGCCGCTCCTCGTCGTCCTCCAGGAAGGAGGCGACGAAGGAGTTGCGGGCCAACCGGCGCATGTGCGCCTCGCTCAGGCCGAGAACGTTGCGCACGGCGTGGAAGTTGTCCCCTGCGTACCCGCCGAAGTAGGCGGGATCGTCGGAGTTGACGGTGCACAGCAGTCCGGCATCGAGCATCGCGGCCAGCGGGTGGTCCGCCAGGGTGTCCACGGCGCGCAGCCGGACGTTGGACAGCGGGCACAGCGTCAGCGGCACCCGCTCGCGCACCAGCCGCTCGACGAGGGCCGGGTCCTCCATGCAGCGCAACCCGTGGTCGACGCGCTCGACGCCGAGCACGTCCAGGGCCTCGGTGATGTACTCCGGCGGCCCCTCCTCGCCGGCGTGCGCGACGCGGCGCAGTCCCAGAGCGGCGGCGGCCTCGTACACCGCGCGGAACTCGGCCGGCGGATGGCCGACCTCGGCGGAGTCCAGACCGACCCCGACGATCCGGTCCAGGTACGGTTTCGCGGCCTCGAGGGTCTCCAGCGCCGAGTCGGCGGACTCGTCACGCAGGAAGCACATGATCAGCCGAGTGGAGACGCCGTGCTTCTCCTCGCTGCGTCCGAGCGCCCGCCACAGCCCCTCGACGACCGTGCCCATGGCGACCCCCCGGGCGAGGTGGGCCTGCGGATCGAAGAAGATCTCGGCGTGCCGCACCCCCTGCGCCGCGGCCCGCTCGAGGTAGGCGTCGGCCAGGTCCTCGAAGTCCTGCTCGGTCCGCAGCACGGCCATGAGCTCGTAGTACAGGTTCAGAAAGGACTGGAGGTCGTCGAAGGCGTACGCCTTGCGCAGCTCTTCCGTGTCCGCGTACGGCAGTTCGACGCCGTTGCGCGCGGCCAGCGCGAAGGCCAGCTCGGGCTCGAGGGTGCCTTCGACATGAAGGTGCAGTTCAGCTTTGGGGAGGGGCATCAAAGCATCGTACGGCCTGGTCACACCCGTTTCGGGAGAGGCACTCTCAGCAGGTCGCGGGCCACGGTCAGCTCGCCCTCGAACCCGGCGTCGCGCGCCTGCCGCTCGAACTCCTCCGGCTCCGCATAGCGCTGGCTGAAGTGGGTGAGGACCAGGTGCCGCACACCGGCCCCCTGCGCCACCCGGGCCGCCTGGCCTGCCGTCAGGTGCCCGTACTCGACGGCCAGTTGCTCGTCCGTGTCGAGGAAGGTGGACTCGATGACCAGCATGTCGCAGCTCTCCGCGAGGGCGTACACGCCGTCGCACAGCCGGGTGTCCATGACGAACCCGAAGCGCTGCCCGCGCCGCACCTCGCTCACGGCCTCGAGCGTGACTCCGTCCAGGGAGCCCTCACGCTGGATGCGGCCCACGTCCGGGCCCTTGATGCCGTGCGCGGCGAGCCGCTCGGGCAGCATGCGCCGCCCGTCGGGCTCGACCAGCCGGTAGCCGAAGGAATCGACGGGGTGGGACAGACGCCTGGCCTCGAGGATGTACGCGGCCGTCGTCGCGATCACGCCGTCCTCCGCGACCGGCGCCTCGGTGATCCCGACGGTCTCCCGATAGGCCGTCGCATACCGCAGCCGCTCGAAGAAGTGCTGCCCCGACTTCGGGTAGTGCGCGGTGATCCTGTGCGGCACCTTGTCCAGATTGATCCGCTGGATGACCCCGGCCAGCCCGAGCGAGTGGTCGCCGTGGAAGTGCGTGACGCAGATCCGGTTCAGGTCATGGGCGGCGGCGCCGGCGCGCAGCATCTGCCGCTGGGTGCCCTCGCCGGGGTCGAAGAGGATGCCGTCACCGTCCCACCGCAGCAGATAGCCGTTGTGGTTGCGGTGCCGGGTCGGGACCTGGCTGGCGGTGCCGAGGACGACCAGTTCGCGTACGGACACGGCGTCCTAACCGGGGGGCCACTGCAGGCCGCGGCCGCCGAGAACGTGGGCGTGCGCGTGCCAGACGGTCTGCCCGGCACCGCTGCCGGTGTTGAAGACGACGCGGTGGCTCTCGAGCTTCTCCTGCGTGGCGACCTCTCCGGTCTCGCGGAGCAGGTCGGCAGCCACGGCCGGTTCGGCGGCGGCGAGGGTGGCGACGTCCCGGTAGTGGACCCGGGGGATGACCAGGACGTGGGTCGGCGCCTGGGGGTTGATGTCCTGGAAGGCGACGGTGGTCTCCGTCTCCCGGACGATCGTCGCCGGGATCTGCCCCGCGACGATCTTGCAGAACAGGCAGTCGTCCTGCGGCTCTCCCGCCATGTGCGTGCCTCCTCACACCGACTGATCACGACGACGGCATGGTATCCGCCCGGCCGCCGCCCACGGCCACCCCTGCGCTGCGCCGCGGAGAGGCGCGGGCCGCCCCGGGCCGGTCGCCCGACCGGGGCTCCACGGCAACGGACGGCCCGCAACGGCGGCGATCCACCCACGGCGGTCGACCCCACGCGAGGTGGCGTACCGGGCCGCCGGAGCGGGCGCAGGCTCACAGCCGGGGCAGCTCCGGGGGCGTCTTCGC
The DNA here is from genome assembly GCF_001507435.1 of Streptomyces sp. NRRL F-5122. GTDB lineage: Bacteria > Actinomycetota > Actinomycetes > Streptomycetales > Streptomycetaceae > Streptomyces > Streptomyces lannensis. Next base: position 216,692 of record NZ_LMWH01000254.1, read on the forward strand.
CGGGTGCTCCTCGAGCGCGGCCAGCGCCATGCGCACGGCCTCGTCCAGTTGCACATCGCGCCCTGCGGCGTGGTCCTGCGGCGCCTGCACCACCTCGACGTCCGGATCGACCCCGTGGTTCTCCACGCCCCAGCCGTAACCCTCCAGCCAGAACGCGTACTTCGGCTGCGTCACGAGGGTCCCGTCCACAAGGCGGTACCTGCTGTCGATCCCGATGACCCCGCCCCAGGTCCGTGTCCCGACCACCGGCCCGATCCCGAGCGCCTTGACCGCCGCGTTCACGATGTCCCCGTCCGATCCGGAGAACTCGTTGGCGACGGCGACGACGGGTCCGCGCGGGGCGTCCTCGGGGTAGCTGTAGGCCCGCAGCCCTCGCGGGAGGTCCCAGCCCACGATCCGGCGCGCCAGCTTCTCCACCACCAGCTGGGAGGTGTGCCCGCCCCGGTTCTCCCGGACGTCCACGACCAGCCCCTCCCGGGCGACCTCGATCCGCAGGTCCCGGTGGAGCTGCGCCCACCCTGATCCCACCATGTCCGGCACGTGCAGATACCCGAGCCGCCCGCCCGAGGTCTCGTGCACATACGCCCGCCGGTCCGCCACCCAGGCGTGGTACCTGAGCGGCTCCTCGTCGGCGATCGGGACGACGACCGCGTGCCGCAGATCCCCGCCGCCCGCCGGTGAGATCGTCAGCTCCACCGGCCGGCCGGCCGTACCGACCAGCAGCGGCCCCGGTCCCGTCACCGGGTCCACCGGCCGCCCGCCCACCGCGACGATCGCGTCCCCGGTGCGCACGGCCACACCGGGTGCGGCGAGCGGCGCGCGTGCGTCCGGGTCGGAGGTCTCCGAGGGCAGCACCCGGTCGACGTGCCACTGGCCGTCGGCGTGGCGGGAGATGTCCGCGCCGAGCAGCCCCTGCCGCCGGTCCGTGTCGGCCCCGTGGCCGGGCGGCGTCACGTACGCGTGGGAGGTGCCCAGTTCGCCGTGCACCTCCCACAGGAGGTCGACCAGGTCGTCGTGCGTGGCCACCCGTCCGAGCACCGGCCGGTAGCGGTCGAGGACCCCGTCCCAGTCGATTCCGCCGAGGTCCGGCCGCCAGAAGTTGTCCCGCATGAGACGGCCCGTCTCGTCGTACATCTGCCGCCACTCCGCGGCGGGGTCGACGGTCTGCCGCACCCGCGACAGGTCGACCGTGATGTTCGCGTCGCTGTCGTCGTCGTTCGGGGCGCGGCGGTCGCTCGGCACGACCTTGAGCCTGCCGTCGGTCCACAGCAGCACCCGCTTGCCGTCACCGCTGACCGCGAAGCGGTCGGCGTCCGCGGCGAGATGCTCGATGCGCTGCTGGACCAGGTCGTAGCGCTCCAGCTCGGTCTTGGGATCGGGGTCGTCGGGTGTGGCGCGGGAGGCTCCCAGCACACCGCGCACGGGATGCCGCAGCCACAGCACGCCGTCCTTGGCGGCCCGCAGCCCGGAGTAGCGCGCGGACTCGACCGGGAAGGGCACGATCCGGTCGCCGAGCCCGTCCAGGTCGATCCGGGTGGCGGGGGCGCCCTCGCTGTCGGGCGTCTCGTCCTTCTCGGGCGCCTCGAAGGGGCGGCCGTGCCGCTGCGGCCCGAAGGGGGACGGCGTGGTCGCGGCGAGGGTGATCAGGTGCGGCCGTGAACCGCCGACGAAGGCCAGGTCGAAGACGTGCTCGTCGTAGACGGGATCGAAGGAGCGCGCCGACAGGAACGCCAGGTGCTTGCCGTCCAGCGTGAACGCCGGTGCATAGTCGCGGAAGCGGAGCGGGGTCGCCTCGGTCACCGACAGGTCGGCCGTGTTGGCGAGCTTGAGCTGGCGCAGCGGCCGCGGGCCGGGGTGCGACCAGGCCAGCCATGCCGAGTCGGGTGAGAAGACCAGCCCGTCGGCGTCTCCGTCGTCACTGCGGTCGACCTCGCGTACCTCACCGCTGTCCCGCTCGACGAGCAGCACCCGTCCGTCGTGCGTGGCGACCGCGACGCGGCCGCCGTCGGGTGCCACCGCGAGCCCGAGCACCCGCCCCAACTGCCCGGCCGCCAGCCGGCGGGGGGTGGCTGCGGGCAGAAAACCCGTGGCGGGCGCGAACTCCAGCGCGTCCTCGCCCTCCGCGTCCGTCACCCACACCACCCACTCCTCGCCGTCGGCGCGGAAGGTGTGCGGCAGCCGGGCTCGTACGCCGTGATCCGCGGCGAGCGCGCGGGCCGGCCCCGAACGATGGGTGATCCAGTGCACGGCGCCGCGCACGGAGATCGCGCTGCCGCGTCCGGTGTGGTCGGGCGAGGCGGTCCCGAACCAGCGGCCCGCGTGCAGGGGGTACGGCTGGAGGTCCGCGCGCTGCCCGCCGAGCCGGATGTCCAGCCGCCGTGGTTCGGCGCCGTCCAGGTCGTCGAGGAGCCACAGCTCACCGGCAGAGGCGTACACCACCCGGGTGCCGTCGGTGGCGGCGTGCCGGGCGTAGAAGCCCTCCCCGCCCTCGTCCGCTCCTGCGAGCGGTGTGTGGCGGCGCAGGTCCGACCCGTCGGCCGGCGAGGAGTACACGGCCCCGACGCCCTCGTGGTCGGAGAGGAATGCGATCCTCGCCCGGTCGCCCGTTCCCACCCACAGCGGATACTCGATGTTCCCGTCGAGATCCTCGTGCAGCCGCACGAACTCGCCGTCGCCCTCACGGTCGATCCACAACTTGCCGGCGGTGCCGCCCCGGTAACGCTTCCAGTACGCGGCCTCGCGCCCCATCGGCGCGGACAGCAGGACCGTGGCGGGCCCGTACGCGACCTCGCCGACGGGCCCGTACGCCAGGGTGGTGGCCGGTCCGCCGTCGAGCGGCACGGCGCGCGCCCAGGTGCGGCGCAGCGACGCCTGACCGGCCGTGCTGAGCGCGAGCACCTGGCCCTCGGGGGTCCAGCCTCGCACCTGGGTCTTCGCGCTTCCCCAGTGCGTCAGGCGCTTCGAGGGGCCGCCGTCGATCGGGGCGACGTGGACTTCGGGAGCGCCGTCGCGGGTGGAGGTCCAGGCGACGACCGTGCCGTCCGGGGAGACGCGGGGGTGGTTCACGGGAACGTTGTCGGCGCTGACCCGCCAGGCACGGCCGCCGTCGAGCGGGGCGACCCAGACGTCGTCCTCGGCGGTGAAGGCGACCAACTCGCCGTGCAGATGCGGGAACCGGAGGTACGCGGGCGATGCGGACTGAGTCACCGGATCACCCTAAGCAGCGATCTCGTTCCCTGACAGGGGTTTTCCCGGATGAAACCGCCCCGGGGGGACGTCACTTGCCCCGCACCGGCCAGCAGGTCGGATCGCCTTGGCACCAGATCGTCCTCGTGACGGTGACTGTGGGCCCGGGCTGCCCGGGAGCGGTCGGGCGGAACGTGACGGGCGGGATCGGGCTGGCGGCGGCGTTGCAGTCGCCGAGGCCGCTGACGTGGAACCAGCGTCTGCCGCCCACGGTGGCCGTGAGGTTCCCGCGTACGCACTTGCCGTCGACGGCGCGGGTGACCCTGCCCGTGACGGTGATGTCCCTCTTGTCGTCGGTCTGGCCCTGGCAGTCCACGGTGACGACGGTGCTCGCGGACGGCGCGGGCGTCCGGTGGGAGGCGGGGGACCTGCTGCCGTAGTCGCCCACGCAGCTCAGCCAGCGCACCTTCACATGCTGCCGTTCCAGTTGCCTGGTCGCGGTCTGGTCGGTCGTGTAGGCCACCGACGCGGAACTCAGGTCACCGGGTTGGCACGCGACGGCTCCGCCCGCGGTGACCAGCACGGCCCCGGTCACGGCCGCGAGCCGCCGCCCGCCTCCCGGCCGCCGCCGAATCCGTCTCAACACCCCCATGGAGAGCAGCCTGCCACTCCACGGCCCAGAGGGACAGGGCGCATACGGCCATGTACACGCCCCCGTTCACTCCTACGGAACGTGTGCCGCCGCCGCGCGCCGGACGACGTCAGGGGAGCAGCAGGAGCCACTCCTGGAGCTCCACCAGATTGCCCTCCGGGTCCTTGAGATGGGCGACACGCATGCGGTCGGTCATGGGGGCCGGACCGTGCAGGAGGGTCGCACCCCTGGACGTGATCTGCTCGCAGTACGCGTCCAGGTCGTCCACCCGCAGCACCACGAGCGAACGATGGCCGGTGGCCTCGTCGGACAGTTCGCCGAGGACCCCGGCCATCATCGACCGGTCCTGCAGCGCGATGCCCGCCGAACCGGTGGCGGGGCTGAACTTCTCGTACGGTCCGTCCACCGCTCCCGACTGGGGTTTGAGCCCGAGGACCTGCGCGTAGAACCGGTAGCACTCCGCGAAGTCCGAGACCAGCAGTCGTATCTGTGCGAGTTCCATGGAGCGCCCCCGTGGGTCAGGACCAGCGGCCCGTACGGACGAGCAGCAGAGCGGCCGCCGCAGTTCCGGCTGTCGATGTACGCAGGACGGTACGCCCCAGCCGGAACGCCCTCGCACCCGCGTCACCGAAGAGCGCCAACTCCTCGGGCGACACGCCTCCTTCGGGCCCGACGACCAGCACGATCCGGCCCTCCGCGGGCAGGTCCACCGTCGCCAGGGGCTCGTCGCCGCTCTCGTGCAGGACCACGGCGAGATCGGCCTCGGCCAGAAGTTCCGCCACCTGCTTGGTCGTCGCCGCGTCCGCGACCTCCGGGAAGCGCACCCGGCGGGACTGCTTGCCCGCCTCGCGGGCGGTGGCCCGCCATTTGCCGAGCGCCTTGAGCCCGCGGTCGCCCTTCCACTGCGTGATGCACCGGGAGGCCGCCCAGGGGACGATCGCGTCCACGCCGACCTCGGTCATCGTCTCCACGGCCAACTCGCCCCGGTCGCCCTTGGGCAGCGCCTGGACGACGGTGATGCGCACCGCCGGCGAAGGCTCCTCGTGGAGGGACTCGAGGTCCATGACCACCAGCCGGTCCTTGCCCTCGGCGGTCTTCACCACGCCCTCGGTCCACCGGCCGTGTCCGTCGGTGAGGACCACGTCCTCACCGGGCCGCAGCCGTTTCACCGACACCGCGTGCCGGCCCTCCGGTCCGTCGAGCACGAACTCCGGGCCGATTCCGTCGAGTCGGTCCACGACGAAGACGGGAGCCGTCATCGCCCGGCACCGCCTCTCGACAACGCTGTCGCCGCCGCCTCCAGTTCGGCCGCCAGCACCTCCACCAGTTGCCCGGCGGGCAGCTCACGGGCCTGGCGGTGTCCCTGCCCGGCCCACAGTCCCATGCCCTGTGCGTCGCCCGCCGCGGCGGCCGCCTTGCGCAGCGGAGCGGTGAGGTGGTTGATCTCCGGGTACGCGGCCGGCGCGTAGGGGCCGTGCTCCCGCATGAAGCGGTTGACCAGACCGCGGGCCGGGCGCCCGCTGAATGCGCGCGTCAACTCCGTCCGCACGAACAGGGGATCGGTCAGCGCCTGCTTGTGCAGGGGGTGGGCGCCTGACTCGGGGGTCGCGAGGAAGGCCGTGCCCAACTGCGCGGCGCTCGCGCCCGCCGCGAGCACCGCGGCGATCTGGCCGCCGCGCATGATGCCGCCGGCCGCCACGATCGGGATGCCCACGGTCTCGCGCACCTGCGACACAAGGGCCAGCAGGCCGATGCCGGATCCGTCGTTCTCCTGGATGTCCCGGTGGGTGCCCTGGTGTCCGCCGGCCTCGACGCCCTGCGCGATCACCGCGTCCGCGCCCGCCTCCTGCACGGCGCGTGCCTCGTCCGGGGTGGTCGCGGTGACAAGGGTGAACGTGCCCACGCGACGCAGGGACTCCAGGACCTCAGCAGTGGGGACCCCGAAGTGGAACGAGACGGCGGGCACCGGGTTGTCGAGGAGAACGGCGAGCTTGACGTCGTAGCCGTCGTCGCGGCCGCTGTCGGGGTCGCCGAGTTCGGTCTCGTACCAGGCGGCCTCACCGGCGAGCTGGTTGGCGTAGACCTCCACGGCCGCGGCGGAAGGCAGCGCGGCGCCCGCCGCTCCGGTGGAGCCCGTGCTTGCACCGGGATACTCGGGCTGCGGCATGAACACGTTCACACCGAAGGGTCCGTTCGTCAGCCCGCGGAGCTGCTTGATCTCCTGGTACATGCCGTCGGCCGTCTTGTACCCGGCAGCGAGGAATCCCAGGCCGCCGGCATCGGTCACGGCGGCGGCGAGCTGCGGTACGGAGACACCGCCCGCCATGGGGGCCTGCACGATCGGATGACGGAGGAGATCGGTCAGCGCGGAGGACATGACGGCATGTTGTCACGTCCTCCGAACAAGTCCGAATCCGGCCTTCCCCTGGCATATGCCAGGGGAAGGAACAACGCATCAGGACGATGGATGAAGGTCCGCGGGCGGCGGAATCCGGCCTGCGGCGCGCCGGGCGCCCGCCCGGCGGTCACCGTCCGTTGAACGCGTCCTTCAGCCGTGAGAACAGCCCCTGCTGACCCGGCTGGAACTGCCCCTGCGGCCGCTCCTCGCCGCGCAGCGCCGCCAGCTCGCGCAGCAGGCGCTCCTGCTCGGGGTCCAGCTTCGACGGCGTCTGCACCTCGACATGGACGATCAGATCGCCGCGCCCACCGCCGCGCAGATGTGTGACACCGCGGGTGTGCAGGGGGATCGACTGCCCGGACTGCGTGCCGGGACGGATGTCGACCTCCTCCAGGCCGTCGAGCGTCTCCAGCGGGACCTTCGTGCCGAGGGCCGCCGCCGTCATCGGGATGGTGACCGTGCAGTGCAGATCGTCCCCGCGGCGCTGGAAGACCGAGTGCGGCAGCTCGTGGATCTCCACGTACAGGTCACCGGCGGGACCGCCGCCGGGGCCGACCTCGCCCTCGCCCGCGAGCTGGATCCGGGTGCCGTTGTCGACACCGGCGGGGATCTTGACGGTGAGCGTCCTGCGGGAGCGCACCCGTCCGTCGCCCGCGCACTCGGGGCACGGGTTCGGGACGATGGTGCCGAAGCCCTGGCACTGCGGGCACGGCCGGGACGTCATGACCTGGCCCAGGAAGGACCGGGTGACCTGCGAGACCTCGCCGCGGCCGCGGCACATGTCACAGGTCTGCGCGGAGGTGCCGGGCGCGGCGCCCTCGCCGTTGCAGGTGTTGCAGACGACGGCGGTGTCGACCTGGATGTCCTTCGTCGTGCCGAAGGCCGCCTCGTCGAGCTCGATCTCGAGCCGGATCATGGCGTCCTGGCCCCGGCGGGTGCGCGAGCGCGGTCCGCGCTGCGACGCCGTGCCGAAGAAGGCGTCCATGATGTCCGAGAAGTTCCCGAAACCACCCGCACCGAAGCCGCCCGCACCGGCGCCGCCCGCCTGGGACAGCGGGTCACCACCGAGGTCGTAGACCTGCTTCTTCTGCGGGTCCGAGAGCACCTCGTACGCGGCGTTGATCTCCTTGAACCGCTCCTGCGTCTTGGGATCGGGGTTGACGTCCGGGTGCAGCTCGCGGGCGAGCCGACGGAACGCCTTCTTGATCTCTTCCTGCGACGCGTCGCGGCGCACGCCGAGTACGGCGTAGTAGTCCGTGGCCACTTACGACTCCGCCAGGATCTGTCCGACGTACCGTGCCACCGCTCGTACCGCTCCCATCGTTCCCGGGTAATCCATGCGGGTCGGTCCGACCACGCCAAGTTTCGCTACTGCTTCGCCGCCCGAACCGTAGCCCACGGAGACGACGGACGTGGAGTTGAGTCCCTCGTGCGCGTTCTCGTGACCGATACGCACCCGCATGGCCGGATCCTTCGCCTCGCCCAGCAACTTGAGGAGCACGACCTGCTCCTCGAGCGCCTCGAGGACGGGGCGGATGGTGAGAGGGAAGTCATGCCCGAAGCGGGTGAGATTGGCGGTTCCGCCGATCATCAGCCGCTCCTCGGTCTCCTCCACCAGTGTCTCCAGCAAAGTGGAGAGCACCGTAGCGACCGTACTGCGGTCCTCCGGCTCCTCGAAGGCCTCGGCCAGGTCCTGCACCAGCTGCGGGACGTCCGCGAAGCGGCGGCCGGCGACCCGGCTGTTGAGCCGGGCGCGCAGATCGGCCAGCGACGCCTCGCCGAACGGCGCGGGGCAGTCGATCATGCGCTGCTCGACCCGGCCGGTGTCCGTGATCAGCACGAGCATCACACGTGCGGGTGCCATCGACAGCAGTTCCACATGGCGCACCGTGGAGCGCGTCAGCGAGGGATACTGCACGACCGCGACCTGCCGGGTGAGCTGCGCGAGCAGCCGCACCGTACGCGTGACGACGTCGTCGAGGTCGACGGCGCTCTCCAGGAAGCTCTGGATCGCGCGGCGCTCTGGCGGGCTCATCGGTTTGACGGCCGCGAGCTTGTCGACGAAGAGTCGGTAGCCCTTGTCCGTGGGGATGCGCCCGGCGCTGGTGTGCGGCTGGGCGATGTAGCCCTCCTCCTCCAGCACGGCCATGTCGTTGCGGACGGTGGCCGGGGACACACCGAGCTTGTGCCGTTCGGTGAGGGCCTTGGAGCCCACCGGCTCCTCGGTTCCCACGTAGTCCTGGACGATGGCGCGCAGCACTTCGAGCCGGCGTTCACTGAGCATCGCGCACACCTCCAGTGTCCCCTTGGCGCTTCCCTGGCACTCTGTGCATGCGAGTGCCAACATCCCGGAGCAAGTGTACGGCGGTCGGGTACGCCCCCGGCAAGGGCGGCAGCGCCGTCGTACCCACGTGTGCCGGCCCCTCGTACCGACGTGTACCGACCTGTCCCGGGGTGTCCCCGCCGGGCGGCCGCGGACGGCGTCGCCGTACGGCGGTGTCGCGGGAAGGGTCCGGACGGGGGCCCACCACCCCCGGTCCGGAACCGCACGGCCGGACCGGGCGTGGAGGAGCGGGCGGGCCGGCGCGGGCCGGGCGGGGTCCGGCGCCCGTACGAGGGCGCAGCCCGCACGCCGGGGCGGCGCGGCCCGCGGCGCCCGCCGGCACGGACCGCCGTGTGACGCATCTCGCGCTCACGGGCGCGAGGTCGTCCGGAGTGCTCGTCCCCGCCCGCCGCCTCTCCCCGGGAAGCGGACGACGGCGGTGGCCCTCCACGGGGCCTGGTCCCGCGAGCCGTGGGCAGGCGGCTCGTTCCGGCGTGTCGTGGCACCTCGTACGCCTTCCGGGTTCGCGCTTCTCCTATCGTCATCCGAATGCGCCAGTATTCGCCGGACCTGACTCCGCCGTGGAAGAAGCCCAAGCCCGTGCCGGAGGTCCCGGCGGACCCCGGTCTGGTGGTCGAGGAGCCGAGCACCGGCTTCTGCGGTGCGGTGATCCGCTGCGAGGCGGGCACGGTGACCCTGGAGGACCGCTTTGGCAAGCACCGGGTGTTCCCCCTGGAACCGCGTGGCTTCCTGCTGGAGGGCCGGGTGGTGACGCTGGTGCGCCCGTCGAATGCGCCGGTACGCCCCACGCGTACGGCGTCGGGCTCGGTGGCGGTCCCCGCGGCCCGCGCGCGTGTCGCCCGTGCCGGCCGCATCTATGTGGAGGGCCGCCACGACGCGGAACTGGTCGAGCGGGTGTGGGGCGACGACCTGCGCATCGAGGGCGTGGTCGTGGAGTACCTGGAGGGGGTCGACGACCTGCCGTCGATCGTCTCGTCGTTCTCCCCCGGCCCCGATGCCCGCCTGGGCGTCCTGGTGGACCATCTGGTCCCCGGCACGAAGGAATGGCGCATCGCGGAGTCGGTGACGAGCGAGCACGCGCTGGTGGTCGGGCATCCCTACATCGACGTCTGGGAGGCCGTGAAGCCGTCGTCGGTCGGCATCCGGGAGTGGCCGCGCATCCCGCACGGCGAGGACTGGAAGAAGGGCGTGTGCCGGGCCCTGGGCTGGCCGGAGAACACGGGTGAGGCCTGGCAGCGGATCCTGTCCCGGGTGCGGTCCTACAAGGATCTGGAGCCGGAGCTGCTGGGCAGGGTGGAGGAGCTGATCGACTTCGTCACGGTTCAACCGTGAGCGACGGCAGGGCGCCCGGCCCTCCGCCACCGCGAGTACACCGCCGACCCGTCGACCGGGACAGGGCCCGAACCACCGCCGCGCGGTGGCCGGCCCCACCCGGTGATCAGTCCACCAGGTCCCGCACCACGGCGTCCGCAAGCAGCCGCCCCCGCAACGTCAGTACGGCGTGACCCTCCTCGTACGGACCCTCCTCCAGCAGCCCGTCCGCCAGCGCCCGGCGGGAGGCAGTGAGCCCCGCCTCCCGCAGCAGCGACAAGGGCACGCCCTCCCGCAGCCGCAGCTCCAGCAGAATGCGTTCGACCCGGCGGTCCTCCTCCGTCAGGACCTCACGTCCTGCCCCAGGGGAGCGCCCCTGCGCGAGGGCCGCCGCATAGGCCCCCGGATGCTTCACGTTCCACCAGCGGACCCCGCCCACGTGGCTGTGGGCGCCGGGGCCCGCACCCCACCAGTCGGCACCGCGCCAGTACAGCTCGTTGTGCAGGCAGCGGGCGGGCCGCGAGGTGGCCCAGTTGGAGACCTCGTACCAGTCGTAGCCCGCCGAGCCGAGCACCTCGTCCGCGATCAGGTAGCGGTCCGCGTGCACGTCGTCGTCCGTCATCGCGATCTCGCCACGGCGTATGCGGCGAGCGAGCTGTGTGCCCTCCTCGACGATCAGGGCGTAGGCCGAGATGTGGTCGGGCCCCGCGCCCAGCGCCGCCTCCAGCGACGCCCGCCAGTCGTCGTCCGACTCCCCCGGTGTGCCGTAGATCAGGTCCAGGTTCACGTGCGCGAAGCCCGCCGCCCGCGCCTCGGCCACACACGCCTCGGGGCGGCCGGGCGTATGCGTGCGGTCCAGGATCTTCAGGACGTGCGGACGCGCGCTCTGCATACCGAAGGAGATCCGGTTGAAGCCGCCCTCCCGGAGCGTGGCGAGATACCGCTCGTCCACCGACTCCGGGTTGGCCTCCGTCGTCACCTCGGCGTCGTCCGCGAGCCCGAACTCGTCGCGGATCGACCCCAGCATCCGTACCAGGTCCTCCGCGGCGAGCAGCGTCGGCGTGCCGCCCCCGACGAAGACCGTGCGCACCTCGCGCGGGTCGTCGCCCAGCACCTTGCGGGCCAGACGGACCTCGTCGATCAGTGTCTGCGCGTAGTTGTCGCGGGACGCCAGCACCCCGCCCGTGCCGCGCAGCTCCGTCGCGGTGTAGGTGTTGAAGTCGCAGTAGCCGCAGCGCGTGGCGCAGTACGGCACATGGAGATAGAAGCCGAGGGGACGCCCGGCGGCCCCGGCCAGGGCGTGCGCGGGCAGCGCCCCGTCGTCGGGTACGGGCTCACCGTCGGGGAGTGCGGAAGGCATGTCCTCCATTGTCCCGTACCGCCGGAACTCCTCACCGCGCTCACTCCGCCTGCAGGACCAGCAGCGCGAGATCGTCCTCCGGGGGCTTCGCCCCGAAGTCGTGCACCAGCCTCCTGATCCGCTCCGCGATCCGCTGCGCGCTCAGCCCGGCGCAGCCGGTGAGCGCCGCCGCCAGTCCGTCCCCGTCGTCGAACTGGCGGGGGCCGCTGCGCCGCTCCGTCACCCCGTCCGTGACGCACAGCAGGGTGTCGCCGGGGTGCAGCTCGAAGGTCTCGCAGGCGTACGCCACGTCCTCCACGACCCCGAGGAGCGTCTGCGGCCGCGCCACGGCGCGTACGTCGCCGGTCGGGCGAAGGGCCAGCGGCAGCGGGTGCCCGGCCGAGGCCAGGGTGCAGCGCATCCCGCCCTCGAAGGGGACCAGCTCGCCGTAGAGTAGCGAGAGGAAGCGGGCGTGCGGGCCGTCGTCGACGACCGGCACGGGGGCGCCGGCGGCCACCAGCGCCCGCGCCGCCGCGTCCGCGGCCTCCGTGGCGTCGTCCAGGAGAAGCTGGTTGAGACGGTCCAGGACGTCGGGGACCGCGTAGCCCTCACGGGCCAGCAGCCGCAGCCAGGGCCGGGCCAGGCCGATCACGACGGCCGCCTCGGGGCCCTTGCCCTGGACGTCGCCGAGCGCGAAGCACCAGCGTCCGTCGCCGGCCGGGAAGATGTCGTAGAAGTCGCCGCTCGGGCCGCCCTTGTCGCAGGGCTCGTACACGAGGGCGCTGCGCAACCCGGGGATCTCGGCGACCGCGCCGGGCAGCAGGCCCCGCTGCAGCACACGGCTGATCGTGGCCTGGCGGGCGTACTGCCGGGCGGCCCCGATGGCCAGTGCCACGCGGCGGCTCAGATCCTCCACGAGCCCCGTGACCTCGTCGGGGAAGCGCAGCAGTCCGGCCCGCCCGATGACGAGCGTGCCCAGCGGCCGGCCTCCGGCGATCAGCCGGTACGCCAGCGCGGCCCCCGTCGCCCCGCGCGGCCCGAGCGCCTCGCCGGGCCACGGCACGGGAACTGCCCTGGAGCGCACCGAGTCGGGCACCCGGGGCGGGTCCTTCTCCAGCGCCCGGCGCAGCTCCTCGATCCGGTTCTCACTGCCGTGCCACACACGGGCCAGCCGGGTCCCCGGGGCGACCGCGCTCCCGGGCCCCTGCCAGCCGGCCGCCTCGTCCTCCAGCCACACCGCGCACCAGTCGGCGAGCCGCGGCACGATCAGCTGCCCGGTGAGCGCGGCCACCAGGTCCTCGTCGAGCTGTCCGGCGAGCAGGTCGGAGGCCTCCGCGAGGAACGAGAGGGCACCGCGGCCCCGCCAGTCCCGGTCGTGCGTACCGCGCGCGGTCTCGGCGAAGGCGGAGAGGTCGGGCCCGAGCAGTACGGCCGGGCTCGGCCCGCTCTCGCAGCCGTACGCCTCGAGGGTGTCCTCCGCATCCCGGGCGCCGTCGAGGGGCAGCAGGGCCCAGACCGTCTTGGTGCCGGTGCGGTAGGTGATCCCCCAGGCCGTGGACAGAGTGGACACGAGCCGCAGGCCGCGCCCGTACTCGGGTATGCCGTACGGGCGTTCCGAGCCGTCGTCCCGTACCGCCCGGGAGGGGTGATGGTCGGAGACCTCGACGACCAGGCCGGCCGGTTCGTCCTCCGTCTCCTTCAGCCGGCAGGCCACATCAACGTCCGTGCCGGCGTGCACGACGGCGTTGGTGACCAGTTCGCTGACGACGACCAGCGTGTCGTCCGCCAACCGCTCGGTGAACGTGTCCGGTTCGGCGGTCCGGGCCCATTCCTCCAGGGCCGCGCGGACGAACCGGCGCGCGGCACCGGCCGCGAGCGGACCCCCGGGCAGTGTCGTGCGCACCACCGCGCGCAGGTCCGCGCCTTCGGGCACAGGCACATCAGGGGCTCGGGAGATGGTCTCCCTTTGCGTGGGAATGGCCCCCATGGACGGCTCCCCGAGCAGTTGGGACGAATACGCCTCTGACGATGCGGACAGAGTGACAGACTGGCCGCGCCCATAAGCACCGAGTTACTGAAGTGGGCCGGCATGAGTGAGAACAGTGCTACAGATGTGTTCGAAGACGGACAGATTCGAGCATCGGATCTCCGTCCCCTGCTCGCGGCGATGACGGCCGCCCGGGACGGCGACTTCACCAAGGTGCCGGAGGCGGGCCACGGCCCGGTGGCCGAACTGGGCGCCGTCTTCAATCAGATCGTTGTCCGGAGCACGCACTTCAACTCGGAGATCCAGCGCGTCAAGCGGGAGCTGGTGCGGCACGGCCGGCTCGACGAGCGGGTCTCGGCGAGTCCGGGCCAGGGATCCTGGACCTCACGCGTCGACGACGTCAACCAGGTGCTCGACGCCCTGGTGGCACCGGCGGCCAACGCGACGCGGATGCTGGACGCGGTGGCCGGCGGCGATCTGACGCAGCGGGTCGACCTGCACGACGGCAGCCGTCAGCTGCGCGGTGATCTGCGACGCCTCGGCCGTGCGGTCAACAAGATGGTCGACCAGCTGTCGTTGTTCACCGGCGAGGTGACGCGGGTCGCCCGTGAGGTCGGCACCGAGGGGCGGCTCGGCAGCCGGGCCAAGGTGCGGGGCCTTTCGGGCAGTTGGCGGGACGTGACCGAGGCGGTCAACACGATGGCCCCCCGTCTGACGGCCCAGGTCCGGGACATCGCCCTGGTGACGACGGCGGTGGCGCGCGGCGACCTGACCCGCACGGTGACGGTCGAGGCGACGGGTGAGCTGCTGGAGCTGAAGCTCACCGTGAACACGATGGTGGACCAGCTCTCGGCGTTCGCCGACGAGGTGACCCGATGCCCGGCGACCGCGAGAAGTCCATCGCACGCGGCGCCAACGACTACGTGCCCAAACCCGTCGACGTCGACCGGCTTCTGACCGTCGTCTGCGCCCTCCTGGACCCGGACGGGGCTGAGTCCCGCGGCCTGGGCGCGAACGACCACGACACGGGGCCGGAGCGGAGTGCCGGGGCCGATGGAGCGAGCGCCCCGAGCGGTCCGCCGTCCCTCCGTGCACCGAGTGAGGGACACCGTCACATGCCCTTTGAGGAAGGGTCCGAGGACAGCGCGAGCATCCTCCTCCTCGTCGACGACATGGAGGACAATCCGACGGCGCTCGAGGCCGTCCTGCGGAACCTCAACGAGCCGATGGTGCCCGCACGTTCGGGCGAGGAGGCGATGAAGGCGCTGCTGCGGCGGCGCTTCGCCCTCGTCCTGCTGGACATACGGATGCCCGGCCTGGACGGATTCGAGACCGCGGCGCACATCAAGCGGCTCGACCAGACCAAGGACGTCCCGATCATGTTCTTGACCGGCTCCGACGCCGACGCGGGCTACGCCTTCCGCGGCTACGCGACCGGGTGCCGCCGACTACCTCACCGAGCCCTTCGACCCATGGGTGCTGCGCGCGAAGGTCTCCGTGTTCCTGGAACTGCACCGCAAGAACCGGCAGCTGGAGCGGATGCTGACCGAGGAGCAGACGCACTGCACGGAGCTGGGCGGCCGGCTGGCGGCGCTGGAGGGGGTGCTGACCGGGGACGTTCCCCCGGACCTTGTCGAACTGCGCACGCTGGTCCGGGAGTTGCGGCAACTGGTGACCGGGGGCCGAATGTTCTAGCCCGTACCCCCGGCCTTCGTCCTAGGCCTCGCGCGTGCCGGCGTACATCTCGTCGATCAGGTGCTTGTACTCCCGCTCGACGACGGGCCGCTTCAGCTTCAGGCTCGGCGTGATCTCACCGTGCTCCACGTCGAGGTCCCGCGGCAGCAGACGGAACTTCTTGACGGTCTGCCACTTCTGGAGCCCCTCGTTGAGCTGCTTGACGTAGCCGTCGACCATCTCGACCGTGGCCGGCGCGGCCACGATCTCGGCGTACGACCTGCCCCCCAGCCCGTTCTCCTTCGCCCACTCCAGGATGGACACCTCGTCGAGGGCGATGAGCGCCGTGCAGTAGTTCCGGTCGGCGCCGTGCACGAGGATGTTGGAGACGTACGGGCACACCGCCTTGAACTGGCCCTCGACCTCGGCGGGCGCGATGTACTTGCCACCGGACGTCTTGATGAGGTCCTTCTTGCGGTCGGTGATCCGCAGATAGCCGTCGGGCGACAGCTCGCCGATGTCACCGGTGTGGAACCAGCCGTCCGCCTCCAGCACCTCGGCGGTCTTCTCCGGCAGCCCGTGGTAGCCCTCCATGATGCCGGGGCCGCGCATCAGGATCTCGCCGTCGTCCGCGATGCGCACCTCGGTGCCGGGCAGCGGCTTGCCGACGGTACCCGTGCGGTACGCCTCGCCCGGGTTCACGAAGGAGGCGGCGGAGGACTCGGTGAGGCCGTAGCCCTCCAGGATGTGGATGCCGGCGCCGGCGAAGAAGTAGCCGATCTCGGGGGCGAGGGCGGCGGAGCCGGAGACGCAGGCGCGCAGGTTGCCGCCGAACGCCTCCCGGATCTTGGCGAAGACCAGCGCGTCCGCGACCTTGTGCTTGGCGGCGAGACCGAAGGGCACGGCATGCGTACCGGTACGGCGGAAGGTGTCCTGGGAGACCTTGGCGTACTCCCGGGCGACCTCGGCCGCCCACAGGAAGATCTTGTACTTCGCCGCGCCGCCCGCCCGCGCCTTGGCCGCGACCCCGTTGTAGACCTTCTCGAAGATGCGCGGAACGGCCGCCATATAGGTCGGCTGCACGACCGGCAGATTCTCGATGATCTTGTCCACGCGGCCGTCGACGGCCGTGACGTGGCCGACCTCGATCTGGCCGGAGGTGAGCACCTTGCCGAAGACGTGTGCGAGCGGCAGCCACAGGTACTGCACGTCGTCGGCGCCCACCAGCCCGGTCGCCGCGATCGCCTTGGCCATGTACGCCCAGTTGTCGTGCGGCAGTCGCACGCCCTTGGGGCGGCCGGTGGTGCCGGAGGTGTAGATCAGGGTGGCGAGCTGGTCCTTGGTGATCGCGCCCACCCGCTCCTTGATGAGCTCGGGGTGCTGCTCGAGGTAGGCGGCGCCGCGCGACTCCAGCTCGGCCAGGGAGAGCACCCAGCCGCCCGTCTCGACCCCCTTGGGGTCGATCACCACGACATGGGTGAGCGCGGGCAGCTCCGCACGCTTCTCCTGGACCTTCGCCAGCTGCTCCGCGTTCTCCGCGATGAGCACCCTGCTCTCGGAGTCGGAGAGGATGAACGACGATTCATCGGCGTTGGTCTGCGGGTAGACCGTGGTGGTGGCCGCTCCGGCGCAGAGGATGCCCAGGTCGGCGAGGATCCACTCGACCCGCGTCGAGGAGGCGAGCGCCACCCGCTGCTCCGGCTGCACGCCCAGCTCGATCAGTCCGGCCGCGATCGAGAAGACCTGCTCGGCCGCCTCGGCCCAGCTCAGCGACTTCCATTCGTCTGGGCCCTCGCCGGAGGCGAGCGGTACGGGGTACCGGTAGGCCTCGGCGTCGGGCGTGGCCGCCACGCGCTCCAGAAAGAGGGCCGCCACGGACGGCGGACGGTTCTCGATCAAGGTCTGTGTGTCGCTCACGACATCCTCCGGGGCCCGCGACGATGCGGCTGACTCATGCTGGCTGGCTCATTGCGACTGGCTCGATGCGACTGGCTGGTCTGCGCCTGCTGTCACTCCGGCGCAGTTGTTTAACTCACGAGTAACTACCGAGCAGAGATCAGAGTAGAGCCCGACCGCCCGGTACGTAAGAGGCGGTGGCCTGTCACTTCCTACAGAGAGCAACGGGGAGCACGCGAAGGGGCCCGCCGCACTTTCGTACGACGGGCCCCTGTTCGGCCGATTTTCCGGGACTCCCCGGTTACTTCTTGCCCTTGGCCGACCCCGCGCTGTCATCGCTGGACAGCACGGCGATGAAGGCTTCCTGGGGAACCTCCACGGAACCCACCATCTTCATCCGCTTCTTGCCCTCCTTCTGCTTCTCCAGCAGCTTCCTCTTGCGGGAGATGTCACCGCCGTAGCACTTGGCGAGGACGTCCTTGCGGATGGCGCGGATGGTCTCGCGGGCGATCACCCGGGAGCCGACGGCGGCCTGCACCGGCACCTCGAAGTTCTGCCGCGGGATGAGTTCCTTCAGTTTGGCGACCAGCCGGACACCGTATGCGTACGCCTGGTCCTTGTGGGTGATCGCCGAGAAGGCGTCCACCTTGTCGCCGTGCAGCAGGATGTCGACCTTCACCAGGGAGCTGTCCTGCTCGCCGGTGGGCTCGTAGTCGAGGGAGGCGTAGCCGCGGGTCTTGGACTTCAGCTGATCGAAGAAGTCGAAGACGATCTCCGCGAGGGGCAGTGTGTAGCGGATCTCGACCCGGTCCTCGGACAGGTAGTCCATGCCGAGCAGGGTGCCGCGGCGGGTCTGGCAGAGCTCCATGATCGCGCCGATGAACTCGGTGGGCGCGAGGATCGTGGCCCGTACGACCGGCTCGTACACCTCGGCCAGCTTGCCCTCGGGGAACTCGCTCGGGTTGGTGACCGTGTGCTCCTCGCCGTCCTCCATGATCACGCGGTAGACCACGTTGGGCGCGGTGGCGATCAGATCGAGCCCGAACTCGCGCTCCAGGCGCTCGCGGACCACGTCGAGGTGGAGCAGTCCGAGGAAGCCGACACGGAAACCGAAGCCCAGGGCGGCGGAGGTCTCGGGCTCGTAGACGAGCGCGGCGTCGTTGAGCTGGAGCTTGTCGAGTGCCTCGCGCAGGTCCGGGTAGTCGGAGCCGTCGAGCGGATACAGACCCGAGAAGACCATCGGCTTCGGGTCCTTGTAGCCGCCGAGGGGCTCCGTGGCGCCCTTGGCCTGGCTGGTGATCGTGTCACCGACCTTGGACTGGCGGACGTCCTTCACACCGGTGATGAGGTAGCCCACCTCGCCGACGCCGAGGCCGTCGGACGGAAGCATCTCGGGCGAGCTGACGCCGATCTCCAGCAGCTCGTGGGTCGCGCCGGTGGACATCATCTTGATGCGCTCGCGCTTGTTGAGCTGTCCGTCGACGACACGCACATACGTGACCACGCCGCGGTAGGAGTCGTAGACCGAGTCGAAGATCATCGCGCGGGCCGGCGCGTCCACGACACCCACCGGCGCCGGGATCTGCTCGACGACCTTGTCCAGCAGCGCCTCGACGCCCAGGCCCGTCTTGGCGGACACCTTCAGGACGTCGTCGGGCTCGCAGCCGACGAGGTTGGCGAGCTCCTCGGAGAACTTCTCCGGCTGCGCGGCCGGCAGGTCGATCTTGTTGAGCACGGGGATGATCGTGAGGTCGTTTTCCATCGCCAGATAGAGGTTGGCGAGGGTCTGGGCCTCGATGCCCTGGGCGGCGTCGACGAGGAGGATCGTGCCCTCGCAGGCGGCGAGCGACCGCGAGACCTCGTAGGTGAAGTCGACGTGCCCAGGGGTGTCGATCATGTTGAGGATGTGCGTGCTGCCAGGGTCGTGGGTCGGGGCCCACGGCAGACGCACCGCCTGGGACTTGATCGTGATGCCACGCTCGCGCTCGATGTCCATGCGGTCGAGGTACTGAGCGCGCATCTGCCGCTGCTCGACGACACCGGTGAGCTGGAGCATCCGGTCGGCGAGCGTGGACTTGCCGTGGTCGATGTGCGCGATGATGCAGAAATTGCGGATCCGAGCCGGGTCGGTACGGCTCGGCTCGGGCGCATGGGTAGGAGTCGCGGGCACGCAGGGTCCTGATTCTTGAGGCGTCCGCAGCGTCTGCGGTCTCGGGTCGGAACGATACGTAGCCTCCATCGTCCCATGCGCGGGACACTGCGACCGGTTTGGGCCATGTCGGACCGGAACGGGAGGCCGGATCCGGGGGCCGTCCGGCGGTGCGGGCGACCGGTTTGGGCGGCCCTGAGCCCGGCTGGTAGCCTGGGTGGCTGTGCCTCATGCCCTCTCAGCGCGAGGTACCTCTTCAAAGAAATCACCGGCACGTGAGGCGGTCAGCCCCACGTGCCTGAACCTGTAAAGGCTCATTCGTGGCGAACATCAAGTCCCAGATCAAGCGGAACAAGACGAACGAGAAGGCGCGCCTGCGCAACAAGGCCGTCAAGTCCTCGCTCAAGACCGCGATCCGCAAGGCTCGCGAGGCCACTGCCGCGGGCGACGCCGAGAAGGCCACCGAGTACCAGCGCGCCGCCGCGCGTCAGCTCGACAAGGCCGTCTCGAAGGGCGTCATCCACAAGAACCAGGCCGCCAACAAGAAGTCGGCGCTTGCTTCGAAGGTCGCGTCCCTCAAGGGCTGACACTTGATTTGACGCCGGAGGGAACCGAGCGGGCCCTCTCTCATCCGCTCCCCCCTGGCACTCCGGGTTCGTACGCGGCCTGCGTTCGCCACGCGGGTACGAACCCACCAGCTTGAGATCCGAGAGCCCCGCCCTCGCCCTTCCCCAGGGCGGCGGCGGGGCTCTCGGCTCACGCCCGCCCGGTTTGTGCCCGGCTCCGGGGCTCCCCGCTCACGCCCGCCCCCTCGACCGCGCCGCCCGCGCGATGGTGACGACCGCCTTCTCCAGGGCGTACTCGGGATCGTCCCCGCCGCCCTTGACTCCTTCGTCGGCCTCGGCGACCGCCCGCAGGGCGATCGCCACTGCGTCCGGCGTCCATCCCCGCATCTGCTGCCGCACCCGGTCGATCTTCCACGGCGGCATGCCCAGCTCCCGGGCGAGGTCCGCCGGGCGTCCGCCGCGCGCCGACGACAGCTTGCCGATGGCCCGCACCCCCTGTGCGAGGGCGCTCGTGATCAGGACCGGCGCGACCCCCGTGGCCAACGACCATCTGAGGGCCTCCAGCGCCTCCGCCGCCCGCCCCTCGACCGCCCGGTCCGCGACGGTGAAGCTGGACGCCTCGGCCCGCCCCGTGTAGTACCGCCCGACCACCGCCTCGTCGATGGTCCCCTCGACGTCCGCGGTGAGCTGCGAGACCGCCGAGGCCAGCTCCCGCAGATCGCTGCCGATCGCGTCGACGAGGGACTGGCACGCCTCCGGGGTCGCCGCGCGACCCTGCGCCCGGAACTCCCCGCGCACGAACGCCAGCCGGTCGGCCGGCTTCGTCATCTTGGGGCACGCCACCTCCCGCGCCCCCGCCTTGCGCGCGGCGTCGAGCAGTCCCTTGCCCTTGGCGCCGCCCGCGTGCAGCAGCACAAGCGTGATCTCCTCGGCCGGAGAGCCGAAATATCCCTTCAGCTCCTTGATCGTGTCGGCCGACAGGTCCTGAGCGTTGCGCACGACCACGACCTTGCGCTCGGCGAACAGCGACGGACTGGTCAGCTCCGCGAGCGTACCGGGCTGCAACTGGTCGGAGGACAGATCCCGTACGTCCGTGTCGGCGTCGGCGGCCCGGGCGGCGGCCACCACCTCCTGCACGGCCCGGTCCAGCAGGAGGTCCTCCTGGCCCACGGCGAGGGTGACCGGGGCGAGCACGTCGTCATTCGTCTTCTTGGCCATCACGGACAGCATCGCACGCGGCACCGACAACACGGCCCGGGCGCCCGTCAGCCCCAGCCGTGCGCGGGGCGCGGCACGGCGGGCTCAGGGCTCCTCCCGCCAGCCGTCCCACTCCCCCGCGAACGTGTGCAGCTCGTCCGGATCCAGACGTCCTTCCTCGTCCCGCAGCACCACCAGCCACTGCGCGTCCTCCGCGTCGTCCTCACCGGCCAGCGCGTCACGGACGATCCGCGGTTCCTCGGCAAGACCGAACCGTTCCCCGAGCGCCTCCACCACCTCTTCCGCTGCATCGCGGTCGGGCAGCACCAGCACATGTCTCACATCGCTCACGAAGCCATCCTCCGCCACGTCCGTTCCGCTCGGCGCCGGGCCCACCTCGGGAGGTGCAGGTCACCCCGGTTCGGATGACGCGCTGCGGACCGTGGGCACCCGGTCCAACTCGATCCCGAACCGCTCCCGGTAGGCCCCGAGCACCTCCGCGTCGCTCGCCAGGTCCGTCACCTCCTTCTCCCCTTGCGGTGTCGTCACCGTCAGACGGCTGCCGCTGAGCGTGATCCGTCCCGCGTCCTCCGTGACCCTCGAGCACACCAGCGACCGCAAGAAGTGCGAGCCGGGCGACGTGCTGTTCCACCAGGCTCCGACGGCGAAGTCCCCGAGCGACCGCGGCCGCAGCTCCAGCCGGTACTGCGGCTTGTCGTCCCACAAAACGTCGAGATCGTCGGCCCGCTCCCCGCCGCCGCCCCGCACGCCCGCCTCGTCCGCCCCCGACTCGACCACCCGGAAGTCACCGGCCGGATCAGGCTGCTCACCCCGCTCCCCGATCTCCAGCGGATAGTGGCTGTGCGCCCCGAAGCCGACGTCCGCCAGCCAGTCGCCCCCGTCCACCGTCCGCACACGCAGCACCAGATGGTCGTACGGCACCCCGAGCCGCCTCTCTTCCCCGTACACCCGGGCGGAGAGCAGCGTGACGTCGAAGCCCAGCGCCTTGAGCAACGCCCCGAACGCACCGTTGAGTTCGTAGCAGATGCCGCCCCTGCGCCTGCCCACGACCTTGTCGACCAGCTGCTTCTGGTCCAGCACGATTCCCTCGCCGAGGTGGATCGACAGGTTCTCGAACGGCACGGTCTGAAGATGGCGCAGATGCAGCTCGCGCAACACGTCGACGGTGGGCCAGGCGGGATGCTGCACCCCGATCCTGCGGAGGTAGGCATCGATCTGTGCGGAATTCATGACCTCAGTCTCTCGCCACGCTCAACCCCTCGCCCGCACCGACCACGGCGATCGCCCCGTCCTCGTCCGTGCGCAGCACGAGCGCGCCCTCGCCCCGCAGCGCCGCGACCGTTCGGGGAGCCGGATGACCGTACGGATTGTCCTTCCCGCACGAGATCAGCGCGATCCGCGGCGCCACCCTGCGTATGAGATCGGGATCCTGGTACGCCGAGCCGTGGTGGGCGACCTTGAGAACGTCCACGGGCCCCAGTCCGGCACCCTCCGGGGACCTCGCCAATGCCTGCTGGGCCGCGGGTTCGAGGTCGCCCAGCAACAGCAGGCTCAGTCCCGCGGACCGCACGGACAGCGCGACGCTGGCGTCGTTCGGTCCGTCCGGGGAGGGGGCCGGGTCCGCGGGCGGCCACAGCACCCGCCAGTCGAGCGTTCCGGTGCGGCGGTGTTCACCGGCCACGGCGCGCGTCAGCGGAATGTGCCGGGCCGCCGCCTGAGCGCGGACGAACACGGCCTGCTCCACCGGCTCTTCGAACCCGGTCGTCTCGATCGCCCCCACCGAGCGCCCCCGCAGCACTCCCGGCAGCCCCGCCACATGGTCCGCGTGGAAGTGGGTGAGCACAAGAAGCGGAATGCGCGCGACGCCGAGCGCCGTCAAGCACCGGTCGACCAGCACCGGATCGGGGCCCGCGTCCACGACCACCGCCGTGCCGCCGCCCGTCGCGAGCACGGTCGCGTCCCCTTGTCCGACGTCGCACATGGCGAACCGCCAGCCCGGCGGCGGCCATCCAGTGATCACCCGGGTCAGGGGAGGAGGCTGCACCACCACGAGCAGCAGGCCCACGGCGCAGGCGCAGATGAGCAACGGGTGTCTCGTCAGCCGCCGGCCGACGAGCACGACCACGAGCGTCACGGCCGCCAGCAGCAGCGCCCCCGCCCAGGTGTCCGGCCAGTCCACCCCGCTGCCGGGCAGCGACGCCCCGGTCCGTGCGATGCCGGCGATCCACCCGGCCGGCCAACCGGCGCACCGGGCCAGCCCCTCGGCGAGCGGCATCGCCACCGGCGCGGCGGCCAGCGCGGCGAACCCCAGCACGGTGGCCGGAGCGACGGCGAGCTCGGCGAGCAGATTGCACGGGACCGCGACCAGACTCACCCGTGCCGACAACATCGCGACGACCGGCGCGCACAACGCCTGGGCCGCCGCCGCGGCGGCCAGTGCCTCCGCGGCCCGCGGCGGAACGCGGCGCCTTCGCAACGCCGCGCTCCAGCGCGGGGCCACGGTGAGCAGGGCGCCGGTGGCCAGCACGGAGAGCACAAAGCCGTAGCCGCGGGCGAGCCAGGGATCGTAGAGCACCAGCAGCAGCACCGCCGTGGCGAGCGCGGGGATCAGGGATCTGCGGCGCCCGGTCGCGAGGGCCAGCAGGGCGATCGCTCCGCATGCCGCGGCGCGCAGCACGCTCGGATCCGGCCGGCACACGACCACGAATCCGAGCGTGAGCGCACCGCACAGCAGTGCCGTCCCGCGCAGCGAAATACCGAGCCGGGCCGCGAACCCCCGGCGCTCGACGCGCTGTGCCAGTCCGATCGGGCCGATGAACAGGGCCAGCAGGATGGTGAAGTTGCCTCCGCTGACAGCCAGCAGATGCGCGAGGTCCGTCTTCTTGAAGGCGTCGTCCAACTCGGGTGTCACCCGGGAGGTGTCCCCGACGACCAGGCCCGGCAGCAGCGCCCGCGAGTCAGGGCCGAGCCCTTCGGTGGCCTCGCGCAGTCCGGCACGCAACCGGCCCGCCCAGCGCTGTGTCCCGGACGGCCCGCCCACCACGTCGGGCGGCGCACCACCCCGCACCCGCAGCACCGCGGCGACGGGGTCGCCCCCGGACACCGGGGGCACTAGGCGTGCGGTCACCCGCAACCGCGTGGAGGGCAGCAGGGAGAGCCACCGTGACCGCCCGGGTCCCTTCGCGGCGTCGCCCGGACTCTTCGCGGATGCGACGCGGGTGTGCGTGTCGACGATCACCCGCACCGGCGCCCGCGTCGCGGTCGTGGTCCCGTCCGCCTGTGTCACACGGCTGACCCGGGCATCGATCAGCACGGCCGGCGGCATCGCGTGATCGCCGCTGATCCTGGAGCGGGTCAGCCGCGGATCGGAGGAGACCTCGAGCTCCGCGGTCACCTCGGCGTACTGACGCGCGAGGGCGGGGACGGGTCCCCTTCGCAGGTCCGCACCCTGAAGCCCGGCGCAGGCCGCGGACGAGGCGACACAGAGCAGCACGGCCGCCACGGACACCGCCGACCACGGGCCCCGCACCAGGCGGGCGGTCCGCATCAGGTCGGCCCCCCGCGCCACCGGTCGCCGCGCCGCCCACAGCCCACCCGCCGTCACCAGGCAGGCGCCCACAACACCGATGACCCACGCGGTCGGCGCGTCCAGGGCCCAGGCAGCCGCGGCCCAGGCAGCGAGCGCGGGCGCCACCATGCGCAGGTCCGAAGGGCCCTCCTGCCGAGGGTGCGGGTCCCCCAGCCGGCTGCGGGCGGGGACCCGCGCGGCCGGGCGGTCGGAACGGGGCCGTGCAGCCACGCGCTCGGGGCCCGTCTGCGGCGCGCTCATGGTCGTACGAGGTTCCGCAGGTCGGCGAAGCGACGCTCGCCGATGCCGTTGACCTCGCGGAGTTCGTCCACCGAGCGGAATCCCCCGTGCCGGGCGCGGTAGTCGACGATGTGCTGTGCGAGGACGGGGCCCACCCCGGGCAGCGCGTCGAGCTGGTCGACGGTCGCCGTGGTGAGGGACACCGGGGTGCCGGGTGCCGCGCCGGCCGCGGATGCGCCGGTGCCCGAACCCGCCGCTCCTGCTCCCGCACCCACGCCGGGCACGGGCGCGGGGGCGCCGACCACGATCTGCTCGCCGTCCACCAGGAGGCGGGCACGGTTGAGTCCGCCGGTGTCGGTGCCCGGGCGCACTCCGCCGGCCGCGCGCAGGGCGTCCGCGACGCGTGATCCAGCAGGCAGCCTCTGCAGCCCCGGCCTTCGCACCTTGCCGCCGACGTCCACGACGACCGCCACGCCCGTCGGCACCCCGGCCGCGTCCGAGGACGGGGACCCGTCCGAAGTGCCGGGCTCCGCGAACCGGTTCGCGCCCCGGGCGCCGGGCTCCCCGTAGGACGCCGCCGCCCGCACCACCTCCGGTGCCCGCACCTGCTGCGTGCGGCCGCTCCAGAAGTGCTGTGCCGCGAAGACCACCGCCGCGGCGAGCAGCACGCTCAGGGCGGCCACGCTCCTCTTCTCCAGCCCGCACCTCGACTGCAGCCACAGCGGCATCCGCTCGCGCACGGCAAGACCGACCCGCTCCCGCCAACCACCGTCCGCCACCGCGCTCCCGGGGACATCGGCACCGCGGATCGTGGGGGCAGGGACGGCTCCCGCGGAGCGGTCAGCCGCGGGCCGCCCCATGGCCCGTGCATTCGGAGGGCCGATCCCACTACCCGCCGTCGTACGCGCACAGGGCTCCCCCGCGCCCCCGTCCGCTCGCGGCGGGCCGTGCCCCAACTCCTGCCGCGCTCCGTTCCCTTCTGTGAAGAGTGCCCCCGCACGCAGCCGCAGCGCGTCGGCGGCCCGGGTCCGGTGATGCCGTCGGACGGGCCCCTGTGCATGGCGCAGGCGGTGGCGCGTACGGCCGTCGGAACCCCGGCCACGGCCGGGCCCGCTCGTGGGCGTCGCTGTGCGTGAACGTGATCGAAGAGCCATGCGCCGAGCATCGGGCACCTGGCCGACCTCGCGATGATCTTGGTTGATTCCCGGGGACTACTGCCCGGTTGTGGACAACCCGGTCACCCGCGCGAGTAACGGACACCGCGTCCGCGACGCGGACGCTTGTCCCGCCACCCGCCCACAGGGCACACGGCCCGGTGCATCCGGCACCCGCGGGGCGACGGCGATGTCATCCCGACACCGGTGACACCACGGCTCCCAGCAGCCCGGGGCCCGTGTGCGCCCCGATCACCGCGCCGACCTCGCTCACATGCAGGGCGGCCAGCCCCGGCACCCGTACCCGCAGACGGTCCGCGAGCGCCGACGCCCGTTCGGGAGCGGCGAGATGGTGGACCGCGATGTCGACCTGCGCGTTGCCCGCGCGTTCGGACACGATCTCCTCGAGCCGGGCGATCGCCCTGGACGCCGTGCGCACCTTCTCCAGCAGCTCGATGCGGCCGTCGTTCAGCCGGAGCAGCGGCTTCACGGCGAGCGCCGAACCCAGCAGCGCCTGCGCGGCCCCGATCCGGCCGCCCCGCCGCAGATAGTCGAGCGTGTCGACGTAGAAGTAGGCCGAGGTGCCGGCGGCCCGCTTCTCCGCCGCCGTGACCGCCTCGTCCACCGTGCCGCCCGCCTCCGCGGCCTCCGCCGCGGCCACCGCGCAGAAGCCGAGGGCCATCGCCACCATCCCCGTGTCGACCACGCGCACCGGCACGGGGGCCTCGCGGCTCGCGAGCACCGCGGCGTCGTAGGTGCCCGAGAACTCGGAGGACAGATGCAGCGACACGATGTCGGTCGCACCCGACTCGGCGACCTTGCGGTAGGTCTCGGCGAAGAGTTGTGGGCTCGGCCGCGATGTGGTGACGGACCGTCGTTTCTGCAGAGCCTGGGCCAGGGACCGCGCCGAGATCTCCGTGCCCTCTTCGAACGCCTGGTAGCCGAGGACCACGGTCAACGGCACCGCGGTGATGCCGTGGCGCTCCATCGTCCGCGGCGGCAGGTAGGCCGTTGAATCGGTGACGATCGCGACATGGCGGGACATGAGCTGGAGGTTACCTGCCGGAACGTGGGTGTGGCAGCCCGGCCCCTCCGAGCCGGGTTCGCCGTGGCGGGATCAGGGGGTGCTCTCGGGGCGGGGCTTCTTCTGCCACGAGTATGCCGGGCGCTGTCCCCGGGGCCCGATGGCGGGCCGGGTCGGCTGGTCCCGCGACGCACGGGAGCGGGGGGTCTCGGGCCCGGTCCGGCCGTCGGCCGCCGGTGCCTCCGGCCAGGAGGGGGCGGTCGGCTCCTCCGTGGTCCAGTGGCGCAACGCGCCCGCCTCCACGTCGATCTGCGCGCTGAGGGTGTCCAGGTCGTCGTCCGCGAACCGGCGTGCCCGGTCGTGCGCCGCCCAGCGCAGCGAGTCCGCGGAGTGTGTGATCCGTTCGGTGCGCTCGCGCAGTTCGGGCAGCCGGGAGGCGACCGTCCCACGGTCGGGCTCGATCTCCAGGCGCTTGAGCTCGGCATCCAGCTCGTAGCCGTGCGCGCTGAGGCGGTTGAAGAGGCCCAGCGACTCCTTCAGGGACTCGTCCTCGACGGCACCCGCGTGCAGCGCTTCCTGCGTGGCCCGCATCGAGGTGCGCAGCGTCAGACGGAGCGCGGCGATCTCGCCCGCCGGGCCCGGCTGGGCGAGGGTCCTGGCCCGCAGGGTGGTCTCCTCGACCGTGCGGCGGGCCTGGGCGATGGTGCGGTCCACACCGCGCTTGGCCGCTCCGATCGCCTTCACCGTCGCATACGCCCCGAGTACGACGCACAGCACGAAAAGGAGGACGATGACGGTCAACACGGCTTCCACGACGCTCCTCCTCCGACCGGCGGTGGCGGCTGTTGCACCACTTCCACGGTAAACGTAACGGGCGGGTTCGGGGTTCCGGCGGAACCCAGAACCCGCCCGTAGGGGACCACCCCGACCCCGCCGCCCGGGCCGGCCGACGGGTGCGGGCCGCCGGGGCCCGTCGTTCGGATCATGTCGGCGCCGCGGGGCGACCGAGAGGCGCGGTCTCTCCCAGCCGGCGCGATCCGGACGACGGACCTCAGACCGTGACGATGTTGACCAGCTTCGGCGCGCGCACGATCACCTTGCGGATCCCGGCGCCGTCCAGTGCGGCGACGACCTTCTCGTCGGCCAGCGCCACCTTCTCCAGTTCCTCCTCGGAGATCGAGGGGGGAACCTCCAGCCGCGCCCTGACCTTGCCCTTGATCTGGACCACGCAGGTCACGGTCTCGTCCACGACGTAGGCCGGGTCGGCGACCGGGAAGTCCCGGTGGACGACCGAGTCGGTGTGGCCCAGCCTGCGCCACAGCTCCTCGGCGATGTGCGGGGCCAGCGGGGCGATCAGCAGCACCAGCGACTCGGCGACGGAGTGCGGTACGGCTGCGCCGGTCTTGGTCAGATGGTTGTTCAGTTCGGTGATCTTGGCGATGGCGGTGTTGAACCGCAGGCCTTCCAGGTCCTGACGCACACCGTCGATCGCCTTGTGCAGGGCGCGCAGGGTGTCCTCGTCGGGCTCGTTGTCGACGACGGTGACCTCGCCGGTCGTCTCGTCGACCACGTTGCGCCACAGCCGCTGCAGCAGCCGGAACTGGCCCACCACCGCGCGCGTGTCCCACGGGCGCGACACGTCCAGCGGGCCCATCGCCATCTCGTACAGGCGCAGCGTGTCTGCCCCGTACTCGGCGCAGATCTCGTCCGGCGTGACCGCGTTCTTCAGGGACTTGCCCATCTTGCCCAGCAGCCGGCTGACCTTCTCGCCCTGGTAGTAGTAGGCGCCGTCGCGCTCCTCCACCTCGGCGGCCGGCACCGCGATACCGCGGCTGTCGCGGTAGACGTAGGCCTGGATCATGCCCTGGTTGAACAGCTTGTGGAACGGCTCGGCGGACGAGACGTGCCCCAGGTCGTACAGGACCTTCGACCAGAAGCGCGCGTACAGCAGGTGCAGCACCGCGTGCTCGGCACCGCCGACGTACAGGTCGACGCCGCCGTGCGGCACGCCCTCGCGCGGCCCCATCCAGTAACGCTCGATCTCCGGGTCGACCAGCTCGCGGTCGTTGTGCGGGTCCAGGTAGCGCAGCTCGTACCAGCACGAACCGGCCCAGTTGGGCATCGTGTTGGTCTCGCGGCGGTACTTCTTCGGCCCGTCGCCCAGGTCCAGCGTCACGTGGACCCACTCGGCGTTGCGCGACAGCGGGGTCTCGGGCTGGGTGTCGGCGTCGTCCGGGTCGAAGGTGCGCGGCGAGTAGTCCTCGACCTCGGGCAGTTCCAGCGGCAGCATCGACTCGGGCAGCGCGTGCGCGATGCCGTCCTCGTCGTAGACGATCGGGAAGGGCTCGCCCCAGTAGCGCTGACGGCTGAACAGCCAGTCCCTCAGGCGGAAGTTGACGGTGCCCTCTCCGATGCCCTTGCGCGCCAGCCACTCGGTGATGCGCGCCTTGGCCTCGACGACGTTCAGGCCGTCCAGCGTGACGGTCTCACCGGAGGAGTTGACGATCGTCGCGTCGTAGGAGACGAAGGCGTCGTCCCACGTGGAGGGGTCGGTGTCGCGGCCGTCGGTCGGCTCGACGACACAGCGGATCGGCAGCTCGAAGGCGCGCGCGAAGGCGAAGTCCCGGCTGTCGTGGGCCGGGACGGCCATGATCGCGCCGGTGCCGTAGCCCATCAGTACGTAGTCGGCGATGAAGACCGGGATCTTGTCCCCGGTGACGGGGTTGATCGCGTACGCGCCCGTGAAGACGCCGGTCTTGTCCTTGGCCTCGGCCTGCCGTTCGACATCGGACTTGGAGGCGGCCTGGGCACGGTAGGCGGCGACGGCCTCGGCGGGCGTGGCGTGGCCGCCGGTCCACACCTCGTGGGTGCCCTCGGGCCAGGCGCCGGGGGTGAACTTCTCGACCAGGGGGTGCTCGGGGGCCAGCACCATGTAGGTGGCGCCGAACAGCGTGTCCTGACGCGTGGTGAAGATGGTGACGGCCTCACCGTCGATCGGGAAGCCGACGCGGGCACCCTCGGAGCGGCCGATCCAGTTGCGCTGCTGCAGCTTGATGGCCTCGGGCCAGTCCAGCTCCTCCAGGTCCTCCAGCAGCCGGTCCGCGTACGCGGTGATGCGCATGTTCCACTGGCGCAGCTTGGCCTTGAAGACGGGGAAGTTCCCGCGCTCGGAGCGGCCGTCCGCGGTGACCTCCTCGTTCGCCAGGACGGTGCCCAGGCCGGGGCACCAGTTCACCGGCGAGTCGGAGGCGTACGCCAGGCGGTACTCGCCCAGGACGTCGGCCCGCTCGGCGGCGCTCAGCTCGTTCCACGCGCGCGTGGTGCCCGGGACCCCGCGCTCGCCGGACTCGAACTGGGCGATCAGTTCGGAGATCGGGCGGGCCTTCCGCGACTCCTCGTCGTACCAGGACTCGAAGATCTGCAGGAAGATCCACTGGGTCCACTTGTAGTAGTCCGGGTCGATCGTGGCGAACGACCGGCGCTTGTCGTGGCCCAGGCCCAGCCGGCGCAGCTGGACCTTCATGTTCTCCATGTTGGCCTCGGTGGACACGCGCGGGTGCGTGCCGGTCTGCACCGCGTACTGCTCGGCTGGCAGGCCGAAGGCGTCGAAGCCCAGGGTGTGCAGGACGTTGTGGCCGGTCATGCGCTGGAACCGGGCGAAGACATCGGTGGCGATGTAGCCCAGGGGGTGGCCGACGTGCAGACCCGCACCGGAGGGATACGGGAACATGTCCATGATGAACTTCTTGGGCCGGGCGACCTGCGCCGGGTCGCCGGCCAGGTCACCCTTGGGGTTCGGCGCCGCGTAGGTGCCGTCGGCGTCCCAGAAGTCCTGCCAGCGTGCCTCGATCTCGGCCGCCATGGCGGCCGTGTAGCGGTGCGGCGCGGCCTCCGCCGAGACAGCGGCGGCAGCGGGGTTCGTCTCGCTCATGATCCTCAAAGCTCCATCGATCGTCTCTGCCTGCGGAAATGAAAAAGCCCCTCGCACAGGAGGGGACGCCGCGCCGATTCCCACCATCCGATTCGCCCGGGTGGTCGGGACTGATCAGCGCGGCTCGCTAAGCAGAAGGCGTACGGCACGCATGGCGTCAGAGTACCGCAGCGCCCGACGGCGCCGCGACGGGCTTCCGGTCGGCAGACCAGGAGGCGGTCCGAGTGAACCCAAGAGGGGGCGCAAACGTACTCAGACACCGACGGTCGAGTTGTGAAGGCCTCGAAAAGCTGAACAAGGTTCAAATGTTACTTCGCGTAACGGCAGCTAGTCGGACATCACTACCAACCCGTTGCCCTTTGATAACAACGCAATAACTCAAACCTCGTACTGCTCGGTTTGGAGCCCCTTAGAGTGCGGCAGCGGGACCGCCTTCCCGAAACTGTTCGGAGTTGCCCCCATGAACCCTCCCCGTAGTAACAGCTCGATTCCCAAGCCCGGCCGCTCGGCCTACGGCGTGGTGTCGGCTGTCGTACTGCTGCTTATACCGGTCGTCGTGCTCGCGGGCGGAAACGCAGTCCGGGACTTCCTCAACTTCGGAGCGGGCGTCCTCTCGCTCGTCTCCCTCAGCTGCTCGGTGATCTGGGGTCTCGTCGCCCAGGACCGGATCTTCCTCAACATCCGCCAGCGGATCGTGGCGCAGGCCGTCCACCGGACGACGGCGGTCGCCTCGATCGCCTTCCTCCTGGTGCACGTCACGGTCAAGCTCGCGCTCGACCACACGGTTCTGATCGCCGCGCTGGTCCCGTTCAGCCTCGGCGTGAGCGGCTCGGCGGGACTCATCGGCCTCGGTTCCCTGGCCGCCCTGCTCATGATCTTCGTCGGTGTCACCGGGGCCCTTCGCGGCAACTTCGCCTCCCCCGCGCCGGTCGCGGCGCGCTGGCGGGCGATGCACATGCTCGCCTACCCGTCCTGGTGCGCCGCGCTGGTCCACGGCCTGTACGCGGGCCGGGCCGCCAAGCCGTTCTTCACGATCTCCTACGAGCTCTGCCTGCTCGGGGTCATGGCGGCGCTCGCCCTGCGCGCCGCGCCGCGCCCGTTCAAGCGGAAGGTGGCGGACCGGATCTTCGCGATCGTCGGATCCGGCGATCGGTTCGGACGCGACGATCTGGACGCCAGTCGGGCCCGCAACGCGGAGGCCGCGGCCGCCATGGCGGGCTTCGGACCCCGGTCGGCGGACCGTGGCGCCGCCACCGAGGGACTGATCCCCTCCCAGCCCTCCACGTCCCTGTACGACACCCCTCCGGCCCGCACCATGACCCCCGAGTCCGGCAACGGCTTCGCCGCCGCCTACCGGGCCGTCTCGGCCACGCCCCGCGCCCAGGGACCGATGACACCCGACGCGACGCAGCGCATGAACCCCGTGACCATGCAGCAGACGGGGGCGATGCCGCGGGTCGACGGTCCGGGCAGCACCTCCGGCAGCTGGCCCGTCCCCTCCCCGCCGCCCGTCGGCGAGGCGCCCCCCTCCGCATACGACCCGCTCCAGGACACCGGATACAACATCCCGACCTATGGCAGTTCCGGATACGACGGGTACGGCGGGGGTGAGATGTACGACACGAGTGAGACGAACAGCCCCTACGGCACGTACAACTCGAACAACACGTACAACAGCGGTCCCGCGACTGACACGGCCCCCGGCGCCTACGGCACACCGGGTGCCGGCGAACCCTGGAACGCGCCTTCCGGAGGCTTTTAGTGAACGAGGCCCTGCCCGACGTCCCAGAAGTCCGTGTGGTCGGACTTCCGCAGCTCACGTCGGGCTTCGACCTTGTCGAGAGACTCGACCTCCCCATGCACCTCAAGGTGCACGGCCCCCTCGAACCGATGGGCGGCGAACAGCTCGCGCAGCTGGCCGAACAGATCTCCCTGAAGGGGCGGGGCGGGGCGGGCTTCCCCTTCCACAAGAAGCTGCGGTCGGTCGCCGAGTCGGCGATCCGCCGTGGCATCCGGCCGGTGGTCGTCGTCAACGGCAGTGAGGACGAGCCGGCCTGCCGCAAGGACACGGTGCTGATCAACCGTGCCCCGCACCTCATCCTGGACGGCGCCCTGCTGGTCGCCGAGGCCCTCGGCGCGCGGACACTCGTGATCGGCGTGACCCGGGCCTCCACGGAGCGGTCGATGGAGCAGGCGCTGGCCGAGCGCGGCCTGAGCGACCGGCGTGGCGCGCCCATACGCGCGCGCGTGCAACGCAACCCGGTGCGCATGGTCACCGGTGCCGCCGCGTCGCTGGTCCGATCCATCGACGGCGGTCCCGCGATCCCGCCGGGCCGCAAGACGAGCGCATCGCAGAGCGGCGTGGGCGGCGCGCCCACCCTGCTGTCGAACGCCGAAACGTTCGCCCAGCTGGCGATCGCCGCCCGCATCGGCGCCGAGCGCTACTGCAACACCGGTCTGTACGACGAGCCCGGTACGGTCATGCTCACCGTCTCCGGCGCGGTCAGCCGTCCGATGGTGATCGAGGTCCCCACGGGTGTGCCGCTGCGGTACGTGCTCCAGCTGGCGGGCGCCCCGCCGCTCCCGCAGGGCGTGCTGACCGGCGGCTACCACGGCAAGTGGATCGACGCGGCGACGGTCGACGAGGCGATCGTCTCGCGCAACAACCTCGACGCCGTCGGCGGCTCGCTCGGCGCCGGCGCGATCCTGCCCATCAGCCAGGAGACCTGCCCGCTGGGCGAGTCCCTGCAGGTGGCCAAGTGGCTGGCCGAGGAGAGCGCGGGCCAGTGCGGTCCCTGCTACCTCGGCCTGCCCGCCGCGGCCCGCGGGATGGAGGACATCCTCAACGGCGGCGGCCCCGCCGCCCTCGAGGCCCTGAAGCAGGTCGCCAAGGCCGTGAAGAAGCGCGGTGCGTGCTCGCACCCGGACGGCTCGGCGATGTTCCTGGAATCGACCATCAAGGCCTTCACGGACGACCTGGCGGCACACGTCCTCGGCAACGGCTGCGGCAGACCCGTGGAGGGCGTGCTGCCGCTCTTCGAGGGCGGCCGGGCCCCGACGGGCATCCCGGGCGGCGGCCAGGCCGAGCCCGAGGCCGGTGCCAGCCGGCAGAAGATCTTCGTCGACTGGACGCTGTGCCGCGGCCACGGCCTGTGCGCGGACATCCTCCCGGAGGTCTTCGAACTGGGCGCCGACGGTTTCCCCACCGTCGCCCAGGCCCAGGTGCCGAGGTACGCGGAGGCGAAGGCACTGCGGGCCGTACGCCGGTGCCCCGCGCTCGCGCTGCGGATCGAGGAGGACACCCGTTCCGGTGCGCCGGCGCGCAACAACCTGCCGGTGCTGTCGCAGGGCCGAGGACGCCGCGCTCTCGGCCGCTGAGCGGACGGATCACGGGCCGCCCCGCCCGGGGTGGCCCGTGCGTCGTCGTCGGCGTTCCCATGGCTCCGGACATGCCGAAGGCGGTCCATCCGATGGGATGGACCGCCTTCAAGTCCTGTGGAGCTAAGGAGAATTGAACTCCTGACCTCCTGCATGCCATGCAGGCGCTCTACCAACTGAGCTATAGCCCCTCGTGGCCACGCGGCCGAGCCGCTTGTAGACCGTGTCGCCCGGTTTCCCCGGCGGCGACGCCAACATTACACGGTCCCCCGGGTGGAACACCAAATCGTTTCCGTCGTGCGCGGGGACCCTCCCGTGCACGGGGAATCGAGGTCCAGGGCCGGCTTCCGCCCATGTCCGCGGCCCGGTCGGGGGTCAGGCCGTGGCGAAGGAGTAGAAGCGTTTGAGCGTGCAGTGGTCGTCCAGGAGACGGCCGTAGATCGGCTCGCCTTCCAGTTCCCGATAGGTCTCGATCGGGTCGCCTTTTATGATCAGCGCCCGTGCGCATTCCTCGCACCAGTACTGGTAGTCGGGGTTGACCGGTTCCATGTCCCGGACGATCGGCGTACCGCTCCCGCACCAGTCGCACTTTCGCCTGTGTGCACCCATCGATCAGCTCCAGCTGTGGCCGCAGGCCGTGCACACGTAGGAGATACCGCCGTTGTCGCCGAGGACCTGGGCCACATGGGACGAGCCACAGGAAGGGCAGTCGAGGAGGGTGGCCTTCCGACGTGGCACCGCCACTGCGAGGAGATCGTGGATCTCCTCGCGGATGCTCGCAGGCATCGCTCTCCCTCCCGTCGGGCCGCGCCCCCTTCCGGCCGTCTGATTCTGCCACGGCCGAGCCGATACGGTCAGCGACGCCTTCGTACCAGTCCGGACACGGCACCCGACGTGGCCGTCGCGGGCCGGCGCGTACATGCACATGGGGAGCGCGTCCGAAGAGGTATACGCCCCAGGGGCCCGGGTGACTCAAGCTCGCCGCAGAAGAATGGCCGAAGACCGCGGAGCCGATCGGCCGGCCGAGCCGGGTGACCGCTGGGGGTGACGGTCGGCGCCGAGCGGCCTTCTCCGGGCGTACGGCGGCGCGAGCACGGTTGTGGGGCCCGGAACGGCACGGGACCCGCTCCTGCCCGCGCGAGGGCCTCGTACGGCCGCGCACCGCCGCCCCTCACCGCCGCGCACCGCCGCCCCTCACCGCCGTGCAGCGGGCGGCCCGCACCGCCGGGCAGGAAGCCGGGACCGCGCCGGCCGGTCCTCCCCACGCCTCGTGAGGCGGGAGACGCCGTCACCCGTGCTTCCTCGGTGACATGACGCCGGGTCAGGCCGAGTACGGACGAAATGGCCCCGGACACAGAAAATCCCGCCCCTTGAGGGACGGGATTCTGATCACCGATCTCTGACACCTTCGAAGTGTCGATCCGTGGAGCTAAGGAGAATTGAACTCCTGACCTCCTGCATGCCATGCAGGCGCTCTACCAACTGAGCTATAGCCCCGCGCGTTCTTCCCGCTCGGCGGGCGAACAAGAAGAACTTTAGCCTGCGGCCTGCCGGAAAGTGAAATCCGTGCCCCGACACCCGGTGAGGAGGTGTCAGTCGTCGTCGCCGAGGACCGGTTCGGGAAGCGTGCCCGCGTTGTGCTCCAGGAGACGCCACCCGCGCACGCCCTCGCCGAGGACGGACCAGGAGCAGTTGGAGAGACCACCGAGGCTCTCCCAGTGGCGGGACTCGAGGCCGAGCAGCCGTCCGATGGTGGTGCGGATCGTGCCACCGTGACTGACCACCACGAGGGTGCCGTTCTCCGGGAGCTTCTCGGCGTGGCGCAGCACCACCGGGGCCGCCCGGTCGGCGACCTCGGTCTCCAGTTCGCCTCCGCCGCGGCGGACGGGCTCACCGCGCTTCCAGGCGGCGTACTCCTCCCCGTGCCGGGCGATGATCTCCTCGTGGGTCAGCCCCTGCCAGACACCCGCGTACGTCTCGCGCAGGGACTCGTCGTGAGTGACCTCCAGACCCGTCAGCGCGGCCAGCTCCGCGGCCGTCGAGGCGGCGCGCTTGAGGTCGGAGGCGACGATGGCGTCGGGCTTCAAGGAGGCGAGCAGGCGGGCCGAGCGGCGGGCCTGGCCGACGCCGGTCTCGGTCAGCTCGACGTCCGTGGAGCCCTGGAAGCGGCGTTCCACGTTCCAGGACGTCTGGCCATGCCGCCACAGGACGAGACGGCGCCCCCGCCCCCTCCTCGAGGTGTCGGCGCCGGAGGCCGTCACCGCAGTTCCCCACCCAGCTCGGCATTCAGTTCGGCGGCGTCCTCGGCGGCCTTCAGCCGGGCGTGCTCCGCCGCCTTGCCGCGGGTGGCCTTGGCGTCGGCGGGCAGCTCCAGCTCGGGGCAGTCCTTCCAGAGCCGCTCCAGTGCGTAGAAGACCCGCTCCTCGCTGTGCTGGACGTGCACCACGATGTCGACGTAGTCGAGCAGCACCCAGCGAGCCTCGCGGTCGCCCTCGCGACGCACCGGCTTGGCGCCGAGTTCCTTGTTCAGTCGCTCCTCGATCTCGTCGACGATCGACTTGACCTGGCGGTCGTTGGGCGCGGACGCCAGCAGGAAGGCGTCCGTGATCGACAGCACGTCGCTGACGTCGTAGGCGATGATGTCGTGCGCGAGCTTGTCGGCGGCCGCCTGGGCGGCGGCGGTGATGAGCTCGAGAGAGCGGTCCGTTGCGGTCACTACGAGGCTTTCCTTAGGCGGTCAGTGATACCCCAAGGGTCTCACGGACCGCGGACGGAACCCCATGTGATTAACGGACCACCCCCCCGGCACCCCGGGGTGTGGTCCACGTCACGACGACGGCTTGTAGTCCTCGCCCAGCACGACCGAGACATCGGCGCTGTTCGCGATCTTGCCCTTCTGCACGGAGCCGGTGGGCAGGCCCAGCGTCTTGGCCACCTCGACCGCGTTCTCCTTGTCGCTGTCGTCGGCGTACAGGACCTGGGACGTGCTCTGAGCGGTGCCGCTGCCGGCGTCGATGAAGGTGTAGCCGCCGTTGACCAGTGTGACCCGGGCCTGCTCGGCGGTCTTCTTGGCACCGGTGGCGTTCTTGATCCCGACCCGGACGGCGTCGCCCGCCTCCGGACTCTTCACGGTGCCGCCGAGGAGGCTCTTCACCACGGTGTCGGTGGCCTTCTCACTGATGGTGCCGTCGGACTGGACCGGCAGCAGCTCGGTCTTGTACGCCCCCTGCTTGGCGTGGTCGGCCAGTTTGGCGAGGAAGCTGCCGAGGTCCTTGTCGGTCAGGGAGGGGTCGAGGATCTGGGCGAGCGTCTGCACGGTGACGGTGGCCGCCTGCGGGTCCGAGGACAACTTGCGCAGCACGCCCACCATGACCTGGCCGAACCGCTCCAGCTGGGCGTCCTGGGACTCGCCGGAGGCGCGGTAGGTGGCGTAGGCGACGGCCATCTTGCCGCTGAGAGTCTGGTCCTCCCCCTTGTGCACGAGGGGGGCGCCCTTCTTCTTGGCGTCGGGGTCGGGCACGTCGGCGTTCGTGGTGACCTCGACGTTGCCCACGAGCTCGACGAGGTTGTTCAGGTACGGGGTGTCGAGCCGCCAGGTGCCCTCGACCTTGGTGCCGAGGACGGAGTCGATGGCGTCGCCGGTGCCGGAGGAGCCGTCGTCGGCTACCGACTTGGCGAGGGTGGTCGTGGTGCCGTCGTCGGAGGTCAGGGCAAGGGAGTTGGGCAGCAGGACGGTGGCGCCCTGCTTGGTGGTGGTGTTGTCGACGAGCAGCGCGGTCGAGGTGCCGCCGCCCTTGGTGTTGTGCAGATGGACGGCGATCACATCGCGGTTCTGGGCGCCCGCGGCCGTCGCCGTACCGGACTTGCCACCGCCGGAGGAGGTGCCGGGCAGCTTGCCCGCGTACCAGAGGTATCCGACACCGCCGACGGCCACCAGGGCGAGGACCACGACGAGGGCGACGACCCGGCCGCGCGCGCGACGCCTGGCCTCCTCACGGCGCTCGGTGCGGTTCTCGGTGAACTGCAGCCAGTCGATGACGTCTTCGGAGTCGCCGTCGGGCTCCTCGACGAAGGCGAACTGGTCGGTGGCGTAGTCGCCGTCACCGCGCGGTTCCCTCTGCGCGGGGACTTCCGTGTGCCCGGGGGCGCCGCCGGGGCCGCGGTCGGGGGTGCCGGGCGGGCGCCCCGGACCGTTCCCGGCGGGGCCCGTCTGCTGCGGGATGTAGGCGGTCTGCTCGGCAACGCGCGGCTGCTGTCCGCTCGTTGCCGTCCGGCCGTACGGGTCGTGGCCGGTGCCGGGAGCATTGCCGTAGGAGGCGTAGGGGTCGTACGGGGGGACGGGCGGCTGCCGGCCGGTGTCGTGGGCCTGCTGCGTGCCGGTCGCGTACGGGTCGTAGCCGTAGCCCTGGGGCTGCTGGTGCTGCTGGTGCTGCTGGTGCTGCTGGTGCTGCTGGTGCTGCTGGTGCTGCTGCGTACCGTAGGGGTCGTAGCCCTGCGGGGTCTGCTGCGCGGGCACCTGCCGGTACACAGGCTGACCGAACTCGTCGTAACCGACGAGTTCGTACCGGTCGCCCCCCGCGTATCCGTCGTATCGGTCGTTCACCGGTGCCCCTCTCGGCTCACTCGCCGCGGTACAGCTGCCGCTTGTCGATGTAGCGCACCACACCGTCCGGCACCAGGTACCAGACGGGTTCGCCCATGGCGACTCTCGCACGACAGTCTGTGGACGAGATGGCCAGAGCGGGAACCTCGATCAGCGAGACACCGCCCTCCGGAAGACCCGGGTCGGTCAGGGTGTGACCGGGACGGGTGACGCCGATGAAGTGCGCGAGGGAGAACAACTCGTCCGTATAGCGCCAGGTGAGGATCTGGCCCAGCGCGTCGGCCCCGGTGATGAAGAACAGATCGGTGTCGGGGTTGAGCGCCTTCAGGTCGCGCAGGGTGTCCGTGGTGTAGGTGGGGCCGCCGCGGTCGATGTCGATACGGCTGACCGAGAACTGGGGGTTCTCCGCGGTCGCGATGACCGTCATCAGATAGCGGTCCTCGGCCGGGGCCACCTTGCGATCCGTCTTCTGCCAGGGCTGCCCGGTCGGTACGAACACCACCTCGTCGAGATGGAACTGCGCGGCCACCTCGCTGGCCGCGACGAGGTGCCCGTGGTGAATCGGGTCAAACGTTCCGCCCATGACGCCGAGACGGCGTTTGCCCGGGTTGGACGGCCCGTTTCCGGGGCCGGGTCCCGGGCCCTTCGCCGGACCGGTGGGCATGTGCTGCTCTCCCATGCCTGCAGACACTACCGGCCCGGCCGCCGGACACCGGCCCACAGGCCCCCCGGAACGGCCGGGACCAGGCACTTCTGCGGACTCAGCGGTCCCGGTTGAAGCGCGTGGTGATCCACAGCAGCAGGAGGAGGATGACGAGGGCGCCTCCGCCCGTCATGAACGGGCTGATGCTCGCGTGGCGTTCGCCTTCACCCTCGGCGAGCGTGGCCAACTGTGCAGCGGTGCTGTGGAAGCTCATCTTCGGCAGGACCTATCCGGTGTGGGCGGGACAAAGACGTCGGCTCATCGTAAGCGTGCGGCTGCGCACCGATCACGCCGACTCCGCCGTTCAGTGCGTACCGTCCGTGCGGGCCGGCACGACCGTGCCGGTCACCTGCGCTTGTATCCCCGCAGCAGGAACCAGGCGGTCAGGACGCAGCCGACGACCATCACGATCAGCACGACGCGGAGCAGGTCGCCCGGACCCTGCCGGGCGGCGGCGGTCGCGGCCTCGGTGAACCAGGCGGCGGAAGTGTGCTCCATGGGATCGCTCCTTACGGTGTGCTGCCCTGCCACCGTATCTCCGCCTAGGCTGGACTCCGCTTCGGGGGCACATCGGGCATCGCGCGTGCCCACTCCGGTGGGGGCCCGATGATCCATCGCACAGTGGCCATGAGACACATGGGGGAACACATGTCCGACGAAAGCCACCAGCAGAACGGGCACGAGCGCGTGCCGAGCAGGCGGCGCAGGCGCTTCGAGGGGATCTCCTCGCGCGCGTACGAACACCCCGCGGACCGTTCGGCCCTGGTGGCCCTGCGCAAGCTCAGCGGCTTCGACACGGTCTTCAAGGCGCTCAGCGGTCTGCTGCCCGAACGCAGTCTGCGACTGCTGTTCCTGTCCGACTCCGTACGGGTCTCGGACGCGCAGTTCGCCCATCTCAACGACATGCTGCGGGATGCCTGTTACATCCTGGACCTGGAGCAGGTCCCCCCGATGTACGTCACCCAGGACCCGCAGCCGAACGCGATGTGCATCGGTCTGGACGAGCCGATCATCGTCGTGACGACCGGGCTCGTGGAACTGCTCGACGAGGAGGAGATGCGGGCGGTCGTCGGCCACGAGGTCGGGCACGCGCTGTCCGGGCACTCGGTCTACCGGACCGTCCTGCTGTTCCTGACCAACCTGGCGCTCCGTGTCGCCTGGATCCCGCTGGGCAACCTCGCGATCATGGCCATCGTGACCGCGCTGCGGGAGTGGTTCCGCAAGTCGGAGCTGTCGGCCGACCGGGCCGGGCTGCTGGTCGGGCAGGATCTGCAGTCCTCGATGCGGGGGCTGATGAAGATAGCCGGCGGGAACCATCTGCACGAGATGAACGTGGACGCGTTCCTGGAACAGGCGGAGGAGTACGAGGCCGGGGGCGATCTGCGCGACTCGGTGCTGAAGATCCTCAATGTGCTGCCGCGGAGCCACCCCTTCACCACGGTCCGCGCGGCCGAGCTCAAGAAGTGGGCCGCGTCCCGCGACTACCAACGGATCATGGACGGCCACTATCCGCGACGCACCGAGGACAAGCACACCTCGGTGTCGGACTCCTTCCGGGAGTCGGCGGCCAGCTACGCCAACGAGGTCAAGGAGTCCAAGGACCCGCTGATGAAGCTGGTCGGCGATATCGCGGGCGGAGCGGGCGACCTCGGCGGCCGGGTCCGGCGCGGCTTCTCGGGCTTCGGCGGCGGTGCGTCCAAGGACGACCCGCGCCGCGAGCCGCGCGACGCCCAGCGGGACGACGAGGACCCCGACGCCAACGCCTGATCGACGACCGGTCCCGCCCCCGGGCGGCCCGGCGCCCGGACATAGCCCCTGGCCGGGCTCGGGGCCGGGGCGCCACTGCGAGGCGAGGGGGCGGCCTCCTTGGCGGGGCGCTCTTCCCGGCATGGCGGTCTCCGGACCGGCCCGAAGCGTCCGGGCGGCGGTGGGACCTCCCGGCGGAGCAGGCCCCTGGCCCGGCTTCGGGACAGCGGCACCTACTGCCCTGTGGGCATCGCCGCGAAGGAGCCCCGCAACAGCGGCTCCCCCGGCCCCCGGCCGGCCGGGCCGAAGGGAACCGCCTGGCCGCCGTCGCCGGGCCGCGGCCCGCTTCCGGGGCCGTCCTCCACCCCTCCGGGCCCGAGGGGACCCTACAACCGGCCGGTGGACCTTCCAGGGCGGGCGCCGCCCGTCTTCAACATCCCGGAGGCGGCTTCTCAGGACGGCGCCGAAACCCCGGGCCTCCCGGGACGGCACACCTAGACCTTCGGCTGTGCGCTCGTCGACAGGGTGCCGCACAGAGCCGTCGCACTGCCCGTGGCGTAGGGGTCGGTGCCCGCCGGGCCGCCCGCCTTCGCCGTCTGGCCGGCGAGCAGGGGATGCAGATGGTCGGCGGAGTCGTCGGCGCAGGCGAGCGGGCCTGCCTGGACGTACGAGGCGACCAGCTGGGCCTGGTTCATGCGCAGGTCCTCGCGGTCGAAGCGGAAGGTCAGCTCGCGCCGCACGGTGAACAGCGAGGCCTCGGCCTTGGCGTCCGCGCCGGTCGGCTTGAGCGCGTACACCATGGTGTGGTCGGAGGTGACCTCCAGCGTGTCGGAGTCGGCCTCCGTCGCCTGGAGCGTGCCCTGGACACGGATGCTGCGGTCGGCCAGCTGGACCCGGGACGGGTCGAAGCGCACCAGCCAGCCGGTGGGAGCGTGCCGTCCGTCGGCGGCCGGGTGGCTGAAGCTCTGATCGAACTGGTCG
Organism: Streptomyces sp. NRRL F-5122; assembly: GCF_001507435.1. GTDB lineage: Bacteria > Actinomycetota > Actinomycetes > Streptomycetales > Streptomycetaceae > Streptomyces > Streptomyces lannensis. The sequence continues at coordinate 258,740 of NZ_LMWH01000254.1, forward strand.
AGCTGCTGGGGGTCGAGCAGTACGCGGACCGAGCGCACGGCGCCGCCGGTGAGCACGGCCGGATCCAGCGAGGACTCGACGAGGTAGTCCTTCGCGGTGGTCAGCGCGGCGACGACCTGGCTGTCGGAGAAGTGGGCGGTGCGCCGGGTGGCGGGGAACGTGACGCCCTTGGCGCCGACGCGGAACTCGGCGGCGGGGCTGTGCGTGTACAGCGCCTCGGGGTCGGTGGAGCCGGGTACGGCGGACTGCGGGGCGAGGGGTATCACCGTCATGCGCAGCGGCTCGACCGGCTGCGTCTCCGGCGCCGGATACGGGTGGCGCACTCCCATGTAGATCGCGGTGCCGAACGCGACGGCTATCAGCAGGACCAGGATGAGCGCCTGCCGGGTCAGCCCCCGGTGCAGCGGGGGGCGCCGGCGCACGGCGGGGGCGTGATCCCCCATGCGTTCGCGCGCCGAGAACTCCTGGAGCCGGGCAGCCCTGACGAACGACTCGTCGAACACGACGGATCGGTACTCGTCCTCACCACCACCGGGAGCGCCCTCGGGTGTCCCCTCCGGTGGGTCTCCAGGCCCGCCCATATCTTCAGAGTAGGTCTCCGGGAGCTCAGGTAAACGCCCTGCTACGCGACAAGTTCTGACAGGTTCTCACCAGGCTTTCGAACGGATGTCGAACAAGCCCGTCGCAGCCCTCAGGGCGTTCTGGGCACCGCAGAGAACGCCGGTGGCGAATAGTCCGCGGAGGCCGAGGGAACCGTGCCGGCACCGGTCTTCCGGCCCTGTTCCAGACCGGTGGTGGCGGGGGGCGGGACCTGCTCCTGGCGGCCCGAGGACGCGCCCCGGTACACCGCCGTGAACGCCAGTGCGACCATCCCTATGCCCATCACGAGGGCCAGCATCCAGGCGACCGGGCGGTGCCAGCGGGCGCCCCTGGCATAGGCGCCCGGAGCGCCGTAGCGGCCCTCGAGGATCTCCGGGTCGTCGAGGTCGTCCAGATCGCGGCCGGGACCGAACTCTCCGCCGTCGTCGGGGTCGAACCCGTCCTCGTAGCGGTCGTCGTCTCCGCGTGCGCCCCGGGCGTGCGCCCGGCGCGCCTCGGCCTCCTGGGCATCCGCGCGGGCTTGGGCGGCGGCGAGGAGTCTCTCGACCGCCGTCGGCTCGTGGACCACGGCTGCACGTACGAAGGCCTCGTCGAAGACCACGGAGGCGAACTCTTCGTCCATACCTCCGCGGTCGCGGTCGTCGTCGGGCTCCCGGCCGTCACCAGACGGCGTGCCCCCCACGTCCTCCGGCACGGCTCCAGAGTAGACCTGGGGGGTCAATTTGGGCAGACGGTAAGGAAATTCATCCGCCCGGCGAGACGGCTTCAAAGCCGCTTGCCAGGGACAACCGGCCGTGCTTGTCTGAGCGGCCGCTCAGCGGCGGATGTGCCCGTCGCCGGTCACGATGTACTTGGTGCTCGTCAGTTCGGGCAGGCCCATGGGGCCCCTGGCGTGCAGCTTCTGCGTGGAGATGCCGATCTCCGCGCCGAAGCCGAACTGGCCGCCGTCCGTGAAGCGCGTCGAGGCGTTCACGGCGACCGTCGTCGAATCGACCAATTGGGTGAAGCGACGGGCCGCCTGCTGAGAGGTGGTGACGATCGCCTCGGTGTGCCCGGAACTCCACAGCCGGATGTGCTGCACGGCCCGGTCCAGGGAGTCCACGACCGCGGCGGCGATGTCGTAGGAGAGGTACTCGGTGTCCCAGTCCTCGGGCGTGGCCTCCACCACCGTGGCCTTCGAGCCCTTGGCGCAGGCCATCACGCGCTCGTCGCCGTGCACGGTGACCCCGGCCGCGGCGAGGGCGTCCAGGGCCCGCGGCAGGAACTCGGGGGCGATGTCCTGGTGGACGAGCAGCGTCTCGGCGGCGTTGCACACGCTCACGCGGTGGGCCTTGGAGTTGATCAGGATGTCGACCGCCATGTCGATGTCGGCCTGCGCGTCGACGTAGACATGGCAGTTTCCGGTGCCGGTCTCGATCACGGGGACCGTGGACTCCTCCACCACCGTGCGGATCAGCGAGGCACCGCCGCGCGGGATGAGCACGTCGACCAGGCCGCGGGCGCGCATCAGCTCGCGCACGGACTCCCGGCTCTCGCCGGGCACGAGCTGCACGGCGTCGGCGGGCAGCCCGGAGCCGCCCACGGCGTCGCGCAGGACCCGGACGAGGGCGGTGTTCGACTCGTGCGCGGAGGACGAGCCGCGCAGCAGCACGGCGTTCCCGGACTTCAGGCACAGCGCGGCGGCGTCGACCGTCACATTCGGCCGGGCCTCGTAGATGATCCCCACCACGCCGAGCGGGACGCGGACCTGGCGCAGGTCGATACCGTTGGGCAGGGTGGAGCCGCGGACGACCTCGCCGACCGGATCAGGGAGGGCGGCGACGTCCCTGACGTCGGAGGCGATGGCCCGGATCCGCTCCGGCGTGAGCGTGAGCCGGTCGATGATCGCCTCGCTGGTGCCCGCCTCACGGGCCCGGTCGATGTCCTTGGCGTTCGCGTCGACGATCTCGCTCGCGCGGACCTCCAGCGCGTCCGCGACGGCCAGCAGCGCGTCGTCCTTCTCGACCCGCGGCATCGGCGCGAGGTCGTCGGCGGCGGCCTTGGCGCGATAGGCGGCCTGGGCGACCGGGGACATCGAGTCGTACGGCGAGAGCGTGGTCATGAGGGAAGGGTAGTGCTCCGGACGGTACCGTCCACGGCTTGTTCCACTCACCGAGACACCCTCAAAACGGGTGAACTCCGACCGGTGTCGCCGGGGGCGGCCCGTATCCCTCGGCCACCCGCTGGTGATAGGTCTCGCGGTCGACGACCTCGAGGCCGACGATCTCCCAGGGCGGCAGCCCGGCCGTGTGGCGGTGCTCGCCCCACAGCCGCAGCGCGACCGCGGCGGCGTCGTGCAGGTCGCGGGCCTCCTCCCAGTACCGGATCTCCGCGTGATCTCCTGCGTAGCGGCTGGTCATCAGGAAGGGGTGGTCGTGGGCGAGCTGCTCGAGGGCGCGCCGCACCTCCGTCTCGGGGGCCCGGTCTCCCGACACGCTGAGCGTGACATGCCACAGCCGGGGGACGTCGCCGGGTGTCTCGTGCGTGTCCCGTTCCGGGGCTTCCGTGACGCCGGTCAGTGCGCGCTCCTCCCCGGGCGTGCGGACCGTACCGCCGTCACGAGGGACACCGGAGGTGCCGCGACCGCGGAACGCCGCCGCCCCAGGGCGCACTCGTCTCACGACGGCCTCCTTACGCAGTGCTCGTGCAGAACATGTCCCCGAGACAAAGTGGAGCAGGCCCCAGGGCTTCATGGGGCGGTTTTACGGAACGTCCCCCACCGGGAACCCGTAAAGAGCGGACCTTTGGGCCGGTTACGGGTGCAGGATGACCAGGTCGTCCCGGTGCACGACCTCGCGTTCGTAGGCGGGGCCCAGTTCGCGCGCCAGTTCCCGGGTCGAGCGGCCGATCAGCCGGGGGATCTCCTTGGCGTCGAAGTTGACGAGCCCGCGCGCCACCGCCACACCCGCGCTGTCGCGCAGTTCGACGGGGTCGCCAGCGGTGAAGTCGCCCTCGACCGAGGCGATGCCGGCGGGCAGCAGCGACGTGCGGCGCTCGACCACCGCGCGCACGGCGCCGTCGTCGAGCGTGAGCGCGCCCTGCGGGGTGGAGGCGTGCTGCAGCCACAGCAGCCGGTCCGCGGAGCGCTTGCCCGTGGGGTGGAAATAGGTGCCGGTGTCCCGGCCCGCAAGGGCGTCGGCGGCGTGGACGGCGGAGGTGAGCACCACGGGGATGCCCGCCGCCGCCGCGATCCGGGCCGCCTCGATCTTGGTGACCATGCCGCCGGTGCCGACGCCGGCCTTGCCCGCGCTGCCGATCTCCACATGGGCGAGGTCCTCGGGCCCTCGCACCTCCGCTATCCGCGAGGTGCCGGGCCTGCTGGGGTCCCCGTCGTACACGCCGTCCACGTCCGACAGCAGGACCAGCAGATCGGCGTGGACCAGGTGGGCGACGAGCGCGGCGAGGCGGTCGTTGTCGCCGAAGCGGATCTCGTCCGTGGCGACCGTGTCGTTCTCGTTGACGACCGGGAGCGCGCCCATCGACAGGAGCTTGTCGAGGGTGCGGGCTGCGTTGCGGTGATGGGCGCGGCGACTGGTGTCGTCGGAGGTGAGCAGCACCTGGCCGACACGGACGCCGTGGCGGGCGCAGGAGGCGGTGTAACGGGCCACCAGCAGACCCTGGCCGACACTGGCCGCGGCCTGCTGCCGGGCCAGGTCCCGGGGGCGGCGGCGCAGTCCGAGGGGGGCGAGACCGGCGGCGATCGCACCCGAGGAGACCAGGACGATCTCCTTCTCGCCTCCACTGCGGTGCTTGGCGAGCACGTCGACGAGTGCGTCGACACGATCGGCGTCCAGCCCGCCCGCCGCCGTGGTCAGCGAGGAGGAGCCCACCTTGACAACGATCCGATGAGCCTCTGCCACGGCCTGCCTTGCCCCAGCCACCTGCTGTGCTTCCCCTCGCGCGTCGGTCCGTCCCCCGCCCGGCAATCTACGCGAACGAGCAGAGGTGGCGCGCATCGTTCCAGCACCCGGACGAGCACAGTGTGATCACTTGCTCACGTCTCGCACACGGCAAAAAGGTTGCACTGGTTGCCTATAGAAATTAAAGATGATGCAAACATAATTTGAACACCGTGTCACCTAACGTTCACCACGCACGGCGTGTGCTTCTGAGGTCGGGGAAGAGCCCCTACGACGTCGTCCCCGTGGAGGAAGCCCTCCATCGCGATGTCATCGCCACCAACGCGGGCAATCTGATCTTCAGCGACGCCGCCCACAAGATCCTCGAGACACCGCACACCAAGGTGGTCTCGAACGGAATGCGGGCAGATGCCGCCATGGCGGCGAGGATCAACGAGGAGTACGACGCCTTCGTCGTACCGCTCGCCAATGCGTTCCGGCCCTCCTTCGAGACCGGGCTGCAGCGTCTGACGCGACTCATCGGAAAGCTGCGGATCCCCGTGGTGGTGCTGGGCATAGGTGCGCAGACCGGGCTCAGCTACGACCCGGCGCGGCTGAAGCCGATGGAGCCCACCGTCCGCGAGTTCGTCTCGGCGGTGCTCGACCGCAGCGCGTCCATCGGCGTGCGCGGCGAGTTCACGGAGAAGTACCTGAAGGACATGGGGTTCAGGGACGTCGAGATCATCGGCTGCCCCTCGATGTTCCTGTACGGCAAGGAACTCACCGTGGACAAGCGGGTGCCCGCCCTGACGCCCGAGTCCCGGATCGCCATCAACGGCTCGCACAGCGCGGTGCAGAGGCAGGGGCTCGACCGGATCATCACCCGGGCCCATGCGCGCTATCCGCATCTGCGCTTCATCGGCCAGAACCTGAGCGACGCGCGGCAGTTGCACTGGCGGGACCTGTCGGACGCGAACGGCCGTGTCACCGGGATGCCGACCCACCCGGACCACCCCATGTACCGCGAGGACAAGGTCCGGGTCTACATCGATCCCGTCACCTGGATCGACGACCTGCGCGACTTCGACTTCTCCTTCGGCTCCCGCATCCACGGCAACATCGCCGCCCTGCTGGCGGGCACTCCCGCGACGGTGCTGTGCGCGGACTCGCGGACGCTGGAACTGTGCCGGTACTTCGACATCCCGCACCGCAGGATCGACAACCTGCCCGAGGACCTCGACCCGGCCCGGCTCTACGAGGAGGCCGACTTCAGCGCGCTGCTCGGCGGTCACCAGGAGCGCTTCGAACGTTTCACGGCGTTCCTGGACAGCAACGGCCTGGCGAACACCTTCACCCACGGCGACGGCGGTGCCGCCTTCGACGAGCGGATGCGGTCGCTGTCCTTCCCGGCCGGCCTGCGCCCCTGGAACGACAGCGACGTCGCCTCGCTCACATCGCGGTTCGGCTGGCTGCAGAGCCGCATCATCGAACTGAGTCAGGACAACGCGAAGTTGAGGCGCGACGTGGCGCGGGCGAACGCGAACGCCAAGGCCGCCGCGGCGGTGCCGCCGCCGTCGGTCTACCGCCGGGCGCGCCGGGCGGTGGGGCGGCCGCTCCGCAAGGCGTTGCAGTCCGGGGGCAAGTGAGCGGTCCCGCACGGCCGTTCCACAACGGCTGCCGGGGGTGCGCCCTTGCGGGCGGGCCCCCGGCAGCGGGTCTCAGGCCGCCCGCCGCACCTTCAGCATCCGCCGGGCCGCCTTGCGCAGCCGCTCGAAGTGGACCGGCGTCGCCAGCGGCTTGAACTTTTCGATGGTGAGCGTCTCGCGGGTCGTCGGCACGAACCACTCGTCCGGGAGGCCCGCGGCGCCGTCGCGGAAGTGCGGGTAGCCGACGTAGGCCTTGCCACCGGCCGGGTCCATGAAGACCGTGGGCGCCTTGTTCGCCTTGACGAACTCCAGCACGTCGGACAGCAGGTCCGCGCGGCCCCGCGCCACCAGGTGCAGCCGGAGCCGCTCGTTGACCTTCATCCGCTCGGCGATGCCCTCGTGCCAGTACGCGTCCATCATCGGCTTGGCGAGCTCCAGCTTGTGGGCGCGCACCTCCTCGTCGTTGTTCAGGAAGACGGGCCCGAACTGCGGCAGGAGGGTGATCAGGAAGGGGCGGACCATCAGGGAGTCGCGGCGCGGGCCCTCGGGCACGAGCTCGGCGATGAGCTTCATGAGGGCACGGGCCGAGTCGAAGCGCAGGGTGTAGCTGCCGGTCTTGGTGACGTGCTTGCCGTCGCTCCGGCCGACCAGGTAGTAGCAGGTGTAGTCGGCGATCACGGAGACGCCGTCCGCGCGCAGATACGCCTCCATCGTGAACAGGGCGTCCTCGCCGGTCCTCAGCGACTCGTCGAAGCGCATCCCGTGCCGTGCGAGCAGCTCCCGGCGGAAGAGCTTCTGGGCGCTCAGCGTGAACTTGATCTTCGAGGAGAAGACGTCGGTCCGCGGCAGCGTCCTGCCCCACATCGACTTGGGGGCGTTGCGGTTGACGCCCACGACCTTGCCGAGCACGACATCGGTCCGCTGCTCGTCGGCCATGGCGACCATGCGCTCCAGCGCCTCGGCCCCGAGCCGGTCGTCCGCGTCGAGGAAGAACACATACCGTCCACGGGCCCTCTCCAGACCCACGTTGCGCGGGCCGCTGGGGCCACCGGAGTTCTCCTGGTGGATGACGGTGACCGCCATGGGAGCCTGCTTGGCGAACTCCTCCAGGCGGTCGCCCGTCCCGTCCGTCGAGCCGTCGTCGACGGCGATGACCTCGATCCGCGCCGGGTCGAGCGTCTGCGCCTGCACCGACTCCAGGCACTCGACCAGGTACGGCATAGCCTCGTACGCCCCGATGATCACAGATACATCAGGCTGCGCAACGGTCACGCTTCCCCCTTGTCACGGGAACTTTCCCCGCATGTCATCAACACTTACCCATAAGAGAGCCGACGGCGGGCGAAGGTTGCCCCCACCCCAATGATTCGTGGCACACGTCACATGGCGAACAGACAGAAAACCACGGTAGGCCGTCACGGTAAGAGCAAGGAAAGGGCCCGGGCGCCGAGGAGTGCTCCCTCGGCGCCCGGGCCCTCGGGCCGTGGCGCGTGTCAGCCCTTGACCACGTCGGTCGACTCATCGGCGGGTGTGGGGCGCTGGCCGGGCACCGCGCCCGCCCGCTCGGCGACGGTCCCCCGACCGGCGGTCTCCAGACGGTGGTTGCGGGCCTCCGCCTTCTGTGCCAGGTCGCTCACGGCGGCGTTGAACTGCTCGATCGACGTCGGCTCGTCCGGGCCCAGCAGATAGCGCCTGAGCTCTCCGCGTTCGGCGGTCAGCGGGTCTGCCGCGGGATCCCGGACGGCCGTCAGCAGCTCGTCCAGTTCACGCGCGGAGTTCGACAGGATCACGGCCGCGCGTACCGCCGTGTTCTGCCGCTTGAACTCCTCGACGCCCAGCTCCGCGGAGTCGGTGACGGCGTACGGCTTGCCGCTCGCGATGAAGTCGGAGACCACGCTGGAGATGTCGGAGACCATCGCGTCGGAGACGTTGAAGCAGTCGTACAGACGCGGCTCGGAGCCCGTGATGACGCGGTGCTGCCAGGAGCCGAAGGAGCGCCAGTAGGCGTCGTTCCACTCGGCCCGCAGCCGGGCGATCTCCTCGTGCTTGGCCACGTCGACCAGACCGTCGCGGGTCGCCTCGGCTTCGTCGCCGCTGTCGTCGACCGGACCGCTCAGCTCGCCGAGCCGGGCCGTGATGCGGACCAGCTCGGCCTTGGCGCGGGTCTGGGCCGCGGCGTCCGCGGTGAAGCGCGGGTCGGCGGCGCGCTCGGTGGCGGCCTTCTCGACCAGGGCGGTGATCCGCCGGTGCGCGGCGCCCGCCTTGGCGCTGCGGGTCCCGGTGAAGGGGTGGGGCTTGTAGAGGACACGGACCGGCCGGTCGGCGGCGAGCAGCTTCTTCACGATGTTCTCGCCGGCCAGCAGGAGCGAGGTGTTGCCCGGGTTGTCGTCCCAGCCCTCCCAGGTGGGGGCGTACAGGACGGTCGGGATGCGCCCCTCGGGCACGCCCTGCCAGGGCTGGATGGGCGCGAGCTGCGGGCGGCCGACCTCGACGATGTCGTCGTCGCGGACGCCGACGTCGGCCAGGGCGTAGCGGTCACGGCCCGCACGGCCGGCCGTCCACACCTCGTCGTAGACCTTGCTGAACGGGTTGACGCTGGCGAGCTTGTCGCTGTCGCCGTGGCCGATGAAGACGTGCTTCATCGTCGGGACGCGCAGCATGTGGATGTTCTTGCCGACGTTCGCCGCGTACAGCGTGACGCGCACCGTGGACAGGTCCAGGTTCATCAGGTGCACCCCTCCGGGCACGCAGATGACGGGGACCGTGGTGGGCTGGAGGTTCTCCAGGATGGCGCGCTCGCGGAGGATGATCAGCGGACGGGTCTCCAGCCGCTCCATCGTGTCCAGCCACATGTTGACCTGGTAGGCCGAGTCCTTGGAGCCCGAGAAGTACAGCACCGTCTCCGGGCGGTACTCGCGCAACCAGGCACTGACCGCCTTGAGTACCGCGTCCGCCTTCGGCGGGATCCTCCGGCCGCGGATGTACGGGACGAGCGCGGCGACGTAGAGGAAGGCCAGCACCAGGGTGACGGCCACGCCGGTGAGGCCGTAGACGACCCGGTCGGTGGCGGCGGTGACCAGCAGGCCGACAACGGCGGCGAGGTCGAGGTGGAGCATCTTCTCGGCGGCGCGGTCGAGCAGCAGACGCGGCGGGGCGTCCGGGATGCGGATCCGCGAGACGAGGTCGACGTTGCGGGTGGCGATCGGCATCCTGCGGCGGTTGCGGATCAGGGTGACCAGGGCGCCGTGCGGGGCCTGGAAGCCGTAGAAGGCGAGGAAGCAGCCGATCGCCGCGTAGAAGACCACGTCGCTGGAGAGCGAGAGCCGGGCCATGAGCAGGACCAGCAGCAGCTGTCTGATCAGGAACCGTATGGACAGACCGGCCCGCACCTTGCCGAGGCGGTTGATCAGATAGCTGCCGCGCCGATGCAGAAAGTGGTCCGCGAGGTACGTCACTGCGGCCGCGGCCGCGAAGGCACCGACGCTCGGGAGGAGCGCGGCCAGCATCAGCACGGGGAAGCCCAGCATCATGAGGGCCGCCGCGGCAAGCTCGGCCGCACTGCCCACCCGGGCAACGCGTATAGCGGTGGAAATCACGGGGGAACCTGCTCTTGGAGGGAGAGTGCCGGTGGTGGTACGGAGAAAAACTTCGGTAGGTCTTCGAAAAGGAATCGGAAAGTTCCTGCAGCCGATCTGGATTTTATGGATTCAGGCCCCTGCGTCCGCGCATTCGTCGCGCAATCACAGAGGCCTGAATTCCGGAAACCAAGGAAATTTCGACTACGCCACGCCGTCCTGGCGGTCCAGGACGCCGGCCAGAGCCGCTTCGAAACCGGATGCCCTGCCCGCGTCCGCCGTCGGATCCTGCTGGCGTACGTCGATGACATGGCCGGTCAGTTCGGAGACGAGGACATCGAGCGAGGTCCGCGCCACCGCCTCGGAGGACAGCAGCGAGCCGTCGGGCTCCTGCCCGAAGGCCTTGGTGCGCATCGGGGTGGCGGTGCGCTCCGGGTTGATGCAGTTGACGCGGATGCCGTCGCCGGCCCATTCGTCGGACAGCGCCTGGGTGAGGTTCACCATGGCCGCCTTGGTCGAGGAGTACAGGCTGTACTCGGCGCGGCCGCGGGTGTAGCTGCTGGAGGTGTACAGCAGCAACTGCCCCTGGGTCTCGGCGAGGTACTTGTAGGAGGAGCGGGCGATCTGCACCGGGGCCAGGTAGTTGACCTTCAGCGCTTCCTCGATGGTCGCGTTGTCGGTCTCGGCGAGCTTGCCGATGCGCAACACGCCGGCGGTGTTGACGACGTAGTCGATGCGTCCGGTCTCGGCGTAGGCCTTGGACAGCGCGTCGTCGACCTCCTCCGGGTTCTCCACGTGCGTTCCGGTGGTGGAGCGGCCGAGCGCATACACCTTGGCGCCATAGGACTCGGCCAGCTCGGCGATGTCCTTGCCGATGCCGTACGAGCCGCCGAAGACGACGACGGTCCTGCCGCTGAGGAGTTCCCGGTAGGCCTCCTCGCCGTTCTGCTCGGGCGCGGCGGTGGAGGCGAGCTGGAACAGCTTGTCGGCGATGAACACGTCGACCGGCTGCGTGACCTTCATGTTGTACTCGTCGCCCGCGACCACGTGGATCGGCACGTCCGGCAGATACCTGAGAACGACGGTGCAGTCGTCGGTGGCCTGGAAGTTGGGGTCGCCCGCGGCGACCTCGTAGGCGCGGCGGATCGTGGACAGCTTGAACGCCTGCGGGGTCTGGCCGCGGCGCAGCCGGGAGCGGTCCGGGATCTCGGTGATGAATTCGCCGTCCTCGCCGTGCGTGCGGGTCACGATGATGGTGTCCGCCGACGGGATGGCGACGTCGACGGCCTGGTAGCGCTCCAGGGCCGCGACGCAGTCGTCGATCACGCGCCGCGACAGCAGGGGGCGGACGGCGTCGTGGAACAGGACGTTGCGGTCCTCGCCCTCGGCCAGCCCCTCACCGAGCACGGCGATGGCGCGCTCGGTGGTCTCGTTCCGCGTGGAGCCGCCCTCGATGATCTGCGTCACCTTGGTGAAGCCCGCCTTGGCGACGATCTTCTCGAGATCCGGCACATAGCCCGGCGCCATCAGCACGATGACGTCGTCGATGGAGTCGGCCTTCTCGAAGGTGGTCAGCGTGTGCTCGATCACCGCCTTGCCGGCGATCTTCAGCAGCTGCTTCGGAATCGACAGACCCACGCGCTGACCGGTGCCACCAGCCAGGATCACTGCGGTGGTACGGGGCTTGGCTATGCGCTCAGACACAAGTGACCTACCTCGGGCTTCAGGGAACCTTCGGATGGTCCCACTTTCAGTAAGCGAAGTGCAAGGTGAGCGCCCTCTGCTGCATATGTAGGCGCAACCTGCTATTCACCTTCTACCCTCGTCGATCTCCGAAGTGCCTGCCTGGATTGTCCAGATTTGCTGTGAGTAACTCCACACGTTTCTCACGCGTTTTCGTTGCACTTTCCCCTGCGGCGTCTTCCGAACACGAAGACCGGGTGCGCGGCGCACTCACCGTCGGCGCATCCGCCGTAGCGCTCGGTGGCCGAGCACCCTGAGCAACTCGCGGGACGAGGTCCGTTGCACGGACCGCACCGTGGCTGCGCCCTGGAGCGCCGCGGTCGCGGCCGGCGCCCCGTACAGGGCCCGCGCCACCACTTCGGGCGCGATCCTCGGCGCGGGCGGCCCCGGTTGCCCGTCCGCCCCTGACGGGGCCTCAGCCGGCAGCGACAGGTCTCCGACGACCCGCACCCCGAGGGCCGATCCGCGCGCCGGCCTCCGCACCCACGGCGGCGGCCTCCTCCAGCGCCCACCGGGGTGTGTGGATCCGGTGGTCGTCCGGCCCCGGTGCGCGGCTGCTCTTCATCCGCAGGACGGCGCCGTTGCGCACGAGTGCGGAATACAGCTCGTCCGGCAGCCCATGACCGCGGAACTCGATATTCACTCGACGCAGCATTTCGGTCTCGGCTGATGCGAGAGACCGGTTCGCCGCCTCCGGCACCTCCTTGAGAAGGCCGGCGGGGAGGGCCAGGAGGGACTCGAAGGTACGCAGGAGGCCGCCGCGGTCGCGGTCGTCGACCACGACGACGGAGACCCGCTCCGGGCCGACGACCCCGGCCCAGCGCTCGACGAGCCGGTCGTGGCGGTGACGCCGCCAGAAGCTGGGCGTGGGCTTCTCGTACGGCGGCTTGCGCAGCATGTGGTCGAGCCAGTCCTCTTACCCCATGCGCAGCCCGTTCTGCACGTACTGCTGCCACTGCGACGGCAGGATCTTCGCCGGCGGGCGCAGTGTGACCAGGACGTGCAGCCTCCCCGGGGTCCCCGGCTCGGTTTCCCCGGCCAAGGCCCCGGGGCCACCCAGCTCGCGGACGATCCGGGCGACGGTGTCGTGGCCCTCCGCGTCGGCGAAGAACTCGCTGCTGACCACAGAGGTACGTGTCCCCGTCGCCTGCACCTGCTCCACGAGCCGCCGCCAGTGGCCCTCGGTGGCCACGGTGCCGCCCATCATCGCGGGCCGGGCACACGCGGCGAGCGCCGCTTCCATGGAGTGCCGGGTGCGGGCGGGGAAGTCCACACCGCGGGCGGCCATCGTGTCCCTGGCCGCGAAGAGCGCCGCCTGCACGGACGTGGTTCCGGTCTTGTGCGGGCCGATGTGCGGCAGTCGGGTGCCGGCCGGAAGCAACAGCGGGTTCCTGGTCGTACAGTCCGTCTCCATGGCCAACGGAAGGTAAGAGACGCTTCTGAAGCAGGTGTGAGAGGAGCCTGGGACATGGATGAGTCCCGGGCTCCCCCTGCCTCGGCCCGCCGGTCCGGGACACGGGCCATCCGGCCGCGCACCACGGACCTCCGCCTCACACCGGCCGCAGCCCGGGACGCGAGCCACCGGGCCCCGCGCCTCACACCAACCGCACACCCGGCCTGCCCGCCTCGACCCGCAGCCGGGCGAAGGTCCTGGAGACAGCCTCCGGGCGCAGTACCGTCTCCGGGACCCTGACCTGGGCGTCGATGCCGTCGGAGCGGATGTCGAAGAGGTGGTAGCCGCGATGGGCGTCGATCAGCTTCCAGTGCGGATTGTCCGCCTTGCGCGGGTCCCAGTCGCGGCGGAAGGCCGCCAGGTCCTGGTCGCCGCCGCTGGAGATGGAGGTGCCGACGAACTCGGCGCCGACCACGGCGGAGCGCGGGTCGGCGAAGTCCCGCTTGAGGTCGCTCACCATCGTCAGATGGCGGTCGCCGGAGAGCACGACCGGGTTGCGGACCTTCGTGAACTCCTTCATGAAGGCGTTGCGTTCGGCCTGGTAGCCGTCCCAGGCGTCGTAGTACCAGAGCTTGCCCCGGCCCACCTGGAGGTCGGTCTCGGCCATCATGATCTGCGAGGCGATCAGGTTCCAGCGGGCCGGAGAGCGGTGCAGTCCGTCCAGCAGCCACTGCTTCTGCCGGGCGCCGAGCATGGTCGCCGAGGCGCTCTTGGCGCCCGACTGGCTTGTCGCCTGGTCGCTGCGGAACTGCCGGGTGTCCAGCACGTTCAGCCGCGCAAGGCGCCCGAACTCCAGCCGCCGGTACATCTGGATGTGCGGTCCCTTCGGGATCGCGCTCGCACGCACCGGCATGTGCTCGTAGTACGCCTGGTAGGCGGCGGTCAGCCGGGCCACGAACGCGGCGTGGGACTGCTTGGCGGGGTCCTGCGGAACCTGGCCCGCGTAGTCGTTGTCGACCTCGTGGTCGTCGAAGGTGACCACCCAGGGCGCGGCGGCGTGCATCGCGGCCAGATGCGGGTCGGTGCGGTACTGGGCGTAGCGGTTGCGGTACTGGACGAGTGTGTACGGCTCGTCGCTGCCCTCGTGGCGGCGCACGGCGCCGGCGGCGGGCAGGGACTCGTAGATGTAGTCGCCGACGAACAGCACGACGTCCGGGTCCTGGGCGCGCATGTCCGCGTACGGGGTGAAGTAGCCCTGCTGCCAGTTCTGGCAGGAGGCCAGCGCGAGTCGCAGACGCCCTCCTGAGCCCTGCGGATCGGGAGCCGTACGGGTGCGCCCGAGGGGCGAGAGCCGGCCGCCGGTGCGGAAGCGGTACCAGTAGGCGCGACCCGGGCGCAGCCCGCGCACGTCGACATGGACGCTGTGACCGAGCGCCGGCAGGGCCCTGGTGGCACCGCGCCGCACCGTCCGCCGGAACCGCTCGTCTTCGGCGACCTCCCACTCCACGGTCACCGGGCGGTCGGGCATGCCGCCGCCGTGCAGCGGATCGGGGGCGAGCCGGGTCCACAGCACGATGCCGTCCGGGAGCGGATCGCCGGAGGCCACTCCGAGTCTGAACACATGGTCGGGCAGGGGCGGTTCGATGGCCCGCGCCACATGCGGCAGCCCCAGTTGGGCGGCGGCCGTGGCCCCGAGCACCGCGGCACCCGTGGTGAGAAAGCGGCGTCGATCGCTGGAGACTGCTCGTTCCATCCCCGAACTCCCCTTGCGTCGCGAGTCTCTTCGACATGGCGATGCTCACACACCGTGGCAGCCCCGACACTGAACGAAATGGAGCGCGGGCATGACAAATGCATGACCAGAAGCGAAGAGGGCGAACGGAGGCCGATGCGCCCCGTGCGTGGGTGTGCGGCCGTCCGGCCGATGACGGGGTGGAATGTGCGAGCCGACGCCCGGGGACGGTCGTCCCGTCCCCGGGCGTCGGGCCCTACGACGTCGCTACATCGCTACGACGTCGCTGTGGATCGCTCAGAACGGTTCGAAGTCGTCGAAGTCCCGCTGGGCTTCGTCCCGTTCGGCCTGATTCTCCCGGCGGCGCTGAGCGGCGGGACGCAGCGCCTCGAGCCGGTGGTCCTCGCCGCGCCGGCCGAGCATCTCCGCGCCCGCCGTCACCGAGGGCTCCCAGTCGAAGACGACCGCGTTGTCCTCGGGCCCGATGGCGACGCCGTCGCCGGACCTCGCGCCCGCCTTCATCAGCTTGTCCTCGACACCGAGGCGGTTGAGCCGGTCGGCGAGGTAGCCGACGGCCTCGTCGTTGTTGAAGTCGGTCTGGCGCACCCAGCCCTCGGGCTTCTCGCCACGCACGCGGAACAGACCGTCTTCCTCGCGCGTCACCGTGAAGCCCGCTTCGTCGACGGCCTTCGGCCGGATGACGATCCGGGTCGCCTCCTCCTTCGGCTTGGCGGCCCGCGCCCTCGCGACCAGGTCGCCGAGGGCGTACGAGATCTCCTTCAGCCCGAGGTGTGCCACCGCCGACACCTCGAAGACGCGGTATCCGCGGGCCTCCAGATCGGGCCGCACCATATCGGCCAGATCCTTGCCGTCCGGTACGTCGATCTTGTTCAGGACGACGATCCGCGGACGGTCGCCGAGGCCGCCGTACTGCTTCAGCTCCTCCTCGATGACGTCGAGGTCGGAGACCGGGTCGCGGTCGGACTCCAGCGTGGCCGTGTCCAGTACGTGCACGAGCACGCTGCACCGCTCGACGTGCCGCAGGAATTCGAGGCCCAGGCCCTTGCCCTGGCTGGCGCCCGGGATCAGTCCCGGCACGTCGGCGATGGTGTACACGGTCGAGCCCGCGGTGACCACGCCCAGGTTCGGGACGAGGGTGGTGAACGGGTAGTCGGCGATCTTCGGCTTGGCCGCGGAGAGCACGGAGATCAGCGAGGACTTGCCCGCGCTCGGGTAGCCGACGAGGGCCACGTCCGCGACCGTCTTCAGCTCGAGGACGACGTCCTGCAGGTCGCCGGGCTCGCCGAGCAGCGCGAAGCCGGGCGCCTTGCGGCGGGCCGAGGCCAGCGCCGCGTTGCCGAGGCCACCGCGGCCGCCCTGGGCGGCGATGTACGACGTCCCGTGCCCGACCAGGTCGGCGAGCACGTTGCCCGCCTTGTCGAGCACGACCGTGCCGTCCGGCACCGGCAGGACCAGGTCCTGGCCTTCCTTGCCGGCCCGGAAGCCGCCCTCGCCGGGCTTGCCGTTGGTGGCCTTGCGGTGCGGGGAGTGGTGGTAGTCGAGAAGCGTGGTGACCGACTGGTCGACGGTGAGGATCACGTCGCCGCCGCGGCCGCCGTTGCCGCCGTCGGGGCCGCCCAGCGGTTTGAACTTCTCGCGGTGCACGGAGGCGCAGCCGTGGCCTCCGTTACCCGCGGCGACGTGGAGTTCGACGCGGTCCACGAAGGTGGTCATGGTGCAGTGCCTCCAGAAAATTCGGATATGTGTTGAGTCAACACGCGAAAGGCGGACCCGCCTTCCCGACCGGGAAGTGAGGTCCGCCTCGCGAAAAGTTCGGTCGAAAAGCCGTGAATCAGATGATTCAGGCGACCGAGACGATGTTCACGACCTTGCGGCCACGGTGGGTACCGAACTCCACCGCACCGGCCTGCAGCGCGAACAGCGTGTCGTCGCTGCCACGGCCGACGCCGGAGCCCGGGTGGAAGTGGGTGCCGCGCTGGCGGACCAGGATCTCACCCGCGTTGACGACCTGACCGCCGAAGCGCTTCACGCCGAGCCGCTGGGCATTGGAGTCGCGACCGTTCCGGGTGGACGATGCGCCCTTCTTGTGTGCCATTTCTCCTCAGTCCCTTACTTCGCAGCCGTGGGGATCTCAGTGACCTTGATCGCCGTGTACTGCTGGCGGTGGCCCTGGCGACGGCGGTAGCCGGTCTTGTTCTTGTAGCGCAGAATGTCGATCTTCTGGCCCTTGTGGTGGTCCACGACCTCGGCCTGGACCTTGATGCCGGCCAGCACCCACGGGTCGCTGGTCACAGCGTCGCCGTCGACAACGAGCAGGGTCGAGAGCTCGACCGCGTCGCCAACCTTGGCAGTGGAAATCTTGTCAACCTCAACGATGTCGCCGACAGCAACCTTGTGCTGGCGACCACCGCTGCGCACGATGGCGTACACGCGGATCTCACTCTCTCGCTCGGGAACGGCACCCCCGCAGTCCAGCCGCCCGGCAGAACGGACGGCCTCTTCCGGTCACGGCCCGTGCCCGGAAGGAAGAGGTTTACGGGGATGTGGCGGGTCTGTGGACACGCCGACGGTCAAGGTTACGGGGCCCGGCTTGAGGGGTCAAACCGGGCCCCGCGGAACCTTCGGCCGCCTTGCGTCAGTCGGCGTCCCCCGTATCCACCACCAGCGTGTAATTGGGAACGGCCTCGGTGCCCTCGACCGACCGCTCGGCGTCGGCGGGCACAGGCGCGCGCAGCGGAATCAGACCTCTTAGGCACGAGGCACACCAGAATGCCGCTGTTCCGCTCTCCGCTTCCGGCGAAGGGACGACGAACACCAGCCGCAGCGCCCGGGCGAGGCAGTGGGGACAAGGGCGTGAACCGATGGACCGAGGTCTTTGGTAGATCCTCTGGTACTCATCCAGCCACACCGAGAACTCACTCATTCGAGAGCCTTTCCGACGTTGTCCCACCAGTCGTTCTCGAATGCGCGGGCCTCGGTCTCCCAGATGTTACCGGCGTCGTAGTCCGGTGGATACGGCGCGCCGTTGCGTAGGTCCTCGACGTGCTTGCGCTCATGCACGAGAGTCCGGGCGAGCTGTTCCTCACTCCGGAAGGCATCGCGCGTCAGAGTCACCCTGTGATTCGGAGCGGTGGAGCCGTAGAAGCCCGCCTTCGCCTTGTCGATCCTGATGTTGAGATCGGATATCTCGATTCCGTATTTCTCGGCGACCCGGCAGACACACTCCATCGTCATAGGCAGTCGCTTGGCGCCACCGGCGCGGCCGCCGCCCTGGCGCAGCAGACTGTCCGCATCCGCCTCGTCCGTTGCTTTGTTCTTCTTGGCGGCGGCCGCGGCCTTCTTTCTGACCTCCGCCAACTTCTCCGCGGCTTTGGAAAGCCCGAGTTTCGCCCGGCCCACTGCCTTGTTGGCCTTCCACAGGCCCTTGACGCCGCCGATCAGGTCTCCGACCAGGCCGGTCACCCGCTTGGCGAGCTTGATGCCCTTGGCCCACTTCCACGGCGCGCCGTACTTGGCGAGGATCTTGCCCGCCAGGCCGCCCGCGAAGCTGCCGGCGATGTTGAGCAGCGTCTCGCCGCAGGAGCCGACGTCACCGGTGGAGATGCAGTCCAGCGCCGCGTCCACACCGAGGATGTCCCGGGCGATCTTGACCAGTGCCTTGCCCGCCGACTTGATGCGCTGCCTGGCGGACGCCTGCTGCTGCTGGGCCGCCGCCACGTCGCCGGACGCCTTGCTGACGTCCGACTGCGCCTTCGAGACCTCCGGATCGGTGTTGGTGACCGGAATGCCACCGCGGCACTCGATCAGGCCCTCCCGGCACTCCGGGACGATCATGCCGCTGGGGTCGGCGTGGGTGACCGGGGAGTTGTTGGCGTAGGCGTAGCCGTTGATCTGCTGCGGCTGCGTGTAGTCGATGACCGGGTCGACCGATATGAACTTGCCGATCACCGCGTCGTACTCACGCGCCCCGAGGTGGGTCAGCCCGGTCGAGGCGTCGATCGTGCCGCCGACGTAGCCCTTCTCCCCCGGCCAGGTGCCGGTCTTCTCACCGCGCTCGACGCCGAAGGGGTCGTAGCGCCGCTGGGAGATCGCCCCGGTCGCGGAGTCGATCGCCAGCTCGCCCGTGCCGTGATGGTCGGCGGCGATGAACGAAACCTTCGCGGCGGTACGCACCGCAACGGTCTGTCCGGCGTACTCGTAGTACCGGGTGGCCTCCGTCTTGGTGCCGTCGGCCGACAGCTTCAGCTCGGTGCCGGGCAGGTAGACGGTGGTTCCGGAGGGGTCTTTGCGCTGTACCCGGTTGCCGGACGCGTCGTACAGATAGCTCGTCTGCGAACCACCCGCCTCGGTGACCTTGGTCAAGGCACCGGAGTCGTCCCAGGCCAGGACCTGGGCGTTGCCGCCGAGGGTGCGCTTGGTGGTGTCGCCCGCGTCGTCGTACTCGTACGTCGACTGCCGATCCCCGGTCGGGGTCTTCTCGGTGACCTTGGTGACCTGGTGCGGTCCGTCGCCGAGGGCGCCCGCGCCGCCGTGCTCGTAGCTGCGGGTGATGTTCTTCGCCGCGTCCAGCCCGGTGTCGTGGTTGATCTCCGAGACGCGGTTGCCGATGGCGTCGGTCTCGTACGACTTCCAGTACGGGGCCGGACCGCCGAGCGCGCTCGAACCTGCCACGGAGTCACAGGCCGTGGGGCCGGAGCCGTCCACAGGCGTGGTGGACCCGCGGGTGCCGGAGCCGGCCGCGGTCGTTGCGGTGGCCGCGGGGGTCCAGGCGTCCTGGAGTCGCTGCCGGCTGTCGTAGGCGAAGCACTGCACGTCCGGCGAGGCCGAGTTGGCGGTGTCCGCAATGGACAGGACGTTGCCCGCCTGGTCGTAGGAGTAGTTCGACTCCTTGGCCGGGGCGGTCGCGCCGTAGACGTCCACCACCGAGCGGGTCAGCCGGTCGGTGCCCGTCTCGTAGCCGAACGTCTGCCACACCTTCTTGCCGCTGCCCGTGGACAGCTCCAGCTGCTGGAGCAGACTGTTCTTGGAGTAGACGGTGCTGGTGACGTACGAGGTGCTGCCCGTCATCGTCATCGGACGCTGAAGGGCGTCGTAGGTGTAGGTCAGTGCCTCCGCCGGCAGATCACCGAGGGCGGGCAGGCCGGAACTCTGGAGTGTGCCGTCCCGGTTGTATGTGGAGGTGTAGACGTAGGTGCCGGCGAGGGCACCCTGCGAAGCAGGGACCTGGTACCCCGTCTTCAACGGACGGTAGAACTCGTCCATGGACTGGACGGCCGTGGCGAAGTACTCCGTCGGCGAGATGTAGCTGAGTGTTCCGTACGCCTGTCCCAGCCAGCCCGCCTTGTCGTACCTCGTCTCCGTCAGCTTGGTGCCGGTGTTGGCGTCACCCAGCCAGGTCGTGGTGACGCGGCCGAGCTTGTCGTAGACCGTCGAGGTCTTCTTGTCGCGTCCGTCGTACGAGACGACCGGGCGGTCCAGCTCGTCGTACTCCGTGCGCGAGGTCCCCGCGTCCGGATCCACCGACTTCGTCTTGCGGCCCAGCTGGTCGTACTCGTACCGCCACACGTTGTTCTTGGCGTCGGTGACCGTCTCCAGCAGACCGGCCGTGTTGTACGTGTACTTCGTCGAGTCGTAGGGCACGCCTGCGTTCGGCGAGGCGCCGCGGTGGTGTCGGATCTCGGAGACGTTGCCCTGGTTGTCGGTGATCGTCGTGGTGGGCACGCCACCGGCCGGCGGGTCGACGCGGGTGATCTCGCCGTCGTAGGCCGTGGTGGTGCGCCACTGCTCGGCGCCGCTGACCGCGAAGATCTGGGCGGTGGGGCGGCCCAGGCCGTCGTACTCGAACAGGCTCTGCTGGCCGACCTGACCGTTGCTCACGAGCTGCAGCTCGTCCGAGGCGGCGCCGGTCGCGTTGTAGGTGGCGTTGGTCTTCCTGACGTTGCCCGTGCCGTCGTACCAGGTGTCGGCGGCCATGTGGGTGCCGCCGGGGCCCTCGGTCTGGATCTGGCGGGGGCGCAGCATACTGTCGTAGAGCTGGTACTCGGCTCCGTAGGAGCCGTCGTTCCCGATCTTCTCGGTCTTGATCGAGGTGACCTTGTCCTTGCGGACGTTGTAGGAGTACTTGATGCTCGGCGTCTGCGTCGAGGCCCGGTCCGCCAGCCATACGGAGGCCAGCCGGCCCAGCGCGTCGTAGGCGAGGTCCGTCCGCTTCCCGTTCGGGTCCGTCTGCCCTGTCGACATGCCCCAGGCCGGGGCGTAGTCGGTACTGGTGACGTGGCCGAGGGCATTGGTGACGGTCGTCTTCGTCAGCAGGCCGTTGGTCTCGGTGTAGACGGTCTTCGTCTGATCCGAGGTGCCGTACTGCTTGGCGTCCTTCTGGGTCAGCGGGCGGCCGTACGTGTCGTAGGTCGTGACGCCCGTGACCTGGTAGGTCGCGGCGGTGCCGTCGTGCGCGGTCAGCCGCTCGGTCTTGGTCGCGTCGCCCTTGGTGGGCGCCACGCCGAACGCGCCACTGTCGTACGAGGTGCGCTCGTCCGCCAGGACCTGCGTCTTGCGGTCGGGCGTGGTGGCGCACCTGACCGAGACGACCTCGCTGCGCGCGGGCAACGACAGGATGTTCTTCGCCGTGTTGTCCGCATACGTGGTACGGGTGCAGGTGTCGTCCTTGACGGTGGAGACGTCGCCCTGGTCGTCGACGTTCAGCACCCGGCCGGTGCCGTTGGAGGTGTCGTACGTCGTCGTGGACTTCGTCTCGCTCCAGGTGCCGTCGGACTTCAGGCTGAAGCCGCGGCCGGTCTGGGTGCGCACGATCGCCGCGCGGGTGGTGCCCCAGCTGCGGGTCTGGGTGGCGGTGTAGTGCTTCCACGGCGTGTTGATCGTCTTGCCGACCAACTTGTCGCCGTCGTAGGTGGCGACCTCCAGCTGCTGGCCGGTGAACTCCTCCTCGTCGGTGTACGAGGTGCCCGTGGAGTCCTTGACCGCGACCGAGCGGGTGTTGCCGGCCGAGTCCTTGTCACCGTCCATGCCCTGCAGGAACGTGTAATCGACACGGGTGGTCTGCTTGTCGGCGGTGCCGCTGGTGACCCTGACCTTGCCGTAACCCTGCCAGCCGCCCCAGGTCAGGTACTTGTCGTCGGTGATGCCGTCCGGCTTGGCCTTACGCCAGGCCGCGTCGCCCTGGTAGTCGTAGCGGGTGACCATCGCGTCGCTGCCGCCGGTGCGGTCGGTCTCGATGATCGCCGACACCACGTACTTGTGGAACCAGTCCGTGATCGGGTCCGTGTAGCCCGGCGGGGCCCACTTCACCGGGTAGCAGCGCTTGGTCGACTCGCCCGGCTTGGGCAGCGTGGCCTTGGCACAGTCGGTGGATGCGTAGTTGACGTCCAGCTGGGCGCCGGTCTCGCTGAGCACCATCGACAGACGGAAGCGGTAGAACGGCGCGATGTTGTCGCCGATCGCGTCGACGCGATTGGCGAGCTGCTCGCCGAAGAGATCGACGGACGGCAGTTTGACCGCCGTGCCGACCCTGCCCTCGTTCTCGATCTTCGACAGCCACAGCGTCTTGGAGTCGTCGCCGTTGTCGGTGAACAGGTGCGTGAACGTCCAGGCGTCCACGTCCTGGTAGTTCGTGGCGTCCTTGCGCATCTGCGTGACGACCGACGTCAGCCGCTTGGTGGTGAAGAAGGTCGCGACCGGCGAGGTGCACTTGGTGCCGGACTTGCACTCCTGGTCGACCGGTACGTCCGGCCAGTGGGAGGCGTTCGCCTTGATCCGCTTGCTCTCCGCGCAGTCGAAGTCCGCATCGGGCAGGCAGCGTTCGGCGGTGTTGAACACGACCCGGGCCGGGGCCTTCGCCGCGTAGACCTTGCCGTCCTGCTGGCCGTAGTCGACGCGCTCGAGGTAGCCGCCGCGGTGGTAGGCGGTGCCGTTGACGTCCGTCTTGCCGTTGAGCGCGTAGTAGTTGGTCTCGCGCTCGTAGAAGTAGGACATCACGTTGCCGTGGGTGTCCTTGACGTAGTCGAGGCTCCAGCGCCAGGCCTGCTGGCAATAGGCGCTGGTGAAGGTGGTGTTGTAGCACGGCTCACCGGAGTCGTCGCCGAAGACGGGCGCGGTCCAGGCGGAATTGGTCTCCTCGTTGCCGGCGGCCCAGCCCGGCAGCCGGTTCAGACCGAAGTAGTACTCCGTGCCCTCGGGCGTGGTGACCTTCCAGTGCTCGCCCTTGTCGCCCGAACCGCCGTCATCGCCGTTGGTGGCACCGGTCAGCTTCTCGACCTTGGTGCCGTCGTCGGCCGACATGTGCCACTCGCCGGTGGTGTCGTCCTTGACCAGTTCCCCGGAGGAGCCGTTGAGCATGATCGTGGCGTTGTCGAACGCCCAGCACTGCTCGGCGGAGCCGGTGTGGCCGTCGTCGGCGCACGGCTTGTAGCGGCGCTCGATGTAACCGGGGTCGTAGGAGAAGCCCTCGCCGATCCAGGAACCCTGGTTGTTGGTGGCCGAGGTGCGGCCGTCCGCCGACTGGGAGGAGTAGCCGAGCCCCACCGTGGGCACCAGGCCGCCCGGGGTCGGCACCGTGCGCAGCGGGTAGTTCCAGTTGAAGCCGCCGGAGGAGGTGGCGACGCTCCAACTGGCCGACGGAGACAGCGCGGTCGCCTTGTACGTGCCCTGTGCGCTCGACGGGCCCGCGGCCACGGCCACGAGGGAGGTCGCGGTGGCCGCCATGCCGGAGACGCCCTCGGCGGGGGCCGGGGCGGCGGTCACGTCGGCGGACACGGTGCCCGTCTTCACGTCGTTGACCGTGGGCAGCGCCTTGGGCTGCCCGGGGCAGGCCTTGCTGCCGGGTACGGCGACGGTGGCGCAGGCGGGGAGCTGGACCAGCCGGAGACGGGAGGCGTAGGAGCCGCCGAACCCCTCAGCGAAGTCGGAGTAGTCCACGGTAAGGCGAACCTTGGCGGCCTTCTCCTCACCGTCCGCGCGCTGGACGCCGAGCAGGACGCCGGCACCGAGCTTCGCGGCACGCGCCGGGTCGAGGACGTCGACGCGGACCTTGTCGGCGGCCTTCGCGGCCTTGGTCCTGGCCTTGCCGACCCTGACCGGCAGACCGCCGGCCTCGGCGGTGGCGCCGACCTTCACTTCGGCGCCGCCCAGCTTGGGCCACACCGCCTTGTCGAGTCCCTTGACCGCGGCCTTGCGCGCCGGGTCGGTGGGGCGGGACTTCGCTTTCGCGTCGGTTCCCCTGGCGGGATCACCGTCGTCCTGGACACCGGGGCGGCTGGTGCGGCCCCGGATGCCGTCGTCGAACGCCACCGCCTGGACCGACGACGCGGACAGCGCGAGCGAGAGCCCGAGTACCGTCGCGACGACCGTCTGTCTGGGCAGGCGGCGGCTCAGTGAGCGGCCACGGAAGAGCATGGGGACAACTCCCTGGTCGGAGGAGAAAGCCATGGGTCGGAGGGGTGTGCCGGGCCGCCACCGGCCCGGCACACCTCGGAGATGACGGCCCGTCACATGTCGGGTACGGCCGTCAGCGCTGCCATCTGCTGCACTGCGATCTGGTCGGCTGCACCGCTGTAGACGCGGATCTCGTCGATGGCGCCGGCGAAGTACTCGCTCGCCCCGCGCAGCGAACGGCCGACCTGCAGACCGCCGGTGGCGGACCACAGGGTGTCGTCCGTGCCGTAGGCGCCTGCGACCAGCTGGCCCTCGACGTACAACCGGATCGAGTTGGCGAAGGCGTCGTAGACGACCGCCAGATGCTGACCGGAGCCTCCGGTGTCGGGCAGTTCCTGGTCGTCGGTGAAGGTGACGACTTCGGGCGCGGCCGCGTCGGTCCTGGCCACGGCCAGCTCCCACTGCTGGTTGGCCGACTGGTAGCGGACCTGGACGCGGTTGGCGTTGGCACCCGGCAGGGACAGCACCGTCTGCGACTTCTCCGGGTCCAGCGAGGTGAGCTGGGCGCGGGCGGTCACGGTGAAGCTGCTGTTGCCGGTGACCGGGGCGGTGGCGGTGGACGCATAGTCCCCGTCGCCGTCCAGGAGCAGGTTGCCCTCGCCGACCAGTGCGGCGTTGTCGAAGATGTCGGCCGGGCGGTAGATGGAGGCGTTGCCCGCAAGGGTCAGCGCCTGGCCCCCACCGGTCTCCGCGGAGGCAGCGCCGGTCGCGGCGTCGAGCTGCCAGTAGCCCTTGCGCTCGGGCTTGATCGTGATCAGTTCGGCCACCTGGGTCGCCGGCAGGACGCGGTCGAAGACACGGACCTCGGCGAGGTCACCGACGAAGTGGTCGCGGTAGCCGCTCTTCGCCGTGGCGCGGCCGATCTGCAGCGGTCCGTACGACCTCCAGGTGGAGCGTCGCGTGGCAGAGCCCTTCAGATCCTTGTTGACGTAGAGCTGGAGCTGAGGACCGCCGCTCTTCTGCGCGTCGTACACGCCGGTCAGCAGCACCCACTGGTCCTTGACCGGGGCCACCCCTGTGGAGACGGCCTTCCACTCGCCGAGCGTGTCCACGTCGTTGACCGGGACGGCGAACTTCCACGTCTGCGCGGACGCGTCGTAGCCGAGAGTGAAACCGGGTTCGCCGGTGCCGTCCTGGCTGACGACCGTCATGTCCTTGTCCAGCCCCGTGGGGCGTACCCAGGCGCTGACACTGAAGCTGCCGGCCGTGTCGAGGACGGTCTCACTGGCATCGAGATACGACTCACCGGTGCCGTCGAAACGGGCGGCCCTGTCGACCTTGCCGCCGGGTCCGTCCACGCCGAAGGTGACAGCCGTGCCCGCGGTCGCCGAGAATTCACCGCTCTCGTCGTGGGCCTCGACATCACCGGCCTGGTCGGCGAGGTTCCACTGGGCGACGACGGGAGTGCCCTCGCTCACCAGGAACTCGTAGTGCGCCTTGCTGCTCGGGTGCGCGGCCTTGTCCACGGCGATCACGTCGACCCAGTGCCGTCCGGCCCGGGTCGGCATCCAGGACACGGAGACGGAGCCGCCCGCTGCGGACGGGGTGGCCGAGGTCGCCGGGGAGGCGTCGCTGTCGAAGGCGTACAGGTACTTGACGACGTCCGTGTCCGGGATGGAGTCGTTCGGGTTGGGCGCGAAGGTGAAGGTGCCATAGGTGCCCACCCCGTCGTGGTAGACGGTGTCCGACGGGTACTGCTTGGACAGCACGTTCGGCTTGCCGGGGAACGTCTTGTCGTAGATGAACTCGCAGCGCTGTGCGGGATCGCCGTCGTAGCTCCAGGGACCGTAGCCGTCACCGTCATAGGCCCGCGCGCTCCAGTAGATGACGGTGTTCTGCGGGATCGTCGATTTGACGGTGTGCGTGAACTTGGTGCTGGTCGTCGGTGAGAGCCAGTCCGGTGTCAGATAGCTGTAGGACTTGGCCTCCTTGGTGGTGGGGTCGGTCCACTCCACCTTGAACTCGACCTTGACCTTGTCGGTCTGGCCGTTGCCGTGGTCCGGGTCGCTCGCGATGGCCTGGAGCTTCGGCGGGACATCTGTGTACTCACGTGTCGAGCCCCACTTGCACAGGCCACCCGGGTCCGTATACATGTCCGACGCCTTGATCTGCCGCGGCAGATTGTTGTACTTGATCGACAGGTAGGCGTTGCCGCAGATCCGCTTCCACTCCGCGAAACGGGACTCGTCGGCGGCCCGGAGGCCCAGCGTCATCGAGTTCCAGCCGCCGGCGGCCGCCGTCTTGATCTCGCTGGTCAGCTCGCCCGTGGCACCGCTCTCGAAGTGCAGGTTGGCCTGGCTGGAGCAGGAGGTCGGGGAGATCGCCTTGTCGACGGTCTGCAGGTAGTCGTCCCAGTCGTCCGAGGTGTTGGACCAGTTGCTGGACGAGCTGAGCGCGTAGTTCTGGCCGCCGATCCGGTACAGCTGGACGGGCTCGGCCGTGGGGGAGGCGCTGTAGATGTGCTCCACCCGCGCGGAGAAGGTCGCGCCCAGGATCTGCTTCCCCTTGTAGAAGGAGAGCGGCATCGTGAACAGCACGCGGCGCACGCCGACGCCGTTGCACGACACCGGGCTGTAGTCGGTGGGGCACTTGCCGACGCCTGCGCTGCCCGAGTACTTCCAGTCCTGCTCGCTCGGCATGCCCGACATGACGCCGGTCCAGGAGGTGCGCGAGGTGGTGCGCTGGATCGGGTCGATGACGACGGGGAAGACGGTGTCCGCGCTCCTGAGGAGCTTCTGGTCGGGGACGAGGCTCAACTTGCCCTTGCCCACCTCGACGCCGAGCGGCGCAACGCGTCCACCGCCGCCCGGACCCTCCAGGGCGGCGGCGGGGGCCTTCTCCGCCCGGGGCCCGGCGGTGCTGGTCGCGTCCGCACCGGCCGCGGCGGCCTTCAGCGCCTTCGCGACGGCCTTGGGACCCTGCTTCCTGGCGGCGGCCTCCTGGACTGCGGCGGAGTCCCACATGGCGGGTTTGCCCGCCTGGAAGACAGTGCCGCCCACCTCCGCGTCCTCGGCGGTGATGGCGCCGGAGGCATCCTCCTTGACCTTCAGACCGCCGGTGGTCAGGCCGAGGTCGAGCCGGGCCAGCTTCGGGTCGGCCGCCGCCTCGGGTGTCTTGACGACCAGCAGATGACCGAAGCCGTCCGCCTCGGCGCGCACCGTCAGGTCGACGCCCGGCAGGGCATCGACGTAGGTGGCGGTGTCACCGTCGACCTCGGGTGCCGGCAGCTTCCCGTACGGCCAGGTCAGAGCAAGTTCCCGGCCCGCCCGCTGCATCGTCACAAAGGGCTTGCCCGCCTGTCCGCCCGAGAACGACAGGTCGACGGTGGCGGCTTTCGGCCCCCAGCTACCGTCGGTCCGCTTCACCAGTGTCTCGTCGATGTCCACCCACTTGCCGGCCTGGACCGTGCGGACGGGCTCGGTGTACTCGCGGGCGGTGAACGTACCGTCGGGCTCGGCGAAGATCTCCCGGCGCTCGGTTCGCAGCCCGACGACTTCGGTCTTCCTGCCGCTCTCCTTGGCGGCGGCCAAGGCCTCCTGCTCGGTCTGCACGGGCTTGTCGGCCGCGACGGGTGCCTGGTCCCGCGCCGGAGCGCCGCCCGGAAGGACCGCCAGGGCACCTGCCACCACGGCACCGGCGACGGCGGCCGCCACGGCACCGCGCAGCACCGGGCCGCGCCGTATCGGTCTGTGTCTGTCTGCGGACACGCGTCCACTCCCCAGTCGAATCATGTGTGTGTCGAAGTTCCGGTCGCCGGAAGGCCGGTGCGGTGCCCTGTGTCACACGGTGGGCGTGTCGTCGCCGGACTATCGGCCGGAAGGCGGCGACGGACGCCGCCTTCCGGCGGCCCGTGCCGACCTGGTCGTCGCACGAGCGCATACCGGCGGGCGTGGATGCGTGGTCAGCGAACGGTGGTACCGAAGGCGACACCCGTCGCCGGAAGACCGCCCTCGCCCGGTTTGAACGTCTGGGTCGGCGCCCCACCGGCGGTCACACCCCATGGGAACCCGTAGACCGCCCGTCCCTCGGCAGGGCCGTAGGGCACGCCCACGTAGAGCAGCGACGGAGTGGCACCCAGGGACAGACCCGTGAGCATGCGCGATGCGGGTCCGGACGGAACGCCGTATCCGGGGTCGATCCAGGCGTCGGAGGCACCGGGCGCACCGACGAGCGGCACGATCTGGACGCCTCCCTTGTCCGCGTGCTCCTCGGACGACTCCTCACCGGGCACACCGATGGCGAGCCTTGTCGTCGTGGCCGTGGAGGTCGTGTTCGGGGAGGTGTTCACGGCGGCGAGCCGCTTGCCGAAGAAGTCCCCGGCCTCGGACTCCTGATCGACGTCCGCGGTGTTCTGGTCGATCCAGGTGGTCTCGGTGAAGGTGCCGCTCGCCGTGAGACGGAACACCTGGACGGCGCCCGCGTCGACGGTCGTCGACAGGTCCTCACCCGGGACACCGACTGCCAGCAGCGACTCCGTGGTGGAGGTGGCGCCCGAGGGACGGTACGGAACCATGGCGAGCGCGGCGCCGAACTGGTCGCCGACCTCCTCGGCCCCGCTGATCACGTCCTGGTCCTGGCCGAGACCGGCCAGCGGCTTCGGGTAGCCGGAGGTGAGCGTGTGGTTGAAGACGGCGACGCCGCCCGCGAAGGTCGTCGTGCCGAGCGCCTCGCCGGGCGCTCCGACCGCGAAATGGGTCGAGGTCGCGGCGAGTGTGGAACCGAAGCGGTCGTCCTGCTCCACCACACCGGGCACGGCACCGCCCGTCTCTGTGTCCTGGTGGTTGAAGGTGACCGTCTGGGCGGTGCCGCTCACGTAATAGAAGCCGCCCGCGTCCTCGACGGTGCCGATCGACTCGCCAGGGCTGCCGATCAGCAAGAACGGCGTACCGCCCGAGGTCTTACCGGCCGCGACCGAGTAGCCGACCCAGTCGTCGGCCTCCGCTCCGCCGCCCAGCGGCTTGTCGGTGCCCTGGTAGAACTCCTTGACGGCCCTGCCGCCTGCGTTGAGCCCGCTCGGGGAGCCGTAGATCACGTGCACGGACCCGGAGTCGGCCCATGTGCCGATGTCCTCGTAGGGCGAGCCGACCACCAGGTCGCTGCAGCCGTCGAGGTCGGCGTCGTAGACGGCCAACGAGTAGCCGTACTGGTCACCCGGCTCAGGAACTCCCGGAATGGTGTCGAGTGCCTGCGAGAGGGTGACGGTGCCTTTGCCCCCGCCGTAGACGACGTGCACCGCACCCGCCTTCGGCACACCGTCGTCGCTCGCCTCCGGGTCGGCGATCGCCGTGTCCCTGATCCCGTCGCCGTTGAAGTCCGACTCGGTCCCCGAGGGACAGGCCACGGCGGCCGCAGCGGGGGTTCCCCCGGTTCCGACCCCCCAAGCCAGTAGGGCCGCTGCCATGACGGCGGAGGCACCTCCCCGCCACACTTTCCCCATCCTTGACACAAACACCCCGTGGTTAAAGGGAATTCAAAGGTCAACGGATCATTTCTTTACCTGATGTGCACATGCAATACCGCCTCCGTTCCCCTGGCGGTGACAAATGTCACAGGAGCACCACGTGTAGCTCACGACCCATGCACATGTGCTGCACATACGCGACGGCCGTCTCGAACCGGCCGGACGGCGGGGGGACATGAGACGGACTCCTCGGCCGGGGGCTGCCGCCGAACGGCGCCCGCCACCCGCGGTCGGCCGCCGCGCCCGTATGCTCGCCGGGCGAACCTAAACAGCCGGAGGCAGAGCAGTGAACTACAGGGTCCAGCCCAGCGCCCAGGTCGACGACAGTGCCGAGATCGGCGCCGGAAGCAGCGTGTGGGACCTCGCACAGATCCGCGAGGGTGCCCGGCTGGGCGAGGGCTGTGTGATCGGGCGGGGCGCATACGTCGGCACGGGCGTGCGCATGGGCGACAACTGCAAGCTGCAGAACTACGCGCTCGTCTACGAGCCGGCCGAACTCGGCGACGGTGTCTTCATCGGCCCCGCCGTGGTCCTCACCAACGACCACAACCCCCGCTCCGTGGACCCCGAGGGCAAGCAGAAGCGCGGCGGCGACTGGGAGGCCGTCGGTGTGAAGATCGCCGACGGTGCCTCGATCGGGGCGCGCTCCGTGTGCGTCGCGCCCATCAGCATCGGCCGCTGGGCGATGGTCGCCGCGGGCGCCGTCGTCACCAAGGACGTGCCGGACTTCGCCCTGGTCGTCGGCGTTCCCGCGCGACGGGTCGGCTGGGTCGGCAGGGCAGGCGTCAAGCTGGTCGAGCGGGCCGGAGAGGCCGGTGTCTGGGAATGCCCGGAGACCGGCAGCATTTACGAGGAGAAGGACGGCGTTCTCCTCGAACGCGACAGCTGACGAAAGCCACTGTCGTAGCCGGGGACGGAATGCCCGCCGCGAGTACTTGGCCTCACCGCCAGAATCCGCTCTGCGGCAAATGATCCTTTCTCTGCCCACAGCTCCTGATCTCTGCCCACGCCGCCGACCGGACGATCCCAGCGCGAGTACAACCAATGACACGCCCTGGCGGTCTTCTGGGTGTTCGGCACCGGCGGCCCCGCTCGCCGAACGTCGTCATTCCGCCCAGCCACCACAAAGAAGAGTGTCCCTTTTGAAGGTCATCAGCATCGTCGGCGCCCGCCCGCAACTGGTCAAACTCGCACCGATCGCTGCCGCGTTCGCACGGACCGAGCACCAGCACGTCATCGTCCACACCGGCCAGCACTACGACGCCGACCTCTCGGACGTCTTCTTCTCGGGCCTGGGCATCCCCGATCCGGACGTGCACCTCGGCGTCGGCTCCGGCAGCCACGGCGTCCAGACCGGCGCCGTGCTCTCCGCCCTCGACCCGGTCTTCGGGCGCGAGAAGCCGGACTGGGTGCTCGTGTACGGGGACACCAACTCCACGATCGCCGGCGCGCTGTCGGCCGTGAAGATGCATCTGCCAGTGGCGCACCTCGAGGCGGGCCTGCGCTCCTTCAACCGGCGGATGCCGGAGGAGCACAACCGTGTTCTTACCGATCACTGCGCCGACCTGCTTCTGGCCCCCACCGAAGAAGCCATGCGCCACCTCGCCAACGAGGGTCTCGCCGACCGTGCCCGGCTCGCCGGTGACGTCATGGTCGACATCTGCCTGCGCATCAGGGACGCCGTGCTCGCCGGGGAACATCCCGCGCCGGTGCTGCCCGACGGCATCGACCCCACGCAGCCGTTCCTGCTGGCAACCCTGCACCGTCCGGACAACACGGACGACCCCGAACGGCTCGCCGCCCTCGTCGAGTCGCTGGCCGGGCTGCCGCTGCCTGTGGCGCTGGCCGCCCACCCGCGCCTCGTGGCACGGGCCGAGGAGCACGGCATCAAGCTGGCACAGGGCAGTGTGCACGTCGGCCGCCCGTTGCCGTACGCGGGTCTGATCGCCGCCGTACTGGCCTCCGCCGGCGTGGTCACGGACTCGGGCGGGCTACAGAAGGAGGCGTTCCTGCTGGAGCGTATCTGCACCACGATCCGCCCCGAGACGGAATGGGTCGAGACCGTCGACACCGGATGGAACGTCCTCGTCCCCGACCCGCAGACGCTCGCCCCCGAGGCCTGGGCCGCCATGGTCACCCGTGCCGTGCCGACCCACGACCCCGGCACCCCCTACGGCGACGGCCGTGCCGCGGACAACGTCGTGCGTCTCATGGAGGAATGGAGAGGAGGCAGCCGGCACGTGTGACGCGGCACTCCGGACCGTGCCGTTCCGTCCTCGACGGCCGTTCACGGTCCGTTTTCCCGCAATACACCGTGCTAGCGTCAACCGCTATGTCAGCGTCTCCCCCGTCCGGACCGTCTGCGGAAGGCAGCCGGCCCCACGTCATCTATCTCGCCATCGGGTTCCCACCGGCCGCCAAGAGCTCGGCGTACCGAATGCGCGAGACCGCGAACCAGTTCGTCAAGGCAGGTTGGGACGTCACCGTCGTCACGATCGCCCCGGAATCCTGGGAGCGGGACTCCGGCGTCGACCCCTCCCTGCTGAAGCAGGTCGATCCCCGAGTCGAGGTCGTCGAACTGCCCTTGGCACGTGAGGATCTGGAGACGGACATCCGCCTCTACGACGAGTCGCGTGCCCTGGACCCCAACGGCTGGGTCGCCGAGCTCCGCATCCGGCAGCAACAGACCTTCCCGGAACCCAACTTCGGAGAGTGGCGGGGCGCTCTGGAGCAGGCCGTGCTGCGCATCCACCAGGAGCATCCGGCGGACCTGCTGCTGGCCACCTGCGTCCCGTACGTGAACCTGGCCGCGGCCTGGAAGCTGTGGGAAGAGGCGCGGGTGCCGTACGCCGTGGACTTCCGCGACGGCTGGTCCATCGACGTCGTCGAGGGTGTCGAGGCGTTCTCCCGGGACTCCGAGGAAGGCCGCTGGGAGCTGAAGGTGCTCGAGCACGCGGTGTCCCTCTGGGTGGTCAACGATCCGATCGCCGACCACTACCGCGCGCGCTACCCGGACTTCGCGGCTCGCGTGCACGTCGTGCGCAACGGCTACGACGCGGACAGTTCGCCGGGGCGTGTCCACAGCCCGGACCTCGAGTCGGGGCTGGTCTTCGGCTATCTCGGTACGGTGAACTTCACCACCCGCCACCTGGAGACGGTGCTGAACGCCTGGCGTGCGGCGCGCCAGAAGGAGCCCCTGCTGGCCAACGCGCGCTTCGAACTGCGCGGTCACATAGGCGCCGGAGCGGGTCGCGAGGCGAATCGCCACACCGAGATCCTCAAGCAGGCCGAGGCCGACGGGGTCTTCTTCGGCGGGCCCGCCGCAAAGGCCGAGGTCGCCTCCATCTACGCCGGGTGGGACGCCATGGTGCTGATCCTGATCGGCGGCCGGTACGTCACCTCCGGCAAGGTCTACGAATACATGGCGACCGGTCTGCCGATCGTCTCGGCCCACGCCGTCGAGCACGACGCGTCGAACGTGCTGAGGGGCCACCCGCTGTGGACCGGTGCCGTCGGCATCGACGAGGGGGGTCTGACCGAGTCGTTCGTCGAGGCCGCCCACATGGCGATGGAGACGACCGACGACATGCACGCCGAAGCCATGGCCCACGCAGACCAGTTCACGCGTGAGGCTCTGATGTCCGTCGCCGTGAAGAACCTCGTCGAGGAGTTCGCTGCCGAGCGCGCCGGGACGTCGATAGCCGCCGGAGGATCCACCTCGTGACCGAAGTCCTGCTCGTCGCCTCTTCCAGGCCGCAGTTCGGCGTACTCGCCGACTCCGTGCGCAAGTTCAACGCCCAGGGCGCGCACGTGTACCTCGGGGCCACGTTCCACCTGGACGCCGAGGCCATCACCGAGGATGTCGCCGCCCTGGAGCTGGCCGGACGGCACCAACTGCCCCGCAACCTGAACCACCGCAGCCAGGCGCTGCGCCGCCGCGCGCAGGCGTCCCCGCGGAGCGTGCGCGTGTGGATGCAGGCGCAGCGCGACTCATGGCTGCGCGACCGGGCCCGCAGGGCCGACGTGCTCGTCGCTCTCGACGCGAACGCCGTGTACACGGTGTGGCGGCTGAGCGAGTACAACCGTGACGCCGCCGCCAGGTTCGGGCTCGCGCCCGCGCTGAAGGCGGTGGAGACCTTGCGGGCTCAGGAGAACCGCCCGGCACGCCGTGCGTCCGTCCTTCCGCCGCTGAACGTGGTCGCCCGTGATGTACGCCGTAGCGTCGACGGCCTGCCGACCGCACTCGTGCGCACCGCGACCGCCCGGCCCGTGATGCGCTCCGGCATCGGTGCCCGGCTGTGGCGTACCGCCATCACCGCGCCCGGCATGCCGGTCAAGGTGCGCGCCGCGACATCCCGCTATGTCGCCGAAGGCATGCAATGGGCGGGACGCACGAGTGGAGCCGCCCTGGCCCTCACGGAGGCCGCGTCCAAGATCTCGGACCTCGCGCTCAAGGCGGAGCTGCTCGACGAGGCCGTGATGCAGGAGATCAAGAAGGGCAGCAGCCCCCGTGACCCCGGCAAGGCCGTGGCGGCTCAGCTGTCGTACGCGGATGCCGAGTTCGCCGGCGGTCGGCTCGAGACAGCGGCAGAGGCACTGAACCGCGCGCTGTTCCTGGGCTTCCACCGGGTGCTGCACATCGACCAGTTGTCGTCACCGCTGGCGAAGGACGCGGCAGGCTATGTGGCACCGCTGTACCGCTCGAAAGCGATGCAGGCCGTCAGCCGCCCCCGCAGCCGCCGCGTATCCGCCTCCCCGGCCCCTGTGGACCGCCCGCTGCGACTGCTGGTGACCACCAGCGCCAACGACAACTTCCTGCACCTCATCAGGGAGCACCTCGGCAACCATCCGGGCGTCGAGCTCCGCTATCTCGATCTGGCCGAGTCGAAGCATCTGAAGCGGATCTCGTGGGCCGCGAAGCGGATGCTCGTGGACCGGCTGTCGGACGGCACCAGCGACTATCAGGAAGAGGTCGAGCGGCTGATGCGCCCTCACCTCGACTGGGCCGACACGGTCTTCCTCGAGTGGGCGGCAGGTCCCGCCGGCATGCTCACCACCATCGATCCGGGCGATACCCGGGTGATCGTACGGCTGCACAGCTATGAGGCATTCACACGCTGGCCGCACCTGACGGACTTCTCGCGCGTCGACGACCTCGTCTTCGTCGCACCGCACGTACGCGACCTCACCACCTCACTCGTCCCCATGCTGCGCGGCGAGCAGGCCCCGCGCTTCCACGTGCTCGACAACGCCATGGACCTGTCGGGCTTCAACCGGCCCAAGCCGGCCGAGGCCCGCTTCAATCTCGGCCTGATCGGCATCAGCCAGGTCGCCAAGGACCCCAAGTGGGCCGTCGACGTCCTGGAGCGGGTGCGCAAGCACGACGAGCGCTACCGGCTGATCCTGGTCGGCGGCGACATGGACCCGAAGACCAGCCGGGCCACGCGCGAATACCTGCGCGAGTTCGAGAAGGAGCTCGCGCCGCTCGAGGAGTCAGGAGGGGTCGTCCGCCTCGGCCCGACGGACGACGTCCCCTCCAAGCTCGTCGACATCGGCACGATCCTCAGTTCCTCGGTGCGCGAGGGCTGTCACGTCGGTGTGATGGAGGGCGCGGCCAGCGGTGCCGTCCCGGTCGTCCGCGACTGGCCGTTCTACGCGGGCAAGCCCAACAGCGCCCGCACCCTGTACCCGGAAGGCTGGGTCGTGGGCTCCCCCGAGGAGGCGGCCGAGCGGATCCTGAAGACGACGGCCACCGAGGAGGCCTGGCGCAGCGCGGGCGAGAGCGCGACCGAGCACGCGCTGACCGTCTGGGACTGGCCCGTGGTGCGGAAGCACTTCGAGGAACTGTTCCTCGGCGACAGCTGAGACGCCTACGACAAGGAAAGGCCCCGGGACACTCCCGGGGCCTTTCCTTGTACGGCTTCTCCGCAGGTGGGGCCTACGGGTGACGCAGCTGCCAGCCCGCCCAGGCCGACTGCACCATCTCCCGGACCCCGTGCCGTGCGCTCCAACCGAGCTCGTCACGGACGAGGTCGGCGGAGGCGACGACCCGGGCCGGATCCCCGGCGCGGCGCTCGCAGACCCGTGGCTCCGTATCGGCGCGGCCGGTGACGTCCTGGATGATGTCTACCATCTCCGCCACGGAAACCCCCTCGCCGCGGCCGACGTTGAGGATCAACCGGGCGTCCGGGTCGTCGACGAGCCTGCGGGCGGCAGCGAGATGCGCCGATGCGATGTCCTCGACGTGGATGTAGTCGCGAATGCAGGTGCCGTCGGGCGTCGGGTAGTCGTCGCCGAAGATACGCGGCTGCTCACCGGCGGTGAGGCGTTCGAAGACCATCGGGACGAGGTTGAAGACGCCGTCGTCACCCAGGCCGGGCGTGGCCGCGCCCGCCACGTTGAAATAGCGCAGCGAGGCCGTCGCCATCCCGTGCCGACCGCCCACCGCGGTCACCAGCCACTCGCCGACGAGCTTGGTCTCGCCGTACGGGTTGATCGGCGCGCACGGCGTCTTCTCGGTGACGAGGTCGACGTCGGGCATGCCGTACACGGCGGCGGAGGAGGAGAAGAGGAAGCGGCCGACGCCCGCGGCAACGGCCGAGTCGAGAAGGACCCGCAGGCCCTCCACGTTCTCGCGGTAGTAGTACAGCGGCCGTTCCACGGACTCGGCCACCTGCTTCTTGCCCGCGATGTGCACGATGCCGGTGACGGCGTGCTCACGCAGCACCCGGTCCACGACGGAACGGTCGAGCACCGTGCCGACCTCAAGCGGAACGCCGTCCGGCAGCCGCTCGGCCCGGCCCGTGCTCAGGTCGTCGAGGACGACGACGCGCTCGCCGCCGTCCGTCATCGACCTCACGACATGCGAGCCGATGAAGCCGGCACCACCCGTGATCAGCCAGGTCATGGGAAACCCTTCTACACATGGGCCCCGCCCCGGTGTGCGCGGGGCGGGGCCACAAGATCGTTGCGTACGCGTGTCCTCAGCCGCCGATGACGACCCTGCGCACGCCCTTCCATGCCTCCGGGTCCGTCGTACGGCGCCCGTCGACCAGGACCGTGACGTCCGGGAGGTCGGCCGGGGTCAGCTCGCGGTACTCGGCGTGGTCGGCCTGGAGGATCGCCGCGGTGACCGTCTCACCGGCGTGCGGGGTGAGACCGAGCGCACTCAGCTCCTCGGCCGTGTACATCGGGTCCGAGACGAAGGGGACGGCACCGCGCGCCTTGAGCGCCTCGACCGTCGGGAAGACACCCGAGAACGCCGTCTCCTTCACGCCGCCGCGGTAGGCCGCGCCCAGCACGAGGACGTTCACACCGGTCAGTTCGCCGTACGCGGCCGCCAGCAGGTCCACCGCGTACTGCGGCATCGCGGCGTTCGCCTCGCGGGCGGAGCGCACGACGGTGGCGGCCGGGTCGTTCCACAGGTACATCCGCGGGTAGATCGGGATGCAGTGGCCGCCGACGGCGATGCCCGGCTGGTGGATGTGGCTGTAGGGCTGCGAGTTGCAGGCCTCGATGACCTTCTTGACGTCGATGCCGTTGCTGTCGGCGAAGCGCGCGAACTGGTTGGCCAGGCCGATGTTGACGTCCCGATAGGTGGTCTCGGCGAGCTTGGCGAGCTCCGAGGCCTCGGCGGTGCCCAGGTCCCAGACGCCGTTCGCCTGCGGCAGCTCCGCGCGCTCGTCGAAGTCGAGGACCTGCTCGTAGAACTCCACACCGCGGGCCGTCGACGCCTCGTCGATGCCGCCGACCAGCTTCGGGTAGCGGCGCAGGTCGGCGAAGACACGGCCCGTGAGGACCCGCTCCGGTGAGAAGACCACGTGGAGGTCCTCACCCGGGGTCAGGCCCGAGCCCTCGGCCAGCATCGGCGCCCAGCGGGTACGCGTGGTGCCGACCGGCAGCGTGGTCTCGTAGGAGACGAGCGTGCCGGGCTTGAGGCCCTGGGCGATCGCCTTCGTGGCCGCGTCCATCCAGCCGAAGTCCGGCACACCTTCGGCGTCGACGAACAGCGGCACGACCACGACGACGGCCTCGGACTCGGCGACCGCGGACGCGGTGTCCGTGGTCGCGCTCAGCAGCCCGGCGTCGACCGCCTGCTTGAGCTTGACGTCCAGGTCGTGCTCACCGGGGAACGGCTCGGTGCCGGCGTTGACCAGCTCGACGACCTTCTCGTTGACGTCCGCGCCGATGACCCGGTGACCCTTGGAGGCGAACTGCACCGCCAGCGGGAGCCCGATCTTGCCGAGCGCTACTACACAGATGTTCATGGACGGTGGCTACTTCCTTTTGGAACCGTTCGGCTGCTTGGCACCATTCGGCTTCGAGCCGACGGAGCGGGACTTCAGGCGACGGGCGAGGGCCGCCTTCGCCCGGGAGGCCAATGACTGCTTCGGCGGGAACATCCGAGCCGTGGAGATCACCACGCGTCCCTTGTCGTTCACCAGGGCCGCCGCCCGGTAGGGGTCCTCCGCGCGGCCCCACCGGCGGGACAGCGGCATGGGCTTGTCCTTGCCGCGCACGGGGATCTCGTATGTCGAACCGGCGACGTCCAGATACACGCGGACGCCCAGTTTTCCGGTGCGTCTCTCCAGCGGGAGCCGGGCGTGCAGCACGGTGGCGCCACCGTCCTCGGCCGGTTCGGTCGTGCACCGGCCCGTGGGCTCCGGCAGGCTGTGGTCGGCCGGCAGCTTCCTGGCCCCGGGCTTGTCCGCCGACTTGGGCATGGCGCCCTGGGCGAGCCGCAGAGAGGCGCCGTCGACGTCACCGAGGACGGGCACCCTGACGGAGGCCGTGTAGGTCAGCCCTTCGCCCTGCTGCTCCCATACCGAGGCGAGCAGTTCCGTGCCCTTGGCGAGCCGTCCCGGAACCGCCTCGCCCACGAGTTCGTAGACCCGGTCGGGCACGCCGATCAGCGGGCTGCGGAACCCGGGGTAGCGGGCGTATGCGCGGTCGCCCTCGACGACGAACGGAGGTGCGCCGTCCTCCTTCTCGGAGGTGATCGCCTCGCACAGCTCGTCCACCGCCCCGGCCCGGGCCAGCGCGATGCGCACTCGGCGCTTGACGTCCATGGCGTCGCGGATCCCGGCGGTGAAGTAGGTGTCGGCGAGCTTCCCGATGCCCGCGCAGATGTCCTTCTGCAGGGCGCGGTCCAGCGCCGGGAAGTCGTCCTGGACGAGCTTGGCCAGCTCCCAGGTGAAGTGCCGGCGCAGGACGGCGTCCCGTTGCGGGCCTTCCTCGATCAGCCCGGCCGTGAAGTCCATGATCTCGGCGGTGCAGCGCAGCCGGGCCATGTGGTCCGCCCGGTAGGTGATGTTGCTGGCGTCGCCCCGCTTGACCGCGTAGTAGCAGGTGTAGTCGGCCACCACCGAGATCTTCCGGGCGCGCACGCACGCCTCGATGGTGAACGGCTGGTCGCTGCCCACGGGCAGGTTCTCGGGGAAGCGCAGCTTGTGCGCCTCGACCAGCTCCCGCCGGAACAGTTTGGTGTTGGCGAGGGTCCAGGGCAGCGCGGAGTCGGTGAGCCCGATGTCCGGGTTGTTCTCCTTGTAGAGCGCCTGGTGGACGTAACGCCCGTTGGTGCCCACCATCTTGCCGACGACCACGTCCGAGTCGTGCTCGTCGGCGCAGGCCACCATGCGCTCCAGCGCCTCTTCGCCGAGGTGGTCGTCGGAGCCGATGAAATAGACGTAGCGGCCCGTGGCGATGTCCAGCGCCCGGTTGCTAGGGGCAGCGGGGCCACCGGAGTTGGCCTGGTGGAGCACCTTCACGGTGTCCGGGTACTCGGCCGCGAAGCGATCGAGTTCGGCGCCGCTGTCGTCCGTGGAGCCGTCGTCGACGGCGACGATCTCCAGCCGGTCCCGGCCGATGCTCTGCCCGAGAAGGGAGTCCAGGCACTCCGTCAGGTAGGGCATGGTGTTGTAGACAGCGACGATCACGCTGACATCAGGTGCGGTGCTCATTTTCCGGCTCCTGGTCTCCCGCGGCCGTGGACCGCCGGGCGCTGAGGGGAAGAACGCGCAGAATTGCGGAGCAGTCGGCCCTGTACCACCGCCGGTGCTCAACGGCCATGGAAAGCCAGGTCCTCCGACTCGAGCGAAACACTGCGGTTGTCCAACGCCGACTCCAGTACCGCCGCCGCCACTTCCACCGTCCGCGTCCCCTGCCGGAGCGTGCAGATGTCGGCGGGCCTGCCGAGTACGGCGTCGCGGAAGAGCTCGTGCTCGACGAGGAGCGGTTCGCGCTTCTGGATGGCGTAGCGGATCATGTCACCCTCGGAGACCCCGCGGAAGGCCTGGAGCGCCTCCCACTCGGTCGTCATCGCGGCGTTGGAGTGGAACGTCAGGTCCGCGGTCAGGGTGTCGGCGATGAAGCATCCGCGCTCGCCGGTGACCGAGGTGAAGCGCTCCTTGAGCGGGCTCAGCCAGTTGACCAGGTGGTTGACCATGGTGCCGTCGTCGAGACGGCCGACCGCGGAGACCATGTCCTCGTGCTCGCGACCGCTCTTGGAGACGGTGTGCGCGGCGATGGACACGTACTCGCGTCCCGTCACCCAGCCGGTGAGGTCGATGTCGTGCGTGGCGAGGTCCTTGACCACGCCGACGTCCGCTATGCGGTGCGGGAAGGGGCCCTGACGCCGGGTGACGACCTGGTAGACGTCGCCGAGTTCGCCGGCCTCCAGGCGGGCCCGCAGCGAGCGCAGCGCCGGGTTGAACCGCTCGATGTGTCCGACACCGGCCACCAGGCCGCGTGATTCGAAGGCCTCGACGAGGCGGCGCGCCCCCTCCACGGTGGCGGCGACCGGCTTCTCGATCAGCGCGCAGACACCGGCCTCCGCGAGTTGGAGGCCGACCTCCTCGTGCATGGCCGTGGGGCAGGCCACGACGGCGTAGTCGACGCCGAGGGCGATGAGTTCCTGGACGGTGTCGAGGATCGGCGCGCCCTGGGCGGCGCCGAACTTGTCGCCCATCGGATCGACGACGCCGACGAAGTCGACGCCCTCCAGGCCTGACAGGACGCGGGCGTGATGACGCCCCATGGAACCGAGGCCGACGAGTCCGGCCCGCAGGGATCTGGCGGCGGTCACAGCTCCTCCCCCAGGGTGTTCACCGCGGACACGATGCGCTCCAGGTCCTGCGCGGACAGGGCGGGGTGCACGGGCAGCGACACGACCTCGGCGGCGGCGCGCTCGGTCTCGGGCAGGTCCCAGACGCGGCCGGCCTTCTGGTCCGGCTCCCAGTACGGCTTCAGCCGGTGGATCGGGGTGGGGTAGTACACGGCGTTGCCGACGCCGGCCTCGGCGAGGCGCTGCATGGCGGCGTCGCGGTCGCCCCGCACTCGCACGGTGTACTGGTGGTAGACGTGCCGGGCGCCCTCGGCGACCCGCGGCGTGACCACGTTCGGCACGGTGATGTGCTCGCTCAGGTAGGCGGCGTTGGCGATGCGCTGCTCGGTCCAGCCCTCGAGCTTGGCGCGCTGGACCCGGCCGATCGCGGCCGAGACGTCCGTCATGCGCATGTTGGCGCCGACGATCTCGTTGGCGTAGCGCTGTTCCATGCCCTGGTTGCGCAGCAGGCGCAGGGTGCGGGCGATCTCCGCGTCGGCGGTGGTGACCATGCCGCCCTCGAGGCTGTGCATGTTCTTCGTCGGGTAGAAGCTGAACGTTCCGGCAGTGCCGAAGGCCCCGACCGGCGTTCCGTGCAGCGCGGCGGCGTGCGCCTGGCAGGCGTCCTCCACCACGGCCAGACCGTGCTGTTCGGCGATGGCCATGATCCGGTCCATCGCCGCGGGGTGGCCGTACAGATGGACCGGCATGATCGCGGCGGTGCGCGGCGTGATGGCGGCCTCGACCGCCGCCGGGTCCAGGCAGAAGCTGTCGGGCTCGATGTCGGCGAAGACCACGTCGGCGCCGACGAGCCGCACGGCGTTGGCGGATGCGGCGAACGAGAACGACGGCACGATGACCTCGTCGCCCGGCCCGAGGCCGAGGGCGAGCAGCGTCAAGTGCAGTGCCGAGGTGCCGGAGTTGACCGCGACGCAGTGCCGCATGTCCACCAGTTCCGCGAACTCCGCCTCGAAGGCGGCCACCTCGGGGCCCTGTACCACCCTGCCGCTGCGCAGGACGCGTACCGCGGCCTCGATCTCCTCGTCGCCGATCACGGGTCTGGCGGCAGGTATCGGCTCATGAATGTCGGACACGACATCCCCCTCCTTTTCGGCGTCCTCGAGGGGCGCACCACGTTGCGCATGCGTCGGGGAGGGACGGCGTTTGTGCGCGCGTGTCCGCATCCCTGACAGTTCGCCCGTGTCTGGTGACGGCGAACGGATTTCGCGGAGGGCCTCCCCCCAAAGAAGGCCCGTGCGAGACGACAGCCGGTGTGCCGGGCAACAAGGAGCGTGCGGGCACGTCGGCTGTGGCCCGGCGTGCACATCGTCAACGCAAGGTGACGCCAAGGCCGAAGTCACATTACCAGCAAAGGAACAGAATTTTTCTCCAGGGTTACAGGAGAGATACCTCGGTTCGACTCGCCTTCGGCGCGACCGGTTCGCAAAGTGATCACCTTGTATGAAAAGCCAGAGCGCGGCCGCACACAAAAGAAGCGCGGAACACCGGCAATTCACCGGTGTTCCGCGCTTCTTCGCTCGCGGCGCCCCCAGGACGGGGGCCGGGTCAGTCCTCCGTGGTGGCCGAGACCGCCGGCTGCGCCTGCTGCTCGGCCGCCGCCGCCTTCTTCGCCGCCGCCTTCTTGGCCGTCGTCTTCTTCGCGGCGGTCTTCTTGGCTGCGGTCTTCTTGGCCGTCGCCTTCTTGGTGGCGGCCTTCTTCGCCGTGGCCTTCTTCGCCGTGGTACGCGCCGCCTTCTTGACCGGCGCCGACACCTCGGCCTCGGCCGGGGCCTCGGTCTCACCGGCCGCCTCGGCCGCCTGGACGACCACAACGGCCGTCTCCTCGGACGAGGTGGGCGCGGTGGACTTGCGCACGGCACGGCGGCGCGGGCGGGCCGGAGCGGCGCTCTCGGAGGTCGCCTCGGCCGGCTCCGCCGCCTGCTCAACGGCGGGTTCGGCCGGCGTCTCGGCCTGCGGCTCGGTCTCGGCGACCGTCACCACGCTCTCCGCGGGCGAACCGGCGGGTGCCGACACCTTGCGGGTCGCACGACGGCGCGCACGGCCCTTGGGCGCGGCCTCCTCCTCGGCCGGCGCGGAGGGCGCCTCGACGACCGGGTCCTCGACCGCCGCGGGCTCCGCCTCGGCCTCGACCCGTGCCTTCGGCGCACGCTCGTCCGTACGGGACTTCGGTGCACGCTCCTCGGTGCGGGGGGCACCCGCGGGAGCCGACGCACGACGGGTCGCACGGCGCCGCGTACGACCGCGGGAGGCGGCCGCCTCGGCCTCGGCGACGCTGCTGTACAGCTCCTCGTCCGGGGCGAACTCGGGCTCGGGCATCGCGACCGGTGCCGCCGCCTCGGCGGCCACCTCGGCCTCGGTCTCCTCGGCCTCCGCGATCTCCTCGGTCGTGACCGCCGCCTCGTGCGTCTCGGCCTCGGCGCCGCCCCGGCCCCGCTTGCGGCGCTTGCCGGTGCCGGGCGCGGCGGGCGCGTGGTCCATGTGCACGATCACGCCACGGCCGTTGCAGTGCACGCAGGTCTCGGAGAACGACTCCAGCAGCCCCTGTCCGACGCGCTTGCGCGTCATCTGGACGAGGCCCAGCGAGGTCACCTCGGCGACCTGGTGCTTGGTGCGGTCCCGGCCCAGGCACTCCAGCAGGCGCCGCAGCACCAGGTCCCGGTTGGACTCGAGCACCATGTCGATGAAGTCGATGACGATGATGCCGCCGAGGTCGCGCAACCGCAGCTGACGGACGATCTCCTCGGCCGCCTCCAGGTTGTTCCTGGTGACGGTCTCCTCGAGGTTGCCGCCCTGACCGGTGAACTTCCCGGTGTTGACGTCGATGACGACCATCGCCTCGGTCCGGTCGATCACCAGCGAACCGCCGCTGGGCAGCCAGACCTTGCGGTCCAGCGCCTTGGCGAGCTGCTCGTCGATCCGGTAGGTGGCGAAGACGTCGACCTCGGAGGTCCACCTCTGCAGGCGCTCGGCCAGGTCGGGGGCGACGTGCGAGACGTATCCGTGGATGGTCTCCCAGCCCTCGTCACCGCTGACGATGACCTTCGAGAAGTCCTCGTTGAAGATGTCGCGCACGACGCGGACGGTCATGTCCGGCTCGCCGTACAGCAGCGTCGGGGCGTTGCCGCCGTTCTTCGACTTCTTCTGGATCTCCTCCCACTGCGCCTGCAGCCGCTCGACGTCCCGGCGCAGCTCCTCCTCGCTCGCGCCCTCGGCGGCGGTGCGCACGATGACGCCCGCGTCCTCGGGAACGATCTTCTTGAGGATGGTCTTCAGCCGGGCCCGCTCGGTGTCGGGCAGCTTGCGGCTGATACCGGTCATCGAGCCCTCGGGCACGTAGACCAGGTAACGGCCGGGCAGGGAGACCTGGCTGGTCAGACGGGCGCCCTTGTGGCCGATCGGGTCCTTCGTCACCTGGACGAGGACGGACTGGCCGGACTTCAGGGCGGACTCGATGCGCCGCGGGCCGTTGGCGAGGCCGAGTGCCTCGAAGTTGACCTCGCCCGCGTACAGGACGGCGTTGCGGCCCTTGCCGA
Source organism: Streptomyces sp. NRRL F-5122 (assembly GCF_001507435.1). GTDB lineage: Bacteria > Actinomycetota > Actinomycetes > Streptomycetales > Streptomycetaceae > Streptomyces > Streptomyces lannensis. The sequence continues at coordinate 302,891 of NZ_LMWH01000254.1, forward strand.
TGTCGATGAAGGCGGCCTCCATCGACGGCAGGACGTTCTGCACCTTGCCGAGGTACACATTGCCGACGTACGAGGTCGACTGCTCCTTGTTGACGTAGTGCTCGACGAGCACGCCGTCCTCCAGCACGCCGATCTGCGTGCGCTCGCCGCTCTGACGGACGACCATCACACGCTCGACGGCCTCGCGCCGGGCCAGGAACTCGGCCTCGGTGATGATCGGGACACGGCGGCGGCCCTGCTCACGTCCCTCGCGGCGGCGCTGCTTCTTGGCCTCGAGGCGGGTCGAGCCCTTGATGGACTGCACCTCGTCGGTGCCGTCACCGGGTCGCTCGTCCTTCTTGCGGGGCTCGCGGACCTTGACGACCGTGCGCTCCGGGTCGTCGGACGAAGGCTCGGCGTCGACACCGGAGTCACCGGCCCGCCGACGGCGCCGACGGCGGCGACGGCTGCTGGAGCTGGAGCCGCCCGAGGAATCCTCGAGGTGCTCGTCCTCCTCCGCGTCCTCGGCGTCCTCCTCGAGCTGCTCGGCGGTGTCCTCCGCGTCCTGCTCCGCCTGCTCGGAGGCGAACTCCTCGGACTCGTCGCCGTGCCCGGACTCGCCCTCGGCCGCCTCACCACGGCGCCGACGACGGCCACCGCGACGACGGCGACGACGGGAACCGGTCTCCTCGGTCTCCTCGCCCTCGGCGGACTCCTCCGGCTCCTCCTCGTCCTCCTCCACCTCGTCGGTGGTCTCGGGCGTCGCGGCCACGGGCTCCTCGTCGCCACCCCGGCGGCGACGGCGGCGCGGTGCGACGGCTTCGGTCTCGGTCTCGGCCTCGTCCTCGCCCTCCTCCAGCCCCGCGGCCTCGGCGGCAGCGGCGGCCGCGGCCCGCTCGGGGGTCTGGAACATCGGCTCGGTGAAGACCGGCGCCTGGAAGACGGCGACAGTGGGCCGCGCGGGCCGCTTCACGGCCTCCGGCTCCTCGTCGTCGGCGGACTGCGCGGGCTCGGAGAATCCGGTGGCGGCCTTGCGGGCCGCACGCCGGCGGCCGCGACGCGGGGCGGCCTCCTGGGCGGACGGTTCCGTCTCCGACGCGGCGGCCGCCTCGGTGACGGCCGGCTCGGCCTCGGCGGTCATGAGTGTCTCGGCGGCCTCGGGCGCCTCCACCGGCGCCTCGACGGCCTCAGGTGCGCCGACGAGCGCGGACACACGACGTGTGGCCCGGCGACGGGCGCGACGCGGGGCCGCCTCCTCGGCCGCGGGGGTCTCCTCTGCCGTCTCGTCGACCAGCGGCTCGGCGGCCGCCACGGACGTCCGGGTCTCGGCGGCCTCGACGGTCTCGGGCGACCCGGCGGGCGCGGAAGCCCGGCGAGCGGCACGACGACGCGTACGAGCTGGAGCCACCTCGAGCTCAGCCTCAACGGCCTCGGCAGCCACAGGCGCCTCGACGGCACCCTCGGCACCGGCGGGCACAACCACCTCGACCGCCTCGGCGCCCGGCGGGCGCGGAAGCCCGGCGAGCGGCACGACGACGCGTACGAGCCGGAGCAGCCACCTCGGGCTCAGCGACAGCCGGCGCCTCGGCCACCACTTCGGTCTCTTCGACCTCCGGGGCCTCCACGGCCTCCGCGGTCTCCTCCGCAGGGACGGCCTGCGCCGTCACGGTCACGGTCTCGGTCTCGGCGCTTACTGCGTCGGCCGCGATCACCGGCGGTCCCGCCGGACGCGACGCGGCACGACGGCGGCGGCGCGGCGGCAGGGTGTCACTGGGCGTGTTGTTCTCGGAACCCTCGGTGGGTTCGATCGGTTCGAGCATGCGGGGGTATCTCCCGTCAGGCTCCCGGGCGCCGCACCTGGCCCGGCATGGATGCCGGTGACGTCCGCGGCTCGCGCGATGCGCGGTGCCGCCGTCCTGGGCGCGGGCGCCGCACGGGAGCTTTCTGTGTCCTGTCTCACCGGTTCCGTACGCCTTGTCGCGCACGGCCTGGCGAAAGTCTTGTGGTCGGTGCGCTGCCCGACCCAGGTGGCTCCCGAGTACAAGGGCGGCGCTACGACGTTCGTCCCTCCGCGGAACCTTCCCTAGCTCTGCGCCGTCGCGGCGGCAGTCGCGGCGGCCGAGATCGGCTCGGTCGCTGCTGCCTCGCGGTCGGGCGCGAGCGGGTCGGTCACCGCGCCGGTCTCTTCATCGAACAGCCCCTGCGCCAGCCTGGTCACCGCTGCGGGGACCGGCGGCGCCAGGTCGGCCACGGCGCGGAGACCGGACAGGACGTCGTCGGGTCGTACGGCAGGCGTCACGTGCCGAACAACCAGCCGCAGTATCGCACAGGGCCGGCCCGTCGGCCCATCATGGTGCGCTACGGAAGCCGCTCCGTCGGAGCCGAGGCCCGTGGCGGGCTGCGTACGGTGCTTTTCGGTGCTCTGAAGGCTCGCGACGGCGGGCCGGGCATCGAAGGTCCGGATGCCGTTCTTGGTCATGCGCTGGACCTCGACGGTCTCGGCCGTGTTGAAGGCCTCGACCGCACGCCGGGCGTCCACCGGGTCCACACCGTCCAGCCGCAACTCCCACACGGAAGCCGTCAGCCGGTCGGCGAGGCCCGAGGTCCGGGCCTCGACCGCGTCGACGACGTCGAGCCCGGTGGGCAGCGACTGGTCTAGGAGTTCGCGCAGCTTGTCCGGGTCGCGCGCCTCGGTGAGCGCGATTTCCAGATACTCCGCCTCACTGCCCGTGCCGGTGGGTGCGGCATTGGCGTACGACACCTTCGGATGCGGCGTGAACCCCGCCGAGTACGCCATCGGCACCTCGGCACGGCGCAGCGCACGCTCGAAGGCGCGCTGGAAGTCACGGTGGCTGGTGAACCGGAGGCGGCCGCGCTTGGTGTAGCGCAGTCGGATGCGCTGCACCGCGGGTGCGGGCGGCGGGCCTTCGGGCTGTCGCTTGCCCAGTGTCGTTCAGTCCTTCGTGAGAGCGGTCGTACTGCTACCAAGAGTACGTGTCTCACCGGACTTCGGTTCCCGCCGTGAGACGGCCTGCGGCTGCCCCGGGTCCCCGAAGAGCATGCGCCGGAGGTCGGCGCGGGCCTGCCGTGCGGACTCGTGCGCCGCGGCCAGCGCCTGCCGCGTGGCCCGGCCCGCGGCGCGGGCCGCCTCGACGGCCGGGCGCAGGACCGTCTCGCGCAGCACGTGCCCGACCGGCGTCAGCACCGTCCGGTACAACCAGCCCACCGGCTGCACGAAGAACCACCGCAAGAGGGTGCCGAGAAAACGGCCGACGGCGAGCGAGAGATGTCCGGCGACGCGCCAGGCGTGGCCGAACGCGGCGGCGATCTCCCGCCCCACGACCGCGAGAACGTGACCGACCGGGGTGAGGACCCAGCGCCGGACGGCGAGCGCGGGCAGCACGAGCAGTACGTACAGCACCTGGAACAGGGCGGCGCCGACGGCGTGGAGGATCACACGGACGAGCCGCGCGGCACCGTCCGCGAGCCGGACGACACCGTGCCCGAAGGGCGTCAGCACATACCGGTGCAGCCAGCCGGCCGGTACGACGACCACATGACCCACGAACCACGCCACCGCCGCGCGGACACCGGCCCCGACGGCGGTGAGGACGTACCCCACACCCTTGAGCAGCCGTGCAAGGACATGCCCCACCGGCGTCAGCACACGGCCGTACACCCACACCGCCCCGGCGCCGATCGCGCGCGACACCCGGGCGGCACCGCGACCGAACGGAGTGAGGACGTAACGGTGGAACCACAGGGCGGGTGCAACGACGAGCACACGGCCCAGCCAGGTGACGCCCCGGCCGAGCGGCACGAGGACGTAACGCCACACCGTCACCCAGGGCCACACGAGCACCGCCCATGCCACCCGCACCAGGGCGTGGCCCACCGGCCGCAGCACGGTGCCGCGCACGAACCGCCCGCCGACGACCAGGGCGTCCCACAGCATGCGCACCGGTACGACCAGGACGAACACGACGATCCGCACGGGCAGACGGATCGCGAGGGTCAGGCAGCCCTCGGCTGACTGCCGCTGCGGTGGCTTCTCCAGGTCCATACCGGCGTAGACGCCTCTGCCGCCCGGACGGATGCGCGCGACGGCCCCCGCCCGCCGCGGAGCCGCAGGCTCCCCTCGGCAACGGCAACTTCCCCGACCGGGAACCGACTTCGGACGCAGGAACGTCAACGGGTCCACCGGCCCTGTGGAATCCACGAGTTCCAGGCAGACTTTGTCTGTAGCAGCCCCGTCGCAAAGAGGATGATCGACGCATGATTACGCTCACGAAGGAAGACGGCCCCGCTGATCTGAACGGAGTGACCCACCTGTCCATCGGCGTGTCCTGGGATCCGACCGCCGGTGCCAGCGGCGGTGTGATGGGCGTGCTCCGCCGCAAGGCCGGTACGGACCTCGATCTCATCGCGGTCGCCATGCAGGGTCAGGACCCGGTGCGTCTGGCGGGGCTCGACTCCCTCGACCCGATGGGCAACGGCTCCTTGGTGCATAGTGGCGACAACCAGACCGGGCGCGGGGACGGCGACGACGAGACCGTGACGGTCGAGTTCGCCCGTATTCCGTCCCAGATCACGTCGATCGTGTTCGTCGCCGCCGCCTTCAAGAAGGGCAGTTCCTTCCAGAAGGCGCGCAACATCAGTTTCAAGGTCTACGACGCGACCGGGGGCAGTTCCCAGCAGGTCGCCGACATCTGGCCGAGTCTGCTCACCCAGGACAACGGCTGCGCCGTGGCCAAGGCCGTGCGTGTCGACGGTAGTTGGAAGCTCGAAGTGATCAATACGACGGGAAAGATCAAGCAGGGCGACGAGCACGCACTGATGCGCTTCGCCGTCAGCAAGTAGTTCCCGCGGCACATCGGACGACGACCCCCGCGGCCCGGCACTTCACGGCCCGGGCCGCGGGCGTGTCCGGCACGGGGCGGACGCCGGCCTCCTCCCCTGCCTTCCCGGGCCGCGTTCAGGAGGCCAGGATGCCGATGCCGTCACCGAGCAGCTTGAGTCCGAGGACGAAGAACAGGGCGGCCATGACGGCCGCGTTGTGCCGCACGGCCCGGTCCCGCCAGGTACCGAGAAGGCCCTGGGCCCGCTCCCCCATGGCGAGGAAGACGGCGGGCGGCGCGAGGACGCCGAGCGACGCGATGACGACGAAGACGACGAGCGCGCCGATCTGCTGGGACACGGGGATCCCGGCGGAGCTGATCGAGGCTCCCGCCGCAAGGGTCAAAGGGGCGTTCTTGGCGTTGGCCGCCGACAGCAGCAGCCCAAGACCGAGGGCCTTGAGCGGGGTGAGGCGGTCGAGCGCGGACATCCACTTCGGCAGCCGGGCCTGCGCCGCGTCGGCCGGCCGGCGGCGCCACTGACGGACGGCGAACAGGGCGAGCAGCGCTCCCAGTACGAGTTTCAGCACGCCCACCCAGGCCGCCGGGTGCTTGTTCGCGGACGCGCCGCCCGAGCCGCCCACCGCCAGCATGATCGCGCCGAGCAGCGCGAGGCCCAGCAACCAGCCGCACGCGAACAGACTGCCGTTGAGGCGCCCTCGTGGGGTGGCCAGCAGCAGGATGATCGCCACGATGGGGAGCGGGCTCACCGCCACACCGGCCGCCAGGCCCAGCACGTCGCCCACGGCGTGTCCCACGGTCGCCTCCTCACGGCGGGGGAATCGGGTGGTCGGGCTCGGTTCCTCCTCAGTCCTTGATCCCGCCGATGGCGATGGGCAGATGACGGGGACCTCGCAGCACGGCGTTGGGCCGGTAGGGGGGTGGGTCCTCGGCCAGGCGCGGGGCGTCGAGCCGGCGGACCAGTGCGGTCAGGGCCAGTTGGGCCTCGAGCCGGGCCAGGGGAGCGCCGAAGCAGGCGTGCAATCCGTGCCCGAAGCCCAGGTGCTGGTTGTCCGAGCGGTCGGGGATGAACCGGTCGGCGTCGGTGAAGCGCTGGGGGTCCCGGCTGCCGGAGGCCAGCATGAGGTAGACCGACGCGCCCTTGGGGATGATGGTTCCGGCGATGTCGATGTCGGCCAGCGTGGTGCGCTGCGGCAGCATCTGCACGGGGGGCTCGAAGCGCAGGAGCTCCTCCACGAGCGGGACGGCCAGATCGGGCTCCGCCCGCAGCCGCTGGAGCACGTCCGGGTTGCGCAGCAGGGTGAGCATGCCGTTCGTGATGAGGTTGACCGTGGTCTCATGACCGGCGACCAGCAGCAGTGCGGAGGTGGTGACGGCCTCCACCGGTGACATCCGCCCGTCCGCTCCGTGGCCTGCGGCCATGGCGGACAGCATGTCGTCGCGGGGGGAGCGGCGGCGCTCTTCGATGAGTCCGGCGAGATAGCCGGCCAGCTCTCTCCGTGCCCGCCGGACGGATTCCAGCTTGGCCTCGCGCTCCTCGTCGGTGACGACGGGGTCGGGCCCGGCCGCGATCGTGTCGGCCCACTCGTGGAAAAGCTTCTCGTCCTCGCGCGGGACGCCCAGCAGACGGCAGATCACCGTGACGGGGAACGGATAGGAGATGTCGTCGACGAGATCGATCTGCTCCTTGCCCCGGCAGCCGTCGATGAGCTCGGCGACCACATCGGTGAGCTCTCCGTGCATGTCGTACACCCGGCGGGGGGTGTCCGGCGGGCCGAAGGGGGCCGTGGCGAGCCGGCGCAGCCTGTCGTGCTCGGGAGGATCGAGCCTGAGGAAGTTCGGCGGCAGGTCCGGGTCCTGGTCCTGACCGGTGGCCTTGGCGGCCTCGGCGGTCAGATTGCGGGCGTCCGAGCTGATGCGCGGGTCGTGCAGCAGACTTCTGATCTCCCAGTAGGTGCTGACCAGGTAGGGACCGGCCTCGTCGCGGACGACCGGGGTCTTGCGGAGCTCCGCGTAGAGCGGATACGGGTCGGGGCGATTGGCGAAGTCGGTGATCCGGTGCAGGAGCGCGACCGACGTCATGGCGGGTTCCTTCCGAGTGCTGCGGCCGGGCGGCGTTCTTCTCGGCGCATGCGGTCAGGCGCGTCGCGGGGTGAAGGTGATACGCCGGTCGGTCGGCGAGTGGCCGCTGAGTGTGACGGTGGGACCGTGGCTGGGCAGGGACGGATCGGGGAATCCGGCCGGCACGGGCTGCATCCCCTCGGGCCGCCGGTCGACGGTGGGGAATTCGGGCGGGAAGGGTGCGGCCCTCTCGATCTCACTTTCGTAGAAGTCGAGCCATTTCGCCTGGTCGAAGGTGACGGCCGCGATGATGCGGCCCTGGTGGCCGTAGGCCGCCGTGAAGCGGTGTTCGGCGAGGGACCCTTGGGTGACGATGATCTGGTCGGCCATGGGCGGGACGCCGACGGACTTGATGTTGACACCGAACTGCGCGGACCAGAACGACGGCATCCACAGGTGGGGACGGCGGTCGGTGCTGGCGCTGACCATGTTGTGGGCCGCGATCTCGGCCTGCGCGACCGCGTTGCCCCAGTGCTCCAGGGACAGGAACTGGTATCCGAAGAGCGGATGCGGGGAGCGTGCGACATCACCGGCGACGAAGACGTCGTCGGTGACGATGCCCCGTACGTCGAAGGCGCGGCATCCGGCGTCGCAGGCGATCCCCCGTGGACCGGCACCGAGCCCGGAGTCCGCCAGCCATTCCGTGTTGCGCGTGGCGCCCAGCGCGACGACGACCACCTCGGCCTCGACGGCGGCGCCGTCGGAGAAGTGCGCTGTGCGCACCCGGCCCGCGGCGTCCCCCTCCAGCCCTGTGACCTGCACACCGCACCTCAGATCGACGCCGTGGGACCGTTGCAGCTCCGCGGCCACCTCGCCGACCACACCGCCGAGGGCACCCACCAAAGGCGCCGCGCCGCGCTCCGCCACCGTGACGGAAAGCCCTCGCTCACGGCAGGCCGAGGCGATCTCGGAGCCGGTGAATCCGGCCCCGATCACCAGCACCCCGCGGGGTCCGGCCTTCAGCCGGTGGTGCAGTCGTGTCGCGTCGTCCCGGGTGCGCAGCACGAACACCCCGTCCAGTTCGGCCTCCAGCTCACGCGGCCACGGCCGGGCCCGCACCCCGGTCGTGATCAGCAACCGGTCGTACTCCACGGAGTCACCGTCGGAGAGCTGCACCCGCTTGGCCGCCAGGTCCAGTCCCGTCGCGGCCACGCCGAGCCGCCACTCGGCGTCCACCAGCCGTCTCCGGGGCAGGGCCGTGTGGTCGGGGGGCACTTTCCCCAGCAGGACCTGCTTGGACAGCGGCGGCCGGTCGTACGGCTCGTGGGGCTCGTCGCCGATCATCGTGAGCGTGCCGGTGAACCCCTCGTCGCGCAGCGCCTCGGCGGCCCGAAGGCCGGCCAGCGAGGCTCCGACGACGACGATGCGACCTTGGCTTCGGAACGCCTCCAGATATCCGTCAACCGACACGGGAGGCACCCGCCGTTCCCGCGGCCGGTGCCCCGTCCCCGTACTCCACCGTGATGGCCCTGACCGGGCAGGCCTCGGCCGCCCGCCGCACGTTCCTCCGCTGCTCGTCGTCGGGTTGCGGGTCGTACATCAGTGCCTCGTCGCCGTGCATCGTGAACACGTCGGGGGCGAGGAAGGCGCACTGCGCGTAGCCCTGACACCGGTTGAGGTCAACGACAAGTCTCATGCGCTGTCAGCTCCTTCACGACGCGCTCGTGCGGGCCGCCGTTCTTCCCGGAGACAGCACGGACGCGGGCTGCCTCCTCTCAGCGTGGAAGGGCACGGGCACCGGCGCACGTCCATCGAGCCGTCAGGGTGAGAGGCCACTGGGCGGCGGCGGGAGCACCGCTTCCCCGGCCCGCGGGTGCCAAGCCGTACGGCCGCACACCGGACGTCACCGAGCCCCCGCCCGACAGGGGAGGGGGCTCGGACGGGGCCATGTGCCCGGCCGGGGATCTGGCGAGCCCACGGGCCGGCGCCTGCCGGCTCAGTAGCGCTGGGCCTTGACGAGACGGGGCGTCAGCTTCGGCTCGGCGGGCTGGCGGCTGAAGGCGATCGGCTGCTCCTTCTGGCCGGGGGCGAGATTCTGTGCACCGGCGTACCGGGTCTCGACGACACGGCCCTCCGCGTCCTCGAAGTCGACCTGGACTGCGTAGGAGGCCTTCTGGTCGGTGTTGTTGGTGATGGTGAGCAGGACGGCGAGGACACCACCGGTCTGGGTCCTGGGCATGCCGGACATGCTGACGTCGGAGAGTGCGTTCCCCCTCCCCTGCACATGCTTGAGCTCGTTCTCGGCGGTCGTGGCGTTGCGTGCGGTGTCGGCGGACACCGAGGCCTCGAACTCGGAGGCGCGGGCCGAGAGAGAGGATTCCGCGGCCGATGCCGACGCGCGGGCGGACGCCTCGGCGGACTGGGCCAGCGATGCCAGAGCGGAAGGTGGTGTGCCCGAGAACGACGCGGTGTTCGGCGGTGTGGGACGCGGGCTGACCGTCCCACCGCCGTTGTCGTTGTTGTTCGTGCACGAGACCAGCGACGCCGCACCGAGTGCCGCGAGGGCCACGCTCGTCGCTGCGAGCACGGCCCCGGGTCGTCGTGGCTCGCTCTCGGCCCCTGGCTCGTCTGCGTTCATCACATGCGGACCTTTCCCTGTCGGCGACGTGGGGTGGTGATGTCCGGGTCGCCCGTGGCCGATCACGAGAAGATCGGGCAGGGCTTCCTTCTCGACACACAGAATGGCCGAACAACCCCATTTGCGCCTTTTGGTGGCAGCAGACGGCAGGGGGCCTCGGGCCCCGCGTTCCGTGCGCGGGGCCGTGCCGGTCCTCGGTATGAACGCGGCGCACCGGGGCGGTCCGCTGACGCCGGATGCCCCGCCGTCAGGGGGCCGGGGCGTCGCACACCTGCCTGAGGTGCGGCGAGCCGGCCGCGGGCGAAGGCAACAGGAATCCGGCAGGGGCGGCAGGCCCCCGCCGTTCACGCGACCCCTGCCGGTGGCGCACTCAGCCGTCCGGCCAGTGCACCAGTCCGTCGACCGACGGAGCGTAGAGCGTCGCGTCCTCCGGTGAGTCGTAGAACTCGTAGGCGTCGTGGAGGCCGCTGATCTCGAAGACCTTGCGCGACCGTCCGGACGGACACGTGATACGCAGCGAACCCCCGTGTTCGCGGACGCGCTTCGTGCTGGCCACCACCGCCCCGAGGCCCACGGAGTCCAGGAACGGGACGAAGCACAGGTCCAGGACGAGGTGGCGGTGCCCCTCGTCGAGCAGCTTGATCACCGCCTCGCGGATCCTGGGCGAGGTGTGGACGTCTATCTCGCCGTCGACCTCCAGAACGGTCCAGCCGTTCACCACGTCGAAGCTGACGACCATGCGCTCGCTGCGGATGATGTTCGTTCGCATCGCCATCCCTCGTCACGTCTTGCGGACGGCATGAAGCCCCCATGCGGCGATTGGCGTGCGCATGCCCACGCATGCCTGACCGCCTTCACCTGGCCCTTTACTCCACTACAAGTCTCTCGGGCCCAGGTCGCAAGCGGGATCACGGCCCCGGGGCGCCCCCGCGCCCGCGCCCGGAGCGTCGACGGCCGGGCACGGGACCTCGGTCGCCCCTGCGACACCCCCGACTCCGCCCGGACCACCCGGTTCGGCCTCGGCAGGGCCGACGTTCGCCCGGGCCGGAGTCGCCTCGTCGCGCATATCGGAGAACCGGTATTTTTTCGGCCACCGCACAACCCCCTGACGGACGGGCCGACCGTAAAATAGAAGGCCGTGGCATCTCCCCCGGGACCCGGCACGGACAGAAACGGACAGCCCGAGCTGACGGACGTCCCCTACACATCGTCGGTGGGAGCTCCGCCCGGGGTGGAGGTGCTCGACTTCCCCGGGCTGCTCGCTCGCGCGGCGGGTCACGGCGTCGACCCGTACTCCCCCATCCGGGCCGCCTTCCACGAACTGATCGCCGTACGGTCCGGCGTACTGGAGTACTCGCTGGACTTCACCGAGCACCGGCTGGGCGAAGGCAGCTGGCTGTGGGCACGCCCGGGCCAGGTACACCAGTTCCGCTCCGACCTCGCCGCCGCCGAGGGCGTCGTCATCCTGATCCGGCCCGGCTTCCTCGGGCCCGCCGCCCTGACCGCCGACATCGCCCACCGGCCGCCGCAGGGGCCACTGATTCCCGAGGGCGCGGCAGGCGACGCCCTCTCCACCCTGCTGGCACTGCTGGCCGGCGAGTACCGCAGGCCGGCGAACCTGCCGCCGGACGTCCACATCGAGGTGCTCCGCCACCTGCTCACCGCCCTCGTCCTGCGCCTCGCCCATCTGCGCGGCCCCCGAAGCGACGCCGAGACGGGCACCGAGGTGTTCCGCCGGTTCCGGCGGGCGGTCGAGGACGGTTACACCCGCAGCCACCGCGTGGAGGACTACGCCAGGGATCTCCGCTACAGCGTGCGCACCCTCACCCGGGCCACGCGCGCCGCCACAGGCCGCGGCGCCAAGCGCTTCATCGACGACCGTGTCCTGCTGGAGGCCAAACGACTGCTGGTGCACACCGACCTGTCCGCCACGGCCGTCGGCGAGCGGCTCGGCTTCCCGGACGCCACGGTCTTCACCAAGTTCTTCCGACTGCGGGTCGGCGAGACCCCGACCGCCTTCCGCGACACCGCCCGGGGCACGCGGCGGCCCTGACCGGTCCGCTCGGGTCGCACCGAAGGGGCTCGGACCGGCCCGAATCCCGGTTGTCCGTTTCTGTCCATGGCATGTCGCCGAAGGAATGCCATGGCCTGCCCATTCCTGGCTAGCGTCGGAAACGGAAGGTGTTGCGGCGACCGAAAAAGGTCGACCGCCTTCCATCCTGCCGAAGGTGCGAAGGGAGCTGACCGGCGTGCGGTTGATCGTGGGAATGACGGGCGCGACGGGGGCCGTGTTCGGCGTCCGCCTCCTTGAGCGGCTGGCCCTGCTGCCCGACGTCGAGACCCATCTGGTGCTCAGCCGGTGGGCACGCACCACCATCGAGCTGGAGACAGGACGCTCCGTGCGCGAGGTCACCGCTCTGGCCGACGAGGTGTACGCCCCCGCGGACCAAGGCGCCATGATCTCCTCGGGGTCCTTCAGGACCGACGGCATGATCGTCGCGCCCTGCTCCATGAAGACCCTGGCGGGGATCCGCGCGGGCTACGCCGACGGGCTCGTGGGCCGCGCCGCCGACGTGGTGCTCAAGGAGGGGCGCAGGCTCGTCCTCGTGCCGCGGGAGACCCCGCTCGGCGAGATCCATCTCGAGAACATGCTGGCCCTCACCCGGATGGGCGTGCGGATGGTGCCGCCCATGCCCGCCTTCTACAACCACCCGCGGTCGGTCGACGACATCGTCGACCACATCACCGCCCGTGTCCTCGACCAGTTCGACCTGCCCGCCCCCGCCGCCAGGCGCTGGGAGGGCATGCGCGCCGCCCGCGCGATCGAACCCGCCGTCTGACCCGCCGGCGGACACCGCACCGGCAAGGAGTTCCATGCCTTACGACGACCTGCGCAGCTTCCTGGAGACCCTCGACAAGGAGGGCCAACTCCTGCGTGTCACGGACGAGGTGATGCCCGAGCCGGACATCGCCGCTGCCGCGAACGCGGCCCCCCGCCTGGGCGACGCCGCCCCGGCCCTGTACTTCGACAACGTCAAGGGCTTCACCGACGCCCGGATCGCGATGAACGTGCACGGCTCCTGGGCCAACCACGCCCTCGCGCTCGGCCTTCCCAAGGAGACCGGCACCAAGGAACAAGTGGCGGAGTTCATCCGCCGCTGGGCCGACTTCCCCGTCCGACCCGAGTGGCGGGACAACCCGCCGTGGGGCCGGAACACCATGGACGGCGACGAGGTCGACATCTTCCAGGTGCTCCCGCTGATCCGGCTCAACGACGGCGACGGCGGCTTCTACATCGACAAGGCCGCCGTCGTCTCCAGGGACCCCGGGGACCCGCAGAACTTCGGGAACCAGAACGTCGGCATCTACCGCATCGAGGTCAAGGGCAAGCGCAGACTGGCCCTCCAGCCGGTGCCGATGCACGACATAGCCCAGCACCTGCGCAAGGCCGAGGAGAGGGGCGAGGACCTGCCGGTCGCGCTCGCGCTCGGCAACGACCCGGTGATCTCCATCGTCGCCTCGACCCCGATGAAGTACGACGAGAACGAGTACGAGATGGCGGGCGCGCTGCGCGGTGCCCCCGCACCGATCACCAGGGCCCCACTCACCGGGCTGCCGGTGCCCTGGGGCAGTGAAGTCGTCGTCGAGGGCGTCATCGAGGGCCGCAGGCGTGAGATCGAGGGGCCCTTCGGCGAGTTCACCGGCCACTACTCCGGCGGCCGCAAGATGACCGTCATCCGCATCGACAGGATCTCCTACCGCACCGACCCGGTCTTCGAGCATCTCTACCTCGGCATGCCGTGGACGGAGATCGACCACCTGATGGGCCCAAACACCTGCGTGCCGATCTACCAGCAGCTCAAGCAGGACTTCCCCGAAGTGCAGGCGGTCAACGCCATGTTCACCCACGGCCTGGTCGTCATCGTGTCCACGAAGAAGCGGTACGGCGGCTTCGCCAAGGCGGTCGGCACGCGGGTGCTGACGACGCCGCACGGCCTGGGCTACGCGGCCACCGTCATCGTCGTCGACGAGGACGTGGACCCCTTCAACCTGCCCCAGGTGATGTGGGCCTTGTCCACCAAGATGAACCCGGCCGGCGACCTGATCCGGATCCCCAACATGCCGGTGATGGAACTGGCCCCGCAGGCCGATGCCCCGGGCATCCTCGACAAGCTGATCATCGACGCCACCACTCCCACCGGATCCGACCGGCGGGGCAACTTCAGCAACCAGGTGAAGGACCTGCCCGAGACGGGCGAATGGCTCACCAGGCTTCAGCAGCTCGCCGCCCGGCGCTGACCCCCGTCCAGTCCCAGCCGCAAGGAAGTGCCCGCCATGGCCGCCTCTTCGATCTGCCCCCGCTGCGCCCATGAGACCGTCGAGACGGTCTTCACCTCGCCCGTGCCCGGCGTGTGGGACGTGCTCCAGTGCCGGCAGTGCCTCTATATGTGGCGCACCACCGAACCGGCCCGCCGGACCCGGCGCGACCTGTACCCGGAGAGGTTCAGGATGACCCCCGAGGACATCGCGGCCGCCATCGAGGTCCCCCTCGTCCCACCGCTCCTCGACCCGCGCTGACCGGGCCGGGGCCGCGGGCCCCACCCGGTCGGACGCGGCGTACGGCCCGCGGTCGCAGGTGTCCCCCGTTCTCCGTGAACTCCCGCAGCGCTGTGGACGTCTATGGTGGCGCGGGGCCGGAGAAGCCCGGATCACGCGCGGTACAGGGCGGGATCAGGGGGATTCCACATGGCACGGCGGGGACCCGAGCGGACGAACGAGGAAGACGAACGCCACCGGCACAACCGACGCGCCGCGCTCTCCGGCAAGATCACCGCCGCCGCCCTGGGGACCGTGGTGATCCTCATCGAGGGCTACACCGCGCATCTGACCTGGTGGCTCGTGGTCCCTGTCGCCGCGGTGTCGGGTGGCTTCGTGGCATGATCGGGTGCGCGGTCGGGCCACGAGGACGGTGTCCGCGCGCAGGCTGTCGCGCCGGATGAGATCGTCCTCGGCGCGCACACCGTGCGGCCGCCGTCGGCCCCGCAGCGGGCCGCCGCCCCGCATGAGAATCCCCCCTACCAACTGCGGTTGACCACACGCACCTTGCATCTGTGGGAGCACGCCGGCCTGCTGTGGAGCCACCCCTGGAAGGAACTGCGCGTGACGGCCGACGGCCCGCGCCTGCGCGTGTTCCACCAGGGCCAGGAGAGGGGGGACTGCTCGTGGAGCCCCCCGGATCGGCCGAAGAACTCCAACCGGCGGCGCGCCGGCTGGGGGCGTAGGCCGGGCCGACCGCGACCGGGCGGTATCGGGAAGCGTCGGGCGCACCCGAGACCGGTGAGCCGCGCCGCGGCAGGGACGCGCACCGCAGGAACCTCGAGGCTCTCGGGTCGGACCAACCCCGCGTCACAGGGGCGGTGTGGCCCCGCTGCCCTGGGCCGCTGCCGGCCCGGTCGAGCCTGACGGGTCCTCGCGGGGCGTCCGTACCGCGATGCGGAGCAGTTCCCCGACCGCGCCGGTGGGCGGGCGGTCCTTCGGCCACACGGCACGAAGCCGCCTGCGCAGATCGGCCCCCGTCACCGGGACCTCCACGATGCGCCCTTCGGCCAGATCCTCCTGGACCGTGACCGCACTGAGCACCGCGGGACCGGCGCCTTCGGCCACGGCCCTGCGCACCGCGGCGTTGGCGTCCAGCACCATCAGCGGCCGGACCCGCTCGACGCCGGAGCCGGCAAGTACACGCTCGAGCGTCTCGCGGGTGCCTGAACCCGCTTCGCGGACGATCAGGCGGGTACGGGCCAGCTCCGCCGGGTCCACCGGCTCCCGCCGCCGCGCCCAGGCATGCTGCGGCGCGACCACGACGACCAGCCGGTCACTGCCCACCTGGCGTGAGTCGAGCCCGGACGGCACGGTCGGCGCCTCGGTGAACCCCAGGCCGATCCGGCCGCTCGCGGCGAGCGTGGCGACCTGTTCGGAATTGGTCACCTTGAGGCTGACGTATACATCGGGCGAGTTCCGCTGCAGTGTGCCCAGCCACCCGGGTACGAAGTGTTCGGCCAGCGTCATGCTGGCTGCCAGGTGCAGGTCGACGGCGCGGTCGCCGCGCAGCGCCGCGACGCCCACCATCAGCGAATCCACTTCGGAAAGCACCCGCCCCGCCCATTGGCACACGGCCTTGCCCTCGGTGCTCAGCACCGAGCCGCGCGTGTCGCGGTTCACCAGCGTCAGCCCCAGGCGGCGCTCGAGCAGGGTCAGGCGTTTGCTCGCGGCGGGCTGGCTGATCCCCATGCGTTCGGCGGCCTGGCCCAGGCTGCCCAGCTCGGCCACCAATGTCAGCAACTGGAGACTGCTGAGGTCGGGAGGCGAAGTACTCATAACCCCCGATTATGAGGGCATTCCCGATCGGCCGGTACCGGACCGTCGCCTGCCCGACGAGGATGGGAGTCGTCCGGAAAGAACGGCCGAAACATTGTGAATCGCGATCTCCAGGCGGGTTCGGCACCGTGATGGTCATGAATTCCCGCCGCGTGGACGGCAGGAGAGCCGCCGAGGGCCGAATTCCGTCGATACGGGCGCCCACCCGACGACACCCGGTCCCAAGAGAGCCTGCCCTGCCGATTCAGCCGCGGGCGGCCCGCGCGAGAGCGCCCCGACCCCAAGGGAGCAACGGCACGCAACCCCTTCCCGACCTGCCGAACAGGAAAAGGGCATTCGGATTCGCCCCGTCCTCCCACCCGATGCGTGAACGAGAGCAGTAAGGACCGACCATGTCCCACCATCTCGACACTCCACAGGCCGCCCAGAACGGTCAGCTGTTCATCGACGACCTCTACGTGTTCCCCGGCGAACACAGCACGGTGTTCGTCATGGACGTCAACTCCGATATCACCGGCGTGTATGCGCGGCCCGGGTTCCACCCGGAGGCTCGCTACGAATTCAAGGTTCATTTCGACGGCGCCGAATTCGAGACCCTGACCTATCGGGTCTCCTTCGGCGAACCCGACCCGGACGGCGCGCAGACACTGCGGTTGCACGTCCTGTCCGGCGACGAGGCGCGCGAGGACTCCGCCGACGGCGAACTCGTGCTGGAAGGCCGCACCGGTCGGACGGCCGCGGCGGACGGCACCCGCCTCTGGGCCGGGCGCATCTCCGACTCGTTCTATATCGACCTGTCCCTGCTGGCCGTCGTCAACGGGGCGGTGGCGAAGGGAACAGCCGTGGACCTCTCGGACTGGCGCCCGCAGGAGGCCCGTAACAGCTTCACCGGCACCACCGTGGAGTCGATCGTGCTCGAAGTGCCGCATGAGCACGCACAGTTGCACCCCGGAGCCGATATCGGTGTGTGGTGCGCGACCAAGCTGGCCACCGACGCAGGCGGTTGGCGGCAGATCAACCGCGGCGGGCATCCGATGATGTGGCCGATCTTCTGGCCGGGCGACACCGACTTCTCCAACCCGGCCAACACCCGGCATCCCTCGGCGGACCTCGCGGCCGCCGGGGAGGAGATCGCCGGTCAGGTCGCGGCGGTCGTCGCCGCCACCGGGACCAGCGCGGACCCGGAGGGCTACGGACGGATCGTGGCCCGGCAACTGTTCCCGGACGTGCTCCCCTACGTCGTCGGGACCCCCGCCATCTACGGCTTCGTAGTACGCAACGGCCGCACCCTGGCCGACAACGCACCGGAGGCGATGCTCTCCCTCGTGTCCGGCACGGCCGTGCCGGCCGGTCTCAAGCCGTCCGTCGCCGAGCACCTGAGGAGCGGCAGCTTCCCCTACGTCGTGCCTGTGTAACCGTCCCCACCGGTCGCCGCCCCTGGAGTTGCCGGGAGTTCCCGGGGGCGTCGACGCAGCGAGGGGGTGCGGACGGTCAGGAACTGTCGCCGGACACCGTCGAGCCCCTTCCCCGACCGGGGAGGGGGCTCGGGGCGCACACAGTCCCCCTCGATGCCGCCGACGGGGACGACGAGCCCGCCTTTACACCCGGTCGACACCGGTGCCGACGACACGGCCTCCGTGCGGCCCAGGCACCGGCGGCCCAGGCACCGGCGGCCCAGGCACCGGCGGCCCGGACCCGGCGGCTCCGCAACCGACAACTCAGATCGCCTTGACAATTTTTTTTGTCGGTTGGATGCTGGAAGTGCGCTGAACGTCGACGAGTCCGCTCCGGACGGCCGACGGCATCGCCCGGTCGCCGTATCGCACCCGAGCCCGGCGGCCTGCGCGGTCGACGTGCACGCCGAGCACCGCAGACCGGACACGACTCATCAAGGGGACCCGAATGCGTACTCTCATCAGCACCGCCTTCATGTCGCTCGACGGCGTCGTGGAGGCCCCCGGCGGCGAACCCGGCTACCGGAACTCCGGATGGACCTTCAAGAACGTCGAGTTCGTGCCCGAGGCGTACGCCATCAAGGGGCAGGAGCAGAAGGAATCCACCGCGATCCTGCTCGGCCGGGTCAGTTACGAGGTGTTCAGCCCGGTGTGGCCGGACATGGAGGAGTTCGCCGACTACAAGGCGATGCCGAAGTACGTCGTCTCCACCACCCTGGCCGAGGACCGACTGACCGCGAACTGGGGCGAGACCACGATTCTGCGCTCGCTCGACCAGGTCGCGGCGCTCAAGGAGACCGAGGGAGGCCCGATCATCGTCCACGGGAGCGCCTCCCTGAACCAGAGCCTTTCGGACGCGGGCCTGATCGACCGCTACCACCTGCTCGTCTTTCCGCTGCTGCTGGGCGCGGGCAAGCGCCTGTTCAGCACCACGGACAAGGACACCCAGAAGCTGAAGCTGGTCGAACACGAGGTCTACGCCAACGGGCTGCAGAAGAACGTCTTCGACGTCGTCCGCTGACGGGCTCCGGCATCGCACTGCTGCCGCCGCCCCCTGCTGAAATCGTCGGCGGGCGAGCGATGAGTTCCGGCGCCGAGCGGGGTCTGCCTCTGCACAAGCGAAAGCTGCGCACGAGCTCTTTAAGGGGACCAGGGACCATGACCACCCACGCACTACCACCCGTCGTCGACGCCGCAACGTGGGAGCGCCAACTCGAGGCACTGCGTGCCCGGGAGAAGGCCGCGACGCGCGAACTCGACGCGATCGCCGCCCAGCGACGTCGCCTGCCGATGGTCGAGATGCCCGACTACACCCTCGAGGGCGAGGACGGCCCCGTTCGGCTGGCGGACGTCTTCGAGGGCAAGCGGCAGCTGATCGTCTACAACCACATGTGGTTCGCCGGGAAGGAGTGGCAGTGCCCGGGCTGCACGGGGTTCACCGCGCAGTTCACCCGCCTGGAGTTCCTGGACAACTACGATGCGCGATTCGTCATCGTCACCCAGGGCCCCATCGAGGAGGCACTCGCCTACAAGCAGCGGGTCGGAAACCGGATGGCGTGGTACTCGACTGCCGACAGCGCCTTCGGGGCCGACGTCGGCGCACCGCCCGACGGAGGCTTCGCGGTCAACGTGTTCCTGCGCGACGGCGACACCGTCTTCCGGACCTGGCACACCGACGGCCGGGGCACCGAGCAGCTCAGCCACACCTTCGCGCTGATCGACCTCCTGCCGTACGGGAGGCAGGAGGAGTGGCAGGACTCGCCCGAGGGCTGGCCCCAGTCGCCCACCTACAGCCGGTGGGGGACGTCCAAGGACATCGCCGCCGCCTACGGCTCGGACTCCCGCGGCGACTGAACCGATCTCGGCCGGAGCCCCCCTCCCGATCGGCAAGGGGGCTCCCCGGGGCCGCACAACCGCCCCGAAGCACGAGCCGACCGGCAGCCCTCACGGCACCTTCGACGACGCGATCCGCCAGGCGCAGCCCGGAGCGGGCCGGTCACCGTCGTCCTGCCGGGTGCGAAGTGGTCCGCTCTCTCGCCCGGAAAATGGTCCGCGCGTTTGGACGGACGCGCGCATACGGTCAGGTCATGACCGCCACAGCGCCCACTGCGATGAACATCGGTGTCTTCCTCTCGGCCGGTGATCTCGACGAGCTCTACACCCGGCCGACCCGTGAGTTCGGGGACCTGATCGGCAGGGCGGGACACACCCTGGTGTGGGGCGGGTCCGATACCGGACTGATGAAGGTCGTCGCCGACGCCGTACGGGAGTCGGGAGGGCGGCTGATCGGCGTCTCGGTCGACTTCCTTCGGAAGTGTGCCAGGAAGGACGCCGACGACATGACGTTCGCCGAGGACCTCGCCGAACGCAAGGCGCGGTTGCTTGCAGTGTCCGACGCCCTGGTGGTGTTGCCCGGAGGCGTGGGCACCCTGGACGAAGCGACCGAGGTCCTCGAGCTGAGGAAGCACCGGCTGTACGACAAGCCCGTGGTGCTGCTGAACACGGCCGGCTTCTACGACGGTTTGATCCTCCAGCTCCGGCGCATGGACGACGAGGGGTTCCTGCCCTCGCCCCTCGCAGAACTCGTCTTCGTCGCGGACACGGCCGCCGACGCGCTCGCCCACCTGGAGAAGTCCGTGGGAACGGATCACGGGACCGCGACGGCACGACCCACCGGCTGACGGATCGCGCCGGCTTCCGGCCAGTCCTCCCCACGCCTCCTTCCCGATCGAGGCCGGCGGCCCCAGCGCCCGACACCCCGCAGGACCACGCCACCCGCGGCCAAGGCACAACGCTCCCTCCTCGGAGCCACTTTCTAGGGCATCACCCTGCACAACGCGTCCAGTGCACCCGCCCACGCGCTGTCCGAGGGCGCCGCGTAGTTGACCACCAGGGCGTCCCGTTCGGGCAACCGCCACCCGGAGTCGGCCGCTTCGTGGCCGAACTGCCTCAACCCGCCGACCGCCAGCCCTTCTCGGGCCGCCGCCCGGACCACCGAGCTCTCGGTTCCCCGCGGCAGCTCGAGGACCGCCTGCAGCCCTGCCGCCATGCCGGTCACACGAATGCCGGGGGCTCTCCGCCGCAGGGCCGTGACCAGTTCGTCGCGGCGACGCCGGTAGCGCAGCCGCATCGAGCGCACATGACGGTCGTAGCCGCCCGAGGTGATGAACTCCGCGAGCGTCAACTGCTCCAGGGCGCTCGTCATGTAGTCGCCGTGTCCTTTGGCCGCCACGATCTCCGCAACGAGTTCCTCCGGCGGCACCATCCATCCGAGCCGTAGCCCGGGGGCCAGGGACTTGCTCACGGAACCGAAGTAGACCACCCGCTCCGGATCGAGGCCCTGCAGGGCCCCTACCGGCTGACGGTCGTACCGGAACTCCCCGTCGTAGTCGTCCTCCAGGATCAGGCCACCCGTGGCACGCGCCCAGTCGACGGCCGCCGCGCGCCGCTCCGGGCTGAGCGCGACGCCCGTCGGGTACTGGTGCGCCGGAGTCGTCAGCACCGCGCCCACTCCTCGCAGTCGGGCCAGGTCGTCGGTGCGTGCGCCGTGTTCGTCGACATGAAGGGCCGGGATGTGCAGACCGGCGTTCGTCAGCAGGTCGCGATACAGGCCGAGGCCGTAGGCCTCCACGGCCACCGCCCGTACCCGTCGCGCCCTGAGTGCCTGAGCCATCAGCGCCAGACCGTGATGGAAACCGGAACAGACGACGATCCGCTCCGGTTCGGCGTACACCCCGCGGGCCCGCGCCAGGTAGTCGGCGAGCGCGGTGCGCAGTTCCACCCGGCCGCGGGCGTCGCCGTAGCCCAAGGCGTCGTTCGGCGCGGCGGTGAGTGCCCGGCGGGCCGCGGCGAGCCACTGCGTGCGCGGAAAGTTCGCGAGATCCGGCGAACCCGTCAGCAGGCCGTACCTGGCACGGTGCGCGTCCGGCCTCGCTCGGGGGGCTTCGGACGCGGCCCTGTGCGGCTTCGCCCGGGCGGCCACCCGGGTCCCGGAGCCCTGCTGGGCGGTGAGCCAGCCCTCCGCGACCAGTTCGGCGTACGACTCGACCACCGTGTTGCGCGAGACACCGAGATCCGCGGCGAGTGAGCGGGAGGCCGGCAACCGGCTGCCGGGTGCCAGCCGCCCCGTGCGCACGGCCTCCCTCAAGGCCTCCGTGAGCCCTGCACGTAGGCCGGGCCCGCGCAGCTCCAGATGGAGGTCGGCGCCGAACGCGAGAGGTGGGGCGGCCGCGGACTTGGTCCGGGGATCTGCCATGTAAATGGACCATACCCCCATACCACTGGAAACGTAGCGTCGTGGGTGTGACGACGAAGCACCCGTGCGCACCTGGCGCCCCTCGGCGTACGCGGGCAGGTCCGCGCGTCTACGCGTCCGGAGTCCCACGGTCCGCGCACCACGGAGGCGGAAGCGAACCACCCGCCGGATCCCGTCCCTGGCCGCCCATGCGTCGTCGGAACGGCCGGCACACCCGACACCAGGAGATCAAGGTGGGCATCGTTTCCTCACTCGCACGACGGCCGCCCCTGGCACGTGCCGTCGACGAGTTCGTACTCACCACCATTCTGCTGTTCCTCGCGGTGACGGTCGTCCGGTGGCTGCGCGCCCCCGGCTCCGCCCTCTACATCACCGACCTGGACGTCGCACTCCCCGTCATCGGCGTGCTCAGCGGGATCATCCTCACCGGCCTGATCCTCAGCCCTCCCGGACGGCGCAGTGGAGGGCACGCCAACCCCGCCGTGACCATCGCCCTGTGGCTGATGAACGCCTTCCCCGGCCGTCGTGTACTGCCCTACGTGCTCGCCCAGCTCACGGGATCCGCAGCCGGTACGGGACTCGCCCGCCTCACGTGGGGGCGCGCCGTCTCCCTACCGTCGGTCGCGCACGCCGCGATCAGGCCCGCGCCCACCTGGCAGCCCGCCTCCGTCTTCCTCGCCGAGGCGGGCGGCATGGCCGCCCTGACCCTTGTCATCGGATTCTTCCTGGCCCACCCCGGGCTCATCCGCCTGCTGCCCTGTGCCGTCGGACTGTCCGTGGGGCTCGTGATCGCACTCTTCGGACCTCGCAGCGGGGGCTCGGTCAACCCGGCCCGCCAGTTCGGCCCCACGGCCTTCTCCGGAGAGACCACCGATCTCGCCGCCTACCTGGTCGCGCCGATTCTGGGTGCGGCTCTCGGCGCCGCGGTCCACCATCTGTCCGTCCGGCTCAACACCCGTGCGCCGACCGCCGCAGACACGAGGACGTCACACGGCGGAGGCCCCGCCGTCGCCGTCTCGCCGTCCACCTCTCCTCCACCGCCCTTGCCGGAACCGTCCGACGGGAACACGCGGCCCTCGCCACGCCGAGAACGTGCTTGAACCGTGCGAGGCGACGGTTCGCTGCCTGCGGGGCCGGGCTTGATGTGCCCCCGTGGGCGGGCGCGGTCCGCACCGGAGCGCCTCAGCCGACCGTTGGGGCAAGGGCGGCCGGCGCCGCTCTCGCGGCATCCAGGACGCTCGAGCAAACCTCGTCGCCGATCTGAACGACGTCCAACGGCGGCGCGCCGCGGAGTCCCCCGCTCGCGATGGCCCGGGGCACGGGCGGATCGCCGCCCGCGCCCCGGCGCGCTCACTACGCCTGGACGAGGTCGCCGGGACTGCTCGTCACGGTGCCCTGCGCGGCGGCGGCCCGCCGGCGGGCGAGCCTGCCGGAGAACCAGTAACCCGCGACCAACAGGGCGATGAGAACGAGCGTTTCGGTCGTTCCCCAGATCCACGTGGCCGCGCTCACCTCCTTGGGCGCGAGCTTGGGCAGTTCGCCGGGAAGGACCGTGGAGTGCCTGGCCACGTCGGCCTGGAAGGCCTGGTTGCGCGCCGAGCCGTGCAGGAAGGGTGCGACGAACAGCAACGCCGTCCCGAGGAGCGTCTCGACGGTGACCACGATGGGGAACTCCCGTACGAGGATCGTGCGCAACGGACGCGCGTCGCCCGCGGCACGCAGGGCGTCGAGCCTCGGGTGCAGCCAGAACTGGTTGAAGGCACCGAGGAGCAGCAGGACACCGAAGATGAGGATCTTCACGCCGAGCACGCGCCCGTACATCGTCGTGAACAGCTGGGAGGGACCGTCCACATGCTCCCAGTACAGGAACAGCCCCGAAAGGGCGATGGCGGCGACGCAGCTCATCGCGGCGACCGAGAAGCGGCGTATGGACGGCGACCAGAACGCCTCCCGGTCGGCGGGGGCGATCGCGCCCGGCAGGGCGAGCAGCGCGAGGCCCGCCAGTCCGCCGAGCCAGACAGCGCCGCCGAGCAGGTGCAGCATCCACATCAGCGTCTCGAAGCCGGTGCGGCCCCAGTCCTCCGGTACCTCGTCCGGGAACTTGGTGGTCCCCAGGGCGATCGCGCCGGCGCCCAGTCCGACGGCCGACAGCCACTTCCGGGCCCCACCCGCCGCCACTCGGCGTGCGCAGAGCGGGGCGAGCACCACGACTCCGGCCGGCACAAGGGTGACCTCGAGCCCGGACAGACGACCGGCGTTGCTGCCGTCGTACAGCGTGCTCCACGCCGCACCGTAGTCGTAGCCGCCGCCGTCCTCCGACGCGCCGTGGGCGAGTTCGGTGAGAACGGCGGGTACGGCCAGGAGCCCCACGACCACCGCGGCCCGGGCCAGACGGGCCGTCACCGCGGCGAGCGTGTCCGGCCCGATCCGGCGGGCGGCAGGTCCCACGGCCACCAGCGCAAGCGCGGTCAGACCGACACTGCAACACGAGGTGCCCGCCCCGGGGAAGGTTCAGCACCGCGGCTTCCAGCCGGCCGCCGCGTGGACAGTTCGGCTCGGGGCGGTGGCCCGGGTGTGCAGGGGTGTCCGAGGCAGCGGGATCGTCCCTGCCGGGCTCGGCCGGGGGCAGTCCGCAGGCTGCGGCGGCATGGGGGACCTGCCGTCTGTCGAGCCGCAGGCCCCGGCCGCAGAAACGGCGACGGTCCGGCAGTCCCACCCGTCATCGGCACCGCCGAACGACGATCGCGGGGCGCGCTCCCCCAGTCCGTCGACCCTCATCAGGACACCGGCCACGAGTCCGAAGACGGCGCCGGTGAACCCGCCGCCCCGCACGTCAGCACCCGTCGCGGCCCCCGTACGCGCCTGCACGTCGAGAGCCCTCACGGTGTCGCTCGGGCACACCGGCCTGCCGGCCACCGGTCGCTCCGGTTGGTTCGCCACGCAGATCCTCCTGCGCAACCAATCCGGCTCGACGTGCCACCTTCGCGGCTGGCCCGGCCTCACGTTCTTCGGCGACGGGGTCATCCGGGGCTGCAGTCAGGGCGACCCGTCACCCCGTTGCGGCAAGCCGTTGAGCACGTCGGGGCCGCGCGCCTTCTCGGTCACCCGGGCGTCCACGCATGACCATCCCGACATCTGGCTCGCCCCGGCACGCACCACCTTCTTCACGATCGTCTGGCAGGGCTCCTACGCCGGCTACGTTTTGTCGATCCGGCCTACGGCGTCGAGATCCGGGTTCCGGGCGATTCGCGCGCTCTGACTCTGACTTCGGACATCCAGATCAGCCCCTGCGAGGGGGAGCTCCAGGTCAGTCCGTTCGGCGTGGTGAGCTGACCACACGTGAGGCGCGCGTCGGCACAGCGTGCGGTCTCCCTCTGCGTTCCGGCCCCGGTCCCCACGTACGCCGATGCGCACTTGACGCCCTGAACGCCGACCGCCGGATCGGCAGCAACTCGCGTGAAGAAATACCGCGGCGGTGTCATCCGGGAGAGAACCCACGGGAGTTTGTACGGATGGAGAGGCGCCCTCCGTCCGCAAGCCAGCCTGGACCCCCTGTGGGTCCGAGTTCTGCAAGGAGTTGCCCGTTCATGAAACGGACGCTGAGGTATTTGGCCGGCCCGGCCGTCACGGCCGCTGTGGTCGGGATGGCCACGGTGTCGTACGCCGCACCGGCGAAGGCACCGCACGACACGGTCACGAAGGCGGGAGCGACGCGGGTCGCGGCCGCTCCGGCCTGGAAGGCCCGGGCCGCGACGACGGTGAAGCCGACGGCGAGGAAGAACGCCCCGGCGCCCCGGATCGTCACGCCCGGTGAGCAGGTGACGGCCGCCCCCGGTTTCCGGCTCTGGCTCACGGCCGAGGGCGAACACTGGACGGTGCCCACCTTCCCCGAACCGCAGTTCCGCAGCGTGGTCGACGGCAACATCGACCCGAACACCCCCGGAGTCTCACTCCAGTCCGAGACCAACACCAACCGCGCATACCTCTCCGGTCTGTACTACGGCGGCAAGGGCACCGCGTCCACAGTCGAGATCCAGACGCAGACCGGGACGGTGCACGGCAAGCTCATCGAGCTGCCCGGCCACCCCGGATGGGGCGTCTGGTACGCCACCACCCACCTCGAACCCGATGATGACCCCGTCGACTTCGTCTCCCAGGTCACCGTCCGCGACACCGAAGGCAGGATCTACGCCCGATTGAAGGCCCGGTGACCTCACAGGTGTTGCCGCCCTCCTGGCGAGCGGGGGCTGCCGTACGGGCCGTGCGGATCACTGACCGCAGGCGCAGCCCGAGGCCGCCGAGGTGCCCCCCGCGGCCTGGCCGGTGCAGCAGCCGTCACCCGTGGCGTCGGGGCCGGCGCTCTTGCCGAGGGTGTCGGCGTCGGCCTTGACGACGTAGACCTCCCAGGGCTCCCGGCCCGGGCCGTGCACCCACACCTTGTCCTGGCGGGCGTAGCAGCACGAGGTGTCGTTCTCCTCGAACGTGGCCAGGCCGGCGTCCTTGAGGCGGGTGGTCGCGGCGTTCACCTGCTCCGTGGACCCGACTTCGACGCCGAGGTGGTCAAGACGGGTCTCCTGGCCGGGCTCCCCCTCGATGAGGACGAGCTTCAGCGGCGGTTCGGCGATGGCGAAGTTGGCGTAGCCCTCACGCCGCTTGGCCGGTTCCGTCCCGAAGAGCTTCGAGTAGAAGGCGATCGACCCTTCGAGGTCACTGACGCGCAGGGCGAGCTGAGCACGGGACATGGCAGGGCTCCCATCGGCTTGCATTGATATCCATCGATGCAACCTTGCGCCTTGAATCGAAGACTGTCAACATAGACGCATGTCGAAGCAAGAACTTGTCGTGATCGGGCAGACCGATGAGGCCGGCGCGTGCTGCCCGGGACTGGTCTCCGCGCCCCTCGGCGAGGACCAGGCCATGGAGCTGGCGAGGCTGTTCAAGGCGCTGGGCGACCCGGTGCGACTGCGCCTGCTGTCCATGATCGCCTCGCGGGCGGGCGGCGAGGTCTGCGTCTGCGACCTGACCCCGGCCTTCGACCTGTCCCAGCCGACGATCTCCCACCACCTCAAGCTGCTGCGGCAGGCCGGACTGATCGACTGCGAGCGTCGGGGCACATGGGTCTACTACTGGGCGCTGCCCGCCACCCTCGACCGGCTCGCCGCGTTCCTGAAGACCCCGCAGACGGCTGAGACGACCACGTGACCGCCCCGCTCGCCCGCCGGGCCCTCGCCGAGGCCGTGGGTTCGGCCGCCTTGGTCGCAGTGGTCGTCGGCTCCGGCATCCAGGCCACCGAGCTGACCCGGGACATCGGCGTGCAGTTGCTCGCCAACTCCCTGGCCACCGTCTTCGGCCTGGGCGTACTCATCGCGCTCCTCGGCCCGGTGTCCGGCGCGCACTTCAACCCGCTCGTCACGCTCGCGGCCTGGGCCACCGGCCGCCGCGGCAAGGACGGGCCGACCGTACGGGACGTCGCCGCCTATGTCCCGGCCCAGATCGTGGGAGCCGTCGTCGGAGCCATCGTGGCTGATGCGATGTTCGGCAAGCCGCTGGTGCAGTGGTCCACGCACAACCGCTTCGCCGGTCACCTGTGGCTGGGCGAGGTCGTCGCGACCGCCGGGCTCATCCTGCTGGTCCTCGGCCTGGGCCGCACGGGCCGCACCCACCTGGGCCCCGTGGCCGTGGCCTCCTACATCGGCGCGGCCTACTGGTTCACGTCCTCCACGTCGTTCGCGAACCCGGCGGTGACCATCGGCCGGGCCTTCACGGACACCTTCGCCGGCATCGCTCCCGGCTCGCTCGGCCCGTTCATCGCGGCCCAACTGGTCGGCGCCGCGCTGGGACTGGGCCTGGTGCTCGCGGTGTTCGGACGCCCGGCACCCGCGCAGACCGGCGCCGTACCGCTTCAGGGCGGACCCGAACTCGCCGCCACCACCCTCCCCTGACCCGCCTCACCCGGAAAGACACCTGCCATGACCATCGCTGCCGAACGGCCGTCCGTCTTGTTCGTCTGCGTCCACAACGCCGGGCGCTCCCAGATGGCCGCCGCGTTCCTCACCCACCTCGCGGGCGACCGCGTACAGGTCCGCTCCGCCGGATCGGCGCCCGCCGACACGGTCAATCCGGCCGTCGTCGAGGCCATGTCGGAGGCGGGCGTCAACATCTCGGCCGAAGTGCCCAAAGTGCTCACCGTCGAGGCCGTCCAGGCGTCCGACGTGGTCATCACGATGGGCTGCGGCGATACCTGCCCCGTCTTCCCCGGCAAGCGCTACCTCGACTGGGACCTCGCCGACCCGGCCGGACAGGGCGTCGACGCCGTCCGCCCCATCCGCGACGAGATCGAGAAGCGCATTCGCGACCTGATCGACGAGATCGCGCCCGCGGAGTGAGCATGGGTACGGCGGCCGGAGTTCGCATCGCGGCCATGGGCCCCGAACACGCCGACGACGTCCTGACGATCTACCGGCTCGGCATCAACGAGGGCAACGCCACCTTCGAGACGACCGTGCCCACCTGGCAGCACTTCGACGCCACCAAGCTGCCCGGACACCGGCACGTCGCCGTCGACGGGACAGGCAGGGTGCTCGGCTGGGTCGCAGCCGTGCCGGTGTCCGACCGATGCGCATACGCCGGCGTCGTCGAACACTCGGTGTACGTCCACCCCGGCAACCGCGGCCGGGGCGTCGGGTCGGCTCTCCTGCGCGCGCTGATCACCTCGACCGAGGCGGCAGGCATCTGGACGATCCAGTCAGGCATCTTCCCCGAGAACACCGGCAGCCTCGTCCTGCACCGCAAGGCTGGGTTCCGCGTCATCGGCACCCGCGAACGCATCGGGCGGCACCACGGCGTATGGCGCGACGTCGTACTGATCGAACGCCGCAGCCCTGCTGTGGCATAGCGCGCGCCCCGGGAGGCCCGGTGTCCGGCGCCGTTCCGAGACACCGGCCCACCTCAGGACGACGGCTGTATCGTCCTCGCCGGCCTCGGCCGGCACCTCCGCGACGGGCCCGTGGCGCCGCCGCGCACCTCAGTGCACGTGTCCGCTGGCCGCAGCGTCCTTCTTGACCGTCAGCGGCAGCAGCTTCTTGCCCGTCGGGCCGATCTGGATGGCCGTATCCATCTGAGGACACACCCCGCAGTCGAAGCACGGCGTCCAGCGGCAGTCCTCGACCTCCGTCTCGTCGAGGGCGTCCTGCCAGTCCTCCCAGAGCCAGTCCTTGTCGAGGCCCGAGTCGAGGTGGTCCCAGGGGAGGACCTCCTCGGCGCCGCGCTCCCGGGTCGTGTACCAGTCGACGTCGACGCCGAAGTCCGCCAGGGCCTTGTCCGCGGAAGCCATCCAGCGGTCGTACGAGAAGTGCTCGCGCCAGCCGTCGAAGCGGCCGCCGTCGTCGTAGACCGCGCGGATGACGGCACCGATCCGGCGGTCGCCCCGGGAGAGCAGGCCCTCGACGATGCCGGGCTTGCCGTCGTGGTAGCGGAAGCCGATCGAGCGGCCGTACTTCTTGTCGCCGCGGATCTTGTCCCGGAGCTTTTCGAGGCGCGCGTCGGTCTCCTGCGCCGACAGCTGCGGGGCCCACTGGAACGGCGTGTGCGGCTTGGGGACGAAGCCGCCGATCGAGACCGTGCAGCGGATGTCGTTCGAGCCGGAGACCTCGCGGCCCTTCTGGATCACACGCATGGCCATGTCGGCGATCTGGAGGACGTCCTCGTCCGTCTCCGTGGGCAGGCCGCACATGAAGTACAGCTTCACCTGGCGCCAGCCGTTGCCGTAGGCGGTGGCGACGGTACGGATCAGGTCCTCTTCCGAGACCATCTTGTTGATGACCTTGCGGATGCGTTCCGAGCCGCCCTCCGGGGCGAAGGTCAGACCGGACCTGCGGCCGTTCCTCGTCAGCTCGTTCGCCAGGTCGATGTTGAAGGCGTCCACCCGGGTCGACGGGAGCGAGAGGCCGATCTTGTCTTCCTCGTAGCGGTCGGCGAGGCCCTTCGCGACGTCACCGATCTCACTGTGGTCGGCCGAGGACAGGGACAGCAGGCCCACCTCCTCGAAGCCGGTCGCCTTCAGGCCCTTGTCGACCATCTCGCCGATGCCGGTGATCGAGCGCTCCCGGACCGGGCGGGTGATCATGCCCGCCTGGCAGAAGCGGCAGCCGCGCGTGCAGCCGCGGAAGATCTCGACCGACATGCGCTCGTGGACCGTCTCAGCCAGGGGGACCAGAGGCTGCTTCGGGTAGGGCCACTCGTCCAGGTCCATCACCGTGTGCTTGGAGACGCGCCACGGGACGCTCGACTTGTTCGGGACGACGCGGGCGATACGGCCGTCGGGGAGGTACTCCACGTCGTAGAAGGCCGGCACGTACACCCCGCCGGTCTTCGCCAGGCGGAAGAGCAGTTCCTCGCGGCCGCCCGGGCGGCCCTCCGCCTTCCAGGCGCGGATGATCCCGGTGACCTCCAGGACCGCCTGCTCGCCGTCGCCGATCACCGCGCAGTCGATGAAGTCGGCGATCGGCTCGGGGTTGAAGGCCGCGTGGCCGCCCGCCAGGACGATGGGGTCGTCGACCGTGCGGTCCTTGGCCTCCAGGGGGATCCCGGCCAGGTCCAGGGCCGTGAGCATGTTCGTGTAGCCGAGCTCGGTGGAGAAGCTCATGCCCAGGACGTCGAATTCCTTCACCGGGCGGTGGCTGTCCACCGTGAACTGCGGGACGCCGTGCTCCCGCATCAGGGCCTCCAGGTCCGGCCAGACGCTGTAGGTGCGCTCGGCGAGGACGCCCTCCTGCTCGTTCAGGACCTCGTAAAGAATCATGACGCCCTGGTTGGGCAGGCCGACCTCGTAGGCGTCGGGGTACATGAGGGCCCAGCGGACGTCACAGGCGTCCCACGGCTTGACGGTGGAGTTGAGCTCGCCGCCGACGTACTGGATCGGCTTCTGCACATGCGGGAGCAGAGCTTCGAGCTGCGGGAAGACCGATTCGGCAGACATCTCGCGACTTTCGTGAGCTGGACGGTACTGACGGGGGTGACCATCAAGCCTAACGCGGCCCCGACCCCTCCTCGGACGCTCGAGGGGCTGTGGGCGGCCCGGACCTCCCCCACGCCCGGCTAGATCCGCACCTGCCCCTGCACCGACCGCCACAACTCGGGCAGTGCGGCCTCGGCGGCCGCCGCACGCTGCTCCTCCCGCCCGTACAGCACGCCATAGGTGAAGGAGTTCTCCTTCGCCGCGTAGGCCGTGGCCGACAGCTCCCGGAGCGTTTCGCGGGCCATCACGCTGTCCTGGTGATCACCGAGCACGGTCTGCAGGGATTTCATCGACTTCACCAGGGACTCGGCGGGCTTTCCCAGGGCAGGCGCGGCGGCCTCCGCGGCGTACCGGGTGCGCTTGGTCTTCTTGCGGGCCTCGTGCATCGCCACGTCGCGGTCGTGGCCGGGCGGCAGGTCCAGTGCCTGCCCGACCAGGTCGGCGACTTTGCCGAAGTCCTTCCGTACGGCCTTGGCGATCGCCTTGGCCGGATCCTTGGCGGCCGCCTTCAGCAGGGGCGGGTCGGCGACCAGGGCGTCCAGGGCGTTCAGCAGCCTGAGGTAGCGGTCGCCGTCCAGGACGCTGATCAGCCGGTTCCGGGTGCCGCCGCGCCGTTCGTTCGACCAGCTCTTCAGCCGACCCTGTACGGGGCCGGAGACCAGGGTCCGCGGCAGTTCGGACAGGGCGGTCGTCAGGTGCTCGGTGAGGACTTCCCGGTCGCGGTCGACGCCCAGCTCGCCGGCCAGCCATTTCAGGTCGTCGGCGATCGGGTCCGTGACATCCCGGTCCAGGACCTTGGAGAACGAGCGGAACGTGCTGCGCAGCCGGCGGGTGGCCACGCGCATGGAGTGCACGGAGTCGAAGACGTCACGGCGCACCGCGGGGTCCAGGTCGACGATCGCGTCCCGCTGGACGCGGACATAGGCGAGGACGTGGTCGCCCGCGGTGACGGGCGGCTTGTCGTCGCGCGCGGTGGTCCGAGCGGCCGGGGCGCCGGTCTCTTCCAGGGCTCTGGCCAGCTTGGACGGGGACGACGAGCGGCTCACCCCGGCCTTGCGGAGTGTCTTGTCGACCTTGTCGAGGAAGGCGGGGTCGCCGTCGTCCGCGAGTTCGACCTCGATCTCGGTCCACTCGGTGGCTCCCGCGCCGCCGCTGAGCCGTTCGGCGCGGACCCGGTCAAGGCTGACCTCGGCGAGCAGGGCGCCTTCGGCGTCGACGAGGTGGCGGATGTCGCGGGCGGAGCGCAGGCGCACGAGGGGGACGAGTTCGGCGTCGCGGACGCGGGAGCGGACAAGGCTCGACAGGTACCCGGGGACGGTGTCGGAGAGCGGGGCGTGGATCTCGTCGCGCACGCCCTCGGAGACCGGCAGTTTGAGGTGCCAGCCGGCGTCCGCGCCGCCGGTGCGGCGGCGCAGGGTCAGCGAGGCGCCTGCGAGCCGTTGGTCGACCGTGTCGTAGTAGGTCGCGTCGAGTTGCGCGAGGCCCTTGTCGACGACGGCCGAGACCCCGCCGACGCGGGTGAGGTCGGGCAGCTCGTTCCCGGCCGCGGCCTCGTACTTTCGCTCGATTTCGCGCTTCGTGTCCGCCATGAACCGAATCTAGTGGCAATCGGGCCGGGAGGGCAGGGCCGACCGGACTTCGTCCGGAACGCGCCCGCCGTTCCCGGCCCGACGGCGACCGTGCCGCTACGCCGACAGCGGCCGTTGCACCCGGATCGACTGCAGCAGGCCCACTGCCAGCCAGACGGCGAACATCGACGAACCGCCGTACGAGACGAACGGCAGCGGAAGGCCGGCGACCGGCATGATGCCGAGGGTCATGCCGATGTTCTCGAAGGCCTGGAAGGCGAACCATGCGATGATGCCGGCAGCGACGATCGTGCCGTAGAGCTCGGTCGTCTCCCGGGCGATCCGGCAGGCCCGCCACAGGACGACGCCGAGCAGCACGATGATCAGTCCGGCGCCGACGAAACCCAGCTCCTCACCCGCGACCGTGAAGACGAAGTCGGTCTGCTGTTCGGGGACGAACTGCCCCGTCGTCTGTGAACCGTGGAAGAGCCCGGCACCGGTCAGCCCGCCGGAACCGATCGCGATACGTGCCTGGTTGGTGTTGTAGCCCACGCCCGCGGGGTCCAGGTCGGGGTTGGCGAAGGCGGCGAAGCGGTTGATCTGGTACTCGTCGAGGATGTGCAGCTGCCATATGGCGATCGCACCCAGGGCACCCGCGCCGATCAGCCCGAACACCCACCGGTTGGAGGCGCCGGAGGCGAGCAGCACACCGAGCACGATGATCACCATGACCATGACCGAGCCCAGGTCGGGCATCAGCATGACGATCAGCATCGGGACGGCCGCAAGACCCAGGGCCTGGGCCACGGTCCGGTGGTCGGGGTAGGCCTTGTCCCCCGCGTCGACCCGGGCGGCGAGCAGCATCGCCATGCCCAGGATGATCGTGATCTTGACGAACTCGGAGGGCTGGAGAGAAAAGCCCCCGCCGAACACGATCCATGCGTGCGCGCCGTTGACCGTCGCGCCGAGCGGGGTGAGCACCAGCAGGATCAGCATCACCGAGATGCCGTACAGGATGGGCACGGCCGTGCGCAGGGTGCGGTGGCCGAGCCAGATCGTGCCGACCATCAGCGCCAGCCCGATCCCGGTGTTCATCAGGTGCCGGATCAGGAAGTAGTACGGGTCGCCCTGGTTGATCTCGGTGCGGTTGCGGGTCGCCGAGTAGACGAGGGCGGTGCCGATCAGGGACAGCGCCAGGGCCGACAGCAGTATCGGCCAGTCCAGACGGCGGGCCAGGCTGTCGCGGGCGAAGATCCGCGTCCAGACGGGCCGCTCGGGACCGTATCCGGAGACGGAGAAGTTGTTCGCTCCGGTCACGTCAGGATCCTCCGCCTCTTCTTCGGGCGGGCTGTGCGCCTACGGGTGTCGCGATTGGTCGAGGTCGGCGTGGGGACGGTGGCCGGCGGGTTGTCGGTGGGCATCCCCTGCTGGCCCTCACCCTCGGCCTGGTCCGCCTTCGGGTCGTACTTCTCGATCTTCGGGGCCGTGATCGATCCATCGGGCTGGATCTTGGGCAGGTCCTTCTGCGGGGTGTACAGCAGGGCCTTCTTCTTGTCGATCGAGCCGTCCTTCTGGACGCCGTACAGGGCGTCGTAGATGTTGTGCACGGCTTCACCGGAGGCGCCGGAACCCGTACCGGCCTGGGCGATGGTCATGATGACCGCGTAGTCCTTGGAGTAGGTGGCCAGCCACGAGGTCGTCTGCTTGCCGTAGACCTCCGCGGTACCGGTCTTGGCGTGCAGCGCGATCTTGTCCTGCGGCCAGCCGCCGAACTTCCACGCCGCGGTACCGCGGGTGACCACGCCCGCGAGCGCCTGTTCCATGACGTCCCGCGTCTTCTGGTCGATCGGCAGCTTGCCGTGCGACTTGGGCTTGATCTCGCTGACGTGCTTGCCGTCGGCGCTGATGACCGCCTTGCCGATGGTCGGGTTCCACATGGTGCCGCCGTTGGAGATCGCCGAGTAGATGACCGCCTCCTGGATCGGCGTCAGAAGCGTGTCGCCCTGGCCGATGGAGTAGTTGATCGAGTCACCCTCGCGCATCTTGTTGCCCTCGAGGCAGTTCTCGTACGCGATCTTCTGGACGTAGTCGCCGTCCTTCTTGCCGGTCTTGCACCAGCTGTCCTTGTTGGCCTCCCAGTACTTCTGCTTCCACTCCCGGTCGGGGACCCGGCCTGAGACCTCGTTGGGCAGGTCGATTCCGGTGGGCTTGCCGAGACCGAACTGGTGGGCGGCCTTGTAGAAGTAGTCCTTGGGCTGACCCTTCTTGGGGTTGATGCCGCCGTCCTTCTTCCACTCGTTGTCGGCGAGGCCGTAGAAAACGGTGTCGCAGGAGACCTCGAGAGCGCGGCCGAGCGAGATCGGGCCGAAGTTCTCACCTTCGAAGTTCTTGAAGACCTGGCCGCCGACCGAGTACGAACTCGTGCACGGGTAATTGCCGTCGAAGGAATAGCCGGCCTCGACCGCGGCGGCCGTGGAGACGACCTTGAAGGTCGAGCCGGGCGCCGACTGCCCCTGGATGGCACGGTTGAGCAGCGGGTAGTCGGAACCCTTGCCGGTGAGCTGCTGGTAGTCCTTGGCGGAGATGCCGCCGACCCAGACGTTCGGGTCGTACGTCGGGGCGGACGCCATGGCGACGATGCGGCCGGTCTTGGCCTCCATCACGACGACGGCACCGGAGTCGGCCTTGTAGTTCTCGCCGGTGATGTCGTCGAACTGGGTGCGGGCGATCTTCATCGCGTTGTCCAGCTCGTACTCGGCGACCCGCTGCACCCGGGCGTCGATGCTGGTGACCAGGTTGGAACCGGCCTGGGCGGGGTCGCTCTTGGCCTTGCCGATGACCCGGCCGAGGTTGTCCACCTCGTAGCGGGTGACGCCGGCCTTGCCGCGCAGCGCCTTGTCGTACTGGCGTTCAAGTCCGGAGCGGCCGACCTGGTCCGAGCGCAGATAAGGCGAATCGGTGTCCTTGGCCTGCTGGATCTCGTTGTCGGTGACGGGCGAGAGATAGCCGAGGACCTGGGCGGTGTTGGCCTCACCGGGACTCGGGTAGCGGCGCACGGCCTCGGGCTCGGCGGTGATGCCGGGGAAGTCCTCGGAGCGCTCGCGGATCTGCAGGGCCTGGCGGGGCGTGGCCTCGTCGGTGATGGGGATCGGCTGGTAGGGCGAGCCGTTCCAACAGGGCTGGGGCGTCTTGGAGTCGCACAGGCGGACCTTGTCCATGACGTCCTGCGGCTTCATGCCGAGGACGCTCCCCAGCTTGGTGAGGACCCCTTTGCCGTCGTCCTTCATCTTCAGCAGGTCGGTGCGCGAGGCGGAGACCACGAGGCGGGTCTCGTTGTCGGCGATCGGGACGCCGCGCGCGTCCAGGATCTCGCCGCGCACGGCGGGCTGGACCACCTGCTGGACGTGGTTGCCTGACGCTTCCTTGGCGTACTCGGAGCCGTTGCGGATCTGCAGGTACCACAGACGGCCGCCGAGGGTGCCGAGGAGCGAGAGGACAAGGATCTGGATGACGACGAGACGGATCTGGACGCGTGGGGTCCGTCCGGTCTCGGGGATGTTGCTCACTGCTGCTGCCCCCTCTCAGTGCACATACGTGTCATACGAGTACACGACCAACCTGTGTGAGCAGTCAGCCGCCTTACGGGTCGTCACAGCCGCTTGACCCCCTTGATACGGCCCGCACGGGCCACTCTCGCCTTGGCCGCCTTGACCCGGAGACCGCGCTGGCTGCCGATCCGCAGTCCGGTACCGGAGGAGAGCCAGCCGGAGGAGACGTCGGCCGCCTTGGTGGAGCTGGTCTCGGCGAGCGGGTCGTTCTCGGCCCGGCGGGCCAGGGCCATGATCCCCGGGACCACGAACGGCGCGAGCAGCAGGTCGTACAGGGCCGCCGTGAACAGCAGGCTGCCGAGGCCCACATGACGGGCGGCGGTGTCCCCGACAAGGGCGCCCACGCTCGCGTACAGCAGGGTCGAGCCGACCGCGGCGGCGACCACCACGACCATCGGGCCGGTGGCGGACTTCAGACGGCCGTTCTCGGGCCGGGCGAGTCCGGCGAGGTAGCCGATGACGCACAGCACGAGGGCGTAGCGCCCGGCGGCGTGGTCGGCGGGCGGGGCGAGGTCGGAGAGCAGGCCGGCGCCGAAGCCGACGAGACAGCCGCCGACGTGGCCGTAGACCAGTGCGAGACCGACCACGGTCAGCAGGACCAGGTCCGGTACGGCACCGGGGAGATGGAGACGGGCGAGCACACTCACCTGGATCACCAGGGCGACGACCACCAGGGTGGTGGCGAGCAGCATCCGGTTGAAGCGCATCTGGTTCAGCTCCTAGGGCGTCTGCTGCTGGTCTTGGTATTCGCCGGAGGCCGAGGGCGTGACGGTGACGGTCACGGTCGGCGTGGGCGTCGGCTGGGGCTTGGGCGGCAGCACGGCGTCGCGCGGGTCCTTCTTGGGCGCCTGCATCACAACACCGACGACGTCGAGCTTGGTGAAGGACGCGAACGGCGTGACGTAGACGGTGCGGGTCAGGTCACCACCGGACGGGTCGACCCGGGAGACCACGCCGACCGGTACGCCGGGCACGAAGGGCTTGTCGGCCTCCGACCCGAAGGTGATGAGACGGTCGCCCTTCTTCACGTCGGCCTTGCCGTTGAGCAGCTGGACGCGCAGCGGGCGGTCGCCCTGCCCGGAGGCGAAACCGAGTTCGTCGCTGCCCTCCATCCGGGTGCCGACCGTGAAGTCGGGGTCGTTCGCCAGCAGCACCGTCGAGGTGTTCGGGCCGACCGTGGTGACGCGCCCCACCAGCCCGTCGCCGTTGAGAACGGTCATGTCGCGCTTGATGCCGTCATTGGCGCCCACGTCGATGGTGACGGTCCAGGAGAAGCCCTGGGCCGCTCCTATCGCGATGACCTCCGCACCCTTTATGCCGTACTGGCCCTCGCCCGCCACCCGGAGCATGTTGTCGAGTTGCCTGAGGCGGCTCCGGTTGCGGTCGTCGCTGCCCAGCTTCGCCTTCAAAGCGGCGTTCGACCGCTCCAGTTGCGCGATGCGGTCGTGCCGGCTGCCGGAGTCGCGTACGGCGTCGATCGCGTTGCCCATGGGGTCGACGACGGTCGACACCCCGTTCTCGATCGGGCCGAAGACCGTGGCAGCGGCCTGGCGGGCACCTTCGACCGGTGAGTCCTGGCCGCCGCGGATGTCCACCGTGATCAGAGCGAACGCGATGGCGATCAGCAGCACCAGGAGCAGCCGGCTCTCTCGTGTGTCCCTCACGTGCGGCGGCCGTGCCTTCCTCGTCGGAATGTGTCGGGCGGGTCCCCCGGGTGCGCGGTACCCGGTGGGTGTGAACCCGGCGGGCAATACCTGGCAGGCACGACCCGGCGGGCGGAACCGAGGGGTGGTATGGGGGAGTTTAAGCCTCTATATCAATGATCCGCCGCACGAGAGGGAGTTCGTCTCGTACGGCGGAATCGGCTTGTCGCGTCATCTGCGGGGCTGGGCGTCCAGCACCTGCTGGAGCGCCTCGAACTCCTCGACGCACTTGCCGGAGCCGAGCGCCACGCTGTCCAGCGGGTCCTCGGCGATGTGGATCGGCATGCCGGTCTCCCGGCGGAGCCGCTCGTCGAGACCGCGCAGCAGGGCGCCGCCGCCGGTGAGGACGATGCCCCGGTCCATGACGTCGCCGGACAGCTCCGGCGGGCACTTGTCGAGCGTCGTCTTGACCGCGTCCACGATGGCGTTGACCGGCTCCTCGATGGCCTTGCGCACTTCGGCCGCCGAGATGACCACGGTCTTGGGCAATCCGGAGACCAGGTCCCGGCCACGGATCTCGGTGTGCTCGTCGGAGTCGAGGTCGTACGCCGAACCGATCGTGATCTTGATCTGCTCCGCCGTCCGCTCACCGAGGAGGAGCGAGTACTCCTTCTTGATGTGCTGGATGATGGCGTTGTCCAGCTCGTCACCCGCGACGCGGATGGACTGGGCGGTGACGATGCCGCCGAGCGAGATGACCGCGACCTCCGTGGTGCCGCCGCCGATGTCCACCACCATGTTGCCCGTGGCCTCATGGACCGGCAGGCCGGAGCCGATGGCGGCGGCCATGGGCTCCTCGATGATGTGCACCTGGCGCGCACCGGCCTGGGAGGACGCCTCGATGACGGCGCGGCGCTCGACGCCCGTGATACCCGACGGCACACAGACGACGACGCGCGGACGAGCCAGATACCGCCGCTTGTGGATCTTCAGGATGAAGTAGCGGAGCATCCGTTCGGTGATCTCGAAGTCCGCGATCACACCGTCCTTCAGAGGACGCACCGCGACGATGTTGCCCGGGGTCCGGCCGATCATCTTCTTCGCTTCCGCGCCGACCGCCAGGATGCCACCGGTGTTGGTGTTGATCGCGACGACGGACGGTTCGTTGAGTACGATCCCGCGACCCCTGACGTACACCAGCGTGTTGGCGGTCCCGAGGTCGACAGCCATGTCACGGCCGATGAACGACATTGAGTTCCCCATGAGGATTCGTCTGGCCTTCCCAAGTTGAGCGTTTGATGGCTTTTGTTGGGGCGGCGAAGTGGGTGCTGTGACGTGAAGGCTTACATCGTAGTCTCGCCCGCACGAAACATTGCGCGAGGGTCTTCGCCATTGTCAGCAGATGACGCCTCGCCTCGCTTGTGGAGACGGACGTTCGGGGGTAGCCGTTCCCCCTAACGGCACGCATATGCCGGGGGACGGCCGGGTTTTACGGGGCCCGATTTTCCAGCCACCCCCGTTACGGCATCCGGGTGACGTGACAAACCCTCAGGAATTGTTCACAAGAGACGTTCAGAAGTTCATCGGTCGGACGCTCAGAAGCGACCGGGGAAGAAGATCTTCAGCTCGCGCTCGGCGGACTCCTCGGAGTCGGAGGCGTGGATCAGGTTCTCACGCACGATGACACCGTAGTCGCCGCGGATGGAGCCCGGCGCGGCAGCGATCGGGTCAGTGGGACCGGCGAGCGCCCGCAGGCCCTCGATGACCCGCTCCCCCTCGACGACGAGCGCGACGACCGGGCCGGAGGCCATGAACTCCACCAGCGGCTCGTAGAAGGGCTTGCCCTTGTGCTCGCCGTAGTGCTGCTCGAGCGTGTCGTGGTCCAGCGTGCGCAGCTCCAGCGCACTGATGGTCCAGCCCGCCTTGCGCTCGATACGGCCGATGATCTCGCCGATCAGCCCGCGACGGACGGCGTCGGGCTTGAGGAGGACGAGGGTGCGCGCGGTCACGAGGGAGCTCCTTAATCGGTGGTGCGGGAGGATGAGGCTACAGGGCGGAGCCGGGTGGTTGTCACTCAGCGTCAGACTCTGCGGTTACGGTCCCGGGACCATGTCCCGTACGGGCGTGGACGACTGCGCGACCAGCCGCTCACGCCCTCGTACTGACGCCGGCCGAGGGGCCGTGGAACGGGCGCCCGGAAGGGCGTGCCCGACCCGGCGGACGGTCCGTGGACGGGACCGCGTCAGGCCGGACTGCTCTCGTTGCCCTCGGCCGCCGCGAAGCGGGCCTTCGCCTCATCGATCTTCCGTCCGTAGTGGACCGATGCCCACCACAACGCCGCGAAGACGGCGCCCAGGAAGAACATCGAGGGGACCACGAACCCGGCGGCGATCAGCGCAATCTGCAGCGCCCAGCCCAGCTGCACACCACCGGGTCGGGTGATCACACCGCAGAGCAGGACGCTGACGGCCATGGCGATGCCGCAGACCGTCCAGACCGTGCCGGTGGACAGGTCCGGGTCCTTCATGGCGACCAGCCCGGCGAAGCCGATGACGAAGAACTCGCCGATCAGGGTCGAAGAACAGAGCGTACGCACGGAGGATCAGCCCTTCCCCATGAGCAGTCGGGCCTCGCCGACGGTGATGACGGAGCCGGTGACGAGGACGCCCGCCCCGGCATACTCCCCCTCCTCCTCGGCGAGTGTGATCGCGGCCTCCAGGGCGTCGGGCAGCCTCGGCTCGACCTGGATGCGGTCCTCGCCGAAGACCTCCACCGCGACGGCGGCCAGCTCGTCGGCGTCCATCGCACGGTGGCTGGAGTTCTGTGTGACCACGACCTCGGCGAAGATCGGTTCGAAGGCCTCCAGGAGACCCCGGACGTTCTTGTCGCCGCTCGCGCCGACGACGCCGATCAGCCGGCTGAAGTCGAAGGCCTCGCTCACGGCCTCGGCGGTGGCGCGGGCCCCCGCCGGGTTGTGGGCGGCGTCCAGGACCACGGTCGGGGAGCGCCGCACGACCTCGAGACGGCCCGGGGAGGACACCGACGCGAACGCCTTGCGGACGGTGTCGCGGTCGAGCGGCTCGGGCCGCTCGGAGCCCACCCCGAAGAACGCCTCCACTGCGGCGAGGGCCACGGCGGCGTTGTGGGCCTGGTAGGCACCGTGCAGCGGCAGGTACAGCTCTTCGTACTCACCGCCGAGGCCGCGCAGGGTGACGAGCTGGCCGCCGACCGCCACCTGCCGGGAGACGACGCCGAACTCCAGCCCTTCGCGGGCCACGGTCGCGTCCACCTCCACGGCCTTCTTCAGCAGCACCTGGGCCGCATCGACCGGTTGCTGGGCCATGATGACGGTGGCGCCCTGCTTGATGATGCCGGACTTCTCCAGGGCGATCTCGCCGGGCGTGCCGCCGAGCCGGTCGGTGTGGTCCAGGTCGATCGGGGTGACGACGGCGACGTCCCCGTCGATCACGTTCGTGGCGTCCCAGCTTCCGCCCATGCCGACCTCGACGACCGCGACGTCGACGGGGGCGTCCGCGAAGGCCGCGTAGGCCATGCCGGTGAGCACCTCGAAGAAGGAGAGGCGGTACTCCTGCTGTCCGTCGACCATCTCGACGTAGGGCTTGATGTCGTTGTACGTCTCGATGAATCGCTCGGCGGAGACGGGGGCCCCGTCGAGGCTGATGCGCTCGGTGACGGACTGGACGTGCGGGCTCGTGTACCGCCCCGTGCGCAGCTCGAAGGCGCCGAGCAGTGCCTCGATCATGCGCGCGGTGGACGTCTTGCCGTTGGTCCCCGTGATGTGGATGGACGGATACGACCGCTGCGGCTCACCGAGCACGTCCATCAGTGCCGAGATACGGCTGACGGACGGCTCGAGCTTGGTCTCGCCCCAGCGGGTGGCCAGTTCCGCCTCGACCGCCCGCAACGCCCGGTCGACCTCGGGGTCGGCGGGGCGGCCGGGGACGTCTGCCCGGGGCGTGCCGCCCTGCGTACGCAGGGTGCGGCTGCCGGCCTCGATCACCGCGAGATCAGGATCGCGGTCGGTCTCGGCCGCGACGATGTCTTCGAAGGGATCGCTCTCATTGGGGTCAAGCGGAGGCACGTCACTCACGATGTCAGTCTACGGAGCACGGGTGACAGGCGCGGCCGCGGGCGGTCGTGTGCCGGGAGCGGCCCACGCGTGCGGAGCCGGCGGTGCCGGAGGAAGGCCGGCGCGCGGGCCCTGCTCGGTCCTCGGAGCGGGCCCTGGCCTGCCGCCGGCTCGTCCATGGTGATGTGGAAGGTGACCTGCCGTTCCGTTCCACCGGCCGCGACGGTGTGCACATACCCCCGGGCCGTGCTGTAGGCGCCCGAACCGCCGGTCAGGGCGATGTCGACGGCGAGAGCGGGGGTTCCCTGCCCCTTCAGGTGCAGCAGCGCCTGCGAGGTGATCTGGCCCTCGGGCAGCGCGAAGGTCCCGACGCACTGGAGTTGGAGATCACCCGGCTGGATCCGGATGTACGTGCAGACCACGCTGTGGTCGCCGATTTTCCTGCCGCCGCGGTAGAGGTCTTCGGCGAGGACGAGCTCGTCGCCCAGGCCGATCCCCTTCGCGCCCAGATCGAGCAGCCGGGACTGAACCTGTCTGGCGGTCAGCCGAATGGTCTCCGTGCGGTGGCCGTCGACGGCGGACGCCGGTGGCACGACGGCCAGGGCGGCGGCGGCCAGTCCGACGGTGGTGCCCAGGCGTAGGGCGCTTCTGCGCATGGTGCGTCTCCCATCAGGCGTGGGTGTTCCCCCACGCCTCATGGTCCGGTTCGTGCGGTGTCCTGCCCTCGGTGCCCGACCGTTCGGGTGGATCCTCCCTGTCACCGCACACGCCCGGCAGCCGAGTGCGCGTGACGCCCGGCCGGGAGGTCCCGGCCGGGCGTCACGTGTGGACCGTGTGCGGCGCACTGCGCCGCGCCGGGCCTTACGCCTGGGGCAGGCGCTCCAGCTGGGCCTGGATCCGCGCGATGTCCTCGTCGGCCTTGGCGAGCCGTGTGCGGATCTTCTCCACGACGTTGTCCGGCGCCTTCGCCAGGAACGCCTCGTTGCCGAGCTTGGCGGTGGCCTGGGCCTTCTCCTTCTCGGCGGCGGCGAGGTCCTTCGCCAGACGCTTGCGCTCGGCCGCCACGTCGATCGTGCCGGACAGGTCGAGGGCGACCGTGGCGCCCGCGACCGGCAGGGTCGCCGTCGCCGTGAACCCCTCGCCCTCGGGCTGCAGACGCAGCAGCTGGCGGATGGCCGCCTCGTGGGCCGCGAGCGCCGTGCCGTCCAGGGTCAGACTGGCCGGGACACGCTGGCCGGGCTGCAGGCCCTGGTCGGCTCGGAAGCGGCGGACCTCGGTGATGACCGACTGGAGGGTCGCGATCTCCCGCTCTGCTGCCGCGTCGCGGAAGCCGCTGTCGCGCGGCCAGTCCGCGACGACGACGGACTCACCGCCCGTGAGGGTGGTCCACAGCGTCTCCGTGACGAAGGGGACGATCGGGTGGAGCAGCCGGAGAGTGACGTCCAGGACCTCGCCGAGGACCCGCTTGCTCGCCTCGGCCGCCTCGCCGCCGGCCTGGAACGTCGTCTTGGACAACTCGACGTACCAGTCGAAGACCTCGTCCCACGCGAAGTGGTACAGCGCCTCGCTGAGCTTGGCGAACTGGAAGTCCTCGTAGAGCGCGTCGACCTGCGCGACCGTCTCGTTCAGACGGGAGAGGATCCAGCGGTCGGTCGCGGACAGCTTCGACGCCTCCGGCAGCGGGCCCTCGACCGTGGCGCCGTTCATGAGCGCGAAGCGCGTCGCGTTCCAGATCTTGTTGGCGAAGTTCCTGGACGCCTGGACCCAGTCCTCGCCGATCGGGACGTCCGTGCCCGGGTTGGCGCCGCGGGCGAGCGTGAAACGCAGTGCGTCGGAGCCGTACTTGTCCATCCAGTCGAGCGGGTCGACGACGTTGCCGAACGACTTCGACATCTTCTTGCCGCGCTCGTCACGGACCAGGCCGGTCAGGGCGATGGTCTTGAAGGGGACCTCGCCGTCCATGGCGTACAGACCGAACATCATCATCCGGGCGACCCAGAAGAAGATGATGTCGTGGCCCGTGAGCAGGACGTCGGTCGGATAGAACTTCCGCAGGTCCTCGGTCCGTTCGGGCCAGCCGAGCGTGGAGAACGGCCACAGGCCGGAGGAGAACCAGGTGTCCAGGACGTCCGTGTCCTGGTGCCAGCCCTCACCGGTCGGCGGCTCCTCGTCGGGGCCGACGCAGACGACCTCGCCGTCCGGGCCGTACCAGATCGGGATCCGGTGGCCCCACCACAGCTGGCGCGAGATGCACCAGTCGTTCATGTTGTCGACCCAGTCGAAGTAGCGCTTCGACATGTCCTCGGGGTGGATCCTGACCCGGCCGTCGCGGACCGCGTCGCCCGCGGCCTTGGCGAGCGGGCCGACCTTGACCCACCACTGCATGGACAGGCGCGGCTCGATGGTGGTCTTGCAGCGCGAGCAGTGGCCGACGGAGTGGACGTAGGGGCGCTTCTCGGCGACGATCCGGCCCTGCGAGCGCAGCGCGGCGACGATGGCGCTGCGCGCCTCGAAGCGGTCGAGCCCCTGGAATGGACCGTGGGCGGTGATGATCGCGCGCTCGTCCATGACGGTGATCGACTCGAGACCGTGGCGCTGACCGATCGCAAAGTCGTTCGGGTCGTGCGCCGGGGTGACCTTGACGGCACCGGTGCCGAACTCGGGGTCGACATGGGGGTCCGCGACGACCGGGATGCTGCGGTCGGTGAGGGGCAGCTTGATGCGCCTGCCGATCAGGTGCTTGTAGCGCTCGTCGTCGGGGTGAACGGCGACGGCGGTGTCACCGAGCATGGTCTCGGCGCGGGTGGTGGCGACGACGACCGAGTCGTCCCCCTCCCCGTACCTGATGGAGACGAGCTCGCCGTCGTCCTCCTGGTATTCGACCTCGATGTCCGAAATGGCCGTCAGACACCGCGGGCACCAGTTGATGATGCGCTCGGCGCGGTAGATCAGCTCGTCTTCGTAGAGCTTCTTGAAGATGGTGAGGACGGCCTTGGACAGGCCCTCGTCCATGGTGAACCGCTCGCGGCTCCAGTCGACTCCGTCGCCGAGACGGCGCATCTGGCCGAGGATCTTGCCGCCGTACTCCTCCTTCCACTGCCAGACGCGCTTGACGAACTCCTCACGACCCAGGTCGTGGCGGGACTTGCCCTCCTCGGCGAGCTGCTGCTCGACCTTGTTCTGGGTGGCGATGCCGGCGTGGTCCATGCCGGGCAGCCACAGCGACTCGAAGCCCTGCATCCGCTTGCGGCGGGTGAGGGCGTCCATGAGCGTGTGCTGGAAGGCATGGCCCAGGTGGAGGCTGCCGGTGACGTTCGGCGGCGGAA
The DNA here is from genome assembly GCF_001507435.1 of Streptomyces sp. NRRL F-5122. Lineage (GTDB taxonomy): Bacteria > Actinomycetota > Actinomycetes > Streptomycetales > Streptomycetaceae > Streptomyces > Streptomyces lannensis. The sequence continues at coordinate 347,760 of NZ_LMWH01000254.1, forward strand.
TGACGATGGTGTACGGGGGCTTCTCGCTCTTGGCGTCGGCCTCGAAGTAACCGCGCTCCACCCAGCGCTCGTACAGCGCCCCCTCTACATCGGCCGGCGCGTACTGGGTCGGCAGTTCGGTGTCGGGCGCTGTGGGCTGCTGATGAGCGTTCTCGGTCACGGGGTCAGTTTAGGGGTGTCACCGGCCCGTCCCGAAACGCGATTCTTTCGTAACGGTGGAGCCACCCCGCGGCCCGCCCTTCGTCCGATTGCGCCAGGATGTCGGGGACACACATGAGTCTCTGGAGGGGAACCCAGAAGATGAGCTACAACCAGCCGGGCCCGTACGGCGGGCAGCCCCAGCAGCCCGGGCCGTACGGCCAGCCGGGTCCTTACGGCCAGCCGCCGCAGGCACCCCAGCCCGGCTACGGCTACCCCCAGCAGGCTCCGCCCTCTCCCGGCTACGGCTACCCGCAGCAGGCTCCCCAGGGCGTCCCGCCCCAGTCGAACCCCTACGGACAGCAGCCCGCAGCGCCCTATGGCCAGCAGCCCTACGGACAGCAGCCCTACGGACAGCAGCCCTATGGCTCCCCGCCGCCGGCACCCGACGGCGGCAGGAAAAGGACCGGCCTGATCATCGGCGCGGTGGCGGTCGTGGCGGCTATCGCGGTGGGCGCGTACTTCGTGATCGGCGGGGGCGGCGGCTCCGGCTCGGTCTCGGACGACGGCCCGCACAAGCTGACGGCGCCCGCGACGGTCATCGGCGGCACGTACAAGAAGGCCGACAGCAGCAACTCGCCGGACTCGATGAGCGACGACGACCTGTCGGACTTCCAGAAGTGGGGCGTGAAGAACGCGAAGGACGTCAGCGCCGGCTACCAGAACGGCACCGGGCTGACCGCCAAGAACCTCACCTTCGGCGGTGTCTACGGCACCATCGACGACCCCGAGGCCGTGGTGGACGCCATGTTCGCCAAGATCAAGTCGGAGTCCGAGAAGGACAAGTCCGACGAGGGCCGGCTGATCGGCAGCCCGGAGACGGTCCACCCGTCCGGATTCTCCAACGGCATCATGAAGTGCCAGGTGGCCGAGTTCACGAACGACGACACCGCGAGCACGGGCGCCGGCGCCGCGAAGTCCGTGAAGATGCCCATCTGCATCTGGGGTGACCACAGCACCGTCGCCGACGTCACGGCGTTCAGCTTCGCGGCCATGGCCGCCGGGAACGCGGGATCGATCGACGAGACGGCCGACCTCGCGGCCAAGCTCCGCAACGATGTGCGGGTCAAGGCCTGACGCCTTGTATCCCAAAGGTGAAGGGGCCCCGGTCGATTGACCGGGGCCCCTCACTCGTTCGGCTGACGGCGGTTACGCCGACTTCTGCTCTCCGGACCCACGCCCGCGCGCGTCCCGGGGGATCAGCGTCGGGTTCACGTTCGACAGGACGACATCCGCCGTGATGACGACCCGGGCGACGTCCTTCCGGGACGGGACCTCGTACATGACCGCCTGGAGGACCTCCTCCATGATGGCGCGCAGGCCCCGGGCGCCCGTCTGGCGCAGGATCGCCTGGTCCGCGATGGCCTCCAGGGCCTCGCGCTCGAAGTCCAGCTCCACACCGTCGAGTTCGAAGAGGCGCTGGTACTGCTTGACCAGGGCGTTGCGCGGCTCGACCAGGATCTGCAGGAGGGCCTTGCGGTCGAGGTTGTGGACCGAGGTGATGACCGGGAGACGGCCGATGAACTCGGGGATCATGCCGAACTTCACCAGGTCCTCGGGCATCACGTCCTCGAACTGGTCCTTCGACTCCAGTTCGCGCTTCGAACGGATCGTCGCACCGAAGCCGATGCCCTTCGCGCCCGCCCGCGACTCGATGATCTTCTCCAGACCCGCGAACGCACCGCCCACGATGAACAGCACGTTCGTCGTGTCGATCTGGATGAACTCCTGGTGCGGGTGCTTGCGGCCGCCCTGGGGAGGCACCGACGCCGTCGTACCCTCCAGGATCTTCAGCAGTGCCTGCTGAACGCCCTCGCCCGACACGTCACGCGTGATGGAGGGGTTCTCGCTCTTGCGGGCCACCTTGTCGATCTCGTCGATGTAGATGATGCCCGTCTCGGCCTTCTTGACGTCGTAGTCCGCGGCCTGGATCAGCTTCAGCAGGATGTTCTCGACGTCCTCGCCCACATAGCCCGCCTCCGTCAGCGCCGTCGCGTCGGCGATGGCGAAGGGGACGTTCAGCATGCGGGCCAGCGTCTGGGCGAGAAGTGTCTTGCCCGAGCCCGTGGGGCCCAGCAGCAGGATGTTCGACTTCGCCAACTCGATGGCGTCGTCACGGCCTTGGGCGCCGCCGTTCTCACCGGCCTGGACCCGCTTGTAGTGGTTGTACACCGCGACGGAGAGGGCCTTCTTGGCCGCCTCCTGGCCGACCACGTACCCCTCGAGGAACTCGTAGATCTCGCGGGGCTTGGGGAGTTCCTCCCAGCGCACCTCGCTCGTCTCCGCGAGCTCTTCCTCGATGATCTCGTTGCAGAGATCGATGCACTCGTCGCAGATGTACACACCGGGGCCTGCGATGAGCTTCTTGACCTGCTTCTGGCTCTTGCCACAGAACGAGCACTTGAGCAGATCGCCGCCGTCACCGATGCGTGCCACGGTGTGCTTCCCCTTCGCCTGGGAGACGCCTTGGATCCAGCGGCTCCTGGTGCTGCCTTATGTCCGACGGTACCTTGCCGGGCCCCCCGTTCGGGCCCCCCTTGGCACGGTTCACTTTGACGTGCAGCGTGTCAAACCGGGCCAAGGGGCGGCAGACGATACAGATCCGATGACGATATCGAGCCGATTCGCGTCAGCGGACAGAACTGTTGTTCATCTTCCGGGTGGAGATGATCTGGTCGATCAGGCCGTACGACAGGGCGTCCTCGGCCGTCAGGATCTTGTCGCGCTCGATGTCCTCACGAATCTTCTCGATCGGCGTGGTCGAGTGCTTGGCCAGCATCTCCTCCAGCTGCGCACGCATCCGGAGGATTTCGTTGGCGGCGATCTCCAGGTCGGAGACCTGACCGCGGCCCGTCTCACTGTACGGCTGGTGGATCAGCACACGGGCGTTCGGGAGCGCCATGCGCTTGCCCGGAGTGCCCGCCGCCAGCAGGACCGCGGCTGCGGAGGCGGCCTGGCCCATGCAGACCGTCTGGATGTCCGGCTTGACGAACTGCATCGTGTCGTAGATGGCCGTGAGCGCGGTGAAGGAGCCGCCGGGGCTGTTGATGTAGACCGAGATGTCACGGTCGGGGTCCATCGACTCCAGGCACAGCAGCTGCGCCATGACGTCGTTGGCGGAGGCGTCGTCGATCTGGACGCCGAGGAAGATCACGCGCTCCTCGAAGAGCTTCGCGTACGGGTCGTACTCGCGGATGCCCTGCGAGGTGCGCTCCACGAAGCGCGGGATGACGTAGCGGGACTCGGCCACGGGGGCGGTGTACTCGGCACGCGCGCGGTCGTAGAGGCCGCTGCCGGGGAAGTCGTTCACGGTGTCTCCTGAAAAGGGCTGAGGCGGTGGCTGGGGGGCTGGAGGGGCGCCGGGGCCTGGACTCGGCCCGCTGCGGCCCATACGGGGCGGACCGGGCGGCACGGCGGTCCGGGAGGCACTGCGGGGTGCCCTGCCGGTCCTGCGCGGCCCGGTGAGCCCTTACGAGCCCGCCCCGGTGCCTCCGCCGCCCGGCATGCCGGCAGCGGTGGTGATGACCTCGTCGATCAGGCCGTAGACCTTGGCCTCCTCGGCGTCGAACCAGCGGTCGCGGTCCGAGTCACGGGTGATCTGCTCGACCGATTGGCCGGTGTGGAAAGAGGTGAGCTCAGCCATGCGCTTCTTGGTGTGCAGCAGCCGCTCGGCGTGGATCTTGATGTCGGACGCGGAGCCGGCGAGGCCGGCCGAGGGCTGGTGGATCAGGATCTCGGCATTGGGCAGAGCGAACCGCTTGCCCCGGGTGCCTGCGCTGAGCAGGAACTGCCCCATCGAGGCCGCCATGCCCATGGCGATCGTCACCACGTCGTTCTTGATGTACTGCATGGTGTCGTAGATCGCCATGCCGGCGGTGATGGAGCCACCGGGGCTGTTGATGTAGAGGTAGATGTCCTTGTCCGGGTCGGCGGCAAGGAGCAGCAGCTGTGCGGTGATCCGGTTGGCGATGTCGTCGTCCACCGGCTGGCCGAGGAAGATGATCCGCTCGTTGAGCAGCCGGCTGTAGACCTGGTCGCCGAGGCCGCCACCGATGGAAGGCTCGCCGGCGGCGGAAGGCATCAGATTCGTCACGTATCCACCTGCTCGTCTTACGACGGCGCGGAGCCGTCTCACGTGTTCTGCCGGGGGCCTGGGACCCCGTGCGCCCCTCGCCGGGGCGGCTTCGGGGACTCCCCTGCCCTCGTATTCATGGACCCTAACGCGCAGGCAGGCGGGTGCCATCCCGGTTCAGCGGGTGTTCGCTGTCAGCGCATGGCCGTTGGCGATGCGGGACCCGGCGTCCTGGGCGCCCTTCCGGGCTCCGTCCCGGGCTCCGGATCCATTGTCGCCGCGGGTGCTCCGAAGGTCGCGTTGATGCGGGCTGATCGGTGGTGGCCCGGCCCGGCGCACGGGGCCCGCGACGCCGCGGCGCCCGGCCCTGCCCGGGCAAACGGCCGGCTCCGGACGGTCGTCGGCCGTACGCATACGGCGACGGGCCCCGGAGCGCACACGCGCATCGCGGGACCCGTCGTCACGGCTGTCGACCGTGCAGAGGTCAGGCCTCGGGCTTGTCCTCGGCAGCGGCCTCGGCGGAGCCCTCCGCGGCCTCGGACGCGGCGTCCTCGTCCTCGTCGTCGAGGTCGACCAGCTCGCCGTTGGTGTCCTTGACCGTGGCGGACTCGACCACCACCGCCAGGGCCTTGCCGCGAGCGACCTCGCCGACCAGCATCGGGACCTGGCCGCCCTCGACGACCGCCTGGGCGAACTGGTCGGGGGACATGCCGGAGGAGGCGGCGCGCCGCATGAGGTGCTCGGTGAGCTCCTCCTGGTTGACGTTCAGCTTCTCCTTGTTGACCAGCTCGTCGAGGACGAACTGGGTCTTGATGCCCTTGACCGCGGCCTCGCGCGTCTCGGTCTCGTACTCCTCGGCGGTCTTGCCCTGGATCTCCAGGTACTTGTCGAGGGTCAGACCCATCTGGGCGAGCTGGTGGTGCTCGACGTTGTGCTTACGGGTGTTGATCTCGTCCTCGAGCAGCTTCTCGGGGACCGGGACCTCGACCAGCTCGAGCAGCTTGTCCAGGACGCGCTCCTGGGCCTGCGTGGCCTGGTCGTACTGCTTCATGTTCTCGAGGCGCTTACGGCTGTCCGCCCTGAGTTCGTCCAGCGTGTCGAACTCGGACGCCAGCTGCGCGAACTCGTCGTCCAGCTCGGGCAGTTCGCGGGCGGCGACCTGGGTGACCTTGACCGTCACCTCGGCCTCCTTGCCCGCCGCCGAGCCGCCCTTGAGCTCGGAGGCGAAGGTGGCCTCCTCGCCGGCCGACAGGCCCTTCACGGCGTCGTCGACGCCGTCCAGCAGCTCACCGGAGCCGATGGTGTACGACACGCCCTGGGCGACGCCGTCCTCGAGGACCTCTCCGTCGACCTTGGCCTCCAGGTCGATCGTGACGACGTCGCCGTCCTCGGCGGCACGCTCGACCGGGGTCGTCGAGGCGAAGCGGTCACGCAGCTGCTCGACCGACTTGTCGATGTCCTCTTCCGTCACCTCGACGGCGTCGACCTCGACCTCGATGCCGGAGTAGTCCGGGATCTCGATGGTCGGGCGGACGTCGACCTCGGCGGTGAAGGACAGGACCTCGTTGTCCTTCAGCTCCTTGATGTCGACCTCCGGCTGGCCCAGCGGGTTCAGCTCGGCCTCGTTGACCGCCTCGGTGTAGAACTTCGGAAGCGCGTCGTTGACGGCCTCCTCGAGCACGGCGCCACGACCGAACCGCTGGTCGATGACCCGGGCCGGGATCTTGCCCTTCCGGAAGCCCTTCACCGTGACCTGCTGGTTGATCTTCTTGTACGCCGCGTCGAGGCTGTCCTTGAGCTCCTCGAAGGGCACCTCGACAGTGAGCCGAACCCGGGTCGGGTTCAGGGTCTCCACGGCGCTCTTCACGGTTCGGTCTCCTTGTGGCTGACTTCTGGGGGTTCTGCGGGTTCTGCCGAGCTGCTCCGCCCGGGACGGGCGAGCCTTCGACGGAAGGAGCGGGCCCCTGCCTGAGAGACATGGCAGTGCAGACACACGGGCGCGCAGCTTGCATAGTAACCGCAGCCGGTCAGCGCCCCAAAAGGGGATCAAGCAATCCTGCGCCGGGCGGCGCCGGCGCGTGGTCGGGGTGGCGGGATTTGAACCCACGGCCTTCCGCTCCCAAAGCGGACGCGCTACCAAGCTGCGCCACACCCCGTGCTGGTGCGACACGTAGGGTACATGCCCTGGCCGGATGCGTCGGCCCGTTTGTTCACGGGCGCGCGAGCGGACCGACGCGTTGGCCTACGGGGCCGGCGACCCGCTACGATGCCTGCAGTGCCGCGGTCACTGACCTGCGGCGCCTGTTGTTGCGGGCGTAGCTCAATGGTAGAGCCCTAGTCTTCCAAACTAGCTACGCGGGTTCGATTCCCGTCGCCCGCTCTTTCGGCTCAGGGCCAGGTCAGAGGGTCGATCCTCCGCCTGGCCCTGATGCGTTTCCGGCCTTCGCCCGGTCTTACGTGCCCGTTCCGCGCCCGTTCGGATTCTGATCTTGCTTGCGCGCCTGTTCGACAGCGGCGCGGTTCGGAACGGTCCGCGCCCACCAGCCCTGCCGCAATGGCCCCTGCCCAGGTGGATCGGCGAGAGTCCGGATGTCCGGGCCTTGATCTTCTGAAACCGGCGATCTCGTGGTCACGACCGTTGACGAGCTGCCGATGGATCGGCGCGAACGCACGGACGAGCGCCCTCTGCGATGCGTCGGCTCCCCCATGGACCGGGCCTGGCGCCGATCATCCGTCCGCGTCACGCGATCGACGGGTCCTTCTCCTCGCGCACCGTCCAGGACAGACCGTCCGAGAGAGCTTGCGTCGCCTCTCCGACCCCACGCAACGGGAATACGACGACCGAGGCCGCAGCCAGGGCGCACAGGAGCCAATCGAGCACCCAGGGCAGGTTGTCGGGGCCGAAGCAGAGGACGGGGGCGGTGAGCAGTGCGGCGAGCAGAGCCCCGCCGAGTATCCGGGCGTGAACAGGTGCGGAGAATTTGGCGGTGCGCGGCAGACGCCGGACGGCACGGTCGGAAAAGGGCGGGCGGGCGATGCCGTTCAGGTACGGGCGCGCCTCCTCCGGGTCGGCCAGGCCCATGATCACCTCGCCGCTGTCGGCGACGAATGCCGCGGGCAGGTCCTCGTCGATCAGCTTCCACCGCTCCGGCCAGCAGAGCCAGCCTTCCTGGCCGCCGAGGCGCAGGGCCGCCCGGCCCACCTCCTCGTGAGAGCCGCCCAGCCTGATCTCACGACCGCCGTCCCGGAGGACGAGCCAGTGGAACTGCGTGATGTCCAACTCACCGGGCTTGTCACCGCGCTTGAGGTAACGCATCCGGACCGGTTCCCCGACCCGGACGCGTACGGCGTGGAGCTCGCCCCGGCGGGCGTCCTCGGACAGTACGTGCAACTTTCTGCGCACTTCGGCCCGGCTCGCCCGGCGGCGTGCAAAGAGGAGTGCTTTCACCGTCACCACGAAGACAAAGATGATCAGCGCTCCGGCGAGCACCCCGCCCGAACCGGCGGCCAGCCGGGTGAGCACGAACGGGGTCAGGATGAGGAGGACGGCCCCCGTCGCACGGCCGACGTCGCGGGCGGGCAGCGGGAGCCGATGCGGCAGCGGCGGCACCGGGGACGGCTGCCTCGCGGCGAAGGACGCCGCGCCGAGCGGCGGCGCCGCGCGGCAGGCGAGCGCCCATGCTCCGGCGGCGACACCGGCCGCACCGAGCGCCGACAGTATGTCCCCACGCGGGGCGGGGGCGTCGTAGCGTACGAAGACCAGGGCCAGGGCCGTGGCGGCGCAGGCCAGGCCAATGGTGCCGAGGGCGCGGGTGATCAGGGTGGAGCGTCGCATGGGCGTCCTTCACCGAGGAGGTGGAGCGGGGTGGGGGCACCGACTCACGAGGCTGGGTACGCACAGACCGATGACTTCCGGGAAACGTGCAGGTAGGGATCCGGTGAGCCGGTGGCCGTGCGGCACACCAGTTTTGTCTGTGATCCAGAACAATGTAAAGGAAGTGTGAACCAACTCTGGTGCGGCCGCTCGGACTTGACCTCTGCGAGAGGTCTCGCGTGCCCGCTGCTCGCCCGTTCCGAGGGGACGCAGCGGAGAACAACGGGAACGACGGGCCGGCCGGCGGGGCGTAGAGGGGACCCGCTGTCGGTGCCGGCTGGAAGACTGCGCGGCATGGTCGAACCGAACCCGAAAGCGGACCTCCTCCGCTACCTGCAGGACGCCCGCGAGGCCCTGCTGTGGAAGCTGGACGGGCTCTGCGAGTACGACGTCCGCCGGCCTCTCACACCGACCGGGACCAACTTGCTGGGACTGGTCAAACACGTCGCCGGGGTGGAGCTGGGGTACCTCGGGGACACGTTCGGACGTCCGTATTTCGACAAGGAGCCTCCGCCCTGGTGGTACACGGAGGACGCCGAACCCAACGCGGACATGTGGGCCACCGCGGACGAATCGCGCGAACAGATCGCGGGGCTGTACCGAAAGGCCTGGGAGCACTCGGACAGCACGATCAGGTCGCTGCCGCTGGACGCGATCGGACACGTCCCATGGTGGCCCGCCGAGCGGCGCGAGGTGACCCTGCACCACATCGTCGTCCGCGTGATCGCCGACACCCATCGGCATGCCGGTCACGCCGACATCGTGCGCGAACTCGTCGACGGTTCCGTCGGCTGGTCGAAGGGCACGGACAACATGCCCACCGGTGATCCGGCATGGTGGCAGGACCACCGAAGCCGACTGGAGCGGGTGGCGCAGGAAGCCGGCAACGCCTGAACTCGCCCTCGGCGTCCCCACTTCATGGGTCCCCGTGCCGGAGTACCGGCCAACTCGGCGGAGCCTGCGGCGAGGTGGCCGGCCGTCGCCGATGCCGTACGTCCGCCCGGCGGGGCGGCGCGCCCGCAGGGACCGGCGCGCCGCCCGCAGGCACCGCCCCGCGAGGGCACCGCCGCCCCTCCCACCCGGTCAGAAATTGATCGAGTTGATGGTGTCCGCTATGGAGTTGAGGAACCGGTTTATGGACGGAGCCATGCCGGTCGAGGCGAGGAAGAAGCCGAAGAGGATGGCCACGATCGCCGGGCCCGCCTTGATCGAGCCTCCTCGGATCAACACCACCAGGATGATCGCCAACAGCAGCACCACTGACAGTGAAATGGCCACAACTGATCACACCCTCGGTCCGTCCGCTACCCCGGCCCGGAGGCGCCTACCCCTGCACACCCCCGCTGGAACCATCGTGCCACCAACGAGCCCCCCGTATGCGGCCCGTGAGTCATCGTCGGCCACCTCGGACGCATCCGCCGCCGGGACCGCACGGACGGGCGCATGCGAACAGGGCACCCCCGCACGGTTTTTCAAAGGCGATCGACAGGTATTCGACAGTGATCGTTTCAGTGTGCACACATCATGTTCGCAGGTAATTCGAAAACTGTTGACCGTCCCGCCGGTTCGGACATTTCGCCAGAGTCGCCCGCGAGTGTTATGCACCTTTTAGTCGTGATGAATACGGACACAACGACCTCATGCGGTAGGTAAATCGACACGGCAGCCGATGTGTGCAAGAACACGCCACGGCCACGCCGACTTTCGTGAATCCGGGGTACGCGCAGGCGAAAGAAGGATTTACATCGAGGGTTTTACGGAATCCCACGGACAACGCTAGGGTGCCTCAGATGTTCCACGCTGCCTCGTCCTCCGCAAGAGCAACAGGCCCGTCCTCGGCACCACAGCCGGGTGCACCGACCGCCCAGGCGCAGTCGGCGGCGCAGGTCGTACCGAGACAGCGCGCGCCCCAGCCCGACGAGCCGCCGGCGAAGCAGCGTGACGCCTTCTTCGACAACGCCAAGTACCTGGCGATCGTGCTGGTGGCGATGGGCCACTCCTGGGAGCCCCTGAAGAGCGGCCACCGCACCCTCGAAGCGGCGTACATGTTCGTCTACGCCTTCCATATGCCGGCATTCATCCTGATCTCCGGCTACTTCTCCCGTAATTTCGACATGCGCCCCGACCGGCTGAGGCGTCTGCTGACCGGTGTCGTCGTGCCGTACGTCGTGTTCGAGACGGGTTACGTCCTCTTCAAGCGTGCCGTCGGCGGCGACCCCGACCTGGCGATCAGTCTGCTCGACCCCTGGTACCTGACGTGGTTCCTCATCGCGCTGTTCATCTGGCGGCTGACGACACCGATCTGGAGGCTCGTCCGGTGGCCCGTCCCGCTGGCGATCCTGATCGCCATGCTCGCCTCCGTGTCGCCCGACATCGGTGACGACCTCGACCTCCAGCGCGTGCTGCAGTTCCTGCCGTTCTTCGTCATCGGTCTGTCGCTGAAGCCGGAGCACTTCGAAGCACTGCGGGGCCGCACGGCACGCCTTGTGTCGGTGCCGGTGCTCGTCGCCGGGCTCGCCGTGGCGTGGTGGGCCGTGCCGCGGATGAACGCGACCTGGTTCTACCACCGCGACAGCGCACAGGAACTGGGGATGCCCTGGTGGTGCGGGCCGGTGATGGTGCTCGCCCTGCTGGGCTGCTCCCTGCTGCTCACGGCCGGATTCTTCGCCTGGGTCCCGGGCCGGACGATGTGGTTCACCACACTGGGCGCGGGCACGCTGTACGGATATCTGCTGCACGGCTTCTTCGTGAAGGCCGCGGACTACCGGGGCTGGTACGACCACGCATGGTTGCACCGGCCGCTCGGTGAGGTGTCCGTGACGCTCGCTGCGGGTGTCCTGGTGACGGCGCTGTGCTCGCCGCCGGTGCGCAAGGTCTTCCGCTTCGTGATGGAGCCCGAGATGACGTGGGCGTTCAAGCGGGACGCGGCGACGCTCGCACGCGAGCGGGCCAAGGCCTGAGGCGCGGGCCGAGCGTGCCTCACGCTCGCCGTGGCAGCGCGGGGCCGGTTGTCGGCCCCGCGCACCCGGTGGAGCACCACGGCGTCAGAGCCCCGGTGTCCCGTGCGAGGGACCCCGGGGCTTTTGCCGTCACGCACCCTTGAGGTGACGCATCAGCCGCTCGAAGTCCGTCCAGCCGGACAGATCCCCCGGATCCCCCGGGAGCGGGTAGTAGAGCGCGGGGCGGGTCCTCGGCCCCAGCGGGACCGGGGCCTCGGCAAGGGGCGTGCGGCGGGCGCGGTCGCCCGGCATCGTCCGCACCTCCTCCGCACCCAGGACGAAGGCGAACGGGACGCCCGGCCCCTCGAAGTGCGGCGGGACGGACAGGTCACGGCGGGCCTTGCGGATCTGGACCAGCATCGACTGGAGATCGTGCCGGGTGGCGAGCACCTCGGCCGCCCTGCGTACCGCGTCCGTCGGCACCTCCTCCGCCGGCCCGTAGCCGAACGCCAGCGTGACGTCCTCCTCGACCCCGGCCTTCGTACGGGTGATCCGCACCGTCGCGAGCCCGGGACGTTCCGGGGTGCCGACCACGACCAGCCAGGTGGGGGCCGGTGACCGCTCGTGGGCCACGTCCGTCAGCTGCCGCAGCGACCAAGGAAGGTTGGCCGGTTCCTCGGTGCCCCAGCCCGCCGGCGGCTCGCCGGTGATCTCGCGCCACACGGATTCCAGCGCACCGCCGAGCACCAGGCGGTCGTCGGCGGGGTGGACGGCCCGGAAGGAGAGCGCCAACTGCCGCTCGCCCGTGTCCTCGGCGTCCTTCCTGTACGCGTCCGCGACCGGTGTGCGCGGGTCCTGAGGGGTGGCGTCCGGGGACTCCACCGTCGCGAACAGGCCGTTGTTCCACTCCAGTACGGCTCCGGACAGACCGTCGTAGTAGCCGTCCTTCTCGTCCTGCACGACCCAGCGCGAGGGCCAACCCGGAAGGCTGTTGCGGACGGCCGGCGAGAGGCGGGCGCCCGCGGGCGTGACGATCTGCAGGCCCAGTTCGGCGTCGGCCGCGGCCCTCAGGGCGTCCGAGAGCCAGGCCGTCATCGCGACGACCGGGCGGTCCTGGATCAGGACCGCGACCTTGTCGGTGAGCACGTCCACCGCGGGCTGCGCGGCGGCGGGAGTCGGTACCGCGCTGAGCCCCTCGGTATTGACCACGGCGAGGGACGTCGCGGCCTGCGGCGGCCAGGCGGTGCCCCCGACCAGCGACGCCAGACGGGCCGCGAAGGTGCCCGCCAGCCGCTCGGCCGCCTCGACCCCGGTGGTGGCGCGGGCCTCGGTCCACCAGTACGGCACCTCCGGCTCGCTCGCGCCGAGCAGGCGTTGCGCCTCGCCCCTGACCTGGACGAGCAGCGGCGCCTCCACGGAGACCAGCGGGCGCCCCTGCTCGTCGCACAGCTGCACGACGGCACCGTCGCCCTCGACGCCGACCAGCGTGTCCGGGCCGCCGGAGAGCAGACCCGCGATCACGCTCAGCGGGTCGGGCATCTTCCGGGTCAGGGCGATGACGTCCTTGGTCATGAGGTCGGCCGTTCCTTCACGATGGTCGGTTCGGATGTCGTACGGGTGCGCGATCGTGGACGCCTCATGGGACTCGTCCGGTTCACCTGTCCCCCGCGTGCACGGTCTGGATCAGCCGGTTCGGCTCCCCCCGCCGCACCAGCACCCCACGGCCCGAGGGCTGCTGAGTGGCGTACACGCCGGGGAAGAGCTGGCCCTCGCTGCGGTCGCCCGCCATCACCAGCGCCGAGGCCCCGGACTCGCGCAGGCCCTGCAGCAGCGGCTCGTACAGACCGCGGGACGCTCCCGCGACGCGGCGGGTGAGAACGAAGTGGAGGCCGATGTCCACCGCGGAGGGGATGTAGGGCAGGAAGGGGGCGAGCGGCTGCTGGCCCGCCGTGGTGAGGACGTCGTAGTCGTCGACGAGGATCACGATCCGCGGACCCGGACCCCAGCTGCCCGGCTCCAGGTCCTCCCCGTCCGCGCTCTCGTCGGGCAGCCGCTTCTCCAGCTCGCCCGCGATACCGGCCGACAGGGCGCCGGCCAGCTTGGAGTTGTACGCGTAGCCGCCGCGGTACTCCTCGGGAATCGCACCACGCAGCCCGCGTCGCGGGTCCATGATGCCGAAGACCAGTTCCTCGTCGCTGTAGCGCTCGATGAGACCGTTCGCGACGACCTTGAGCAGATTGGTCTTGCCGCACTCGCTGTCACCCATGATCAGAAGGTGCTGGTCATGCTGGAACAGATCGAGCATGACGGGCGCGAGCCGGTTCTGGTCCAGGCCGATCGGCACCCGCCGGGGCTCGGCCACGGGGCCCGGAAGCAGCCGCGGTTCCAGCATGTGCGGCAGCACGCGGACGGGCTGGGCCACCTCACCGCTCCAGGTGGCGCGGATCGAACGGGCCGTGCGTTCCAGGACCGCGCCGAGGTCGGCGGTGTCGGCGGCGCCGTCGGTGCGCGGCAGCGCGACCTGGGCGAAGAGCTTTCCGTCGGTGAGGACGCGGCCCTTCTCCTCCGGCGCGAGGGTCTCGGCCAGCTTGCGGTCGACGCTGGACTCGCTGGCGTCGTTCAGGCGCAGCTCCACACGGGTGCCGAACTGGGACTGGGTGGCGATGCGCACGTCGTTCCAGCGCAGCATCCCGGCGACCACGTGGATGCCGTAACCGCCGCCGCGCTTGAGGATGTCGACGACCGCGTCGTCCAGCTCCTCGAAGTCGTCCCGCAGGGCACCGAAGCCATCGATGAGCAGCACGATCTCGGTGGAGGCCAGCTCCGGCAGACGGCCCGCCGCGCGCAGGTCGCGCAGCTGCTCCAGCGAGTCGATGTTGTGGATGCGGAAGAGTTCCTCGCGCTGGTCGAGCATGCCGCGCACGGAGTCGATGGTGCGCGCGGCGCGCTCGCGGTCGGCGCGGCCCGCGACGCCGCCCACGTGCGGGAGCCCGGCGAGGGCCTGAAGGCCGCCACCGACCAGGTCGAGGCCGTAGACGCCGACCTCCTGCGGGGTATGGGTCAGCGCAAGGGACAGCGCGAGAGTGCGCATGAGCGTCGTCTTGCCGGACTGCGGACCGCCGATGACCGCCGCGTGACCACCCGCGACCGTGAGGTCCAGGTACCACTGGCCCTGCCACTGCTTGGTGGGATCGTCGAGGATGCCCATCGGCACCCGGAGCGGGCCGCGCCGCTTGTTGAGCTGCATTCCGCGCGTCCCGACCTCCACGGGCCCGGCGACCTTGTCGAGGGCCACGGCGTCGGGCAGCGGGGGCAGCCAGATCTGGCGTACGGACCCGGCGCCCGCGTTCTCGATCTGCTGGACCATGACGCCCATCTCGGTCGGGCCGGTCTCGCGGCGCCGCATCTGCGGCTCCTCCGGGCCCGAACTCTCCTGCCGGCCCAGCGTGTTGTACGCCTCGTACTCCAGGGCCAGCGGACCGGTGTCCTCCTCCTCGCGCTGCACGGGCCCGCGGTAGGCGCCGGAGACATAGCTCGCCTTGAACCGCTCGTAGTGGCTGGTGTCCACCTTGAGGTAGCCGAAGCCGGGCAGCGGCGGCAGATGGAAGGCGTCCGTGGTGTCCAGGACGGTGCGGGACTCGTCGGCGGAGAAGGTGCGCAGACCCAGCCGGTACGACAGATAGGTGTCCAGACCCTTGAGCTTGCCGCCCTCGATGCGCTGGCTGGACAGCAGCAGGTGGACTCCGATGGAGCGGCCGATCCGGCCGATGGACAGGAACAGGTCGATGAAGTCCGGCTTGGCGGTGAGGAGTTCACCGAACTCGTCGATCACCACGAACAGGTGCGGCAGCGGCTCCAGATCCGGGCGCTTCTCGGCGCGCAGTGCGGCGTAGTGGCCGATGTCGGCGACGTTGCCCGCATCCTTGAGGACCTGCTGGCGGCGCTTGACCTCACCCGCGAGCGAGGCGTGCACGCGCTCCACCAGGCCCGCCTGGTTCTCCAGGTTGGTGATCACGCCGGCCACGTGCGGGAGGTCGGCGAAGGGGGCGAAGGTGGCACCGCCCTTGTAGTCGACGAGGACCAGGGAGAGATCCTCCGGCGGGTGTGTGGCGACCAGCGCGAGCACAAGGGTGCGCAGCAGCTCGGACTTGCCGGAACCGGTGGCGCCCACACACAGGCCGTGCGGGCCCATGCCCAGTTCGGAGGACTCCTTCAGGTCGAGCAGGACCGGTTCACGGCTGTCGCTGATGCCGATGGGCACGCGCAGGAACGCCCGTTCGCCGCGCGGTGCCCACAGCCGGTCGAGGTCCAGCCGGGCCACGTCCTCGATGCCGAGCAGCTCCGCGAAGTCGACCGGCCCGGTGAGCGGGGCGTCGACCATGGACTCGGCGGACAGCCGCATGGGGGCGAGCATCCGGGACAGGCCCTCCGCGAACGGGATGCCGACCTCGTCGACCGTGCCGTGCGCACTGATCGGCTCCGCCTCGCGCAGGTCCTCGATGTCGATCCGGGCGCCCTCCACGGTGATCCTGACCCCGACCTGGCCGGGCTCCTGGATCCGCTGGTCGAGCAGGTGCAGCACGGTGACGCCCATGTCCCGCAGGCCCACCGCGTCGTCGGGGCGGGGCAGGTCGACGGCGTCCTCGCCGTGCCCGTCGGTGACGACCAGCAGCCGGGAGGTCATGGCGAGCGCGTCCTTGCCGGACAGACCGCGGCGCAGCTCGGCGGCGAAGGAGGCGCGGCGGCGCAGCTCCGGCCCGATCTGGCGGGCCAGTTGGGGCAGCGAGGGGGCGATGCGGCGGGCGGCCACGGGGCCGTCGAACTGCTCGGAGTCGAGCAGGTGCGGCAGCCACTTCGCCCACTCCCACTCCTCCAGCCGGTCACCGGGCACGGCGAGGGCCATGGCGGCGTCGTCGGGGGCGTGTGTGGCGGCCGCCTGGACCATCAGGGCTCGGGCCACGCGCAGGGTGTCCTCACGGGCGCCGATGACGCTGATGTTGCCGACGCGGTCCAGCGGGACGGTGAGCGGGAGTTCGGTGCCGGTGCCGAACCGGGCCGTGAGCGCGGACGCCTCGTTCAGCATGAACTGGTCGGGCGGGGTGAGCACGGAGGAGCTCTGCTGACCGACCTTCAGATCCCGTACGGGCATCTCCCCGGTGCCGACACGCACCCGCAGGAAGTCGCCGTCCATGCGCCGCCGCTCCCACAGCCGGGCCGGGTCGCGGACTATGTCGTACAGCGCGTCCGGCGGCGGGTTGAGCACCTGGGCCCTCTCGCGCCGCTGCCGCTCCTCCTTGGACAGCTCCTCGCGCAGGTCCTCCAAGTAGGCCAGGTACGCCTCGCGTTGGGTGCGGCGGGTGCGCTGGGCCTTGCCGCGCTGGGAGAACACGAGGGCCATGGATCCGGCGATGGTCACCACAAGGATGATCGCGCCGAGCCCCGCGAACTGGCTGTTGCGCACGACGGTCATCATCACGACGGACGACATGACGCCGGCGACGGGAAGCAGCGAGGTCGCGATCGAACCCGCCTTCCCCTCGGGCAGGTTGGGCGGCGCCTCGATGGTGCGTGGTTCCGGGGCCGCCGACGGCCGGGTGGTGCGGGCCGGGCGGTGGATCAGTCTGGTGCTCATCTGCCTGTTCCTCCCCCTGTTTTCAGCGGCGCTTCTGGGAGAGCTGGAAGACCTCCGCGGCCAGGCGCGTGGCCGCCCGGCGGGTGTCGTGCGCGAGGAGTTCGGTGCGGATCGTGCCGCCGGCCGCCAGATGCCGGTCGTAGGGCAGTACGTGGACCCTGGCGCCGGTGGCCTTCAGCGTCCCGGCGGCCTTGTCGACGTCGAGTCCGGCGTGCGGAACCATCTCGCTCAGCGTGACGACGGTCCCCTCGATGACGTGCCGGGGCAGACCGCGCATCCACTCCAGTACGGCGTACGTGCTCGAGACGCCCTCCAGCGTGGCGGGCGCCGTGAGCACGCGGGCCTGGGAGGCGGACAGCGCGACGCGGGCGACCTCCGCGGGCAGGGTCTCGCAGTCGACGACCGTGACACCGAAGTAGCGGCGCAGGGACACCATGACCCGCTCGTACGCCTTGGTGTCCAGCATCGCCCCGATCTGCCCCTGACTGCCGGGCAACAGCCATGCGTTGTCGGGGAGTTGGACGAGATATCCGGTGACGTCGAACAGTGACATCTGCGGCTCCACGATGCTCGCGACATCGCCGGTGGTCCAGCGGAGCGTCTCGGCGCCGAGTCGCAGCGGCAGCGTGCCGAGGGCCGGGTCGGCCTCGACGATGAGCGTCGGATCGTGGCGGTAGTGCGCGTACGTGGTGCCGAGCAGCGCGGCGACGGTCGTCTTCCCGGCTCCGCCCCGGATGGAGGTGACGGCGATCTGACGGCCGGTGGTCACGGCCTGCTGGAGCACCTCGGCGGTGGCAGTGGCCCCGGCGACCTCACTCGCGGCGGAGGAGGAGACGGTGCGCCGCGCGGCACGCAGGGCGCGGGCGGTGAGGGGCTCGCCATGGCGCGGCTTGAGGCCGGCGCCGGCGAGCTGCTTGTCCATCACCGGGCGGGAATCCGGGGTGCGGACCTGCGGCCGGGGTTCCGCGGGCCGCTGGGCGGGGACCGGCTGGGGCGGCGCGGGGGCGCCCCGGTGGCCGGCCTGCGATTGCGCGGGCGCGGGCTGCTGGGGGTGACCCTGGCCCTGCGCGGGTGCGCCCTGCGGATGCGGCTGGGACTCCGGCTGCCCGGAGGCTCCCCTCAGGTCGCGCAGCACGTCGCTCTGCCAGTTCTCGCCGTTCGGCATGTCACCCTTCTCTCCTGTCCGCCCCGCCCCGGAGCGGCCGCACCGTGTGTCAGAACTTGTTGAGCAGCTGCCCGTAGATGCCGAAGACGCCGACGGCGAGCGGGAACAGTCCGATCACGCCGATCGACTCGATCAGATCGGCGATGCGTCGCAGTCGCACCTGCACGTGCTCCGGCGGCTGCACGGCGAGGACCAGCAGCGGCAGCACCGCCGCCGCGCACAGCACCGCCAGCGGCCCGGCGCCCGTGGCGTGGTCCATCCACAGCACGACCAGGCGCAGCACGAGCAGCGCGGCCGCGGCGAACAGCGCGACCACCTCGGCGACCAGTGGGAAGGCCCGGGCACGGGACAGCAGCACGACGGCGACCAGTGACGCGAGGGTCACGGTCCATGCGGTCGGCTCGGGTGCGGTGGTCAGCAGCCAGCCTCCGGCGGCGGCCGACGCGGCGGTGGCGATGGTCGCGAGGGCGAGTCCGCGGTGGGTGGCCGCCAGCGCGTTGCCGACCTGGTGGCGGCTGACCGAGACGCCTCCCGACCGGCGGTCGTCGAGCCCGGTCAGCCCGGAGGCCATGAGTGCGAACCGGGGCAGCAGCCCCAGCAGCACGACCGAGAGCACGGCCATCACGGCGCCCAGCTTGGCCGGGTGGTCCTGCACGGCGGCGACGGCCTCCCAGACGCCGGCGATGACGGCCGTCGCACCCGCGCCGATGAGCCCTCCGCGGCCGAGCGGGGAGAGGAACGCGAGCAGCACGAGAGTGAGCACCAGCGAGGCGACGACACCGGCCAGCCGGGCGGTCCCGGGCCAGTCGTAGGCGTCGGCGGCGGTCCAGGCGGTGAGCAGCCCCAGTCCGCCGGAGGCGAGCAGCAGAGCGGTGGCCAGGCCCTGGTTGCCGTCCCCGATCTTGGCGACGACGGCGCCGGCGGCGAGGAGGACGAGCGTGGCGACCACGAGTCCCGCGGCCAGGGAGTGGAGGTCGAACTCGCGCCGGGCCAGGACGGCCGCGGCCACCGCGAAGACGAACGTGGCCACACCGGCGCTGACCCTGCGGGCGGCCGGGCGCCAGCGCCAGGCACGCAGGTCGAGGTCGTCGGCGACCTGGTCCGTCACATCATGCACGACGGGCGCGGGCGGTGCGGCGTGTGCGCGTACGAGCTGGAGCACGGCGCCGTCGGCGACCTCGGCCGAGGACAGTGTGGCGTCGTGCGGCAGCACCGAGCCGTCGGAGGTGACGAGTTGTCGGGTCATGGGGCGTGCGGCGGCCCGGTCGTCGAGCAACTGCAGGATGTCCGGCAGCAGTTGGCCGATCGGGGTGTCCGACGGCAGAACGATGTCGGCTCGCCGCCGCTCACCGACCAGGGTGACCCGGCTCAGCTGGGCCCGGGAAGTCGCTGCTGTGCTCACCACTTGCGGGAACCTACCATCGTGATGTTGTCCGAAACGGGGCTTCTATGAGGGGAGCCCGTGGCGTCCGAGCCCTCTGGCATGGCATCCGAGTTCTCTGGCGTGGTCATGCCCACTGTGGGCGCCCCCCTCACCTGTTCTCCGTGGCCTGGCTCGTGCCGCCGGGCGTCGGGCTCCCGCTCGCCCCGGACGGGTTGTACATCTGCTCCTGCTGCTGTTCCTGCTTCTTCTGCTCGGCCTTCTGTTTGGCCAGGGTGGCCTGGAGGAAGGACCAGCCGACGCATCCGGCGCACAGCACGGCGGCGATCGCGATGCCCGCGAAGAGCTTGCCGAGCCGCTCGTCCACCGTGCGCCGGCCGCGCTGGGCGCCGAAGAGCAGCGCGTCACGCATCCGGCGGCGGCGTACCGCCACCGACTCCAGCAACTGGCTGTCGTAGTCCCGTGCCATCAGTCGTCCTGAGCCGTTCCGTGCCGTCCTGTGTGGAGTGTGGTCACTTGAGGGGCCGTCAGTCGCCGGGACCGAGGCCGAGGTACGTCCGCATGGCGCTGTACTTGCGGGTGAGCCGCTCGGCGGTGGGGGCGTCGAGGGCGGCGAGCCGCTGCGGGTCGGCGTTGTGCGCGAGGTCGGCCGTCTTGACCAGCCGGGCGCCCGGGGTGGCGAGGATGCGCCGCGCGTACGCCTCCGGCTCTTCACCGGGGCGCTTGGTCATGGCCCTCACCACGTCCTTGGTCGCCTGCGGCAACGCGGCCGCCTCCAGCCACCCGTCGTCGAGGACGCCGTCCTCGACAGAGTCGTGCAGCCAGGCGGCTGCGACGAGTTCGTCACCGCCCCCTCGGGCCCGTACGCCCTCGGCGACGGCCCGCAGATGCTCCGCGTACGGCCGCCCCGCCTTGTCCTGCTGCGCGGCGTGCGCGGCGCACGCGATGGCCTCAACCTCGCCCAGGCTCATGTACGCCTCTGATGACCGCGGTTCGTGCGGCATGAGCGGCATGGCAAGCTCCCCCTCACTTTGCCCCTGAAACATAAGGCATGGACGAGCGGGGAGTACACCCCGGGTGCGGTTGTGCACGCTTGGTGTACGGAATCCCGCGGGAGCGCCTTCGGCTTGGCACCGTTGCTTGCACGGCGAGACCGAGCCATGACGCGAGGTCAGCTCTTGGCCACCAGGACCCTGAGCGCTTCAAGGCTGGCCACCTCGGACGGCGAGCCGGCCACGACATGGCTCCTCTCGTCGTCACCGTCACCTTGCAGCAACTCGGCAAGCAGAGCGGTGGGCGCCAGGTCCCGAGCCTTGGCGTCCCGCAGCCTCCGCAGCCACAGAGCGCCGGCATTGATGTCATCAGGGTGAAGCCCCGGCGGCGTCAACCAGCCGGCCGCTTCGTCCTTGTCGTTGGCCCAGATGTATCCGATGGCTACGCCGGACGCGTTGGTGATGCTCACGTACTGGACCGGCCCGCTGGTGGTCCGGTTGTACCGCGGCGGTCCGCTGACCTCGTTGAATGGCAGATCTTCTGCGAAGCGCGGGTTGACCCGCTGCTCTCTACTCACCTTTAGCGAGAGCATCGACTACGGCGGCGCTCGAGGCGTCGGTCAACGAACCAGGCAGGGGACGACCCTTGCCACCCGGTTCCGGGTCCGCCAGCAACTCGGCAAGAGCCTGGGACGGCCGAAGACCGCGTTCCTTGGCGCTTCCCAGCCGGCGGATCCAGAAACCGCCCTCGTTCACACCCCGAGGTCCGGCGGCTTGCTGCGGTTCGTACGCGGCAGCATTGTCCGCGTCGCCGCCCCATACATATCCGAGGACCGTGCCACTCTGCTTGTCGACCACCGTGAAGTACCGCACCGGTTTGTCGGTCCAGTCCTGGTAGCGCGGCGGACCGCCAGGCTTCTCGACGAATCTGATGTCGTCGTCGAAGCGCGGATTGATCGGTTGTTCGCTGCTCATGATGTCCACATTCCTTTACCTCTACCTGGTCCGCAACGAGGCTACGGCTTCGGTAGGACCTCCCCGTAGACGTGCCACTTGCCCGCCTCATCCATGAATACGCGCGTCACCTTGTAGTCCGTACCGCGGGCGAGGAGAAGTTCCCGTTCGCCGGGATTCGCGGAGATGTGGTCGATCCAAAGCGCGGGCGTGTCTTTCGGCACGCGCAAGTGCATGACCACTGGCTTGTGCCGGAAGGGTGCTGGCACCGTCTCACCGAGCGCCGTGGATGTATACGCAGGGTCCCCGTATGTGTTGCCCACCATCTGCATCGGGGACCTCAGGTTGAGGTGGTCGATCCCGGTGCCACGAACAACCATGATGTTCTCTGGCACGGGTCGCGTTCCCATGACACGGTCCATCTCATCAATGGTGTGCAAGATGCTCGGGGACACATCGGGGTAGGCACCCCGCAAGTGTCCATTGATCTGCGTGTAGTAGTGATCACTGTAGGTGTTCAGTGCGTCCTTGCCGGACGGATCGAGGGTATCCAGGAAGTCATTCCAGTACGTGTCGCCGTACTCCTGCCCCGCCCTATCGCTGACGCTCGGCGCCCGATTGGTGCCGTGCTCCAGTTCCGCCGTGGCTACCGCATGCTTCTCCGCATCGGTGGCCAGGTTATCGAAGTCGTCCCCGGACATGGACGGCTTGTACTCGAACGGTTCCCCGCCCCCGGCGTGACTCAGCGGATCCGTTCCCGGGTGGCCAGGGGGGGCCGATGCGTCGGTGCCGTGATGCGCGGCTGCGTCCACACCGTCGTGTCCCAGATCCGTTTGGTCGCCGTCGTGCCCCGCACCGTCGTGCCCGGAGCCGTCATGGTGGTCGTGCGCCGCACCGTCGTGGTGGTCGTGCCCCGAGCCGTGAGCTCCGTCGTCTCCGTGGCCGCTTGGCGTGTCGTGGCCGGAGCCGTGGGGGAGGTCGTGGCCCGAGCCCGGGTGGGGCGTGCTGACCGGGGCGTCGTGCGGCGTCGCGGTCGGCGTGTGCTCGAATGTCGCCGGCGCATGCCCGTGCGGCGTCGCGGTCGAGGTGTGGTCGAACGTCGCCGGCGCCGCCGCCGGCGCCGGCGCGTGGTCGTACGTCGTCGGTGGTCCGTCGAAGGTGCCGCTCGGCGCGTGGCCGTGGATGCCGTCTGGGACGCCGTCCCCCGCCCGTACCCCGGACAGTGCCGGTTCCTGGATGGTCCAGTCGGCCGGGAGGCCCGGTACCACCTCGTGAGGTGCCGGGGTCGTGTCGATGGTTCCGTCGTGCCCGATGAGATTGCCGTCGGTGTCCAGCAGGCGGCCGTCCGGCAGGTGCACGGAACCGTCGGGGAGTTTGGGGATCTCGATGTTGCCGACGCCCTTCAGCGCCTTGCTGATGTCCCCGATCTTCGACAGACCCGCACCCGCACCCTTGGCGATGTA
>NZ_LMWH01000255.1:0-49077 GCF_001507435.1 Streptomyces sp. NRRL F-5122
ACCAGCGGCCACCCAGCCCCGAGACACCAACCATCACCATCTCCAAGCCGACCAGAGCGCACCCGACTCGCAGGAAAGATCCCTAAATCACCGGTATTGGGTCTAGAGGGTGAGAACTGAGAGGAACAGAGGACACCGTGCGTGAGATCTTGATCGTGGGCGGCGGGTACGCGGTCTACACCGCGTGGGGCCTGGAGAAGAGGTTGCGGCCGGGCGAGGCGCGCGTCACCATCGTCGACCCCCGCCCGTACATGACGTACCAGCCCTTCCTGCCCGAGGTCGTGGCCGGTTCGGTGGAGGCTCGGCACGCGGCGGTCTCGCTCCGCCGTCACCTCCACCACACGCGTCTGGTGGCGGGGTCGGTGACGGAGATCCGCCACAGCGCGCGCACGGTCACGGTCCGCCCGGAGTCCGGGCCATCCCTCGACCTGCACTACGACGTGCTGGTGGTGACGGTGGGGGCGGTCACCCGGACCTTCCCGATCCCGGCGCTGAGCGATCAGGCGTACGGACTCAAGCACGTCGAGGAGGCGGTGGCGATCCGCGATCGCCTCCTCACCTCGTTCGACCGTGCGGCCGGTCTGCCGCGCGGGCCCGAACGCATCAAACTGCTCACTGTCACCGTCGTCGGTGGCGGATTCTCCGGAGTGGAGGGATTTGGTGAGCTGCTGGCCCTGGCGACCGCGTTGCTCAAGCAGTACCCGGAGATCGGCGCGGACGAACCGGCCTTCCACCTGGTCGAGGCACGGGACCGTATCCTGCCCGAGGTAGCGGACCGGCCAGGCGCCTGGGTGGTGCGTTCACTGGAGAAACGGGGGGCGCGGGTGCACCTGAACACCCAGCTGGTCTCCGCCGAGGACGGCCGGGTGCGGCTGTCGGACGGCACCGAGTACGACTCGGGGCTGCTGGTGTGGACGGCCGGCAACGCCGCCAACCCGATCGTGCACAACCACAGCGACCTGCCCGTCGACGAGCGGGGCCTGCTCACCGTACGGGCGGATCTGCGGGTCACTACGGACACCGAGGTGGTGCCCGACGTCTGGGCGGCGGGGGACGACGCCTCGGTGCCCGATCTCGCGGCCGGGAGGCCGGGCGCGCACACCGTGCCCAACGCCCAGCACGCCGTCCGCCAGGGCAAGCTGTTGGCGAAGAACATCCTGGCGTCGCTGCGCGGCCGTCCGACCAAGGACTACGTGCACCGCAGTCTCGGTGTGGTGGCCACACTCGGGCTCGGCCGCGGCATCTTCCAGTACCGGGGTCTGGTCATCAAGGGGTTCCCGGCCTGGCTGATGCACCGTGGCTACCACGTTCTGGCCATACCGAGCTGGGAACGCAAGACGCGTGTGTTCGCCGTGTGGGTCACGGCCCTTCTCTACGGCCGCGACATCGTGTCGCTGGCGTCGGTGCAGCACCCGAGGGAGGCATTCGTCTCCCGCGGCGAACTGCACCGAAGAGAGGAGCCCGCACAGCCCGGAGGCCGGCTCACGGCATGATGGCGCGGTACAGTCCGCGGCCGGCCCGCTGGACGCGCGAGGCGCCGACGAGACGGTCGAGCGTGCTGCGGACGGCGTTGATGCTGCCGCTGTCGGTGTCGCGTCCCAGCGCCGACGCGACGTCGCGGGCGCGGACCTCGGTGTCCCTGGCCTGCGCGAAGTACGCCAGGATCTGCTCCGTGAGCTTGCCGTACGTCGTGCTGCCGTCGCTCGCCTCGTCGCTCCGGCCTGCCGTGGCCGGGGACTCTACGGCGGCTTCGGCGGTTGCCGCGGCGCGCGCGGCCTCCGGCTTCGTCGGCGACGGGACGCTCACGGGGGCGGGGTCCCGCGGGGTTGGGGCGGCCGCCGGGCCGGTGCCGGGCATGAGGGCCTGAAGGGCGTCGAGCGCCCGCTGCACGGAACCGAGATGGGCTGTGACCGCGGCCAGTTCCCTCTCCAGCGCCTGCTTCTGGATCTCCAACCGGGCCAGGTCCTCCTGGAGACTCTCGGCGGTGCTCTCGATGGCGCGAGCCGTCTGGGTCACGGAGCCCATGGGTTCCTCTCGTCCTCAACCCTGTGTCCTGGCGGGACCGCTCGACGTCCCGGCCCGCCTCCCCCGGCGCGCACCGGGGGGATGCTGGCGAACATCATATGCAGCGGCCCCGTCGGCCGAGACCAGGAGTGAGCGGTCCCACGCAGAGCACACCGTTGATCGGGCCGTCAGGGACGGCGGGCCGGCGGACGGAGCGAGCCCCCGTGGTGCTCCCTTCGTCCGCCGGCGGTGCCTCGTGGTCGCCGGCTGCGGGCAGCCGTCTGATCTTCTCGGACACCGCGTGGATCCGGGCGTCCACCTCGTCGATCGCCTCCCGGAGCACCACGAGCCGTCCCTCCAGGACGGCGGCCTCCGCGGCGAGCAAGAGGGTGACGTCGGCTGGGTCGGTCCGGCGGTCGGCGTCTCGCGTCATCCTCGTGTCCCGCCCCGGCCCGCGTCAGAAGTCCGATGGACGGGCTCCGGGGGACCGGCGGTTGCCCGGGCGCGACTGATGAATGTCTCTGTCATGCTCCTCCTTCGTCGCGGCGGGGCCCGGGCACGGACCGCCACGAGCCGTCGGTACCGCATTGACCGGGTAGTGGAGGAAGCTGTGACAGCCAGCGTGCGGCCGCCGCGTCACGGCAGTTCGCAGCCCGGGGACGGCGCGTCCTGGGAGAAGGGGGCGCCGCGCGGCAGGACGTAGAGGACGTCCAGGACGACGTCCGTGGCTCCCCGGTTCTCGCCGATGTGCACGTGGTCCGCGCCCGACGGCTCCTCCAGGAAGCTACCCCTTTTGTACACGCCGTCGGAGGCGCAGGAGGCGTCGAAATGGCTCAGCGTGCCCTGCTTGACGAAGGCATACAGGGTGCCGTCGTGGTAGTGCCACCCGGTCGCCTGGCCGGGAGGGATGGTGATCTCGCGGAGCACGTAGTCGGTGTCGCCGACGGTCCGCTGGGCCAGGACCCGGCCGCTGACGCCGGGGCCGCCGGGGGCGGCCTGGGCGGTCGTCGAGGCGAGCGAGAGCCCTATAAGGCAGGTTCCGACGACCGCAGCGCGTGCTGAATTACGCATGGTGATTCCTTTCGGTACGGGAGGGCGAATA
This sequence comes from Streptomyces sp. NRRL F-5122, assembly GCF_001507435.1. Taxonomy (GTDB): domain Bacteria; phylum Actinomycetota; class Actinomycetes; order Streptomycetales; family Streptomycetaceae; genus Streptomyces; species Streptomyces lannensis. Next base: position 3,107 of record NZ_LMWH01000255.1, read on the forward strand.
GCGGCCCGGGGCAAGCGGCCCTTAGGGGCGGTCATAACACTGTATTGCCACTGAGTGGGTCGAGGCGCCAAGGTTCGATCCAACAGTGTGTTTCGTTCCGGAGATGTCGGCGTCTCTCCCATTTCCCGGAGCGGCCCGCGGCCTTGCCAGCACCAGACCGCCCCCGACGATCACGAACGTCTTCACATGCGACACGTTTCATCCCGTCCCAGTTGGTGTGGCACATACGGCGAACCGTGCGGTGGGGACGTGCGGATTTCCGGACGGCGGGCTCGGTTGTGGCAGTGCGGCACCCGGGGGGCTCTTGCGGTGCGGCACCTCAACGGCGGCCGCGCAGCGTCACGGCCAGCAGCTCCGACTCCTCGTACCCTGGGAGAGGGGCGAACCCGTGCGCTGCCAGCTCGCGGGTCAGCTGGGCGCGCGTCGCGGGCCACATCCAGAACGTCTCGGTGTATTCCCGCAGCACGTCCTCGGCGTCCCTGACCCAGTAGTCGGCGCGGGTCCGGATGCGGTAGCCGGCGGCCGACATTGTCATGCGCCCGCCGTAGACGTGCGTGCCGACCCGCTTGTCCGCGAGCAGGCGTACGACGGTGCGGGCCGGGAGCCGGGCCGGCGGCAGCTGCACGAACAGCGAGCCGCCGGGGGTGAGGGCCCTGCCGAGCGCGGGCCACAACTTCTCGCGTACGCCGGGTGGAAGGCAGCCCACCATGTTGTGGCAGACGGCCACGTCCGCGACCGCGTCCAGCGCGGTCTCGTCCAGGGTGTGCGGGTGCACGGTGACCCGGTCCCGCTGCTCGGAGGGCAGGGCGGCGAGCCTGGTCAGCAGCGACGTACGCATAGCCCGGGCGGGTTCGACGGCATGCACGTCGGCCCAGGAGTCGGCGAGGGCCAGCATCGTCACCCGCCCGGTACCGGCCCCGACGTCCAGGACGCCGGTGCGGGCGTCGGCGATCTGGCGTGCGTAGAGCCGGCGGACCCGGGCTTCGTCCGCGTCGGCCTGCAAGATGTCGTAGAACTCCGCGGTGACCGCGTAGGAGTCGGATTCCCGTCGGAGGCCCGACGGTCCGCTGAGGATAGTGCGCATGCCCGACATGACAACGTATGGACAGAGTGTGTGACAGCGAGAACAGGCGCCCGCCGCGCAAGCCGTTGTCACAGAAGCACACGGTGCGCAGTCAATGGACCGGCTCCGTCCGCGACCTTTCGGGACGTTCCGGGACCGGACCGGAGCCCCGGAAAATGTCGTGAGAGCGGAGTACGTCGTCATGACCGCGCGATCCCCCCAGGTATGGCTGCCCGCACAGTTCGGCCGCCTCGCCGATCTGCCCATGGGCCTTGACTACGCACGCTGGGACGGCCGTTCGGCCTTTCCCACGGACCCGGCGGAGGTCGAGTTCTACGTGCCCCCGCTGACCAAAGACATCGGCGTCATTGCCCGGCCGCTGGCCCGGATGACCCGGCTGCAGGCGGTGCAGGCGCTCAGCGCCGGAACCGACGAGCTGCGGGCGGTACTGGATCGGTTGCCCCGTGAGGTGACCTTGTGCAACGCGAGGGGGGTGCCGGCTGCCGCCACGGCAGAGCTGGCCCTGACGCTGATCCTCGCCAGCCTGCGCGGCATACCGGAGTCGCTCCGTGCCCAGGACCGGGAGCACTGGGACCCGCGAACCTTCTCCACCCTGCACGAACGGTCCGTGCTCATCGTCGGTCACGGCGCCGTCGGCTCCGCCCTGGAGGAGCTCCTGACGCCCTTCGGCTGCGCCCTCACTCGCGTCGGGCGCGCGGACAGGGACACGCCCCAAGGGCCGGTGCGCTCCGTGTCGCTGCTGCCCCGGCTCGTCGCGGACGCCGACGTGATCGTGCTGTGCACTCCGCTGACCGCGGCGACCCGCGGGCTCTTCGATGCCGCACTGCTGTCCCGCGTCAAGGACGGCGCCCTGCTCGTCAACGTGTCCCGGGGCGCCGTCGTTGACACCGACGCCCTGCTGAAGGAGGTGCACGGCGGCCGGCTGCGGGCCGCCCTCGACGTGACCGACCCCGAACCGCTCCCACCGGGCCACCCGCTCTGGACCGCGCCCGGCGTCCTGGTCACTCCGCACGTCGGCGCTTTCACCCCCGGCCTGTGGCCCCGTCTCGAAGCGCTCGTGCGACGGCAGCTGGCCCGGTTCGCCGCGGGCGGGGAACTGGAGAACGTCGTCACACGCTGACACCAGGCCTCCCGAGCGTCACCCCTTTGCATGCTCACCGGTTTTGACTGTCACAGGAGTTGATGAATGCACCCGAATACTGTGCAGCGCGACGAATGGTGACGAGATGGGCAAGGGCAGCTGGCCGGTCGGACCGGAGCGGGGGCGCGGTGGAGAGCGGCTCGCCGCGTGGGGGCAAGGACGAACTCACGCGCTGCGAACCGCGGATCACCCCCTGTCGTCCCGCCGAGCTCGCCCGCACCGTGGCACTGCACCGCCGCTGCCCACCGCAGGCGCTGGAGCGCTACCACCGGGCGATGCCCGACCCCGGCACCTATATGCCCGTACTGCTGACCCGCCCCGGTCCACCTGGCCGTGCGGGACAATACCGGACGCCACATCACCGTTGGCCGCCTGATGCCGGATCACTCCGCCGTGGAGGCCGCGTTGCTGGCAGGACCGTGGACTGGGCATCCGCCTGCAGCGGGGTCTGGCGACGCACGCGCTCAGCGGCGGCTGGGACACCCTCTACGTCTCTTCCCAGCGGGCGACGGACGGATCGACGCGATCTGTCTCCCGCCCAGGCGACGTCGCTGGACTGATCGACGAGGCGGTACGGGCCACCGGCTGAACCGCCTGGGTATTGAGGCGCGGTGTCCATGGCACCGAGCCGTCCTCGCGGGCCCCGCTCCGCCACGGACGCCGGGCCGTCTACTTCGGGAGCGCATTCATGAGCACGGATGAGCAGGCCGCTCGCGGGCTGGCCGACGTAGAGGCCTACCTGTACCAGGAGGCCCATCTCAGCGCCGCGCGGCTGCGCGTGGCCGCCTTCCTCGCGCAGTCGGCCGGGCTGAGCCACCGGCAGATACACCGCCACGCCGGGCACCGAGAGCGACACCACGTGCGTCTGCTGAGCCCCTCCCCGGCAACCTGACACAGTAGGCGGCCGTGCCGGTCGTCAGCGAGGAAGGAGCCCGTCGGCTCAGACCCAGGCGACGGCATCCTCGTGCGCGAGGCGCGGCATGCGGTCGAACTCCGGAGGGCTCGCAGGGTGGCCGATGTTCACGACGAGCACGGAGTGCCAGGAACTGTCGGGGAAGAACTCCTTGTCGATCCCCGTCGCGTCGAAGCCGGCCATGGGTCCGGCGGCGAGGCCGCAGGCGCGGACGGCGAGGATGAAGTAGCCCGCCTGGAGGGGGCCGTTGAAGGACGTGATGCCGTCCCGCTGGGCAGGATCGGCGGCGAAGTGCTCCCGCAGTTCGGGCTTGATCGGCAGGATGTGTGGGATGTGCTCGTGGAATCGGTCGTCCACGGCCAGGACCGCGACGGCGGGGGCGGAGGCCGATTTGGGCCGGTTCCCCTCGTCGAGATGCGGTAGCAGGCGTTCCTTGCCCTCGGGCGTGCGGATGTACAGGACGCGCAGGGGCTGCAGGTTCGCGGCGGTCGGGGCCCAGCGGGCCAGTTCCCAGATGCCGGTCAGCGTCGCGTCGTCGACCGGTGTGTCCGTGAAGGAGTAGGCGGTGCGCGCGTCGGTGAAGAGCGCGGCCCGGGCGTCGGCGCCGACCCGGGAAAGAGGGACCGAGGTGGTCACGTCGAATTCTCCTAGCTCGTAAATACGAAGCAGCTCTTTCTAGGAATGTCACTTCGTAAAACAGAGTGACAAGGGGCAGCGTAGCACCCTCGCTATCCTGGAGACATGACGGAAGCAGCGGACCCCCGATCGCCCTCCACGGGCGACGCCCTCACCGGGCAGCACCACCCGGCGGCCTGCGACGGGGCCCTGACGAGGGCGTTCAGCTTCCTCGGTAAGCGGTGGAACGGCGTCATCCTGGCCACGCTGCAGCACGGGCCACTGGGCTACGCCGAGTTGCGGCGCGCGGTGGAGGGAATCAGCGACTCCGTCCTCTCGGAGCGCCTCTCCGAGCTGTCCGGCGCGGGGCTCACCGTGCGCGAGGTCGAGCCCGGACCGCCGGTCATGGTCCGCTACCGGCTCACCCCGGACGGGACGGCCCTCATGCCCATCCTCGGCGAGCTGGCCGGCTGGGCGTCCCGCCACCTGCCCGAGACACCGGCCGCCTCCCAGCGCCGGGCCAAGAACTGAACCGGACGCGCCCTCCCCGGCTCGCATGAGCCGCCGCGGCGACCCGGCGTTAGCCGACACGTCCCGGATCAGGTCGGCGACATGGGTAGGAGTCGGCGGAACGGCACCCCGCCGCACCCCGGTGACCGGGGACCACACCAGAGTGGGGGAGTCCCACGGGGCCCACGGACTCCACCACGGGGAGCCAGGGGCGCGGGGGCGGGGGGCCCACGGCGAGGGTGGAGGCGCGCCCTGGACGGGCGACCCTTCCACCACGAGGAGCTCCCCATGCCCGCGACCGGCCCACAGACCACGACGACCGAACCCGCGCTCGCCCGGTCGGCCGGGGAAGACGACATGGACGCCGCCCTCGGCACCTTCCTAGCAGAGCGGACACGGCTCTTCCGCATTGCGTACCGCATTCTCGGCGACGTCACCGGAGCCGAGGACGTGCTCCAGGAGGTGTGGCTGCGCTGGCAGCTCACCCAGCACGCGGAGGTCGACGACCCGACCGCGTTCCTGGCGACGGCGACCACCCGGCTGGCCGTCGATGTCGTCCGCTCCGCCCGCCACCGCCACGAGGTCCCGGTCGAGCCGCAGCTGGCCGATTTCGGCGACCGGCCACCCTGGACCCCGCACTGAGCGTCGAGCGCAGCGTTGCGGTCGAGGGGGCCTTGGCCCTGCTCATGGCGCGACTGACGCCGGACCGGCTGGCCGCCTACGTCCTGCGCAAGGGATTCGGCTACGCCTACGCCGAACTGGCGTCCCTGCTGCGGATCAGCGCTCCGAACGCGCGCGTGGTGGTGCACCGGGCACAGGCCCGGCTGGAGTCCGGCCGGGAGCGCCCGGTGCCCGTCGAGTCGCACCGCCGCCTCGCCGCGGCGTTCCGGACGGCCGCCCACACCGGCGACCTGGACGGCCTGGTGAAGGTGCTCGCCCCCGCCGCATGACGTGCAACCAACCGTGTCACACTGGTCAGTGTTACCGTTGAGTGGGACGCACCATATTGAGTGTGCATACCAGTGAAGACCGAAGGAACATGTGATGTCCGCAGACCATTCCGCCTTGACCTTCGCGGGCCACGTGGCCGTCGTGACCGGAGCCGGTTCCGGCATCGGCCGGGCCACGGCGGTCGCCTTCGCCGAAGCGGGCGCGCAGGTGCTCGGAGTAGGACGGCGCGAGGCACCGCTGAAGGAGACCGCCGCGCTTCACCCCCGCATCGGTGTCCTGGCGATCGACGTCTGCGGCGAGGGAGCCCCCGCCGAGGTGATCAGGACCGCCGTACGGCGGTGGGGACGCATTGACCACCTGGTCAACAACGCAGGTGCCACAGCGGTGATGAGACTCGCCGACACCGACGAGCAGACTGTCACGAACTTGCTCGCCCTGAACGTCGTCGCGCCGAGTCTCCTCGCCCACGCCGCCCTGCCACACCTGCGCGAGACCTCCGGCACCATCATCAACCTCTCCAGCACTTACGGGCACCGGCCTATGCCGGGCGGCGCGCACTACGCGGCCACCAAGGCCGCCGTCGAACAGCTGACCCGCAGCTGGGCGCTGGAATTGGCGGAGGAGGGAGTCCGCGTCAACGCCGTCGCCCCCGGCCCCACCCGCACCGACGTCATGCTGCACGCCGGACTCACCCCCGAGACCGCCGACGACATGTACGCCTACGAACGCGACCGTATCCCCACCCACCGCATCGCGAGTCCCGCCGAGATCGCCCATTGGGTCCTGCGGATGGCCGACCCCGCGGGACGGCACGCCACCGGCCAGGTCGTCACCGTGGACGGCGGCCTGGAACTCATCTGACAGCGCGTCGGACAGCGAAGTCGATCAGTGGTACTTCCCACCCCCCTCGTGTCACACATCGGGCACCGGACCGGTCAACCCCTCGACCGACCAGGCGTTGAGGAGGCGGATGCACGATGAAGGTTGTGGTGTTCGACGACGGAGGACTCATGGGCGTCGAAACCGCCCTTTGGGTCAGTGACCACGGATACGAGGTGGACATCGTCTCGGCACCCGCCGGGATCGACGCACTCACCCCGGAGGAGGTCGCCGACGCCCTGCACAGCTGTGCGGTGGTGATCGACCTCGTCCGTCAACCGCCCCCCGCTACCGGCGCGTTCCCCACGGAGAACGGCCCGACCGGTGGCCTCTTGCGCGCCGCGATCGCCGCCGGGGTGCTCCGCGGTCGGCGTGGACCGGGTCCGTGATGACGGTGGTGCCTTCACCGCGCTGCGCGCCTGGGAAGTCATGATCGAACGCTCGGGCATCCCATGCTCCATCCTGCGCAGCACTCAGTTGTTCGAGGCCGCCGAGGTCATCGCAGACACGGCCACCGAGGACGGCGCCGTCCGGGTGCCACCGCTGCGCGTGCAGCCGGTGTCCCTGACGGACGTGGCGATGTACCTCGCGCACATCGCGGTGTCCCGGCCCCTGGGCGGAGCGCGCGAGATCGCCGGCCCCGAACAGTTCGGGCTGGACCGGTTCGTCCGTATCGCCCTCGCGACGGACGCGGACCGCCGGCCTGTCCTCACGCACGCCCATAGCCCCTTCCTCGGCGCTCGCCCGCGCACATGGGACCTCCTGCCGGGCCCCGGCGCCTTTGTCGCGCAGACCAGTTACCTGGAGTGGTTCGTCGGCCGCCCCGTCCCCGAGGTCAGCTCCTGACCCCGCCCACCCCGAACCCACCCTCGCAGGAAGAGGGCCACGGATGACGACACTGGACATCGAACTGCTCGGTGCGATGCGCGAACTCGCCGCCGTACCACTGGCGTCAGATACCTCCCCCGGCGGCGGACGGCCCCCGCGCCGCTTCGCCCTGGAGCTGCACGTCGCGGACGAGCGGACCCGGGAACTGGAGGCCGAACTCCAAATGGCCGCCACGACCGACGGACCACACCTGCGCCTCGCGCGGTCTTCCGTGGCGACTACGCCCTCCAGGCGGTCTGGCTCGGGGTGACAGTCGACGTCGTCATGGCTGCCGTAGCACTCGTTTTGGGTGTTAGAGCATTCAGCCGGCTCGACGCGTGACAGCCACGGCAACTGTGGTTCGTGATCTCGGCAGGTCGTGGGTCATGCGGCCGCGGTGCCACTGTCACGTTGGATTACCGGCGGAATGGACACTGGGGTGAGCATGCTGGAGGGGTCGCTGGTGGGGAGGGTGTCGCCGTTGTTCAACGGGCACTGGTACCCGGGCGAGGTGATCTCGCGCTGTGTGGCTGTATTTCCGCTTCCCCCTTTCATTCCGTGACGTGAAGGAGCTGATGCCCCAGTCGGCGTGATCGTTGCCTACGAAACGGCGGTACGAGATCTACCAGAGTGCCGTGCATGGACCCCGGCAAGAACCGTGGCACCGGCCACCGACAGCGGAACTGCTCTCATCGTGGTGGTGCTGTGGGCCGACCGGGAATGCCTGGTTCACACGTTGGGACGAGTACGTGGGCCGCGCCCACCGCGTGGACCAGGCACAGCGGTTCCGCCGGCCGGTCACGAGGGGCTCCTGTGGACCCTTCTGCGGGCTCGACCGGTGGCCGCGTACGGACCGCCGTCGTGTGAACCCTGGCGGGGAGCAGACGGACCGCGATGGCTGCCGCGTGGGCGGCAGCCATCGTGTGTTCTTCGTGTTCCTCCTCTCTATTGAGGGAGGATCTTCGCCAGGGAGAAGTGGTCGATGTTGGCCACTCCGGGGGTGCTGCCGAGGGCTTTGACGTACAGGTCGTGCGTGCCGCTCGTCGCGGCGATCGTGAAGGTCTGGTCCAGGTAGGTGTCCCAGGCGCCGGTGCTCTCCACGGTGACGGTGCCGATGAGCGGGCCGGTGGTGGAGTCGACCCGGATCTCGAACGTGCCGCCCGAGTAGGGCTTTTCACTGCCGATGCTCGCGATGAGGAGGTCACGACCGCTGCCGAAGTCGACATCGTCGTACCGGACCCAGTCGCCGCCATCGAAGCTGCCGAGCACGGTGCCGGTGCCGGCGGCGTGTGTGCTCACTCCGCTGCCGTCGCTGTACGACTCGGCCTGCACCTTCGTCGTCCTGGTGACGACACCCGCCTGCCACATCGGCGCGCCGTACTGGTAGGCACCGGCGCTCGGCTGCGGATCGTTGTACCCGTCGGTGGCCGGGGGCCGTACCAGCGCGTAATCGCGGGCAGGCGAGGACGACTTGAGGGTGAAGTCGTGATCGGCGGGATCGGTGAACTGCGGGCCGGCCGACTGAGGCAGGTTGTTGGTGGACGACACGCCCTCCATGGTGTCGGCGTCTCCGATGTTGTTGGCCACCTCGGTGTCCGAGTAGGTGCCGCCGAAGAGGCTGACGGACTTGCGGTCCGTGCCGCTGGTGTTGTTCAGAATACGGTTGCCGGTCGTGCTGCCCCCGTTGGGGTTGATCAGCACGACCCCGTAGGTCGTGCGGTTCCATGCGACGTTGTCGTAGACGGTGCTGTTGTACGTCGACAGGTCCAGGTAGACGCCGGGCGCCGGGGCACTGGCCGCGAAAAGCGCGGCGTCGTGCAGGTGGTTGTGGTGGATGGCCGTCCCCGCGAGATTCACCTGGCAGCAGATGTAGATCGCGCCGACGTCGACGACCAGGTTCCCGTAGTCGGAGAGGTCGTTGTAGGCGATTTCGTGGCCGGAGGCCGTGGTGCCGGCGACCTTGTTGTCGATGTTGATGTCGCTTCGGCCGCTGTTGATCACGGTGTTGTGCGTGATGGTCTGGTCCCGTCCGAGCACGTTGATCCCGGCCGCGTAGCTGCCCCGGTAGTCGACCCGGGTGATGAGGTTGTTCGTCACCACGTTGCCGGAGCCGGAGAGCACGACCCCGTTGCCGGCGCTGTAGTCGATCCGGCTGTTGCTCAGGGTGTTCGACGTACCGCCCAGGAGGATGCCGCTGGTCGTCTCCCCCGCCGTCAGCACGTCGCACGGGTCGGGCGGTGTGACCTTGCCAGGGTCGGTCTTCAGGTCCATGTAGTGGGAAACGTATGTGGCCTCGATGCCGTCCAGGACATTGTGGGTCGACGTCGAGGAGGTCCGGACGGTCGCTGCCCTGATACCGATGCCGACCACGGAGACGTAGGAACGTCCCGACAGGTCGACGGCGACGTCGCGCTGTTTGGCCTCGACGGTGTGTGCGGCCGGGCTGCCGCCGTCCGGCATCCATATGTAGAGGCGGTGCGCGTCCTGGTCGTAGAACCACTGACCGGCGTGGCTGAACGCCTGGAGCTTGCCGGTGAGGGAGTACAGGTTCCGCTGGTTGGGGCTGAGGCTGACGCAGGCGGTGGACAGACCCGTCGCGGTTACGGAGCCGACACGCGAACCGGTGACCGTGCCGGTCTGGCTGACGAACCAGTTGTGCGAAGTCAGCCGGGCTCCCTTCCAGTACCCGTCGGGCTGGGTCAGGGCGTCGTCGTACAGCGTGTCGTCGGTGCCTGCGTCGGCCGAGTTGTACTCGGGCCTGGTCGGGTCGGTGCCGGGGTAGGGCCACTGCGCCTCGCCGAGCATGGTGCCGTCGAGGAAGAGCTGATTGCCGGGCAGTGAGGGGTCGAGGTCGATGTCGGTCCGGTAGATCTTGCCGGCGGCCGCTGCCACGGCGAAGTCCGAGCCGGTCAGCGTCGGGTCCGCTTGCTGGAGCTTGGTCACGTCGGAAGGCGTGACGGGGGACCAGCCGGTGACCGGGTCACTGCCTTCGACGACGACGTCTGCACCGGGCGCGGCGCGGTAGGTGATCCGGGCGGAGGCGGTACCGCTCCGGGCTGGTCTGATGGTCTCCCGGTAGGTACCGGAAGCAATCACACAAGTGTCGCCGGGCAGGGCGGCGGAGGCGCATTCCTGCACGGTGCGGAAGGGACGGTGCGCGGTTCCGGGGTTCCTGTCGGATCCGGCACTGCTCACATAGCGGGTGGTGTGGGCGGCTGCCTGCGCCGTTGCCGGAAGGGCGGTCGCCAGCGCGGTCACCACGGTCGCCGCCGTGGTGCCGATGGCCAGTGCGCGATGTCTCCATTGCATGGTCTATCCCATCGCCTATCGATAATCGCGAGTCGATGGTCAATATAGGGCCCCGGTGCGGGACCGCGTAAGACACGAGCCGAGAGGTGTGCGGCGCGGGCGTGGTGGCCACGGCCTCGCCTGCGGCGGAGGGCAGGGCGTTGCGGTCGGGAGTTGCGCAGGCTGCGTGCTCCGGGTGCGCACGGCCGGCCGAGGAGGCGCGCACCCGACGTCATACGAAACGACCAGGTGAAGTGCCCCGCAGCGTTGTTCACACGGCTGATCGCCTCCGCTTCACAGCGCACCTCGTGAAAGGGCCGGGGCGGAGGTCAGGAGAGGGCGACAAGGACGGCTGTCCGTGCAGCAGGGGGTGTCCCGGGGCGGCGCCGCCGGCGTTCAGCCGTGGCCGAGGATGCCGTCGTCCCCGCGTGCGTGTGCCGCGAACGCGGCGGCGGCACGATCGGCGTCGGCCGACTCGAGCATGTCCAGCAGCACGCCGTGGTGATCCGCCATCTGTGTCCAGTCCCCGGTGAACAGGGGGTCGGAGACAACACGCAGGGCACGCAGGCTGGGCTCCATCAGGCTCCAGATCCGCGTGAGAAACGGGTTGCCACTGGCTTCGCACAGGGCTCTGTGAAAGCCGATGTCAGCGTCCCTGAACCGTCCGATGTCGCCCGCGGCGGCGGCTTCCCGCATGGCCCGCACCTGGGAGCTCAGGCCCTCCATGGCTGTGGCGGTGCAGCGCTCAGCGACCGCGCGGGCAGCGAACTCCTCGATGATGACCCGTACGGCCCGCGCGGCGTCCGCGTCCTGCGAGGACACGTCGGCGACGAAGCTGCCGCGCCGGGGGACGTGATCGGCCAGGCCCTCGTGGACGAGCCGCTTCACCGCTTCCCGAACCGGAGCCTGGCTCACCCCCAGGTCGCGGGCGATCTCTGCTTCGACGAGCCGGTCCCCGGCCTTGAGGTCTCCGCCGATGATCAGGCCCCTGACCCGGGTGTACACCTGATCGGACAGCAGTACCCGCGTCAACGGTTCACCGACGCCCGCCATGACAGCCCCCTCGGGTCTCGGAACGTTTTCACATCGTATCGATGATCGTGCGTCTGCGATGCAGCTCTTGACAACCGTCGAACGAGGATCATCATATCGCCTATCGATAGACGATAATCGATAGGAGCGGGGACATGGGCCAAAGAAAATCCATCAACGCTGCGGCCGGCATCCTTCTGGGCCTGAGCCTGACGACGGCCTGCGGGGGCGGGGGGTTCGATGGGGACTCGGCCGGCGATCCGGAGTCGGGGGCCACCGGCACCGTACGGATGCTGGTCAACATCACGCCGAACCTGACCAGGGCCTACTGGCGAGAGCTGGTTGCTCCCTTCGAGAAGGCCAATCCGGGTATCAAGGTCCAGATCGACTCGCCCACGGCTGCCGACGGCTCCGTGGACAGCACGCTCCAGCAGCTGCTGGCGGCCGGGAACGCTCCCGACGTCGTGGAGGGATCCCACAGCGACAAGGTGGTTCCGTACCTGCGGGACCTGTCGAAGCTGAACTGGGCCGCGAACGCACCCATGGCGGACGCACAGCGTCTGGACGGCCACCTGTACGACGTCGCCATCGGACAGCAGGTGCAGTCGCTCGTCTTCTACAACAAGGAGGCGTTCACCAAGGCGGGTGTCACCGCACCGCCCACCACCATGCGGGAGCTGACGGCAGCGATGGGGAAGCTCAAGGCCTCCGGCTACCTGCCCCTGCAGACGGCCGGCGAGTGGGTCACCCAGGCCCAGGTAATAATGCTTTTCGCGCCGACGGTGACCACGGACGATCCGGAGTGGTTCAAGCAGGCCGCACGAGGCGAACGCTCCCTGAGCACCGACCTGGGCCCGTCCATGAACCTGTACAAATCCTGGCTGGACAAGGGCTACCTCGACAAGCAGGCTCTGGGTACCAAGTATGCCGAAGCGGAAACCGACTTCCTCTCGGGCAAGGCAGCGATGTACCCCATGGGCTGCTGGTTCGTGGCCGCGGAGGCACAGGCGAAGAAGGACTTCAAAGTGGGCGTATTTCCCGCGCCCCAGCTGAACGACTCCGCCACGCCGAGACTGTCGGTGACACCGGGAGCGAATTACCGCATCTTCAAGGCGAGCAACCGCCAGAAAGCCTCGGAGAAACTCGTTCAGTTCCTGACCACCGACCACGCCGCCGTGGCCAGCCAGCTCAAGCAGGACTCCTCGTTCCGCACCGGCTACCCCTACAAGCTCTCCCCGCTGGCCGACGACGTGCAAAAGCTCCTCGACGACTCCGCGGGCCACCAGGCCATCGTCGGCAGCGGCGCCTACCAGATGCCGGCCGGGTTCGAGGCCGAGCAGAACAAGCAGGTGCAGAGCCTGTACACGGGCGGCGACGCGGCCACCGGGCTGAACAAGGTGGACACCTGGCTGAAGGCGCACACGAGATGAGCCTGTCGACCACCGCCCGGCCGGTGCGGGCCCTGCGGGATCTGTTCGCGACCGCACGCGGACGGGACCGCCTGACGGGGCTGGTCATGACCGTTCCGGCGGTTGTTCTCTTCGCTATCATGATGATCGTGCCGTTGGTGCTGTCGGGTTATCTCAGCCTGACCGACTGGGACGGCTACACGGCGCACCCTGCGATGGTCGGCCTGGATCACTACCGCAGTCTGCTGCACGACCCGGAGGTGCGCCAGGCGGCCTGGATCACCGGCGTGCTGGCGGTCGTCGGCACCATCGCCGTCAACGCCGTGGGCCTCGCACTCGCGCTCGCCATCTCCGCCCCGAGCCGCACGAACACCCTGCTGCGCACCGTGTTCTTCTACCCGTACGTCATCAGCGCGCTGATCATCGGCTTCCTCTGGTCGGCCCTGCTGTCGACGAACGGGGCCGTCAACAGTGCGCTGCGCGCGGCCGGACATGCCGGCCTGCCCTTCCTCTCCCAGCCCGGATGGGCACTGGCGAGCCTGATCGGTGTCGTGGTCTGGTCGGGGTTCGGTTTCACCCTGGTGCTGTACATCGCCGGTCTGCACACCGTTCCCGCATCCCTGCTGGAAGCCGCCCGGATCGACGGCGCCGGCCGGAGCCGAATCCTGCGCAGCGTGACCCTCCCGATGATCGCGCCGGTGGTCACCGTCAATGTCGTGCTGACCCTGGTTACCCTGCTGCGCTCCTACGATCTGGTGCTCTCGTTGACGGGAGGCGGCCCGGCGGGCAGCACCGAGACGGCCGCCTACTTGATCCTCGCCCAGTCCTTCCAGGACAACGCCCTGGGGTACGGCTCCGCCCAGTCGATGGTGCTGACGGTGGTGACCGGCATCGCCGCGCTGGCGATCACGTTCCTGCGGCGCCGCGCCGACGAGAGAGCGGGGGCGTGACCATGGTTGCCGAACCCACCACCGGACCGCCCCTGGCCTCCCGCGGCGTGGCGCCCGTCATCGTTCCGGCCGCGGACCTGCCGCAGCCGGCGTCCCCCACCGGGCCCGGACGCCGTCGGCACCACATGCTGTCCAAGGCGTCGTTCTGGCGGTTGCCGATGCTCCTGCTGGCCGCCTCCTTCATGGTGATCCCGCTGTGGCTGCTGGTGGTCAACGCCTTCAAATCCGAACAGGACGTCCGCGAAGCCCCGTTCGGCCTGCCGTTGGGCCGCCTGACCCTGGCGCCTCTGCGTGCCGCCCTCACCGATCCAGACTTCGACGTCGTGCGGGCTTACGCCATCACGCTGCTCTTCGTCCTGCTCGTCAACGTCCTGTCGCTGGTGGTCTCCGCCCCCGTGTCGTTCGTGATCGCCCGCGGCACGACCCGGTGGCACACCGCGCTGCTGCTGCTGTTCGTGGCGGGGACGTTCGTACCGAGCCAGGTGCTGCTGATCCCGGTGGTCTACGTCCTGAAGTACCTGGGGCTGATGGGCACCGTCACCGGCTTCGTGCTCTTCGAGACCGCGCTGACGCTCCCGGTGTCGGTGTTCTTGTACAGCGCCTACATCCGGACCATCCCCAGGGAGCTGGACCAGGCCGCCGCCGTGGACGGCCTGGGAAGGCTGCGCACTTTCCACTTGGTCGTACTGCCGCTGATGCGGCCGATCGTGGCGACGGCGGTGATCCTGCACAGCCTCAGCGTGTGGAACGACTTCGCCAACCCGCAGATCATCCTGGGGCCCGGAAGCGGGCTGTACACCGTCACCACCGGGGTCTACGCGGCGGTCGGCAAGTACTCGACGCACTACGAGGTGGTCTTCCCCAACCTGCTCCTGGCCGTCGCTCCCGCACTCGCCTTCTTCGCGATCATGCAACGGCACATCATCGGCGGCCTCACCTCCGGCGCAATGAAGGGCTGACATGACCGCACACGACGGCGCCACCCCGGCCTACTCGGCGCCCATCGAGATCACCGCCTCCGTCCCCACCGGACCACCTCCCACCTGGGCCGTGCTCCAGCGCCGACTCTTCGACGAACTCGACGCCGCGTGGCGGCTGTTCAGAGACCGCTACACCGAGCCCGACGGACGGCTGCGCTTCTCTGGCGCCCTCGTCGACCGGGACGGCGGGGACGACTTCTACGAAGCGTTCTTCAACTGGCCCGCTCTGTACCGCCTGGGCGGCGCTGACGACCTGCTGCCTGCTGCGAAACACCACTGGGAAGGAGTGACCCGGCAGCTCACGGAACTGGGCCTGTACCGGAACGAGTTCGAGCGGGGATACGACTGGTTCCACCAGGGTGAGGCGCTGCTGATGTTCTACGGCATCTGCGCCGCGGACCCCACCGACCGGCGCTTCAGGGAACGGGCCGTCCGCTTCGCCGAGCAGTACCTCCCCGGAAGCGACACCGGCAATTACGACGCCGGCATCCGTGCCCTGCGCGCTCCGCACAACGGCTCGGACGGCCCGCGGCCCGGTCTCGGACCCCAGTGGGACGACCGGTTCGGTCATGAGCAGAAGACGATGCGGCCCTACGGTCTGCCCCTGCGTGACGTGCCCGGCGTCCGTACGTGGGACGACCTGGCCCACGGGGACAACGCCGCTCGGATGGGCCGGCACATGCGGGAGCGCCTGGGCCGCGGGGACACTGCGGTCAACCTCGCGGCCGCCGCTCTCGTCGTCAACGCCTGGCTCTACGACCACGACCCGCACCTGGCGGCCTGGGTGCTGGAGTACGTCGACGCCTGGCGCGAGAGAGCGGACGCACTGGGCACCATGCCCGACAACGTCGGCCTGTCCGGCCGGGTCGGTGAGTACCACGACGGCCGCTGGTTCGGCGGCCACTACGGCTGGACCTGGCCACACGGTGTGCATTCGGTCGGCGCGGCCGCGCTGGTGGGGGCCATCAGTGCCGGAATGGTGGACGGCGGTGCCCACCGGCTGGACCTCGCACGGCGGCCTCTGGACCAGGTGTGGGACCAGCGCCGCACCGGCATGCCGTTCGACAGCCACGCCACCCGCCGTCCCGGCTGGGCCCACGCCGTGGGCCTGGGTGACGGGCGGACCGTCAACGCGCTACCTACCCGCCTGGGCCCGGACGGGTGGTTCGACCATCAGCCCGCGCAAGTCGCCTACTGGACCTGGCTGTGGTGGTTCGGCATGCAGGATCAGGACCGCGCACGCCTGGAGGCGCTTCGCGCCCACTCCGGTTACGAGTGGAACACCGTACATGCCTTCCGTGACAAGGAGGAGGCCGGACACGAACCTCCGTGGCTGGCCTACCTCGACGGCGACAACCCCGACTACCCCGAGCGGGCACTGCGGATGGCCCTGGCACAGGTGTCCCACCGGGCAGCCCTCATCGCGGCCGACACCCCCGGGTCGGACGACCAGGACCTGCACCGGTGGCAGCGAGTCAACCCGGTGGTGACCGAGGTGCTCACCCAGCTCACCACCGGAGCACCGCAGACCCTCTACAACGGCGGTCTGCCCCTCACCCGGATCCGTTACGACGATCTGGTCACCGCGCGCCCGGGCCTGCCTCCCGACGTCGCGGCCCTCGTCGAACACCTCGACGCGGGGAGCACCACCGTGCACCTGGTCAACGTCAGTGCGGTGCACACGCGCCGACTGCGGCTGCTGGCGGGCGGTTTCGGCGAGCACCTGATTACCTCGGCGCGCTGGAACCGCGGGGACGGCCGGTACCCGGGCGACTCCCACGACTACCACCTGCCGGCCGGTGAGGAGATCGGCGACTCGGCCCCGGTACACGACAACAGTCTCCACGTCACCCTGCCCCCGGGGCGCCGCATCCGACTGCGCCTAAACATGCAGCTCCACGCCCGCCCCTTCACCCATCACCCATCCCCCACGACCTTCCGGAGACCTTGATGGCAGCGACCGTTCCGCACTCTGCCGGCCCCGACGCCGGTTCCTACGCCGGCCCCGAGGCTCCCCCCGTGTGGGACCTTCCGGTGCGCGGCGAGCCGTGGGAGCGACCCGACGACGAACTGGTGCAGCGGCTGAACCGGGTGAGCTCGGCCACCGCCTGCGCCAAGATGCACGAACTGGGCATCCGGCGCACCTACATGGCCGGGCCGACCGCCCTGCAGCCGGGCAACAAGATCACGGGCCCGGCCCGCACCCTGCAGTTCATGCCGCAGCGCGAGGACGTGGCCAGCGGCCTGGCGCAGGAGTACGTCGAGCGCAGCACCGCCCTGTGGGCGGTGCTGGAGGCTGTTCAGCCGGGCGACGTCCTCGTGGTGCAGGCTTACGGCAGTGCTTTCACCGGATGCCTGGGCGACATGCTGGTGCGCTACTTCAAGCGCCGGGGCGGTGCCGGCATCGTCGTAGACGGGCGGATCCGGGACGCGCCCCGAGTGCGGCAGCTGGGCGTTCCCATCTGGTGCACGGGCAGCACTCCGCACTACGCGTCGCAGTCCGAACTGTTTCCCTGGGCGTACGACGTGCCCGTGGCAGCGGGAGGCGTGCTCACCCTCCCGGGCGACCTGGTCGTGGCGGACGACGACGGCGCCGTGGTGGTCCCGGTGTCGACGGCCCAGCAGGTCATCGACAGTGCCTTCGACCACGAACAGTGGGAGGAGTTCAGCCGCACACGGATAGACGCGGGGGCACGGCTGTCGGACTACTACCCCCTGACCCCGGACAGCAGGGAGGAGTTCGAGCAATGGCGCGCGGCACGGGAGAACTGAGGGCCAGCCAGGACCGGTCCGAACGGGGGCAGGGCGGCCGGCCCGCCCTGCCCCCGTTCGGACTCGGCTGCGCCCCTATCGGCAACCTCTACGGCTACGTGGATCCGGACACCGCGATGGCCACCGTGCATACAAGTGTCGAGCTCGGTGCGACGCTGCTGGACACGGCACCTCTGTACGGCGACGGCCTGTCCGAAGAACGGGTCGGTCAGGCACTGGCCACCGTGGACCGGGCGCGGGTGCAGCTCGCGACGAAGGTCGGCTGGCTGATCGGTGCGGGCACGGCGCCCCGGCCCGCCTTCGGACGTGACGACGTACTGCGCAGTCTCGAGGGCAGTATGAAGCGTCTTGGCGTCCACCGGTTCGACGTAGTGCACGTGCACGATGCGGAGGAGCACCTGGACGAGGCGGTGAGGCACGCGGTGCCGGCCCTGCTGCGGCTGCGGGACGAGGGTGTCGTGGGCGCCGTCGGAGCCGGGATGAACCACAGCGCGCCGCTCGCGGAACTCGTACGGCGGGCCGACCTGGACGTGGTGCTGATAGCCGGCCGGTACACCTTGCTCGAGCAGCCGGCGCTCGGCGACCTGCTGCCCCTGTGCGCCTCGCGAGGTGTCAGGGTCGTTGCAGGCGGTGTATACAACTCGGGCCTGCTCGCCGACCCCCGTCCGGGCGCGCCGTACAACTACCAACCCGCCCCGGACGCGGTGCTGCGCCGGGCGCTGGCCCTCCGGGAGGTGTGCGCCCGGTACGACGTGCCGCTCAGGGCCGCGGCCCAGCAGTTCCCTCTCGGGCACCCGGCCGTCGTCTCGGTCGTCGTTGGTGCCGTATCGCCTGCGGAGGTGGCGGGCAACCTGGAACTGGCCCGCCACCCGATTCCGGCCGAGATGTGGGCGCAGCTGCGCGAGGCGGGGCTGCTGGACTCGGCCACGCCGGTCCCCTGAGCGGTCCGTGCACCGGACAAGAGCCGTGCGCCGCCGTACGGCAGCAACCGGAAACCCACCCAAGGAAGGTGCCGCACATGACATCGACTCGTTCCGCAGGTCATGACGGGGGTACGTTCGGCGGACTCACCGCTCTGGTCACCGGCGGCGCCTCGGGCATTGGCCTGGCCACCGCCCGGCTCATGATCGCCGAAGGGGCACGTGTGGTCGTACTCGACCTGGCCGAGCAGGTTCCCGGGCGGTTCGCCGCCCACCTGCGCGCCGACATTCGCGACGACGCCGCGGTCGTGGCCGCCGTCCACGAGGCGGTCTCCGTGCTGGGCGGGCTCGACGTCCTGGTCAACAACGCGGGGATCGGGGCGCAGGGGAAGGTCGAGGACAATTCCGACGAGGAGTGGCACCGGGTACTGGATACCAACGTCGTCGGCATGGTGCGGGTGACCCGGGCTGTGCTGCCGGCCCTGCGTGCCTCGGCACACGCGGCGGTCGTCAACGTCGGCTCCATCGCCGCCACGGCCGGGCTGCCGCAGCGGGTACTTTACTCGGCCGGGAAGGGAGCGGTGGTGGCGATGACCCGGGCCATGGCCGCCGATCTGTTGCCGGCCGGCATCCGGGTCAATGCTGTCAACCCCGGCACCGCGGACACCCCGTGGATCGGCCGACTTCTTGAGCGGGCTCTGGACCCGGCGGCCGAGTACGCGATGCTGGCGGCTCGACAGCCGCACGGCCGTTTGGTCAGCGCCGACGAAGTCGCTGCCGCGATCGCGTACCTGGCTTCTCCCGCTGCCGCGTCCACCACCGGATCGTGCCTGTCCGTGGACGGCGGAATGGACGGCCTGCGGCTGCGGAGGGAGGAGTGAGCGCCACGGGACGGCACCCCGCTCCGCTGGTGCCCCCGGCCACTGAGCCCGACCCCATAGAAGCGGGGCGCGCACCGGGAGCCCCGCCCGCCCCGCGCATCGACGCGCACCACCATGTGTGGGACCTCAACGTCCGTGACCAGCCCTGGACCCATGGTCTCGCCGCCCTGAACCGCACTTTTTCAGCCGACGACCTGCGCCCGGCGCTGAACCGGCACGCGATCGACGCCACCGTCGTCGTGCAGACGTTGCCCACCGAGCAGGAGACGGCCGAACTGCTCGCCCTGGCTGCCGAGGACCTGCACGTCAAGGCGGTCGTCGGCTGGACCGATCTCGCCGACGCCGCCGTCGCGGAACGCCTCGCCGCACTACGGGACGGGCCGGGAGGGTCGGCCCTCGTCGGTATCCGGCACGCGACACAGAGCGAGACCGATCCCGGTTGGCTGTCACAGCCGGACGTTCGCCGCGGCCTGCGGGCCGTGGCCGCTGCGGGGCTCGTCTACGAGCTGCTCGTCCGTCCGGATCAACTAACCGACGCCGTACACGCCGTTCGCGGACTGCCCGAAGTCCGCTTCGTATTGGACCACGCGGGCAATCCCGTGATCGACGCGGACGGCCTGTCCGCCTGGACGGCGCTCATGACCGAGCTGGCCGCTTCTCCCAATGTCGCTGTCAAGCTGTCCGGCCTGGTCACCCGGACCATCGCACCCCCTTTGCGTGCTTTGCGCCCCTACACGGAGGTCCTGCTGTCGGTTCTGGGACCACATCGCCTCATGTACGGCTCGGACTGGCCGGTGTGTCTCCTCGCGGCTCCCTACGACGAGGTGATCACCCTCGCCGAGGCACTCACCCAGGATTTGAGCGCTCACGACCACGATGCGGTCTTCGGCGACACAGCCGGCCACTGGTACGGGATCGGCGGCGCATGAACACCCACCGCACCCGAGCAGCACCGTCGGCGCATGAACACCCACCGCACCCGAGCAGCACCGCCCCGGTCCGACCCCGCGCCGCGCTGGTCGGGGCGGCAGGGCCTCGCGTCCACCGTCCGCCCGGGAACTTCCGTAATCGAGCGAGTAGCTGAGTCAGCCGGCTCCGTGGCCGTGTCCCGTCGATCTGTCCGGCAAGGACGAGGTTGCGACGGCGTGCGATGCCGGTGCTCCTGCAGTGGGATGCCAGCCGCACAGCTTGCCACGGTGGGATTCGGCTGACTGGGAGGATCATAGGGGCTGGTCGTACGCGCTGCTCGGACTCCACTCCGACGACGTGCTGCTCTCCAGCGTCCTTACCTCGGTCGAAACGACCTACGCCGCTCCGGAGGTGACGCCGACGTTGCCCAGGAACTCGTGGTGCACCGGCGGCTGCCCCAGGCCCGCTACCGCACCGAGTGACCGCGGGCAACGCGCTCGGCCTCCCACCGCTGGGGTCCAGGATGGGGGAGGAGATCACGGAGGGGAGGACGTGCAGCCTCGAAGCCCAACTCGCCCCGTACCTCACCACACCACCTCGCGCTCCTGACCCTTGTCGGCGGGAACGTCCTAGGCAGCGGCCGGTTGGCCTCGACCTGCCCCAGCCGTCCGCCGTAAGGGCAGACGAGCCGGGGCCGCCGGCGGAGAACACCGCGCCCAGGCCCTCCCACAGGATGACGTCCGGACCAGGTTCGTACTCGCCGGTGGTCTCGTTCAGGGCCTCGGGCTGGGCCGGAACATCTGGAAGCTATCCACGAGGATCCGCTTCAACACCGGTTCGAGGACTGCCAGCGAGATGGGCTGCTCATGCGTTCGAGTGAAGGCGCCCGCGCGGACACTCTCAGGCGTTTCCCTTTGGAGCCGTTACACGGCACTAACATGCCCCTCGAGATGTCCTCGAAGGGCACGGTGAACCGCCCATTCCACTGCCGGAACGTCGACGGCTGGCGTCGCTCCATAAACGGAATCACCGTGCCGGTGCCAGGCATTGCGCTCCGCAGCGATCTATGCCCCTCTCTCGTTGTGCAGGATCGCAGCCCTGGCTACCCAGGCCAAGATGCTCTGTCCCCGTATGGACAGCCCGATCCGGTTCCAGTGGAAGATCACGTGGTAGCTGAGTACCTGCCTCAGCCCTCGGTCGAGCGTCCTCGACCGGACCGCACGGTCGAGTTCCTGACCCGCCGCGCGGAAGGCCGCGGCCCAATCGGCGACGGGCTCCAGCAGCCCGCCGGGGCGCAGCAGGGCATCGCTGTCGGAAGAGCAGGGGCCGGATCTCCTGAGCGCGGGCGTTAAGGTGGTCTGCCGAGACATCGTTGATGGCCGATCGGTGCTCGTCCGTGATGACGCGGTGCCAGACATCCCCCTGCTCGTACCACTCCAGTGCGGCGGCGCACATCATGCTCGTGCAAAGGAGGACGGACAGCTCCCGAGGCCCCACGGGCAGATCGGTGCGTTGCCGCAATCGCTGTGCCTCGCGGCTGTCGGCGATGAACAGGGCGTGCGCGGCCGTCATGCTGGCCGCACCCCCGAACGCTGCGGTTTCCGGCTCGTAGATACCCGGCCGCCACCTTTGAAGGTGTCCATCGGCGACTAGACGGTATGTAGGTGCCGGTCGTGGGCCCGGGCCTCCCGCAAATGTAGGCACTACCGGCCAGGCTGCGCCCGGCCGGCAACCCACGACAACTTGCGAGCGAGGCCCGGGCGCACGACCGGCACCTACATACCGTCTAGGCACGGGGTCGTACGGCCCGAAGGCGGCAAGACCCCGTGTGTCACCATGCCTTCTCAGCCCAGAGGCAACTTGGCGAAGGGCTCCCACTCGTACATCTGGTTGTCTCGGTGGATCACGATGAGTTCCGCGCTGCTGATGCGTGCTTGGGCCGGCGTGAGGTTGAGGCCGTCGAGGATCTGTGCGATCGGCGACGCGGGTCCGTCCTGGGCGCTGTAGGCCACTGAGACATGAGGTGTGAAGCCCTCGGCCTTCTCCGGGATCTCTCCGAGGACGTCGCCGATGGCATTCCGGATGGCGCTCCGGACGGCACGGACCGGGCTGTCAGGGTGGACATGCAGCAACACCGCTTCGGGGTCCAGCACCTCCGGCCCGATCCGTAGGTCGAAGGCCGGGACGGCAGCCAGTCGCGCGTGCGCTGCCTCGACGATGGCGTCAACGTCCTGTTCTTTGGTCTCACCTACGAAGCCGATGCCCTGCATGGTCAGGTGCAGCCACTGGTCGGGGATCGGCGTGAGGAGTTTCCGAGAGGCGCGAGCGCGGACCTGTACTCGGCGGCAAGCCGGTGCACATCGTCCTGTCCCTCAAACGTCAGATGCCAGGTGTAGAAGCGGCGGCCCACACTCCAGCCGGGCCGCCACCACCAGTGATTCCGCATGGTCTCGGGTTGCGTCGTCATAATCCGGGATCAAATCAGGCCGAACCCTGCCCTGGCGAGAGGGCAACATGCCGCGGAGCGGAGTCCAGGCAGAACTCTTCGATGGCCTGCCGCAGCCCGACGACCGCGGTGCTGCCGGCGGGCGGCCTGCCGATACCGGAACACAGCTCACCGAGGCGACGGGTGACCGGCGTCAGACGGTGGTCCGGCGGAAGGGCGAGAACGGGGGCGAGGGCTTCGAAGGCTCCGTCTGCTTCGCCGGTGGCGAGATGGGCGGAAGCCTGGCTGATGTGGATCTGCGCTTCGGTTCCGTACGCCCTCACCGGCTGCACATGCAGGAGCGTGAGGGCGCTGTTCGCAGATCGCAAGGCATCGACGGGGCGCCCGACACGCAGTTGGACCGCGGCTGCGTAGTTCTCTTGCCGTGCTGGCTGGCAGGCAAAGATGCCACCGATCTCGTCCCGGCCCCTCATTGCCGCGCGTGCGTCTTCGGCGCGGGAAAGAGCTGCCAGGGCCTCGTCCTGTGCCCCCAGCTCGGACCAGGCGTCGGCTTCCTGGCAAGCGAGTCGGCAGCGTGGATGCGTTGTGCGATGTCTCCAAGTCTCTCGGTCGTGGGCCCGGATCTCGTTTTGGCGAGTGGGGGTTCCGTCTTCCGGGTGATGGCGGGCAGCCGAGCTTCCTCTGCGCCGCTTCCTTGTCTCGTTGTGGCCTGGTAGCGGGGCGAGGCGCCGCTCGCATTCCTTGATTGCCTGTCGGGCTTGGCCTCGGCACCCCGCGGTGTCGGCGTCAGCCGGAGTAGTCCCACTTTCTGCCGATCAGTCTTCGGTGCCAGGCCAGTAGCGTCCCCGGCGTGACCGGGAAGAGGCTGCTCCAGCGGCGGCGCGGTATCAGCGACGACAGCGCGGCCGGCCAGCACCGGTCGGCGGGCTCGTAGCGGATCGGACTGGTGAGTTGCCGTCGCAGTACCCCGGTACGGCAGCGAGGTGATCACCCGTGCACCGTCTCAGCCACGGCCGAGGGCTCGGCACGCAGGCTCTCCTGCAGTGATGACTTTGCGAACCCCAGAGGTCCAGTGGCAGTGGCCCCACGGGGTGTTGGGCCTGCTGTGGGCGTAGGGCGCAGACCGGTGCGCGGGAGTGGCTGACCAGCTGGTCAGGAGGTGGCCGAGTCCCCTTGCGTCGAGGCCGGTGCAGCCCTTCTGGTTCGGGCCTCTTGGTGTTCGGTGTCGCGCGGGGACGAGATGACGACCTCGGAGCGGCGAGGTCCCCGGTCCATGATGCCGCCAGTGATGGCGAGGCCGAGGCCGGCCAGGGCCAGTGCCGCGCCGACCAGCGTCGGCGAGGCCCAGCCCCAGCCGGCCGAGATGACCAGGCCGCCCAGCCAGGCGCCACCCGCGTTGGCCAGGTTGAACGCGGAGTGGTTCGAGGCCGCCGCCATCGTCGGCGCTTTGTCCGCCTTGGCCATCAGCAGCATCTGGACGGGTGTGGTGATCAGCGCGCTCAGCGCGGCGATGAGCGTGAGGGTCAGGAGCGCGGGCACCGTGCTGTGAACGGCGAAGTAGAAGGCCCCCAGCGCTACGGCGAGCAGGGTCAGCCCGACATAGAGCGTCGGGCGTAGCGCCCGGTCGGTGAGCGGGCCCGCTATGAGGGTGCCGAGCGTCATGCCGACGCCGAACAGGGCGAGAACCAGGGTGGTGGAGGAGTCGGAGATCCCCGTGAGGTGGGTCAGCATCGGCACGAGGTAGCTGTAGACGGCGAAGAATCCGCCGAACCCGATGACCGCTGTGGCCAAGCCGAGCGCCACCTGCCTGTTGCCCATGGCGCACAGTTCGTGCTTGATGCCGGACTGCGGGCCGCGCGGTTGGTGCGGGACCAGGCAGGACAGGGCGACGAACGCCAGGACGCCGATGACGGCGACCGCTATGTACGCGTACCGCCAGCCGAGTTGCTGTCCGAGGGCGGTACCGGCGGGAACACCGATGATATTGGCCACTGTCAGCCCGAGGAACATGGTCGAGACGGCACGGGCCGCCCGGTCGGGCGCGACCAGCCGGGAGGCGACGACGGCGCCCACGCCGAACAGGGCGCCATGTGGCAGGCCCGAGAGGACGCGCGCCGCGAAGAGCAGACCAAAACTGGGGGCGAGTGCGGAGGCGGTGTTGCCGATGACGAACAGTCCGGACAGGAGCAGCAGCAGTCTCTTGTGCGGTATGCGGGCGCCGATGCCGGTCAGCAGGGGCGCGCCGACGACGACGCCGAGCGCGTAGGCGGAGACGAGGTTGCCCGCGTGCGGTACGGACACGCCGACACCGTCAGCGATCTGGGGCAGCAAGCCCATGGTGACGAACTCGGTCGTCCCGATGCCGAACGCGACGAGAGCCAGGGCCAGCAGAGCCAGGGGCATAGCGCAGGGGAACCTTCCCGGGAGGGGGGTGTATCGGGTTTGCGCGCCGAGCCTCGTCGCCCGGGCACAGGAAAAGGAGGGTCGGCCTGCCGACCCCCTTGAACACAGCACAGCCGGAGGGCTCCGCATTCCTGGGCGGGGCGGCGCACAGAGTGACGTATGTCGCAACGGGGGACTGTGCGTGCCGAGAATTACGTCCGCGCTGGTCAAGCGCCGTGTTGATACTGGTGGAGGGAGCGATCCGGATTCCGGGCGTGGCGAGTTCGCCGTGGATGCGCCGGTAACCCCGGGTGCTGTTCTCGCGCGCCATCCGCAGGGTGAGTCGCCGTATAGAACGCTCGGTCGGGGCGCGGCCGGGCCGTTTGGGCCGACTCAGCCTGCCGTGACGCCGCCTGATCAGATCGCGGTGCCATCGCAGAATGGTCTCGGGATGCACCAGCAGCCGCAGGCGCCGTAACTGGCCACGCCGGGGCGGACCAGGAGGGCAGCGAGGAGGGCCCGGTCCGCGGGAGTGAGCTTGATCCTTTCCGCACCGAGTTGCCGCTCGAGCCCAGTGAGCTGGTGGCGTAGGGCCAGGATCTCGGTGTCCTTGTCGCGGTCGCTCATCGGTAGCAGCCGCAGCGCGGCGAATGCGTTGGTGATGGTCGGGTAGGCGAGGCGAAGCAACACGAGGGCTCATCCTGCCGCAGCACCGAACAAGCCCTTGAGCTGCATGGATGACATTCTCGGCAGGCGCAGAGCTGCTCGGGGTGGGCGGCCGGTGGTCGCCGGTTTCTCTCTCCGTTTCCAGCAGACGAGGCGGCGGTGACAGGAGAGCAGGGGTGCCGGGGGTGACCGGCCTGGTGCGGCGCAGCGAGGTGGGGAGGTGCCGGGCGAGGGCGGCGAGTATGGCTGGTCCGGCCAGGACAGCCGTGGCCGGCTGCCGAGCCGGCGGCTCAGCACGGCGACTTCGTGGTGCAGTGCCGGCAGCTCGACGCCCTCGGCTCGTTGGGAACGGGAGAACAGGAGGAGCAGCCCGAGGAGGCGGGCAAAGGCGAGACAGACCATGCGGAGCATCACGGCGCGCGAGCATGCCATGATCGGAGGCGGGCTTCGAAGTCACAGGTCGAAGCAGGTACGAGAGTTATGGCACCCCTGACGGTGCCTGGGCCGGTGCCGGACGGTGCTCCGGAGCGAAGCCGGGAGCCGTGCCGGCCGGCGCCGACCTGTGGGCACGGGATCAGATGTGGCCGCCGGGTGTCACGGTGAAGGAAGCCGGACCGGCCGGCAGGTCCACCGTGTACTGGCGCAGGTAGGTGTCCAGGTAGGGTGAGCGGTCCCCCTGGGTGGCTACGTCGTCGGACGGGTCGTCCAGGGACAGCCTCAGGACGGCGCCCGAGACCTTGACGATCTGACCCGATGGGGTGTCACGCCACGACCCGGTCTGGATCGAGCCGATCTCCACGGCCAGGACATGCCCGGCCCTCAGCGTCCAGTCGGTCGCCTTGAGGTCGACGCTCATCCGGCCCGCCTTCAGCAGGGAGACCTGTTCGTCGAACATGACGGCCTTGCCGTCCGGGCCGACGTCGTAGAGCTTGAGCATGATGTTGCCCTCGCCCTTCGCGGTCAGCGAGATGTTCGGCGTGGCGGTCAGTCGTACGTCCTGGGCGAGCGGCCGCGACCAGACGAAGAAGCTGGAGCCGACCTCACCGGCCTGCTGCCTCTTCGCGATCCCCTTGGCCAGACCCTTGGGCGCCGGTTGTTCGGTCGCCGGGGCGTTCTCCATGTCCCAGTTGCCCGACGGCTGCGCCGCCTTGGGCGCCGGGGTGCTGGCTGCGGCCAGGTTGGCGCGGGCGGAGGCACCGCCGTCGTCAAGGTAACTGCCCTTCCCCAGCGGGAGGGTGACGTCGCGCTCCACCACCGGCCAGGTGTCCTGGGCTCGCCAGTGACCGGTGGAGTCCTCGACGGAGAACGTCGGGTAGTCGACCGAGGGCTGAACTCCCTTGAGGTACTGGTCGTAGAAGGACAGCGTCTCGTCGTACCAGCCCTCGCGACCCATGGCCAGGCGACCGTCGCCCACCCGGTCGCCGCCACGCACGTGGTCCCACTGGCCGACCCAACCGCGCTCCGGGCCGGTGTGGTTGGTGAGGTACTCCTGCATCTCCTCGGGCTTGGTGTTGTTCTCGATGAAGCCCTGGGTGACGAAGAGCGGCGTGTCGGTGCCCTGAGCCATCTTGGCCAGGTTACGGGAGGTCCAGAACGGGTCGTTCTGGTCGGATATCCGGTAGCCGGCCGAGTTCTCGGTCAGGCACCCAGGGTGGTCGTCCTCGTATCGTGCGTTGGCCTGGTAGTGCCCGTCGTCATCCGACAGAGGGGCCATCGTGGCAATGCCGTTGTAGGCATTCGCGGTTCCGGTCACATTCGGGCGGGGGACGCCGTTTGAGTAGATGTACTGGTACATGTCCCAGAGGGGCTCCCCGGCGACAACGGCCTTCAGCGCGGATTGCTTCAGGTCGTTGCCGATGAGGCCGGTGACGGCGTCGTAGGACTTGCCGTACATGCCCACCGCGCCGGTCGACCACGGCTGGCTCGCGGCCCAGTTGATCGCGGCCTTCACATCGGCCTGCTCACCGGGACCGCCCCAGTCGAGGCAGCCGGTCGAGCCGCCGAAGCCGCGCAGGTCGACCATGAGGAACGCGTAGCCGTGGGAGAAGAGGTCGCTGCCCTCGACGAAGTCCTGGAAGCGATTCGAGGGACCGGTGTGGGTCCAGCCCTCGGGGTTCGTCTGGCCCATGTGCCCGAAGTACGGGCCGATGGAGAGGATGACCGGCACCTTCTGCCCGGCGGGCACGCCTTCGGGCATCAGCAGGTCGCCGTGCAGTTCGGTACCGGAGCCGTCCGAGGACGGGAAGTAGTGCTGGGTCCAGACCGAGCCCTTTGGGACACGGTCGTTCTGCTCGTGCGTGATGCCCTCGGTCGCGGTGGCGACCACCGTGGTCGGGGTCTGAGCGGAAGCGGCGGCCGGTGACGCGTCGGCGGGGCCGGCGAGTGCTCCGGTCAGCGCCAGAGTGGTGACGAGTGCCAAGGCGGCCCAGCCGGGCGCGCGACGTCTGTTCACATGCTCTCCCGAGTCGTCGGTACGGAGCGGAACGGCGTTTCCGGTCAAGCGGCAGTGCCCTGCCCGCCATCGCAGCGACGACGACGGTCGCACGCATGTCAGGAACGGGACCATGGGTGCGAACTCTGGCCGGAACCGATGGCGAGCGAGCCTAAGGTCAGCACTGAAACGCGTCAACGGTGCTGTGTATCCGTCGCGTTACTGATGTGATGGGAACAAGCCCATTTCTGACAGGGGAAGTTGTAGGAGGCGAAGGTGGAAACGTCTGCTGCATCCCAGCGGATGGGGCTGGTTCGCCAGGTCGGGGGGCTCTTCACCGACCTCCGCCACGCCCCTGAAGGGCGCAGCCGGGAGAGCTACGGGTGCCGAATATTACGTCCTCGCAGGTCAAGCGGCGTGTCGGTACTCGTGGATGACTGCGCCGAAATGGTCGTGTCGGCGTATGCAGAGGTGGTCGATTCGTTCGGGTTCGAGCGCTTGGGGCAGGGCGCGGAGGGGTATTGCGGGGTTCCGCGATCGGTGAGTGCGGCGCTGGTTGTAGTGCCATTCGTAGGCGCGCAGCGCTTGGCGTAGATGGGTCTCGTTCCAGATGAGGGTGCGCTCCAGCAGTTCGGTGTGGAGCGTTCTCACCCAAGTTCGATTTCGAGCAGAAAAGGGCAAGCCCCCCTCAAGTGGTCCCGGCACGGACCAATCCCCGGGGCCACTTGAAGACGTTCAGGAATAGCGCGAGTGCGTTAGTTATGGCACCCCACACGGGGGCCGTCAGCCGGCCGCAGCGGCGAATGGCGCGGGGGCGGGTGAAGGATGACGGCTCACGTCGAGTCCCGCACCACGAGCTGGGGGCGGATCAGCGTGTCCGCCATTCCGCCCCCGCCCGGCATCTGGGCCGCGGCCTGCTCGACGGCCGCCTGCCCGAGCCGCCGCTTGTCGATATGGAGCGTGGTCAGCGGCGGGTCCACCAACTCACCCAGGGCCAGCCCGTCAAACCCGACGAAGGCGCGGTCGCCGGGCACCACGAGGCCCCGGGCCCGGGCGTGCCGCATCGCGCCGATGGCGATCATGTCGTTGTACGAGACCACCGCCGTCACCTCCGGCGCGGTCTCCAGCAGCCGTTCCATCGCCGCAGCACCGCCCTGTATGGAGTTGGAGGACGGCTGACGCCAGTGCGGTTCTATCCGCAGGCCGTATTCGGCGGCGACCGCGGTGAACAGTCCACTGCGTATGTCCGGGGCCCCGGACTTGGCGCGGTCGCGGTCGTCGATCATGGCGATGTTACGGTGCCCCTTGGCCACCAGGTGGTCGAAGGCCTGCCGGATGCCGGAGTCGAAGTCGATCCGTACCGTGGATAGTTGCGTCGGCCGGTCCTCGTTTCCGAGCAGCACGAAAGGCATGCCGGAGCCGGCGACCCGGGTTATGGCAGGTGAGTCCAGCATGAACGCCACACAGGCGTCTACATGGTCCACGACCGTTTCGGCGACCTCCCGCTCCTTGCTCAGCTCGGAGGCGGTGGTGTAGATCACGACGTGCCACCCCCGGGCGTCCGCCGCCTCCAGCACACCGGCGACCACTTCGGGGAAGAACGGGTTCAGCACATCGGCGATCACCAGGCCCAGTGTGGTGGTGGACTGTCGAACCATGCCGCGGGCGAAGCGGCTGGGCCGGTAGCCCAGCTCCTTCGCCGCTGTCAGGATGCGCTGCTTGGTGGCGGAATCGATCTGCGGTTTGTCGTTGATCGCCCGGGACACGGTCTGCCGCGAGACCCCCGTCAAGCGCGCCACATCATCGATCGTGACGCGTCGCGGCCCGTTCGTCGTAGACACGATTGGCACTCCAACCTTCTGCCGGTCCATCCCGGCCTGCTCATGCCCTGAGGGTCTCCGTGAGCGCTCACGTACCATCGTGCTCCTTAATGGCGAACGCGGTCAACGCTCTTGACAGGTAGTTAGAGCCGGGATCAGTCTCAAACAGAAACGTCTACGTGAGCGTTCACGTGCTTCGGGCCGACCTGACCCGCTCTGCCATTCCGCAGTCGGAGGACCCTCGAAATGCCAAGAACCCGCACCACAGCCGCGCTTCTCGCCCTCGCCATGGCCGCCCCGCTCAGTGCTTGTTCGGTGGGCAGCGATTCCTCTTCGTCGTCGGGGAGTTCCAAGGGAACGCAGGAGATCACCTTCCTGACGTTCGAGACGCCCAATCTCACCCCGCAGTACTGGGACGCCGCCATCAAGCGGGTCACGGCGAAGTACCCCTACATCAAGGTGAAGAGGCTGGTGTCGCCGACCGCTGACCGCACGGCGTACGCCAAGCAGCTTCGCGCCTCCGGCCAGTTGCCGGACGTCATGATCGCCGTGGCTCCCACCGGCTTCGCCGAGGCGGGCGACCTCTACGCCTGGCAGCCCAGCGAACTCAAGGACTTCCTGTTCCCTGGCGCGGGCGCCATCAACGGCAAGATCTACCAGCTTCCCACCAACAGCCAGAGCATCCCCAACGTCTACTACCGCAAGTCGATATTCACCGCCGCCGGCATCACGGCCCCGCCGAAAACGTACGCCGAACTCCTCGCCGACTGCGCCAAGCTCAAGGCCAAGGGAACGACTCCCTTCGTGGTCGGCGGCGGCAAGGACGCCTTTCCGACGGTACTGCCGTTGACCGGCACCGTGGGCACCGACGTCTACCGCAAGACACCGGACTGGATGGACCGGCGCCGAGACGGCAAGGTGAAGTTCGCCGAACCCGACTTCGTTGGCGCGCTCAAGAAGGTGGGGGACCTGGCGAGCAAGGGCTACATCGACTCCAAGATGGTCTCGCTGGATTACGCCGCGACCGAGCAGGCCTTCCTCAAGGGCAAGGGCGCGATGTACCCGATGGGCTCCTGGTTCGCCGCTTCCGGTGACAAGAGCCCGATCAAGAACGACATCGGCGTGTTCCCCTGGCCCACCGACGATGGCTCCGAACTGATGCCGGTCTACACCGGCGGCGGCATCGACGTGAACGCTCACGCCAAGAACCTCGACGCGGCCCGGAAGTTCGCCCTGGCCTTCCAGCTGGACCAGACCAACCTCGACGCCTCGGTGAAGTCCGACGCGCTCTTCCCCGCGATCAAGGGATACAAGCAGCCGAGCGACATGGGCCCGGTCTTCACGGAGACCTACGACCTGTGGAAGCAGGCCGTCAAGGACCAGGCCATCGTCAAGGCGTTCGCCTGGGAGACCGGCGACGACGCGCTGCTGCCCGGCGTGGACGCCAAGGTGTTCGCCGCCACGCAGGACGTCATCCTCGGCCGCAAGTCGCCCGAGGCGGCGGCAGTCTATCTGGACGACGAGTGGAAGAAGGCGTCCTGACCCATGGCCATCGACGTCCGGACCGTCCGCTCCCAGCCGGTGTCGCGGGTCCGCCCCGCGGCCGGCCGGAGCCGATCCCGCAGGATCCGCGCGGCCCTGGCCCGTTTTGGCGTCTTCGGAGCGCCCGGGCTGCTGGTCTACGGCTGCTTCGTGCTCGCCCCGGTCGGCTTGAGCTTCTGGTACAGCCTGACGAACTACAACCCCTTCAACCCCCAGACCCGGTTCGTGGGCCTGGACAACTACCGGATGCTCTTCGGTGACGACGAGTTCCTCACCTCGCTGCGGGTCACCTCGGTGCTCACCGTGATCCTGGTGATCGTTCCGAACCTCGCCGGGCTCGGCGTCGCGATGCTGCTCAACCGCAAAGGCTGGTTCTACAACACCTGGCGCGGGGTCTTCTTCGTGCCCATGGTGCTCAGCTCGGTCGTCGTCAGCATCGTCTGGACCCGACTGCTGGCCGACGACGGAGTGGTCAACCAGGCCCTCGGCTGGATCGGCGTCAGCCCGGTGGGCTGGCTGTCGGACCCCTCGCTCGCCCTTTACTCGGTGGCCGGGATCATGGCCTGGCAGATGCTCGGCTTCTGCGTTGTGGTCTACCTGGCCGGACTCCAGTCCGTGCCGGCGGAACTGTACGAGGCCGCTTCGATCGACGGTGCCGCGCCCTTCGCCCGCTTCCGCCATGTGACCTGGCCGCTGCTGGCACCCGCGCTCACCATCAACACGGTGGTGCTGCTGATCAGTGCTTTCAAGGCATACGACCACATCCAGGTCATCACCAATGGCGGCCCCGGCTCGGGCACCACCGCCACCGTCGCCTTCCTGACCCTGCAGACCGGCTTCATCGCCAACCACCAAGGATACGCGTCCGCGATGGCCGTCGTCATGCTGCTGATCGTCGCCACGGCCTCAGCCGTGGTTCTACGCCTGCTCCAGCGCAGGGAGGTGGACCTGTGAGGACCACGAACTCCTCAGCATACGGCGGCACCTGGATGCGTCCGCTCGCGGTGACCGCGCTTGGCGCGGTGTTCGCCGTACCCCTCTACGTGGTGCTGGCCAACACCTTCAAGCCCGGCGCCGACATCGCGTCGAGCCCTGCGGCATTGCCGGCGCCTCCCACTCTGGACAACCTGCAGGCGGTCATGGACCGCCCCGACCACCTGTTCTGGGCCAGCCTCACCAACAGCCTGCTGGTCACCACGCTCTCGGTGGTCGTGCTGACCGTGCTGTCCGCGATGCTCGGCCACTATCTGGCCCGTACCAACTCCCGCTGGGGCCGCGCCGCGACCCTGCTGCTGCTGTCCGGGCTGATGATCCCGCCGCAGGTGATCCTGCTGCCCATCACGCATGTGCTGCGGATCTTCCACCTGATGGCCACCGTGCAGGGTCTGGTGCTGTTCAACGTCGGCTACTACGTGCCCTTCGGAGTCTTCGTTTTCGCGGGGTTCGTCCGTACCATCCCGGTCGAGCTGGAGGAGGCCGCCGCGATCGACGGCGCGGGCCGGCTCACCGTCTTCTGGCGGATCGTCTTCCCGCTGCTGCGCCCGGCCACCGCCAGCGCGGTCATCTTCTTCGGCGTGTGGATCTGGAACGACTTCATCGACCCACTGATCATCCTCGGCCCGGGCAGCGGCACCACCGTCACCACTGGAATCTACCGGGCCATCGGCCAGTACCAGGCCGACTACGGCACGGTCTTCGGCCTGATGTTCCTGGCCACGCTGCCGGTCTTGATCCTCTATCTCGTGCTGCAGAAGCAGTTCGTCCAGGGCCTGACGAGCGGCGCCACCAAGGGCTGAACCGTCCTCGGCAGCCAGAGCCTCAAGGAAAGGAAGTCCATGGCGTCCGTTGTCGTCGACCGCGAGCGGCGTGTCTGGTCCCTGTCCACCCAGCACACCACCTACGCGCTGCACGCGACCGAGGACGGCAAGCTCGTCCAGCTCCACTGGGGGGTGCGGCTGGCCCCCGCCGAGGCGGCGGGTCTCGCCGGCCGGCCGTACACCACCGCCCCCTACGACCTCCCACTCGACATCGAGGAGCAACTGCCGGTGGACGGCGGCCTGCGCTGGGGCGTGCCCTCGTTGCAGGTGACGTTCACCGGCGGGGTGCGTTCCCTCGAACTCGCCCTCGTCTCGGATCACATAGAGCAGGAGCCGCACGGCACCCGGCTCGACCTGGTCCTCGCGGACACCCACTTCCCATTCACGGTCGTGCTGCACTACCGGGTGCGGGAGGACTGCGACGTCGTCGAACGGTGGACGACGCTGCGGCACACCGGTGGCGGGGATTCGCCCGTCACCGTGCACCGGGCCGACTCCGGCAACTGGCTGCTGCCCGAACTGCCGGACTACCGGTACAGCGCGGTCTGGGGAGCCTGGTCCGCGGAGAACCAGTTGCGCAGGGAGCCGCTACCGCGCGGCGAACTGACCTTCGGCAGCCGGCACGGGCTCACCGGCCACCACGCCAATCCGTGGATCATGCTCGACGACGGTACGGCGACCGAAGACCGCGGCGAGGTATGGACGGTGGCGCTGGCCTGGAGCGGCACATGGCGGCTCACCGCGCAGCGCCGGTTCGAGGGCCGGGTCGCGGTGTCCGCGGGATTCGGCCACGAGGGCGTGACCTGGCGGCTCCAGCCGGGGGAGGAGCTGACCACGCCGTCCGTGCTCGGGGCCTACAGCGAGGGCGGGTTCGGCGCTGCGAGCCGCGCCTGGCACGGTTATGCCCGCCAGTACGTGCTGCCGCTCGCGCAGGAGGTGCGGCCGGTCCTCTACAACTCCTGGGAGGCGGTGGCCTTCGACGTGGAGGAGGAAGGCCAGCTGGAGATCGCCCGCAAGGCGGCGGACCTGGGCGTCGAACTGTTCGTGATGGACGACGGCTGGTTCGGGCGACGGGTGGACAGCAGCGCGGGCCTGGGGGACTGGTGGCCCAACCCGGAGCGTTTCCCCGAAGGGCTCGACCGGCTCGCCGACGAAGTGCGCAGGCTCGGCATGGGATTCGGGGTGTGGGTTGAGCCGGAGATGGTCAATCCGGACAGCGACCTCTATCGAACGCACCCCGACTGGGTGCTCCATCACCCGCACCGCCGCCGTGACGAGGTGCGTACCCAGCTCGTCCTCAACTTCGCCCGCGAGGACGTCCGCGAGTGGGCGTTCGGCTGGCTGGACAAGCTGGTCGGCGACCACGGCATCACGTTCCTCAAGTGGGACATGAACCGGGCCTTCTCACAGGCCGGCTGGCCCGCACGGGAGAAGGACGGGGACGGCGACCAGGACCGGCTGTGGTTCGATCACACCCGCAACGTGTACGCGGTGATGGACCGGCTGCGGGCCAACCACCCGGATCTGCGCATCGAGTCGTGTGCGGGCGGCGGCGGCCGGGTCGACTTCGGCATCCTCGCCCGCACCGACGAGGTGTGGACCTCCGACAACACCGATGCCTTCCACCGGCAGTCCATCCAGCACGGATTCAGCCAGGTCTACCCTGCGGGCGTGATGGCGGCCTGGGTGACCGATGCCGGGCGGGCACCGCTGGCCTACCGGTTCCACGTCGCGATGGCCGGGGTGCTGGGCATCGGCGGGAACCTCCACCAGTGGTCGCCGGAGGACAT
This sequence comes from Streptomyces sp. NRRL F-5122, assembly GCF_001507435.1. Lineage (GTDB taxonomy): Bacteria > Actinomycetota > Actinomycetes > Streptomycetales > Streptomycetaceae > Streptomyces > Streptomyces lannensis. Next base: position 38,102 of record NZ_LMWH01000255.1, read on the forward strand.
CGCCGAAGCGCGGGAGCTGGTGGCGCGGTACAAGGACATACGGGCCACCGTTCAGCATGGTGAGCAGTACCGCCTCGGCGCCGAGCCCGGACGGGGCCTGTCGGCGATCCAGTACGTATATGGAGACGAGGTGGCCGTCCTCCTCTTCCACCCGCACCCCGAGGTGCGGCCCGCACCCGGCCTCCTACGCCTCGCCGGGCTCGACGCGGATGCCGTCTACCAGGAGTACACAGGAGCGGACGCCGCCGGGCCCAAGGCCACCGGTCGTGTCCTGATGAGCGTCGGCCTCCCGATCCGCGACCGTCTCGCCCCGGGCGACTGGGCCAGTGCGCTGGTCCGTCTGCGCCCCGCCCGGTAGGCGACCGGCGTCTGAGCGCCTGCCAGTTCATCCAGTTCCGGGGTAGGGCCGCCGTCCAGGACTTCCGCCTCGGATTCGAAGGCCCCAGACGCCCTGGCCGCATCCGTAGGCGGGTGTGCCGACGGCCTTGGACAGACCCCACAGACGCGCATCGCCCGGCCGCGTGCAGGAGCGTTGCGCCAGATATCCGCCAGCCCAAATCGTTGGACGACAAGATGGGTGACGAAGCAATGACCTCCAGACGTGAAGTCCTCAAAGCGACCGGAGCCCTGATGGGCGCCACCGTCCTCACCGGGGCGCTGTCCGGGGCCTGGACGGCCTCGGCGGCGCCGCGAGGCGCCGACCGCCCCGGGGCGCTCCCCAGCTACCTCCCCGAAGGCCTCTACAACCGTCGGCAGCGCTGGCTGCGTTCTGCGTCGGCCGGCCTGTTCCTGCACTGGGGCATGCGCACCTTCCCCGGCTACACGGACGCCGCCTCCTGGGAGGATGCGATCACCGGCGGCGGCTGGGACCCCAACTATTGGGTGGACGAAGCCCGCAAGCTGCACGCGAGCTACCTGGTGCTCGCCTCCTTCCACAGCAGGCTCGGCTACTCGCGGGCATGGCCCTCGAAGATCCCCGGCAGCGCCAGCACCAAGCGCGACTTCCTCGGCGAGCTCATTGCCGCGGCCAAGGCCAAGGGGCTGCATGTCATCCTGTACATGACCGACGACCCGCAGTGGCATGCCGAGGGCGGTCACGAACAACTGGACTCCGCCGCCTACTCCGCCTACAAGGGCAAGCAGGTCGATCTCACCACCCGGCCGGGCTTCGGCGAGTACAGCTTCGACAACTTCGTCGAGATCATGAACAACTACCCGGACCTGGCAGGCTTCTGGATCGACAATGACAACGAGTACTGGGAGCAGAACGGGCTGTACGCGCTGATCCGCCAGCGGCGACCCTCGTGGCTGCTGTCGAACAACAACGAAGACACGCCCATCATGGACACAGTCAGCAACGAGCAGAAGGTCGGCATGGTCCCGGCCTACGACTATCCGGCCGCGGTGTGGACCCCCATGCCCCGTCTCACCGAGGCGTGCTACAAGCTTCCAAGCAAGGGACAGTGGTGGTTCGACGGCTCCGACTCGACCGTCGACCACGGACTCAACGTCGGCCGCTTCATCACCAACGCCGGATCCTCCATCAAATCGCTGATGGCCGAGACCGCCCAGGTGAACGGCCGATTCCCGGCGAACCAGGAGGCGTTCAACAACTTCCTGGCCAGTTACCTGCCCGCGATACGCGAGTCGATCGACGACACCTTGGGCGGCGGCTACATGTACGGCGGACTGCAGCCCGGGGCGTGGAACGACGGCGCCTACGGAGTCGTCACGATCAGCAAGAAGGATCCGTTCCTGCAGTACGTCCACGTCACCACACCACCCACCACCGGCATCCTCACGATCCGCGACAACGGTTACAAGATCGTGCGCGTCACCGAGCTCCGCTCCGGAGAGCGGCTGCCGTTCGAGCAGAAGGACGGCCGTGTCACCATCAGCGGCATCGCGGCCTGGGACCCGTACGACACGGTCCTGCGGGTGCACACCGCCGCTCGTGAGGGGCTCTACCCGCAGCGGCAGATCACCTCCACGGCGAGCGCCGCCGCCGACGGTTTCCCGGCCACAGGCCTCACCGACGGCTCCTTCGTGACCTGGTGGGACAGCGGCGAGGCGCTGCCCGTCACGGTCACCCTCGACCTCGGCCGGCGACTGCCGGTCAGCTTCCTCGCAATCAACCAGCGTGAATGGTCGCCGACCTACAATCGCGAGACCTTCGGACGCAAGGAGGATTCGGCGCGCATCAAGGACTACGAGGTATATGTCAGTGACGACGGGAACGAGTGGGGCGCACCCATCCTGACGGGTGTCCTGGAAAGTGCCCGTGGTGTTCGCTTCATCGATCTCGACGTCCCCCGCACCCGTTACGTCCGGCTCACCGTCAATACGACCTGGGCAGCGGCCACCGTCCCGGCGTTCTACCAGAAGCTGGGCATCGACGAGATCCGCATCGGCTGGCGCTCGCCCGTCGGCCATGATCACGTCGACTGAGCAGATCCGATTTCGACCCGGCCGGCGTATGGACGTCGGCCGGGTACACGGGGCCGGCTTCCACTCCTCCTCGAACCGGCCGAGCGGCGCATCCAGCCGCGACAGTCAGCGCTCGACGAACGTGGTGGACACGTCGACTTCCCGGGCCGGCCGTCCCGACGCAGGCGGTTCCACCACGCTGGGGGGTCTTCATCGGCCGAGTCCGGACGGGGCGGTCGGCTGCGGCGCTCGCTTGCACCAGCCCTTGTGCACAAGGAGCGTCACGCACGGGCCGGACGGTCGCATCACGTCTCGGGTCTCGTACTCTTCGCACTCGCGGATCGGCTTGTCGCAGCGAGCGTAGATCACCGGGCAACCCCATGGCCGGCGCGGCGGGCTGCGGACCATGCGCTGCGCAGTCGGCTCGCTTCGGGGCAGGCGACAGCCGTTGTCCTGCGGCAGGTGCGGCAACCGCAGCAGTGGTTGGTAAGGACGCAGTCGGTCGGGTGATCGACTACGACCCGACGCGGCCCAAGTGGGAGCAGATCGTAGACGTGCTGCGCGCCCGCGTCGCCAGCGCGAGTACCCGCCTCGCACGCTGATCAGCGAGGTGCAGTTCGAAAGCGAGTTCGGCGTGGCCCGTGGCACCGTGCGCAAGGCGACTGCTGCGCTGCGGGACGAGGGCTTTATTGTGACAACGCCCGGTATGGGCTCGTTCGTCGCCGAGCGGGCGTGACAACCCCTTACACGGCCCGAAGGGTGTTCCGCCGCATCTCGATCACGCGAGCACGCCTCCCGCTCCGTCCGCGTGGCCGCAGAATGCGGATAGGGAGGCGTCCCCTGCGTTGACTTCCGGCAGCCTGGGTTATGGGGACCACCAGGCCGTGGCGGGGTCACTCCCAGCCTGACTCGGCAGCAAGACGCTGGCCACCCGGGAGCATCCATACAGTGGGCAAGCGCGACGAAAGCGCCTCAGTACACCTCAGCCCAGGATCCGAATACGTGGCACGGCATGCTCCATGGCCGCCTGTGTTGAGTGGGTCGGCGTCCATGCGAGGCCAGATCCGTGGTCGGGCCGACCGCGGCCTCTGGGCCCCCACCGTCACCACGGTCGCGCTCGCATGGTCGGCAGCGGACCCCGGAGATTCCCCCAAGGGGCGGTTGCACACCTGGCGGCGCGGCTCGCCCACCGTTGCGCAGATGGCCCGGGCCGGCGGCAGAAGCCGGCCACGCGCCCCTTGGCATCCCGGACTGCGCGGCCGGATCTCCGAAACAACGCATTTGCCTGCGCACTGCCCCGCGACAGTCATGGAGGTGATTGCGCACGATCTCTGGGCTGCGCAGCCCAGGCCGAGATTCGCTCGCCGCATGCGCAATCGCTGACCGGCTCGCGGCGCAAGTCGGCAATGGTTCATTGCCGCGAAACGCATTGTCGCGCAGGACAGGCTTCGTGAACGGCCCAACTGGTGCCGGTTTCCACGGGACTTCGAGGCGGTCGGCGCCCAACGGCGCGCGCGTGGTGCCCACTGTCAGGACGGCGACTCCTCCTCCCGGGGCAGGCTCTCCGCGGCCGGTGTCTGTGCGCTTGCGGGCGGCGCACGGAACAGCAGTCGGGCCGGGATCGCCAGCAGCCACCAGAACTTGGCGAGGTCCGGCGAGAAGAACGCCACCGGGACCGAAGCCTCGAAAACCAGAATCAGCAGGGCGGCACGGCGGACCGCCTCCCTCAGTTGCGCGGGCGTTGCGTGCGAAGCGGCCAGGGCGGGGGCGGCCAGGAGCCGTAGGTACATCGCGCACAAGAGAGTGATGGTCAGGGTGATCGCCGCCGCGTACACAACGGTTGCCGTGGTGGTCCCGCCGTACTCGCTGATCAGCCGGGTCGGGTAGGGCAACGCGGCCACGACCGCAAGGAGGGCGAAGTACAGGTACAGCAACCAGCGGTCGACGGTCGAGATCAGACGGAACAGGGCGTGCTGGGCCAGCCAGAGTGCTCCGATGACGGCGAAGCTGAGCAGATAGGCGCCAATGGCGGGCACCGATTCCCGGACGGCGTGCGCGACTTCCGACTCGGGCAGACCTTCCGGGACGGTGATCTCAAGTGCGAGCAGGGGTCGGCCACTCCTACGGCGGCATGGTCATCACCAACGCGGCGACGCAGAGCCCCAATGTGAAGGCGCTCGTCTACGACGACGCGTACATCCCCGCCGAGGGCGAGACCGTGTTCCAGATCAACGGAGCCGAGCCCGGCTCCTGCGTCACGGCCGAACCGTCGACCTTCCTGAACCTGGTGCCCTACCCGGGGGGACCGTCCGGCGACGTCGACGCCTACCTCAAGTGGGCTCCGAACGGCGCGTACAAGGGCCTCCAGGACTGCTTTGCCAATGGTGTGCCCGCCGTCCAGGCGCGTCTCGTCGCGGCGGGCCAGCGCCCCTTCGCGGTCAGTGCGGGTTCGGAACCCTCCGGCGCACCCGTGTGGAAGTCCCTTCCGTCATGGGCCGTCGTCGCTACCACCGACCATGTCATCGTCCCGGCCGAGCAGCGCTTCATGGCCCGGCGTGCCGACGCCCACATCACCGAGGTGAAGGCGGGCCACCTGTCGTTGATCACCCGCCCCGACGTGGTCACCCGAGTCATCGCCGCTGCCACCCAGTCCGTCCGCTGACCGTGCGAGCCGCGCGGAGCACGTCCGGGCACCGCCGAACGCGACATCCGCTCGGCATCCCAGCCGGAGGAAACGGGCGGCGGTGATGGCCAGAGCACCACCGCGACGTCGGCTACCCATCACTGTTGTTCGTGCTCCGGTCCTGCACGCGGCTCCGCACGAACACCCTGCGGCAGGGATCGGCTGCCCGCGCGCCCCTGCCGCGGGCACTACGTCTCAGCGGCAGACGTGGGGCCGCGCCTCCCACGGCCTCTGCCGTGGGAGGGGGTCGTTTCGGGTGGGCAGCCCCTTGCGCGGGGCCAGGTGTCGAGGGCGAGGGCGACGATGTCACCTTCAGCGATGTGGTGCCCACGGTCTGTGGCGGCCCGCGCTGCATCAAGCCGGTAGTCAAGTTCGATACGTGCAGGAGAGCATTGACTGCCGACCTGTGCGATGGTCGGAAGTGCGCAAGGTGACCCTGCCGACCTGACAATGAGTGCTATGAGAACTGCCGGCCGATCCCAGAGCGCCGACGCTCAGATGGTTCCTGCCGTCCAGGGAGGGATCGTCTCCCGCCCCGCGCTCTTCGCGCAGCTTGGGAAAGCGGCGCGCGTCACCACGATAGCGGCGCCGGCCGGCAGCGGGAAGACAGTCGTGCTGCGGTCCTGGATCCGCGAGGCAGGCCTGGCGGAGCGTGCCGCGTTTGTCTCGGTCCAGCGCGAGGAGAGCGATCCGCAACGGTTCTGGATCGCTGTGTGCGACGCGCTGCGGGCCACGGCCGCCGGGTCGGACCTGGTGCGGCCGTTGACCAAGGCGCCGGACCTGGACGGGTGGACGATCGTGGAGCGGCTGCTGCAGGACCTGGCGCCGCTGGGGGACCACGTCTGGCTGATCATCGACGACCTGCACGAACTGCGCTCGGCCGAGGCGCAGCGCCAGCTGGAGCTGCTGGTGATGCGCGCGCCGGCGGAGGTGCGGTTCGTGCTTTCCACACGCCGGGACTTGCGCCTGGGACTGCACCGGCTGCGGCTGGAGGCGGGACTCACCGAGATTCGCGCGGACGGTCTGCGGTTCAGCCTGGAAGAGGCGCGGGCGTTGTTTCACGGCGCCGGGGTGGAGCTGTCCAGGTCAACCCTCGCACGGCTGCATGAACGGACTGAGGGATGGGTTGCCGGGCTACGGCTGGCTGCTTTGTCGCTGGCCGGGCATCCGGACCCAGAGGGGTTCGCGGCCGGATTCGCCGGCAGCGAGCGGACGGTGGCCGATTACCTGCTGGCCGAGGTGATGGAGCGGCAGAGCGAGGAAGTCCGGCGGCTGCTGCTGCGGACCAGCGTGCTGGAGCGGGTCAACGGTGAGCTCGCCGACCTGCTGACCGGGGGTTCCGGCGCGGAACGGGTCTTGCAGGACCTGGAGCAGGCCGGGGCGTTCGTGGTCTCGTTGGACGCGCGGCGGTCCTGGTTCCGCTACCACACGATGTTCGCCGACCTGCTGCAGCTGGAGCTGCGACGCACCGCTCCGGAAGAGATCACTGCGGTGCATCGCGCCGCGGCCGGCTGGTACGCGGAACACGGGCATCCGGTGGAGGCGATCCGGCACGCCCAGGCGGCGGGGCACTGGGGTCCGGCGGCCCGCCTGCTGTCGGACCACTGGATCGGCCTCGGATTGGATGGGCAGGCCGCCACGGCCCACGCGCTGCTGGCCGGATTCCCTGTCGGGGTGATCGCGGCCGACGGAGAGCTCACCGCGCTGGCCGCGTTCGATGAAGCGGAGCATGGCTCGCTGGGGGAGGCGGAGCGGCAGCTGGCCCTGGCTACCCACCGCTCGGAGTCGGTGCCCCGTGACCGGCGTGAGCATTTCGATCTGACGGTTACCGTGCTGCGGCTTTTGCTGGCCCGCCAGCGCGGCGACCTGCCGGCCGTGGTCGAGGAGGCGCAGCGGCTGCTCGCCTCAGGTCACGCCCGGGACGCGGCGGAGCCCGAACGTGGTGATGAGCTGCGCGCGCTGGCACTGATCAGCCTGGGCATCGCCGAGACCTGGTCCGTTTGGTATGAAGACGCGGACCGGCACCTCGAGCGGGGCGTCGCGCTGGCGCACCGGATCGGGCGGCCGTATCTGGAGATCCTCGGGCTGGCGCATTGGGCGGTCGCGTTGCTTAGCTGGGCACCTGCTCCGGCCGCGGAGCGCGGCGGGCAGGCGATCGAGCTGGCCCGGCAGCACGGCTGGACCGAAGAGCCCATCGTTGCGGCCGCGTACCTGGCGCTGGGCGCGCATCTGATCTGGCGGGGACGGCTCGACGAGGCGGAGTCGTGGCTGGAGCGAGCCGAGCGCGCGGTGCGCCAGGAGGCCGATCCGGTGACCGGACTGATGCTGCACTATGGCCGCGGGCTGCTTGAGCTCGCGCGTGGCCATGACGAGGACGCGCTGGCCGGTTTCCGCTCCGCCGGGCGCATGAGAGATCTGGTCGTCGCCCATCATCCGCTCGCCACGAAGGCGCGAGCGTTCCAGCTGCACACGTTGGTGCGGCTCGGCGAAGCGCAGCGCGTCGAACGGGCGCTGGCCGAAATGGAACCGCCGGAGCGCGAGACCGGGGAGACTCGGGCCGCCCTGGCGGCGCTGCACCTCGCCCGGGAGGACCCGCAAGCGGCGACCGCCGCGCTCGCGCCAGTCCTCGACGGCTCTGCCTCGCCCATGGAACCCCGCGGCTGGCTGGTTCAACCCCTCTTGCTCGAGGCGATCGCGCGCGACGCGCTCGGCGACCCGGCCGCCGCCGGGCGCGCCCTTGAGCGCGCGCTCGATCTCGCCGAGCCCGGTGCCACGGTGCTGCCCTTCCTCCTCCACCCCGCGCCGGAAGTGCTCGAGCGCCAAGCCAGGCGCGCAACTGCTCATGCAGCCATGATCTCCGAGATCCTCGACCTCCTGGCCGGAAAACAAGGAGAGCCTGAAGCCGGCGAGCCGGCGCGTCTGCGCGAGCCGCTGACCCACAGTGAGATCCGAGTCCTGCGCTACCTGCCGACGAATCTGTCGGCGCCGGAAATCGCCGACGAACTGTCCCTGTCGGTGAACACGGTCCGGACGCACATGCGGCATGTGTACGGGAAGCTCGGCACGCACAGCCGTAGCCAAGCTGTGGAGCGGGCCCGGGCCCTCGGCTTGCTCGCACCCTCTTCACGCAGGCCCTGAGCCAGGTCTCAGACGTCGCGCTCGCTACGGATGCGGTTGCTCGCGGGCTCGCCGCCGCAGCGACGCAGCTCGATCAGCTCCAGGCAGAGCGCTTCGATCCGGGCCAGCACGCCATGCAGCGCGGCCTGATCGGGCAGCGTCCCGATGAGCAGGGTGTCGGCTCCCTGGATCTCGGCGTGCAGGCCGGGAAACGCGCCAAGGAGCCTCTGGCTCAGCTGCCCGCGCACGCGGATCTCGTACCATGCGGACTTCGTCGGATGGTTCATCGCGTCACCGTTCCGACCAGAATCTGGGCTGCTCCATGCCGGGCGGTCACTCCGGGCGTCAAAGGGATGGGCCCGGCGCCTGCCGGCGCCAGGCTCATGGGTGGTTCGCACCGCCGGTCAGGACTGACCCTCGCGGACGCCCTTCTCGATCCTTTCGCCAAGCGTCTGGTCGACGTTCTTCCAATACCGGAAGGCGCGCTCGAGCACCGGCTCGGACACGCCGCCCAGCAGGTGGCCGGTGATGTTGGACACCAGCCGGTCGCGAGCGGCGTCGTCGAGGACCTCGTGGACCATGGTGCGGGCCTGCCCCCAGTCGTCGTCGCCACGGCGCAGCGTGTAGGCGGCGCGGACCATGTCGCCGTCGGCGGACCAGTGAACCTCTGCGGCGGCGGCCGGGTCGGCCTGCGGGCCGCCGTAGGAGTTCGGGGCGTACACCGGGTCGGAGACGTTGCGGATCCGCATCGCGCCGTCCTTGGAGTAGGAGTGCACCCCCGCCTTGGGGGAGTTCACCGGGATCTGCTTGTAGTTGACGCCGAGCCGGGCGCGGTGCGCGTCGGCGTAGGAGAACCCTCGGGCCAGCAGCATCTTGTCCGGCGACAGGCCGGTGCCGGGCACCTGGTTGTTCGGCTCGAACGCGGCCTGCTCCATCTCGGTGTGGAAATCGGTCACGTTGCGGTTCAGCGTCAGCCTGCCCACCTCGTGCAGCGGGTAGTCGCCGTGCGGCCACACCTTGGTTAGGTCGAACGGGTTGAACCGGTAGTTTTTGGCCTCCTCGAACGGCATGATCTGCACCTTCAGCGTCCAGCTCGGGTACTCCCCGCGCTTGATCGCCCCGTACAGGTCACGCCGGTGGTAGTCGGCGTCCTTGCCGGCCAGCTCGTCGGCCTCGGCCTGGGTGAGGAACTCGATGCCCTGGTCGGCGATGAAGTGGTACTTGACCCAGAACAGCTGACCGTCGGCGTTGAGCCAGGAGTAGGTGTGGCTGGAGTACCCGTTCATGTGCCGCCAGGTGCGCGGGATGCCCCGGTCGCCCATCAGCCAGGTCACCATGTGCGCCGACTCCGGGGACAGGGTCCAGAAATCCCACTGCATGTCGTTGTCCCGCAGCCCGCTGTCGGCGCGGCGCTTCTGGGACCGGATAAAATGCTGGAACTTCAGCGGGTCGCGGATGAAGAACACCGGGGTGTTGTTCCCCACGATGTCGAGATTGCCCTCGGAGGTGTACAGCTTCAGAGCGAACCCGCGCGGGTCCCGCCAGGTGTCCGGGCTGCCCTGCTCCCCGGCCACGGTGGAGAACCGGATGAGCGTGTCGGTGCGGGTGCCGGGCTGGAACACCGCTGCCCTGGTGTAGGCGCTGACGTCGTTCGTGACCTCGAAGTACCCGAACGCGCCGGCTCCCTTGGCGTGCGGCTGGCGCTCCGGGATCCGCTCCCGGTTGAAGTTGGCCATCTGCTCGATCAGGTAGTGATCGTGCAGCACGATGGGGCCGTCGGGGCCGACGGTCAGCGAATGGTCGTCGCTGGCCACCGGGATGCCGGCATCGGTCGTGGTGGGCTTCGGTTGCGTGCTGGTCATGGACATTTTCTCCTCTTTGCGGGTGGAACCCGGGGTGGTGATCGACCCGGGGCCCTTCTCGGTGCGTCCGTGGGCGGGCGATGGCCCGCCCACGCTTGATCACTTGTCGCCGGGGTTGAGGGCCAGGAAAGCCACTCCCGCCGCGATGCCGGCGGCCAGCTGGACGACGAGGTAGACCCAGACCGTCGACCAGCCGAACAGGCCGGCGACGGCGCCGCCGAACGCGACCGCCGGGTTGAAGACGCCGCCGGAGATGCCGCCGACGGCGAACGCGCCGGCCGCAACGGTGAACCCGATCGCGAGCCCGAAGAACCCGTTGCCGGGCTGGTCCTTGCTGGTGGCCACGTTCAGCACCACGTAACACAGGGCGAAGGTGACCAGCAGCTCGGCCACCGCGGCGGCCGCCTCGGTGTGCCCGGACAGGGTCAGGGTCCTGACCGACGCGGGGTTGACCACGGCGCGGGCGATGGCCCCGGCGACGAAGCCGGCTACCACCTGCGCGACCCAGTACGCGACGGCGTCCCGGATTCCGATCCGGCGGCGGACCATCGCCGCCAGCGTCACCGCCGGGTTGTAGTGGCCGCCGGAGATGTGCCCACCGGCATAGATCATGACCATCAGGGTCGCGCCCGCCGCCAGCGGCACGAACGTGCTGCCGCTCAACACGGCCACACCGACCGCGAACGTCAGGAAGAACGTGCCGATGAACTCGGTGACGTATTTTCGTGCCGCCATTCCGCGCTGCGGGACAGGACGCGCGAAAATCGGCGCTCCCTCCCGTGTGGTTACTCCTGCCATTTTTCGTGTGCTCCTTTGCCTGCTGTTCAGCTGGGCATCGTTGCCTGCGCCCATTCCGGTGCGGCTTGACCGACCGCATTCAGCCTCAC
>NZ_LMWH01000255.1:49083-49656 GCF_001507435.1 Streptomyces sp. NRRL F-5122
TAATGTTCGGATTGCGGGTCACGTCGTCCGCCGGTGAAAACGACGATGAAAAGCCTGATGGCGGCGCCACCCTCCATCCGGTCCTTGGTGAGGCGCCCGTCACCCGAACTTGGTGAAGCCGGATGCCGGGCTACGACGCGACCTCCGGCCGGCAGCGGGCTGTGTGGTCCGGGCCGGCGCGGCCGCAAGCGGGGCATCGAGACCGAGGCCGACCGCGTCCGTAGCGTCTTCCGGGCCGACTGGGCCCACCAACCGGCACTCGTCGAGGACGCACTCGGCGAGCACATGCTCGCCTCCTCATCCAACTGGAGGCCGCCTGCACCGCGGCCGACGACCTCGCCAGGGCGGTGGAGGAGGCATTGCCTCAGCATCCAGACGCTGAGATCCTCCTCAGCTTTCCCGGCATCGGCACCTGGGTGCCGGCCGAGATCGGAGACGACAGGAACCGGTTCGCCGACGCCCGCGGACTGAAGGCGGGCGCCTCACCAAGGACCGGATGGAGGGTGGCGCCGCCATCAGGCTTTTCATCGTCGTTTTCACCGGCGGACGACGTGACCCGCAATCCGAACATTA
>NZ_LMWH01000256.1 GCF_001507435.1 Streptomyces sp. NRRL F-5122
GTGAGGCTGAATGCGGTCGGTCAAGCCGCACCGGAATGGGCGCAGGCAACGATGCCCAGCTGAACAGCAGGCAAAGGAGCACACGAAAAATGGCAGGAGCAATTCGTGAGCTCCCCAACCCTCACGAGATACACGACGCCGCGATTGCGATGCTGGATGCCGATGGGACGGTGGTCGGGTGGACGGACACCGCGCAGCGGCTTGTCGGGTATTCGGCTGGGGAGGTGGTGGGCCGGTCCGCCTCGGTCGTGCTGCAGCTCGCCAAGAACGCGTCGCGAGTGCAGGCGTTCGCGGAGCAGTGCCGTGCCCGGGGTGGCTGGTCAGGCAATGCGGCGGTCCGCCACCGCGACGGCCACACGCTCAATGTGGGCTTGCGGATCTCGCAGCTTTGGGGGCAGGACGGAGCGGTCCACTGGCTCGTCTCCGGGACCGACATCGCCGCGCTCTCTTTCGCGTCGAGCAGCGGATCGGTGCGGGAGTCGATTCTCACCCGCACACCGATCGGCATCATCGTGCGTGACCGGGAACTGCGCTGCACGTGGGTCAACGACGCCATCGAGCGCCAGCAGGGCATTCCCCGTGACCGGCGGCTCGGACGTCGCCTGACGGATGTGCTGCCCGGGCTTGAGGCCGAGGCGCTGGAGGTGGTGATGCGGCAAGTGCTGGACAGCGGTAGGACCGCAGTCCACGAGTACCGAGCGTGGCCGCCGGCGGAAAAGCACCGGGAGCACGTGTTCGCGGCCTCGTACTTCTGCCTCCGGGACGCCGACGGGCAGACGCTCGGGGTGTGCTGCATCAATCTGGATGTCACCGGCAGCCGGCGGGCGCGCGAGCGTCTGGCCATCCTCAGCGAGGCCGGCACGCGGATCGGCAACAGTCTGGACGTGATGCAGACCAGCCAGGAACTGGCCGACCTCGCGGTGCCCCTGCTGGCCGACTACGCCACCGTCGACCTGGCGGACTCGGTCCCGCTCGGCGAAGAAGAACTGGCCCGCACCAGCCCGGCCGGCGGACGCCGCCCGGTTCTGCGCCGCGCCGGCGTCGCCTCGATCCACCCGGGGATCCCGGAATCCCCGTGGGCGCGCGGTGAATCGGTCTTCCTTCCACCGCACGCCCCCCAGATCAGCGTTTTGTCCTCCGGTCGCTCGCACCTGGAACCGGTGCTGGACACCGCTGCCGGAACATGGCTCGACCGCGATCCCGCGCGGGCGCGGACGATCCACGAGCACGGGATTCACTCCCTGATGATCGTGCCCATCCGCACACGGCGGGCCATGCTGGGGCTGGCGGTGTTCATCCGCACCGAGGAACCCACCCCGTTCCAGGAAGACGATCTACTCCTTGCCGAGGAACTTGTCACCCGGGCCGCGCTCGCCCTGGACAACGCTCGCCGGTACGCCCGCGAACACTCCGTAGCCCTCACGCTCCAACGCACCCTGTTGCCCCACCGTTTGGGGGACAGTGCGGCCGTCGAGGTGGCCTCGCGCTACCTGCCGGCCGACAGACACCACGGCGTCGGGGGTGACTGGTTCGATGTGATCCCGCTGTCCGGTGCTCGAGTGGCCCTGGTCGTCGGTGACGTGGTCGGGCACGGTATCAACGCCGCCGCCACGATGGGCAGCCTGCGCACCGTCGTCCGCACGCTTGCGGCCATGGACCTGACCCCCAACGAACTGTTGACGCGCCTCGACGACACGGTCCGGCGGCTGACCGAGGAAGATGAGGACGCCGATGACCACGACCAGTTCGCCGTGGCGGGCGCGACCTGTCTGTACGCCGTCTACGACCCGGTCACCCGACGGTGCACCATGGCCCGGGCCGGGCACCCGCCGCCGGCAGTCATCGACCTGCACGGCAAGGTCACCTTCCCCGCCCTGCCCGCGGGAAATCCGCTCGGCGTCGGGTTGGGGATCCCCTTCGAGGCCGTGGAGTTGGACCTGCCGGAGGGGACGCAACTCGCTCTGTACACCGACGGACTTGTCGAGAGCCGTGACCACGACCTCGACGTCGGAATGAAGCGACTGGGCGCCGCCCTGGCACACCCCGGCTGGTCCTTGGAAGACCTCTGCACCTCTGTGATCGAAACGCTGCCCACCCAGTCACCGTCCGACGATGTCACACTGCTCCTGGCCCGGACGCGTTCTCTGAGCCCCAGCCAGACGGCGACCTGGGACCTGCCCAGCGACCCGGCCGTCGTCCGCACCGCCCGGGCTCTGGTCACCGGAGAACTGACCCGGTGGGGGCTGGATGGGATGGTGCCGTCCACGGAGCTGATCGTCAGCGAACTGGTCACCAACGCCGTCCGCCATGCCAGCGGCCCCATCCGGCTGCGTCTGATCCGGCACGAGGCTCTGACCTGCGAAGTCTCCGATGCAAGCGACCATCCCCCTCGTCGGCACCAGGCCCGCAGCTTCGACGAGTCCGGCCACGGCCTCTCCATCGTCGCCCAGCTCTGCCGGCGACAGGGATGCCGCCGCGCAACGGGCGGCGGCAAGACCGTCTGGGCCGAACAAGAACTGCCGAAAGATGCCGGCAAGTCCACCGGCTGCCCTGGAAAGAGGTTTCCGTGATCCGCCGTGACCGACGCCTGCGGCCAAGGCCGCCACGAGCAGCGTCACTACAGGTCGTCACCGTCAACGGCCTGCCCTTCTCGTACGCCCGCCAGGTCCTGCGCATCCAGCGCAGACGCCGCTTGTACGGGGCGAAGAAGCGGTCCAGCAAGACCGTCCATGCCGTCACGGACCTGCCCGCCGAGCAGGCATCCGCCGCCGAGAACGCCACCTGGGCTCGCGGGCACCGGACGGTGGAGGACACCGTCCACTGGGAGCGCGATGTCATCTTCCGTGAGGACAAGTGCCGGTCGAGGCCCGCAATACGCCCGCCGTGCCCGCTGCGGTCCGCGACTTGATCCGCAGCGCGCTCAAGCTCGCCGGATACGTCGACACCGCCGCCGGACGCCGAACCCACGCCGAACTCCACCGCATCCTTGCCCTCTACGGCATCACCTGATCAACCGGACATCCGAGGCGAATGCCAGGGTCATGGGGCGCGTCCGCACCACGAACGGCCGGCGACCTCGAAGACCGACGGGAAGCCGGCCACGGCGCACTGGGTTCATCCCGACACGAACCGGCCGGCTGGCCGGCCTTTCCCAAATCGTGACGTACAGTCAGGAACGTTGTGGCCGGGCCGTCGGCCACTCGAGGACGACGGGGAGCGCGCGATGGCCGGTATGACGGTCGGATTCGTCGGTCTCGGCGCGATGGGGCAGGGCATGGCTGCCAACCTGGTACGCGCCGGCCACCCGTGCGGGTCTGGAACCGATCGCACCAGCCCGTCGCTGCGCTGACGAAGCAAGGTGCCGAGGCCGCCGAGGACATCGCCGGAGTCTTCTCCGCCGACGTGGTCGTCTCCATGCTGGCCAAGGACGACATCGTCGCACAACTGCTGCTCGACCCTGCCTTGCTGGCGGGGGCGAAGGCATCCCTGCACATCAACATGGCAACGGTCTCACCTGAGCTCACCGACCGTGCCGAGGCTCTGCACACCGAGCAAGGCATCGGATACCTGGCGGCGCCCGTCCTCGGCCGTCCCCCGGTCGCCGCCGCCGGGCGAGCTGAACATCCTGACCGCAGGCGACCCGGCACTCCTCAACCGGGCAGAGCCGCTGCTGGCGGCAATGGGCCGGCGCATCTGGAATTTCGGGGAGCGCCCCAGGCAGGCCATCGTCGCCAAAATCAGCGTCAACTTCCTGATTACCTGTGCGATCGAGTCAATGGCGGAGGCGTGCACCCTGGCCGAGGTTAACGGTGTGCGCACGACCGACCTCATCGAGATGCTCACCGGCACTGTTTTCCCCGGACCCATTTACGGCGGCTACGGCGCCATGGTTGCCGAACGTCGCTACGAACCAGTCGGTTTCCGCCTTCCCCTTGGCCTCAAAGATGTCAACCTCGCCCTCACCACGGGCGCGGGGGCGAGCGTCCCGCTGCCTTTCGGCAGCGTGCTGCGGGATGCCTTCCTCGACGCCCTCGCTCACGGGGACGCCGACAAAGACTGGGTCGCCATCACGGACGTCTCCCGGCGCCGGGCCGGCCTGCCCACATAGGGCACGGCGGACAGAGCTTCTCCTCCTGGAGCGACGCCGCGCTCAAGGCGATGGCGGAAGTCTCTGAGGAGTACCGCCCGGTCATACCTGATCCGCAGTCCCAGGACGCCAATCTGCCAGGGGCGTGAGTCACTCACCAGGGACGCGTAGTGGCTGGGATCTGAAGAACCCCAGGACGTCGGTTGCCTGCTCCAGATCGAGGACCAGCGCAACGGCCCGGTGGCTTACTGCGGTCGGATGGCTGATGTGGTGAACACGCTGTTGGTGTTGGCCTGCGACCCCGAGCCGGGCGGAGAAGCCGGCGAGCGGGTGGCCGCCGAGGCCGGGTGCGTAGCCGTCTGTGGGCGTCGACTCGTGCTGACACGATCATCACGGGTCTGGCAGCCGGCTCGCCGCCGATCGTGACGGCCAGGGCGCCGGCCATTGAGCCCTGAAGGGTGCCAATGTTCGCGCACGGATGCCGGCCTCGGGTGATTCGGTCGGCCTGTACGTCTTCCTGGTCGATCGAGCACGCAACGAGACACTTCCCATCCTGGGCACCCCGCTGCTGGGTAACTCTGCCCAGCGTACGTTCAGCAGCAGTAGTCAAGTGCTGTTGCCGGGAGACACGAGATGATCTGATGAAAGTGCTGCCAAGTGTCCCTCAAGCAATCGCTCAGGTGCCGATCCGACGGCAGACCATGGTGCGCTTGCACTGGGCCGGGGCCGATTGCCTCGTACATGCCAACAAAGGACCGCCTCTATGGAATACCGTCATCTCGGCCGCAGTGGCCTGATCATCAGCGAGATCGCCTACGGGAACTGGCTCACTCACGGTTCGCAGGTGGAGGCGGAGGCGGCCGCCGCGTGTGTGCGCGCCGCGCTGGAGACGGGCATCACCACCTTCGACACCGCCGATGCCTACGCCGGGACGCGGGCCGAGGCGGTCCTGGGTGACGTGCTGAAGGGCGAGCGCCGCGAGGGGCTCGAGATCTTCACCAAGGTCTTCTGGCCCACCGGGCCGGGCCGCAACGACCGCGGACTGTCGCGCAAGCACATCATGGAGTCGATCGAGGGGTCGCTGCGGCGCCTGCGGACCGACTACGTGGACCTGTACCAGGCGCACCGGTACGACGTGGCCACGCCGCTGGAGGAGACGATGGAGGCGTTCGCCGACATCGTCCACTCGGGCAAGGCCCACTACATCGGCGTCTCGGAGTGGCCCGCGGAGCAGATCCGGCGCGCCCACTCCCTGGCGCGTGAGCTGCGCATTCCCCTCGTGTCCAACCAGCCCCAGTACAACGCCCTGTGGCGGGTGATCGAGGGTGAGGTCGTGCCCACCTGCGAGGAGCTGGGCCTGGGCCAGATCGTGTTCTCGCCGATCGCGCAGGGCGTGCTGACCGGCAAGTACAACCCCGGTCAGCAGCCGCCGGAGGGCTCCCGGGCCACCGATGACAAGGGCGGCGCCAACGTGATCGCGCGGTGGATGCGCGACGACGTGCTGACGGCCGTCCAGCAGCTCAAGCCGCTGGCCGCCGAGGCCGGTCTGTCCCTCGCGCAGCTGGCCGTTGCGTGGGTGCTGCAGAACTCCAACGTCTCCGCGGCCATCATCGGTGCTTCGCGGCCGGAGCAGGTCGAGGAGAACGCCAAGGCGTCCGGTGTCGTGCTGGAGGCCGACCTGCTTGCGCGTATCGAGGAGGTCCTCGAGCCGGTCGCGGTCACCGACCCCAAGCGGGTGCACGACAACGTCCCGGAGCGTCGCCCCTGAGCCGGCGGCTACGCGTGCGGTGGTCGGTGGTCGCGACCGTTCAGGCGTCCAAGCCGATGTCCGTGAGGCGTTATGACAGCGGGCCCCCGCCTGCTACGGCTCTTGGGCCGAATGAGGTGGCCGAGGGAGCCGCGCTCCACAAAGGCGGGCTCCTTCGGCAGGACAGTCCACCGCCTCGTCACATCCGAATCACACGCAATGGCTGGATCACATGGCTCGTTTTCAGGACCGGGTGGCAATCGTCACGGGCGCAGGAGCTCCGGACGGGATCGGTGCCGCGGTGGCGCGGGGACTTGTCGCGGAGGGTGGCCGGGTCGTGTTGTGCGCGACCTCCGAGCGGATCCACGAACGTGCCGCGGAACTGGGCGAGGCTGCTGTGGGTGTGGTCGCCGACCTGACCCTCGAAGGAAGTGCGGATGCCGTGCTGCGTACCGCAGTCGAGCGATGGGGTCGGGTCGATGTGCTGGTGAACAATGCGGGCATGACCTCGGTGACCTCGGGCTGGGACGCTGATGCGGACGTCGCTGCCCTGTCATTGGCGGACTGGAACGCGGCTCTGGCCCGTAATCTGACGACGGCCTTCTTGATGTGCCGTGCCGTGGTGCCCGCCATGAGGGCGGCTGGGTACGGCCGAATCGTCTCGGTCGGCTCCACCACGGGCACGGTCACCGCGATGCCGGGCCAGGCCACTTACACGGCGGCGAAGGCCGGGCTGGTGGGGCTGTCCCAGGCGCTCGCCCTGGAGGTGGTCGGGGACGGCGTGACGGTGAATGTCGTGGCTCCCGGTTATGTGGCGACCGGTTCACAGCTGGAGTTCGAGGCCGCGGCTGCCGCGGCGGGACCGTTCGGGCGCAGCGGCACGGCGGAGGAGATCGCGGCGTGCGTGCTGTTCCTGGCGCATGAATCGGCTTCCTTCGTCACCGGCTCGGTCCTGGTGGCGGACGGCGGTCACCATCTCCCGGAGTCCTGGCCCGCTCCGTGAAGCCACGGGTCCGGCATTCTCTCGGCGGCCCTGTCCTTACGCCTGGGCCGCCGAGGGGTACGACCTGCACCGGCCGGCGGCCTGCGCCACTCGTGCCACCTGGGGCATGGCACGCCAGGTCTGTTTCCACCGCAGTACGGTTGTCCTGTTCGGTCTCGTCCTCGGTGTGGTCGTCCACCCGGCCCCTCCGCTCATCTCGGCAGGTATCGCGGGCGGTTTCGTCTTCTCCGTATTCACCGACACCTGCGGCATGGCGGCCATGCCCGGGAAGCGGTCCCACAACCGGCCGCGTGCCGCCGGCCTCAACGCCGCGCTGGAGGCGTTGCGCAACCCCCGCGATGTGGTCATTTCGCCGGCACGTGTGCCGACGGGGAAGGGGCGCCGCCTGACCAGTGGTCGGCTACTCCTGGAGTGTCGATGCTCGAACGACGAGGTGGGGGCGCAGTCGTTTGGAGCGGACCGGCTCTTCCTTCACGCGATGCAGGAGAAGGTCCATCGCTTGGCAGCCCATGTCGAACATGGGTGAGTGGACCGTTGTCGGTGGCACAGGCATGTCCGCGGCAACGGGGATGTTGTTGTAGCCGATGACGGCCACGTCCGCACCGGGACGCAGTCCGAATTCCCGCAGGACCCCGATGACGCCGATCGCGGCAGTGTCATTGACGGCGAAGATGGCCGTGGGGCGCGGATTGAGCTTGAGGAGTGCCGCGCCTGCAGCGTGGCCTCCGGTACCCAGTCACGGCCGCCGGCTTTCGACCTGCACTCCGTGCGAGACCTGCCGCCGGTCGATGTCATTGCCGCCTACCCAGGTAGCGACGGGTCGCTGATGGACGCCGCGGTCGCCGCCGGCGCCCGCGGTGTGGTGGTGCAGGCGCTGGGGGCCGGCAACGCGTCTCCAGAGATGACCGCCACCGTGGCACGGCTGGTGGACCGAGGAATTCCCGTGCTGGTGTGCACCCGGGCGTTCAGCGGGCCGGTCATCCCTCTGTACACCGCGGGCGGCGGCGCCGATCTCGAACGATCGGGCGCCGTCTTCGGGAGCGATCTGAGTCCTTGGCAGGCCAGACTCCTCCTTTCCGTAGCAATTACCAGCAAACCGGAAGATCCCGGAACCGTAGTTCGTCAGTGGCTCCGGCAGGCGACACCTGCTGGTGGCTGATGCCTCCCTCACCCCACGTCCCCCGGACGCCGGTGGCGCCCGTGAACCAGAGCAAGGAGCATCATGAGCAAAGAGATCTTCGTGGCCTTCGGCGTGGACATCGACGCGCTGGCCGGGTGGCTCGGCTCGTACGGGGGAGAGGATTCCCCCGACGACATCTCCCGCGGTCTGTTCGCCGGAGAAGTCGGCGTACCGCGCCTGCTCGAGCTCTTCCGCCGCCACGACCTCACCCAGACCTTCTTCTGACCGGGGCACTCGATCGAGACCTTCCCGCAGGAGTTCGAGGCCTGCGTCGCGGCCGGCCATGAGATCGGGGTGCACGGCTACTCACACGAGAACCCGATCGCGATGAGCCGCGAGCAGGAGTCGACGGCCCTGGACTACTGCGTCGACCTCATCGAGTCGTGCACCGGACGGCGGCCCACCGGGCACGTGGCGCCCTGGACGGAGTTCAGCCCGGTCACCAACGAACTGCTGCTCGAGCGTGGCATCAAATACGACCACTCATTGATGCACCGTGACTTCGAGCCGTACTACGTACGCGTCGGCGACAGCTGGACCAGGATCGATTACGACGCCCCAGCCGAGTCGTGGATGAAGCCGCTGCGGCGCGGTCGGGAAACGGACCTCATCGAGATCCTGGCCAACTGGTACCTGGATGACCTGCCTCCGATGGTGTTCATCAAGGCCAGCCCCAACAGTCACGGATTCGTCAATCCCCGCGACATCGAGACGATGTGGCGCGACCAGTTCGACTGGGTGTACCGCGAGAGCGACTACGCGGTGTTCGCCATGACCGTTCACCCCGACGTCTCTGGAAGGCGTCCGGCGATGTCGACGCCTACCTCAAGTGGGCTCCGAACAGCACGTACAAGGGCTTCCAGGACTGTTTCGCCAATGGTGTGTCCGCCGCCCAGGCTCGTCTCCTCGCGGCGGGTCAGAGCCCCTTCGCGGTCAGTACGGGGTCGGAACCCTCTGGCGCCCCTGCGTGGAAGTCTCTTCCGTCATGGGCCGTCGTCGGAACCGCCGACCACGTCATCGTCCCGGCCGAGCAGCGCTCCTTGGCCCGGCGTGCCGACGCCCACATCACCGAGGTGAAGGCGGGCCACCTGTCACTGATCACCCGCCCGGATGTGGTCACCCGAGTCATCGCCGCTGCCGCCCGGTCCGTCCGCTGACCGAGCGAGCCGCCCGGTCCCATGCTCAGCGGCAGATGTGAGGCCGCCCCTCCCACGGTCTTCCACCGTGGGAGGGGGGTGATGCCGGGGAACAGGCAACGCCCGGCCTCACACATGTTCTACCGCGCCCCGCAGCCCTGTTGATTGTCCGGCGTGGGGGCCCATCCCGGCTGTCAGAAGGTGGGGTGCCGGTCGCGGACCGGGCTGAGTGTCTCCAGCAGGGAAGCGATGTGCAGGATCGTCGACTCGGCGTACCAGGTGGCGACCAGTTGCACGCCGATCGGCAGGCCGTCGCTGCTCGTGCCGAACCGCATGGACAGGGCCGGGAGTCCCGTGAGGCTGAAGGGTACGGTCGTCGAGCTCACGTGGAAGGCGCCCACCGTCCGGCCGTCGAGGGTGAACCGTCCGAGCCCGTGCGCGTGCGCGGGGATCGTCGTCACGGGAAGCAGCAGCGCGTCGTACTGCTGGAAGTACTCCGCGAAACCGTCCCGGAGCCGCTCGACTCCTTGCTCGGCCAGGACGTAGTCCTCCACTGACGTGTCGGGTGCGGCGAGCAGAGCCTTGGAGTAGGTGAACATCTGGGCCTCGTGACCCGCGGTGGTCTCGCGGATGGCCGGCTTCATCTCCATGACGTGCTGCCGGGCGAAGAGTTCGAGGGGGTTGTCCCGCTCGAGAGCCGGGATGTTCACGGCATCGACCCCGACACCCGCCCCCTCCAGGGCGTCTGCGGCCTTCTGCACAGTCGCCACGACCTCTGCGTCGACCGGACCGAGTCCCGAGTCGACCAGCCAACCGACGCGGACGGGCCGGTCCGGCGAGGCGCCCAGGCCGGCGTCGAACTCGGGCGGGAGCACGGAGAAGCCGTCGGCACCGTCAGGGCCGGCCAGCAGTGGATACGCCAGTGCCAGGTCACGGACGGTCCGGGCCATGGGACCGGCGTGCCAGTCGCGGCGGGGCTCCCGCGGCCAGAACCCCGT
This sequence comes from Streptomyces sp. NRRL F-5122, assembly GCF_001507435.1. Classification (GTDB taxonomy): domain Bacteria; phylum Actinomycetota; class Actinomycetes; order Streptomycetales; family Streptomycetaceae; genus Streptomyces; species Streptomyces lannensis. Next base: position 10,152 of record NZ_LMWH01000256.1, read on the forward strand.
CAGCGGGATGCGCCCGTGCGTCGGCTTGAGGGCTGCGATGCCGGTGTCCGACGCCGGCCCACGCACCGAGATGGACAAGTCGCTTCCGAGACCGAGCGGCGACATCCCGGCAGCGATGGCCGCGGACTCCCCACCGCTCGAACCTCCGGACGAGCGGTTGAGGTCCCAGGGATTGTTCGTCCTGCCCGTCAAGAGGTTGTCGGACTCGACCCAGTACGAGAACTCCGGGAGATTGGTCTTCGCCAGAAGGATCGCGCCAGCCCGCTTCAACCGCGCCACGCCGGTGGCGTCCGTGTCCGGGATGCGACCCGCGAAGATCGGCGACCCGCGCTGGGTGAGCACTCCGGCGGTGTCGAAGCCGTCCTTGACGGTGAAGGGCACACCATGGAGCGGTCCTACTTCCCCACCCGCGGCGAGTCGCTCGTCCGCCGCCCTCGCAGCGTCGAGCGCGCCGTCGGCGAGCGTCACGATCGCGTTCACCTGAGGGTTGGTGGCCTCGATGCGGTCGAGGTGCGCCTGAACCACCTCGACGGAGGAAACCTTCCTCGTGCGGATCAGCTCGGCGAGTTCGGTCGCGTCGGAGTGGATGAGGTCGGAGGCCATGAGGGAGTTCCTCTCAGATCTGTATATACCGCCGTACTATCCGGTCGTTTCTCTGCTTCGGACGGTGCGACGCGCCGCCGGGGTGTCGGAGCCCACGGCCCGCTCAAGGCCCCGGGACGAGTTCGGCACGACCGGCATGACCCGCCGACAGCTCGGCGAGCTCATCGACCGAGCTGACTGCTGCGCCGGAGGTTCAACGCGAGCGAATGCTCCGCACACGTCGCGGTCACGAGCGGTCGGTAGCCGCGCAAACTCGCGACCACGGACCTTCTCGGCCAATTCTTCGGCGTCACCGCCATGACCATCAGCCGCGCGAATCCGGAAAGCCTCCCACCCGCTCCCGACCCCACTTGAACCAAGGGCCAAAAGGCGAGCCAAAGATCTGCACGCCTTGACGAGCCGAAGTCAGTATCGTGGTTTCGCTTTCCCTTCGGACAAAAGGATGCTCGCGGTCGGTGCCCCGTTTCATGGAGTACGGTGCGGTGCAAAAACTCTATTAATTCAAATAAGCGCTTTGGGTGACCGGGGAGGCCTGGGCATGGAAACCGGCGATCGCCTGAGAGACCTCGCGCGGCGCGTGGGGACGGCCGACGTCGTGGACGCTCTGGGGCGGGTGCACCGGCATCGAAGTCACCTGGTCGATCTCGCCAGTCCCACGCCCGACCGGTTGCTCTTCGGCCCTGCGGTGACGATCTCGTTCTTCCCCGCCTGCGAGGCCGCGCTGCCGCCGGAGACGTTCAATTTCCCTGCCCTCTTCAGCGAGGCGGTCCGGGAAGGGGGCGACGGCCGTGTTCTTGTCATGGCGAGCAACGGGTATCCAGATACCTCAATGGCCGGCGGAACCAAGCTCTCACTGTTAAGGCGCGCAGGGGTCTCAGGTCTTCTCGCCGACGGACGGATCCGCGATTTCGACGAGTTGGCCGACACCGAGCTGGCGGTGTACTGCCGGGGCGAGGCCGTCGCGTGGGGAGGCGCCACCGTAACGCCTTTCGAGGCCAATCGACCGGTGGTACTGGGCGGGGTCGGGGTCAGGCCGGGTGACTACGTGTTCGCGAAGGGCTCGAACGCGGTGGTCATCCCGCGGGACCAGGTACTCAACGTGCTCGAGGACGCCGAGCGGACGATGCGGGAAGAGGCCACTTTGGCGACTCGATGGAGCGCGGGGACCCCCGAGTCAGGAAGGGCGGACGTCCGGTGACATCGGTGTCTCGCCGCCGCCGTCCAAGGAGCACTCCCGAGGGCCGGCCGTGCCCTCATGGCCAGGAAGGCCGGCGCCAGGAAACAGAGCCGAGTCGTTGTCCTTTCCCGGAAGGCACGTCGTGAACGCAGAAGCGCGTGACCAGAACATCCACTTCGACGGACTGCGTGCGCTCTTCGTCAACTGCACCCTCAAACCGTCCCCGCAACGCAGCAACACCGAAGAACTGCTCCTCATGAGCAGCACCCTGATGGAGCGCCAGGGTGTCGAGGTGGAGGTTGTTCGAGCGGTGGACCACGACATCGCGACGGGCGTCTGGCCCGACATGACGGAACACGGAGCGGCCAGTGACGAGTGGCCGGTCCTCTATCAACGGGTGCTGGACGCCGACATCCTGGTGCTGTGCGGTCCGATCTGGTTGGGCGACAATGCCAGTGTGACCAAGCGGGTTGTAGAAAGGCTCTATGCCTGCTCGTCCCTGCTCAACGAGCGGGGTCAGTACGCCTACTACGGCCGCGTCGCGGGGTGCCTGATCACCGGGAACGAGGACGGCCTCAAGCACTGTGCGAGCAATCTGCTCTACAGCCTGCAGCATCTCGGCTACACCATTCCGCCGCAGGCGGACGCGGGCTGGATCGGAGAGGTGGGGCCTGGCCCGTCCTACGCAGACCCGGGGTCCGGCGGACCCGAGAACGACTTCACCAACCGCAACACCACATTTATGACGTGGAACCTCATGCACGTTGCCAAGCTGCTGAAGGAGGCGGGAGGTATCCCCGCCCACGGTAATCAACGCTCCCTCTGGGACGCCGGTTGCCGTTCGGGGCAGTCCAATCCTGAGCATCGCTGAGCGGGGGCATGAGAGCGTTCCGCTCACGCCACGCGTCCGGATTCGGTTGAGGCGGGTTCGTGCCGCCTGGTCGCGGAATCGGGGTTGATGCGGCGCCGGCGTCCGACTCCGGCCAAGCGCGCCGAAGGGCCCGACGACAGCGGAGGCCCTCGCTCAGCCTCGCGCGAGGTGGGGAGGTCTTCGTCGAGATGCCCGCCATCGCCCCGTCCGCGTCGCCTCCGACCGGCGTCCCCCGCGCTTCCGGCGAGCGCGGCCCTCTGGCTCGATGAGGTCATGACGAGGTCTCCCAGTACTTCCAGCCGGTCTCGGAGGTGGGGAGCGCCGAGGCTTCTCCCCGAGCGGGGGACCTTCGAGGCGCTGATCAGTCTTGCTTTGACGGTGCGAGCCCGCGACCTGGCGCGAACGCTTCCAGGTGCGGGACGAACCTCGCATATCTGCTCAAGTATCAAGCTCTGATGTGAAATCACGCGCTTGCGCTGGAACGGCAGTTGGGGGCATCTAGCACTGCCCTGCTAGTACTCGTAATTTAGGAATTATTGTTGACACGCGTCTGTAACCGCTGCAAGATCCTGGAAACATTCCGCGGGCGCGCGGGCATTGACTGGTCCGACGTCCCACCGCCGCACCCTCCATGAGGGGGCGGCACCTCGGACTCACGACCAGGACGGGTCGCACGCCTGATCGAAGGATCCGATGTGAAACGACATCTCACCGCCCTCCTCGCCCTAGTGACCGGCTTGCTGGCCGTGTCGGTTCCCGCAGACGCCAGCCCGGCTGCCGGCACGGTGGCCGCCACGACGCCGGCATCTCAGCAGGTGCTGAGCCCGACGCCGTACATGGGCTGGAACACCTACTACGCACTGGGTGGCGATCCGACCGAGGCCGAGATCAAGTCGGTGGCCGACTTCCTGGTCAGCAGCGGCCTCCGCGACTCCGGTTACCAGTACGTCTGGATCGACGGCAACTGGGCGGCGCCGACGCCGCGCAGCGCCGCCGGTGACCTGGTGCCCAACCCCGACCAATTTCCGAACGGGCTGAAGCCGCTGGTCGACTACATCCACTCCAAGGGCCTGAAGGCCGGCATCTACACCGACGCCGGCCCGTACATCCCGGGCAAGTGCGGACTCGGCAGCCACGGCTACTACCAGCGCGACGCGGACCAGTTCGCCGCCTGGAAGTTCGACGCGGTCAAGGCGGACTACCTCTGCGGGATCGCCGCCGACCTCGACCCGAAGACCGTTTACACCGAGTTCGCGCATGCGTTGCGGAACAACGCCAGCAAGCGACCCATGATCTTCAACCTCTGCAACCCGGTGACCTCCCCGGACTGGGGCAACTACCCCGAGGAGCAGCAGTCGACGTACTCCTGGACCTATGCGCCGTCGATCGCGCAGTCCTGGCGGACGTACACGGATGTGGGTTTCGTCGGCGAGATCAAGTACAAGGACGTGCTGCGGAACTACGACGCGAACGCGCGGCACCCCGAGGCCGCCGGGCCGGGGCACTTCAACGACCCGGACTACCTCGGTCCTGAACTGGGGATGACCGACGAGGAGTTCCGTACCCAGATGACGCTCTGGTCGGTGGCGGCCGCGCCGCTGATGATCGGCAGCGACGTCCGCAAGCTCAGCAAGACCTCGCTCGGCATTCTCGAGGACCGCGATGTGATCGCGATCAACCAGGACTCCGCCGGTGTCCAGGCCGTCCGCGTCGGGCCCGCCGGTACGACGGAGACCTGGGTGAAGCGGCTGGCGAACGGCGACCGTGCCGTGGTGCTGCTGAACCGGGGCGACAGCCCGGCGACGCTGACCACGAAGGCCTCGTCGGTCGGCCTGTCCGGGAACCGGTTCACCCTGAAGAACGCCTGGACCGACCGGGTCACCGAGAGCGCCGGCACCATCAGCGCCGCCGTCCCGGCCCATGGCGCAGCCCTGTTCCGGGTCAGCGCGGCCAAGGGCAAGCCCGGAGTTCCGCACGTCGTCGCCGGCCTGCCGCAGGTGACACAGGTCGGTGACGACGCGGTGCCCGCCGGTACCGCCCCGCTCGTCGCCGGCGGCGACCAGGCCCGGGTCGAGGTCACCGTCCGCAACGACGGTGCGCAGCCGGTCTTCGCACCCCGGGTCGAGCTGGCCGTGCCCACCGGCTGGACGGCCCGTCCGCTCGGCGAGGCGCCGAAGCTGCTGGACTCCAACCACTCCGCGACCTTCGCCTTCACCGTGACCCTGCCGGCCACCGCCGCGCCGGGCAACGCCGCACTGACCGCCACCACGTCGTACGAGGTGGTCGGCAAGGGACGGCTGCGGCAGGAGACGTCCACGCCGATAGTTGTCGCACCGGCGGCGCCGGACGGCGACGTCGCGCTCTCGCACCACCAGTGGATCAGCGCCACCAGTGGGTGGATGAGCCCGACGGTCGACCAGAGCGTCGGTGGCGGGTCGCCGATCAGCATGGTCGGCCAGGTCCACGCCACCGGCATCGGGGTCGCCTCGCCCTCCACGATCCGCTACTACCTCGGCGACCAGTGCAGCCGGCTGACCACCACCGTCGGCATCGACGACGCGGTACGCAACGTCGGCCCGGAGGGCGGCACATCGACCTTCCAGGTGATCGGTGACGGCAAGGTGCTGTTCGACAGCGGTGTGCTGACCCGCGACGACATCCGTCAGGCCGACATCGATCTGACCGGCGTCCGGGTGCTCGACCTCGTGGTCGGTGACGCCGGCGACGGCGGCTACAACGACCGCGCCGACTGGGCCGGTCTGAACGCCACCTGCTGATCCGGCTCGGCCGCACCCGGGTGACACCTCACCTGGGTGCGGCCGATTCGCCAAAAGAGACGCCGTGGCGCGGGTTCGCGCCACGGCGTCGTGATGTCGGGCCGGCACCGACGGGGAGCGGACGGCGTCAGGTGTGCCGCAACACAACGAGTTCGAGGTCGTGCTCGGCGGTCCACTGCACAGGCAGGCCGACGACGGTGAGGCGGCTGCCGGAGTGATGCTGTGGAACTGATCGCTGCCCGCCTGCGTCATGGCGTTCATGGCACAGGGTGGGAGCACGATGGTTGAGGAGCCCACGTGGGGGGAGCTGCTGCTTGGATTCTTCCTCATCGCGGCCATCCCCACCATCATCGGAGGGATGGTCATCTCGTCCCTTGTCGGGCTCACGATGTGGATGACAGCACCGCTGCGGAGGCGCAGGCGTAGCAGAACTGCTGAGTGGGCCGGGTCCGTCCGTCAAGAACGCCCCTCTGCGTTGACCCCAGCCGCTGACACCGACAGGCGCGAACAGCGGTGAACCAGGCCGAACCACAGGGGACGATCAGGCGAGGCGCACAGAGCGTGGGTCCATGTTGCCGACACCCTGTGATCGGCCTGGAAAGGACGAGGCCGGATCTCAAATCCTGCTTCCAGTGCCGGCACTCCTGGGGCGAGCCCCGATCCACCTGGAGCAGTGCGTCAGCATCCCGCATGCCCATTCCATCTCGGCGAGGACCCGGCATGGGCAGATATCGACTGCCTCGGGCACCAGGGCACCGGGTTCGACCACCACGGGATAGGCGCCCTCAGGACTGCTGCGCTGGGAACGATGCGCCGGATCGTCGAGTCCTTCCCCCAACTGGCGGCCATGTGGCGGGCCGAGCCCACTCGCAGCGGCTTGACCCTTGAGCGAGCGGGGTAGCTGCCGTGCCCCGTACATGGGAAGTACAGCGACCACAGCATCCGCGGCCGTCCAGTAGCCGCGGTGAAGGACTGAACGGCAACCACGATGGCCGTCTCCAACCGATCCACTTTGAGTCAGGGATCCAATGCCGTTGCTTGAGCTTGTCAAGCAGTTCGTGACATCGGAGGAGGGTGATCGTTGGGCCTGGCATGCATCCTTGGGTGGGGTTGTCTGATCAGGTGCGGCTGGGTGTGGTGACCCGGTGGGTGACTCCGGAACTGGTCGACGAGGTGCTGGGCAGGTGCAGGGTCCGGGACAAGAAGCCCGGCGCACTGCCGGCGAGGTTCATGGTCTACTACGCCCTCGCCTTGGCGCTGTTCCAGCAGGACTCATATGACGATGTTGCCGAGCAACTGGTGGGCAGTATCCAGGAGTTGAACGCCAGCGTTCCGAACAAGTCCTCGTTCACGCGGGCCCGCACGCGCTTGGGGCCGCTGGTCCTGGAGGCCTTGTTCCATGAACTGGCCGGCCCGCTGGGGTTGGTTGGCCTGGAGGGCTCCTTCTACCGGGGGATGCGGCTGGCCGCAGTGGACGGGTTCGTCTTGGACGCGCCGGACACGAAGGCCAACAGGGCCGCGTTCGGCGGTCCGACCAAGAACGGCCTGCCCGCAGGGTTCCCCCAGGTGAGGGTGGTCACGCTGACAGAGTGCGGCACGCACGCCCAGATCGACGCGGCGGTAGGCGGCTTCAACGGCGGCGAACGCGACCTGGCCGTCGCCATGGCAGCCTCGGCCGCCGGGATGCTCGTGATCATGGACCGGGGCTTCCCCGGAACGGAGCTGTGGAAGGCCTACACCGCCGACGGCGCGCACCTGCTGCTACGGGCGCGCTCCTGTGTCGCGCGTCGCCCGGTGCAGCACCTGCCCGACGGCACCTACCTGGCGCGGATGAACCTCGGCGGGCAGAAGGGTGCGCACCCGGGCGGCGTGCTGGTCCGCGTGATCGAGTACCGCGTCGACGGCGGCGAGGTGATCCGTCTGCTGACCGACCTCTTCGACACTGATGTTTTCCCTGCGGCCGATCTCACGGCCTTGTATCACGCCAGGTGGGAGGCGGAATCAGCATTCCGGCAGATCAAGACCTTCCAGCGTGGGCCCGCCGAAGTCCTACGTTCAGGGGACCCAGACCTGGTGCGGCAAGAGGTCTGGGCGCACCTCGTCGTGCACCACTGCCTCACACGGGTCATCATGTCCCTCGCCGACGACAGCGGCATCGATCCGGATCGGCTCTCGTTCGTTAAGGTCCTCAAGCACACCCGGCGCAGCGTGGTCCGTCAGTGCGCCGACACACCCAAGAAGATCAAGAAGTTCCTGGCCGTACTGGCGGCGAAGGTTCACCGGAAGCTGGACAACGGCGCCCGGCGCCTGCGCGAGGCAGACCGGCACCTCAAGCGGCCGGACTCGAAGTACTCCTCGAAGCTCTCCTACCGGATCAATACCCGCGACCGGCAGCCGACCAGGCGCGTCGCGCCCAAGGTCATCACGCTCCAACCGGCAATAGTTCACTGACTAAAACAACGGCATTGGTCAGGGATCAGGAGGTGATGGCCCTACGGTGCCGTAGGCACTGAGGTAATCATGGATGGGGCATGCGCAGGAGCGCGCCGGGAGGGGCCGTTGGGTTGTGCTCTCGCTAACCATCCGCTTCCGGGACACGGTTTGCCACGGTGGTGAGGAGCCAGTCAGCAAGCACGGAGAAGTCGCCGTTGGTGAGGCCGGCCCTCGGATCTACGCGGTGAAGCAGTGATGCTTCTCGGTGCTGTGCCGTGACCCACAGGTGATCCATGTCGCTGATCTCGTCGTCGACCCAGATGAACGGACGATGGCCGGCCCACTCGACCAAGGAGCGAGTCTTCCAGTGCAAGCCGCGTGGACCCTCGTCGGCGGGCTCCTCTGGCCATACCACCACAGGCAGCGTCGGCAATCCGATCCGCGGAGCGACGGACTCGTTTGCTTCCTCCCCCCATGTCGAGGCCCACACCAGATCACACCCCAGAGCCATCAAGCGCGGCCCAATGCTGGGATCGAGCCGTCCCAAGAGTGGATTCTCCCGATCAAGGGGCATCTCGGAGCCGAAAGCAACGGCCTGCAGCCGACTGGGCGACGGCCCGAACGGGATGAGTGGTCCGTCCACGTCCAGGAAGAGGAGAGGACGCTCCTTTGAACCGGTCATGTCGGCACGATAGCCCTGTGCCGCGGAGAAGCCGGAGAGCCTAAGCCCGCCCGACATCGACTCCTGCGACCTCGGCGCAGCCGCTTTCGAATGCGGACGACGTACGGTTGAAGTACCGAGGGCTTCACGCACTCCGGCCGCCACGCCGGGTCGTCCTCGGCGAGAGGCGAATCCTGACTGCCCCAGTGGTCGGCGCGGGGACGGGTCGGCATCGTGTCCGCCGCAGCGAAGCAACTCCGCCCAAGCACTGCATTGCTGCGCCGGCATCGCATACCCGTACCGTCCCCGGCATCTTCCGAGGGGAGGCGTGATGTACCCGTCCCGGCTGGACATCCATCGGCGGAACCGAGGGGAGCGGACGCTCGTCACGCTTGCCGGTGACATCGGACCGGCCACGACACCGCTACTGCGGGCCGCATTGGAGCAGTGTCTGCTGGACGGCGTCACTGTGATCGACGTCGACCTCGCCACGGTCGGCTCCTGTGACGCCAGAGGCTTGGACGTCTTCCTGTCGGCATCACGGCGCGCCGGCCGGGTACACGCCTCGCTGCTGCTGCACCACCCGTGCGCACAGATCACCCAGCTCCTCGACGTCACCGGATCTGCTTCGCTGCTTCTTGCGGCCCCCGGGGGCCCCGTGCCGGCCGCCGTGCTGGGCGACCTCACGAGTATCGGGACGCGGGCGCCCGAGGCGCCTGCTCGTCGGTCGGTTCAGCCGGCCCTCGGGGACGGGATCCGCATTCGCCGGCTGACCCGTTGGCAGGCCGAGGGTGTGCGCGAGGACATCGCCGACCTGGCCGCAGAGTCTGTAGTGGGTACCCCCGGCGAGGCGTGCCACCACCGTGGAGACGTGCTGCACCGCCTGGCTGTCAGTGCCCACCACCCTGGCTTCGCGCTGCTGCTCGCGGAGACGACGGCACTGGTCGGATGCGCCTTCGGTTTTCCGGTGGGCCCTGACAGTTCCGGGCGCCGGGGGTTCGAGGGAACGCTCCAGGAGAGCGTTCAGCGGCTCACTTCCCACGCACGGTTCGCGGTCCTCACCCAGGTCGTGGCCCATCCGCACGTGCAGCACCGCGACATCGCCCGTCGCCTGCAGCTGCGGCTGCTCACGGTCCTGCACTCCTCCCTCGGAGTCGCCCTGCTCGATCCTGCCGACCGGGCGGGACAAGCCGCATTCTCGAACTGGGGCTGGCAGAACATGGGAGAGATCGTCGGGCTGCCCGGTCCTGTTGCCCCCTGCGTGTTGATCCTGCTCGTGGAAGGGCTGTCCCGGGAAGGCCGATGATCAAGCGCAGGGGCGATGAGCCGGCGGCCGTAGCGACCGGCGCGGTCACTCCACCCGTCCTCTGCCGTATGGGGCGCCCGTCTCACCGGCGGATGAGCTCGCGGCGTGTGTGGTGCCAGCCGGACACGGTCCTCGACGCGCGTGACTACGCTGTGCGTCCGTGTGGGCGACGGGGCGTCTGTACTGCGTCCTGTCAGGTGCGCCGAATGTCCACGCGGCCGATCGCCCAAGAGTCCACCTTGGCCAAAGGGACACGCAGAAAACCGGTGCCAGCGAAGATCAAGGGCTCTGCGCCGAACACGACCTTCCCTTCGGCGAGGTGAAGGGCGTCCTCCGTGTCCAGCGAGCCGCCCTCGGCCGCGAACTCGTCTGCGAAACCCTTCATCGCATCTACCTGATTGAGTGCTTCGACGCTGCTGCTCAGCCATGCCGCACGGGAGGTGAGCCGCCCTGTGATCAATGTGCCGCCGACGGTGATGGTGATGTCGAGGGAGTCGCCACTGTGGTTGACGTGTTTGACGATGCGTGCGAGCAGCTTGTCACTGTTTGTCATGGAGTGAACCTACTAGGTCCGCGCGGGGAGCCATGAACAGCCGAAGGGAGTCACCGTGTCGAGCGGGCACCGTGCAGCACCAGGCCGCTCACCGTCTCACCTGTTCAGGTGCCGCTTCCGCTGGCGGTGGCGCGGAGGCTTGAACCCACGGCGACTCGCGCCACGTCGGTTTCAGGATCGTCGGTCGAGGTTCGGTGAAGCGGCTGCCGAGGTGCTCACGGCCCGGGCCAGTCCAGGCACAGGACGGTGGCATCGTCGCGTGGGTCGTGA
>NZ_LMWH01000257.1 GCF_001507435.1 Streptomyces sp. NRRL F-5122
CGTGGTGGTGGTCTTGTCCCCGGTGTGGGTGAGGTCGTCGATGCCCGCCGAAGCAGACGTCATGACGGCCTCGGTGCGCAGCGGGTTGATCTCCGAGACGGCGCCGACGAACGTGGTCTTGCCGACGCCGAAGCCCCCCGCCACCACGATCTTCGCGGAGGTGGTCGCCCGACCTCCGTCAGAGCTTGCGAAGTCCACTGAGCACCCTTTCGAGCAGTGTCACGTCCGGCGCGCCGCCGTTGTTCTCGTCGCCGCCCGGCTGGTGGATGGCGACGAGTCCGGCCTCCGCGAGGTCCGCGACGAGGATCCGTGCCACACCGAGCGGCATGGACAGCAGTGCCGACACCTCTGCCACCGACTTCACCTCGCGGCACAGGTGGCAGATCCGCTGATGCTCCGGCAACAGCCCCATCAGCTGTGCCGGGTCGGCCGTGGTGCTGATCAGCGCCTCTATCGCGAGCTGATAGCGCGGCCGGGTCCGGCCGCCCGTCATCGCATACGGACGGACCAGCGGCTGGTCGCCCTCGTCCCCGTACGGCTCGGCGTACGGATCGTGAGAGGCGGTGGGCGGGGTCATGAATCCTCCGGGCGGGACAGCAAGTCGGTCAGTCGTGCCGTCTGACGGGGCCGGTGGGGGGATTGTGGCGGCCGGACGGTGATTTGGTGAGACAGGTGGTGCCGGGGCCGATCAGTGGAGCAGACTGCCCTGGAGTTCGGCGCGCAGGTCGGGCGTGAGTACCGCCCCTGCACGGTCGACCAGAAGGGCCATTTCGTAGCCGACAAGGCCGATGTCGCACTCGGGGTGGGAGAGGACGGCGAGCGAGGAGCCGTCGGAGATGGACATGAGGAAGAGGAATCCCCGTTCCATCTCGACGACCGTCTGCGCCACCCTGCCGCCTTCGAAGATCCGGGAGGCACCCGCGGTCAGCGAGGTGAGCCCGGAGGCGACGGCTGCGAGTTGATCCGCGCGGTCGCGCGGGAAACCTTCCGACAGCGCCAGAAGAAGTCCGTCGGCGGACACGACGACGGTGTGGGACACCCCGGGGGTGTTGTCCACGAAGTTGGTGATCAACCAGTTCAGGTTCTGTGCCGCCTGGCTCATCGGGCTCAACTAACGCTCCTGCTGGTGAGTGGGGCTGGGGTAGCTGCCGGTCGGGCCGGTACCGGCCTGGCGACCCTGGGCGATGCCCCGTCGGAGATTGGTCAGTCGGCCGCGTACGTCATCGGGCGCACGCGAGACCTGCGGACCGGTGTGGTGCTGTTGCTGCTGAGCCGTGCCCGGCACGAGGTTCGCGCGCGGGACCCGGCGCGGCAGGCCGGAGGTGGTGACGCCGCCCGCGGCAGGCTGCCGCACGCGCTCGGCCTGACGGACGATCTCGTCGTTCGGCGAGGTGCGCCAGGCCGCGTTGGCGGCCGGACGCTCCGGACGCTGGGGCGCCGGGGCGGTGGGGGGCTGGTGCGGGGGCGGCGGCACGGCGCCGTTGCCCTGCGGCTGCCGGTCGCCACGGAACCAGTTGGTCTCGAGCGTGTCGAACAGCGGGGTGCGTCCGTCGCCGGGTCCCGCCGGCGGCAGGGCCTCGGGCTCCTGACGCCGCGGCGGCTGCTGCGGCGTCGGCCGGGAGGCACCGTAGCCCTCGCCACCCATCTGCGGCCGCTCGAACTGGCCGGTGGACGACGGGTCCTGGCGGTTTCCGTAGCCCGGGGCCGCGAACTGCCCCGTGCTCGAGGCGTCGTAACCCTGCGGAGCGAACTGACCGGTGGAGGCGGGGTCCTGCGGACGGCCCGGCGTCGGGAACTGGCCCGTGTCCTGACCGCGGCCGGGAGCCCGGTACTGGCCCGTCGGAGCGTTCTGTGCGGGGTACTGGCCGGTGGGAGGGTTCTGTGCGGGGTACTGGCCGGTGGGAGCGTTCTGCGTCGGGTACTGGCCCGTCGGAGGGTTCTGTGCGGGGTACTGGCCGGTGGGAGCGTTCTGCGCCGGGTACTGGCCCGTCGGACCGCCCTGCGCCGGGTACTGACCGGTGGGAGCGTTCTGCGCCGGGTACTGGCCCGTCGCACCGTTCTGTACGGGGTGCTGACCCGTCGTACTGCCCTGGCTGCCGAAGACGTCCGACCGGACGAACGGGCCGCTGTTGTTCGCCGTACCGGGGCGCGGGCCGTTGAAGTCGGGCCGCGGGAACTCGTTGGTGGAGGCGGGGCCCTGGCGGTCGTCGATGCGCGGCATCGGCGAGGTCGTGGACAGGGCGTCCGGCTCCTCGTGGCCACGCGGAGTGTCGAGCGAGGCACGTGGAACCGGCGGCTGCGCGTTCTCGTCGCTCCAGCTCGGGGTGCGCTGCGCGTTGCCACCGGGCAGCTCGGCCCGTGCACCGCCGCGGCCGGACAGCTGCGGACGGCGGCGTCCGCCGCGCTCCTTGGGCTGCTTCTGCTGAGGCTGCTGGGGTTGCTGCGGTGCGGCCGTCGGCGTGGTGTCGCCGAAGGCGACCGCCGGGTTCATGCCGGAACCGTCGTCACCGAAGCCGCCCTGGCGGGAGCCGGTGTCCTGGAAGGCCTGGGCGCCCTGCTGGCCACCCTGTCCGAAGGCTCCGGCACCGGTGCCCGCGGGGGCCGGCCGGCCCTGCTGCGGAGAGCCGGGACCCTGCGGACCGCCGGGACGCCCACCGGGGGCGCTGCCGGGCAGCGCGGGACGCGGGCCCTGACCGGCGCCCACCTGACCGCGCTGAGGCGCTGCGCCGATGCCCTGGCCACCGGCCTGACCGGTACCGAAGGACGAACCGCTCTGCTGGGCCTGACGACGGGCCGCGGCCACACCGGCGGCGGCCTGCGCGGCGGCGGGGCCACCGGTCTGCGGGGCGCCCTGGCCCGGCTTGCCGGAGGCCGGCTTCTTGCCGCCCTGGGCCACGTCGACCGGGAGCATGACCAGCGCGGTCGTACCACCGGAGTCGGACGGGCGCAGCTGGATACGGATGCCGTGCCGCTGCGACAGACGACCGACCACGAAGAGGCCCATGCGGCGGGAGACGGACACGTCCACCGTGGGCGGCGCGGCCAGCCGCTCGTTGATCTGGGCGAGGTCCTCCGGGGACAGACCGATGCCGGTGTCGTGTATCTCGATCAGCACGCGGCCGTCGGGCAGCGCGTGACCGGTGACCTTGACCTTGGTCTGCGGCGAGGAGAACGAGGTGGCGTTCTCGAGCAGCTCGGCGAGCAGGTGCACGAGGTCGTTGACCACGCGGCCGGCGACCTCGGTGGCCGGCACGGCGGCCAGCTCGATGCGCTCGTACTGCTCCACCTCGGACGCGGCGGCGCGGAGCACGTCGACCAGCGGGACCGGGCGGGTCCACCGGCGGCCGGGCTCTTCACCCGCGAGGACGAGGAGGTTCTCACCGTTACGGCGCATACGCGTCGCGAGGTGGTCGAGCTTGAACAGCGAGGACAGCTGGTCCGGGTCGGCCTCGCGGGACTCCAGCTCCGAGATCAGCGACAGCTGGCGCTGGATCAGACCCTGGGACCGGCGCGAGAGGTTGGTGAACATCGCGTTGACGTTGCCCCGCAGCAGGGCCTGCTCGGCGGCGAGGCGGACCGCCTCGCGGTGCACGTCGTCGAAGGCCGCGGCCACCTGGCCGATCTCGTCCCGGGAGTGCACACCGACCGACTGGACGGAGGTGTCGACGTCCTGCGGGTCGGACTCGGACAGCTGCTTGACCAGCTCGGGCAGGCGGTCCTGGGCGACCTTGGTGGCGGTCTCCTGCAGGCGGCGCAGCGAGCGGATCATGGAGCGGGCCACGACGAAGGCGCCGACCAGGGACACGCCGAGGACGAGCAGGATCAGGGCACCGGAGATGATCGCCTCGCGCTCGGAGGCGTCCTTCAGCTCGCGGGCCTTCTGCTCCATCTGCTCGAGGAGCGTGCCCTCGATGCTCTTCATCTGCTGGATCTTGGCCGAGTCGTCGTCGACCCAGTCCAGGTAACCCTGCTTGTCCTGCGTCTGCAGGCCGTTCGCGCTCTTCAGGACGCGGCTCGCGTACTGGTCGGCGTCCTCGATCGTCGGGCTGCCCTGGTCGATCGGCTTCGTCAGGTCCTCGGCGCCGTCACCGTAGATGCTGCGGAAGACGTCCAGCTCGGAGTCCTGGCTGTCCAGGGCCGAGAGCGCGTACTGGCGGTCGTTCTCGGAGAGATGGCCAAACGTCTTGTTGGTCGTCGGGAGGGCCGCCGCGATGACCGCGCGCTGCACGGACGCGTACTCCTTGGCGGTCGAGAAGGCCGCCAGGGCGCGGGTGCGCTGGATCATCTCCGGGTTGCTGGTCGCCTGGGCCATGTCCTGGGACAGGCTGAGCAGCTGGGTGATCAGCCGGTGGTAGGCCTCGACCGTCTGGGCGGAGTTCTCCGACTCCTTGTAGGCACCGGCGCGGATCGCGCTGAGGTTGTTGAGCTCGCTCGCGATACCGACGACGCTCTCGCGCACACCGGAGAGCCGGCCGTCGTCGGAGGCGTCACCGATCTCCTGGGTGCCCTCCAGGAAGGCGGTACGGGCCCGGTTCGTCTTGTCGCGGACACTCTTGACCGTGAAGTCGTCGGTCGAGGCCCCGTGGGCCAGCGGGCCGGCGGACCGGTCGCGCTCCTCCTGGAGCGCCTCGGCCAGCGTCGTCGCCGACTTGGTCATGTCCGTCAGCAGCTTCATGTTCTCGAGCTGCCGGATCTGGTCCACGTTGTCGCCGATGCGCAAGGCACCGAGCGATGTGGCGGCGACCACGGGGAGCGCGAGCAGCGACACCAGGCGCGTGGAGATGCGCCAGTTGCGCAGGGCTATGCGCGCACCGGGGTCGATCGGAGGAGTCGTCTTGGGTGGGGCAGGCGGTGTGGGAGCCGCGGTCGCGCCCGTGCGCCCAGGACGCTCGGGACCACCGCCGGACGGTGCCTGTCCCGGGTTCTGGGCGTGCTGGGGCGAGGAACCACGGTCGGTCCCGCCGTGCGGCTCCGGCTCCGCCGAAGCGCTGCCATCCCTCTTGAAACGTCCCTGCACTAGCGTCGCAACCTCTGGACCAGGCGCCCCTCCGCGCGAGCGGCGGGACGGTGTCGGCGTGTAGAGAGGCGTCCTGAATACGCCCCCCTGATGGTCGTGAGTGACCGGCGCAGGCTCCCCCTTCCCGCCGCTTCTCGGCGCTGCGTTGCGCCCCTGCGCGCCGGTGCGATCCCGCGGCGGTCCGTGGAATTCCAGCACAGTGCAGGATCTCCAACAAGGCCAATGGGTGAGCCCGTGACCATCGTGACGCGGTGTGAGTGCCGTGTCACGAGGCGTAGAAAGTTATCTTGTACATAACGGACTTAGGCGCACGATCCATTGGGTCGTGAGCGGTGTCCCAGTCGCCATGATCAGGGGCGGAATGCAAGGTTCAATGGAAGAATGTCCGTTTGGCCGGTGCTCAACGGCAGCCTGAATTGCCCTTTTTGATCGCCGGTCAGTGAGCAAACTCACACGGGGATCATGCCCCCTTCATGGCTTCCGGCGGGAATTGCATGTTTAGCCTGGCGCTTTACAGGGATGGCGAATCCGACAACCCGCGCCCGGGTGACGGCCCTTGAGGCCCGCCCGGCGCCCGCAACGACAAGGTCAACGACAACAGTGAAGACCACGATGATGTTCCGCACGATAGCCAACCCGCGGCGCACGACGCTGGCGCACCTCGCCGACGCCGAAGAGCTGCAGGCGCCGGCGACGCCGGAACGTTCGGTCGACCTTCCCAGCCACACCGCCAATCCCCGTCGCACGGTGCTCAACGAGATCCCGGTGCAGGCCTTCGCCGGGGAGTGACCCGCGGGCCCCGTGCCGGCCGGTCGACGTGGTGCGGCGGCAGGACCCGGTGACCGCCGGGACGGGGTGATCACGCGCGCCCCGGGCGTGCGGCCGCGTCCGGTCCAGGCGGCGCCCGCCGTAATGCGCGAGGTGCCGGCCCCCCGCCGCGTTAGCCTGGAGCGTCATACTCCAGCCAGCTCAGTGAGGGGCGCAGGGATCTCGTGCGCATCGCCAGATTCTCCATCGACGGGAATGTCGCCTTCGGCGCGGTCGAGGGCGACAAGCCGGACGAGCTCGTTCTCGACATCATCAAGGGCATCCCGTTCGCGGACTTCGAGCTCTCCGGTACGAAGGTGCCGCTGAGCAAGGTCAGGCTGTTGCCCCCGGTGCTCCCGAACAAGGTCGTCGCCTTCGGCCGCAACTACGCGGAGCACGCCAGGGAACTGGGCAACGAGGTGCCGGAGGCCCCGTTCGCCTTCTTCAAGCCGTCCACCTCGGTGATCGGTCCCGGCGACGAGATCGCCTATCCCTCCTTCACCCAGGAGCTGCACTACGAGGCGGAGCTGGCCGTGGTGATCGGCCGCCTGTGCCGCGAGGTCCCGCGTGAGCGCGTCAAGGACGTGATCCTCGGCTACACCTGTGCCAACGACGTGACCGCGCGCGATGTCCAGCGGCGTGAGAAGCAGTGGGCCCGGGCCAAGGGCTTCGACACGGCCTGTCCGCTCGGCCCCTGGGTGGAGACCGATCTCGACCCGGGCGATCTCACCATCCAGCTCACGGTCAACGGCCAGCAGCGCCAGCTCGGCCGGACGAGCGAGATGATCCACCCGATCGAGGATCTGATCGTGAACATCTCCGAGGCCATGACGCTGCTCCCCGGCGACGTGATCCTCACGGGCACCCCCGCGGGGGTCGGCCCCCTCAACGTCGGCGACGAGGTCGCCGTCTCCATCGAAGGCATCGGCACTCTCACCAACAAGGTGATCAAGCGTGGCTAACGGCTCCGTCCGCGTACGTTTCTGTCCGTCCCCGACCGGCAACCCCCATGTGGGTCTGGTCCGCACCGCCCTGTTCAACTGGGCGTACGCCCGTCACACCGGCGGCACGTTCGTCTTCCGCATCGAGGACACGGATGTGGCCCGCGACTCGGAGGAGTCCTACGTCCAGCTTCTGGACTCGCTGCGCTGGCTGGGCTTCGACTGGGACGAGGGTCCGGAGATCGGGGGCCCGCACGCGCCCTACCGCCAGTCGCAGCGGATGGACATCTACAAGGACGTCGCACGAAAGCTCCTGGACGGCGGGTACGCCTACCACTGCTACTGCACGACGGAGGAACTGGACGCCCGCCGCGACGCGGCCCGCGCCGCCGGCCGCCCGTCGGGCTACGACGGGCACTGCCGTGAGCTGAGCGCCGAGCAGGTGGCCGCGTACGAGGCCGAGGGGCGTACGCCGATCGTGCGCTTCCGGATGCCCGACGAGACGATCACCTTCACGGACCTGGTCCGCGGCGAGCTGACCTTCACCCCGGAGAACGTGCCGGACTACGGGATCGTGCGGGCGAACGGCGCGCCCCTGTACACCCTCGTCAACCCGGTCGACGACGCGCTGATGGAGATCACCCACGTCCTGCGCGGCGAGGACCTGCTCTCCTCCACCCCCCGCCAGATCGCGCTCTACAAGGCGCTGATCGAACTCGGCGTCGCGAAGGGCGTGCCCGCGTTCGGGCACCTGCCGTACGTGATGGGCGAGGGCAACAAGAAGCTGTCCAAGCGCGACCCGGAGTCGTCGCTGAACCTCTACCGCGAGCGCGGCTTCCTGCCCGAGGGATTGCTCAACTACCTGTCCCTGCTGGGCTGGTCGCTCGCGGCGGACCGCGACATCTTCGCCGTCGACGAGATGGTCGCCGCCTTCGACGTGGCCGACGTGAACCCCAACCCGGCGCGGTTCGACCTGAAGAAGGCCGAGTCGATCAACGCGGACCACATCCGCCTGCTCGAGGTGAAGGACTTCGCGGAGCGCTGCCGGCCCTGGCTGAAGGCCCCGTTCGCACCGTGGGCGCCGGAGGACTTCGACGAGGCGAAGTGGCAGGCGGTGGCGCCGCACGCGCAGACTCGCCTCAAGGTCCTCTCGGAGATCACCGAGAACGTCGACTTCCTGTTCCTGCCGGAGCCGGTGTCCGACGAGGCGTCCTGGACCAAGGCCATGAAGGAGGGCAGCGACGCCCTTCTCCGCACGGCCCGGGAGAACCTGGAGGGCGCCGACTGGACCTCCGCGGAGGCGCTGAAGGAGGCCGTCCTGGCCGCCGGCGAGGCCCACGGCCTCAAGCTCGGCAAGGCGCAGGCCCCGGTCCGCGTCGCCGTCACCGGACGCACGGTCGGCCTGCCGCTCTTCGAGTCCCTGGAGGTCCTGGGCAAGGAGAGGACGCTGCGGCGGATCGACGCGGCGCTCGCGAAGCTCTCGGCCTGACCCGTTCGCGCACGAGGGGCGGCACCCGGCGGGGTGCCGCCCCTCGTGCGTTCCCCGGCGCCGTGAACCGCCGACGGGGCGAACGAACGGACACGGTCACCCGTCCGGAGCTACCGTCGGACCATGAGCATCAGCGCCGTGGTCTGGGACGTCGACGACACCCTTTTCGACTACACCACCGCGGATCGGGCCGGCATGCGCGGGCACCTCGCCGCCGAGGGGCTGCTCGGCGGCTGGGACACCGTCGAGCAGGCACTCGTGCGGTGGCGGGCGGTCACGGACGCCCAGTGGGCGCGGTTCTCGGCGGGGGAGACGTCCTTCGAGGGGCAGCGCAGGGACCGGGTACGGGTCTTCCTGGGCGAGGAGCTGACGGACCAGGCGGCGGACGCCTGGTTCCGCCGCTACCTGGACCACTACGAGGCGGCCTGGGCCCTCTTCCCTGACGTGCTGCCCGTCCTGGACGCGCTCGCCGTGAGCCACCGGCACGCGGTGCTGTCCAACTCCAGCGCGCACGTCCAGGAGTACAAGCTGCGCACCCTCGGTGTGCGCGACCGCTTCGAGACGGTTCTGTGCGCCGCGGAGCTGGGCGTCTCCAAACCGGACGCCCGGGCCTTCCGTGCGGCCTGCGACGCCCTGCGGCTCGCTCCGCACGACGTCGCGTACGTCGGCGACCATCCCGAGATCGACGGGCGCGGGGCCGCCGAGGCCGGATTGCTGTCCGTGTGGATCGACCGTGCAGGGGTGAGCACCGTCACGGACGGGCGCGCCCGGTCCGGCGCCGAAGGGTCCGCCGGCCTGCACCGGATCGCCTCCCTCGTCGAACTCCCCTCGGTCCTCGGCACGGATACCCGTTTTGGAGCGCCGTCCACCTTCGGGTAATGTTCTTCCTGCGCCGCCGGGGAGCGGGCCGAGAGGCCGGAACCGGAGGCGCAAGCTAGAACAAGATCCCCACAGGGGCTTGCGTTCCAGTGGCCTATGGTGTAATTGGCAGCACGACTGATTCTGGTTCAGTTAGTCTTGGTTCGAGTCCAGGTAGGCCAGCTCGCAGAGCTCATCTGCACCTGCGGATCAGATCCGCGAGCCCCCGTTGTGTAGCGGCCTAGCACGCTGCCCTCTCAAGGCAGTAGCGCCGGTTCGAATCCGGTCGGGGGTACAGATCCTTCCCGCGACGACAGTCGGGTCGCTCCCACTGATGTCGATGCAGGATCGCTAGGGCCCCCGTTGTGTAGCGGCCTAGCACGCCGCCCTCTCAAGGCGGTAGCGCCGGTTCGAATCCGGTCGGGGGTACGAACTGGTCTAAACCACAGTGGTCTATGGTGTAATTGGCAGCACGACTGATTCTGGTTCAGTTAGTCTTGGTTCGAGTCCAGGTAGACCAGCTCGGATCTGCGGAAACGCTAGATCCTCGCCCCCGTTGTGTAGCGGCCTAGCACGCCGCCCTCTCAAGGCGGTAGCGCCGGTTCGAATCCGGTCGGGGGTACACCGATCGCAGGGCCTCCACTTCGGTGGGGGCCCTGCGGCTTTTCCAGGATTGCGCTGCGGCGGGCCGCGGGGTGCGGGTCATTCCAGTCCGTAACGCCGCGCCGACTCCTCCTCCTGCGCGAGCCGGTGCAGTGCGCGCAGCACCGGCTCGAAGAGCACGGCCGCCGCGACCGCCGTCTCGACCTTGTCCCTCTCTGCGGCGTGCGTCTGCAGCAGGTCGAGGTCGCGCCGGGCCACCTGGTGCATCAACTCCGCGTACGGTTCCATGAGTTGGGCGTCACACGGATAACCGAGCCGGATCAGGGCGGCCACCGCCGCCAACAGTGACCGGTGCACGGGGGACAGGGGCGCGAGTTCGTGCGCGGTCTCCCAGCCCAGCATGCGCAGCAGTGCGTCCACCTCGCGCCGGGCGGCCACCACCGAGGGGTCCTCCTCGTCCGGCTCCGGCCCCTGTGGCATCGCCCAGAGGGCCGCGCCCAGGCGGATGGTGCGGCCGAGCGACTCGTCGTCGACGTGCCGCAGAACCTCCCGGGCGGTGGCGACCGGCATCCGGCCCACCTGGATCATCGCCCGCACGAGCCGCAGCCGGCGCAGATGGCCCTCGTCGTACTCGGCGGTCGTCGCGTTCACCTGGCGGCCGGGCGCCAACAGCCCTTCCCGCAGGTAGTACTTGATCGTCGCGGTGGACACACCGCTTCGCTCGCTCAACTCCGCCAGCCGCATCCCTTGCGCCTTTCCTCGGGTCGCGCCACTATCCAAGCATGGCGGTGTCGGATAGCGCCGCTGGCCAATGGCTGCCGAGGGGGACGCCGTGTTCGGGAAGCCCAAGACCGTGAGCCGTACGACCGCAGCCGCCGAGGGGGACGTGGTCGTCCTGCTCATCGGCATGCGGATCAACCACTTCTGGGCGATGCACCACTGGCTGCCGGTGCTCATGGCGATGCCCCGCATGCTGCGCGAGCTCAAGAAGAGGCCGGGGCGCGGTCTGCTCGGCCATGTCCTGCTGACGGCGTCCCCGCGGACGTACTACGTCGTGCAGTACTGGGAGTCCAAGGAGAAGCTGTACGCCTACGCGTCGGCGTCCGACATGTTCCACCACAGGGCCTGGGCGACGTTCAACCGCAAGGAGAAGGCGGGGAAGCTGCGGCAGCACGTGGGGATCTGGCACGAGACCTATGTGGTGCCGGAGGGCGCCTACGAGTCGATCTACGGTGACATGCCGGCCTTCGGGCTCGCCGCCGCGCACGGCGTCCTGCCCCTCGAGAAGCGGGGGCGCCGGGCCGGCGACCGGTTCGCGTTCCGTTCGGCGAAGGCCGGCCAGGGGGCGCAGCCGCCTTCGGTATGAAGCTCAGGGGTGCCGTTTCCCGGGAGAGGGCCCGCCGCGGCGTTGAGGCCGGCCCCGCCCCGCTGACGCGCTCGCTGCTCAGCCCGAGCGGCGCAGTGCCTCGGAGAGCCGGGCGGCTGAGTCGATGACGGCCTGTGCATGCATCCGGCCCGGGTGGCGGGTCAGGCGCTCGATGGGGCCGGAGACGGAGACCGCGGCGACCACGCGGTTGGAGGGGCCGCGTACGGGTGCGGAGACGGACGCGACGCCCGGCTCGCGCTCCCCGATGGACTGGGCCCAGCCGCGGCGCCGCACGCCGGACAGGGCCGTCGCCGTGAAGCGCGCGCCCTGCAGGCCGCGGTGCAGCCGCTCGGGCTCCTCCCAGGCCAGCAGGATCTGAGCCGAGGAGCCCGCTTTCATCGTGAGCGTGGAGCCGACCGGGACCGTGTCGCGAAGACCCGAGAGGCGCTCCGCGGCGGCGACGCAGATGCGCATGTCCCCCTGGCGGCGATAGAGCTGTGCGCTCTCGCCCGTGACATCACGGAGGTGGGTCAGTACGGGGCCAGCCGTCGCCAGCAGGCGGTCCTCGCCCGCCGCCGCCGCCAGCTCGGACAGCCGGGGTCCGAGGATGAAACGGCCCTGCATGTCGCGGGCCACCATACGGTGGTGTTCCAGCGCCACGGCCAGGCGGTGGGCCGTGGGTCGTGCCAGTCCGGTGGCGCCGACCAGGCCCGCGAGGGTGGCCGGACCGGACTCCAGAGCGCTCAGGACGAGGGCCGCCTTGTCCAGAACGCCGACGCCGCTACTGTTGTCCATGCAACGATACTCACGTCTCACTCTGTGAAACGCAAGTTCAATTTCCCGAGGAACCCGCCACCCTGGAAGTCACGGCGGCCCGCGTACCAACGGGCCCGGCGGCACACGCCCGGGATCCGGGGGTACGGGCGCTGCCACCTCAAGATCTCTAGTTGGGTCGGCGCACGCTTCGCCGACCGGAGGGAAAGCGATGGGTAGGACACTCGCGGAGAAGGTCTGGGACGACCACGTCGTCCGGCGCGCCGAGGGCGAGCCCGACCTCCTCTACATCGATCTGCACCTGCTGCACGAGGTGACCAGCCCGCAGGCCTTCGACGGTCTGCGCAAGAGCGGACGCCGGGTGCGCAGGCTCGACCTCACCATCGCGACCGAGGACCACAACACCCCCACCCTCGACATCGACAAGCCCATCGCGGACCCGGTCTCCCGCGCCCAGCTGGAGACGCTGCGCAAGAACTGCGCCGAGTTCGGTGTGCGCCTGCACCCGCTGGGGGACGTCGAGCAGGGCGTCGTGCACGTCGTCGGCCCGCAGCTGGGCCTGACCCAGCCCGGCACGACGGTCGTCTGCGGTGACTCGCACACCTCGACGCACGGCGCGTTCGGCGCGCTGGCGTTCGGTATCGGCACCTCCCAGGTCGAGCACGTCCTCGCGACCCAGACGCTGCCCCTGGCCCGCCCGAAGACCATGGCCATCACGGTCGACGGCGAGCTGCCCGAGGGCGTGACGGCCAAGGACCTGATCCTGGCCATCATCGCCAGGATCGGCACCGGCGGCGGCCAGGGCTACATCCTGGAGTACCGCGGCCCGGCCATCGAGAAGCTCTCGATGGAGGCCCGGATGACCATCTGCAACATGTCGATCGAGGCCGGTGCGCGGGCGGGCATGATCGCCCCGGACGAGACCACCTTCGCCTACCTCAAGGGCCGTCCGCACGCTCCCGAGGGTGCGGAGTGGGACGCCGCGGTGGAGTACTGGAAGACGCTGCGGACCGACGACGACGCGGAATTCGACGCCGAGGTGCGCATCGACGCCGCCGCGCTCTCGCCGTTCGTCACCTGGGGCACCAACCCGGGCCAGGGTGCACCGCTTTCGACGTCCGTCCCCGATCCCGCTTCGTACGAGGACGCCTCGGAGCGCCTGGCCGCGGAAAAGGCCCTGGAGTACATGGGGTTGGACGCCGGGCAGCCGCTGCGTTCCATCAAGGTGGACACGGTCTTCGTAGGCTCCTGCACCAACGGGCGCATCGAGGATCTGCGTGCCGCCGCCGCGATCATCGAGAACCGCAAAGTCGCCGACGGTGTACGGATGCTGGTCGTCCCGGGCTCCGCGCGCGTGGGTCTGCAGGCCGTCTCCGAGGGCCTGGACGTGATCTTCAAGGAGGCCGGCGCGGAGTGGCGGCACGCGGGCTGTTCCATGTGTCTCGGCATGAACCCGGACCAGCTGGCCCCGGGCGAGCGCTCCGCCTCCACCTCCAACCGCAACTTCGAGGGCCGGCAGGGCAAGGGCGGGCGCACGCACCTGGTCTCGCCGCAGGTCGCCGCAGCGACGGCGGTCCTGGGGCACCTGGCGTCCCCCGCCGACCTGTCCGACGCCGACACTCGTACGCCCGCTGGAGTCTGAGAAGTCATGGAAGCATTCACCACGCACACCGGCCGGGCCGTCCCGCTGCGCCGCAGCAACGTCGACACCGACCAGATCATCCCCGCCCACTGGCTCAAGAAGGTGACCCGGGACGGGTTCGAGGACGGGCTTTTCGAGGCCTGGCGCAAGGACTCCGAGTTCGTGCTCAACCGCCCCGAGCGGCAGGGTGCCACGGTCCTGGTCGCGGGCCCGGACTTCGGCACCGGCTCCTCCCGCGAGCACGCCGTCTGGGCGCTGCAGAACTACGGCTTCAAGGCGGTCGTCTCCTCCCGGTTCGCCGATATCTTCCGCGGCAACTCCCTCAAGAACGGCCTGCTCACGGTGGTCCTGGAGCAGAAGATCGTGGACGCCCTGTGGGAGCTCACCGAGAAGGACCCGACGGCCGAGATCACCGTGGACCTCGAGGCGCGTGAGGTACGCGCCGAGGGCATCACCGCCGCCTTCGAGCTGGACGAGAACTCGCGCTGGCGGCTGCTGAACGGCCTCGACGACATCTCCATCACCCTCCGGAACGAGTCCGACATCGCCGCGTACGAGGCGGAGCGCCCCTCGTACAAGCCGCGGACCCTCCAGGGCTGACGCCCGCGCCCGCAAGGGCTGGTTTCGGCCATCGCAACACCGCCTGTACCCCCAATCGTGGACGGTTGGGGGTACAGCCGTTTCCGCTGCCGAAAGCGTCCGGCGCGCCGCCTCGCACACTGCCAACTCTGCTGGTTACAAAGGTTGTTGCCGCGATCCGTGGACGGAGCCGCCATGACGTTCCGGGGCCCGCGGAAGGCCCGGGGGAGACGGCAGTTGCCCCCAGCGGGGGCGACAACTCGCCCCAGATGGCACAATCTGTGCATGGACAACGACGGCCAACTCGAGCTCTATACGGCGGTCGCGGCCCAACTCAAGGAAGCGCACGCAAGGGTGCGCACACTGCAAGTCCCGGAGGGCGTACGGATGGCGCTGACCCGGAAGCTGCTGGTCATTACGGCCGCGGCCAAGCACGATCCCGCCGAAGCGACCCGGCGTCTCGAGCGGTTCATGACCGACCTCGACGAGGACCGAATCCCCGAAGAGGAACTCTGAGGCAGCCGAATCGGTGCGGCACAAGGGTGATAAGCCCGTTTCGTGTTTGATTTGCGGTATATATCTGCCTAACGTGCGAAAAAGCTTGAACACTTTCGTTCTGGCGATGTCTCCGAAGGGGAAGACGTGAACAAGGCGCAGCTCGTAGAAGCGATTGCCGACAAGATGGGCGGCCGCCAGCAGGCTGCCGATGCTGTCGACGCGGTCCTGGACGCCATCGTCCGCGCGGTCGTCGGAGGCGACCGGGTCTCGGTCACCGGTTTCGGTTCGTTCGAGAAGGTCGAGCGTCCGGCCCGTTACGCCCGCAACCCCCAGACGGGCGAGCGGGTTCGGGTCAGGAAGACCTCCGTGCCGCGCTTCCGCGCGGGACAGGGCTTCAAGGACCTGGTCAGCGGGACGAAGAAGCTCCCGCGCGGTGGCGAGGTCGCGGTCAAGAAGGCGCCCAAGGGCAGCCTGCAGGTCGGCGCCGCGGCCACGGTCAAGAAGGCTGCGGCGAAGAAGGTCACGGCCAAGAAGGCGGCCCCCGCGAAGAAGGCCACGGCCAAGAAGGCGGCCCCCGCGAAGAAGGTCACCGCGAAGAAGGCCACGGCCAAGAAGACCACGGCGAAGAAGACCACCGCGGCGGCCAAGAAGACCACCGCGAAGAAGACCACCGCCAAGAAGGCGGCGGCCAAGAAGGCCCCGGCGAAGAAGGCCCCGGCCAAGAAGTCGACGGGCCGCAAGACCACCGCCAAGAAGGCCACCGCCCGCAGCTGACCGGGACGGACGGGCTACACGCGCCGGGCCGGGCTCCCCCTGGGAGCCCGGCCCGCGGTGTGTCCGGGGGTCAGAACGTCTGCAGGGTCACCAGCGTGATGCGCCGGTCCTCGCCCTCGCCCTCCGTCTCGATCCGCACCCGCTGTCCCGGGCGCAGCAGCCTCAGTCCGCCCGCGTCGAACGCCCGGGCGTCGAAGGGGACGGGGGTGCCGTCGTCGAGCAGCACCTGACCGGTGCGCGTCTCGGGGTCGTAGGTGTACGCGGTCGCCTGCATGACGGCAGCCTATCGACCGCTCCGGACACGTCGCCGGGCCGTGCGGACCCGGGGACGGCCCCGGCGGACCGGGGACCGCCCCGTCGTGTCAACCGCCGTGCCCGCCGGGGATGAGCAGCCGCGCCGCCACCGCCGCCGTGCGTGGTCCCACACCGAGCGCGAGCGCCGCGCGCAGATCCTCGCCGGTGTCCACGTCCTGGCGCACGGAGTCCACGTCGTCGAGCGCGAGTTCCACGGCGCCCGAGGCCAGATGACGCATTCGCGAATCCACGCCGAACGCGGGCAGCAATTCCAGGCCGGGGGCCGCGGCGAGCAGGGTCGTGCCGATTCCTGCGGCGTCGGGCAGAAAAGCGCGGGGGAATTCGGCGGCGGCGCCGAGTACCCGGGCCAATTCCGGGGCGCGCAGGGCGGGGAGATCGGCGTTCAGGGCCGCCACCGCGCCGCCGGGGCGTGATCGCCGCACGGCCGCCGCCGCGTGCGCGAGCGCGGTGTTCAGACCGCCCGCCGGCTCGTCCGTGACGATCCGGGCGCCGAGGGCCGCCAGCTCGCGTCCGGCGAGCGGATCGTCCGTGACGACCGCCACATCACGTACCGCGGCACAGGCGAGGGTCGAGGCCACCGTGTCCTGCGCGAAGGCCAGGGCGAGCCCCGGACGCACCGCGTCCGCCGCGGTGTCCGAGAGCCTGCTCTTGGCCCGCGCCAAGGCCTTCAGGGGTACGACGACAGTCCACTGCACGAGCGCTCCGTCCCTGTGTTGTCGCGCCCATTGTCACCTGGTCCGCCGACGGGGGACGACGGCCGTCCGGCGCCCGGCCCGTCGGCAACGGGTGCGAAGCACCATCCAAGGGCGGTGGTCGGTGACGGGCGGGCGTACGGTGTTCTCGACAGACGGGCGGCCGGGGGTGACACTTGTGCGGCCCACAACCCCAGTGTCAGGCCTTGTGCCGGCTCCTTAGAGGAAGGTGTCCGCGTGCCCCGCCGCAGAATCGGCTTCTGGTACCGCTTCGCAGCGGTCCTCTGCAAACCGCCGCTGGTGGTTCTGCTCAAGCGGGACTGGCGCGGAATGGAGAACATTCCGGCTGAAGGCGGATTTATCACCGCGGTGAACCACAATTCACACGTGGACCCCTTCGCCTACGCGCACTATCAGTACAACACCAAGCGTGTTCCCCGTTTCCTCGCGAAGAGCGGTCTTTTCAAGAAGGGTTTCGTCGGCGCCGTGATGCGCGGTACCGGCCAGATCCCCGTCTACCGGGAGAGCACGGACGCGCTCAGCGCCTTCCGTGCCGCGATCGACGCCGTGGAGAGCGGCGAGTGTGTCGCCTTCTACCCCGAGGGCACCCTCACCCGCGACCCGAACGGCTGGCCCATGACCGGCAAGACCGGTGCGGCCCGGGTCGCCCTGCAGACCAAGTGCCCGGTCATTCCGGTCGCCCAGTGGGGCGCCAACGCGCTGCTGCCGGCCTACGCCAAGAAGCCCAGCTTCTTCCCGCGCAAGACGCACCATGTGCTCGCCGGCCCGCCCGTCGACCTCACGCGCTTCTACGACAAGGACATGTCCCCCGAGCTGCTGAAGGAGGCGACGGAGGTCATCATGGCCGCCATCACCCGCCAGCTCGAGGAGCTCCGGGGCGAGAAGGCGCCCGAGAAGCCGTACGACCCCCGTGAGGTGCGCATCGAACAGCGCCGCCGGAGCGCCGCCGCGCAGGAGAAGGCCAGGGAGAAGGAGGGGCAGGGCCAGTGAGCAAGCCGGTCAAGGCGGCCGTGTTCGGAACCGGATCATGGGGGACGGCCTTCGGCATGGTGCTCGCCGACGCCGGGTGCGATGTCACCCTGTGGGCGCGCCGCGCCGAGCTCGTCGAGGCCGTCAACTCCACCCGTACGAACCCGGACTACCTGCCGGGCGTCGAGCTCCCCGAGAACCTGCGGGCCACCACGGACCCCGCCGAGGCGGCGCACGGGGCCGACTTCGCGATACTCGCGGTCCCGTCGCAGACCCTGCGCGGGAACCTCGCCGAATGGGCACCCCTGCTCGCGCCGCGCACGGTCCTCGTCTCGCTGATGAAGGGCGTCGAACTCGGTTCCGCCATGCGGATGAGCGAGGTCATCGAGGACGTCGCCAAGGTCGTCCCGGAACGCGTCGCGGTGGTCACCGGACCCAATCTGGCCCGGGAGATCGCCGCCCGTATGCCGGCCGCGGCCGTGGTCGCCTGCACCGACGAGGCCGTCGCGCAGCGGCTCCAGTCCGTCTGCCACACGCCGTACTTCCGGCCGTACACCAACACCGATGTGGTGGGGTGCGAACTCGGGGGTGCGGTCAAGAACGTCATCGGGCTGGCGGTCGGCATCGCGGACGGCATGGGCCTCGGTGACAACGCCAAGGGCTCGCTCATCACCCGCGGTCTCGCGGAGACCACACGGCTCGGCCTGGTGATGGGCGCCGACCCGCTGACCTTCTCGGGACTGGCCGGCCTGGGAGACCTGGTGGCCACCTGCTCCTCACCGCTGTCGCGCAACCACACCTTCGGCACCAACCTCGGCAAGGGCATGACGCTCGAGGAGACCATCGCGGTCACCAAGCAGACCGCCGAGGGCGTCAAGTCCTGTGAGTCCGTGCTCGATCTGGCCCGTCGGCACGGCGTCGACATGCCGATCACGGAGACGGTCGTCGGCATCGTCCACGAGGGCAAGCCGCCGGTGGTCGCGCTCAAGGAGCTGATGTCGCGCAGTGCGAAGCCGGAACGACGCTGAGCGACAGCGCCGGCCGGACGCTGCCTCAGGGCACTGGCTACAGGTACTCTCATCGCGATATGAGCACCGAGAACCTCCCCAAGAGCCCTGAGCAGCCGCCTCGCAAGCCGCGTGTCGCCGTCGTCTTCGGCGGCCGCAGCTCCGAACACGGGATCTCCATGGTCACCGCCGGCGCCGTGCTGCGCGCCATCGACCGGACGAAGTACGACGTCCTGCCGATCGGCATCACCCGGGACGGCCGTTGGGCGCTCACGGCCGACGAACCCGAGCGCATGGCGATCACCGACCGCCGTACGCCCACCGTCGAGGAGCTCGCCGAGTCACACGAGGGCGGCGTCGTGCTGCCCGTCGACCCCGCGAACCGCGAAGTCGTCTACAGCGAGCCCGGTTCGGTGCCCAAGGCGCTCGGCGAGATCGACGTCGTCTTCCCCGTGCTGCACGGCCCGTACGGCGAGGACGGCACCCTCCAGGGCCTGCTGGAGCTGTCCGGTGTCCCGTACGTGGGTTCGGGTGTGCTCGCCTCGGCCGTCGGCCAGGACAAGGAGTACATGAAGCGGGTGTTCACCTCCTTCGGGCTCAAGGTCGGTCCCTACGTGGTGATCCGGCCGCGCGAGTGGGAGCAGGACGAGCCGGCCGCCCGCAAGAAGATCGTCGACTTCGCCGGGGAGCACGGCTGGCCGCTGTTCGTGAAGCCCGCGCGCGCGGGCTCGTCGATCGGCATCACCAAGGTCGACGACATCGGGGGGCTGGACGAGGCGATCGCCGAGGCCCAGCGGCACGACCCGAAGATCCTTGTGGAGGCGGCCGTGCGCGGCCGTGAGATCGAGTGCGGTGTCCTCGAGTTCGAGGACGGCCCGCGTGCCTCGGTGCCGGCCGAGATCCCGCCGCCGCAGACGCACGCCTACTACGACTTCGAGGCGAAGTACATCGACTCGACGCCCGGCATCGTCCCCGCGCCGCTGACCGACGAGCAGACCGCCGAGGTGCGGCGGCTCGCGGTGGAGGCCTTCGAGGCGGCCTCCTGCGAGGGCCTGGTCCGTGCGGACTTCTTCCTCGCCGAGGACGGGGAGTTCGTCATCAACGAGATCAACACGATGCCCGGTTTCACGCCGATCTCCATGTACCCGCAGATGTGGCAGGCGAGCGGCGTCGGTTACGAGGAACTGGTGGACCGGCTGATCCAGGCGGCCCTGCGCCGTACGACGGGTCTGCGCTAGCCGGTCCGTGCGGCGCTCAGGAGGCGATCCCCTCGGGGATCGCCTTCTTGACTGCGGGCGCCAGATCGACGAGCGGCGCCACACCGTCGCCGGTGTGCGCCCTGGGCAGGCTGACCTCGACATACACCGCGCGCAATGTCGTGGTGAAGCGGAACGAGCCGTCGTCCAGCTTCTGCAGCAGCCAGCCGACGCCGTCCGCCTCCAGGCCGTCCGCCTCCGGGTCGTCCATCTCCGCGGGCCTCGCCACCCCGCAGCGCAGTATGATCGCCGGGCTTCCCCAGCCCGCCGTCAGCGCGGACCGGGGCTGGGGATCGTTCCGGTCGAGGCCGTCCACCTTCCGCGGCAGCACCTTGTCCAGGTTCCGGCACAGCTTCGTGACCTTCGTGTTCGGACTGGGAACCGTGGCCGAAGGGGTGTCGTCGCTCGAGGAACAGCCCGCCGTCGCGATCAGCAGGGCGAGGGCGGGCAGACCTGGGAGCCGGTGACGGAAGAAGCGCACCGGCCAAGCGTAGACGGGGGCTACAGGTGCACCACCGGGCAGGTCAGGGTGCGGGTGATGCCGTCGACTTGTTGAACTTTCGCGACCACCATGCGGCCGAGTTCGTCGACGGTGTCGGCCTGGGCGCGCACGATGACGTCATAGGGACCCGTGACGTCCTCGGCCTGGATGACCCCAGGGATCTTGCTGATCGTCTCGGCGACGGTCGACGACTTGCCGACCTCCGTCTGGATCAGGATGTACGCCTGTACCACGGAACCTCCAGGGCGGCCACGAGGATCATGTGGGGAGAAGGGACGCCACGGTATCGCGTCGCCGCTCGTCGCGGGGAGACCCGCGGGGGCTGTGGCGTGAGCGCCGGGGAACACCGGCGACACAAGTTGACGGTCGACTCGACCGTACCGAGGTCGATGCAGGCACGCGACCGGGCGCGGCAGGGAACAGAAGGGGACGTACGACGATGAAGGGCACCGTGGGCGAGCTCGGGGAGTTCGGGCTCATCAGGGAGCTCACCTCCCGGCTCACCACCACCCCGGCGGTGCGGATCGGCCCCGGCGACGACGCCGCGGTGGTCGCCGCGCCGGACCGCAGGGTGGTGGCGAGCACCGACATCCTCCTGGAGGGACGGCACTTCCGCCGCGACTGGTCGACGGCCTACGACGTCGGGCGCAAGGCGGCCGCGCAGAACCTCGCGGACATCGCCGCGATGGGCGCCGTGCCGACTGCGCTGCTGCTCGGTCTCGTGGTGCCCGCGGACCTCCCCGTCACCTGGCCCACCGAACTCATGGACGGACTGCGCGACGAGTGCCAGGTGGCGGGTGCGGCCGTGGTCGGCGGCGATGTCGTCCGCGGGGACACGATCATGATCTCGATCACCGCGCTCGGTGATCTGCGCAACCACGAGCCGGTGACCCGCGCGGGCGCCCAGCCCGGCGACGTGGTCGCGGTGACCGGGTGGCTGGGCTGGTCCGCGGCAGGGCATGCGGTGCTCTCCCGCGGCTTCCGCTCGCCGCGCGCGTTCGTCGAGGCGCACCGCCGCCCAGAACCGCCGTACCACGCGGGCCCCGCCGCAGCGGGGCTCGGCGCGACCGCGATGTGCGACGTCAGCGACGGGCTGATCGCCGACCTCGGGCACATCGCGGAGGCGAGCAAGGTGCGTATCGACATCCGCTCCGGAACCATCGACATCCCCTCCCAGATGAACGACATCGGGCAGGCCGTCGGCGTCGACCCCATCCAGTGGGTGCTCACCGGCGGTGAGGACCACGCGATCGTGGCGACCTTCCCGCGGGACGTGAAGCTGCCCGCGCGCTGGAAGGTGATCGGCGAGGTGCTCAATCCCTCGGCCCTGCCCCAGGTGACGGTGGACGGGGCGCCGTGGACCAGCAAGGGCGGCTGGGACCACTTCGGGGACATCGAGGCGTAGCGCAGGCGCGCGGGAGCGCCACGTCGCCCGTCGGGGTTCCGGCCGCCCCGTAGGCCGGAACCCCGACGGTGCGGGCGGTCGGCTGGATGTCCGTGGGCCTCTTTCCGGGGCGCCGAAAGGCGGAGACGGCGGAGTGTACGCGTCGAGCGACAGAGGGTGACCATGTGCGCGCGGCAAAAAGCCGGCCCACTCGGTGGACCGGCTCCGTGCAGCGAACCAGCGGTGGCCGCGCGCTACAGGTCCCCCTGCTCCTGGAGTCCCCCCACTTCGGCCGGAGCCGGGAGTGGGGAGAAGCCGAGAGTCCGGGGGGTCGGCGTCAGCGCGAGACCTTGCCGGCCTTGATGCACGAGGTGCAAGCGTTCACGCGCTTCGGCGTCCCGCCCACCACGGTACGCACGCGCTGGATGTTCGGGTTCCAGCGACGGGGCGTACGGCGGTGTGAGTGCGAGATGTTGTTGCCGAAGCCCGGCCCCTTGCCGCAGACGTCGCAGTTGGCAGCCACGGGTCACTCCAAAGACTTCAGATGCACTTACGGTTGATCCCGGCATGCCGGGATCGAGATCGTACGATCTGAGTGGCGCTGCCAGGGGAAAGCCCGATCTGGATCGGGCAACCGGAGCAGCATACAACGGCTGCACCCGTACAACGAAACTACCATGGCCGCCCCGGGGAACGACGGGCTCGCGGACCCCCGCCCCAGGAGGCCGCGAGGCCCGGTGCAGGCAGTCCGTGCGGCCCTCTTCCGGCCACGGCCCCCTCTGGGTCTACGCTGCGTCCCACGTCCAGCAGCTCAAGGAGGCGCAGGTGGCGCAGGTTCCGCAGCCATTGGATGCTCTCGCGGTGCGCACCTGGTGCGGTCTCGCGCTCCAGGAGCTGGGGCGGGCCCGCGAGGAGATCGACGCGATCAACGTCTATCCCGTGGCCGACGGGGACACCGGCACCAACCTCTATCTGACCGTGGAATCCGCCGCGGCCGCCGTCGAGGCCGTCTTCGCCGGGTACGAGGAGGCGGGCGGCGATCAGCGCCCGAAGCTCGCCGACGCGGTGCGGGCCATGGCGCACGGCGCGCTCATCGGGGCCCGCGGCAACTCCGGGACGATCCTGGCGCAGCTGCTGCGCGGCATGGCACAGGTGCTCGCCGCCGACGGGGAGACCGCACACACCGACGCGCAGGGGCTGCGGCTCGCGCTCCGGCGTGCGGCCGACTCCGCACGGGACGCCGTCGCCCACCCCGTGGAGGGCACGGTCCTGACCGTCGCCTCGGCCGCCGCGGACGCGGTCACCGGCGTGGAGGACGACTGCGGCGGCGTCGCCCGGGCCGCGTACGAGGGGGCGCGGGCGGCTCTCGCGGCGACCCCCGGGCAACTCGCGGTCCTGGAGCGCGCAGGTGTGGTCGACGCGGGCGGCCGGGGGCTCGTGGCGGTGCTCGCCGCGCTGGTGGAGACGTTCACGGGCGAGGCGCCGCGGGTTCCGGAGGGCGCGGGCCGCGTCGTCGCCCCGCGCCCGGACGACGACGTGCGGGGCGTCACCCGGGAGTGCGCCGATCCCCCCGCTGAGGAGGGCGGGCCCGCCTACGAGGTGATCTACCTCCTGGAAGCCGGGGACGCGGCCGTGGCACGGCTGCGGCAGCGGCTCGACACTTTGGGGAACTCCCTCGTCGTGGTCGGTGGCGACGGGCTGTGGAACGTCCATGTGCATGTGGACGACGCGGGCGCCGCCGTGGAGGCGGGCATCGAGGCAGGACGCCCGCACCGGATCAGGATCACGCACTTCGCGGCCGGGGACGTGCACACCACGGGCGCCGGGCGGCCGCCGCGCGAGCCTGTGCAGCGCGCGGTGGTGGCCGTCGTGCCGGGCGAGGGCCTGGCCGCGCTGTACCAGGAGGCCGGTGCGACGACCGTGCTCGCCCGGGCCGGGGAACCGCCCGCGAGCGGGGAACTGGTGGAGGGAGTACGGCGGGCGCACGCACGCGAGGTGGTGCTGCTGCCGAACGACTCGGACCTGCGCCACACCGCGGCCGCCGCGGCCGAACAGGTGCGCACCGAAGGCGTCCGCGTGGCCCTGATCCCGACCCGGTCCGCGGTGCAGGGCATAGCGGCGCTCGCCGTGCACGAGCCGGAGCGGCGCTTCGACGAGGACGTCGTCGCGATGACCTCGGCGGCGGGGGCCACCCGGTACGCCGAAGTGACCATGGCGGAACGGCAGTCGTGGACGACGGCCGGCATCTGTCAGGCCGGGGACGTCCTCGGCCTGATCGACGGCGATGTGGCCGTCATCGGCTCGGACGTGACGGCCGCGGCGGAGACCGTTCTCGACCGCATGCTCGCGGCGGGCGGCGAACTGGTCACCCTGGTCCTCGGCGACGACGCCCCGGAGTCGATCGCGGCGCGTCTGGAGTCCCGGGTGCGCGAGTCGTACCTCGCGGTCGACACGGTGGTGTACCAGGGCGGCCGCCAGGGGTCGCTGCTGCTGATCGGCGTGGAGTAGCCCGAGCCCGTCCGCCCCCGGAACCGGGGGAGCCGGGTTCCCGGCCGGGTGACGCCGGGCGCCCGCCCGTAGCAGCGGGCGCCCGGCGCACCTCATCGCTTGCGGTGCTCCTCCATGAGCTCGAGCATCCGCTCGGCCTCCGCCCGCCGTGCCCGGGCGGTCTCCTCGCCGTCGGCACTCCCGTACGCCGACAGCACCGCGCGCGCGCGTGCCGACGCCGCGTCGGGGCGGCCGAGGTCGGCCTCCAGCCAGCCCGCGGCCAACTCCGCGCCGGTACGGGCGTCGAGGGTGTCTGCGCCCAGGGACGTGAAGGTCGCGATCGCCTCCGTGAAGTGCGCCAGCGCCTCCGCGAAGGCCGCAGCCACCGCCTCCTCGCCGGCACCGTCACCGACCGACCGGGCGATCAGCTCGCCGAACTGGCGCTGCGAATGACCGAGTTCGCCGGTCAGACGGTCACGCGCCCCGGTGTCCTCGGCGGCGCGGGCCGCAGTGGCGCACTCCTGTGCCGCCTGCGCCATCAGCTCCCGTGCCGTGTCGAGGTCGGCCTCCCCCTCGGCGGCGAGCCACGCGCGGGCCCGCAGACCGCGCACCAGGCCGTGCGTGTTGCCCAGTTCGCGCCACAGGTCGACGGCGCGGGCGTACGCCCGGTCCGCCTCCGCGGGCAGCCCGGCCCGCCCGAGCGCCTCGGCGGCCAGGTGGGCCAGCATCGCGTGGTCCCGCTGCTCCGGCCAGTGCCGGGCGATCTCCGCGGCCCGAAGCCACTGCTCGGCCCCCGCGCGGTGCTCGCCCAACTCGGTGAGGCAGTCGCCGAGCCACCACTGCGTCTGCACGATCGCCCCGTCGCCGTGGGTCTCGGCGGTCAGATCGGGCAGCGCCGACTCCAGCACCTCGGCGGCCTCCGCGAAGCGCCCCTGGCGGAGCAGGAATCCGCCCAGCAGATGGCGTGCCCACGCGCCCAGCGTCGAGGCCTCACCCGCCTCGTCCGCCCAGTGCGCCGCCTCCAGGGCGTGCTCGGCGGCCTCCGCGAACCCGCCGGACGTCCCGACCGCCTCCGCCAGTTCCAGATGGAGCCGGGCCTGCGCGACGGACTCCAGAACGCCCTGCCCGTGCTCGAGCGCCGCGCGGGCCGCTTCCTGCGCCGTCTGCGCGTCGCCGAGCTGCCGGGCTGTCCGGGACAACCGCACCTCGTGGTCCACCGCGAACCAGGGCAGGCCCGCCGCCACGTACTCCCCGGCCGCCTGCGCCAGCAGCCGGGCACCGCTCTCGGCGTCACCGGCGTGCACCGCCAGCTCCCCGAGCATGGCCTTCGCCTCGGCGGCCCGGGACGCGAGGCGTACCTGCGCGGTGTGCGGTCCGGCGAACGCCAGCAGCTCCCGCGCCGCCTCCTCGGCGGCCGACACGGAGCCTTCGTCCTCGCGCAAGCGGTGCATCAGGACGCGGGCGCGCCCCACGAGCACGGACGCCGTCTGCCGTACGCCCGTGCCGCCCGCCTCGTGGAGGGCGAGCGCCTGCTCGCGCAGTTGGCCGATCGTCTCCAGTGCCTCGTCGGCGTGACCCGTCAGGGCGCGGACGTACGCCGCGCGCGTGCGTGCCGCCAGTGCCTCACCGGGGTCGCCGGCCTCGGCGAACAGCTCGGCCGCCCGGTCGAACGACTCGGCGCCGTCCGGACCCATGCTCATCGCCTCGTGGTCGACGAGGTCCGCGCGGTCCCGGGCGTCGAGCTCCCGGCCCTCCGCTGCCCGTGCCACCTCCGCCCATGCGTCCATGGCGTCCGGGTGCAGTGCCTCCGACAGGCGCCGGGCCTCGGCGAGCAGATCCGGAAGGTCCCGCTCCCGGTCCGGGGCGGCCGGTGGCCGGGCCTGCACGGGCGCCGGACGGGCCGCGCGCACACCCAGCGGCAGCCGTTCCACCAGCGGGCGCCGGTCCATCCGCTCCCGGGTGCGTCCTGTGACATAGGACGTCCCGTTGCGTGCGTCGAAGCGGCCGGCGAGCGCCAGCGCCTCCCCGCGCGCGTGGGCCGCGAGATGCCTCGCGGTCCACTCCCGGCCAGCGGGGCCCGGCACCGCCTGGTCGCCGAACCCGCGTTCGACCAGCCGGTCCATCAGCAGGGCCGTCACGGCCATGAAGTCCAGCCTGCTGCGCGGCTCCCCGGAGTCCGTGAAGTACGCGGGCCGCTCGGCGAGCAGTTCCAGGCCGCGCGCCTCATTGCCGCTCAGCGCGCAGAACTCCACGTGGTCCGCGTAGGCGCTGCGCATGCTCTCCATGGCCCGCACGAGCCGGAAGCCGCGCAGGTGGTGCGCCCGGGCTTCGTCCAGGAGGCCCAGCCGCAGCAGCGGAACCAGGGAGGAGGCCAGCACGGCGTGCGGTTCGTGGGCGCAGACGTGCTCGCCCTCCAGGACCGGCCGCCACAGACGCAGCGCCTGCTCGTCGTCGCCCTTGTGGGCCTGCCACCACCCCTGGTCGTGCAGTTCGCACGCGTGGCAGTCGGCCATGTCGTCGCGGTCGGCCGCCAGCCAGGCCCGGTACGCCCGATCGGCGCGCTCAGTGTCCCCGACGTGCGCGGCGATGTTGAACTCCGCGCTGCGCACTGCACGCTCGGAGTGCCCGGCCAGCCGGTAGCGGTGCTCCATCTCGCCGAGCCACTTCTCCATGGAGGCGAGCGGGATGTGCGGCTGACCGAGCATGCCCGCCGACATCCACTTGAAGACCCAGTGCAGCGTGTGGGTCTCGTACGCGTCGAAGTCCTCCGGGCGCTCGTCCCACATGCGCAGCAGACGCGCGAACGGGACGAACATCTTGTCCTTCTCGGAGCTGTAGTTGTAGACCTTCAGCTGGTGTCCGAGCGCCTCGATCACGGCCAGCGGGATGTTCAGCTTCTCCGCCTCCACGAGCAGTTGCTCGGCGCGCGCGTTGCGCGCCGGGCCCTCCGGCTGCTCGTAGTTGTCCGCCATCGCCTGGCGCAGCGAGTCGAAATCCATGACCTGGCTCATCGGGAGCCGCCCTCCGGGAAGTCGGTGTGGGTGGCCCATTCGAGGAGGCCGATGAAGGCGCGGTTCAGCAGTGCGGAGTCGGCGGGCCGAAGAGGACGCTGGGCCATCAGCAGGGCCTGCCCGTAGAGGGATTCGGTGGCGGTGCCGATCAGTTCCGGGTCCTGGAGGGAACCGATCCGGCGGATCAGCGGGTTGAGGTGGTTGAGGACCAGCCGGGCCCGGGGCGCACTGCCGCGCAGCGACCCCAGGATGCCCGCCCACAGGTCGTCGGCCTGTTCCTCGGCGTCGGCGCGCGCCTGCTCGTGCCGGGCCGCCCGGTCGTCCAGGTGCAGCGCGGGCACCGAGAGGGGATGGAACGCGCGCAGCACGACGTCGCAGCCCAGCGGGTCGAGCTTGGCGCGAGCGGCCGCGAGGAACGCCGACAGGGCGAGTTCCTCGCCGGGGTCCACCGCGTCCAGGTGAGCGGTGACGGTGTCCGCGTCCAGCTCCGCGACCACCGTCCCAGGGCGCACCGACGGCAGCGCCTCCACCAGCTCGCTGTCGTACGTGTAACCGCCGTTGACCACGCCGACGCCCTGTGCTGAGGCGATCGGGGCGACCTGGCGGTACTCCTCGACGGTCCGGGTGAAGTGCACGACCGGATGGCGCTGTGCGAACTCCTCCAGGGACAGCCGTCCGTCCGTCGTCTCGAAGGGGAGCCACGGCAGCATCGTGCGCAGCATCTCCTTGTCGTGCCGCGCCAGCGACTTCACACCCAGGTAGTGCACGGAGAGAAAGGCCGCGAGACGCTCCGGGTCGCCGGCCGCGAGCCGGGTCAGCCAGGACCGGATGCGCTCCCCGAGGGCCTCGCGCACCGCCGCCAGCGTCTCGTCCTCGTACAGGGACTCGCGCGAGGCAGTGGGCCGCAGACTGTCCGTGTCGAGCACACAGCGGACGAAGAACGCCCATTCGGGCAGCAGCTGTTCGGCCCGCTCGGTGAGCAGCATGCCCTTCAGATGCACCCGGTGGCTCGCCCGCTGGGCCGGGCTGACGGCGGTCGGCAGGACGTACGCCACGCCGCGGACCCCGGCGAGCGGCACATCCAGGTCGATCGAGTCCAGCGGGGTGAAACCGAACAGGTCGTGGCAGTGGCGGGCCAGGGCCACCCTGCGGGTGGCCGGGGACGGATAGCCCCGGTCCCACGGCGCCGGCAGGTCGGTGATCGCCTCGTCGCCGACCCGGACGTCGTAGGGCAGCAGCGAACCGAAGTCCCGCGCCAGGGTGTGCACCCGGTCCGGGGAGAGCCAGTCGGCGGCGCCGGGACGCGCCTGAAGGTACACGGTGGTGCCCGGCTCGGGCCGGGCGTCGTCGGGCAGGGTGCGTACGACGTAGGAACCGTCGTCGCGAGCCGTCCACTCCACGGGCGCGGCCTGCGGCGTCCGGGCGCTGCGGCTGACCACCCGGATGCGCTCGGCGACGACGAAGCAGGCCAGCAGCCCGATGCCGAACTGCCCCAGGAAGTCCGAGCGGACCTCCTGGATGCCGTCGGCCCGTTTCGAACTGCGCCCGATGGTGGCGAGGAGACCGTGCACGTCCGACTCGGTGAGCCCGATGCCCGAGTCCTCGATACGCAGACCGGTGCCGTCCGCGTGCAGCCGGACCCTGGCCGGTGCGTCGGGCTGCACGGCACGGCGGGCGGTGATGGCGTCCACGGCGTTCTGCAGCAACTCGCGCAGATAGACCTTGGGACTCGAGTAGAGGTGATGGGAGAGCAGGTCCACCAGACCGCGCAGGTCGACCTGGAACGTATGAGGTGATTGAGGTGACTGAGGTGCCTGGGATGACTGCGAGGTCTGGGAGTCCATCGTCACAGCGCCGAGGGTGGGGGACTGACGACGGCGCGGGGTCGGGCGGTCCCGGTGGGGCGGCGACCGCGGGGCGAGCCGGAAGATGGGCCATCCTAGGCCGCGAGCCACCCCGCTGACCAGCAGATTTGCGAGACGTATACGGCGATGTCAGTGAGGTGGTGTGCAATGGATCTCGTGCCCGCACTGGAAGAACCGCTGAAGAAGGTGCTCGGCCCCGCCACCGCGAAGGTGATGGCCGAGCATCTCGGCCTGCACACCGTCGGAGACCTGCTCCATCACTATCCGCGCAGGTACGAGGAGCGCGGTCAGCTCACCCACCTCGCCGATCTCCCCATGGACGAGCACGTCACGGTGGTGGCCCAGGTCGCCGACGCCCGACTGCACACCTTCGCCTCGGCCAAGGCGCCCCGCGGCAAGGGCCAGCGCCTGGAGGTGACGATCACCGACGGCAGCGGCCGCCTCCAACTGGTCTTCTTCGGCAACGGCGTGCACAAGCCCCACAAGGAACTCCTGCCGGGCACCCGGGCACTGTTCGCGGGCAAGGTCTCCGTCTTCAACCGCCGACTGCAACTGGCTCATCCGGCCTACGAGTTGCTGCGCGGCGAGGATGTGGCCGAGACGGTGGACAGCTGGGCGGGCGCGCTGATCCCGATCTACCCGGCCACCGCCAAGCTGGAGTCCTGGAAGATCGCCAAATCGATCCAGACGGTGCTGCCGAGTGCCCAGGAGGCCCTCGATCCGCTGCCGGACGTCCTGCGCGAGGGCCGCTCCCTGGTCTCCCTGCCCGAGGCACTTCTCAAGATCCACCGGCCGCACACCAAGGCGGACATCGCCGACGCGCGCAACCGCCTCAAGTGGGACGAGGCCTTCGTCCTCCAGGTCGCCCTGGCCCGCCGGCGCCACGCGGACGCACAACTGCCCGCGGTGGCCCGGGTGCCGGCGTCCGACGGCCTGCTGACGGCCTTCGACGCCGACCTCCCCTTCACGCTGACCGAGGGCCAGCAGAAGGTCTCGCGGGAGATCTTCGACGACCTGGCGACCGAACACCCCATGCACCGGCTGCTCCAGGGGGAGGTCGGGTCGGGAAAGACCCTGGTGGCGCTGCGCGCCATGCTCGCCGTCGTCGACGCGGGCGGTCAGGCCGCCATGCTGGCGCCCACCGAGGTGCTCGCCCAGCAGCACCACCGGTCGATCGTCGAGATGATGGGGGAGTTGGCCGAGGGCGGGATGCTGGGCGGCTCGGAGCAGGCCACCAAAGTCGTGCTGCTGACGGGCTCGATGGGGGCGGCGGCGCGGCGGCAGGCGCTGCTCGACCTCGTCACGGGAGAGGCCGGGATCGTGATCGGCACCCATGCGCTGATCGAGGACAAGGTGCAGTTCCACGACCTCGGGCTGGTCGTGGTGGACGAGCAGCACCGGTTCGGCGTCGAGCAGCGGGACGCGTTGCGCGGCAAGGGCAAGCAACCGCCGCATCTGCTGGTGATGACGGCCACGCCGATCCCGAGGACCGTCGCCATGACCGTCTTCGGCGACCTGGAGACCTCCGTCCTCGACCAGCTTCCGGCTGGCCGCTCCCCGATCGCCAGCCATGTGGTCCCGTCGGCCGACAAGCCGCACTTCCTTGCGCGCGCCTGGGAACGCGTGCGCGAGGAAGTCGGGAACGGCCACCAGGCGTATGTGGTGTGTCCCCGTATCGGGGACGACGAGGACGAGCCGAAGAAGGCGCGGAAGTCGCCGGAGGACGAGGCGGAGAAGCGCCCCCCGCTCGCCGTCCTCGACGTGGCCGGGCAACTCGCGAAGGGCCCCCTCCAGGGGCTGCGGGTCGAGGTGCTGCACGGCCGGATGCCGCCCGACGACAAGGACGCGGTGATGCGCAGGTTCGCCGCCGGCGGGACCGACGTCCTGGTCGCCACGACGGTCATCGAGGTCGGCGTCAACGTCCCGAACTCCACCGCGATGGTGATCATGGATGCCGACCGCTTCGGGGTCTCCCAACTCCACCAGCTGCGCGGCCGGGTCGGCCGCGGCTCGGCGCCCGGTCTCTGCCTCCTGGTCACCGACATGCCGGAGGCGAGCGCCGCACGTCAGCGGCTGAACGCCGTGGCCTCCACCCTCGACGGCTTCGAGCTCTCCCGCATCGACCTCGAACAGCGCCGCGAGGGCGACGTCCTCGGCCAGGCCCAGTCGGGCGCCCGCTCCTCGCTGCGCGTGCTCGCCGTCATCGACGACGAGGAGATCATCGCCGAGGCCCGCGAGGAGGCCGCCGCGGTGGTGGCCGCCGACCCGGAGCTGGAGCTCCTGCCCGGTCTGCGCACGGCACTGGACGCCCTGCTCGACGAGGACCGGGAGCAGTACCTGGACAAGGGGTGACCGAGCGGCGACGTCGCCCGGGCTGCGAGACTGGAGGAAAACACCTCGCCCATGGCGCAGGGCAACGACCCCCACACCGACAAGGACCGAAGAGATGACCCGCGTGATCGCCGGCCGGGCCGGCGGACGCCGTCTGGCCGTCCCGCCGGGGAACGGCACCCGTCCCACGTCCGACCGGGCGCGCGAGGGCCTCTTCTCCACCTGGCAGTCCCTCCTCGGCGGTCCATTGGCCGGCGAGCGCGTCCTGGACCTGTACGCCGGGTCGGGAGCCGTCGGTCTGGAGGCGCTGTCCCGCGGAGCGGGCCACAGCCTGCTCGTCGAGGCCGACGCCCGGGCCGTGCGTACCGTCCGTGAGAACGTCAAGGCGCTCGGGCTGCCGGGCGCCGAGGTCAGGGCGGGCAAAGCGGAACAGATCATCCACAGCCCGGCGCCGGCTCAGCCGTACGACATCGTCTTCCTGGACCCGCCGTACGCGGTCTCCGACGACGATCTTCGCGAGATTCTGCTCACACTCCGCGCCGGGGGCTGGCTCGGGGCCGAAGCCGTCGTCACCGTGGAGCGCAGCACCAGAGGCGGGGAATTCCGGTGGCCGGACGGCTTCGAAGCGGTCCGGGCCCGTCGTTACGGCGAGGGGACCTTTTGGTACGGTCGCGCCGCCTCTACGTGCGAAGACGCACGATGACCGGACCGGAGAGCGAGGGATCACAAGTGCGCCGCGCCGTCTGTCCCGGGTCGTTCGACCCGATCACCAACGGACACCTCGACATCATTGCCCGTGCGTCCAGGCTGTACGACGAGGTCTATGTCGCGGTGATGGTGAACCAGTCCAAGAAGGGCCTCTTCGAGGTCGACGAGCGGATCGAGCTGATCCGCCAGGTCACCGCCGACTACGCGAACGTCGTCGTGGAGTCCCACCACGGCCTCCTCGTCGACTTCTGCAAGCAGCGCGACATCCCCGCCATCGTCAAGGGCCTGCGCGCCGTCAGCGACTTCGACTACGAACTCCAGATGGCCCAGATGAACAACGGCCTGTCCGGCGTGGAGACCCTTTTCGTCCCCACCAACCCCACCTACAGCTTCCTGTCCTCCTCGCTGGTCAAGGAGGTGGCGGCCTGGGGCGGAGACGTCTCCCACCTGGTTCCCCCGGCCGTTCTGGAAGCCCTGGACAAGCGCCTCAGGAAGGACTGAGCGAGGCTGCGGAGCCCTCTGCGGAACCTGACAGTCCATCACTCGGTGTCGGTCGGGGCGGAAGTGGTCGTAGAGTCGAACCGTCCGTCTTCATCACAGCTGTAGAGAGTGGCGAGCACACGGTGGACGTGCAGAAGAAGCTCGACGATATCGTCTCGGTGGTCTCCGGCGCCCGGTCGATGCCCATGTCGGCCTCGTGCGTGGTCAACCGCGCCGAGCTGCTCTCGATGCTCGAGGAGGTACGCGCGGCGCTGCCCGACTCCCTGGCCGAGGCCCAGGAGCTGATCGGCGACCGTGAGCATCTGGTCGAGCGGGCCCGGCAGGAGGCCGAACGGATCATCGAGGGCGCGCACGCCGAGCGCGGCTCGCTGATCTCCGACACCGAGGTCGCCCGCCGCTCCCAGAACGAGGCCGAGCGCATCCTCACCGAGGCCCGCCAGGAGGCCGAGGAGGTCCGTGCCGAGGCCGACGACTACGTCGACTCCAAGCTCGCCAACTTCGAGGTCGTCCTCACCAAGACGCTCGGCTCGGTCGGCCGTGGGCGGGAGAAGCTCCTCGGCACCGGTCCCGGGCTCGACGAGCAGGGCTACGAGGACGAGGACGCCCCCGAGCGCAGCCACGACCCCGCGACCCTGCGCCGTGACGCCGACGCCTACGTGGACGCCAAGCTCGGAGCCTTCGAGGCCGTTCTCGCCAAGACCCTGGACGCCGTCGGCAAGGGCCGCCAGAAGCTGCACGGCCGGATCGCCACCGACGACCTCGGCGCGCTCGCCGACGACCCGAGGACCGTCCAGCACTCCAGCGACGCCGACTACCTGGCCGACCTCGCGGCCCTGGCGGACGCCCCGGCCGCCCCCGCCCAGGCGCCCGAGATCCCCGCCCAGCAGGCCGAGCCGGCCTACGCGCAGCAGCAGGACCCGTACGGCTATCAGCAGACGGACCAGTACGGCTATCAGCAGACGTACGCCCAGCAGGACGCCTACGGCTACCAGCAGGCCGATCCGTACGCCGCCTACCAGCAGCAGCAGATGCAGGGGTACGACCAGCAGGCCATGTACGGCCAGCAGCAGCCGGCCCAGGGATACGCCCAGCCCGACGCCCTGGACGAGACCAGCCTCTTCGACACCAGCATGATCAGTGCCGAGCAGCTGCGCGCCTACGAACAGGGGCGCGGCGGTCACTGACGGTCCCCGGCGGGCGGGATCAGGGAGTGTGCCGAACACCGGATTGGGCCGTGAGCGAAAGGTCCAGTATCCTGGCTCTTCGGTCGCGCGTACCGTCCGCGATCAAAGCTGCCCGCAGATGGCGGAGCGGCACCCCCTGGAGCCAGAAGACCGAAAGCAGGAACGGCCCTGAACGCCCGCCTCGACCACCGCAAGCCCCTCGTGTTCGACACGCACGAGCTGGGGCGGCGTCCTGGTGCGCTGCAGCGCCTGACCAAGACGATCGAGGCTCCGAAGGACCTCGGTATCCAAGGGGTCGTCGGAGTGCCGGAAGGCGCCCCGGTGGAGCTCGAACTCCGACTCGAGTCGGTCATGGAAGGGGTGCTCGTCACAGGCACCGCCCGTGCATCGGCCGAGGGGGAGTGCGTAAGGTGTCTGGAGCCGCTCGAGCTGGAGCTCGAAGCGGACTTCCAGGAGCTGTTCTCGTACCCTGACG
Organism: Streptomyces sp. NRRL F-5122; assembly: GCF_001507435.1. GTDB lineage: Bacteria > Actinomycetota > Actinomycetes > Streptomycetales > Streptomycetaceae > Streptomyces > Streptomyces lannensis. The sequence goes on from NZ_LMWH01000257.1 coordinate 34,057, forward strand.
CCGACGACCGGGGCCGTGTGATCGCGGAGCCGGGCGACGACGCCGAGGACGACGAGGACAGGTTCTTCCTCGAGGACGGACTTTTCGACCTCGAACCTCTGCTGCGCGATGCGGTGGTGCTCGCACTGCCGATGCAGCCGGTGTGCCGGGAAGACTGCCCGGGCCTGTGCTCCGAGTGCGGAGTACGGCTCGCGGACGACCCGGACCACCACCATGACGCCGTCGACATCCGTTGGGCGGCACTGCAGGGACTCGCCGGCACCATGACGGACGGCGAGAAGGACGAGATGAGCGGCGCCGAAGCGGGCGTCGACGAGAAGCAGGAGAAGTAGCCGTGGCTGTTCCGAAGCGGAAGATGTCGCGCAGCAACACGCGCCACCGCCGGTCGCAGTGGAAGGCTGCGGTCCCCACTCTGGTTGCGTGCGAGCGCTGCCACGAGCCCAAGCAGCAGCACATCGCGTGCCCGTCGTGCGGCACCTACAACAAGCGCCAGGTCCTCGAGGTCTGAGCGGCTGGTGAGAGGTGTGATGTCTGACGCCAAGGCGGACCCAAACGCCAAGAAAAAGGCGGAGAACACAGCCTCGTCCCACACGCTTCTGGAAGGGCGGCTCGGCTACAAGGTCGAGTCCGCCCTTCTGGTGCGTGCCCTGACTCATCGTTCGTACGCGTACGAGAACGGCGGTCTGCCGACGAACGAGCGACTGGAGTTCCTCGGGGACTCCGTGCTCGGCCTCGTCGTCACCGACACGCTGTACCGGACTCACCCGGACCTGCCCGAGGGCCAGCTGGCCAAGCTGCGGGCCGCGGTGGTCAACTCGCGTGCGCTTGCGGAGGTGAGTCGTGGGCTCGACCTCGGCTCCTTCATCCGGCTCGGCCGGGGCGAAGAGGGCACGGGCGGCAGGGACAAGGCATCCATTCTGGCCGACACCCTTGAAGCGGTGATCGGCGCTGTCTATCTCGATCAGGGCCTGGACTCGGCGGGGGAGCTGGTGCACCGCCTGTTCGATCCGCTGATCGAGAAGTCCTCGAATCTCGGTGCCGGCCTGGACTGGAAGACCAGCCTCCAGGAGCTCACCGCGACCGAGGGGCTCGGCGTGCCCGAGTACCTGGTCACGGAGACCGGCCCGGACCACGAGAAGACCTTTACTGCTGCCGCCCGCGTCGGAGGCGTCTCGTACGGCACCGGCACCGGCCGCAGCAAGAAGGAGGCGGAGCAGCAGGCCGCGGAATCGGCCTGGCGCTCCATCCGCACGGCCGCGGACGAGCGGGCCGAGGCGGAGGCCGAGGCGAAGGAGTCCTCCGACGGGGGCCCCGGCACTGCTTCGGCCCCGGCGGGCGATCCGGCCACAGCCTGAATCCTTCATCTTCACGGACCCCGCCCGGCGCATCCGCCGGGCGGGGTCCGCGTCGTAGGGCGCCTGGTTCACCGCTGTCCGCACGGCCGGCCGGAGCCCGCCGGAGGCCCGTGATCACGAGGTACCCTGCGGACGTCGTCCCTGTTCACCCTTCCGGAGGAACCGTGCCCGAGCTGCCCGAGGTCGAGGTCGTGCGGCGAGGCCTGGAGCGCTGGGTCGCCCACCGGACCGTCGCCGGCGTGGAGGTGCTGCACCCACGCGCCGTCCGCCGCCACATCGCGGGCGGCGAGGACTTTGCGCACCGGCTGAAGGGACAGCTCCTCGGCACGCCGAGCCGGCGCGGCAAGTACCTCTGGATCCCGGTGGAGACCACCGGCACCGCGATCCTGGCCCACCTCGGAATGAGCGGTCAGCTCCTTGTCCAGCCGCACGAGGCCGCGCAGGAGAAGCACCTCCGCATCCGCCTCCGCTTCGACGACGTCGTCGGCACCGAGCTGCGCTTTGTCGACCAGCGGACGTTCGGCGGTCTCTCACTGCACGACACCGGCACCGACGGGCTGCCCGACGTCATCGCGCACATCGCCCGCGACCCCCTCGACCCGCTCTTCGACGACGAGGCCTTCCACGGGGCGCTGCGCCGCAAGCGCACGACCATCAAGCGGGCCCTGCTCGACCAGTCGCTGATCAGCGGCGTCGGCAACATCTACGCGGACGAGGCGCTGTGGCGCGCCCGCGTCCACTACGAGCGCCCCACCGCGAACTTCACCCGGCCGCGTACCGCCGAACTCCTCGGCCACGTACGGGACGTGATGAACGCCGCGCTCGCCGTGGGCGGCACGAGCTTCGACAGTCTCTATGTCAACGTCAACGGGGAGTCGGGCTACTTCGACCGGTCGCTGGACGCCTACGGCCGGGAGGGCGAGCCCTGCCGGCGCTGCACCACACCGATGCGCCGCCGCCCCTGGATGAACCGCTCCAGCTATTTCTGCCCCACCTGCCAGCGGACGCCTAGGGCCGTGCCGTAGACGCGACGTCGTGGGATGCGCGTGCCACTCCCCGCGCCGCCGACCTGATCCGAACGACGGACCCTAGCCGTCCCGCTCCTCGTCGTACCGGTGACGGGCGGCGAGCACCTCGTCCATGTGCCCCTCCAGGGAGCGGATGAGGGCCAGCAGACGCTCGGCGACCTCGTGGCCGAGCGGGGTGAGTTCGTAGTCGACGCGTGGCGGATTCGTGGGCTGGGCCTCGCGGTGCACGAGGCCGTCGCGCTCCAGCGCGTGCAGGGTCTGGGACAGCATCTTCTCGCTGACCCCGTCGACCCGCCGCCTCAGCTCGTTGAACCGGAACGAGCCCTCGTGCAGGGCTCCGAGCGTGAGTGCCCCCCAGCGGCCCGTGACGTGTTCCAGCGTGCCCCGTGACGGGCACGCCTTGGAGAAGACGTCGTACGGGAGGTCCCGCTCCTGCGCCGTGGTCATGCCCGCAGCGTACGCGACCGCGGCACTAACCGACAGATTGCACTAACCAAGGGATAGTGTGAGGTGGGGTCGCACCGGATGCCGTCGAGCGGCACCCTGACCCGGACCGTCGTGGATCGCGACCTCTCGGAGGGAGAACCCACGATTGACGGCCCGGGCACGGCCAAGGACGGAGCTCAGCCGACTGACCTGCGTCGTCTCAGTAGCCGAAGAAGTGCTCCATGGGTCTGCTGACATGGGACCGCCTAGACGATCAACGCTGTGACCAGCGATCGAGCGGTCAACGGTTGTCAGCGTTGGTCGTCGGTGTGCACCCTCGGACGGCCCAGAGACGGCCCCGAAGGGCGCTGACCCGTGGCGGCGATACAGGCGAGATCCGCCTGGCGGGGGGCGGCGGAATATTCGCCATAAGACGCGACCGCTGTATGTCAAGATCGTGCACGTGAGCGAGCATTCGTGGTCCGACAACGACGCCGACCAGTTCTACCGCCAGCTGGCGGCGAACACCTTCATCACCCTCTACTGGCGCCGAGAGCTCCTCGATCAGACCATCGAGGGTCTTCGCGACCGGCACTTCGCGGTTGTGGAAGTGGATGCCTTTGGATGGACGACCGAGAAGGATCTGCACCGGGACATTGCCGCGGCCCTGGACTTCCCCGACTACTACGGCCGCAACCTCGACGCGCTCAACGACTGCCTTCGCGACGTGGTGGACGGTGAATACGGTGTACCTTCCGATGCCGCTGGCTTCGTCCTTGTTCTCACCCACTACGACCACTTCGCTCGGGCATGTCCCCGACAGGCTCAGATCGTCCTAGACATCCTGGCCGACCACGGCCGAAGCGCGGCGGTGTTCGGGCAACGCGTGCTGTGCCTAGTACACAGCGACGATCCGGACATCACCTTCCAGCCCGTTGGAGCCGTGCCGGTCATGTGGAATCAAGCGGAATGGCTCGACGCACGGCGCCGGCCCGGAACGGCCGGGTGCTGACCTCAAACGGTCTTGAAAACCGTCGTGGCGCGAGTCACCGTGGGTTCAAATCCCACACCCACCGCCCTGCTCGACGGCCCCTGACCAGGTGAAACGGTCAGGGGCCGTCGTGTTGTGGGGTGCCCGTTCGGCACCGTGGTTCCCCGTGACTTCCCGCCCGATCGGGCACGCGTAGGCACGCCGCTGCCCGGTGATCGCTGGCGCGCTGCGGGTAACAGAAATGGGCCCTGGCGTCACGGCTTCAAGCGCAAAGATTCCACCCATTTGTTCGGGCGGCCGTCAAAATGGTCCCGTAGCCGATCTTCGATGTGCTGAGGGCTCCAGACCGCAGCCCGCTCCAACTTCTGGCACTCTTCGAGCGTCGCGGGTGTTTCACTGCTAGCCCCGGTGACCGGATCCTCGTGATAGACGGTGATGTCGCCGCTGAGCGGATCTTGTTTGCCGAACAGATGGACCACGGTCTGTTCCTCGTGGGTCAGGGGCACTACGTCGAGCAGTTCCCAGACGCTACGGCGCCGAAATGCCGCATCCATGACCCAGATCTTGAAAGCAACGGGTGCTGCGACGATCTTGATGAGCTCGACAGGCGCTCCAGGTTGGCCGACGAGCTCGTAGAACTCGACGCACACTCCAGTGAGTTGCCTTCCGAAGGCGCATCGGCCCTCACCCAAATTGATGCGCACCACCCGTCCGGGCGCTCTGCTGGCGCGGGCCCTAGTGATCTTTCTGTCTCCTGGTGCTGGCTGCTTCATGTGCGGATTATCTCCGTCGGGCCTGCACCCTCAGTCAGCCGGTCTGCTGAGCGATCAGGGTACGTTCGCGGTCGGTGGAGTCTTAATGACCCAGTCAAGCGCCGTTGGCCGGGTGCTTCAGCACCAGTCTGGAGATCGCCTACGCGGATGGCGTCTTGTCTGCGGTGTCGCTGACCTGGGCCGCGCCTGGCCGGGATCTTGGTATGAGCTCAGAGCTGAGGCGTCCCGGCAGCGATCTCGAACCCGGAGGACTCGTCCCATGGAACCGCCCCCCACAGGCTCACCACGGCGGCCCAGATGCGGTGCACCAGAGGCCAGTCGGGGTTGTCCCCGCTGAGGGTGACGGTGGCTAGCAGGTCGCATCCCCAGATGCCTTGCTCATCGTTTGGCGATGCAGCGATCACAGGCTCCGCGATCTCGGCTACGCCCACGTGTACTTCCAGAGTCAACAAGTCCGCGACTGGCCTGTCGCTGTCGCTGCAGCCCGTACCGAGCCTGAACGCGGCCACGGATTTCTCGAACGGCCCCAACCACTCGCCGACCAGACGGTCACCGCTCTCCAGGAGGCGGTCCAGCAGGCGATCAAGCGCCTCGTCGCCTCTGTCTTCTCCAGAGCGGCAGAAGAAGCTGAGTTGGTAGGCCACGATTCCCCCGTCGTACGCGCTTGACCGGAAGCTGTTTCCACTGCGTCATCATGCACGCCGCACCTGCGATTGCGGTCGGCGGTGTCTTTACGACCGAGTCAGGCTGCTGTGGTGGTGCGCGTGCTTGCTGGTGGGCTCGTGGTGAAGGGGCGGTTGTCGCGAAGCAGAGCCCAGAGGACGTCGACGCGGCGGCGGGCGAGGGCGATGACGGCGGGGATGTGTTTGTGGCCCTGGGCTCGTTTCTTCAGGTAGTAGGGGCGGTTGGGGCCGTCGCGGATGATGCTGGTCTGCGCGGAGAGGTAGAACACGCGGCGCAGGCGGCGGCTGTAGCGCCGGGGTCGGCGGAGGTTGCCCGTGCGGCGTCCGGAGTCCTTGGCGACGGGGACCAGGCCAGCGGCGGAGGCGAGGTGACCGGCGTCGGGGTAGGAAGCCAGGTCACCCGCGGCGACGAGGAACTCAGCGCCGAGGATGGGGCCGATCCCCGGCATCGATTCGATGACCGCGGCCTGCGGATGGGTGCGGAAGGCGTCGCTGATCTGCCGGTCGAGCTGCTTGAGCCGCTCGTCCAAGGCCAGCACTTGCGCGGCGAGGTCTGGGGTGATGCCCGCGGCCGTGTCCTGGCCGGACAGTTCAATGTGCTGGGCATATGCGGCGGTGAGGGCGGTGGCGGCGACCGTCTCGGGGTGGCGCACGCCTCGGGCGGCGAGCCAGCGGGTCAGGCGGGCCTGGCCGCAACGGCGCAGGGCGGCGGGGGTCTGGTAGCCGGTGAGCAGGACCAGGGCGCCCTTGTGGTCGGCGTAGTCGAAGGCCGCTTCCAGGGCGGGACTGATGCCGGTGAGCACGTCGTGGAGGCGGTTGAGCAGACGGACCCGGTCGGCGATCAAGTCGGAGCGATGGGTCGTGAGCAGAGCCAGGTCAGCAACCAGTTTGGTGGGCACCTCGACGGGGGCGAAGTCTCGTCGCAGGCGGGCGGTATCGGCGATGACGTAGGCGTCGCGGGCGTCGGTCTTTGCCTCGCCCCGGTAGGCGCCGGCCATGCGGTTGACCGTTCGGCCCGGTACGTAGATGACTTGTTGGCCGTGGTCGGCGAGCAGGGCCAACAGCAGGGCGGGCGCGGTGCCGGTGAGATCCACTGCCCATCGGACCTCACCGGCCAGTGCGAGGACCTCGCTCAGGCCGGCGAGAATGACGGCCTCGTCGTTGCTGACCTTCCGGCTCCAGACGGTGGTTCCGGTGTTGTCGATGGCGACCCACCAGTGGTGGGCCTTGCTGGCGTCGATACCGACCCATAAGCAGGGCATCTGTGTGGTCATGTGCGTCTCCTCGGCCTCGGACAGCGTGCCGTTCCGGTCCGAGGACACCCCGCCGTCAGCTCCGTAAACAGCGACCGATTCGCACATCTCAATCAGCGGCCCGGGCGTCCCGAAGAGCGGGGTGGCTCTCCACCGGAGCCGCCGGGGGCAAGCGACTTTAGAGCCACACCCCACTCTTCCGGACCGCCAAACACCTTACGGAGCGACTTTGGCCGGGAGTTGCAATGGTCGAGTCAGGGGCGCATGGGCACTCGATCGGTTCTTCTGGAAGTGGTGCAGGCAGCCTCTCACCTGGAGGCCTCCCTCGCGACGCCTCCCTGACCTGGGCCGACACGGTTGCTAGCTGTCATCGTCTGTCAACGCCGGTCCGCCTCGCACGGCCCCAAGACGGCCCGAGACAGATCATCCCGTGATCTGGCAGGCTGCCCCCGTGATGACCTGGTCTGACTTCTGGGCACTCATCGACACCCTGCATGGAGAGGCGAGCGATACAGGCTGCCACCGCCTTGCCCAAGAGCTAGCAACTCGTCCGGTGCCTGAGATCATCGGATTCGCTGAACGGCTGTCGGAAGCTCTCTATCGTCTCGACCAGGAGAAGTTCGGTCTGCTGCCGGTAGCCGACATGACCGATAGCGACGGCAGCCCCTTTCCGCAGTCTGGAGATCACTTCCTGTACGCGCGCTGTGCCGTGGTCGCCGCCGGGAGAGCCGTCTACGAAGCCGTCTTCTTCGACGCTTCCAAGTTTGCGCCCTTCACTGCCACCACCTATGACGGCGAGTGGCTTCTGTACATGCCGGATCAGGCGTACGAGATGGCAACCGGGCAGGAGTGGCATCGATCCACCCGCTACTGCTTCGAGTCCTTTTCCAATCGGGACGGTTGGTCGCACCTGCAGAGCTGACCGCCCCAGCCACGATGTGTTCTGACCTCACGCGCCGTCCGCCCGCCCGGAGGAGCGAAGCGACGACGGGTGCTTGATCTTTCGAAGTCCTACGGGACTGGCTCTCGACCGCAACCGTTTCGACGATCGGCAGTGGCGTCCTGCACTCCGTGCTGCTGGTGCGGCCACGGGGCGGGACTACGGGATGCACGCACTACGGCACTTTTACGCGTCTGTGCTGCTGGACGCGGAGGAGAGCATCAAGGCGCTGAGCGACTACCTGGGACACCACGATCCCGGCTTCACTCTGCGGACCTACACGCACTTGATGCCGTCCAGCGCGACCCGTACTCGGGCCGCCGTCGATGCAGTCTTCGGTGACGAGAGGGCTGCCGATGACGGCCCCGAGACGGCCCAGGAGACCTCATAGGGCGCTGACCTGGGGAGTTCTCAGTAGCCGAAGTCCTGCGTCCACCAAGGGCCGCCGTCCCCGAAGTGCACTCCCACGCCCAGCGTCTGGAAGTCGCAGTTCAGTATGTTCGCCCGGTGGCCGGGGCTGTTCATCCAGGCGACCATCACGTCCTGTGCGGTCGCCTGGCCGCGGGCTATGTTCTCGCCGCCCAGGTCCGTTATGCCGAGCGCCGCGGCGCGGTCCCACGGGTCCTGGCCGCTGGGGTCGGTGTGGTCGAAGAAGCCCTGTGCCGCCATGGCCTCGCTGAACCCCTCCGCCAGCTTCTTCAGCGGGCCGTTCGGGGTCACCGGGCTGCAGCCCACCTTGGCGCGCTCGTCGTTGACCAGCTTGAGGACCGCGGCCGCGGCCGCTCCCTCGGCGGTCACCTTCGCCGGAGGCGTGGTCTGCGGCTCGGTCGTCTCCTGCTGCACCGGAGGCGCGGCCGTCGCCGTCTTCGTCGCGGTCGGGGCCGGTGCCTTCGAGGGCTCCTTCGCCGGCGTCGAGGGGGCGGCCGAGGTGGACGGAGGCGGCGTGGTCGGCGCGGCCGCGCGGTCGTCGTCGCGGCTCGTGGAGGTGGACCCGCGGTCGTCGGCGCTGCCGCTCGTACCGCCCTGCTCGGTCGCGAAGCCGGACGGAGCGGCGCCCCCCGCCTGCGGGCCACCGGCGTCCCCGCTCACGGTGAACTGCTTGGCGCCCGGCAGCACCCCGGCGGCGACCGCCACGGTGCCGAGCGCGACGGCCGCGGAGACTCCCAGCAGACCCGTGCGTACCGGGGTCGCGGCCTTCTTCCTGCGGTGCGAGCGGGTCGCAAGCCGATCCGCTTCCAGCACCGCGGCGAAGCCGTAGAGGTTCTCCGGACCGTAATCCTCCGCGGAGATCTGGTGCTTCTGCGTGACTTCGGTGGCGCGGCCCCCCGTGGCGGCGCGTCCGGCGGCGGAGCGTCGGTGGCGTCCCATCTGCTGGCCTTCCTGGTCTTGCGGTCAGCGCAACTCACTCGATCGAGTGAGTTTCACATGAGCTTCATATGGATGGGGACGCTACCGCATGGCGCAAGGGGAGGAAGTGCCCACTGTGACATTGGCCGGTTAGCGTGCACCCATGAACGACGAAGCACGGCTTGTGGCATGGGTGCGCGGACGTGTCCAGGGCGTGGGTTTCCGCTGGTACACGCGGGCCAAGGCGCTGGAGATCGGTGACCTGAGCGGCTTCGCCTCCAATCTCGACGACGGTCGGGTCCAGGTGGTGGCGGAGGGGTCCCGGCGCGGATGCGAGGTCCTGCTGGGCTGGCTCCGGGGCGACGACACACCCGGGCGTGTAGACGGAGTGACTGAGATTTGGGACACCCCGCGCGGCGGATACGAGGGCTTCGCGATTCGCTGAGCCATGACCGGGTGACCGTCCCGCACAAGCGGACGGACATGCCACTGGCACCTGCCCGAAGCAGAAAGAGCCTGGTGGTTGCCAAGAAACGCCGGGCGTGGCAGGCTCCGAAGATAAGGATGATCTCCACACCCGCAGGGGCCCTTGGGAGCCGCAGCGTCACCCAGCCGGGGCAGCGCGCGCACGGGTCGCCCCCGACGCAGGGTGTGATCGTGTTGACCGTCAAACTTTTTGGTGAGACGCTGAAAGCCCCGCGCACCTTAGCTGTTTGGCATGTAAGAACGGCGTAGAACTCAACAGTGCCAAGCATCGCGGGTGCGAATCCCTCACGACCCACACCGCATCGGTCGGTCACTCAGTGTGGAGGACCATCCATCATGGCAAAGGCGCTTCTCGGTTACGTCGGCGGCTCCGACCCGCGACTCCTCGCCGAGATGCGACGGCTCCAGCAGCGCGTCCAAGAGCTCGAGTCCGAGCTCGGACGGATCCAGGCGGAGAACGACGCGCTGACGGCTGCCGCTTCTCACGACAGGATCATGGAGAGCGTCGACGCACACCAGGCGGAGCCTGCGCTCACCTGATCACTGCATCGCTCCACGAAGGCACCCGCAGTGGTTGGGCAGCCCCTATCAACCGCTCAGTTGTCAGAGTTGCAAGGGACGCCTCGGCGTCCCTTCTTTCTTGCCCCCGCGCACCCCTTCAGTCTTCTTAACGGATGGTGTGCCCTGCGCGTTCATGGGTGAAACCGCGGGTTCATGGAGTGAGATACCGGGCGGAAGGTAGAGTCCAGCGGCGTGCACCTCAAGGCCCTGACCCTTCGCGGCTTCAAGTCGTTCGCTTCGGCCACCACGCTCCGGTTCGAGCCGGGGATCACATGTGTGGTGGGCCCGAACGGCTCGGGCAAGTCCAATGTCGTGGACGCGCTCAGCTGGGTCATGGGCGAGCAGGGGGCCAAGTCGCTGCGCGGCGGCAAGATGGAGGACGTCATCTTCGCCGGCACCACCGGGCGCCCCCCGCTCGGTCGCGCCGAGGTCTCACTGACCATCGACAACAGCGACGGGGCCCTCCCGATCGAGTACGCCGAGGTCACCATCACGCGGATCATGTTCCGCAACGGCGGCAGCGAGTACCAGATCAACGGCGACACCTGCCGTCTGCTCGACATCCAGGAGCTCCTCTCCGACTCCGGCATCGGCCGCGAGATGCACGTGATCGTCGGCCAGGGCCAGCTCGACTCCGTGCTGCACGCCGATCCCATGGGCCGCCGCGCCTTCATCGAAGAGGCCGCGGGCGTGCTCAAGCACCGCAAGCGCAAGGAGAAGGCCCTCCGGAAGCTGGACGCCATGCAGGCGAACCTCGCCCGCGTCCAGGACCTCACCGACGAACTGCGCCGCCAGCTCAAACCGCTGGGACGGCAGGCGGCGGTCGCCCGCCGAGCGGCGGTGATCCAGGCAGATCTCCGGGACGCCCGCCTGCGGCTGCTCGCCGACGATCTGGTACGGCTGAGGGAAGGGCTCAGGGCCGAGATCGCGGACGAGGCGGCGCTCAAGGAGCGCAAGGAGGCCGCCGAGGCCGAACTGAAGAAGGCACTGCAGCGCGAGGCGCTCCTGGAGGACGAGGTCCGGCAGCTGACGCCACGTCTGCAGCGCGCACAGCAGACCTGGTACGAGCTGTCCCAGCTCGCGGAGCGGGTGCGCGGCACGATCTCGCTCGCCGACGCCCGGGTGAAGAGCGCCACCTCGGCGCCCCCGGAGGAGCGGCGTGGACGCGACCCCGAGGACATGGAGCGCGAGGCGGAGCGCATTCGCGAGCAGGAGGCCGAACTGGAGGCCGCCCTCGAGGCGGCCGAGCGCGCGCTGGACGACACCGTCGCACACCGGTCCGAACTGGAGCGCGAACTCACGATCGAGGAGCGGCGGCTGAAGGACGCGGCCCGCGCCATCGCCGACCGCCGTGAGGGTCTCGCCCGGCTGAACGGTCAGGTAAACGCTGCCCGTTCGCGGGCCGCCTCCGCGCAGGCCGAGATCGACCGCCTCGCCGCCGCCCGGGACGAGGCACAGGAACGCGCCGCCGTCGCCCAGGAGGAGTACGAGACGCTGAAGGTCGAGGTCGACGGCCTCGACGCGGGTGACGCCGACCTGGCCGAGCAGCACGAGGCAGCGAAGCGGGCCCTCGCCGGTGCGGAAACCGCCCTGTCGGCCGCCCGCGAGGCGGCCACCACCACCGAACGCCGGCGCGCCGCGGTCGCGGCCCGCCACGAGGCGCTCGCCCTGGGCCTGCGCCGCAAGGACGGCACGGGCGCCCTGCTCGACGCGAAGGACCGTCTCACCGGTCTGCTCGGTCCCGTGGCCGAGCTGCTCTCGGTGACCCCGGGCCATGAGGTGCCGCTCGCGGCGGCCTTCGGTGCGGCCGCGGACGCCGTCGCGGTCACCACTCCGGGCGCCGCGGCCGAGGCGATCCGGCTGCTGCGCAAGCAGGACGCGGGGCGGGCGGCCCTGCTGCTGAGCGGCGCCCCCGACGACGTACCCGAGCAGGAGCCCGCCCCCGGGGCCGTGCACGCGGCCGATCTCGTCCGTGGTCCCGCCGAGCTGATGTCCGCCGTGCGGCGGCTGCTGCGCGGCGTCGTCGTGGTGGGCAGCCTCGAGGACGCCGAGGAGCTCGTCTACAGGTGGCCCGATCTGACCGCCGTCACAGCCGAGGGTGACCTCCTCGGGGCGCATTTCGCACACGGCGGCTCCGCCGGTGCGCCCAGCCTGCTCGAGGTGCAGGCCTCCGTCGACGAGGCCGCCGCCGAGCTGGAAGAACTCGCCGTCAGATGCGAGGAGCTGACCGAGGAGCAGCGGCAGGCGGGCGAGCGGCGCAGGGAGTGCGCCGCGCTCGTCGACGAGGTGGGGGAGCGCCGGCGCGCTGCCGAGCGCGAGAAGTCCTCCGTCGCCCAGCAGCTCGGGCGGCTGGCCGGCCAGGCACGCGGTGCCGCGGGAGAGGCCGAGCGCTCCACCGCGGCCGCCGCCCGGGCGCAGGAGGCCCTGGAGAAGGCCCTGGGAGAGGTCGAGGAACTCGCCGAGCGGCTCGCCGTCGCCGAGGAGATGCCGGTGGAGGAGGAGCCCGACACCTCCGTGCGGGACCGGCTCGCCGCCGACGGGGCGAACGCGCGCCAGACCGAGATGGAGGCCAGGCTCCAGGTCCGTACGCACGAGGAACGGGTCAAGGGACTGGCCGGACGCGCCGACTCCCTCGACCGGGCCGCCCGTGCCGAACGGGAGGCCCGCGCCCGCGCCGAACAGCGCCGGGCCCGGCTGCGGCACGAGGCCGCCGTCGCGGAGGCCGTCGCCTCCGGCGCCCGGCAGCTCCTCGCCCATGTCGAGATCTCCTTGGGCCGGGCGGAGGCCGAACGCACCGCCGCGGACGCCGCCAAGACCCGTCGGGAGCAGGAGCTCGCCACCGCCCGCACCGAGGGCCGCGACCTGAAGTCCGAGCTCGACAAGCTCACGGACTCCGTCCACCGCGGTGAGGTGCTCGGCGCCGAGAAGCGGCTGCGCATAGAGCAACTCGAGACCAAGGCGCTGGAGGAACTCGGTGTCGAACCGGCCGGGCTGATCGCCGACTACGGTCCTGACCAGCCGGTACCGCCGTCGCTGCCCGCCGAGGGCGAGGAGCTGCCCGAGGACCCTGAGCACCCGCGCAACCAGCCGCGCCGCTTCGTCCGCGGCGAGCAGGAGAAGCGGCTCAAGGCCGCGGAGCGCGCCTATCAGCAGCTCGGCAAGGTCAACCCGCTCGCGCTGGAGGAGTTCGCGGCGCTGGAGGAGCGTCACAAGTTCCTCAGCGAACAGCTCGAGGACCTCAAGAAGACCCGTGCCGACCTGCTTCAGGTCGTGAAGGAGGTCGACGAGCGCGTCGAGCAGGTCTTCACCGAGGCCTACCGGGACACCGCACGGGAGTTCGAGGGCGTCTTCAGCCGGCTCTTCCCCGGCGGCGACGGGCGGCTCGTGCTGACCGACCCGGACAATATGCTCACCACGGGTGTCGACGTCGAGGCGCGGCCGCCGGGCAAGAAGGTCAAGCGGCTCTCGCTGCTCTCCGGCGGCGAGCGGTCGCTGACCGCCGTCGCGCTGCTCGTGTCCATCTTCAAGGCGCGTCCCAGCCCGTTCTACGTCATGGACGAGGTCGAGGCCGCCCTCGACGACACCAACCTGCAGCGGCTGATCCGCATCATGCAGGAGCTGCAGGAGGCCTCGCAGCTGATCGTGATCACGCACCAGAAGCGCACGATGGAGGTGGCCGACGCGCTGTACGGCGTCTCCATGCAGGGCGACGGTGTGTCGAAGGTCATCTCCCAGCGGCTGCGCTAGCCGGGTGCGACCTGTAACGGTCCCCGTACCTGTTGAGTTCAACTACTGAACGCTATGGGTTCAGTCCTGGGGTCAAAGTTCACAGCTACCTGACTATTGACTTCGAAACTTGAAGGCATAGTCTCTGCAACGTTGCTTTTACCTTCAGGTCTCGCTACCTGACAGGGCTCACCCCCCACCCCCGGCGACGTTGCCGGTGGCCCGAGGAGTTACACACGTGACCAGCACAGCGCAGGCACCTCAGCCAGGAGCCGGGACGGCTCAACCCGATCATCTCGGGCACGTCATCTTCATCGCGGCGGCGGCCGCGA